>NZ_CP094357.1:4991350-6239188 GCF_014779555.2 Lysobacter capsici
CACGGCACGCCCCTGACTCCATCGCATTACCGGACCACGTCGCATGAAACCCATCCCACTCGGCTTCGCCTTGCTCGCCGCCGCGCTGTTCGGTGGCGTCGTCGGCAGCTTGATCACGCGCGCGGCGACCGCATCGTCGGCCGCGCCGCCAACACCGCCGGCATCGATCGCGGCGCGCGGCCACGCGCATGCGGCGCAGACGCGCGCGAACGGCGGCAATCACGCGCCCGACGGCTACGGCGCGACCGGCACGCCGCCCAACGATTCCGAACGCATGATCCAGCGCGCGCGCCGCGACCCGGCCTACCTGCGCGAACTGCTGCGCGACTACAGCTTCGAAACCGAACTCGACAAGCGCGGCGCCTTGCTCGCGGTGCTGCAGGCCGTGGCCAACGACGAGGTATTGCGAATGGCCCGGCAACTCGCCGACAGCGGCGACCCCGAGTCGCGCCGCAACGGACTGGACCTGCTCAAGGCGTTCTCGCTCGACCAGCCGCAGGTGCGCGAACTGCTGTCGCGCCAGCTGCAGGCCGAGCGCGATCCGGCCATGCTCAAGCAACTGGTCGACATGCTCGCGCCGACCGTGGTCGCCAGCGAAGACGCCGCGCCCTTGCTCGAGCGCCTGAGCGAACTGCGCCAGCATCCCGATCCGGCGGTGCGCGCGAGCGCGGTGGTGCAGTCGGTGCAGTGGAACAAGCACGCCGGCAACGAAGAGATCCTGCAACGCGCGATGCTCGATCCCGATCTGTCGGTGCGTCAGGCCGCGATCGCCGGCATCAACGCTTCCAGCACGCGTTCGGACCGGCTCAAGGACAGTCTGCTCGCGCTGGCCGCCGATCCGCAGACCGACGCCGAAACCCGCAACTCGGCCGTGTTCGCCTTGCAGAATTTCGCTATGAACCGCGGCGAATACGCGCTGTACCGCAAGGCCGCCGCGCAGGCCGTCGACGGCGACGGCCACGAGCGCGAGTACCCTGGGCGCTGAACGCATCCGCGAGCGGTTCGCGACGAAAGCCGGTGCGGCATCACCGCAAAAAATCGCAAACGAAATGCGACCGCCTCGACACCCGGACACTTCCGCATTCGCCGCCGACGCGGCAGTCTGTCGCTCGACCTGAGACAACGGAGCGACGACATGGCCCACCGCAGCCGCCTGGCCGGCTTCATCATCGATTGTCAGACCGGACAGATCGACCCCGCCGCCGATTTCTGGAGCGGCGCGCTCGGCCTGGCCCGCGGCGAAACCGACGAAGACGATGGCGACGGCGCGCAATACGCGCAGCTCGCCAATACCGCCGACGAGCTCTACGTCGCGGTGCAGAAAGTCTCGCATTCCTCGCGCGTGCATCTGGACATCGAAAGCGACGACATCGAAGCCGAAGCCGATCGCCTGGAAAAACTCGGCGCTACCCGGGTCGAATTCATCAAGCGCTGGTGGGTGATGCAGGCGCCGACCGGCCATCGCTTCTGCGTCGTGCAGATGAAGCATCCCGAGCGCGGACCGCCGCCGAATCAGTGGGACTAAACGCGAGCGCGTCGCGCGCTCAGCTGTCGTCGACCACCAGCCGATCGCGCCCCGACGCCTTCGCCCGGTACAAGGCCTGATCGGCGCGATCGAACACCTGCTCGGGCGCATCGCGTCCGGGCTCGCCGCCGGCTACGCCGATCGACACGGTCAGCGCGAACGGCAACGACGAACGCGCGACGCGCTGACGGATGCGTTCGCCGATTTCGCTGGCGGTGGCCAGACGCGTACCCGGCAGCACCACCAGGAATTCCTCGCCGCCGTAGCGCACCGCGATATCGTCCTCGCGTATCGATGCGGCCACCGCGTCGGCGACCGCGCGCAAGGCGCGATCGCCGAGCAGATGGCCGTGGCGATCGTTGACCTGCTTGAAGTGATCGACGTCGATCACCATCAGGGTATAGGCCGCGCGACCCAGGCGCTGCATCGCGTCCGGACTGTCCTGCAATTGCGCCAACGCACTGCGATTGAGCAGCCCGGTCAGCGCATCGTGGCTGGCGCTGTGCTGCAGCAGGTCGTGTCGACGCTGCAGATCGGCCTGCGCGCTTTCCAGTTGCTGAGCGAAGGCCTCGCGCTCGGACAACAGGCGGCGCTGCTCGATCGCATACCGGCGCAGTTCGAACAGATGCTGGATCTGTCGCGCCAACGCCGCCAGACCGTCGGCCTGCGCCGGCGACAACGCGCGCGGCTGGGTGTCGAGGACGCACAGGGTGCCCAGCGGATGGCCGTCGGGACTCATCAGGGCCGCGCCGGCGTAGAAGCGCAGCGCATGCCCGCCTTGCAGGCTCAGGCCGAGCGCGGCGAAACGCGGGTCCTGGGCGACGTCGCCGATCAACAGCAACTCATCGGGCCGCACCTGCCCGATCAGTTGGTTGCAGATCGAATGCGAGCGCGGCAGTTCCGCGGCGTCGACACCGTGCCGCGCCTTGAACCAGACCCGGTCGCGATCGATCAGCGCGATCGCCGCGCCGTGAGTACCGCACAAGGTCGCGGCAAGCCGGACCAGATCGTCGTAGGCCGACTCCGGCACGCTGTCGAGCAGGCCATAGGATTCCAGCGCGGATTGCCGGCCGTCGTCCGGCCCGTCGTCGCGCGGAGGCGGCGCCGAATCGGCCGCGGGCGCGACGGCATCGTCCTGCGCGGGCAGGCGCTGGATCGACAGCGGCAGGAAATGGCGAAGTCGCAGCGGCACGACGGGCATCGGCGATGTGGAGGGGGATGCTACGTGATCGGGCTCAAGCTACCCCGGCAACGATTCAATGCCTGTGACGGCCGCGCGGCGCCGCCGCGACGATGCGCTGTCGGTTCAGCGAGCCGGTCCCCGGCGACGGCTCAACCGCGCCGATCCAGCCAGACTTCCAGGCCCTGGGCATTGAGCTCGATGTCGACCGCCAGCACCTCCTGCATCTGCGCCGGGCTCAGCGCGCTGCCGTGCGCTCGCGCGCGCGCCAGGAAGTAATCGGACAGCGCCGCGACCAGGTGCGCGTGCCGAGCGTCGCCGGCCGCCGGCGCGGCGCGCGCGAGCCGCACCATCGCGTCGATCTGCTCGATCAGTTCGGCGCCGAGCCGCTGCACGTCGCCGACCCGGCCGTAATGGGTCAGGTACATCGCCTCGGGATCGCGCGCCAGCAAGGTACGGATCGAGGCCTTGAGCGGCTCGGGTTCGAATTGCACCGGCGAACTGGTCGGCAGCACGAACGGGCCGCGCGGCGTGTCGAATTCGCGATACGACAGGCCGAAGGTGTCGCCGGTGAACCAGGCGCGGCTGCGCTGATCCCACACGCACAGGTGATGGCGCGCATGCCCGGGCGTGTCCACGCACAGCAGCGGCCGTCCGGCCAGATCGACGACGTGGCCGTCCTTGGCGACGACCACGCGCTCGGCCGGAATCGGCACGATCTCGCCGTAACTGCGGGCGATTTCCTCGGCGCCGTAGACCGCGGTGGCACCGGCCACCAATACCGAAGGATCGATCATGTGCGGCGCGCCGCGCGGATGCACGACCGCGCGCGCATTCGGCAGCCGCCGCATCAGCGCGCCGGCGCCGCCGGCGTGATCGAGATGCACGTGGGTGAGGATCAGCCAGTCGACCTCGGCCGGGGTCAGGCCTTGCCGCGCGAGCGCATCGAGCAGGGCCGGGATCGAATGCTGGGTGCCGCAATCGACGAAGGCGGCGCGGCCGTTCTCGACGAGCAGATAGGCCGCGTCGAACACCGGGCGATGAAAGCCGGTGTCGACGGTGACGATGCCGTGTTCGCAGGCCGCGTTCGTGCTCGGATCGGAAGCTGGGGTCATGGCGAAGAATCGGGCTGTGACTGGCTTGCAGTCTATGCCGTCATGGCTGGTCGCCGCGATGCGGCTTTGGTCGGCATCGTTTCGCGGATTCGCCGGCGGATTCGCCCGTTCTCACTGACGATGATCGACCCCCCCGCGCAACCACCGCCAACGCACCGCGCAGGCGATCGCCAGCACCAGCAGGAACACGCCATAGCCCAGCGAGGTGGCGAGAATCTGCGGCCACATCGCGCCGTGGCCGCGTCCGGCATGCAGGTGCGCCCAATGCACGGTGAGCACGAACGCGCACACCGACACCGCCAGCGACACCGCATCGAACAACTTGCGCGCCGGGTTGCGCGGCCGGCGCGGATACAGCCAGAACAAGGCGCCGAGGATCGCGAACCACGGCAGGAACAGGATCAGCGCCAGATTGAGTTCGACGAAGCGACTCACGACTGGGCCGACTCCTTGGCCGCGCGCGCGTCGGCCTCGGCCTGCGCGATCGCCGCCAGCGCCGCGGCGATCGCCGCGTGTCGCGAGGCTTCGACCGGCTCGGACGCGGCCAACACCGCGTCCAGCTCGCCGCGACCGGCCTTGACCGCGCCGATCAGCTGGCCCACGTCCTTGGGCGAGGCGAAACCGCGGCTCTGCAGCAACACCTGTTCGCCATCGGCAAGCTTGAAATAGAACTGCCCATCGGCTTCGCGATACTGCTTGAACACCGGCACCGAAGCCGTTTTCGCATCGGCATCGGCGGATGCCGATGCGGCCGGCACCTGCGACAGATCGCGCAGACCCACCGCCGCGCGCAGGCGCTTCATGGTCGAATGCGCGTAACGCTCGCGCACCCGGCGCGCGCCGTCGATCAATATTTCCTCGATCTTGTGCGGCTGCGCGATCAGCGTTTCGTACTTCTCGCGCAGCGGAGAAATTTCCGCGTCGATGCGTTCGAACAAGGCCTGCTTGGCCTGGCCCCAGGCGATGCCGCCGGCGAATGCGCGCCGCATCGCTTCGGTTTCCTCGACGCTGGCGAACGCCTGGTAGATCTGAAACAGCGCCGAACCTTCGGTGTCCTTGGGTTCGCCGGGCGCGCGCGAATCGGTGACGATCGAATAGATCAGCTTCTTCAACTGCTCGCGCGGCGCGAACAGTGGAATGGTGTTGTCGTAGCTCTTGCTCATCTTGCGGCCGTCCAGGCCCGGCAGGGTCGCCACGCTTTCTTCGATCAGCGCTTCGGGCAGCACGAAATGCTCGCCGTACAGATGATTGAAGCGCTGGGCGAAATCGCGCGCCATCTCGATGTGCTGGACCTGATCGCGGCCGACCGGAACCTTGTGCGCGTTGAACACCAGGATGTCGGCCGACATCAGCACCGGGTACATGAAGAGGCCGGCATTGATCGCCGCGTCGTCATCCTCGCCCTCGGCGCGGTTCTTGTCGACCGCGGCCTTGTAGGCATGCGCGCGGTTGAGGATGCCCTTGCCGGCGACGCAGGTCAGGAACCAGCTCAGCTCCGGAATCTCGACGATTTCGCTCTGCCGGTAGAACCACACCTTGTCCGGGTCCAGGCCGCAGGCCAGCCACGCCGCGGCGATCTCCAGGGTCGAGCGCTGCACGCGCTCGGGCTCGGTGACCTTGATCAGCGCATGCAGGTCGGCGAGGAAATAGAAGCTCTCCACCTCCGGCGTGAGGCTGGCGGCGACCGCCGGGCGGATCGCGCCGACGTAATTGCCGAGGTGAGGAGTGCCGGAGGTGGTGATGCCGGTCAGGACGCGGGTCTGGGTCATGGTGAATCGCGGGTGGATCGTGGTCGGCCAGTGTACCCGCTGGCCGCCGCGGCCGACCCGGCGGGAGGGGCCGTCCGCCTGAGCGGCAGCTGAGCGCCGTCGGCCGGCGAACTCGCGCGATCGGGCCTGTGATCGCAGCCACAACCCCGTTTCGATCGGGCGGGCGTTTGCAGGATCGAGCCCCTCATCGACCACCAGGAGACCCGCCATGTTCCGCTCGCTAGTCCTGCTCGCCGGCGCCGCGTTGACCGCAAGCGCCTGCACCCCGAGCTACGCCCGCCCGCTGGTCGATGTCGCCGTGGTCGACCGCGACAACGGCGACTGGCTGCCGAGCTGGCCCCATCGCGGCCAGCAATGGATCGCCGGCACCCCGGGCCACCGCTATTCGGTGCGCCTGACCAACACCACCGGCCAGCGCGTGCTGGTGGTGCTGTCGGTCGACGGCGTCAACGCGGTCAGCGGTCAGACCGCCAACCCGTCGCAGGCCGGTTATGTGCTCGATGCCTGGCAATCCACCGAGATCAATGGCTGGCGCAAGTCGCTCGACGACGTGGCCCAGTTCGTGTTCACCGACCTGCCCGACAGCTACGCCGCGCGCACCGGCCGGCCCGACAACGTCGGCGTGATCGGCGTGGCGGTGTTCGAGGAGCGAACCTATCGCGAACCGCCGCGTCCGTATCCGTATCCCTACCCGTATCCGCCGATGGCGCGCGAAGGCGAAGCGGCCAAGGCCGAGCGTCGCGCCTCGGGCAATGCCGCGCCCGCGCCGGCGGCGAGCGAGATGAGCCGCGAATCGGCCGCCGCCGATGCGGCCGCGCAATCGATCGGCACCGGTCACGGCTCGCGCGAATGGTCGCCGGTGTCGCAGACCCAGTTCGTGCGCGCCTCGCGTTCGCCGGCGCAGATCCTGCAGTTGCGCTACGACGACTACGGCAGTCTGGTCGCGCGCGGCGTGGTGCCGCGCTATCGCGATCCGTACTACCGCAATCGCAACGAGCCCAACGCGTTTCCCAGCGGCTTCGTCGCCGATCCGCCGTCGCGTCGGTGGTGAGTCGCGAATCGTCTCGCGTCCTGCTTCGATCAGTCGAATGCACACGTAATAAAAACGGGCCGGATTCGCATCCGGCCCGCTTCTCCTCGTACCTCGCATCGGCGACTGTCCACAACCGCGCCGATGCGATTAGCGCGCGGCGCGATCAGCAGGTTTGATCGGCGCCGCTTGTTGCATCGATCAAACGCGTTGCGTCAGTTCAAGGTCTTGCCGAACTCGCGCACTTCCTTCTCGGCACGATCTTTTTCCCAGCCATAGCGTTCCTGCAGCTTGCCGGCCAGGTATTCGGAGTTGCCTTCGGCGACATCGAATACGTCGTCGGTCAGGTCGCCCCACTTCGCCTTGGCCTTGCCTTTGATCTGGGTCCACTTGCCGGCAATGATGTCTTTGTTCATCGATGTCCACTCCTTCAGTTGGGGGATTCGGATTCGGCGCCGCGCACTTCGCCATGTCGATGGCGTCGTGCGTGATCGGCCTGCCGAGATCACGAGGCCAGCTTCGCAGCCGCGGCATTCGCATCCGATCACGATTGCGTTAGCCCGGACTTGATGTCGATGAACGAAGTGAATCCTTCAGCCGTAAACTGAGCGCTGCTTGGCGTAACCATCACCCAAGCGCGCCTCGCGAACAAAACGCCGGGCAAACAAAAAGGCCGGATCGCTCCGGCCTTTTTGCTTATATCGGTTCGGGCTGCTTATTTGCCGTCGCGTACTTCTTCGGCCTTCTGCTCGACCTTTTCGCCGGCCTTCTTCACGTCCTTACCGGCGCCGGCCACGGTGTTGCAAGCACTCAGGGTGCCCATCGAGAACAGGGCCAGCAGCAACAGGGCAGTCAAACGCTTCATAGAATCTCCTTGGTCATAGCGGCCGCGCCACTCGTCGCGTCCTGAAGCCGATCAGACGCGAATGAACGTGAAGCCCGCGTGGAGTGAGACGCGAAAGCCACGCGAAACAATGCCTTACATGGGTTCGCCCGTTTCGGCGTCAGCCGCGATTCATCGCCGGCCGACATCGACGCGGCCGGCCTCACTCGCGCATCAAGGTGGATTTTCCGAACAGGCTTTCGACCAGGTCCACCGACAGTTTGGCGGTGCGGTTGCGCTTGTCGAGGATCGGATTGAGTTCGACGATGTCCAGCGACGCGAGCCGTCCGCTGTCGGCGATCATCTCCATCACCAGCTGCGCTTCGCGATAGTTCGGACCGCCCGGCACCGTGGTGCCCACGCCCGGAGCGATGCTCGGGTCGAGGAAGTCGACATCGAAGCTCACATGCAGATGGGTGTTGTCGTCCACGCCTTCCAGCGCTTCCTCCATCACCCGCTTCATGCCGATCTCGTCGATGTAGCGCATGTCGTACACGTCCAGACCGTGTTGCTGGATCAATTGCTTCTCGCCCGGATCGACCGAGCGGATGCCGATCTGGCGAATGTCCTCGGCGCGCATCGCCGGCGCCGGGCCGCCGAGCGTGGTCAGTTCCTGCGGGCCGATGCCGCACAGACACGACACCGGCATGCCGTGGATATTGCCCGACGGGGTGACCTGGCTGGTGTTGAAATCGGCGTGCGCGTCGAGCCACAGCACGCGCAGCTGCTTGCCGGTTTCGCGGCAGTAGTTCGCCACCGCGGTGATCGAGCCGAGCCCCAGGCAGTGATCGCCGCCGAGCAGGATCGGCATGCGTCCGGCGCGCAGTTCCGCGCCGACCGCGTCCATCACCAGACGGTTCCAGGTCACCACTTCGGGCAGATGGCGATAGCCTTCGACCGGTTTCTGCCAGGGATTGCGCGGGCCGTCGAGATTGCCTCGATCGACCACGTCGACGCCGCGCGCGGCCAGGGCTTCGCCGAGACCGGCGATGCGCAGCGCCTCGGGTCCCAGACGCGCGCCGCGATGGCCGGCACCGACGTCGGTCGGCGCACCGATCAACGAAACCGGGGGATAGGTACGATTCATAAGGATGTCCTCTGCCGCGCTGGCTGACGGATGAGCGCGCGGCATCGATAGGTGAACGCGGACGATGCCCGCGGCATCGCGCGATCGCCGCAACAGGGCCGTTGCGGCCGCCGACGATGGGGGCATTCTAGTGCCTAAGCGCGAACTGGGCTTAACCGTGAAGGCGTGCGCAAAATGGGGAGGTGAAGGCGCGTTGCGTTGATGCGCGGCGAGTTCAACGCGCTTGCGGTGCGCAGTTGCGTGGTGGGCAATTCGCTGCGTGTGGTTTAGCGGCTCGCGGTGCGAGCGAATGGTGGCGCACGCAGTGGATGCGCTTGGCTGGCGGCGGCGGAACTGCGGCGAGGTGTGCGGCCGGAAAGGGCGCGGCCTTCGGATGGGGTGGCCGGGCGCTTGTGTTCTTCTCGGCGTCACGTGGTGCCGCTTGTCCGAATCGAACGGACGACCGCTCGCTTACAAGGCGAGTGCTCTACCAACTGAGCTAAAGCGGCAGCTTGAGGTGACAGGCGACCATCGAGCGGATCAATGGCGCCGGCGCATTCTATCGCGCCCGGGTCTCATCGCGACAGCGCGACGGCCGGCGGGTCGCGATCAGCCCAAACCGGCGCAGGAACGGCCGCGCCAGCGCGAGGCGCCGGCGGCGCGGCGCAGCGCATCGCCGTTGGAGGTGGTGGTGGCGACATCGATCCAGGTCGGGCCTTCGCCGCTTTCGCCGAGCGCTTCGACCCGCGCGGTGAAGCCGGCCGCGCTCAACTCGGCGCCGCGCTTGCGCGCCGACTCCTCGCTGCGGAAACGGCCCAGGGCGATGGCGTTGGCTTCGCTGCCGCTCATCACGAACAGGTCGCTGAAACCGGCCGCGCGGATGCGCTGCGCGGTCGCCTGCGCGGCCTCGGCGCTCGCCTGCGGCATGTACACGCGCCAGCCGCGTGCATTGCTGGTGCCGGCCTGGGTGCGCGTGGCCAGTTTCTGCGCCAGCGGTTGCAGCTTGGCGCGTGCCTCGGCGGCCGCGGCGGTATCGGCGAACGGGCCGATGCTGAAGCATTGCGGCTTGGCTTCGGGCGGCGGCGCGATCGGCGCGGGCGTGGGAGCGGGTGTCGTCGGTAACGGCGTGGCCGTCGCTACCGCGGAGGTCGCAGGCGGCGATGCGGCCGGCGGCGTTGGCGGTTTCTCCGCCGCCGTGGTCGGTGTCGAACTCGCAGGCGCGGCCGACGCGGGCAGCGGAGCCGGCGATGACGCTGCCGGCGCGGCAGCGGCCGTCGCCTTCGCTGGCGCAACGGCTTGCGGCTTGGCCGTGCTGCGCGGTTCGTCGACCATCCGCAGCCGCGCCACGCCGAGCGGAAGTTGTTCCCGCGGCGGCGCGGGCGGCGCGGGCCGCGCGATCCACCACGCGGCGACGCCGAGGTTGAGCGCGATCAGCAGGACGATGAGGGCACGAACGAGCATGCGCGGATTCTAGCCTGCCCGGTCGCCGCCCCGCTCAACGCGAAGTTTCGATTCCGGCCCAGATCGCGAGACCTTCCAGCACCAGGGTCGGCGCGGCGATCGGCGCAGGCAGCGCGGCGGCGAGCGCGTCGCTGCCGCCGCCGTGCAGCAGCAACTGCGGCACCGTGCCCAGCTTCAACTTGGCCACGGTCAGGCTGCGTTCGATCAGCGCCAACGCCGCGCCGTCGCAGCCCGACGCCAACGCATCCTCGGTGTCGGAGGCGAACGACATGCGCTGGCCGCCGAGTTCGGGCAGTTGCGGCGCGCGGCCGTGCAGCGCTTCGCGCATCAGCGTCGGCGACGGCGCGATCAGGCCGCCGTGATGCAGGCCGTCGGCGTCCAGCAGGTCGATGGTCAACGCGGTGCCGACGCCGCAGATCAAGGCCGCGCCTTCGCCGCGCGCGTGCGCGCCCAGCAAGGCGAGAAAACGGTCGACACCGAGCTTGCGCGGGTCGGCATAGGCGATGCGCACGCGGCCGAAACCGTCCAGTTCGAAACTCGGTTGGGTGCGCGCGATCGAGATCCGTCCGCAACGTTCGGTCAGCGCCTGCAACACCGCCATGCGCAGCGCCGGATGGGCGACGCTGGCCAGATACGCGACCTCGATGCGCTCGTCGGGCAGCGCCTCGGCCAAGGCCGCGGCGACGTCTTCCTCGCGATGCGGCAACGCCAGCGCCGGGCCGGGGCGGCCGTGCGCATCCAGCGGCGCGCACTTGAGCCGGGTATTGCCCAGATCGAACAACCAGGCGCTCATCGCGCGTCTCCCGCGCCGCGGCGCACGCTGACTTCGCCGGCATGGAAACGGCGTTCTTCGCCATCGGCCAGACGCACCCGCAGCGCGCCGTCGTCGGCCAGGCCGATCGCGGTGCCGGCGTGATCGGCCTGAGCGCCGTGGACGGTCACCGCCTGCCCGGCCAGGGCGTCGAACGCGGCGTAGCGGTCGATGAAGGGCGCCAGGCCGGCGGCGTCGAATTCGTCCAGCGCCGGCAGCAGGCTGTCGAGCAAGGCGGCGGCGACAGTGTTGCGCGACAGCGCGCGCTGCGCCGCGAGCGTCGCCAGATCGCACCAGGGTTGATCGATCTGCGCCGCGGCCGCGGCCGGCATGCGCACGTTGAGGCCGAGGCCGATCACCGCCCGCGCCGGACCGGCGTATTCGCCGCCGCCCTCGATCAGCAGGCCGCCGAGTTTGCGCAGGCCGGCGCCGTCGAGCACGACCAGATCGTTCGGCCATTTCAATCGCACGTCGGCATAGCCCAGGCGCTGCAAGGCCTCGACCGCGGCGATGCCGGCGACCAGGCTCAGCCCGCCCAGACGCGCGAGGCCGCCGCCGAAGCTGCGCGACAGCGACAGGTACAGATGCGCGGCCAGCGGCGAGGCCCAGACCCGGCCGCGCCGGCCACGCCCGCCGGTCTGGCGTTCGGCCAGCAGCACCGCGGCGCCGTGCGCGGGCGTGGGCCGGCGCAGCAGCTCGCTGTTGGTCGAATCGATCGTCCAGGCCACGTCCAGCCCCGCCAGGCGCGCGCGCGCATCGGCCTGCATGGCGACGCTGATCACCTGCGCGTCGAGCAGGTCGAGCGGCTGCGACAAGGCATAGCCGCGACCGGGCTTGGCCTCGATCGCGACCCCGGCCTCGCGCAAGGCCTCGATGCGTTTCCAAACCGCGGCGCGGGTCTGCCCGGCCGCGCTGGCCAGTGCGTCGCCGGTGGCGGGACCTTCGATCAGGCGTTGCAGCAGCGCGCGATCGTCCATCAGCTCCGGCGCCAACGGTGCAGCAGACGGGCGCCGTTGAAGCGCGATTCGGTGCCGGCGCGCAGGCGCGCGAGATTGCCGCGATGGGTGAACACGATCAGCACCGCCGCGGCCAGGGCGAAATACAGCCGCGGCAGACCGGCATCGCCGAGCCAGGCCAGCAGCGGCAGGCACAGCGCGGCGATCAACGTGGCCAGGCCGACATAGCCGCTGAGCACGATCACCATCGCCCACACCGCCAGCAGGATCGGCAGCACGAACGGCCACAGCACCGCGAGCCCGCCGACCAGGGTCGCCGCGCCCTTGCCGCCGCGAAACCCGTGCCAGATCGGCCAGACATGGCCGAGCACCGCGGCGAACGCGGCCAGATACCCGTGCGAGGTCACCGACAAGGCATGCCCGACCGGCGCGTAGCGCAGCGCCAGCCAGGTCGCCAGCGCGCCCTTGCCGATGTCGAACACCACCACCGCGGCGGCGAAACGCAGGCCCTGGGTGCGGAAGGCATTGGTGCCGCCGGCATTGCCGCTGCCCTGGGTGCGGATGTCGACCCCGCGCAGCTTGCCCAGCAGCAGGCTGCCCGACAGCGAACCGATCGCGTAGGCGGCCACCAGCAGCGCCACCGACACCGGCGCCAGTTGGGTGACCACGGACAACTGCGGAGAGAGTGGGTCGAACGGCATGCGCGGATTATGCGGGAGCCAGCGCGGGTTCGAGCGCGGCGGGGATCGATTGGCGATCCGCGCAAGACGGTGGTGGCATACGGGTTGTGCCCCGCGTGCGGGTTGCATTCACCGAGGTGCGCGGTCGCCGTCGCGCCGGCGGCCCCGTATCCGACTGTAGGAGCTGCGTAAGCTGCGACCGCGAAACCTCGGCAACGACGTTGGCTGCCGTGACCTGCGCCGTAGCCGCATTCGCGCGGTCGCGGCTCGCGCCGCTCCTACAGGCAGGCCATGCGGCGGCGGTCCTAGGTCGCGTTCGCCCCCGGGCTGTCCCGTATCCGACTGTAGGAGCTGCGCAAGCTGCGACCGCGAAACCTCCGCAACGACGTTGGCTGCCGTGGCCTGCGCCATAGCCGAATCGGCGCGGTCGCGCCTCACGCCGCTCCTACAGGCAGGCCATCAGGAGTCGCCGCGGCGGCACCGTATCCGACTGTAGGAGCTGCGCAAGCTGCGACCGCGAAACCTCGGCAACGACGTTGGCTGCCGTGACCTGCGCCGTAGCCGAATCGGCGCGGTCGCGGCTCACGCCGCTCCTACAGACAGGCCGTCAGGAGCCGCCGCGGCGGCCCCGTATCCGACTGTAGGAGCTGCGTAAGCTGCGACCGCGAAACCTCGGCCACGACGCGGGCTGCAGGGACCTGCGCCGTAACCGCATTGTCGCGGTCGCGGCTCGCGCCGCTCCTACAGGTAGGCCATGCGACGGCGGTCCCGTGTCGCGACCGACGCCATCCTCAAACCGCTCCGGGTACCGGCTGCAACGACACCAGCAACGCGCCGCGCCCGGCATGCGCGCCCAGGGCCGGGCCGGTCTCGACCAGCCAGACCTGTTCCAGATCCAGCCGCCGCCGCAGCGCTTGGAGCAGGCGTTCGCCGTCCGCGCGCGCATCGCAATGGCCGACGATCGCGCGCCAGCGCTGGCTGCGCGGCGCGCGCCGGGCGATGTAGCGCGCGAACGCTTCCGGCGCGCCGGCCTTGGCGAACACCCCGCCGCTGACGCCCAACCGGCCCTCGGGCTTGATCTTCGCGATCGGGGTCAAGCCGGTGAACCGCACCAGCGGCGTCGCCCACGGCGGAATCCGGCCGCCGCGCACCGCATGCGAGATATCGCGCGCCATCGCCCAGGTCAGGGTCAACGGCCGCAGCCGTTCGAGTTCGGCCACGATCGCCGCCAGTTCGATCCCGTCGGCGGCCAGCTCGGCCGCGCGCCAGGCCAGCAAGGCCTGGCCGCCGGCGGCGTTGAAGGTGTCGAACACCTGGACCCGGCGCGAACCGCTGTCGTCGGCGCGGCCGGCGGCCTGTTCGCCCGACTGCAAGGTGCCCGACACCGCCCGCGACAGCCCCACGTACAGCACCTGGGCGCGATGGCCCAGCAAAAATTCGAAGGCGCGGCGGAAATCCCCCGGCGGCGGCTGGCTGGTGCGCGGCAGGTCCGCGCTGACCGCCATGCGCCGATAGAACTCGGCGGTCACCAGGCCGGTCTTGTCGAGGTAATCGCGGCCGTCGATCGACACCCGGACCGGCACCACGTGCAGGCCGTAGTGCTCGGCCAGTTCCTCGGGCAGGTCGGCGGCGCTGTCGGTGACCACGGCCACGCGCTGCACGCGTTCGATGCTGCGCTGCTGCGCGAGCATGTCGTCGGCCTTCATGCCCTCGACCGCGCCGAACCGCGCGCACGCGTCGAACAACGCCTGCGGGGCGCCGACGTGGGCATGCACGCGCATGCGCGTGGCGCCGCCGGCCAGCACCAGCGAATCGGCGCCGATCGCTTCGAGCGCCTCGCGCAAGCGATCGCGCGGCAGGTTCTCGCCAACCAGCAGGCATTCGCTGCACCAGCGCCGCAACGGATCGACCGTTTCGTGCAAGGCGGGAATCGCCGGATCGGCATGATCGGCGGCATGTCCATGGCCGCCGCAGCCTTCGTTCGCGGCGATGCCGGCGCCGTGCATGCGCAGCGCGCGCGGGCCGCCGTCGACGAATTCGGCGATGCCTTCGAGCAGGTCGACGAAACCTTGCGCGCCGGCATCGACCACCCCGGCTTTCTGCAACAACGCCATCTGCTGCGGCGTGTACGCCAGCGCCGCGCGCGCCCGCGCCAGCGCGCTGACGAAGCCCGGACGCGGGTCGCCGTCGGCGCTGGCCGCGGCGGCCTCCTCCAGCGCATCGGCGAAGGCGTTGATGACGCTCAGGATGGTGCCCTCGACCGGGTGCGCCAGCGCGGCCCGGGCATTGGCCGCGCCATGGCGCACCGACGCGGCCAGGGTGGCCGCGTCCAGTTCGGGCTGGGCGCGCGCGTGTTCGGCCACGCCGTGCAGGAACTGGGCCAGGATCGCCCCGGAATTGCCGCGCGCGCCGTCGATGGCGTCGTCGCCGATGCGCTTGAGCAGTTCGCCGATGTGGCGGCTGCGCCGGCTCAGCGCCCCGTTCAGCAGGCTGCCCAGGGTATGCGCGAGGTTGTTGCCGGTATCGCCGTCGGCGACCGGGAACACGTTGATCCGGTTGAGCAGGTCGCGGCCGGCGATGACCCGGCGCGCGCCGGAGATCAAGGCCCGGCGCAGGGCGGGCGCGGTCAGCGGCAGACGGGCGTTCGGCATGGACCCAGTCTGGCGCAAACCCGGACCGGCGCTTGCTGCGGCGCACAAGCGACGGCCCCGCCGGACAGCCGGGCGCACCTGACGACAATCCGGCCGAACGGCCGGGCGCACGCGATGACCATCCGGCCGAACGGCCGGATTCGGTAACGGTTTCGCGCTATAGTCGGCAATGGTCCCGGGCGCATCGCCGGGCCGACCTCCAAGGATTCCGCCATGTTACGGATCTGCACCTGCCTGCTGCTCGCCCTCGCCAGTGTCCTGGTCGTCGCGGAGGTGAGTGCGCGCGAGGTCAACAAGCTCAGCCAGGCCGACGCCTGCTCGGCCTCGCAGAAGACCGCCGCCGCCGACCGCCCCGCCGCGCGCACCAGCGCGCCGCCGCCGACCGCGCGCGACACCAAGGCCAAGCCGAGCATGCACAGCGATTCGGACAGCACCAACCGCTTGCAGTCGCCGCGCTGGCACAATTTCCTGCCGGGCATGTTCCGCTGATCGGATCGTCCCGCTGATCGTCCAGGCCGCCGTACCTTGTTCGAGTTCCTGCGCCGTCTGCGGCGCCCCGCCCCATCCATCGACGACGACCTGTGGCGCATCACCGTCGCCGCCTTGCCGTGGGCGAACGATCTGGACGCGCCGCGACAGCAGCGGCTGCGCGAACTGAGCGCGCGCTTCCTGCGCGAGAAAACCATCACCCCGGTACAGGGCCTGCAGCTGGACGAAGTCCAGCACTGCATGCTCGCGGCGATGTGCTGCCTGCCGCTGCTGGAGTTCGGCGCCGAAGGCCTGCACGGCTGGTCGCAGATGCTGGTCTATCCCGACGAGTTCCGGGTCAAGCTGGTCGACTTCGACGAAAACGACGTGCAGCACGAGTGGCACGAGGAAATCAGCGGCGAGTCGCACGACAACGGCGTGCTGATCGTGTCCTGGGCCGACGTCGCCGCCGAATGCGCGGCGCCGCATCGCGGCGACATGGTCGTGGTCCACGAAATGGCGCACAAGCTGGATTTTCTCGATGGCGTGGTCGACGGCACGCCGCCGCTGCCGCGCGAATGGCAGCTCGAATGGGCGCGCGATTTCCAGGCGGCCTACGAGGATTTCGGCGACGAGGTCGATGCCTTGCTCGATGCCGAGGACGAAGACCCGGATCGCTCAGCGAACGACGACGAAGACGCCGGCTACCTGCACGGCATCCGCATCACCGCGGCCGACGCGCCGGAGGAATTCTTCGCCGTCGTCAGCGAATGCCATTTCAGCAATCCCGACGCGTTGCTGGCGCGCATGCCGCGGGTGGCCGCGCACTTGATCCGGTTCTACGGGCCTTCGCCGTTTGCGTGAACGCAGTCGTTTCGCTTCACGCGGAAGCATTGACTCAAACAACCGTCGCGAACACGAAATCTTCTGCGTCAGGGCTTGGGTTGCGACGACCTTCGCCAGGATCGCCTCGGACTTTCGAACCCGCGAACCACAGGAGAGCGCCGGGACCGAAGCCTCGCCCGCCAAAAAGATTGAGTGAGTCGCAGGTCGATCGCCCTGCGCGCGAATCGAACTCAGGCCCGCGCAAACACCGCGCAAGCCAGGCCTACAACCCCGGCGGCAGCTTCACTTCGAACCGCGTCCCGCCCAGTTCCTGCGACGGCGTGACATCCAGGGTGCCGCGATAACCCCGCACCAGATCCTGCACGATCGCCAGGCCGATGCCGTGGCCGTGCACGCGTTCGTCGCCGCGCACGCCGCGCTGCAGGATCGATGCGACCTTCTCGGGCGGAATGCCGGGGCCGTCGTCGTCGACCGCAAGCAACAGGCCGGGCCGCCGGTTGGCCGCGGTCTCGCCGGGCTGGACCGTCAGCAGCACCCGCGAGTTCGCCCACTTGAACGCGTTTTCCAGCAGATTGCCGAGCAATTCCTGCAAGTCGCCGGGTTCGCCGTGGAACTGCACGCCGTCGGCGAGATCGAACTCGCACAGCACGCCCTTGGAGGCATAGACCTTTTCCAGGCCGCGCACGATTTCCTCGGCATGCGATTCGATCGCGATCGGCGCGGCGAACAAGGCGTGTCCGCCCGACGCGGCGCGCGCGAGCTGGTACGACACCAGATCGTTCATGCGCCGCAGTTGCACGCTGACGTCCTCGCGCAATTCCGGATCGATCGGCACCGGCCCGTTCTCGTCGTCCAGGCGCGCATGCAGCACCGCCAGCGGCGTCTTCAGGCTGTGGGCGAGATCGGCCAGGGTGTTGCGCTGGCGATCGAGATTTTCGCGTTCGCTCTCGATGAAGGCGTTGATGCTTTCGGTCAGCGGTTCGAGCTCGCGCGGGTGGCGCTCGCTCATGCGCGAGGCCAGGCCGCGCTGCACGCGCTTGAGTTCCTCGATCACGCGTTTGAGCGGACGCAGGCTCCACTGCATGATCAAGGCCTGCAACAGCAGCAGGATCACGCCGGCGCCGCCGAGGTAGCGCCACAGCGCCTGGCGGAACACCGCGACCTGATGGCGCAGCGCGCTGGTGTCTTCGAGAATGTAGATCGTGTACTGGAATTCGGCCTTGGCGTCGCCGTCGACGCTCCAGATCAGGCCGCGCCCGTAACGGTAGGCCTCGCCGGTGCGGCCGCTGATCTCGGTGACCGGCAGCGGGCCTTCGAAGGTTTCCTCGGTGGGCTTGAGCATGCCGCCGTCGGGCAGCACCGGGCCTTGCGCCGACATCGAATCCCAGTGCCCGTCGGGCAGGATGACCTCGGCGTACAGACCGCTGCCGGGCCGGTCGAAACGCGGGTCCGGCGGATCGTAGGGCGGGATGATTTCGCCGCCGCGACCGAAATCGGTGTCGGCCGCGTACGCCAGCGCGTAACTGGTCAGGCGCTGGCGCAGATTGCTTTCGGCGGTCTCAAGGAACGCGCGGTCGAGCGCGTAGCCGGCCAGGGCCAGGAACGCCAACAGGCCCAGGCTCGCGGCCAGCAACTGGCGCGCGCGCAACGAACGCGGCTGTCCCCAGCTCACGGCATCGGGCGGGCAACGCGGCCCGCATCAGGAAAAGACGCGGGCCGCATAGGGTCCGTCAGGTACTCCGGATCAGTCGCCGCTGCGCGGAATGGCGAAACGGTAACCGCGGCCACGCACGGTCTCGATCGGCTTGAGCGCGCCATCGGGGTCGAGCTTCTTGCGCAGGCGGCCGATGAACACTTCCAGCACGTTGGAGTCGCGGTCGAAGTCCTGCTGATAGATGTGCTCGGTCAGGTCGGCCTTCGAGACCAGCTCGCCGGCGTGCATCATCAGGTACTCCAGCACCTTGTACTCGTAGCTGGTGAGGTCGACGTTGGTGCCGTTGACGCTGACCGTCTGCGCGGCCAGGTCCAGCATCACCGGACCGCATTCCAGGGTCGGCTTGCTCCAGCCCGCGGCGCGGCGCACCAGCGCGTTGAGGCGCGCCAGCAGTTCCTCGACGTGGAACGGCTTGACCAGGTAATCGTCGGCGCCCTGCTTGAGGCCCTCGACCTTGTCCTGCCAGCTCGAACGCGCGGTCAGGATCAACACCGGGAATTTCTTGCCCTCGTCGCGCAGAGCCTTGATCAGTTCCATGCCCGACATCTTGGGCAGGCCCAGATCGATGATGCCCAGGTCGAACGGCACTTCGCGGCCCATGTACAGGCCTTCCTCGCCGTCTTGCGCGGCATCGACCGCGAAGCCCTCGCGCTTCAGGCGCGCGGCCAGGGTCTCGCGCAGAGGCGCTTCGTCTTCGACCAGCAGAATTCGCATGGGCACTCCCTTGATGAAGTCGGTCCGACCGGATCGTTTGGACCGTCGGAGCGAAGGTTAGTCGTTATCGTTGTCGTCGCGGCGTGTAGGGCGATCGTCGTCGCGGCGCCCACGCTGCTGGGGGTCGTCCATGTAAACACGGACCCGGCCACTGGAATCGACCACTTTGACCCGATTTACGTCACGGCCGTCAAAAGGGATGCGTTCGGCGCTGAGCACCTGGCCGCCGCCGCTTTCGCGTTCGACCCGGCGGATCGCGTCGGACAGGGAGCGGTGGTCCTCGCGACGGTCGTGGCCGCGCCAGGGCCGGCCGCCGTCGTCTTGCTGCTGCGCCATGGCCTGACCGACCGCCGCCGACGAGGCGACGAGCAGCAGCAAGGACAGGACGCGGGCGGACCGGATGCTCATGACTTCGAAGTTGACCCCAGCGGAACAATAAAGTGCGCAAATCGCAATGTGCAGGCATTTTCGAAACGTAGCGGTGAATCCGATCTGAACTTTTCCGAACGGTCCCAGCCGCCATTCAGGCCGGTACGACCGCCGTCACACGTTGGCGCGGGTCGCGGCCGGCCGAAGCCGGCGCCGATCACCATCCCGATCAGTAGATTTCGCCGACGCAGCAACGCAGCGAACCGCCGCCGGCCTCGATCGCATCCAGCTCGACTGTCGCCACGGCGAAACCCGCGTCGGCCAGTCCGGCCAGGGTCGCGGGCGTCAGCGAACGCCCGGCCGCGGCGCTCATCCAGACCTTGTCCTGCGACAGCGCGATCGAATTGGCCGCGAACGCCGCGTGCTCGGCGGCCGACAGCAGCCAGCCGTGCGGCGCATGGAAGCCGGCGATCGCCTCGGCCACGCCGGCATCGGCGAATCCGCCCGGACACACCAGCGCGGCGCGGCCGGCCAGCACCGCCAGCACCACATTGGTGTGGTATTCGCCCGGCGCCAGGTCGAACAGCAAGGTCGCGCGCAGCCCCAGCGCCTCGTGCATCAGCCGCGCGCCGGCCTCGTCGCAGCGTTCGGACAACCCGGCATAGCCCAGCCCGCGGGCGCGATCGATCACCAGCGCGCCGGTAAGTTCGCACGGATGCGGCTGGGTCGACAGGTCCACTTCGGCGTAGCCCAGCACCTGGCTGAAGAAGGCGCGGATGTCGGCCCGGGCCGCTTCGCGCTGGCGCACGGGATGACGCATGCGCCCGATCACGCAGCGCGGGCCGGTGGCCGCGGCGGCGCTGGTGGCGAAGACGTTGTTCGGAAACAGCGCGTCCGGGGTGTCCGGATCGCCGGCGAAGCAGATCGTCGGCAGCACCGCCGACAAGGCGCGCTGCAGCTCGCGGTGCTGGGCGCTGGCCCGGCCCGGGTCGAACTCGTCGGCCTGGGCCATGTAGCGGTTGTCGCCGGCCGATTGCTCGGCGCGGGCGAAGCCGTCGGGCGCGACCAGGAACGCGGCGCGCGCGGTCGCCGCGCCGAAATCGGCCGGCAGCGAGCGGGCGTGGGCGAAGAAGGCGGCGTGGTCGCGGGTGATCATGATTCAGTACGGCCGCTCAGGCGGCGTCGCGCGCGGCGAACGACTCGGTCACCGCCAGCGCCTGTTCGATCAGCGACCAGTCCGCGCCGGGCTTGTGCGCGCCTTCGCTGAGGATCTGCCGGAACGCGCGGCCGCCGCGCTCGCCATGGAACAGGCCGAGCATGTGCCGGGTGATGTGCTTGAGGAACACGCCGCGTTCGAGCTGGCTTTCCACATAAGGCCGCAGCGAGCGCAACAGTTCGGCGCGACTGCTTAGTTCGCCGCCGAACCAGGCGGTGTCGAGCCGATGCAGCACGTAAGGCTCGTGATACGCCGCGCGGCCGAGCATCGCGCCGTCGGTGTGCTGCAGATGCGCGGTCGCCTCGTCCGGCGTGGCGATGCCGCCGTTGACGATCACCTGCAGCGCCGGGCGTTCCTGCTTGAGCCGATAGGCCCAGTCGTAACGCAGCGGCGGCACCTCGCGGTTTTCCTTCGGCGACAGGCCCTTGAGCCAAGCGTTGCGGGCATGCACCACGAACATCCGGCAGCCGGCCGCGGCGACTTCGTCGACGAAGGCCAGGAACACTTCGAAACGATGGTCATCGTCGACCCCGAGCCGGCATTTGACCGTGACCGGCACGTCGCAGGCCTCGACCATCGCCGCGACCGAGGCCGCCACCAGCGCCGGTTCGCGCATCAGGCAAGCGCCGAAGCGTCCGGCCTGGACCCGGTCGGACGGGCAGCCGCAATTGAGATTGATCTCGTCGAACCCGCGCTCGGCGCCGATCCGCGCCGCCTGCGCCAGCAACGCCGGCTCGCTGCCGCCGAGCTGCAGCGCGACCGGATGCTCGACCGGATCCATCGCCAGCAGCCGCGCCCGATCGCCATGGATGACCGCGTTGGCGTGGACCATCTCGGTGTACAGCCGCGCATGCGGGGCCAGGGCGCGGTGGAAGACGCGGCAATGCGAATCGGTCCAGTCCATCATCGGAGCGACGGACAGGCGCAACTGCGCGGCGGGAATGGCGGGCGTGGGGATCATCGCGCTCATTGTAATGGCTGGAGCCGCGTCGACCTGCCGACAGCCGGCGGCGACCGAAGCGCGACGATCCGCGGCCACGGCCCTCGCGATTTGCGACTGCGCACCCGAAACCCGGAAAAAACGCCATTTTCGGCGTCTATCTTGATCTTAATTTCATCGTGACAAGCGGAGTTTGAGCCGGTGCAGGACGCGTCCATGGGGGATGCCGGGCCGCGCCGGGGGAGCCGCATGTTCAGATCGGAGCGAAACCGCCGGGTCGGCCCGCCGATCGTGGCGACCCTGGCCGCGGCGCTGTCGTGCATGTCCGCCGCCCACGCACAGTTCAAGGTCGCCTCGACCTTCCGCAACACCACCGAACCCGGCTGGACGGTGACCGGTACCAACAACACCGGGACCAACGACAGCGGCATCTTCACCGGCGGCTACGGCGCCATTCCCAACAACGTCAACGACGCCAACGGCAGCGGCTGGCTGCGCCTGACCACCAACGTCAACAGCCAGCAAGGCCTGGCGCTGTACACCGGCGGATCGTTCCCGTCCTCGCAAGGCGTGATCGTCGAGTTCGATTACGTCAACTGGGGCGGCAACGGTGCCGACGGCACCGCGTTCTTCCTGTACGACGCGACCACCACCATGGCCGGCGCCCAACCCGGCGCGAGCCTTGGCTACTGCAACGGCACCGGCGGCTACCTGGGCATCGGCCTGGACGAGTTCGGCAATTTTTCGGCCGAAACCACCGCCGGGTTCTGCCCGACCAGCGGCACCAGCCCCGGCTCGGCCGCGGACCGGCTGGTGCTGCGCGGGCCGCGCGCGAACAACAACCCGTACATCGCCGGCGCTTCGGTGGGCGGCGGCGGCATCGACACGCCCAGCGTCACCTCCCGGCCGTCCAACGAGCGCCTGCGGGTGGCGCTGATTCCCAACGGTACCGGCTACCTGGTCTCCGTCGGGCTCGGCGTCGACGGCGCCACGGTCACCCCGTTGCTGACCAACCAGGCGTTCAATTTCGTCGCGCCGACCAACCTGCGCATGGGCTTTTCCGGTTCCACCGGCGGTTTGAACAACATCCACGAAGTACGCAACGTCATCGCTTCGGTGCCGGCCAACATCGGCCTGACCAAGACCGTTTCGGCCGCGCGCATCACCCGCGGCCAGCCGGTGAGTTACCAGGTCGTGATGACCAACCTGGACATCAACACCACCGCCGCCGGCAATCAGGCGCCGAGCATTCCCGGCACCGACGCCCCGGATTTCCTCGACACCCTGCCGCCGCAGATCGCCGGCGCGACCTGGACCTGCGCGGCCAGCGCGGGTTCGACCTGCCCGGCGCCGAGCGGCACCGGCAGCCTGAACTTCACCGGCGGCTACTCGCTCGCCCCCGGCGGCACCCTGACCTTCGCCATCAGCGGCACCGTCGCCAACAACGCGACCTGCAACGGCACGGTCGCCAATACCGCAACCGCGACGTTCTCCAGCACCGACGGCTTCGGCGATATCGACCCCAGCAACAACACCGCCAGCGCGAACTTCGCGGTCGACTGCATCAACCTGGCTGTCGACAAGACCACCGCGCAGACCCAGTTCACCGCCGGCGGCACCGGCACCTACAACATCGCGGTCAGCAACAGCGGGACGATCGCCACGACCGGCACGCTCACCGTCACCGACACCCTGCCCGCCGGCCTGAGCGTGGCCGACGGCGCGGTCGCGCTGAGCGGCGCCAACGCCGCCAACTGGGCCTGCACCGCCGCCGCCAACGCCCTGACCTGCACCAGCGCCACGGCGATCGCCGCCGCGGCCAGCTCGACCTTCGGTTTCAACGTCGCCGTCGATTTCGCCGCCACCGGGCCGGTGGTCAACACCGCGCGCGTGGCTGGCGGCGGCGACGCCAACTGCCCGCTCGCCACGCCCTGCGCCGACCCCACGCCCACCAGCACACCGGTGGTGCGTCCGTCGGTGAGCCTGCGCATCAGCAAGACCGACGGCGTCGGCACGTACACCCCCGGCGGCAGCGCGACCTATGTCATCACCGCCTGCAACCAAAGCGGTCCGGATCCGGCCAACGGCGCCACCATCACCGACCCGCTGCCCGCCGGCGTGACCCTGAGCGGCCCGTGGAACTGCGCTGGCAGCGGCGCGGTGCCGGGCACCTGCCCCGCGAGCGGCGGCGCGGTCGGCGGCAATGCGGTCTCGGTGACCGGCGTGGTGCTGCCGGTCGGCGGCTGCGTGAGCGTGAATGTGCCGGTGAGTTTCAGTTCGAATCCGGCGGATTATTGAGCGTGGTGGCAGCCGCTCGCTGAGGAAACGGCGTGCCACGTTTGAGGCGAAGCGACCCGGTTACGAACGCACCGTTACGCGCCAGCACTGCCGATCGACCTGCACCCAGTCGATCTCCACCGGCAGGAACTTCTCGATCAGGCGCGCGTTGCTCGACAAATGATCGCTGATGAAGGCCGTGGTGAACTCGCCGCCGCCGGCCAGCGCCATCGGCAGCAGCAACTGGTCGGACAAGTGCTCGCCGACCGCGGCCGACGACGCCAGATAGGCCGACACCTGCTTGACCAGGCCGATCGCGACCTGCTCGGCGCTGAGACCGCGCTCGCCCAAGGCACTGAACAACTCGGTGTGCTGCTGCTCGCCCTGCACGCGCAGCATCAGCACGTTGCCCGGGCTTTGCGCGAGCGCGGCGCGACGCAGGTGCTGATGCTCGGGCGCAAGGCCCAGGCGTTCGGCGACGACCTGCAACTCGCGCTGGCCGATCTGGTCGTGCAAGGCCGACAACAACGCGGTCGCATCCAATCGCGGCGCCGGATCGCGCTGGTCGAACGCGTGCGTGCGCAGTCGCGCGTTCGGCGCGACCCGCAGTTGCAGCGCGCCACCACCGGCCGGGAAGAAGCCGTGGCGCAGCAAGGCGAACTCGGTGTCCACGCCCATGCGTCGCAACGCCGGCAAATAGGCCTCGGCGATGAAGTCCGCGCACGGCGCGAGCGGATTATGGGTGCCGCCCTCGATGGTCACCTCCGACGGCCCGTCGCACGACCACAGCGCCGGCAATACCGTCTGCATCACCAAGGTCGCCGACCCGGCGGTGCCGATCGAGAAACGGTAACGCCCCGGATTGACCGCGCCGGGGATGAAACGCAGCGTGGTCGCGCCCAATTGCGCACCGTCCACATGCGCGCAGCCGATTTGCGCCGCCGCGCCGACCGCGGTCAGATGCTGGCGCATCAAGCCCGGGCGCGAACGCTTGGCGCGGATGTGCTGCATCTCGAACGCCGTGCCGGTGCACAGGCTCAGGCTCAATGCGGTACGCAGCAACTGTCCGCCGCCCTCGATCCCGCTGATTTCGATCAATTCCATCTTGCGATCCATGACTCGGGGCGGCCTTGCGGACGCCCGTACTCCTTTATCTATCCAATCTCTCATCGGACGGCCAATACCGTCCATGTGTATCGCCGATCCGCGCGCGGGCGAACTTCATCCGCGCGACGACATCAACCCTTGACGCACACCACCTGCCGCAGCGTATGCACGATTTCGACCAGGTCGCTCTGCGCGGCCATGACCGCGTCGATCGACTTGTAAGCGGCCGGCGACTCGTCGACCACCTCGGCATCCTTGCGGCATTCCACGTGCGCGGTCGCCTTGGCGTGATCCTCCAGGCTGATGCGCTTCTTCGCCTCGGTGCGGCTCATCACTCGGCCCGCGCCGTGGCTGCAGCTGTGGAAGCTGTCGGCGTTGCCCAGGCCGCGCACGATGAAGCTCTTGGCGCCCATGCTGCCCGGGATGATGCCCAGCTCGCCCTTGCGCGCGCTCACCGCGCCCTTGCGGGTCACCAGCACGTCCTTGCCGAAATGGTGCTCGCGGTTGACGTAGTTGTGGTGACAGTTCACCGCCTCGGCCTGGGCCTGGAACGGTTTGGCGATCACCTTGCGCACCGCCTCGACCACGTGCTTCATCATGATCTCGCGGTTGCTGCGCGCGAACTGCTGCGCCCACTCGACCGCATGCACGTAGTCGTTGTAGTGATCGCTGCCTTCGGGCAGATAGGCCAGGTCCTGGTCCGGCAGATTGATCATCCAGCGGCGCATGTCCTGCTTGGCCAGTTCGATGAAGTGGCTGCCGATCGCGTTGCCGACGCCGCGCGAACCCGAGTGCAGCATGAACCACACGCGGTTCTCCTCGTCCAGGCAGACCTCGACGAAGTGATTGCCGGTGCCGAGCGTCCCCAGGTGATTCAAGTGATTGCTGCGCTCGAGCTTCGGATGCTTGGCAATGATGCGATCGAAGCCCTCGTGCAGGCCCGACCAGCGCTGCAACGAAGCCTGCGGCGGATTCGCCCAGGCGCCCTTGTCGCGCAGGCCGCGGCCGACGGTGCGGCCGTGCGGCACCGCTTTCTCGATCGCCGCGCGCACTTCGCCCAACTGGTCCGGCAGATCGTTGGCGGTCAGCGTGGTACGCACCGCGATCATGCCGCAGCCGATGTCGACGCCGACCGCCGCCGGCACGATCGCGCCCACGGTCGGCACCACCGAACCCACGGTCGCGCCCTTGCCGAGATGCACGTCGGGCATCACCGCGATCCAGCGATGGATGAAGGGCAGCTTGGCGATGTTCTGCAACTGGCGACGCGCTTCGTCTTCCAGCGGCACGCCGCGGGTCCAGTGCTTGATCGGCACCGAGCCCGGGTCGTTGATGACATCGTAATGGACGTCGGCGTGGGTATTGGCGTTCATGGTCTTGCTCTCTGTGTTGCGGGCCTCGCGGCCCTCGCTTCCGCCGTCGGTCCTCGCCGGCGGAAAGGTGAAGGATGCAGTGTCGCGGCGCATGCGGCCAGCGCTGGTCAGCGCCCGGGGCATGACGACCGTTCGCGGCGGTAGAGGCGCGGCACGATGCGACAAGTAAAAGCGGAACCTTGAACTTGGAAGGTTGTAGTTCCGCCCGCATTCGCATCGTGACGCGTTTGAAGCAAAAGCCGATGTATCGCGACCAGGTTTACGCGGAACATTCTGTGCTCTACCCGACTGAGCTACCGTCTCGCAACGGGCGGGATTCGAACCCGCGACACCAGGTCAATGTAGTTCCACAGGCATTCGCGATACAGCGGTAAAACGATGAGCACACGGCCCGGACCACATTGGCCGGAGCCGGCGCACTGCGACAAATTTTTGGCGAAACAACTAACTCACCGTTCTACCCGGCTGAACCACCGCCTTGCGGCGGGCGGGATTCGAACCCGCGCCTGTGAGCCCCTATGTAGTTTCGCCGGCATTCGCAGCGCGTCGGCGTGACCGAAAAAAAATCGATTGAAGCATGTGAAGCATTGAGTGCCGATATATCGCGACTAAAGGCGACGAAACGTTTTCCCGCTCTATCCGCTGATCTACCGTCCTGCGACGGGTGGGATTCGAACCCACGACCTGGCACGTGATAGGTGTAGTTTCGTCAAGCATTCGCGATACATCGACCAAGCAAAACCCTGGGCCGGCCGGCGGACCCTATTGTCCGCCGGCCCTTCCTGCACCGCATCGCACCTCCATGGCGCGTGCGGCCGACGGACCGTCCTGGTCCGTCCGCGCGAACGTATCCCTCGTTCGCGTTACGGCGCCTCCCTGCGCCGCGCGGCACCGTCTTGTGGCTGTTTACAGCGCGATCGAATCGATCCGCTCCACCCAACGCGTCGCCGTCCCGCCCTGCGCCGCGTACACCGCCAACAGATCGAACACCGCGTCGCTGAAGCCGCCGATATGCAGCACGTCCGGCGACTCGACCGTCTGGCTGGTCGCGGTCGGCTGCAAGTCGATGCAGACCAGCCGCGCATCCGGGCAACGCGCCTTGATCTGCGCCCACTCGCGCATGGTCGCGGTCGCGCCGCCGTTGCGGGTGTCGCGCCAGCTTTCGTTGTCCGACACGAGCACCAGCAAATCGACCCGGGACTTGTCGCGATTCAACTGCGCCAACGGCGCGCTGACCGCGGTACCGCCGCCGCACAAACCGGCCAACTGCGTCGCCAGCGTCATCACGCTGTCGCGCGGATTCAGGCGCAACTTGCGCACCTCGGTGTCGAACGGCATCACCCGCGCGCCCTTGTGGTTGCGCTGGATGCAGGCCGCGACCAGCGCCGCCACGTCGACACAGCGCATCTTCGTGGTCGCACCCTTGCGGTAACCGGTGACCGGCGACGCCATCGAACCCGACACGTCGACCGCGACCACGACATCGCCTTCCAGCGCCGGCACCTGGCGGGTCGCGATCTCCATCGCGTCCTGCAAGGCCTCCACGATCGCCGCCGGCAGGCCGGAGGCGGCGTGGTAGGCGCTCAACAACTGATACGGAAACACGCGGGCATTGCGGATTTCGTCGGCATCGGTCAGCCGCGCGACGATTTCGTACACGACCCCTTTGTCATCGAACACGCCATGACGCTGGAACGTGTTGAGGTTCATGCGCAGCGTCTGCCACGACACCGTCCGCGCCAGATGAATCCAATGCGACGTGGTCAGCGGCAACGAGCTGAAATACTGCATCGGCAGCTTCGGCATCGGCGCGGACTGCGAGCGCTTGAACGCCTCGTACGCCCGCATCTTGGCCGGCAGCGCCGCCTCGTCGACCGGCTTGCCGAGCAACCACGCATACAGCGCGGCGCGCTCGGCATCGGCCGGCTTGGGATGAACCATCTTGATCACGTCGGCGAGCGAAGGCTGGTTGCCGATCGCCGCGTTCAACAACTGATCCACCGAGGCGCGGTCGAGCCACTGCCGCACCAGACGCTTGGGACGCGAGCCCAGCGACTTGCGACCGACCTGCCCGCTGCGCACGATCTGGACGAAGTTGCGCAGCATGCGGCCGTTGTCGATCACCCGGCCGAACGCGCGCTCGAACGCCTCGCCGTCGCGGCTGGTCAGGCTGGCCAGCAACAGCGCCGGCATGTCCTTCATATGGCCGCGCTGGCGGGTGTAGATCGCGGTCTTGGCGACGAACGCCGGCTCGACCTGCGCGCACAGCTTCAACACGTGATCGAGCTGCTGCTCGGCGCTGGCGTAGAAGGTGTTGTTCAAGCAGCCGGTGGCCGCGTACAGCGCCAGCGCCGACTCCGGGCGGCGCGCATAGGCCAGGCCGCCGGCCTCGTTGCGCGAGGTGGCCGCCGGCAGCGCCGGGCCGCGGGTCGAAGCGAAGAGGTTGAAGTTGGCCATCGGGGCATTCCGGGTTGGGACTTGCCTGTACTAGAGCAAGCGCCGTGCCAACTTCCTGCCGCCATGACTAACCAATTGAACTAGCTGATATTTTCGATATTTCTTGAGCGCCACTCCACAAACGAGACCGGGACATATCTATACTTCAAGATATAAATTTATCCATAAAGATATCCCATGAAGCGCCAGGTCGTCATCGGCATGCTCGGCACCCAACTCGACGCGGCCTCCGGCCCGGGCCGCTGGGAAAAATGGCGTCCGACCGTCTCGCTGGGCATGCACGAGGATTTCCTGCTCGACCGCCTGGAGCTGATCGTCGACGAGCGCCGCTTCGGCAAGCTCGCTCAGCTGGTTGCGCAGGATCTGGCCCAGGTCTCGCCGGAAACCCAGGTGCGGCGCCACGACACCTTTCTCGCCGATCCTTGGGATTTCGAAAGCGTCTACGGCGTGCTGCACGACTTCGTGCGCGCCTACGATTTCCAGCCCGACGAAGAGGACTACTACGTCCACATCACCACCGGCACCCACGTCAGCCAGATCTGCTGGTTCCTGCTGACCGAAAGCCGATTGTTCCCGGGGCGCCTGCTGCAGACCGCGCCGCCGCGCAAACAGACAGGCGAGGCGCCAGGCACGTATGCGGTGATCGACCTGGACCTGTCGCGCTACGACCGCATCGCCCAACGTTTCGCGCAAGAAAGACTGCACGATCGCGACCTGCTCAAGAGCGGCATCGCCACTCGCAATCCCGCTTTCAACCGCATGATCGAGCAGATCGAAACCGTCGCCACGCGCTCGAAGTCGCCGATGCTGCTGATGGGCCCGACCGGCGCCGGCAAGAGCCAGCTCGCGCGGCGCGTGTTCGAACTCAAGAAGCAGAAGCACCAGCTGCCCGGGCGCTTCGTCGAAGTGAACTGCGCGACCCTGCGCGGCGACGGCGCGATGAGCACCTTGTTCGGCCATATCAAGGGCGCCTACACCGGCGCGTCGACCGACCGCGCCGGCCTGCTGCGTTCGGCGCACCAGGGCCTGCTGTTTCTCGACGAGATCGGCGAACTGGGCCAGGACGAGCAGGCGATGCTGCTGCGCGCGCTGGAAGAAAAACGCTTCCTGCCGGTCGGTGGCGACAAGGAAGTCGAAAGCGATTTCCAGTTGATCGCCGGCACCAACCGCGATCTGCAGGTCGCGGTGCATGAGGGCCGTTTCCGCGACGACCTGCTCGCGCGCCTGAACCTGTGGACGTATCGCCTGCCCGGCCTGGCCGAACGCGCCGAGGACATCGAGCCGAACCTGGATTTCGAACTCGAGCGTCACTCACGCGAAAACCGCCAGCGGGTGACCTTCAATCGCGAAGCGCGCGAACGTTATCTGACCTTCGCGCGCAGCGGCGAAGCGACCTGGGGCGGCAACTTCCGCGACCTGGGTGCGTCGGTGATGCGGCTGGCCACTCTGGCCGAGGGCGGGCGCATCCGCCTGGATCTGGTCGACGAGGAAATCGAACGCCTGCGCCGGCAATGGCACGGGGCGGGCGCGCAGCGATCGTTGCTCGATGAGGTGCTCGGCGAAGGCGCGGCGCAGCTCGATCGCTTCGACCGGGTGCAGCTGGAAGACGTGCTGCGCGTATGCCGGCGGGCGAAGAACCTGTCGCAAGCCGGGCGCGAGCTGTTCGCGGTATCGCGTTCGCTCAAGGCCAGCAGCAACGACGCCGATCGCTTGCGCAAGTATCTGGCGCGGTTCGGGCTCGATTGGGAGCAATTGCGCGCAGGGGTTTGATCCCGGCGCGCCGCGCGGCGATCACGCCTCCTGTGGCTGCGCCTCGCGCTGCGCCTGCGCCGCCAACGCCTGACGCGCCAGACACTCGCGTCCACGCCGGCCCGGCGCCATCAACAAGCCGGTGCTGGCGAGGAAGAACCGTTCCAGTTCCATCGACACGCTGCTGACCACGCAGAACTCGTCGCCTTCCTGGTGATTGATCGCGTGGTACAGGCCGATGCCGCGCGCTTCCAGATCGGCCACGACCCGCGGCAGCAACTGCTTCGGTGCCTGCCACGGCAATTGCGGATAGTCCCAGTGCGCATGATGCAGGCGTCGCGGATCGATCTCGCCCATCACGCAGGCGCGCAGCTTGGGGTAGTCGACCAGCAGATCCAATGCGAGCTGATCGAGTTCGACCAGATGCGGCGCGTTTTCCTTGATGTCCACGCACTGGGTCAGTTCGGTCAATGCGCGCGTCGCCGCATGCGTGGCATAGGGCGAAGCGCCGCAGCCGTGCGGAAACACGATTTCCTCGGGCAAGCGTTCCTCGGTCGTGGCGATGAAGGCCGGATAGGCCAGGTCGCTGGTCACGTCGATCAGCAATACGCGACGTTCGAGACGGCGCTGCGCAAGCTCGTGGATACGCGCAAGCTCGGCCGGCAGCGACGACGGCTCGATCAGGCGACCGTAACGCGCCGGCGCGCCGAGGTAGTGCGCGAGCATGAACAACGCCCACGCGTCGCGTTCGACGATCTCGCCGATGCCGTGCAGCGCGGCTTCCTCGAAGCTGGCGCCGATCGCGGTGCCGCTGTTGGAGCTGTAGCGGGTCGCGCTGTGGTAGTCGAAATCGTCGCGCGGATCGCGCAACTCGACCGCGGGCGGATAATCGGGAAACACCATGAACAACGGCACGGCCAGATCGGCCCGGCCAGAATACGACGCGTACTGGCGGCACGCCAGATGGCGCTGGGATTGATCGGCGAACTCGGACACGAACGGCAGGCCGGCGCAGCGCGGGTCGTCGGCGAGTTCGCGCGCGGCTACGAACAGCGGTTCGGTGGCCAGCGCGGACGCGCGGCAGTAGTAGTGTTCGACCGCTTCGTACAAGGCGCCGGTCAACGAGGCGGCGGGTTCGCCCTTGCCGGAACCGCGACTGAGCAGTCGCCCCTGCGCATCGTGCAGGGCGCACTTGATCGTGACCAGGCCATGGCCGAACTCACCGGTCTGCGCGCTCCAGCCGCGCCGCGCGATGCAGGCGTGGATGATGCGGTTGGCCTCGTCCAGGCTGCGCTCTCGTTCGTACGGAATCATTCCTTGTTCCTCGCCAATGGTGCATGCGGTGCATGAGGGCGAACGCATGGCGCGCGACAGTGCGCGCGCCATGCGGGTTCAGCGCTTACTTGGCGAACTCGTCCAGGAACGCCTGCTCCTGCGCGGTCGGCGCATTGAGCTCGTTCATCGCGACCTTGAAATCCACGCCGGACGCGGCGCTGCTGACGCGCAGCGCCTCGGTGGACGGGATGTACTTCGGCTTTTCGAGCACGGTCTTTTCGAAATCAAGGCGGGTAGCACCCATGACTAAACCTCCTGTTAGGTCGAAGAGGCACGGACGCGAACCGACGAGGCGGTGTCCACCAGGCTGCGGGCCGTCCTGTGCCGCAGCCTGCGGCTGCGCGATCAGGGTTAACCGCTGCGACGGACACAGGTCCATGAAGCGCGTCACCAAACCGCGCAGCGGCGGCGCAACCGGGCGACGCGCGGCGCCGATCGCGGAAAATACGGTTCAAACCTGAAACATCGCGGGCGTTGGAGTGTTCGCTGGCGGCAGGCTATGCACCGGCGCGCACCGCGACGGATGTCTCAGTCGCGGCTTTGCGTCGATCAACTGAACACGACAGCGGCGAGCGCCGCCGCCGCGGGTTTCACAGCACGCTGGCCGCGCGCAATTCGTTCGCGGCGAAGGTCGCCGCGGCGCCTTCGGGCAGGTTCAACGGCCCGGTCACGCAGCTGACGAACACGAACGAACGCGTGCCGCGGGTGATTTGACCGACCTGCCAGCGCACCGCTTCGCTGCCGGCCATCACCGCCGATCCGCTCTTGGCGACCACCGAGGTGTCGTTGCGCGCGGGAAAGCGCCCGATCCCGATCGCGCCGTAGTTGCCGATCAAGGCGCCGGGCGGCTGCCGCAGGCCGGCGCGCACGTCGGCCATGGCCTGCTTGTTGACCGGCAATTGCTCGCTGAAGAAGCGGCGCAGGAACAGCATCTGTTCGTCCGGGGAAATCTGCAGCGAGCCGCCCATCCAGAAATTGGCGCCGCTGCTGGTGTCGGCGTTGCCGTAATTGAAGCGGTTCATGTACTCGCGTTCGCGGGTCTCGCCCAAGCGCTGGGCGATGAACTGGAAGTACTCGGTCGATGAATACATCAGCGCGGTGTCGAGCGAATGGGTGCCGCTGCCCGCCAGCGGCTGGCCGGCGCGCACGATGCTGCCGTCGAGCCCGGCCAGGGCGTGCGGAATATCGAAGGTCGCCGCCGGCGTGACCCGGCGCTTGCAGGCCGGCGACGGCGTGCGGCGGATTTCGCCGGCGCTCATGTCGTACAGCAGGAAACAGGCCTGGACCTTGGGCGCCTCGGCTTCCGCGTCGGGCTCGATGAACGGATACGGCAGCGTGCTGGCGCGGTTCTGGGCGCTGGCGTTGAAGCCCAGCACCAGCAGGCTCAAAACGGCGACGAATGAGGCTTTCATGCCTGAAGGACTCCTTGCAGGAAGGGCGCGGGCGGCCGCAGCGCCGTGGCGCGCCCGCGCCGGCCTGCGTCCTTGTCGCGCGGACCGGACCAGAATGCCATGCCCGGCAGGCACATTCGACCGCGGCCGGCCGCGGTTTGCGTGTCGGCGCACGCGCGGCTTGACCTGAAGCGGGCTTGAGGTCCTATGCTCGCCTGCTCCGATACCGCGCGAACCGCTTCGCGAAGGACCGCATGTCCGCCACGCCACCGCAGGTTCCGCCCGCCGCCGAGCCAGCCGCCGTCGATCCGCGCGCGGTCGAGCCACCCACTTCCGCCGAACCCGCCACCTCCGAGGTCACGCCGCTCGCGCGCGCCGCCGGCCACCGCGGCGACTGGTCGGTGCTGACCTCGCTCGCGCCGTACCTGCGTCCTTATCTGGGCCGGATCGCGATCGCCCTGGCGATGGTGTTCGCGGCCAAGCTGCTGAACCTGTACGTGCCGATGGCGCTCAAGCAGCTCATCGACCGCCTCAACGTACCGCTGACCCCGCTGCTGCTGCCGGTCGGCCTGCTGCTGTCCTACGGCGCCGCGCGCATCGGCGTGACCTTGTTCACCGAGCTGCGCCAGGTGGTGTTCGCGCGAGTGATGGCGCGCACCTCGCGCCAGGTGACGCTGCAGGTGTTCCAGCATCTGCACGGGCTGAGCCTGAAGTTCCATCTCGCCCGCCGCACCGGCGGCGTCGCCCGCGACGTCGAGCGCGGCGGCAGCGCGATCGCCGACCTGCTGGACTGGACGATCTACACCATCATCCCGGTGCTGCTCGAAGTGGCGATGGTCACCACCGTGCTGGTATGGATCTACGACTGGCGCTTCGCCGCGATCGCGATCGCGACCTTGCTGCTGTACGGGCTGTGGACGTTCTCGGTGACCGAGTGGCGCACGCGCTACTACCGCGCTCAGGTCGAGGCCGACACCCACGCCAACGAACGCGCGGTCGACTCGCTGCTCAATTACGAAACGGTCAAGTACTTCAACAACGAAGACCACGAGGCCCGGCGCTACGACGACAACCTGCGCCAGTTGGAGAACGCCCAGGTCGTGTCGATCAAGACCCTGGCCGTGCTCAATCTCGGCCAGAGCCTGGTGGTCGCGCTCGGGGTGACCGCGATGATGTGGCTGGCCGCGCGCGGCGTGGCGCGCGGCGAGATGACGGTCGGCGACCTGGTGCTGGTCAATGCCTATCTGCTGCAGTTGTCGGCGCCGTTGTTCATGCTCGGCATGATGTATCGCGAAGTGAAGCAGGCGCTGACCAACATGGAGCGGCTGTTCGGCCTGCTCGACGAGCGTCAGGACGTGCGCGACGCGCCCGATGCGCAGACACTGGCCTCGGCGCGGCCGCGGGTCGCGTTCCGCAACGTGCGCTTCGGTTACGACCCGCGTCGCGAGATTCTGCAGGGCATCGACTTCGATATCCCGGCCGGCGCCACCGTGGCCGTGGTCGGCCATTCGGGCTCGGGCAAATCGACCCTGGCGCGGTTGCTGTACCGCTTCTACGACGTCGACTCCGGCGCGATCGAGATCGAAGGCCACGACCTGCGCGCGCTGACCCAGTCCTCGCTGCGCGGCGCGATCGGCATCGTCCCGCAGGACACCGTGCTGTTCAACGACAGCATCGGCTACAACATCCGCTATGGCCGGCCCGACGCCGACGACGCGCAGGTCGAGGCGGCCGCGCGCGCCGCGCACATCCACGACTTCATCGTCGGCCTGCCCGACGGTTACGACACGCCGGTGGGCGAACGCGGGCTCAAGCTGTCGGGCGGCGAAAAGCAGCGCGTGGCGATCGCGCGCGCCCTGCTCAAGAACCCGTCGATCCTGATCTTCGACGAAGCCACCTCGGCCCTGGATTCCAAGTCCGAGCGCGCGATCCAGTCCGAACTCGACCGGCTCGCGGTCGGCCGCACCACGTTGGTGATCGCGCACCGGCTGTCGACGGTGATGGACGCCGACCAGATCCTGGTCATGGACGCCGGCCGCATTCTCGAACGCGGCACCCATTCGCAGTTGCTGGCGAAGAATGGGGTGTACGCGCAGATGTGGGATTTGCAGCAGCGGCAGGCCGACGAAGTCGCCGTTTAGCCGCACGCCGCCCCTGCAGGAGCGGCGTGAGCCGCGACCGCGACATCACGACAACGACGCAACCCGCACACAGCAATCGCAACTTGCAACCGACGAAAATCCCGCACAACGCCACCGTTACGATCGACCCGCGACCACGCCAATCAGCCCGCCGCCGGCGCCTCCCAGATCATGTACACATCCGCCCGCTGGTAATGCGAGCCCGGACGCGGCGCCGGGTGATGGCGAAACCCGACGCTTTCGTACAACTTCAGCGCCGGCCCCAGCCGATGGCTGGACTCCAGGAATAATTCGCGCCCGCCCATGTCCTGGAACGCGGCGATCGCCCCGGCCATCAGCTTGCGGCCGATGCCGCCGCCGCGCAGGCCGGGCTCGACCGCCATCTTGGTCAGTTCGACCAGGCCGTCGTCGTAACGCAGCAAGGCCACCGTGCCGAGCGCGCGGTCGGCGTCGTCGACCGCGAACAGCACGCGGCCGCCGCCGGCGAGCAGATGGGTTTCCGGATCGTTGAGCACTTCGCGATCGATCGGCTCGACCACGAACCAGCGCTCCAACCATTCGATGTTGAGACGGGCGAAATCGCCGCGCCAGCGCGGCTGGAAATCGACGATGCGGACGTTGCCGACGATTGCGATCGGCGGCGTGTCGGAGGGGGTGGCGGAATCGTTCATGCCCCGATGATAGCCGCGCCGGCCGCGGCTGCACGCAGTACCAAAGTCGCAGGCGAAAACCGTCGGTCGCGACCTCGACCGGCGGCGCCGTTTCGATGGACGAAAGCGCATCGCTCGGTTCGTACCGACCTGCGCGGAACCATCCAGGACACCTCGCCACGAAGCCGATGCCGAAAAACAAACGGCGACCTCGCGGCCGCCGTGTTTATCGCCAAACCCACCCGCGCGACTCAGTCGCGTTTGGCCTCGCCGGAGGCCGGCTTGCCCTGACGCTTGGCCGTCCGCTCGCCGGCGGCGCGGCTTTTACCGGGCACGCCCTTGGCCTTGGCCGCCTCGGCTTTGCCCTTCTCAGGCTTGCCCTTCTCGTCTTTGCCTTTATCGGCCTTGGCCGCGGCCGGCGCCTTCGGCGGCGGATAATCGCGGTACGGCCGGTTGGGAAAATCGCGGTGCAGTTCGGTGTCGATCGTGATCGGCCGGCCCCAGCGGTCGTAGGTCGGCACGAAACCGCGCTTGAGCCGATGGAATTCCGCCGAGCCGGGTTTCACGCCCAGGCGCTGCGCGACCTCGCCCCAGCCCTGGCCATGCTCGCGATCCCATTCGTCGACCACGTAGCGGCACGGCCGTCCCAGCACCTGCGCGATCGCGCAGGCGTAGTACACGTCGCCCGGCGTCCAGCGGCGTTGATCGAGCAGATCGCCGACCAGTTCGCGCGGCGCGCCGTAGTAACGCACCATCTCGTCGACGAACGGTTCGCGGTAACGCGTGGCGTAGCGGCTGATGTCGCCGAGCCACACGTCCACCCAGGCATCGCCGCTGCGCGGGTCCGAGCCCGCGGGCAGATCCTGCGCCTGCGCCGACGTGCCGAGCAACGCGGCGACCGATGCGGCCAAGGCGAAGAAACGGGTCTTGAGCTTGTCGGTCATGGCGGGCTCCTGGGACGGTCCGGCGCGAGTGGCTGTCCGGGTGTCTAGAACGTTGGGACCGGCCGGTCCGGATCAAAGCGTGATGCGTATTGCTATTCATTCGGCAGCCACGTCGACAACGCGCGCGTGGCCGTCGCAACGACGGCGGCGGGACGGCGATCAGGCCGCGCCCGCGCCGGATCGACCTCAACGCGAAATCGTGAACTTGCCGAAGGCCACGCCGAGGTCCCAGCCCTGGCCGGTGCCGGCCAGGGCCAGCGACACATCGCCCTTGGTCATGACCTGCGCCTTGCTCGACTTGGACGCGCCGGCATGGGCTTCGGCGGTGGCGTAGCTGCCCAGGGTGTCGTTGAGGTTGTGGACGCCGGCGAATTCACCGGTGCCGTGATCGATGCGCGACTTGCCCACCGTGAGGCCGCCGCCCTTGGCGCTGATCTTCACCGACGCGCTCTGGCCGTTGCTGCAGCTGATGGTGCCGCGGCCGGAGGAGGTCTTGTAGAACACCGACCAGCCGGACATGGAGAATTTGAGCTTGCAGGTGATGGTGTCGCGCGCCGAGGCGGCGCCCGGCAGGCCGATCGCGGCCAGCAGCAGGGCGGCCAGGATCATGCGGTGCGGACGGCGGGCGGACGCGACGGCGGATGCGGCGATGGAGCGCATGGCGGACCTCGGTGCGGAACGTTCGGCTGGAATCGTTCGTGATGGAATCGGGGACGCCGTACCACGGCGCCGGGAAGCGGCAGGCTACCACCCGGCGCCGCTTTGGCGACCGGGGCCGATGACGAAATCCGGCGATGCCGATGCGGCAAGCCGGGCACGGCGGCCGCAAGCGCAGACGGCGCCCTCGGGCGCCGTCGTTGCACATACTGCCAAGCGGTCAGTCGTCGTGACGATCGCGCCAGCGGCCGTTGTCGTGACGGCCGCGATAGTCGTCGCGGTCGTAGCGGTTGTAGTGACGGTAATCGTCGCGACGGTCGCGGCGCGGGTCGTAATACGTCACCCGGCACTTGCCGTGGCGATTGCAATCGCGGTCGTAATAGCGATTGTTGTTGTAACCGTTGTTGTAGCCGTAATAGCGCGGCGGCGGCGCCGGGCGATAGCTGGCGTAACGCGGGACGTTGCGGTAATAGGTCGGGCGGCCCCAGCGATCGTTGACCACGATCAGCCGATCGGCGTAGCCGTAATTGCCGTAGCGGTAGTACGGGGTGTTGTTGCGCACGATGACGTCGGCGATGTCGACGATCACGCGGGCCAGCTGATCATCGGCGCGGGCCGGCGCCGGCACCATCGCCACCGCGCCCAAACCCAGGGCGAGTACGACGGGGGCAAGCCAACGGGACAGGGCAGTCATGGAGGGTCTCCTGAGAAGCCTGCATCGTCGGCAGGCACGCTGCGACTGTGAGCCCGCGACAGTGAACCGGTTTTTAATGATTCGGGTCCGCGCCGACGCCGCTCAGCCGGCGTTGCCGTGGCCGGACGCGGGTACGCGACCCGCGCCGGCCGATTGCTCTCAGGTCAGGCCGCCGCGACCTTCGCCAGCTCGCGCACCGCCTGCGGCAGGTCGGCGGCCTGATCGACCCGGCGCAGCCGCGGCGCGTCGGCGGCGATCTCGGCTTCGTTCTCGTGCGCCCAGGTGGTGTGGTACGGGATGTGGATGCCCCAGCCGCCGAGCGCGAGCACCGGCGCGATGTCCGAGCGCAGCGAATTGCCGATCATCACGAAACGCTGGGCCGGCAGATCGAACACGCGCAGCAGCCGCGCATAGGTCTGGGTATCTTTCTCGCTGACGATCTCGATGCGCTGGAACAGATCGGCCAAGCCGCACTGGCGGACCTTGGCTTCCTGGTGGAACAGATCGCCCTTGGTGATCAGCACCACCTCGAACTCGGCGGCGATCTGCGCCACCGCCTCGGGGATGCCCGGCAGCATTTCGACCGGATGCCGCAGCAGGTCCTTGCCCAGCTCGACGATGCGGTGCAGGTCGGCGGCGCTGATGCGTTCGCCGGTGATCTCGACCGCGGCCTCGATCATCGACAGCACCATGCCCTTCACGCCATAGCCGAAGATGCCGATGTTGCGTTTCTCGATCTCGTACAGGCGCTCGTGCAGGCGCGCGTCGCGCAGGTCGACATAGCCGCCGACGATGCGTTCGAAATCGAGCTGGGCCTGATCGAAGTAGTCCTGACTGCGCCAGAGGGTGTCGTCGGCATCGAAACCGATCATGCGGATACGCGAATCCGCCACGGGGGTACGGGAGTTCATGGGCGGCATTATGCGCCCGCGCGCATTGCAGCGGTTGCCGAGTTGGGGCTCGAGCCCTCGCCAGTCCTGCCGAGCGATCCACCCAGGATTGCGACTTCCGAGGACTCATCGCCGTCCCAAGCCGGATTCCCGCTTTACAAATGGGGGCCACGGGATTCGCTCTTGCCCTTACCTACAAAGGCCCCAGCCGAAACGAATCGCACACATACATCACCCGCCCTGCCCGCCAGAACGCCACCAGCGCAAACAAAAAGAGAGGGCGGCCGAAGCCGCCCTCACCACAACGCAGGTACAACCTACACCCCAAGGGCGCGGCCGGAATCAGCCGCCCTTCTTGCTGCCGCCGCTGGACTGGACCTTGGCGACGTAATTCTTGTACTCGTCCGGCGTCAGCGAACCATTGGCGTCGGAATCGGCCTGATCGAACACCTGACCCAGCGCCGGCACCGCGGCGGCTTCGGTCTTGCTCAGATTGCCGTCCTTGTCACCGTCGACGTCGGACCAGCTCTTCTTCTGCGGCGCGGCGGCGGTGGCCTGCGCGTCGCTCGCCGCGCCCGCATCCTGAGCGGCGCTGGCCGGGGTCGCCGCTTCGGTCGGCGGCGCCTGTTCGGCGGTCTGGGCGAACGCCATCGGCGCGGACAGCGAAGCAACCAGAGCCAACGTACCGATCAGCGACTTGCGGTTGGTGAAGTTCATGAGTCGTGTCTCCTGGAATGAGTGTGCTGTGCTGCGCGGTGCGAGCCGTCGATCGGCGTCGCTTGTTGCGCAGGGCGCTTACCGCACGGCCCCAACCTTGCCGCCGCGCGTCTGAACAAAACCGCGGACGCGGGTGTTAAAGCTACGTTCGCTTAACCACACGGCGCGGCGCACGCGTTAGGGCCGCAACGCTGCGCGGGCCGAAAGCGCCGCAAAACGTGACCTGCGGCGAGAATCTGCGCACGCGTCATCGCGGCGATTTGCCTGAATGAAACACAACGTTTACGAATTCGGCTGTCAACGAGGGATTGAGGTTCGAGGCGATCACTGGAAGGTGCGGCTCGAATTGAGGATTTGCAGCGATCTGAAACGAGATCGCGAAGAGTGAAGGTGTTCTGATAAACGCCGTCGCGCCCATCGAGCGCTTGGCGTTTCAATTTTCACCGTGAGCGGCTCTGAGCCCCGAGGCTGTTCGACCCGACGAGACAGGGCCAGCGGCTGCCTCAACCGTATGCATTCAGACGATGCCTCGCGTACCGAAAGACGCGGATCGACCGCTAGGCACCGAACACGGACAAACGCACCTCGTGCCGCGAATATCCGGGCGCCGCAACCCGCAGACAATCCTCAGCCTCTTGCTGCAACGCCGCCCGGTCCGCGGCCCGCGGCCGCTTGAACGTCTCGACGACCACCGTCGCGGTATCGCGTTCGCGCTGCAGCTTCCAGACGCCGGCGACGAAGCCGTCGATCAATACCGTCGCGGCCACCAGGCCGTTGCGGGTGAAGATCGCTCCGCGCAAGCCCTCGTCGAAGATGCGCGAGCGGTCGCGATGCGCCAGCAATACGTTGTCGAACTCCGGTAACAGCCGCACCGACGCCGCCGTCTCGGGCGCGGGCCGCGGCGCATCGGGCAGATCGAACAACTCGGTGCCGGCCTCGTCGACAAACACACGCAGGCGCGGACGCAGGCGTTGCAGACGCTCGCGGGTGCCGGTCAGGCCCGACCATGCGCTCGCGTCGCGCGCGCTGGCCGGCCCGAACGCGGCCAGATAACGCAGCAGCATCGCATCGGCGGCATTTTCGTCGGCGTCTTCCGCGACCGGCGCGCCCAGCCAATCGTGGGCGACGGCGAAGGTCGCGGCCTGATGCGAATCCCAAACGCCGGCCGGCGGCACATGCACCAGCAGCTCGATGCTACGCACCAGCTTCGCCAGCTCGGCGGTGTCGTGCGACGGCCAACGCGCCCGCAAGGCCTCGCCGAGCGCGGTCGCACTGAGCGCACCGCCCTGCAGCGCGTCGACGCCGGCCTTGCGCAATTCGCCCAGCTCCAGGCCGCGCAAGGCCTTGGCATGCGCGCTTTGCAACGACAGGCGCCGCAACACCGGCTGCAGCACCGGGCGCAGCGCGCGGTAATCGTCGGCGCTGACCAGGTGCAAGGTGCCGCGCATCATGGTCGCGCGCACGATCCGGCGCGCGCGCATGGCCTGGGTCAGATCGTCGAGAGCGAATTCGCGCAGCCGCGTCCACAGGCCGAGGTACGGCGGATTCGGCGCCTGCGCCTGCAAGCCGACCAGTTGCTCGATCATCGCCAGCGGCGACGCCGCGCTGCGTTCGAGCAGCGATTGCCGCGCCAGCAACGCGCGGTTGAGCGCGCGCGTGCCGAGCCGTTCGGGATGGTCGGGACGTGTGCGGGCTACTCCGCGCGCTGCAGACGGCGTCGTCACAGTCGATGCAGTCTCGTTCGGCGCGGGGTCGTCGCAGCGGGCGCAGCGAACCGTGGCGCGGCCTCTATGTCGGGAACCCCGCGATTCACGCCTCGTCCTCGGCATAGACATCGACCCGCGGCTCGCCGTCTTCGTCGACGCTGACCGCGACCACGATCGGTCGGCAGCACACCTGGCAATCTTCGATATAGCGCTGATCGCCCGCGGAATCGTCGACGATCAACTCGATCGGCTCGCCGCAGTAGGGACAATCGACTTCGACACTGGGCAACATCGCGCGCCTCATGGGGTCGCCGGGAATGGGCACAGCATGGTGGCGCGGCGCGGGGGCGTCCAGTGATCTTACTCACGTCATGCGCGGCCCGATCGACCGGCCATGTCCGACGGTCCGAGGCGGCGCAGCACCCGCCGTGCGAGCTCGATCAGGCAACCCGCGCCCATCACCGCCGACTAACCCGATCCGGCCCATGCTCGGCGCAGGGCCCAGGCTGGTAACCGTCGGGCCGGGCCGGTGCGATCCGCGTCGTTCGCCGACGCGGTCAGGCGGCGCTCGCTGTCCGCTCGCGAGCGCCCGGGAGACCGTCATGAAAACCCGCCACGTATTCAGCACGCCCGATCTCGTCGCCGCGCAGGCCACGATGGATGCGGCGCGCGAGGCCGGCGTCGACGACCGCGACATTCTGCTGATCGCGCGTTCGGATATCGAACTGGCCTCGATCCCCAACGAACGCAAGGAAGCCGACACCGACCTGATGCCGGCGGCTTTGCGCGGCGCGGGCTACGGCAGCGTGGCGGGCTTGCTCGCCGGGCTGACCGCGGTGGTGATCGCGCCGATCGGCCTGACCCTCGCCGGCGCGGCGGCGGCGACGGTGGCCGGCGGTCTGGTCGGGTGCTGGGCCTCGGCGTTGATGGGTTCGGCGTTGCCCGATCCGATCCGGCGCAAGTTCGATGCGCTGATCCAGCAAGGCCGCATCCTGGTGATCATCGACGGCGATCGCGAACTGCTCGCGCAAGCCGAAGCGCGCGTGCTCGCCAATACCACCGACGTCGCCGTGCTGCCGTTCGATGCGCTCAGCGCGATGGCTTGAAGCCACGGCGGTTTAAAGCCGCGATGGCGGCAAGCGGGCGATCCCGAGCGGCGCGATAAGCCGATCGTGTGCCGCGCATGCGCGTTTGCATACGCGGTCGGCACAAACGCATCCGTGTTGCGTCGCGCCGTGCGAAACCGCATGCGCGCGATGGTGAGAACTGCGTCGTGTTCCCCGCACGGCGCGCTTACGATTTCCTAGCGCGAACACCCCATTGCCCGCGTGATCGCGGTTGCGAATCGCGGCAGCGTTCGCGCCTGCGCCGCGAACTGCCGAACCGGTCGCAAGACCGCCCCGGCTTCGATGGCACTCTCGGCCGGCCTCAACCCCACGTCACCGGATCCCGGAGAAACGCAGATGAAACGTTCGACGCTCTCCATCGTGTGCTCCACCGCGCTGCTGGCCGCGTTCGCCGCGCCGGCCGCGGCCACGCCCGACAACGCCGCGCAGGACAACGACACCGCCGACGCCAGCGCCCAGGCGGTCAAGGCCAATCCGTTCACCGCGACCGAAGTCGCGCGCTTCAACGAACCCTGGGCAATGACCTTCCTGCCCAACGGCCGCCTGCTGGTCACCGAAAAGCGCGGCGTGCTCAAGGTGCTGACCATCGGCGGCACCGCGCAGACGATCACCGGCGTACCGGCGGTGGCCTACGGCGGTCAGGGCGGTTTCGGCGATGTGGTTCTGCATCCGCAGTACGCGACCAACGGTCTGGTCTACATCAGCTATGCCGAGAAAGGCAGCACCACCGGCACCGCCGGCGCGACCGTCGCGCGCGCCAAGCTCACCCTCACCAGCAGCGGCGGCTCGCTGAGCAATCTGCAGGTGCTGTGGCGTCAGCCGAAAGTCAGCGGCAGCAATCACTACGGTCATCGCATCGCGTTCGGCCCGGATCGCAAGCTGTGGATCACCTCCAGCGAACGGCAGAAGTTCGATCCGGCGCAGGATCTGAACTCGCCGCTGGGCAAGGTGATCCGGCTCAACGACGACGGCACCGTGCCGACCGACAACCCGTTCTACAGCCGCGGCGGCGTCGCCGCGACGGTGTGGTCGTACGGCCACCGCAACCTGCTCGGCATCGCCTTCGATGCGCAGAGCAAGCTGTGGATCCACGAGATGGGCCCGATGGGCGGCGACGAACTCAATCTGATCGAACGCGGCTCCAACTACGGTTGGCCGCTGGTGTCGCAGGGCGATCACTACGACGGCACGCCGATCCCGCGCCACAGCACGCGCCCGGACCTCAACGCGCCCGAAGCGTGGTGGAACCCGGTGATCGCGCCGGCCGGTTTCGTGATCTATTCGGGGACGCGCTTCCCGGCCTGGAACGGCAGCGGCCTGATCGGCGGCCTGGCCTCGCAAGCGCTGGTGCGAGTGCGCTTCAACGGCAACACCGCGGCCGAGGCCGAGCGCTACCCGATGGGCAAGCGCATTCGCGAAGTCGAGCAAGGCCCCAATGGCGATGTGTGGCTGTTGGAGGATGGGGCTAATGCGCGGTTGTTGCGGCTCACTCCGATTTGAGGAATGAGTTCAGAGGAGTGAGGAGTGAGTAAAAGCGGTTAACGCGCCTGCGCGATCCTCGCGAGAAAAAAAGCGGGCTTCGGCCCGCTTTTTTTTGCTCCGCGCTTGCACTCGCCCGTTTCTCATTCCTCTTGACTCTTTGCGCTCCACCGCCCCGCACTTACTCGTTCCTCACTCCTCTCAACTCACTCCTGCTTCACTGCGCCGCCTTCAACACCGGCTTCCGCGTCCCCATCGCCAACTGATAACGCTGATGCAGCGCCTGCACCTTGGCGATGTATTCCTGGGTTTCGCGATACGGCGGCACGCCGCCATAGCGGGTGACCGTGCCGATGCCCGCGTTGTAGGCCGCCGCGACCAGCATCAGGTCGTTGTTGTAGCGGCGCATCAACGCCTTGAGATGACGCGCGCCGGCGTTGATCGATTCGGCCGAGGAGAACGGATCGACCACGCCGTATTCCTTCGCGGTGTCCGGCATCAGCTGCATCACGCCCTGCGCGCCCTTGCTCGACACCGCCTTCTCGTTGAAGCCGCTTTCGGCATGCGCGATCGCGCGCAGCCAGGCATCGTCGAGGCCGTTGGCCTTGGCGGCGCTGCTGAACTGCTTGGGGAATTTGTCCAGCTGCGGCTTGCCGACCGTGCCCAGGCCCGGATGCGCGGGCTCGCCCGGCGGCGTCTCGACGGTGAAGCCCATCACCCGCACCGAACCGGGCAGCTTGCGCGTGCTGTAGACGGTCTTGCCGTCCTGCTGGCGCTCGTAGAGATTGCCGTTGATCACGCCCATCTCGCCCCACAGATTGGGCAGCTTGACCGCGTTGTCGTCGATCTCGCGCGCGGTGCAGCGCGAACCGGGCTCCGGCGCGGTCGCCAGGCTGACCGTGCCGTCGCGCACGCAGCGGTACACGGTGCGCGCCTGCGCGCCGGCCGTCAGCGCCAGCAGCAGCGTGGCGACGACGAGGCGCGGCAGGGATTTAGATGGACGCGCGTTCATGGGGCGCGATTCTAGGGCCATGCACGGCCCGCGCCAGCGCCACAGGTCAGGGGGCCGGCGCGGCGTTCACGAATGCAGCGGCGGCGTTCAGCCTGGCCGCGTGGGTCGCGCAGGGACGGCGCGGGTGGATCATTCGGCAACCGGTTCCAAAAGGCCGCCCCGCAACGAATGTCCCAACAAAACGGGCGGCTCGTGGCCGCCCGCGGTGAATATTGCGCAGCCCGCGGGCTACGCGCCTGGGTTCAAGTCCCCGAACCGTCGCCGGTCGCGGGCGGCGCGCCGCCGGTGTCGGCCGGTGCCGCTTCGGCGGGCGTCGCGCTGGACGCGGCCGGCGCGTCGGTGGTCTCGCCCTTGCTCGCGCAGGCGGCGAGCGACAGCGTGCCAGCGGCGGCCAATACGTACAGTGCGTTGCGGATCGTGGTGTTCATGGATGCGGTTACCTCCGTTCGTGGCCGGGACGCTTGCGGGTCCCGGCGTCGGTTGCTTCGGTGAAAGGCGAGCGATGCATTCGACCGCACTCGCCGCGATCGAATCGGCTGCCGCCGCGCTGGTCTGTCGGAATGTTTTGTCGAGAACGGCGGCAGCGCATGCACACTGGCGTCACCGCGATGAACCACAGTGCGACGGCGGTCCGCCTGGGTACGTTTTCTTAACCCGCTGCACGCGGATGTTCGCTAGGTCCACGCATCCAGGCGCTGAAACTGTGCGCTGCGCCGCGTTGATGGGCGATGCGCGATGGCTTTCGCGGCTGAATGGAACAAAACGTTTACAACTCGCCCTTTGCGAAAACCTGCCGCAAGCGCGAATCCCGCATCGGCATCGACAAAGACCAACGGATCTTCGTCGGCTTGCTCGCGATGAGCGATCGCTTGTTTGCGACGCGACAACGAGTTCGCTTGCGATCGCTTGTTCGCAGGCCGCGACGCATCGCCCACAAAGACCGCGCAAATCGACCGACAAAACGCAGCGCGATGTCCCTTCCGCCGGCGGACAAAGCGCTCCGCCCGCACTCATCCCACCTGCCCGACCGCGCCGCGGCTTGACCCGCTTCGACCAAGGGCGGCCAGGATCGAGCACGCCGGCCTTGCATAGCCACATGCCGCAACGCACATTGAAACCCGCCGCCCACACCCTCTAAGGTGCGGGCAGACCGGCGCAGCCAACGCCGCACGCCACCGAGCGAGGGGAATCACCTTTTGAGCCAGCCGCCGAGCCAGCCGACGCCGCACGCGTCCGTCCCGTCCTCGTCCACCCTCAGCCAGACGCCCGGCACCGTGCGCGCGGTCAGCCGCTGGCAGATCGTCGGCCTGTCGATCAACGACGTGATCGGCAGCGGCATCTACCTGCTGCCGGCCGCCGCCGCGCTGCTGCTCGGGCCGGCCAGTCTGTGGGCGGTGCTGCTGGCGGGCTTCGCGGTCGCGCTGCTGGTGCTGTGCTACGCCCAGGCCGCCAGCTACTTCGATCAGCCCGGCGGCGGCTATCTGTATGCGCGCGAGGCGTTCGGGCCGTTCGCCGGGTTCGAGGTCGGCTGGATGCTGCTGCTGACCCGCATCTCCACCGCCGCCTCGCTGAGCAACGGCCTGGCCGAGGCGGTGGCGTTGTTCTGGCCCGCGGCCAAGGCCGGGCCGGCGCGGGTGTTCGTGGTCGCCGGGTCGCTGGCGCTGCTGGTGCTGATCAACGTGATCGGCGTGCGCACCGCCGCGCGCGCCGGCGTCGCCCTGGCGATCGGCAAGCTGGTGCCGCTGGTGCTGTTCGTGGCGATCGGCGCGTTCTACTTCGACCCGAGCCTGCTGCATACCGATGCGCCGTTCCCGGTGCACAACCTCGGTGAAGCCGCGTTGCTGCTGCTGTTCGCCTACGCCGGCTTCGAGAACCTGCCCGCCGCCGCCGGCGAATACCGCAACCCGCGCCGCGACGTGCCGTTCGCGCTGCTGACCATGATCGTGCTGGTCACGATCATCTACTTCACCGTGCAGTTGGTCGCGTTGGGCACGCTGCCCGGCATCGCGACATCGTCCAGCCCCTTGGCCGAAGCGGCCGCGCGTTTCAGCGGCACGGGCCTGGCTTTGGTGCTGACCATCGGCGCGGCGATCTCGATCCTGGGCACCAACAGCAACACGGTGATGATGGGGCCGCGCTATCTGCTGGCATTGTCGAAGGACGGCTACGGCCCGCGCGCGCTCGGCGCGATCCATCCGCGCTTCCACACCCCGGCGCGCGCGGTGCTGTTCATCGGCGTGATCGCGCTGGCGCTGGCGCTGACCGGTTCGTTCCAGCAACTGGCGCTGTTGTCGGTGGTCGCGCGGCTGTGCACCTACATCGGCACCGCGGTGTCGGTGCTGGTGCTGCAAAAGCGCCACCACGGCCGCGAGGGCGCGCTGCATCTGCCCGGCGGGCCGTTGATTCCGATCGCCGCGATCGTGTTATCGCTCGGATTGCTGGCCAGCGCGAGCACCGCCAACCTGATCGCCGCCGCGGTCGCGCTGGCGATCGGCGCGGTGATCTACAAGCTGCGACGCAAGCCCGAGGCGACCTGATTCGCTTACCGGTGGGCCTGGCCCGAGCAGGTTGGCAACGGCGCGAATGCGACGCGCCGGCGCCCGCCCGCTTGACCTGAACCAAGATTGAGGTTTTAGCCTGCACGCCTTCCCTTCCTGTGGAATGCCTGCATGAATCCCAATCTCCATCTGGCGCTGATCTACGGCAGCGCCCGCGAGGGCCGTTTCTGCGACGTGGTCGCCGACTGGGCGAAGCGCCGCATCCTGCGTCATGGCGGTTTCGACGTCGACGTCATCGATCCGGTGGACTGGCCGCTGTCGGGCCGCATCGGCCGCCAGGACGAAGCGCGGCTGCAATCCCTGCGGCAACGCCTGCACGCCGCCGATGCGTTCGTGGTGGTGACGCCCGAGTACAACCACGGCTATCCGGCGCCGTTGAAGGCCTTGATCGATGCCTGCTACGAACCGTGGCAGGCCAAGCCGGTCGCGTTCGTGAGCTACGGCGCCAGTTCCGGCGGCCTGCGCGCGATCGAGCAACTGCGTCAGGTCTACGGCGAGTTGCACGCAGTCACCCTGCGCGACTGCGTCACCCTGGCGCACGCGTGGCGCCAGTTCGGCCCCGACAGCGAACTGCGCGAACCGCAGGCCGCGCACAAGGCGATGACCACCTTGCTGTCGCGCCTGAGCTGGTGGGCGCTGGCCTTGCGCGATGCGCGCGCCAGCACGCCGTACGAGGTGGCCGCATGAACGGTTTCGAGCGCGCCACCCGCGAACCGGTGCGGCGTCACGACTTCGACGACGGCGATCATGCGCAAGGCCCGCAATCGGGCGACCGCCTGCTGTCCAGCGGCGGCGTGTTGCCGTTCCTGGTCGGCGCGACGGTGCCGGCCGGTCGCCCGCTGCTGTTGCTCAGCGGGCATACGCCGCCGGTGATCGATCGCGACGCGCCGGCCGACAGCATCGCCGCATTCGGCGACACTCATGCGCAGACCGACGGCTGCCTGCGCGAACTGGAACGCAGCCTGCGGCGTCTGGGACTGGAGATGGGCGATCTGGTGCAGTTGCGGGTGTACGTGGTCGGCGACCCGGCGCTCGGCGGACGCATGGACAACGAGGGCTTTTCGCGCGCCTACGCCCGCTGGTTCGGCACGCCCGAGCAACCGCATCGGGTGGCGCGCACGCGGGTGCAGGTGGTCGGTCTGGTCAATCCGGGCTGGCTGGTGGAGATCGAGGCGATCGCCGCGGCTTGAGTTCGGCCCGATGCGGCGCGGCGCGCATCAATCGCGGAATGGCTCGCGCCGCGAGCGATTCGAATCCCGATCGCGGCGACGCATCGCCCCGCTCGACGACTGCCTCAGCGCAGCGGCTGCGCCGGCAGCGGCGTCGGCGCTCCATCGGGCAGCGCCAGCAGCTGGCGTTGCAGGTCGTACAAAATCTCCGCATCGCCCGCCTGCCACTCGCGCACCTCGTTGCCGCGGAAGTGGCGGTGGAAGGACGCCAGCGCGGCGCCGGGCTCGCGCAGGTCGTAGCCGATCAGGCGCAAGGCCGCCCAGGCATCGAAGCCCGGCGGCGGCGCGCTCAGCGGCGCGCGCGGCCACAGGCCATAACCGGCCTGCGCCAATCGCTGCCATGGGAACAACACGCTCGGATCGGTCTTGCGGGTCGGCGCGATGTCGCCGTGCGCGACGACCAGGTATGGCGGGATGCTCAGCCGCTTCGTGAGATCGGCGAGCAGGCGGATCAGGCTGTCGATCTGCGCATCGGAGAACGGCTCGGTGCCGTCGTTGTCGAGTTCGATCCCGATCGACGCCGAATTGAGGTCCGAGATATCGCCCCAGCGGCCGGCGCCGGCATGCCAGGCGCGCTGATCGTCGGCGACCAACTGGAAGATGCGGCCGTCGTCGCCGATCAGATAGTGGGCACTGACCTGACCCTGCGAATTGCGCGTGCGCAGCGTCTGCAACGAGCGCTCGACGCTGTCCTGCTGGGTGTGGTGCAGCACGATCAACTGCGCGCGCCGCTGGTTGTAGTTCGGCGAGGGATGCCACTGCGCGAGCGGATTGTGCGGCGGAACCGAGGCGCAACCGGCCGCGAACAGAATCGACGACAGCGCGGCGGCGCGCAGCGAGCGGTGCAGTGCGGAGGTCACGGGCGGCACTCGTGCGGCGGGGGTTGCGGCGATGATCGCGCGATGGGGCGACCCGGGGCAAATCCGCGATCGCCGGATTTGGATTCGGAGCGGTCGCGAAGCATTTGGCTTGAAGGCCTTCCCGCAAACACTCGGCGACGCGCGATCTCGCGCCCATCCCTTCAAGACCGACGCTTTTTGTTCGCTAGCGACGAAAACCGAACACCAATGTGTTCGAGCAACCCGACGAAAACCGCGGGCTCCGCCCTGTCCCATCACGCGTCGAAACCTCGCGTGATGGGCAAACCCTTACAACTGTCATCCCCACGGCCTTTGGTGATGCATTGGACAGTTCGCGCCCGATACGTGGCCTACAGTGGCCGCGGCGCGAGCGCTCGCCCGCGCTCCGGCGTTCGCGATCAGCGCCTTGTTCGGTTCGCCGGCTCAATCGCCACGGCAGGAGGATCACCCATGAAATCCAGGACGATCGGCTATCTGGCCGCGTTCGCGTTGGCCGCTTTCGGATTCGGGTTCGGCGTGCAGGCCGCTTCGTCGGCGCCGCCGGATAAAGCGCTGTGCAGTTACAAGGTATGCCAGGACCGCTGCGGCGGCCTGCCGGGCTGGAGCCCGGGCAACGGCGAGCCGTGCCGCTGCTGCGATTGAAGATGCATGTCGCAGGACCGGTCGAGGTCGCGCGCCTCAAGACGCGCGCCTGAAGCCGGTCGATCGCCGCGCGGGCCGAAGACCCGCGCGGCGACCGGTTGCGATCAGCCGCAGCCTTCCGGGCCGCACGGCGACAGATTGCGGTTCTGCAGCGCCCGATCGGCGTTGTCCTTGTTGCTCTTCTTCTCTTCGCGGCGCTGGGCCACGGTCTTGCAGATGCGCTCGACCCGGTTGCTGCCGACGGTGCGCACGCGTTCGCAGACCAGACGGTCGTCGTCGGTCTTGCCGGCGTATTCGATCCAGGCCATGTCGACCCGAGCCTGATCCTGCTCGGCCTGGCTGAGGTCTTCGTAGCGGCGGTTTTCCAGCAGCTTGCTCAGCTTGTCCTGGCGCTCGCGTACTTCCTGGCGAGTGGCCGGATTCAACTTGCCGTAGGCGCCCTTGCCGGCATCGATGTCGGCGCGGATGGTCTTTTGTTGTTCGAGCACGGCCTGTGCGTCGAACGGCGTCGCCGGGGGAGCGGCGAACGCGGTGGCGGTGGCGCACAAAGCCGTCAAGACGACGGACAGAAAAATCTTACGCATGGCAATGGCTCTCGGTCCTGGATTGAAAACGAGCGGGAGCATCAGTGCTCCACGCTTACGACGCATGGCCCGGCCGGTCATGAACGTCCGGGCCCCGCGGGCAACGCACGGGCTCCGCCCGCGCGCTGTACAACACTTCAGATGCAGTTCAACGCATCGGGCTTGCAACTGCTCAGGCTGCGATTTTGCAACGCGCGATCGGCGTTGTCCTTGCTGTTTTTCCTGTCGTCGCGGCGCTGGGCCAGGGTCTTGCATACGCGCTCGACCCGGTTGCTGCCGATGGTGCGCACGCGTTCGCAGACCAGGCGGTCGTCGTCGGTCTTGCCGGCGTATTCGATCCACGCCAGATCGAGCCGCGCCTGATCCTGCTCGGCCGGGCCGAGGTCTTCGTAGCGGCGGTTTTGCAGCAGCCGGCTCAGCTTGTCCTGGCGCTCGCGCACTTCCTGGCGGGTCGCCGGGTTCAACTGGCCGTACACGCCCTTGCCGGCGTCGAGGTCGGCGCGGATGGCCTTTTGTTGTTCGAGCACGGCCTGTGCGTCGAACGGCGTCGCCGGGGCAGCGGCGAACGCGGCGGCGGTGGCGCACAAAGCCGTCAACACGACGGACAGAAAGACTTTACGCATGGCGGTGGCTCTTGCTCGAGGCCTGGAAGCGGGCCGAAAAGGAAGGACGGGCGCCCGCGCTCACGGGGCACGCGCTTGACGATGGCGGACGCTCAGCAACCGCCCGGACCGCACGGGCTGATCGTGCGGTTCTGCAGCATCTGCATGGCCTGGTCCTTGCTGTTCTTGGTCTCGTCGCGCAATTGCGCCACCAGCTTGCACACGCGCTCGACCCGGTTGCTGCCGGTGGTGCGCTTGCGTACGCAGATCAGCTGATCGTCGTCGGTCTTGCCCAGGTACTTGATGAAGACCATGTGGGTGCGCGCGCGGGTGCGCTGCGCTTCGTTGAGATCGTCGTACTGATGGCCCTGGAGCATCGCCACCAGCTTGCGCTGGCGCTCGCGCAGTTCCTGCATCGAGATGTCGTCGAGCTGGGCGTAAGGCCCGGCGCCGGCCTCGATGTCCTTATCGATCTGGGTCTGTTCGTCCAGCACGGTCTGGACGTCGAAGGGTTCGCCCGGCAGGGTCTGCCCGACGGCGGGTGCAAGGGCGGGTGCGATAGCGGTGAGCAAGATCAAGCCCAATAGGATGGCGCGCATGTCCGTTTGCCTCGTTGGTGGCGGCCGCACGGCCGCAGGCGAGGCGCCGGCCGGCGCCTCGCGGCACTCCATAGATCCACTACGCCGACGGGCCCCAACCGTGCCGGCGATTCGATCCTAATGGAGACCCGAGGCACACTCCACCGACTTTTGGCCTAAATCGGTACGAAGGTTTTGCAAAATTCGTTTGTTTCGTGCTGCATCGCAACACAAACGCAGGGGAGCCGACGGCGCCCTACCCCACACGGCCGCGCCGTTGCGGGCGGCGCCTGAGCGCCGCCCGCCGCCGGACTCAGGGCTTGAGCCAGTTGTTGGACACCGCCAGCATCGACAGCAGCTTGACGCTGTCGCCGTAGTAATCGCCCGGCGCGCCGCTGGCCATGTAGGTCCACAGCTTGTCGAGCCAGGCCTGCGCGTCGGGGTCGACGGTCGCCGCGACCGCGAACGGCGCGGTGAAGAACACTTCGTTGTAGTTGTCGATCACGGTGCCGTCGAGCTTGTAGCCGGCCTTGACGTTGTTGGGATTGTTGCCGGCCTTGACCCGGATCCATTGGCTGAGCTTGCGCGCCGCGGCGCGCGAGCGGGTGTCGCCGCTGACCGCCGCGTCGATGCCGATCCGCCACGGCACCCGGCCGGCGTTCCAGGAATAGTGGCCGTCGTGGTCGCCTTCCAGGAAGCCCGCCGATGCCGGCTTGGCGGCGGTGTTGGTGTTGACGATGAAGTCGGGCAGCAGGCCGGTGTTGGGCGCGTAGCTGCTCTGCATCCGGGCGATCAGGGTCTGGTGGGCGTCGAGCACGCCGGTCCAGTAGCTGTCGCCGAGCTTGGCGCCGAACGCGCGGAAGTGGCCGAGCATCCAGTCCGAACTGCGGGTGGAGTTGTAGTAACTCGGCGAACTGCTGTCGACCCAGTCGCCCAGGTTCACCAGCTTGCTGGTCGGATGCACGTTGCTGCGGCGGATCGCCGCGATCACCTTGCGCGCCTCGCTGGCGTAGTTGATCGCGCCGCCCGAGCCCCACTGCAGATCGGCCAGCAGCAGCGCGTAGGCGATGTCGAGATCGCCGTCGGTGGCCGAATCGGCGCCAACCACGTTGTTGCAGTTGACGTCCTGCGCCCAGGCCAACAGATCGGCGTCGTTGTTGCTGGGATGGCCGCGGTTGTAGCGGTGCAGGCCGTCGAAATACGCCTGCGCCTGCGGATCGTTGCCGGCCATCATCACCGTGATCAACATGCCGTAGCCCTGACCTTCCGAGACCGTGTAGGCGTCGCCGGTGTCGGCCTTGATCCGGTATTCGCCGGACCGGCACGCCGGCTTGAGATAGCGCTGTTTCCAGGTGGTGTAGAACGACGCGGTGGATTGATCGGCCGAGGCGCGGCCGACGCTCGGGCTCAAGGTGCCGCTGACGTAGGCCTGGCGATGGCTGCCGAACGGATAGTTCGGCGCGGCGATCGCCGTGCCGGCCGCGGTGGCGGCGACCAGGGCGAGCAATTGCATACAGCGCCGCAGCGGCAGCCGGCGCGAGGGGGAGGTGACGGTGGTCATGGGACGTCTCCGAAGTGGGGAACGAAGCGGGACGGCGCCGCGCACTCCAGCGTCCGCCGACGCGCCGCGCGCGCTGCGTTTCGACGATGGACGAATGAAAAACCGATCCGGTGTGGCGGCGAAGGATTGCGTCGCGTTGCCGCGCATGCCGGGCAACGAACGCAACCCAGGCTAGCGCGCCAGGCGCGGCGCGTACCTGAGCGGCCGTGACCGCGCGTGTGAACCTGGCTTGCGCTGCTTCGCAGATCGACCAAGGTCTTAGGTCTTAGATCACAGGTAGCTCAACCAGCGATCGCGGCGCCGCCGCTTGAGCTGCGCGAACCAGCGCGAGAACGGATACAGCAGCGCCAGCACCGCCAGCCAGACCGCGAACACCGCCGGCAAGCCCAGGCCCCAGCCCGATTCGAACACCTCGCGCGGATGGCTCAGGATGCCCACGAACACCGCGGCCGGAATGCCGCCGGCCACGCCGATCATCAAGGCCGCGGCGTGGACCACATAGATATGCAGCAGGTAGGTGAACAACGGCGTGCGGCCGTAAGCGAGCAGGACCGCGCGCAACGGCCCGCGCAGGCGCTGCAGCGCCAGCATCAGCAGCAGCGACACGCCGAGCGTCGCCAGCGCGTACTGCAACGACGGCGGGTACTTGGACACGTTGAGGAAGGACAGCGCATCGAACAAGGGATCGGGCATGCGTCGCCATGGCGAGGGATCGCCGATCGAGGCCAGACGCAGCAGCGCGAACGCGACCAGCATCGCCAAGGCCAGCGCGGCGAGTGCGCGCGCTCGGCGCGCCTGGGGCAACACGAACAAGGGGCCGATCCCGTAGCCCAACAGCATCAGGCCGATCCACGGCAGGGCCGGATAGGCGACGAAGCCCTCGATGCCCGGCAGCACGCCGGGCCGCATCGACAAGGTCCATACCGGCGCCAACGCGCCCAGCCGCGCCGGGTCGAATCCGCCCAACGCGCCATGCCCGGCGACGATCGCGATGCCGAACGCGAGCACCAGCGGTCGCGGCAACCACAGCAACGCCGCCATCGCGATCATGCCCGCGCCGATCGCCCAGATCACCTGCAGAAACAGGAACGGCCACAGGAACTGGAAACCGAACACGATCACGGTGAGCTCAAGCACGATCAGCCAGGCGCCGCGCGCGAGCAGAAACCGCGACAATTCGGAACGGGACTTGCCGCCGATGCTCTGCAGGAAGATCGACACGCCGGCGAGCAACACGAAACTGGGCGCGCACAGATGGGTGACCCAGCGCGTGGCGAACAGCAGCGGCGTGGTCTGGTCGAGATCGGTGGGGTTGAACGCGAACGCCTGACGATGGAAATAGTCGCGCACGTGATCGAGCACCATCAGCGCGATCACCAGCCCGCGCAGAGTATCGATCATGTCCAGGCGCGGCCGGCCCAGGCGGGTCAGGCCGGCGCGGTCGGGATCGGTCTGGCCGGCCGCGGCCGCTATCGGCGGGGAATCGGCCGCGGTGGCCGAAGTCGGCGATGAGGTCGACATGCGCAAGCCCTGAGTGCCGCCGGATGCGGCGCAGGCGAGCATAACGCGGCGGCCTGGAGCGAGCGCTTGCCGACCCGCGCGGGCCGGCGAGTCAGCGAAGTGTTTGCGCGACGGTGTTCAGACCCGGCCGTTTTCGAATCGGAAGGGGCTGACGCGGGCCGATCCAACGTCGGCAGCGAGCCCGCTACAGCGCAAGCACCGAAACCAGGCGGCCTCGGCCGCCATGCTGTTTCCGAACCGGCCTCACCGCGCCGCGTTTTTATTCCTTGCGAATCGCATGCCCGCCGAATTCGTTGCGCATCGCCGCCAGCAATTTGTCGGCGAACGAATCCTTGTCGCGCGAGCGCAAACGCTCCAGCAAGGACGCGGTGATGACCGGCGCCGATACGTTGAGATCGATCGCCTCGGCCACGGTCCAGCGGCCTTCGCCGGAGTCTTCGACGTAAGGCGCGATGCCGTCCAGGCTCGGGTTCTTGCCCAGCGCGTCCGAGCTCAGGTCCAGCAGCCACGAACGCACCACGCTGCCGTGGCGCCAGATTTCCGCGATCTGATGCAGGTCCAGGCCGAAGTCGGCCTTGTGGCCCATGATCGCGAAGCCTTCCGCGTACGCCTGCATCAAGCCGTACTCGATGCCGTTGTGGACCATCTTGGTGAAGTGGCCGGCGCCGCTCGGCCCGACCCGGCCCCAGCCGCGATCGGCCGCGGGCGCGAGGGTTTCGAAGATCGGCCGCAGCCGTTCCACCGCCGCCGCTTCGCCGCCGATCATCAGGCTGTAGCCTTCCTTCAGCCCCCACACGCCGCCGCTGGTGCCCGAATCGACATAGTGCAGGCCATGCCCGGCCAGTTCGGCCGCGCGCCGCATCGTGTCCTTGTAATTCGAATTGCCGCCGTCGATCACGGTATCGCCGGGCGACAGCAGCGGCAGCAGTTCGGCGAGGGTCGCGTCGACCACCTGCCCGGCCGGCACCATCAGCCACACCGCGCGCGGCGCGGGCAGCGCGGCGACCAGTTCGGCCAGCGAGGTCGCCGGCACGATGCCGCGCGCGGCGGCCTGCTCGCGCGCGGCCGGACCGGGATCGTAACCGCCGACGGTGTGGCCGCCGCGGACCAGGCGTTCGGCCATGTTGGCGCCCATGCGGCCGAGGCCGACCATGCCAAGTTCCATGTTCTCTCCAGTAGCGATTGCTGTTCGGTGGGCCGGACCTGCGGAGGATTCCGCCGCGGCGAAGCCGCTGATGTTCCCGCCCGGCCCGATAAGGAAGTGTGAGCGAAAACGCGCGATCAAAGTCCGCTCACGCAACGCAGTGTCGCGCTTTCGCTCAAGCCGGCGCGGATGCGGCCGCGGCGGCGGCCCGGCGCGCGGCGCGGCGGCGATGGATCGCGTGCATGCCCATCGGCAGCAACGCCAGCGCGAGCAATAGCGCGTTCACGCCGATCGCCAGCCAAAGAAACTCCGCATCGCGATAGTCGATCGAGGCCACGAGCAGACCGATGACAGGGCCGACCGCGGCGATCGTGCTGTGCCAGCGCGCGAGCGTGTGCGAGCAGTAGCGATCGAACAAGGCCAGAAACGCGAACACCACCAGATGCAGCGCGCTCCACGGCAGCACCAGGTAGAAGGTGAAGAACAGCGCCAGCATGCCGTCGTAGTTCGACGCCCAGGCCGGGCCCGACACGGCCAGCACGGCGAATGCCGCCAGGGTCGTGGACAAAGTCTTCGCCCGCATGGTCCTCGCCTGCGTTGGAAGGGACGCTGCGACTATCGGCGTTCGCCGCGCGCGCCGCAAGCATGCGGCGACCGGCTCAATGGAACGCGCGATCGCCGATCCGCCACAGCAATCCACGCGAAGCCTGATCCTTGCCCCGCTTGCGCATCTGCATCGCCTCGAACACCGCGATCGCGGTCGCGGTGGGCTGATCGTTGGGAATATCGTGGCTGCTGTTCTCGATCACCACCCGCTTGCCCGCGCGCGAACTCGCCATCAACGCGAGGTGGGTCTGCTCGCGCGCCGCGGTCAACGCCTTGAGATCGTCGGGCGCGACGCCCTGATACGGTCGGTCGGCGCTGAGCACGATCAGCGGCTTGCCGTCGTGGCGTTCGCTCTTGGCCACCGCGCCGGCATACAGCGCGGCGCGCTGCTGCGAAGCGGAGATCATGCTTTCCCAGAACGCGGGTTGGGACCGCCAGCCGCGGATGGCCGCGTTCAAGCCGTCGCTGTAGTTCGGGTTCGCGCCGCGCAGGCAGTTGCGCAGCGCCGGCGGCGGCGTGGCCGCCGCGAGCTTGCCGTCCTTCGCGCCTTGTTCGCAGGCGCGGTACATCGCCAGCATCTTCGGCGCGACCTCGGTCTCGGCCTTGGCGTAGGCCGGCGAGAATTCGCCGACGTTCTGCTCCGGCGGATCGATCAGGATCAGCGCCGACACCCATTTCGGATACAGCGTGTCGAAGCGGCGCACGACCTGGCTGCCGTAGGAATGGCCGACCAGGATCACCGGCGTGTCGATATCGGCCGCGTCGATCAAGGCATGCAGATCGTCGACATCGGCCGCAAGATCGCGCGGCAACGGGCCGGCATCGCTATAGCCCATGCCGGCGCGGTCGTAGGCGCACACGCGGTTGTGCTCGGCGATGGCCGGCTGCGACCTGGCCCAGGCCAGCGAATCAGCGGCGAAACCCGCTTCCAGAATCACGGTCGGCTCGCCCTGGCCGCTGCAGCGCAGATTGAGATGGCGGCCCTTGCCGATGTCGACCCGCTGCGCGGGCGCGGCATAGACGTCCAAGGCCGGGTCGGGCTTGGGCGCGGATGGCGGCGCCGCGAACGCCGGCACCGTAGCCAACGACAGCAACGCCCACCACGGCGGCGACACACGCCCGCGCTTCGTCCCGGAATCGCTCATGCCCGCCCTCGCCTTCGGTCGATGAAGGCGCGATGGTAAACATCGGATTGTCATGTCCGCTCGCGCGATCGCGCGGCCGAGACAGACCCGATTCAGCTGCGCGGCGCGGGCCCGATACGCCAGTGAAAAAGTCCGCCGCGTGTGTCGATCCGGCCGCGGCCGGTTCGTCGTCCTTACAAGAACGCGGCATTGCAGCATGGCCCAGCGCCGACGCCAGCCGCGACCAACCACCCGCTACACCACGGAGACACGTCCATGCGCTTCATGATGCTGATGATTCCCAAGGGCTACGAATCGGCCGCGCCCGGCACCCTGCCCAGCGCCGAACGGATCGAGACGATGACGGCCTATAACCACGCGCTGCAGGAGGCCGGCGTGCTGATCGCGCTCGACGGCCTGCATCCGCCGTCGATGGGCGCGCGGGTCAGTTTCCCCAAGGGCCAGCCGCCCCGGGTCGTCGATGGACCGTTCCCGGAAGCCAAGGAAGTGCTCGGCGGCTATTGGATGCTCAACGTCGCCTCGCGCGAGGAAGCGATCGAATGGGCCAGGCGTTGCCCGGCTTCGGAAGACGAAACCATCGAGATCCGCCAGGTGATGGGCATGGAGGATTTCCCCGACGAGGTGCAAAAACAGGTCGCCGATCGGTGAGCGATGCGAGAGCGTCGAGCCGCCGCGTTGCCCACGCGCGCGGCTGAACGCCATCGCGCGATCGCGCTGGCCGCGCCGCCAAGCCGCCCGTATCCTGCATGCGTTCCCATCCGGCTTGGCCAACCCCGTGTCCCGACCCTTGCCCACCGCCGGTTCGACTTCGGAACGCCGACGCCTCGCCATCTTCGCGCTGCTCGCCACCCTGCTCGCCGGCTGCGCGAGCCAGCCCAGCCAGGAAGGACGCCAGCCCGCGGACGTGCGCGCCGAACTCGCGCGCAAGATCCCGGCTTCAACCGCCGACCGCGAAGGTTGGGCGGCCGATATCCAGGCCGCGCTCGCCGCGCAGCGGATCGATCCGTCCAGCGAGAACCTGTGCGCGGTACTGGCGGTGATCGAGCAGGAGTCCGGCTACCGCGCCGATCCGGCAGTGGACGGACTGGCGCGGATCGCGCGCGAGGAAATCGACCGTCGCGCGGCGGCGAAGCACGTGCCCCGGTTCATGGTGACGGCCGCGCTGCAGATCAAATCCCCCGATGGACGCAGCTACGCGCAGCGGCTGGAATCGGTGCGCAGCGAACGCGAACTGAGCGAACTCTACGAAGACATCATCGGCCGCGTGCCGCTGGGCAGTCGCTTATTCGCCGGCATGAACCCGGTGCAGACCGGCGGCGCGATGCAGGTGAGCATCGACTTCGCCAAAACGAACGCGCGCGACTATCCGTATCCCCTGACCGGCTCGATCCGCGAGGAAGTGTTCACCCGCCGCGGCGGCCTGTACTTCGGCATCGCCCATCTGCTCGGTTACGCCACGCCCTACACCCGCAAGCTGCACCGTTTCGCCGACTACAACGCCGGCTGGTACGCCAGCCGCAACGCCGCCTTCCAGAACGCGGTGAGCAAGGCGTCCGGCATCGCGCTGGCGCTGGACGGCGACCTGCTGGCGCCCGGCGCGTCGATGAAGGCGCCGGGCAAGACCGAGATCGCGGTGCGCGCGCTGGGCGCGCGGCTGGACATGGACGATGCCGCGATCCGGCGCGCGCTCGCCCGCGGCGACCGGCTCGATTTCGGCGAAACCGATCTGTACACGCGCGTATTCGCGCTGGCCGAAACCGGCGGGCCGCTGCCGCGCGCGCTAGTGCCCGGCATCGCGCTGGAAAGCCCCAAGATCACCCGCAAGCTGACCACCGCCTGGTTCGCCGATCGGGTCAACCAGCGCTATCAGCGCTGCATGCTCAAGCCCTGACAGGCGCGGCGCGAGCGATCGGGCATCGCCCGGCGGCGCCGACGCGAACGCCGGAATCGCGCGAACGCGCCGTTTCCTGAACAGGCGAAAATCAATTCGACCGCGATGTCGATTCCCGCGCCGTCGGTTCGTCGTTCCAATGAGGCAGGCAGTTCACCGGCGCGATCGCGCAGCCCTGCCCCCATTCGTTCCGTGTTCCCACCAGGAGATTTCCATGTCCTACATCGACGGTTTCGTGATCGCCGTACCCGCGGCCAACAAGCAGAACTTCATCGACTACGCCCGCCAGTTCGACCCCATCTTCATCGAACTGGGCGCGCTGCGCGTCATCGAAGCCTGGGGCGACGACGTGCCGGACGGCAAACTCACCGACTTCCGCAAATCCGTGCAGGCCACCAGCGACGAAGTGGTGGTGTTCTCCTGGATCGAGTGGCCCGACAAGGCCACCCGCGACGCCGGCATGAAGAAAATGATGGAAGACCCGCGCATGGACCCGTCCAACCCCGACAACCCGCCGATGCCGTTCGACGGCAAGCGAATGATCTTCGGCGGCTTCGAGCCGGTGGTCGAAATCAAGTAACCACATCGCCCACCCGGACGTTCGCCCCGCGCTCCACGTGGCGAGCGCCCGGATACGACCGACACATAGCCCGACCACCTCAATCAGCGCTGCGCCGAATCCAGGACGCTATCTCAGTCCAAACCCATGCTGCCAGGTTCATCCCCCAGCGCTGCGAAGCCTGCAACTCGCGAGAACAAAAGCACACCCGAAGGGCGGCGCACATGGATGTGCGCCGTGCGCCACCGGGACAGGATGTCCCGTGTGGCGCATGCCCGCGTAAGCCCCGCACTTGCGGGCTCTTGATTCACAAAAAAGCATTTTTCTTTGGTTACCTTTCTTTTGTTGCTTTAGACAAAAGAAAGTAACCCGCCCGCTTGCGGGCGGAAGCTGTTGATCTTGCTGGAAGCCGCAACGGCTTCGAAGCTCATGAAACCAAAAGCCGGATCAACAAACTTTTCATGAGCATGGAAGAAATCGTCAGCCGCCCGTTCAAACAGAATCTGAAGCACAAAAACCACTGACGCAAACGAACCCACGCTAATCCACACACGCGGCGCACCGCTCTTCCAAATCCCAAATCCCAAATAACCAATCCCGCCCCTCAAGCCACCTCCCGCCCCGCCCCCACCTGCCAAATCTCATACCACTCTTCCGCGCTAAGCCGAATCGACAACGCCGCCACCGCCTCCCGCAACCCCTGCACACGCCCACTGCCCGTAATCGGCCAAGGCCGCGACGGATGCCGCAACAACCAGGCATAAGCCATCGTCGCCACCGACGCCCCACCGTGACGCTCGCCGACCGCAATCAGACGCTCGCGCACACGCGCGGCATGAGCGTCATCAGCGGCGAACAAACGCCCGCCGCCGAGCGGCGACCAGATCATCGGCCGCATGCCGAGCAACTGACATTGATCGAGCGTGCCGTCGTCGAGCGCCGGCAAATGCAGCGGCGACAGCTCGATCTGATGCGTGGCCAGCCGATGCCGCGCATTCAACAACTGCAGCTGCGAGGGCGTGTGATTCGACACCCCCACATGCAGCACCTTGCCGGCCGCCTTGAGCTGTTCGAAGGTCAGCGCCAGCGCGTCGGCGTCCATCAGCAGATCGGGACGATGGATCAGCAACAGATCGAGCCGGTCGGTGCGCAGCGCGCGCAGCGAATTCTCGACCGAGGTCCGCACATGCGCCGCGGAGGTGTCGTAGGACTTGATCCGGTGATCGGGCCGCTGCGCCGAAGTCAGCTTGATCCCGCACTTGCTGACGAGGCGGATGCGATCGCGCAGCCCCGGCTCGGCCGCGAGGGCTTCGCCGAACAAGGACTCGACCCGGTAATCGCCGTAGATATCGGCGTGATCGAAACTGTCGATGCCCAGCGCCAGCGCCTCGTTGATCCATCGCAGGCGCTGGCCGACATCGAAGCCCCATTCGGCCATGCGCCAGGCGCCGGCGACGATCGGAGACAGTTGCAACGAAGATGGATCGACGGATGCGGACATGGCGGGCACGAGCGATGGGGGACGCTCAGTCTAGCCGCGACCGCTGCGTGCGCCAGCCTCCAGACGAACCGGTCATCGCTCGCGACCGAATTACATCCGCGCGGGCCCCAGCACCGGCACGATGCGCGCCGGACGTCGTCGCTCAAGCCGCTTCGTGATCGACCAGTTCCACCGCGCGCGCATGCACCGAGTCGAACAGCGCTTCCAGCCGCGGGTGCACGCCGCGCACGCCGTCGATCACCCGCGCCGACCAGTCGAAGTACTCTTGCTTGCGCTGACGCGACCAGTCCCGCGGCGGCGCGGCGAGCAGATCGCGCAGATTGCAGATCTTGTCGGCGAGCTTGACCAGTTGCGCCTCGCGCGAGGCATGCGCGGCGTGTTCGATCTGCAGACGCTTGCGCTCGGCCTTGGGCAGGGCCTTGTCGTCGCTGACTTCCAGCACGACCGCGGCGATGCGGGCGCCGAACATCGCTTCGAGCTCGTCCGCGCGGGTGTCGGTGTCCTCGATCGTGTCGTGCAGCAAGGCCGCGCACAGCACGACGGTATCGTCGACGCCGCCTTCGTTGGCCAGCACGTCGGCCAGGGCGATGGGATGGTTGATGTAGGGCGAGGCGGCCTGGTCGAGGCGGCGCTGGTGGCGGTGACGCTCGGCGGCGAAGGCCGCGGCGCGGATCAGCAGGCGGTGATCGGTGCTCATATGGTTCTCCTGGTCGTCCACAGGCCCGCGCCCAGCCGTCGGCGCCACGCGGCTCGGCCGCGCGGCGACAATCGAAAGGGGGAGCGCGGCGGGACCGGTCGCAGAATGCGAGTCCGGTGCGGCCACGGATGCATTGTAGCGCGTCGGTGGCCGCTGCAAGCCGCCGACTTAGGGGGCTACGGCCGCGACCGCCTCGATCTCGAACAACATGCCGTCCAGGGCCAGGCGCGGCACCGGGATCAGAGTGCAGGTCGGCCGATGATCGGCGCCGAACGCCGCGGCCAGTTCTTCGCCGAACACGCGCAGGCGCTCGTGGCTGTGGTCGACGATCAGCACGGTCAGCTTGACCACGTCGCGGCCGCGCGCGCCGCCGGCCTCCAATGCGGTCAGCAGATTGCGCATGGCTTGGCGCACTTGCCGGCGGAAATCGGGATCGAGCGCGCCGTCGACGCTCTCGCCGCCCTGCCCGGCGACGATGATCCAACGCGCCCCGGGCTCGACCCGGGCCAGATGCGAATAACCATTGGGCGCCGGATCGTACAGGCCGGCCGGATTGCTGAGTGCGAACACGGGTTGCGGGATTGCGGCGTTCATCGTCGATCCTTGCAGGTGAGGTAAACCAAGTGCGGACGACGGCGCGACGTTCAATGCGTCGCGCATTCGTTGCACTGTCCTGCGGATGACGATCCGGCTCGTATTACCGTGACATGAGGATGCGCGAGACCGAAGCGGAGATCGCCTCGTCATGCAGCACGCATCAACTCACCAAGCGCTCCAACTCAAGCCACCGCGCCCTGCGCCGAGCGCTGCAACTCGAAGCCCTCGTCCAGCCAGCCGGTGATGCCGCCGGCCATCAATTTCACCGGGTAGCCCAACTCGGCCAGACGCAAGGCGCCGCGCGCGGCGCCGTTGCAGTGCGGGCCGGCGCAATAGGTCACGAACAAGGTCCGCGGCGGATACGCGCTCATGCGCGAGGCGATGATCTTGCGGTGCGGCAGGTTGATCGCGCCGGCGATATGGCCGCGCGCGAACAATTGCGGACTGCGCGTATCGACCAGCACGAAGCCGGGTTCGCCCGACTGCAGCGCCTCGCAGGTGTCCCAGCAGTCGGTCTCGAACGCGAACTGCGCCTGGAAATGCGCCATCGCCTGTGCGGGCGCGGCGGCGGGGATCGCGGTGACGGCGTTGGCCATGGCGGGCTCCAAGCTGGCGGTAGGTGCGGCCATTGTCGGCAGTCGCGCGGCGGTTCACCATTGGCGGCAATGCCATCTATCGATCAGATCATGCCTAAGTCGAAAACCGCGCCGCGCGGCATCGGGCCGATCAACCCGCGGGTCGCCGTGCTGGTCTACGACGGCCTGTGCGCATTCGAATTCTCCTGCGCGGCCGAAGTGTTCGGATTGCCGCGGCCGGAACTCGGCCGCGACTGGTACCGCTTCGAAACCTGCGCCGCGCAGCGCCGGCCCTTGCGCGGCCAGTACGGGTTGAAGCTGTCGGCCGACGCCGGCCTGGACCGGCTGGCCCGCGCCGGCACCGTGATCGTTCCGGGCTGGACCTCGCTGGACACGCCGGTGCCGCCGCGCATCCTCGCGGCGCTGCGCGAGGCGCACGCTCGCGGCGCGCGCTTGCTGTCGATCTGTTCGGGCGCGTTCGTGCTCGCCGCGACCGGCCTGCTCGACGGCCGCCGCGCCACCACCCATTGGCGCTATGTCGATGCGCTGCGCGAGCGCTATCCGCGCATCGAGGTCGATGCCAACGCGCTGTACATCGACGAAGGCCGCCTGCTCACCTCCGCCGGCAGCGCCGCCGGCCTGGACCTGTGCCTGCATCTGGTGCGGCGCGACCGCGGCGCCAAGATCGCCAACCATGTCGCCCGCCGCCTGGTGATTCCGCCGCACCGCGACGGCGGCCAGGCGCAATACATCGATCGTCCGGTCGACCGCAGCGAACGCGGCGCGCTGGCGCCGCTGCTCGACGCGCTGCGCCGGCGCTTGGCCGAACCGCTGCCGGTGGCGGAACTGGCGCGCATGGCGTCGATGAGCGAACGCAGCTTGATGCGCCGCTTCAAGGCCGCCACCGGAATGACCCCGGGCGACTGGCTGATCCAGGCGCGGGTCGAGCGCGCGCGCGAACTGCTCGAAACCACCGCCGCGTCGATCGACCGGGTCGCCGCGCAGACCGGCTTCGGCAGCGCGATCACCATGCGCCATCATTTCCGCCGCAAACTCGGGCTGAGCCCGCGCGATTACCGCGAACGCTTCGCCCGCGCCGCCGCGGCCGGCTAAGCGCTTCGTCCAGCGCGACCTTATCCGTCCAGCGCGCCGGCCTCGTCCAGCCACTGCCGCATCGACGCGACACCGCGGTAATGATGCGCATTGACCCCCAGCGCGGCGGCCGCGGCCACGTTGCGCGCGTCGTCGTCGACGAACAGCAGGCGTTGCGGCGCGGCGTCGGCGCGATCGAACGCGGCCTGGAACAGCGCTGCGTCGGGCTTGGCCACGCCGACTTCGCTGGAATTGACGACCGCGTCGAAATGCCGCGACAGCCCCAGCGTCTGCAGATCGCGCGGCAGGCGCGAGGTCGCGTTGCTGACCAGAATGCGGCGCAGGCCCGGCCGGCAAGCTTCGAGCAAGGCCAGCACCGGCGTATCGACTTCGCCGCACGACAGCGACCATTGCCGCACCGCATCGTCCGCCTGCGCGCGCGGATGCGCCGCGCGCAGGCGCGACGCGACCTGTTCGCGCCATTGGTCGTCGTCGATGCGCCCGGTCACCGCCTGGGCCAACAGCTCCGACGCGAACGCGGTCGCGCGCAGACTGCCGCGCGGCAGGTCGTGGGCGGCTTCGATCGCCGCGTCGCGCTCGGGCCAGCGGCGCAGCACCCCATCGAGATCGATCAGCAACGCGTGATAGTTCATGGCATCGCCCGCGGGTCGGTGGTTGTAGCGATTATCGGGCCGGTTGCCGGCCCAGATCGCGCGAGGCGCGTGCGCGATCGTGAATACGTCGAACGCGTCACCTCAGCCGGCCGCATCGCGCCCGCGCTCGAAGCGCAGACCTTCGGCGGCGCGCGCGTTGCCGCTGCGCACGAAGCCCAGCTTGCTCAGCACCCGCACCGAGGCCGGATTGGCCCATTCGGTTTCGGCTATCACCCGCTCCACCCGCGGCTGCGCCAGCGCCCAGTCGACCAGGGCGCCGGCCATTTCCGTTGCGTAGCCGCGGCCTTCGAACTGCGGCAACACCGCATAGCCGACCGCGACCTCGCCGTCGAGCGGCGGACCGATGAAACCGCCGCTGGCGACCAGCACCGATGCCGCGCCGTCCTCGTGCCGCGCCAGCGCATACCAACTGAACCAGCCGCCGCAGGCCGGCGCGGCCTGCAGCCACAGCGCGAACAGCGGCAATGCGTCGGCCACCGTCTGCGGCGGCCATGCATCGGGAATATGCGCATCGAGCAAGGCGGCGAACGCCGCGCGGTCTTCCAGTTCGGCGCGAGCCAGCGCGAGCGTGGCCGGCACCAGCCGCAGGCGCTCGGTGACGATCGGCTCGGCGCCCGGCGGGGCGATCGGAAGTACGGCATCGCGGGTGAAGCTCATGCTTGCGATCGCCTGACGAAACCGGAACTGGAGACTGCACCTTACCCCGCATGGCTGCGCGCAAGCGACCGCGGCCGCGCCGTGCCCTTCACGATCCGCGCCGTCGCGCGCTGACAAACGCGACGCGCATCACTCATCGCGCATCGCGTTGTCCTGCGCCGCCCGGGTTCTACGTGGGCTTCGTTCAGGGCGCCGATATCCGCATGCGACATCCGCGCCCTCCGCTTCCGCATTCCGCCAGGACGGCGCCGCGCGACCGGCGACTTCGCTGCGTCCGCTCCCCACGCTTGCCCCCACCACGGAGTCCTCATGAGCACCTTCACCACCCGCGCCGGCGTCGACCTGTACTACAAGGATTGGGGCAGCGGCCCGATCGTGGTGTTCTGCCACGGCTGGCCGTTGAGCGCCGACAGTTGGGAAGCGCAGATGTTCTTCCTCGCCGGCAACGGCTATCGCTGCATCGCCCACGACCGTCGCGGCCACGGCCGTTCCAGCCAACCGTGGGACGGCAACGACATGGATCACTACGCCGACGATCTGGCCGAATTGCTCGAACATCTGGACGTCACCGATGCGGCCTTGTTCGGTTTCTCCACCGGCGGCGGCGAAGTCGCGCGCTACATCGGCCGCCACGGCACCGCGCGGGTCACCAAGGCCGGATTGATCTCGGCGGTGCCGCCGCTGATGCTGAAGACCCCGGCCAATCCCGGCGGGCTGCCGATCGAGGTCTTCGACGGTTTGCGCGCCGGTTCGCTCGCCGATCGCTCGCAGTTGTACAAGGACCTCGCCGCCGGCCCGTTCTTCGGCTACAACCGGCCCGGCGCCACGCCGTCGCAAGGCGCGATCGACTGGTTCTGGCTGCAGGGCATGGCCGGCGGCCACAAGAACACCTACGACTCGATCGCCGCGTTCTCGGCCACCGATTTCACCGAAGACCTGAAGAAGTTCGACGTGCCCACGCTGATCGTGCATGGCGACGACGACCAGGTCGTGCCGATCGACGCCGCCGGCCGCGCCTCGGCCAAGCTGATCGCGGGCAACAAACTCATCGTCTACCCCGGCGCGCCGCACGGCCTGACCGACACCCACAAGGACCGGCTCAATGCCGACCTGCTGGCCTTCCTGCAATCGTGACACCCGCGCGCTGACACACACCGCCGCCCTCGCCCGCGCGCGACGGCGGTTTTCTCCCAGGTATCCCCAGGAGCCCAGCCATGTTCGGTATCACTGCGTTCGGCATGTTCCACACCGTACTCGGCCTGATCGCGGTCGCCGCCGGTTTCGTCGCGATCGCGCGCCACCACGAAATCGCGATGGCCTCGCGCAGCGGTTGGTTGTACGTCTGGCTGACCGTGGCCACCTGCATCACCGGCTTCTTCATCTTCCACCACGGCGGCTTCGGCAAGCCGCATGTGCTCGGCATCGTCACCCTGCTGGTGCTCGCGGTCGCCTGTCTCGCCGAGCGCCGCAAGCCGTTCGGCCGGTTCTCCCACTATGTCGCCGCGATCGGCTACACCCTCACCTTGTTCTTCCACATGATCCCGGGCTTCACCGAAACCCTGACCCGCCTGCCCGAAGGCCGTCCCTGGGCCAGCGGCCCGGACGACCCGCAACTGGCGCAGCTCATCGGCGGCGTGTTCGTGGCCTATCTGGGATTGATGGTGTGGCAGGGGTTGCGGATACGGCGCGAGCGTCGCCGTTCGCAGGTGGTGCATGACATCGCGTCGGCGGATCACGCGGGCGGCTGACTTGCATCTGCGTCGCATCGCTTGTTTACGTTGATGGGCTATCGGAGCGGTCGGCTCAGCCCCGACCGCGCCCGCGCGCGAACCGCGCTACCATCCGCGCTCAGCATGGAATCTCGCGCAAACCCGTCATGAAGACCCTGCAACTGTGGCCGATCCTCAGCCTGGAACCGAGCGAGGGCGAGCTGGTCGCCTTCGATATCGGCCCCGACCGCGCGGTGTACCTGTTGCATGCGCTCAAGCCGCTGGACTATCGGCGCGAAGACAAAGGCGCGAGTTTCGCCAAGGTCCGCCCCGCCACGCCGCAGCGGTACCGCGCGCAGGCCTGGCTGGATGGCGCGCAATTGCTCGACCTGTGCATCGACAACGAACCCTACAACGTCCACGCCCTGCAACCGCTCGGCGATGATCTGCTGTTGGTCTGCGCGCGCTCCACCTCGCGCGGCGGCCACAGCGATCTCAATGGCCGCGTCTATTCGCGCGACGGCCGGCTGCTGAACGAAATCGCGCTGGGCGACGCCATCGAGCACGTGCAGACGACCGCACGCGGCGAAATCTGGCTCGGTTACTTCGACGAAGGCGTGTTCGGCGACCATCCCCTGTCGGCGCACGGCCTGGTCGCCTGCGACCGGCAAGGCACGCCGGTGTTCCGTTACCAGCCCGACGCGCCGCTGGACACCATCGCCGATTGCTACGCGCTCAACGTCGCCAGCCACAACGAAGCATGGACCTGCTACTACACCGACTTCCCGCTGGTGCAGCTGCGCGATCATCGCATCGTGCGCCACTGGAACGTACCGGTGTACGGCGCGCATGCGTTCGCCGTGTATCGCGATCGCGCGCTGTTCGCCGGCGGTTACGATGCGCGCCACGCCTGTACCCTGCTGCGTCTGGACGACGGCCCGGACGCATCGGTCATGGCGACCTTCAAGCTGCTCGATGAGCACGGCGAACCGCTGCAGGCCGAACTCGTCCGCGGACGCGGCGACACCTTGTATCTGTACCGGGACGATAGCGTCTACGCCTGCGATATCCACCAGGCCATAAGCGCGTTTTCGAACTGACCGGCGCTCAATGCGCCGGGTGGCGCGCGTCCTTGAGCCGCTCGATCTGCTCGCCCAAGCCGCGTTCGAACGCCTGCCCCTCGCCCAGTCGACGATCGATCTCGGCCATCGGCAACCACCGTCCCTGCGCGAACACGCCGGCGATCTTCGACACATTCTGGGTATCGGCCAGCGGGTCGGCATCGAGCAAGACCAGATTCGCGCGTTCGCCTTCGCGCACCGCGCCGCTGCCGGCGTCCGGATCGAACAAGCGATGGGCATTGATCGAAGCCGCGCGCAGTACGTCCAGCGGGCTCAATCCGACCTCGCGCAGTTCGATCATCTCCTGCTGCACCGACACCCCGAACGCGAGCCCCGGCAGGGCCGCATCGGTGCCGACAGTCAGCCTGACGCCGCGCTTGTACAACTCGCGCGTCAACACGCGGGAGAAGTCGTAACCGGCCGAGAAGGTGTCGGCGCCTTCCTGATCGCGAAACGCCTGACTCAGGTAGCGATTGGCCGGCGGCGTCCAGTCCAGACGGGTGACCGGATCGACGAGCTTGATCCAGTCGCCCGGCACCGACGGCACCTCGCGCTGCACATACATGCCGACGATGGTCTTCAGCGTGATCAGGGTCGGCGTCACCGAAACGCCGCTGTCGTCGACCGCCTGCGCCAACGCCGGGATGTCGCTGGGCGACAGATCGCTGCCGATGCGAGCGAACCGCGCCAGCTCTTCGCTGTGGGCGATATTGGTCATCGGATGAGCGAACGCGAACGCACGATCGGCGCAGCTCGCGCAACCCAGTTCGGGCAGATGGCCGGTGGTGATGAAGCCTTGGCGCCGGGATTCCTCGACCACCGCCTGATAGGTCTCGCGATTGAGGAACTGATACGGCTTGATGAAATCGTAGCCGCGTTCGCGCGCGCGGCGCACCGCGGCGATGCCGTCGGCGGCGGTATACGGCGCTTCGGGCCTGGACGCCGGCGGCGTCGATTCGGGCTTGTTCGCCACCGCCGCGCGCGGCCCGTTGATGCGCTTGCCCACGTACAGCCGCGGGCCGTCGATGCGGCCTTGATCGATCTGCCCGCGCAGCCACAGCAGGTCCTCGTCGCTGCCCGCGCTGCCGCCGAGATTGGCCGCGCCGGTGACGCCGGCCTTGAGGAACGACAGCATCACTTGCCGGTCGTAGGCGTGATCGCGGCCCAGCTCGAGCGCGGCCATCGCCGGGTCCTTGCTGTCGCGGATCGCGCCTTCTGTGGCGATGTGCACATGCGCATCGACGAAACCGGGAATCAAAAACTTGCCGGTCCCGTCGACGACCGTCGCGCCCTCGACCCGCGTCCGCGCGCCCTGCGTCGCGATCCGCGCGATCTTGCCGTCGCGGATCAGCACCGTGCGATGGCGCAGCACTTCGTCGGTATCGACCGGTATCACGGTGACGTCGGTGATCACGTAGCTGCCGCCCGGCGCCGCCATCGCGGTGGCCGACAGCGACGCGAGCCCGAGGCCTAGCGCCAACGCATGAACGATCATTCCAGTCTCCGGTTGCTTGCAGGTCGATGATAACCACGCGATCGCGATGGACAGGGGCGAATCTCGCATCCCCGCGCATCGCAACCCGCCCTCAACAGATGCCGTCGATGGCGTCATGGTTGAAAGCCACAATCGCCCGACAGGCTTATGAACCACGACGATGACGATCGCCATATCGACCGGCGATGGCTGGCCTGCGACGCGATCGGCCAGGTCGCCGCGTTCACCACCGCCGGATCCGGCCCGATTCCGCGCTCGGCGCGGGCCGCTGTCGACGGGGCCGATGCCGGCGTGGAGGCCTTGCCGATCCGCGGCGCTTACCGGCTGATTGCGCACGCCGGCAACGCCGAGGATTGGATAAGCTGCGTTCAGAGCGGCCTGTTCGCCTACGATTGGAGTGACATCGTCGCGGACGATGGCGGTTACGCCTACGAATTGCTCGCCGTGCCGCTCGCTCCGATCCGGCTGCCGGAGTTGCCGTCGCCGCTGCGCGAGATCGCCGCCGCGACGACAATCGCCGATGTCGTCTTCGGCGAAAACGATCTGCTGTCGCGTCGTCTGCTTCCCGATACCGAGCTCCCCGCATGAAAGACAAAATCGTCGTATTCACCGGCGCAGGCGTCAGCGCCGAAAGCGGCCTGAAGACCTTCCGCGACATGGGCGGGCTGTGGCACGAGCATCGCCTGGAGGACGTGGCTTCGCCGCAGGGCTGGCAGCGCGATCCGGCCACCGTGCTGCGTTTCTACAACGAACGCCGTCGCGGCGTGCTGGCGGCGCGTCCGAACGCCGCGCACGAGGCCATCGCCCGTCTGGAAGAGCGCTATGAGGTCGTGGTGATCACCCAGAACATCGACGACCTGCACGAGCGCGCCGGTTCCTCGAACGTGCTGCACGTCCACGGCGAAATCCTCAAGTCGCGCAGCACCGGGCTGACCCCGCCACGCATCTACACGCTCAAGGGCCCGACCATCGAGATCGGCGATCTGTGCGAGCGCGGCAGTCAGTTGCGTCCGGACGTGGTCTGGTTCGGCGAGGCCGTGCGTCATATGGACGAGGCCGAGGCGCATTTCGCGACCGCCGCCAAGGTGCTCGCGATCGGCACCTCGCTGACCGTGTATCCGGCCGCGGGCCTGGTCGATTGCGCGCCGCTGTCCGCCGAGCGTGTGTTCGTCTCGCCGGAGGTGCAGCAGGTGCCGCGTCATTACCGCTTCATGCAAGGCACCGCGGTGGAGACCGTGCCGCCGTTGGTGCAGCGATGGATCTCGCAATGAAAGTGCACTAAGGCACTTTTTTAGCGCTGATTTTGGGGAATGCAGTGTGCTGGCGAGGACGCTAGCATGAGCATGCTCAAATCATCGCCCGTGGGGGACCGATGTTCGCCCAGAGCGGCCCGCACACCAGGGCCGCGTAAATGCATGAAAGCAAGACCTTGCGTGCCGTTGTCCACGCATGGGCCTTGCGCCGTGCACGCTGTTCGTCTGCGAGTCGACTTCCCCGGCAATAACGCGATGCGACGTTCGCCGATGCGGCGGGACGCACGACAGCGAACACGATCAAGCAAGCGAACGGATCACCGACCATGCGTGGATCGATACAACGCCCATCGCCGCGGCATGTACACGCAACCGGTCGCGGCACCGGCCCGACTCAAACCAACGCTCCCGCAACCGGGGCGCTCACTTTTTCGATCGCCCCTGGCGATGTCGCAGTCCTGGAGGACAGATGACCAGCACCACCGCCATAACGCCCCATCGGTCGCGACGGGACTCAACCCGTCCGCTGCCGCGTTCGACCGGGCCGCGGCCGTGGGCGCTGACCCTGGCGCTGCTGTGGCTGGCCTTGCCGCCGCCCGCGCAGGCGCAGTTCGCGACCCAGGGCTCGGGCACCTATCGCAACAACATCATCTGGTTTCGCTGGGGAAACGGCACCTGTCTCAACAGCCAGGACAACTGCGCGGAAATCGGCAACAACACCGCCAACCAGACCATCACCAGCCAGCAGACCTACAACGTGGCGGGTCAGCCGCTGGTGGTGACCTGCACGCTGTCGGGGGTGGACGACAACGAGTTCCGCACCTATCGCTCCGGCTTGTGGCAGGGCGACGGACTCGACGACTTGTACAATATCGGCGGCGTCGGCACGGCCAATACCTTGTACAACGGCCTGCTGAATTTCGGCCAGACCCAGGTATCGACGGCCACGTTCGCCTGTGGCGCCACGCTGGGAGGCAATCCTTTCCCGCTGGAGGGACTGGTGGTCGCCGACGCAGAGCAGTCCCTTACGGGCGGCACCGGCCAGAACGAATCGATTTCCGCCAATGCGCCGACCGCGACCAGCTGGCGCATCATCGACCGCTTCCGCACGCCCGGCTGCACGACCAACGCCACCGCCAACATCACCGCAACGACGCTGACCCTCAACGGCAGCACCCCACTGTGCACGGCCGGTCCGATGGCCGTCGCCTTCATGGAGGGCGCCACCGGCGCGACCCTGACCCTGCGCGGCAACGGGCGTTCGGCCATGGCCCTGGGCGTGATGGTGTTCGTCGCCGACCGCAGCGATGCGCCGCTGAGTTACGGCGAGCCTCAGCACTTGCCGAACTTCACCTGGAACGGCGGCAATCTGCCGAACGGCAACACCACCTACACCACCATGATCCTGGCGACGCTGAACCAGCCGGCGGTGCGGCTGGGCACGCGGGTCGACATCGAGAACGTCTCTCTGGCCGGCGCTCCGGCGACCGGCGACGACAGCAACTTCACCACCCCGACCGCCACCGACGACGAAGACGCCTTCGCCACGCTGGCCAATATCGCGCTGTCGCCGGGCGCCAGCCACAACCTGTCGGTGCCCTGCGCCGGCAACGGCGCCTTCGTGCGCGGCTTCATCGATTTCAACCGCGACGGCGATTTCACCGACGCCGGCGAAACATCCGCCTCGGCCACCTGCAACGGCACCGCCGCCGCGGTGACCTGGACGATGCCGGCGGTCGCCGGGTTGAACCCGGGCGCCAGCTATGCGCGCTTCCGCATCGCCTCGGCCGCCATCGACGTGGCCAGTCCCGTCGGTCTGGCGAGCAGCGGCGAAGTCGAGGACTACCCGGTCACCCTGACCTCGCAGACCCTGACGCTGCGCAAGCAATGGACCGGCGCGGCCGTCGGCGACGACGCCGTCATCACCGCCTCGCGCGGCGGCAGCGTGATCGACACGCTCAACAGCAATGCCGACGCCGCGGGCGAACTCGAAACCGATCCCACGCCGGCCAATGTGTTCGCGGGCGAGACCATCGTCCTGGCCGAAACCCTCGCCGCCGGCAACGTCGGCGGCTATGCCCCGGCCCTGGCCTGCACCGGCGCCGCGGACACCAATCCCAACGACGGCATCGCCATCGCCGCGACCGACACCAACATCGTCTGCACCTACACCAATACGCGCGTGGCCACCCTGCAACTGGCGAAGGCCTGGGCCGCCAACAGCAGAACCGGCGATACCTTGACGATCGGCGCCACCACCGGCGGCAACAACAACACCGCGCCGTTCGACGCGACCGCGCCGACCGCGGCCAACAGCGGCGCGCCGGTGAACGTGCGCCTGGGCGATGTCGTCACGCTGCCCGCGGAAACCGGAACCGGCCTGGGCAACTACACCACGACACTGGCCTGCACCGGCGGCCATACCCTGTCCGGAACCAACGGACAGGCCGCCAACACGCTGACCATCACCAGCGGCAACGCGGCCGTGTGCACCTACACCAACACTCGCATAGCGCAGCAGATCAACCTGGCCAAAGTGTGGAGCGCGAACAGCACCAATGGCCACACCGCCAGCGCGACGACCACCGGCGGCAGCGCCAACCCGACCTTCAACGCGACCGCTCCGACCAACAGCGCCGGCCCGGCCGTGACCGTGTTCGCGGGCGACGTGCTGACGTTGCCGGCGGAAACCTTCGGCGGCGGCGCGACCGCCGCCAGTTACACCACCGCGCTGGCCTGCACCGGCGGCAGCCCGCTGGCCAGCGGCGCGACCGGCCGGACGCTGACGATCACCGCCAGTACCGCGGCGACCACCTGCACCTACACCAACACCCTGGTGGTGGTGGATCTGTCGATCACCAAGACCAACACCTTCGCCGCGGGGCCGCGCGATCAGGTCAACGACACGGTGGCATCGGGCGCCACGACCACCTATACGCTGGTCGCGACCAATAACGGACCTGGCCAGGTCACCGGTTCGATCGTGCGCGACACGCCCGTCGCCGGGCTGACCTGCCCGCCCGGCAATGCGGTAACGATCACCGGCAATGGCGTGCCCGCGGGCAGCTTCACCGTCGCCGACCTGAGCGCCGGCATCGCGCTCGGCACGCTCGGCGCGGGGCAGAGCACCACGCTCAGCTTCGACTGCCAGGTGAATTGATGAGGGCATCGGGCCCAGGCGGCGAGTTGTCGATGCTCGGCGTCTCGCCGTCCGTGCATTCACCACGGGCCGGTCGTGTACGCGCCGTTGCTGGCACGGCGGTGCGAACGACGCTGCCGTTGGTCGAGGGCTGGTTGGCGCGCTGACGACGGGGCGGCATCCGTCGCGCCAGTGGTCGCAGCCGCGGCGGATGCGCTACCGTTCGATCCAGTACCTCTACGGCCCCAATGGCCCGGTTCACTCAGGAGCAGGCCGATGTTCGCATCCAGGGCGATCACGTTCTCCGCATTGGCCTTGATTCTGGCGGTCTTCGTCGCCGCCCCTGTTTTCGTCCTGCAGGCCAGCCCTTACATGCAGCCGGGACAAAACTGGTCGATGGGCTTGCTGGCCGGCGGAGACCTGCGCTTGCTCGATTCCGGCCGCTATGTTCATCGGTCGTGGTGCGACATGTGTCCCAACCAGATGATCGTGCAGGGCACCTGGCGGCGATCGGGCGATTGGCTGCTGTTGCAACCGGCATCCGCCGAGCGCGCTGAAAGAAAGCTGCGCGTGGCCACGATCAAAGGTTGCCCGATGCTGATTCCGTTGCAGAACGGCGAGTGGCCCAAATGGATCAGTCACGGCACGGTGTATTCGCGCGCGGGCGACCGGTGTGCGATCGAGCTGGATATGGCGGGCCGAACCGGGGAGTTGCTGCGCGATCTGCAATGAGGTCGTTGCATCCTGGTTCGCTCAACCAGGTAGTGCGGCAAGTTCGAAAGTAGCCTTGTCTTTGCAGTCTCGCGGTCGCGGCTCGCGCCGCTCCTACAGGTAGGCCATGCAGCTTCTGCTTGAGCCTGAGGTCCAGTGCGCCACTAGCGCTGCGAAGCTTGTAACTCGCGTTAGCAAATGCACACCCGAAGGGCGACGCGCAGGGATGCGCGTCGCGCGCCACCGGGACAAGGATGTCCCGTGTGGCGCGTGCCCGCGTCAGCATCGATCTTGCGGGCCTTTGATTCAAAGAAAAGCATTTTTCTTTGGTTACCTTTTGACCGAAGGGAATCCAGGCGGACTTTTGTTGCTTTAGACAAAAGAAAGTAACCCGCCGTTTCAGCGGCGGAAGCTCTCAGCATTTGATCTTGATGGGTGAATAGAAGGTCACCGAATCTCCTACTCAAAGACCTCAAAGGCTTCGGGCAGGGCCAACGCCCGTTTCACGGACCACAGCAGCATCGGGCACCCCCAACATCGCAGCCCAAACCATCCACAAAGGCCAACCCCCAAGCAAAACATACGCCCGCGTGTGGACAGCCCCGAACCGCCCTCCTAGACTCCGCTCATGCACCTGACCCTCACCGCCGAACGCAGCATCGCCGCCGCGCCCGAGGCGGTGTTCGCGCTGGCGCTGGACCACGAACGGTTCCCGACCCTGTTCGACGGCTACGGCCCGATCCCCGGGCTCAAGCGCATCACCCCGCTGTCGCCGCCCGCGCTCGGCAGCCTGCGCGCGCTGGAGAACCGCGACGGATCCAAGCTGCGCGAACGCATCACCGCCTGGCAGCCGCCGCATCATCACGCCTACGTGCTCGACGGCTTCCGCGCGCCGCTGTCGTGGCTGGCGCGCGAGGGCCAGGCCGACTGGCGCTTTCACGCCGAACCCGACGCCGACGATACGCGGATCGCGAACGTCACCCACGTGGTGTGGACCTACCGATTCGAACTCACCTCGTTCCTGGCCTGGCCATTGGCCGCGCCGCTGCTGCAAGGCTGCATGCGCGCGGCGATGCGGCGTTGCCTGGAGCGCATGGCGCAATCGCTGGAAACCGCGTGGCGCGAGGAGCGGCGCTGATGGAAGAGTGGATCCTGATGGCGCTGGCGCCGGTGTTCCTGCTGTTGATCGCGCTGGAAGCCTGGTATTGGCGCAAGCGCCGGCCCGATCAGTACAGCCTGCGCGACACCTTGTCGAACGCGGCGCTGGCGTTGATGCACCAGGCCAGCGACGCGATCGCCTGGCTGATCGTGATCGGGCTGTACTACGCGGTCTACGCACATCGCTTGTTCGAATTGCCCGCCTCGGCCTGGACCATCGCCGGCCTGTTCCTTGCCCAGGATTTCTTCTACTACTGGTTCCATCGCGCCAGCCATCGCATCCGCTGGATGTGGGCCTCGCACGTCACCCACCATTCCTCCGAGCGGCTCAACCTGTCGACCGCGTTCCGGCAGAGCCTGACCTATCCGATTTCCGGCATGTGGCTGTTCTGGCTGCCGCTGGCGTGGATCGGCTTCGAACCCAAGCACATCGTGGCGGTGGTCGCGATCAACCTGGCGTTCCAGTTCTTCGTGCACACCCAGGCGGTCGGCAAACTCGGCTGGCTGGAAAAGGTGTTCAACACGCCCTCGCACCACCGCGTGCATCACGCGCGCAACGCGAAATACATCGACCGCAACTACGCCGGCGTGCTGATCGTCTGGGACAAATTGTTCGGCACCTATGTCGAGGAAGACGAGGCGGTGCCGTGCGAGTACGGCATCATCGGCCAGATCCACAGCCACAATCCGATCAAGCTGACCTTCCACGAATGGATTGCGATGTTCGGCGACGCCTGGCGCGCGCGCGGTCTGCGCGGCATGCTGGGCCAGCTGTTCGGGCCGCCCGAGCGGTCCTTGGCGCATACCGACCCCGTGGTTATTCCTACGGCGTCGACGTCGACTTCGACGACCGTGCTGGCAGACGGCCGCGATTGAAGCGGCTGCAGGTTCCAGCCTACGGTTTTTTTCGCTCGCTTAAATCGCGCGCGGCACTTCATCAGCGATCCAACAGCGACAAACCGAAACACATGTAATTGCGAGCACTTCTGCTCAGCGGCCTGGGCGCGACCGCGCTGGTTCAATCGTGGGTCTCGCCCGACAACGGCGTGGCCCGCATCGAATCGCGCCGCTCGAACGCATCGAACCAGCCGCTGAGTTTCGGCCGGCCCTCGCGGAAATCCGGCAGTTCGCGAAACGCCAACCAGCTCAGCGCGGTGGCGATGGCGATATGACCCACGTGCAGCGGCGCGTCCGCATCGAGTTCGCGCTCGAGCCAGTCGTAGCTCTCGATCAGCTTGAGCGTATACGCCTCGCGCAAGGCGTCGTAGCGCAAGGCCTCGGGACGGCGCACGGTTTCCCAGCGCACCTTGATCCCGGCATCGGCCAAGCCCTGCGCGATCGCCTGCAGGCGCAAGGCCTGCCAGCGCGCCTCGCCGTCGCGCGGAATCAGCGGCGCGCGGTCGTGCAAGGTGTCGAGGTAGGCGCAGATGATGTCGGAGTCGAACAATGCCGACCGTCCGGGACGAATCAACACCGGCACCTTGCCGAGCGGGTTCTGCGCGTACACCGCGTCGTTGCGCAGGGTCGGGCTGGTTTCGTGGTGCACCACCTCGATCCGATCAGCCAGCCCGGCCTCGTGCGCGAACACCAGCACCTTGCGCGCGTACGGCGAGTGGGTTTGATAGAGCAGTTGCATGGTCAAGTTCCTGAGAAGCAGATGAGGATCAAAGCACGAACGTCATCGCGGATCGGCATCGCCGCGGGCATCGTGCAGCAGCCGCGCCAGCGCCGCGGTGATCCGGCGCGCGGTCGGCAGGTGCAGGAACTCGTTCGGCCCGTGCGCATTGGATTGCGGCCCGAGCACGCCGGTGACCACGAACTGCGCCCGCGGAAAACGCTCGCCGAGCATGGCCAGAAACGGAATGCCGCCACCGCCGCCGATCAAGGCGCCGTCGCGGCCGAACGCGTCGCGCGACGCGCGTTGCAGGCTGTCGGCCAACCATGGCGCGACCGCCGGCGCATGCCAGCCTTGGCTGATCGAATCGACCGTAAATCCGACCTGGCTGCGATACGGCGGGTCGGCTTCGAGCAACGCCTTCAATCGTTGCGATGCGATCTTCGGGTCCAGCGTTGGCGGCAAACGCAGGCTCAGCTTGAGCGCGGTATGCGGCTGCATCACCGCCGCCGCATCGGCCACCGCCGGCAGTCCGTCGATGCCGGTGATCGCCAGCTGCGCGCGCCAGGCACGATTGAGCGCGAGTTCGCCGAGCGCTTCCTCGACCGGACGGGTGTCGGCATGAAACGGAAACCCACGCACTAGTTCGTCGCCGAGCGCGTTCGCGGCCAGCCCGGCCTGTTCGCGCCGCGCCGCGGGAATCTCGACCTTGAAGTCGGCGATCACTTCGCCGCTGATCGGATCTTCCAGCCGCGACAACAAGTGCCGGGCGATGCGGAAACTCGACGGAACGATCCCCGACGCATCGCCCGAATGCACGCCTTCGTCGAGCACCCGCACGCTCAGGGTCCCGGCGACCTGGCCGCGCAGCGAGGTCGTGGTCCACAGCTGATCGTAATTGCCGCAGCCCGCGTCGAGCGCGACGATCAGGCGCGGCTCGCCGAGCCGCGGCGCCAGCAGTTCGATGTACGCCGGCAGATCGACACTGCCCGACTCCTCGCTGGCCTCGATCACGATCAGGCAGCGCGGATGCACCAGCCCTTGATCGCGCAGGGCGCGCAGCGCGGCGATCGCGGCGAAGATCGCGTAGCCGTCGTCGGCGCCGCCGCGTCCGTACAGACGCTCGCCTTCGAGCACCGGCGTCCAGGCCGCGCGCCCCGGCGCCCAACCCGGCATCGGCGGCTGTTTGTCGAGGTGACCGTAGATCAAGCTCGGCGGGCCGGCTTCGCCGGGCACGTCGATGAACAACAGCGGCGTGCGCCCGGGCAGGCGCAGCACCTCGACCGTGGCGCCGGCCATCTCGGCGAGCTGCTGACGCGCCCACTGCGTCATCAACTCGACCGCGCTCTCCATATGGCCGTTGTCGGCCCAATCGGGATCGAACGCCGGCGATTGGCAGGGTATGGCGATGTAATCGCGCAGCGCCGGCAGGATGTCGTCCTGCCAGGCGCGGTCGATATGTTGGCAAAGCGCGGGGAAATCCATGCAATGACCTCTCGATGAGGCGAAAAGGCTAACGGCGCGGGCGCGCGCTTTCGCCGCGAACCGATACCCGCCCGCGCGGTTTTCCGGCGCGTTCGCGCTCTAAGATGCGGCCATGAAACTCGACCGATTCGACCGTCAATTGCTGAACCTGGTGCAGGAGGACGCCGGCCAGACCGCCGACCGCCTCGCCGAACAGGTCGCGCTGTCGCCCTCGGCGATCCAGCGACGGCTGCGGCGCATGCGCGAGGCCGGGGTGATCGTGCGCGAAACCGCGGTCGTCGATCCCAAGCAAGTCGGCAAGCCGACCTTCTTCGTCGTCTCGCTGCAGGTCGAGCGCGAACGGCCGGAACTGCTCGCGCAACTGCGCCGTTGGCTGAGCGCGCACGATCAGGTGCAACAGGTGTTCTATGTCACCGGCGAGGCCGATTTCGTGTTGGTGGTGACCGCGCCGGACACCGAGGACTTCGACGCGCTGATGATCCGCATGGTCGGCGAGAATCCGAACATCCGCCGCTTCACCACCAATGTCGCGCTGAGCCTGGTCAAGCGGGGGCTGACCATTCCGGTGTCGCTCGACGAGGACGACTGAGCCGCGCGCGAGTGCGCGGGCCGGCCGCGAGCGCAAGCACGAATGCGCCGAAATCCCGCGCGCGGCCGCCGATTTCGCCGCCAAGTCGCGCGCGCCGCCGCCCACACTGGCGGCATGAGCGAACACTGGCTGAGCGACCCGACCCGGCTGTGGCCGGACTACCGACCCACCCGATTGATCGAACTGCCCGCGCTCGCGCGCCGCGCCGGTGTCGCGCGCGTGTTGGTCAAGGCCGAGAACGAACGGCCGCTGGGCAATTTCAAGGCGCTCGGCGGCATGGTCGCCGGCTTGCGCGGGTTGGCGCGGATCACCGGCGCGCAGTCGCTGGATGAACTTCGCCATCGTTGCCGCGCATGGCCCACGCCACTGCGCCTGATCTGCGCGAGCGACGGCAACCACGGCCTGGCGGTGGCCGCCGCGGCGCAACACGCGGGCGTGGTCGCTACTGTGTTCCTGCCCGAGGCGGTCGGGTCGGTGCGCGCGGCGCGTATTCGAGCGCTCGGCGGCGAGGTGGTGGCGGTGGCCGGCAGTTACGACGACGCGGTCCTCGCCGCGCGCGATGTGGCGGCGCGCGGCGACGGCTGGTTGATCGCCGACACCAGCGACGATGCCACCGATCCGGCGGTGATCGACGTGATGGCCGGTTACGGCCTGATCGCGCGCGAACTCGCGCCGCAGTTGCGCGCATGCGCGGCGACCCGCGTCAGCCATCTGTTCGTGCAGGCCGGGGTCGGCGGATTGGCCGCCGCGCTCGCCGACGGCCTGCATGCGCAGGCGCAGGCGTCGGGGCGGTTGATCGTGGTCGAACCCGAAGCCGCGGCCTGCGTCGCGCGCGCGTTGGCGCGCGGCAAGCCGGTGCAGATCGACGGCGAATTGGACACCGCGGCGCAGATGCTGTCGTGCGGGCTCGCCTCGGCCTCGGCGCTGGCCTTGTTGCTGTGGCATCGCGCGCAGGCACTGAGTGTCGATGAGCCGGCCTTGCGGCGTGCGCCACGCGAGCTGCTGGAATGCGGCGGCCCGCGCAGCACGCCGTCGGGCGCGGCCGGCGTGGCCGGGTTGCTGCACGCGGCCGACGATCGCGCGCGGCGCGAGCTGCATGGACTGGATTCCACCAGCACGGTGTTGCTGATCGTTACCGAGGCCGCGATCGAAGACGCCGACTGATTATTCGAAGCCCGATGAGGCACGCGACGCCGCCGTTCAAGGACGCGCGAAACAATCGAGCAGGAATTCCACCGTCGCGCGCACGCTCGGCAACTGACCGCGCCGATGCGGCACCAGCAGCGTCGTGGTCACGCGGCCGGCGGTCCATTCGGGCAACACGCGCAGCAGTTGGCCGTTGCCGAGCTCGGCGCGGCACATGCGTTCGGGCAGCACGGTGATGCCCAGGCCGGCGACGGCGCTCGCGCGCAGCACCCGGCCTTCGTTCGCGGTCATGCGCGCGCGCGGTTCGACCTGCATCTGCGCGCCGTCGGACCGGGTCAGCTGCCACGCCTCGCCGCCGGCTTGCCCGGTCAACAAGGCATCGTGTTCGCTCAGCTCCAGCGGCCCGCTCGGCAGACCGTATTCGGCCAGATACATCGGCGCGGCCACCAGCACGATGTCCTCGGCCAGGGCCTGGCGCTGGATCAATCCCGAATCCGGCAGCGGCGCGAAATGGCTGCGCACCGCGATGTCGTAGCCCTCCTGGACCAGATCGACCCGGCGATCGCTGACATCGACCTGCACATGCATGCGCGGATACTTGCGCGCCAACACCGGCAGATGCTCGGCCAGATAGTCCTGGGCGGTCGGCACGCCGCAGCTGATGCGGACCTTGCCGCTGGGCTCGGCGACACGGCGGCGCACGCTGTTCTCCGCCGCTTCGGTTTCGATCAGCGCGGCGCGCGCGTGTTCGTAGAAATCGCGGCCGGTGTCGGTCAGGGTGAAGCTGCGTGAGGTGCGATGGATCAGGCGCACGCCCAGATCGTCCTCGAGCGCGGCCACGCGTTTGCTCAGCGTGGACTTGGGCACGCCGAGCCGGCGCGAGGCCGCGGCGAAACCACCGTGTTCGACCGCGGCGGCGAACAGGACCAGATCGTTGAGGTTGAGCATCGGTGCAAAGTACACACAGGCAGACTTTGCGTCCACTTTCCGCCGACTACTCGGACCAAGTCCACATACCTACAGTGATCGGCACCGGGACAGCGTGCCTGCAAGCGAGCGCGATCTCGCCCGGCGCCGCCCCTTCCATCCCCATCACTCAAGGAATTCCGATGTCTGCGATCCTCTACTACGGCGTCCCCTCCGGCTGTTCGTTCGGCTCCATCGTCGCGCTGGAATGGTCCGGCCTGCCCTACCGGCTGGCGCGGGTCGACATGCCGCAGATGATCCACACCCCGGCCTACCGCGCGATCAATCCGGTCGGCGAAACCCCGGCTTTGCTGACCGCGCGCGGCGACGCGCTGGCCGAAAGCCTGGCGATCCTCAACCACATCGGCGCGCAGGCCATCGCCAGCGGCATCGCCTTCGCCCAGGGCACGCGCGGGTTCGACGAACTCAACCGCATGCTCGCCTTCCTCAACACCACCTTCTTCAACGCGTTCGCGCCGCTGTGGCATCTGCTCGAACACGAGAGCAACGAGCACGAGAAGCTCGCGTTGACCGCGTACGGGCGCGACAAGGTCGAGCGCGCGCATGCGCAACTCGAACGCATGCTGGGCGACAAGCCATGGCTGCTCGGCGAGCATCGCACCCTGGCCGATGCCTACTTCATCGGCATCGCGCGCTGGACCAAGTACCACGCGGTAATCGATCGCCGCGACTATCCGAACCTGCAACGCCTGTACGACAAGCTGGAAGCCGATCCGGCGGTGATCTTCGCCCATGCGATCGAGCAGCAGACGGTCGCGGTCAGCGCGGGTGGGTTTGCCGGTGAGATCGGATTGGAAGAGGCGCTCGGGTTCAAGCAGGCGGCTTGATGCCGGTTTCAGCTTTGCCTTAAGCAATGGCAATCGGCGGAGCAAGAGCAAATCCCCCTGCCCCCCTTTTTCAAAGGGGGGAACTCAACGGGTAGATCGGTGCGCGCCGAAATGCGCGATCACTCAAGCCGAAGCTGCCTTTGCTGTTGCCCCCTTTAGAAAAAGGGGGCGGCGTCCGCGCAGCGGACGCGGGGGATTTGAGCTGTTGCTGTTGCTGTTGTTCTTGCTGTTGCTCTCGCCGCCCCATCAACCCTGAGCTTCAACCGCCTCAGCCCGCACCAACGGCCGCCGCGCGCGCGGCCGGCTCGGCCACGCATGCCGCAGAATCCGCCACATCACCTGCCCGAACTGCCGCGGCAGCGAGCCGGTGTCGTAATGCTGACCATAGCGCCCGCAGATCTCGCGCACCTCCACCGCCATCGCCGCATACCGACGCGCCGGCAGATCGGGATAGAAGTGATGCTCGATCTGATGGCTCAGGTTGCCGGTCATCAGATCCATCCACTTGCCGCCGCTGAGGTTGGCCGAACCGCGCAGCTGACGCAGATACCAATGCCCGCGCGATTCGTTGCGCACCGATTCCTTCGGGAACACTTCCGCATCGGCGGTGAAGTGGCCGCAGAAGATCACCGTGTAGGTCCACAGGTTGCGGATCACGTTGGCGACGACGTTGCCCAGCAGCACCGGCAGGAAGAACGGACCGGCCAACGCGGGAAACAACACATAGTCCTTGAGCATCTGCTTGCCCATCTTGCGGCCGACCGGCACGAACTTGCGCCACATCGCGCGGTGCTTGGTCTTGCCGGTGAACCAGCGGCCCACGCGCAGTTCCTGGATCGCCACGCCCCACTCGAACAACAGCGCGAACACCACCGCGATGAACGGCTGCAGCAGATAGAACGGGCGCCAGCGCTGCTCCGGGAACAGACGCAGCAGGCCGTAGCCGATGTCGTCGTCCATGCCGCGCACGTTGGTCCAGGTGTGGTGCATGTAGTTGTGGGTTTTGCGCCAGTTGTCGCCGGTGGCGACGATGTCCCATTCGTAGGTCTTGCCGTCCAGATGCGGGTCGCGCATCCAGTCGTACTGGCCGTGCATGACGTTGTGGCCGACCTCCATGTTCTCCAGGATCTTCGACAGCGCCAGCAGCGCGGTGCCGAGGATCACGCCGGGCCAGAACAGCCAGGCCACGAACGCGCCGCCGATCGCGCCGACCATCAGCAGCAAGCGGCCGAGCAAACCGGTGTAGCGCACCACCGCGACCACGCGGCGGATGTAGTCGGCGTCGACCCGGCCGATCTGGGCGACAGTGCGCGCGCGCAGCGCATCGAGTTCGGCGCCGAAGCGGTCGAGTTCGGTCGGGGTCAGCGCGCGATTGCGTTTGGATGCGGTCATGGGCGGATCACAGGTCGAGGACGAGGTCGCTGGTCGCGCTGTTCACGCACAGACGCAGCGAGGACACCGGTTCGGCATGCACGTCGCCGGTGTGCAGATGACGGGTGGCGCCCGAGGATTTGCCGCAGGAGCAGGTGTTGCACAGGCCCATGCGGCAACCGGAATTCAACTTCAGGCCCTGCGCTTCCAGCGCGGTGAGCAGCGATTCGCCGCGCGCCAGTTCCAGGGTGCGGCCGCTGCGCGCGAGGGTGACCGCGACCGTGCCGGTGTCTTCGACCGCGCGCGGCGGCGGCGTGAACGCCTCGGCCGCGAACGCTTGCGCGCGCGCTTCGATCAGGCCGCGCGCGTTGGCGACGAAACCGCCGGGGCCGCAGGCATAGACCTGACGCGCGGCGAGATCGTCGATGTGCGCATCCAGCAGCGAGGCATCGATGCGGCCGGCGTCTTCGTCGGCGGCGCGCGGCTCCTGCCGCGTCAGCAGGAAGCGCACGCGGAAATTCGGATGCGCCGCGGCGATCGCGCGCAGTTCCTCGACGAAACACAGTTCTTCGCGGCGACGCGCCCAGTACAGCAGGGTCAGCGGCACCGGCATGCCCTGCGCGGCGAGTTGCCGGGTCATCGCCATCAACGGGGTGATGCCGCTGCCGGCTGCGACGAACAACCAGCGGCCATCGACGCGCGCGGGCAAGGTCATTTCGCCGAACGCAGGCCCGAGTTCGAGCACGTCGCCGACGCGCGCGTCGCGGTGCAGATGGCGGCTGAGCTTGCCGCCCTCGATCGCCTTGACCGTGATCGCGATGCGGCCGTCGGCGCGCCCGGCCTCGGACAGGCTGTAGCTGCGCGACACCAGCGCGCCGTCGATACGGGCGCCGATCATCAGGTGCTGGCCGGCGCGGGCGGGCTCGTGACGGCGACCGGCCCAGTTGCGGTTCGGCGCCAGCAGCAGGGTCACTGCGTCGGCCGACGCCTCGCTGCGACCGACGATGCGGGCGAGCGGACGCTCCCAGCTCCAGGTCGGATGCAGGCGCGAGGCCCAGAAATCAAAGACTTGCGGAACAACCAGCGGCGCGATCAGGCGTCGCAGACGGCTGCGCGGACGGTGGCTGGCGGGATGAAGGGCAGCGTTCATGGGGGCACTATACACATATCCGCACAGATGTGTGCACAACCGTATATTAATATTGGGACGGGAGTATGATGTCGGCTGCCCGTCTTAGCGCCAGCCACTCGTGAGCCAACGCATCACCGACATCGACGTCGACATCCACCCGGGCCGCAAGGCGACGATCTCGCGCGAAGACCTGATCGCCGCCGCGCTCAAGCTGATCGGCCCGCACCGCAGCGTGTCGAGCCTGAGCCTGCGCGAGGTGGCGCGCGAAGCCGGCATCGCACCCAACAGCTTCTACCGCCAGTTCCGCGACACCGACGAACTCGCGGTCGCGCTGATCGATCTGGCCGGGCAATCCCTGCGCAAGATCGTCGGCGAGGCGCGCCATCGCGCCGCGACCCGGCGCAGCATCGTGCGCAGCTCGCTCGAGGCTTTCATGGAACAGTTACGCGCCGACGACAAACTGCTGCACGTGTTGTTGCGCGAAGGCACGGTCGGCTCGGACGCGTTCAAGCGCGCGGTCGATCGCGAACTGTCGTTCTTCGAGGAGGAACTGCGCGTCGACCTGATCCGGCTGGCCGCGCAGGACCAGATGCCGCTGTACGAACCGGCCGTGGTCGCGCGCTCGATCACCCGCCTGGTGTTCGCGATGGGCGCCAGCGCGATGGACATGCCGCGCGCGCGCGATCCGGAACTGATCGAAGAAATGAGCACGATGATCCGGATCATCCTGGCCGGCTCGCGCGCATTGGCCCAGACCACCAAGCGCTGAGCAGCCCACACCGCACCGGCGCGCAACGCGCCGGCCGCAACGCATCTTCCACTACCGCGCCGACCACGACGAGGCGATGAGCCGTCGCCGCGCGCTTTTGCTAGTTCATCAAGGCACCGCACGAACCGCCGGCAGCACCCAGCGACAATGAAAGCCTGCGGTACTGAGCGAACCCAGCGCAGCAATCGGCGGCACGTCGGCGATACCGACGTGCCGCCGACATCGCAACGGCATCGTCAGCCATCGCCGCTCAGGCGAGCTGCATCTCGACGAACGACAACGGCCGCGCATCCGCATCGCTCAACAGCGCGCCCAGCGACTCGACGAAATCGCGAATCTCCGCGGCGCTGCCCGGCCCCCAGTTGTAACGGCCCTCCGGCGCGAGTTCGGCAAGCACCGTCATCGCCGAACCATCGGTCGCCGACACCGAAGATTCCAGGCAGAAGAACCGCAGTTTCCCCGGCAACAAGGCCGCGGCCAGGTAATAGGCCTCGTTGCGCTTGCGCGGCGCCGGCAAGGTCAGCACGAGCAGCTTCGGCCCATCGGCGCCCAAACGCACGCGATCGACCTGCAGGCCTTCGGCCTCGACCCGATCCTCGGCCGGCAGGTCCTCGCCGAGCAAGCGCCAAAACTTTCGCAAGGCTTCCTCGCCGCTGTCGGCGGCGAAGGTGTTGACGAACCACACCGGGTCCTGCAACGCGCTGCTCGCCAGCATGTATTTGGCTTTCATGTGGTGCGCGCGGGTGGTGTCGGTCATGGCGAATGCGGTCGGGTTGAGTCGGATGGGATGAGTTCAAGCGATCCAGGTCGCGTCGTTTGAACCATGAGTTTGAATCAATTGGTTTGACATAGGTCGTTCGAAACCACGCAGGTCCGTATCGATTGGTTAGAGCCCACCGTACAGACGCGACGCGCCATTGCAGACATCCGGCACGCCCACCGGCGTCAGCGCCGGCAATGCCAAGCGCGACGCCGCCTGCGCGTACTGTGCGGCAGACAACGGCCCGATGACAATCGAAGCCGTATCGGCCATCGGTTGGTAGCGTCGCTTGGGCAAGATCACGAAACGCTCGACGGCGCCCACCACCCGCAGGCGCTGCCTGACCGCGATGTAGTCCGCGTTCTCGGCGACCGCCGATACGCAGGCATTCACGACCGGCGCGCTGGCGGTCGTCGTCAGGCGATAAGCCAGATGCGCGTCGGCCGGTTCGTCGATCCACAACACCTCGTAAGGTCCGGACGCCCACTCCACCCGCGAATCGAATGCGCCGCAGCCGCTCAGGCAGACCGCGGCGATGCAGCCCAGACAAATGGACAGGCCACGAATCACGCCGCGCCCGCTTGCATGGATTCGATGATCGCCGACCAGATCGCGCGCGGCGCGGCCGCGGCATAGCCCGATTCCTGCGCGTCGTTGCACTCGATCACTATCCAGCGGCCGTCGGCGGTCCTGGCGATATCGACCACCAGGAACGGCACCTGCAGCCTGCGCGCCGCTTCGGCGGCCAGCGCCAGGCCGTCGTCGATGTCGTCGCAGGCGTACTGGGCCGCCTGATACCAGTAGCGGCCCCAACCCACGCACGCGCCGTGCCACCAAAAACTGCGGAACTCCATCGACGCGGGCACCTTGCCGGCGATGCCGCCGGCCACCGCCTGCAACGGTACGAACTCGCGCACCACCGGCCGCTGCCAGTGCAGGACCGGATCGCGGCGATAGTGTTCGCTGGCCCACGCGTAATGTTCGCGATCGCCGATCACCGACAACTTGGCGTTGTGCTTGCTGGTCTGGCGCGATCCCTTGAGGAAAATCGGCCAATCGAATTCACGCTCGATCTGCGTCGCGTCGGGCAGTGATTCGAATATCCGCGTGCGCGGCGTCATGTCGGTCAACAGCGGATACCACACCGCCAGTTCGCTGGCGCGTTCGTGCTGCTCGGGCGTGTTGACCGGCTGCAGCCCCCAGTCGCGCATGGCCTGATACTGCGCGTAATAATCCTCGACCGCGCCGACCCGCAACACGCAAGGCATGCCTTCGTCGAAGAAGGTCGGATGGCGACAGCGGAAATACAGCTCGAAATCGAAGTCGTACACCGCCACGCCGATGCGGGCGCTGACCACGGCGAGCACGTCTTCGAGCAAGGCCACACGCATGAACGAATCCTTTCGAAAAGCGGCGATGCGCCGGGCCGGACGAGCCGCGGAGCCGCGGCGCGCCGTCAATCGCGCGCGCGCAGCGCCGCCATCTTGACGATGAATTCCAGCACCTGATGCGGATCGGCCGCCACGCCCGACAGATTGACGTTGAGCGCGGAGTATCCCATGCGCTGGTTCAGCGCCACCAGCTTGCGCTGGGTCGGCGACAGTTTGCCGATCCAATGCTCGGGGTTGCGCAGTTCCAGGCAGATGAAGTGGTTGCGCTGCATCGATTTCAACTCGGCGCCGATGATGTCGCGCCAGGGGATCACGCCGATGCCCAAGGTGCGGTCGAACACGCCGCGCTGGTCGAGGACGATGCGCGGGCGGCTATCGAGCAACTGCCATACGAAGACCAGCGCGCAGCCGCCGAAGAACAGGATCGACGACCAGCCGATCAAGCCATTGGCGCCTGGCTCGTGGCGGACGATGACCACGCCGGCGACGACGAACGCCAATGCGCCGACCAGCATCAGCAGGTACAAGCCACGCGAATTGCCTGCCACCAGCCTGAGTGGATCCATCGTTGCGAGCCCGGGTTGCGAAGATTGATCGGTCATCGGCGATGGTGCCGATCCGGCCGGGATTTTCAAAGCCCTTCGACCGTGCCGTCACTGGGCGGCGGGGCGCATCCATGGCGGCGAGGAAGACTTCGAGCGTCTGCCGCCGGAAGCGCATGAGGCGTCGACGGCGCGGCGACCGTCGTCGCGTGGCCGCGCGCGCGGCAAAGAAACCGCGCCGCGAACCGTCACCGCCCACAGGGAGGACAGCGACGGTCGCGGCGTGGCCTTGCCCGGATCGACGGCCCGGTGCGCACTGCGCTGGCCGGGATGCACGTCCTGCCCGATTTACCTTAGCCATCGCGGCGTATCCGATCCAGGAACAATCCGGGAACGAATCGGGACATGCGGGGGGCTGTGCGGACGACGCGGCTCGCGAGCCATCGGAAATGCGACGGCAATCGCGTGCGTTCGCAACGGCGCGGAGATTTCCTGGTCGATGCGCCTCGTCGATGCGCTGCGTGGTAACCGAACGCGAGATCAGATGACAATCGGCGAAGACGCGATACGAGAGCAGCGCCGCGAATATACCGCGCGGCAATCGTTACGAAACTTGTCGGGAATCTGCGCGGTCATCGTCGTAAAGGGCGTGCATCTACAACGCGGGCGATGCCACAACGGTCCGCCCCGTGCATGGGGCGGACCGCGATCGCGATGGGCTTACGCCATCATCGTCTTGGGCTGCTGACGTTCCTGCGCCGGTTCCTGGGTCTGGTTCTGCGTCGGCGCGTCCTGCTTGAGCTGCTGGGTCGACTGCTCGATGCTCTGGCTGCTGGCCTGCGCCTTGTCCACCACCACGCGCTGGCTGGCCGGATCGCGCAGTTCGCCCTGCACCGCGAACAGGCCGGTGCCGCTGGCGTTAGGCACGACGTGGTCGATCTTGGTCATGCCGCTGACCCGCGCCTCGTAGGTCATCGTCCCGGCCGCGCGCTCGAGCGCGGCGTGGTCCTTGAAGCCGGCCTGCGGTCCGAGCTTCTCCAGACCCGCGACGGCCTGCTTGTACATCGCGTGGTCCGGATGCGCCGGATTGGACAGTTGCACCTCGCCGGGCTTCTCGGCCGGTTTCTCGGTCTGCGGCCCGGCCGGTTGCGCGTTCTTCAGCGCCTCCAGGGTCTTGGGACCGGCCTTGCCGTCGACTTCCAGATTGTTGGCGCGCTGGAAGGCTTCGACCGCTTCCTTGGTGTGCTTGCCATAGTGGCCGTCGGGCTTGAGCTCGTTGCCCTGCGCGTCGCGGAAACCGGCCTTGTTCAACTGTTCCTGCAGCGAGGTCACCGCCGGACCGCGCTCGTCGGGCTTGAGCACGCCGTCGGCCATCGCGTCGCGCGGCGCGCGCTGCGAGGAACCCGGGCTGGTGATCGAGGCGGGCAAGGTGCGGTTCGGATCGTCGCCGGTGGTCGCCTTCCACGCATCGGCCGGCGACAGGCCCTTGTCGATATTGGCCTTGTACTCGGTGCGCATCTGATTGAGCGCGTCGGCCGACTGCTGCAGGGTGATGCTGGCGTGGTTCGCGCCGCCGTAGTGGCTGGCGCCGTTCTTGTTCGGATCGCCGAAGCTCGCCCATTCCTTGGACAGACCGTGCTGCGCCTCGGCCAGGGTCGCGCCGGGCTTGCCGGTGATGTAGTCGGCGACTTCAGGGCGTTTGTCGACGATCAGGTATTCGGAGAACACCTTGTCCTGCAGGGCCGGGGTGAACGGCTGATTGCGGTCCAGGCCCATCTCGGCCACCGCGCCGCGCATCGTCTGCGGAATGATCTGGTACTTGCCGACCGCGAACACGCGATCGTCGTTGCCGTTAGGCAGCGCCTGCCGGTCCATGACCTGGCCCAGCGTCATCTGCGAGAAATCGATCGGGCCGTTGGGACCGCGGATGCGCTCCTTGCCCGCGTCGTCGGTGTAGGTGCCGCGGTTGTATGCGTTGTAGCCGGCCGCGCCGGACTCGCCGCGGTACATCAGTTCCAGCAATGGATTGTTGCTCATGAGAATCTCCTTTTCCTGTCGTATGAATCGGTGCATGCGCGGCGGCGTCCTCTTTGCCGCTCACGCGCATGCACCCCGATGCTTCCTGTTAACGCTGTTCGCGGCCGGCGACGGCCCGCGATCGGCGGCGATCAGTCGGCCTTGGCGGCCAGTTCCCAACCGGTGACCTTGAAACCCGAATCCTTGCCGCTGTCCTTCCAGTACTGCGCCTCGCCGTAACCGGTGGCCTGCAGCACGCCGGTCACGCCGGCATGGGTGAACTGCACCAGGCAATGCGCGTCGCCGCTGCACGAGTTGAGTTCGGGAAGGTCCTCGCAGATCTGGCACAGGCCCGGATCGGCCGCGCAGATTTTTTCGTATTTGCCGCCGACCACGTTGGCCTTGCACTTCGGATCGACCAGCGGCTGCCAGCCCTGCGCCAGCACGGCCTTGCGGAAATCGCCGTAGGCCATGCCCTTGCTCAGCGCCGCTTCGGTGTTCTTGACGATCGTCGCCGAATCCGCGGCAGCCGGCGCGGCGCTCGGCGCAGCAGCCGGCATCGCGGCGGCTTGCGCGTTCGCGTCGGGCGCGGGCGTGGATGCAGGCGCGGCCTCGGCCGGCGCGGTGGCGGCGGGCGCCGGCGCGGCGGTGGCCGCGGCCGCTTCGGACGCGGCATTGCCGGAATTGCATGCGGCCATGACGGCGCACAACGCCAACGCACTCAGACTGTGAACAAGTTTCACGCAACCTCCCGATTCGAATTCCATGGACTGCTGTGTCGTCCCGCGGCGCCGTGAGCGGCGGCGGGGCTTCCAAGCCTTGTCTGGCAATGCGCCAGTGTTCCTGCCGGAACCCGCCGATAATAGCGACAGCGGCCCCATTGCGGCGTAACGATGGGCGCGGCGCAAGCTGAACAGCGGCGCCGGTCATGGCCGAACCCCGCAAACGCGATCCATGCCCGCTTTTCGGCCGATCGGGGTCACCTCGTCATTTGCATGCAACGCACGCTCGGCACAGTGCAGCCTCCCCTGATTTACCCGAGCCCCGCATGCGCCAGATTCCGCATTCTTTCGCCGCCACCGTCCTCGGCGCGGCCGTCCTCACCGCGCTCGTCGCCCTGCCCCTGCTGTCCACCGACGCCTTCGCCGCGCCCAGGCAAGCCGCGCGCAAGGCGCCGCCGCGCGCCGAGAGCGCGCAGCGCTGGTTCGAGGAAGGCGCGCAGACCGCGCGCGACGGCGCCAACCTGCGCCCGAGCCCGGGCAAAGCCAAGAACGTCATCCTGTTCGTCGGCGACGGCATGGGCATTTCCACCATCGCCGCCGCGCGCATCCGCGAAGGCCAGCTCAAGGGCGGCAGCGGCGAAGAGAATTCGCTGTCGTTCGAACGCCTGCCGTACGTGAGCCTGTCCAAGACCTATTCGGTCGACGGCCAGACCCCCGACTCGGCGCCGACCATGACCGCGATGGTCACCGGCATCAAGACCAACCAGGGCGTGCTCAGCGTCACCCAGAAAGCCAAATACGGCGATTGCGCCTCCGCGCGCGGCCAGGGCGTGGTCAGCATGCTCGAACTGTCCGAAGCGCTCGGCCTGGCCACCGGCATCGTCAGCACCGCGCGCATCACTCATGCGACCCCGGCCGCGACCTACGCGCACACGCCGAACCGCGACTGGGAAAGCGACGCCGAACTGTCCGCCGAAGCCAAGACCAACGGCTGCAAGGACATCGCCCGCCAGCTGATCGAATTCCCCTACGGCGACGGCCTGGAAGTCGCGCTCGGCGGCGGCCGCAGCTACTTCCTGCCCGCGACCGTGAGCGACCCGGAAGACGCCGGCGCCTCCGGCCGCCGCAAGGACGGCCGCAACCTGCCGACCGAATGGGCCGCGCGCCCGGGTTCGTCGTACGTGTGGAACAAGGCTCAGTTCGATGCGATCGACCCGCGCCGCACCCGCCACCTGCTCGGCCTGTTCGAACGCTCGCACATGGAATACGAACAGGATCGCGGCAAGGACGCCGGCAAGGAACCCAGCCTCGCCGAGATGACCGCCAAAGCCATCGACGTGCTGGAAAACAGCAGCCGCAAGGGTTACTTCCTGATGGTCGAAGGCGGCCGCGTCGATCACGCCCACCACGCCGGCAACGCCAGCCGCGCGCTGACCGACGCCATCGCGCTGTCGGACGCGGTGCGCAAGGCGCTGGAGAAAACCTCCGAGCGCGACACCCTGATCATCGTCACCGCCGACCACAGCCACACCTTCACCGTCGCCGGCTATCCCGATCGCGGCAACGACATCCTCGGCAAGGTCGTCACCAACGGCCAGCTCGCGCTCGACAAGAACGGCAAGCCCTACACCACGCTCGGCTACGTCAACGGCCCCGGCTACCGCGGCCCGAACGCGCGCCCGGACCTGACCGCGATCGACACCGCGCATCCGGATTACCTGCAGGAAGCCACCGTGCCGCTGGGCGACGAAACCCACGCCGCCGAAGACGTCGCCATCTACGCCCGCGGCCCCGGCGCGCATGCGTTCCAGGGCGTGGTCGAGCAGAACACGATCTTCCACGTGATGGCGCAGTCGCAGCGCAACACCAGCATCTTCCTGTGCACCTTGCTGGGCCAGTGCGGCCAGGGCCGCGCCCGTTCGGCGATTCCCGCGCCGCTGATGGAAGACGACCTGCGCGCTGGCATGGCGAAGCAGTCGGCTTCGCTGTAATGCGCGGCCGGGTTTTTCTGGGTACGGCGACGTGGTGCGTCGCCGTTTCGCTCGCGTTCGCCGGCCCGTCCTGGGCCGGCGATACGGTTCGGCCTGAAGCGGGCGCGATCGCCGGACTGGCCGGCGATCGCGGCGATGGACCGGCCGCCGCGAATGCGGCGTCGGCGCCGGTATTGGTCGCCGAGTATCAGGTCCGCGATGCACGCGGCGAACGCCGTCTGGTGTTGGTGCGCTCGGCCGATCGCATCGAATATCGCATGCAGGGCGAGCCGGTCGAAGTCTGGCGCAAGACGCCCGATGGCATCGCGCGTCTGGAGTTGTTCGCGAAGGAGCAGCGCAGCGTTTCGTGGTCGCCTGGCGATCTGCGCACTATCGGTGAGATGCCGCGGTGGGAGCAGTTGGCCAGTCCGATCAATCCGGAATTGCGCGCGCGGCTGCAACGCCATGGCGAGGTCAAGGCCTTTGGCGGCGTTGCTTTGCGGTATCGCGGGGAAAGCGCCGAGGGGCAGGCGATTGCGCTGGAGTGGATCGAGGCCGATGGGTTGCCTGCGTACTATCGCGCCGGCAAGGGTAAGGCTTCGGCTGGCGGGGCTGGGGCGTATGAGCTGCGGTTGCTTAAGCTCGATCGGGTCGGTGGTGATGGGGCGTTTACCGCGACTTCCGATTATCGCGAGACCGATTATGCGGATCTTGGGGATATGGAGCTTGATCCGTTTGCGGCTAATTACTTGAAGCATCGCGGTGACGCGCACGCGCACTGAGGTTCGCGGCAGTGTGGGTTCGTTCGTGTTATGACCTGGCTTAGAGTTTTGTGACTTTTATAAAGTTTTTAGACTTTTAAACCGAAGGCAGGATCAACAGCTTCCGCCCGCAAGCGGTCGGGTTACTTTCTTTTGTCTAAAGCAACAAAAGAAAGGTAACCAAAGAAAAATGCCTTTTTGTGGATCAAGTGCCCGCGCGTGCGGTGCAGACGCAGGCATGCGCCACACGGGACATCCTGTCCCGGTGGCGCACGGCGCACATCCATGTGCGCCGCCCTTCGGGTGTGCTGTTGTTCTCGCGAGATAGTGGCTTCGCAGCGCTGGATGAACTGCGCGGCTTTAAGCTCAAGCCGAACTTGCATGGCCTACCTGTAGGAGCGGCGCAAGCCGCGACCGCGCCATTACAACAACCGCGCCAACTACTACGTCGTCGTAATGCCGCGATCGCGGCATAGCCGACGAAATCTCCGTGGAACGTCCCGTACGGGCGCTCGCGCTCAAACAGAAATATCACGCAACACCCGAGGGCCACTCACGCGGCAACCTGGCAAACGCTCGACTGCGCCTGGGCCACCCATCCCGCCAGGGCCGCATACCGAAGCGGACAGGTCGCCGCGCTCAACGCTCCCCGCCCCCGGTAGGCTCAACGATCTCGTAAGCGGTCACGACCACGAACGGCTGCGCCAGTCCCGCTTCGGCCAACGCGGCCCGCGCCGGCGCCAGATCCTGGTCGCGCATCCACACTTTCAGACTCGGTCGCGTCGGATCGGTGGACAAGGTGCAGTCCAGCCCCTTCGCCCGCAAGACCTGTTTGACGGTCTCGCCGATCCGCTCCAGGTCGCGGAGCGAATGCGTCACTGTGACGGCCTCAAAGGTCTCGTCCGCGGTCAACTGGCGCAGGCTGGCTTTCGCATCGCGACTGAAATTGACCACCACGCGGTAACGCGGTCTGTGTTCGATATACAAGCCGCCAAACGTGTCCGGGAATCGGGCGCTTGCCAGTGCTTGCACCCGTCCCGGATCGGCCGGTGCGGTGGCGTCCTGCTGCAGCGGTTGCCGACGCTCACCGTCCATGCCGACAGCCTGCCCTTCGGCGAACTGGGAACACGTTGCAAGTAACAAGCTGAACGTCGAGATCGTCACCAAGGTAATGGTCTTCATGAAGGTTTCCTTTTCGCGGATCGTGGTGCCCGCGCCGGGTCCTCGGCCTATTCCGAGCATCAAGACCGAACGTACAAGACTCATGCATGGGGTGATTGGTATGGCGATCACCCGCGAGCCGGCCTCAGGGATCAGGCCACCTGCGCCTCACGTCCCGCCAACGCTCCCGCCAACAACGCCATCCCGCGACGCCCCGGCGCCATCACCATGCCGGTGGTGACCAACAGGAAGCGCTCGAGTTCCAGCGCCACGCAACTGACCACGCAGAACGCGTCGCCTTCGCGGTGGTGAATCAGGTGATGCAGTTCGATGCCGCGATCTGCCAAGGTATCGACCAGTTCGCGCAGCAACGTAGCCGGCGGCTGGCGTTCGCGTTGCGGATGCGACCAGCCCGCATGCCGCATCCGCTCACGATTCACCTGGAAATACGCACAGGCGCGCAGCTTGGGATACTCGGACAAGGCCTGCAGCACCTGTCGGCTGTAGTCGCCGACGCTGGCCAGACGCCGACCCACCACCACGGTCTGCACCAGTTCGGTCAAAGCGCGGATCGCCGCATGCTCGGCGTACAGGGACGCGCCATAACCGGTGGGAAATACCGCTTCGCTATCGACAATTCTGTCGGTGGTGGCGATGAAGGCCGGCACGCCCAGATCGCTGGTCGCATCGATCAGCAGCACCTCGCGCCCGAGCTGCGCGCTCGCCGCTGCATGCACCGCCGCGACCGATTGGGGCAGTGAGGCCGGGTCGACCCAGGCGCCGAAGCGCGATGGCTCGCCCAGGTAATGCGCGACCAGAAACAACGACCACGCATCGCGCTCGATCAATTCGCCGATCGCGTGCACCGCGGCCTCTTCTGGGCTGGCGCCGATCGCCGTGCCGCTGTTGGAGCCATAACGGATAACACTGCTGTAATCGAAGTCGTCGCCCGGCAATAAATCCGCCAGTGCATTCGGCCTACACAGGAATGCCGGCACCGCGAAATCGTCGCCGTCGCCGAAGAACGGGCGATAGCGCAGGCAAGTCAGCTGCCGCGTCGCCTGTCGCCCCAACTCGGCGAAAAACGGCAGCGCGGCGTAACGCGGATCGGCGAACAGCGACGAGGCCGCGCGCAGCTCGGCGCGCTCCTGCGGCGCGCTGGTATTCGCATAGACGTGTTCGACCGCTTCGTACAGCGCGCCCACCCGCGCCGCCTCGCGCTCGCCCTTGCCGAAGCCGCTGGCGATGGCCTCGCCGTGGGCATCGTGCAACATGCACACCGCGCCTTGCAGGCCCGTGTCGGCGCTGTCGATATGCGCGCTCCAGCCTTGGCGCGTGAGAAATGCTTCGATCACCCGCTGCGCATCGGCCAGCGACCGCTCGCGTTCCAACGGAATCATGCCGCGCTCCTTGCATCATGGCGTCGCAAAAACGAAGCGGCCCGGCCGGAGCCGCGCCGCTTCGGTCGTACCCCGCCGCTTACTTGGCGAGCAGATCCAGAATCGCCTTCTCTTCCGGCGTCGGCGCCGGCGCCTGGTTCTGGCTGACCTGCTGCTGCGCGGCGATGGCCAAGGTGACGGGCGTCTTGACAATGGTCGTTCCGATCAACTTCTTCATACAGTCCCTCGTAAGTGTCGATGCGTGCGATAAGTCCCCGCAGCGTCGGCGCAAGGCGGCAATAACGCGCCCTGCGGCGGCCTGCCAGTCAGCAATACGCCCGCCGTGGCCGGCGCGTCAATCGTGGCCCGGCAGGGGACGATGCGGTTGTGCGACTGCAACCACAGATTCACGGCGTCCCGGCGCGGCCAGGACGTTACGGCTCAGGCGTCGCCGACAGTTGCGCATAGGCCTTGCGGCCGACGGACGCCGACAGGCTGTTGAGCCCCTGGATGATGTTGGACGACGTGTCCTTGACCTCGTGGTCGCGATCGCGATAACGGATGCGCAGCGCGAGACGATCGCGCCCCGCCATCACCCCGAACATCACCCGTACGCCGGGCGGACGCTGACGAATATCGGTGATCGCCACTTCGGCGATCTCGGTGTCGGACACCGTGGCCGAATGCTCCTGCGCCTCTTCCGCATAGGCCTGCTCGATCAGCGGCGGCACCTTGTCGTTGTGCTCGCACTCGCCGCAATCCCAGACGATGTGCAGCTTGGGCACGGTTGTCTGTGCCGACGCGGCGGCCGTCGGCGATCCGGACGATGCGGGCGCGTCCTGCGCGAATGCAGACGCGGCGGCGAACGAAGACAGCAACAGCGCCGACAACAAACTACGTGTAATCACACATCCCTCCTGGAGTGTTTTCGGTTTTCAATCGTTGCTCGGCGACGCGAACGCAAACCCGCGCTCCCTCGCCGACGCGGCATCATGCCCGATGGTTCAACCGCGCGCGACGCGCCCGGGCAACACGAAGTCGATCGGCACCCGCGCGACCGCCTCCACCGCCTCGCCATCGCGCATCCGCGGCTGGAAGCGCCAACCGCTCAGCACCGCGGCCAACGCCGCCTCGTCGAGCGCGCGGTGGCCACTGCTGCGCGCGATCCTCGCCGTGAGCGGCACGCCGTCTACGCCGACGACGACTTCGATCTCGACCCAGCCACTGAGCCCGGCATGCAGCGCTTTACGCGGATACACCGGTGCGGGCGAGGCGACGGCCTGTAGCGGCAGATCGACACTTGCGCGGTAATGCGCCGGCGGCAGTCGCAATGTGTCCAGCAGACTCGGCACCGACAGCGGCAAGGTAGGCCTGGGATCGATCGATCCGCGCACGTGCTGCGCGATGACCGTCAGGTTCGGCGGCGGATCGGGAACGCGCAGACCACAACCGGGCGGATCGGGTATCTCGGGGTACGGAATCTGGACGACCAGCGGATCGCCGGCCGACACGAACGCCGAGCGCTCAAACGGATTGACCGGCAGAGTCATCGCCAGCAACAACCACGCATGCAAGGTCAAAGCCCCGGCGATGACCGACACCCGCAGCACATCGGGCCGCTCGCCACGCCGCGGCGGCGCGCTCGCCCGCAGATCCCCGCCTTCGCCTGCCCCATCCATATCAGCCCCCAAGACCAGCGTGATGTAGGTCACACGAATATGCGCAGGCACCGCTAAGATCGCAAGCCTGAACAGGACCGTTCGTCCGGGAAACCCAATGACTGCATCGCCGAGCCCGCCCCGCATCGTCGCCTTGGCCGACCTCGCCGACGCCTACCGCGTCCCCGACTACATGCCGGCCGACTGGCGCATCCTGGTCGTCCCCGGCGACCTGCGCGTCGACGGCGACCTGCAGCTGGAATGGGACCGCCCCGACGGAAACGCCAATCCACCACGGCACGACTGGCGCGACGCCGCCGGCTGCCCGCCCGGCGAAACCATCGACGGCGTCGCCATCGAAGGCAGCCTGCACGTCGGCGGCGCGATCATCAGCCATTGGGCCGGCCCGATGCTGCTGGTGCGCGAGCACCTGCGCGCGCGCAGCCTGATCGCCGGCGGAGCGTTCATCCGCATCCGCGGGGACGCCGACGTGACCGACACCGTGCTCGGCCATACCAACCACGGTGAGCTCTACATCGACGGCACCACGACCGCGCCGCTGCTGATCTGGGACGACCACTTTTTCAACGCGGCCACCATCAACGCCCCGTACACCTTCGACACCCGCGCGGCCGCGTGGGAGGACTGGGGCTACGACGACGACCTGGACGGTTATCCGGTGCCCGAACAGTTGAAGCCGGTGCTGAGGGAAGAGTTCGGGTGCTGGGATGAGGTGATGGATGCGTTGCGGGCGGGGAAGGAAGTGGTCAAGCCGGACTTCCGCGATCTGGCGTCGTCGGGCTGACGATCCACGCAGGCGCTACCGATCAGTCAGCGAATGCCATCGTTGGACGCGACTCGCATCTGAAGATTCAAACGCGAGGTCCGATCCCCTTCTTAGCCTCTTGGGCGTACTCGACCGGAGTCGAATCGGACAACGTCAGTTGGACGGGCCTTCGTATTCGCGCAACTTGCGACACTCGTGCGGCCATTTGCAAACCGCCAGGGGCTCGGACTCCCAATGCTGCGCGAAGTACCAGCAGTCGGATTTCTTCTCGAAACTGTCGGTCACGCCCGCATCGACCACGACGTCGTATCGGGTCGCGGAAACACGCTTGATCTTGAACGCAGCCAGCGGCGGAGGCGGACGCTTGCGCTGGGTATCGCGTTGCTTCGTCCAGCGCTCGGATGCCGCCAGCACTTGCGTGTCGTACACATACACGTCGCGCGCGGCATCGTAGCGATACTTGACGCTCGGTACGTCGCCGCGTTCCTCGACCTGCCAACGCGGGAATTTTGGATCGCCCGGCTGAGTGTTGTGTTCCCAGTAGTAGGGAAACTTGGCCTTGTACGGCCATAGCGAATAGGCCGACTGCACAGCGCCACGGTTGGCGAATGCCTTCAGGAACTCCTTGAAGTCGGCGGAGGGGCAGGCCACCGATTGCCCAACCGGCTCGGTGACGACCGGCGATAACGCGCTTGCAGGCGCCCCGTCCTCCGATACAGAACGGCGCACTGCACTACCGGCGCTGCCCAACAGACACAACGCGGCGAGCGCGCTGACAAGCCGAAGCCCTGTCCCGAGCCCGACTGGTTTGGATCGCGGCGAACGTCCCTGTAGACAGACCATGCGTTTTCTCCTGTTACGCGTGGACAACCTTACGCGGCCGGCGGCTCCGGCGTCACGCACTTTTCGGCCTCTGAGGGTCTGCTGCTTTGCCTGTTACTTGCACCCACTGCGTACCAACGGGCTGCGTGCGAGGCGCCTGGCAGGGTTCAGTTGCGCCGAGAGGCTACATCGCAGACCTGGGGCCGCATTTGCGAATAGGGGCGATGCGGTTGCGAAGGCCCGGCAGGCCTACCGGAGGGACGGCGAGGTGGTCGCATGAAGCTATTTCATATTCCGTAGAACGGGCGGGACATTCGCTAAAGCCAATTTGGCATTCCGGAGTACCGATTCGCTGTTCGCGTGAAGCTCTTTCGGACTGCGTAGTCCAAATCTGCTGCTCGCGAAGGACGTTTTCGTACTCCGCAGTCCCGATCCGGGACTCGCGTGAAGCTATTTCGGACTCCGTAGCCTCGATTTCGGACTCGCGAATGACGCTTTCGCACTCGGGAGTACCGATCTGCTGCTCGCATGCAGCTTTTTCGGATTCCAAAGCAGCAATCCGCTATTCGCATGGAGCTTTTTCGGACTCCGGAATGAATCGCCGGCGTTTCGATGGGGCTTTTTCGGATTACGGAATGGAAAAAATACATATCAATGGTACATGTCGAGCCGGACGAGGCGCGCGCGGCATCTGGAGTCGCTCTTCACCGTGCCAGTGTCAGCAACCCCACTCCGGCGACTACACGGCAAGACCCGGCTCAGCGCGTGTGCGGCGTCGCCCGCGCCTTGCGGGCTGGGCGGGTACGCGCGGCCGGTGGGCTGACGCGTGCCTTCAGCTCCACCGCGAGGCGACGCTGCTCGGACTCGGGCAGCAGGCCGAAGGCGAGGATCACCTCCGCCAGATCGGCGTTGTCGGCGTAGAGGTAGGCCAATGGAACGCCGAGGGAGTCGGCCCAATTTCGAGCGATCGCCAGATTAGCTTCGCTTAAGAAGGCCTCGCGACGCTGAGGCGAGTTAGCAAAAGATGCTTGTGGCGCAGGAACGGGCATGCGCGGCTCCTTCCGAAGATTGCTGTGGCTATTCGTGATGACCGATCCAGAGATCACCAACATCCTTATATCCCGTTTTGGGGTAATTTCAACCCGTTTTGGGATATGCAATGCAACGAAAAGCTCGCGATCCACAACAAAGGTGCGGCGCGAGCATGCAGATGATTACTTGCGGGACTTAGCGACCTGCCGGATGACATCGCCCGGATCGACATCGAGACAGGCACACACATGCATGAAGTCGATGACATCGAGCCGGCGCTCGCCCAATTCGTACTTGGAGACGAACGATTGTGCGCGGTGCAGCTTGTCAGCTACCTGGGTCTGCGTAAGCCCGGCGCGCTCGCGCGCTTCCACCAACAACTGGCGCAGACGGAGGTACTCGGGCTTGTTGAGGACTGTAGGCACCCGGAAAGCCTAAAGCCCAGATCGGAATAACCCATTTTGGGCTAATGGTTTAGATCACACCCACGCTGGACAATCCGCTCAGGGGCTTAGCCTCGAATGTCTCGCCATCAGAAGCCTCTAAGAAGCTAACTTTTTAAATCAGGCAATCTCTCTAAAACGCGTTTTCGCAATCCGGATTTCTCATCCGCAAGCAGGTTCAGTACATGGTCACGGTATTTTTCTTCCGTCAATTTAAACGCGCCGGCAGCTGCATCAATTGACGACTTACCCCTAAAAACTACAAGGGCGTCCATGTACTCGCCCTGCAATGCCTCATCAACCGTCTTAATAGCTCGCTCGTAGCAGGCCGAAGCATCTGCCGCCTGCACGGCTAATTCGACCGCTGCAACCAGATCCGATTTTGAATCTCCAGCCCGATTAACTTTCTGCAAGGCATGTCTAACGTTGTATTGCGCACGCTCCGCGATGATCGCCAACCTCGCTTTCGATGCCTGATGAACCACTCTTTTTTTTGCCTCGGATACAATATCTTCCGGATTCTGCACCCCTGTGATCGCGGCGCAAGCCTCTAAGCATTCCGGCAAGATATAGAGACATTCGACTGCACCCACTGGAAGGACATACACATCATTTTTTTGATGACTGTCGATCTCCGAACTGGGCCTATCATCCCGATCTATTAATCCTCTCACGTGCAAATGATGAAGCGCGGCCTGACGCCTGAATCCATTTACACATGCCACGACTTTTTGCCAGTTGTCGCAAGGAATAACCAGATGATCGGAGTAGACAATCTCAAGAAACTTCTGATCTAAGCCCCCAACCTTTCCCTCAACAAAGACCACTGGACGTCGCGACCCAAGCAACTTCAGCGTCAAATCAACAGGAAGATCGTCAGACTGAGCTACTTCAGCCCAAATCCAAATGCCGTCTCGCGGTACTTTCCCAGCCGGCGGCGTAGGCACCGGCCCCATTGCCATCAGCCCCTGCGCGTCGCTTTCACATTCCTTATCAGATGGCAAAGCTGCTTGATAATCAAGTAAAGCAATCTTCTTTGCGCCCAGCCTACTCGCCGCAAACTGAATACTATGCGTCATATATATAAAACAGCAATCTTTTCGCACAGACTCCAACTGATCCCACAAGAAAGATTGAATTGCCTCATGGAGATGCACTTCCGGCTCATCGATTACTATGCGAGAGCTTTTTGGAGCTAGCAAAATGCTACCAATGAGATAGAGCCCGACACGTTCCCCATCACTCATCAGGCTCGCAGCGTAGGGCTCATCGTCTGACTTACTTTTTGCAGAGAGCGTGTGATCCCCTACCAATAACTCTCGACCTTTAAAGACCTTCTCCCACAATTCCTTAAGCCTAATCAGATCATCTGGGCCCGCCTTCCCAGGACCAAATTGCGATGACTGACCCGCCTCATAGTATCGAAGAGCATCCGCTGTTCTCGCTGAGAAGAGTGCATTAATTAACGCACCATAGTCGGCCATAGAGCCCACAACCGGATCGCCACCAACACGAGTATGGCGAACTCCTATACCGGATGGCCCGCCCAGACCACTATTCAACTCTGCGCTTGCCTCTTCCCAAGACTTTCTAGCCGCACTCGGCGGGAGATCAAGAACACGTTGCGCCGATATCCTATAAACACCCTCATTTCGTTTACTGTCCGAATGATAGTGGCTAGCTTGGTGCCGGCGAACCGATGGATTTTCCAGCCATGCGCCAAACCTAGTCTTCCCTGAGCCGTTTGCGCCAACTATAACTATCTTTCCATTATGAGCGACGGCGCTTTCTCCCAAGCTACCGTCCGGCAAATTTGGCATCATCAGGTCAGGCCAAATGATTTTAACTTCGTTTTGCATGCGCCCCGGCTCCGATCAAGCACGCTATTTGCTAATAAAACTAAAACCTCACCATGCCTTTCATCATAGTGAAATAGGTTGCAGCGACACATTGCTCCGCTAAGTTCGCCCCCACCGCTAAAACGCCCCTCGTTCGGCTTCAATTCGCATGACTTAACCAAACCATCCCTTTAATTCGAGCATTTTAGCCAACTGGCAAAGCTGCCCTCTGGATGCGAACTTTAGCCGACGCGGCGTTACGCCGTTTGAGATGCCACCCGACTTCCGTCAATCGGTTTGTCGGTGGCTCGCAGATATATACGGCTTTTATCAATCGGCTCGCTTACGATCACGACACCCCCGTCTTCGTGCCTCGACCATGCCCCGCCCTACCCTAGCAACAATAGAGATCAAAGCCTTCCTTCCGACCCAAGACTTCGACTTCTCGAAGCGCTTCTACGAAGCCATCGGCTTCACCATCCCCTGGTCCGACGACACCCTCGCCTACGTCCACCACGGCCATTGCAGTTTCCTGCTGCAGAAGTTCTACGTCCCCGAGCACGCGCAGAATTTCCAGATGCATCTGCTGGTGGAGAACGCGGACGATTGGTGGCGGCATCTGGACGAGCTGAAGATCGCCGATACCTTCGGCGTGGCGATCGGCGAGCCCGAGGATCAGCCCTGGGCCATGCGCGATTTCACGCTTTTCGATCCCAGCGGAGTGTTGTGGCGGATCGGGCATAACTTGCCGCTTCGATAGTGCTGTGCATGATCGGCATCAAACATCGGCTCGTTGAAGCAATCCAGCCGCATCAACGGTGAAACGTGATGTCAATCCGATCAACGATGATGCCGACTCGTACGCCGTCGAGATAATCGTATTCCGGTGACATTGATCCCTCTTCGTCACCGATCACGAGGCCGCAAGCATGCACGCTGCTGCCGTGCAGAGTGCCGTGGATTTCATAACGCGAACTTCCGTCGACACGCTTGATCGTGTCTGGCATGTTGTCATCCAGCCGCCATATACGTAAGTCATCTATCTCCATCGCCGAAAAGCTGGCCCAGAGGTCGAGGCCGACATCGTCGCTAGTCGCTTCGCCGAAGCCGAAGCAACTCAGCACGATTGCACCGAAACCAATAATCACTTCGTCGGTTTCGTACACGCCCAGAACTCGCACGAGTCGGGCGTTGCTCGCCTGAGGGACTTGCTGGCTCGAAATCTTCATCGACATCTTGAGATGGCCTGGGCGGTGGTGTCACTTGCCATGGTTGCACGGGTGTCTGCGTCGCTCGGGGAACGGCCCTGGCGATGCCCTCTCAATCCACAGGTATATGCTCCATGGCCTCGCGAATCTTGGCCAGCAGTATCTCGCCGAGCTGATCGTCGCTGATCGGGCCGCCGTCTACGCGGCGCATGACTGTGTGGATCGCGAGGCCGAACGACAGTCGGAAATAGCGCATCAACCAGATTTTACTGTCGCGCAAGTCCGGCTCGACCGCGTAAGCCCGCGCGACGATTGCAGCCACGTTTTCACCGGCTCTTGCCGCGGCGCGCATGGCGTCGACCACGTCCTCGCTGAAATCCCTGGCGGGGCCTTCGCCGCGCAATGCGAAAGACCGGGAGTCTGCGGGGTTGCGCTCGGAAGGGTCGGTCATGGGGGTTGCTTCTGGGTGCGGTTGGATCAAGGGATCGTTTTTACGCGGCGCCCTGGGTATTCGGTGGAATGGGGCGGTGGGGAAAGCGAGAGCTCGACCTTAGTCGACGGGATTGGGGTTTACGAATCTTGATTGGAATGGTCGCGGGAGTTGAGGGTGCTCGGTCGCGGCTTGCGCCGCTCCTACAGGGGGGGACGAAGCTGGCGTCGCGATTGGGGGGCGGGCTTGACGATGAGCGGCAGCCAGAAACGAAACGGCCGCGAGGAGCGATGTGGGCTCCGACGCGGCCGTTTGGTTTTTAGCGCCGGGTGGGACCGGGCGCGGTTGCAGGCTTACTTGCTCGGACGCTGATCCGCCGTCTCGTCGCGCGCGGCGCGGAACTCGGAGTCTTCGCTCCAGTTCGGCCACTTGTTGGAGTTGGCCAGTTCGTTGCCCAGGGTGTAGAGGATCTGCATGTCGCGGGCCATGCCGGCGAAGGTCCAGGTGGATTCCCACTGGTCGGCGGGCTGGTGGTAGCGGTCGCGGTTGTAGGCTTCGCTCTCGGCCTTGCCGGCGGCGATGCCGCCGTCGACCTTGTCTTCGCCCGAGCCGAACGAGATCGCCGGGACGCCGCGCTTGGCGAAGGGGAAGTGATCGGAGCGGAAGAAGTGGCCGGCTTCGGGCTTCGGGTCGTCGACGTAGCTCAGGTTCCAGCGCTGGGCGGTGCTGATCAGGTCGGTCAGCAGGTCCTGCTTGGCGCTGCCGGAGGTGGTGAAGTCGCGCGAGGGGCCGGTCGGGTCGAGGGCGTCCATGTTGATGACGGCGACGGTCTTGGCCAGCGGGTACAGCGGACGCGCGGAGTAGTACTCCGAACCCAGCAGGCCCTTTTCCTCGGCGGTGACGTTGAGCAGCACGATCGAGCGCTGCGGCTTCTTGCCCTTGGCGAAGGCGCGGCCGATCTCGATCAGCGCGGCGGTGCCGGTGGCGTTGTCGACGGCGCCGTTGTAGATCTTGTCGCCCTTCGCATCGGGCTGGCCGACGCCCAGGTGATCCCAGTGCGCGCTGTAGATGACGGTTTCGTCGGGCTTCTTGCTGCCGTCGATGCGGCCGACGATGTTCTGCGAGGTGATGACCTGGCTGTCGACGGCGTAGTTGGCCGACAGGGTCACGTTCTTGAGCACGACCGGCTTGAACTCGCGGGTCTGGGCCTGCTTCTTGAGTTTTTCGAAGTCCAGGCCGGCGCTCTTGAACAGGCTGACGGCGAGGTCGCGCTGGATCCAGCCTTCCATCGTCGGGTGGGTGGCGCTGGGCTTGTCGCGCACCACGTCGAACATGGTGTTGGTGTTGGAGTTCTTGACCGTGGCCCAGCCGTAGGACGCCGGCTCGGTTTCGTGGACGATCAGCAGGCCGAGCGCGCCGCGGCGGGCGGCTTCTTCGAACTTGTAGGTCCAGCGGCCGTAGTAGGTCATGGCCTTGCCGCCGAAGTCGCCGTTGCCGGATTCGAAGTCGGGGTCGTTGATCAGCACGACGGCGATCTTGCCTTTCAGGTCGACGCCCTTGAAGTCGTCCCACTGGCGCTCGGGCGCGGCGACGCCGTAGCCGGCGAACACCAGGGGGGCGTTCTTGAAGCTGACGCTCTTGGAACCGTCGAGCGCGGCGCGCACGGCGATCTCGTTGCCCTGGGTGAGGGCGCGGGCCTTCTTCTTGACCGCGACCGACAGGGTCGGGGTGCCGGCGATTTCGGTGCGCAGCAGCGGCACGGCCTGGGTCCACAGGCGCTTGCCGTCCTTGAGGTCGCCGCCGGGCTGGATGCCGGCCGCCTTCATCTGGGCGACCACGTAGTCGATGGTCTTGGTCTCGCCGGCGGTGGCCGGGCCGCGGCCTTCAAACTCGTCGGAGGACAGGGTCTTGACCTCGTCGGACAGGCGCTTGGTGTCGAAGGTCGGGGCTTTGGGCGCCTTCGGGGCTTTGGCGGGCTTGGCGGCGTAGGCCGGCAGCGACAGGACGGCGGCGCAGAGCACCGCCAGGGGCGTGGCGATTGGCAACTTCATTGGGGAGGCCCTCGGTAGGTCGGCCGATGGTAGCTAGGTGGGGGTGAAGGGTCTATCGGGCTTTGGCTGGGGATGGGGGTTTGTTTGTGGGTGGAGTGGTGGTGGACGGGCTAAGAGCGAATCCCCCTACCCCCCTTTTGCAAAGGGGGGAAAAGCGTGGCGCGGGGACTGGAAGGTGGCCGGTCTAGCGGCTGATCGGCTATCGGTTCGTCGGGCTATCGTTTGAGCGCCTGTCGGTTTGTCGGCGTATCAGGTTGTCGGCCCATGGGTTGATCGGGCTATCGGCTTGTATGAGCGTGCGGGTCAATTCGCCCACTTTGAAAAAGGGGGCTGCGCCCTGCGATGTGTGAGGTCGGGTTGTAGTGGCTGGCGCGGGGGATTTGCTTTTGCGCTTGGTGTTGGAGGAAGAGCAAATCCCCCCTGCCCCCTTTTTTAAAGGGGGGAAAAGCACAGGGCAGTCGGAGAGACGACGAATCGGAGAAACGCGACGAATCGGAGAAACGCAGCCAAGCGGTTGCGGCGGCTCAGGCGCCACGCAGGCGCATCGGATTCGGCGCGGGGTTCGGCGCGGTGGCCGGCAAGTCGCGGATCAGTTTGCCGAACTCGCAGACCGCCGGCGCGGCGTCGAGCGAGTTCCAGATCAGCACGAACTCGGCGTCGGGCAAGGTCGGCAGGCCGTATTCGCCGTCGACGATGCGCATGCCCGGTTCGACGTCGTCCTCGGCCATCACCGTGATCGCAAGGCCGGCGAGGATCGCCGCGTGCAAGCCCTGCTGGCTCGGCGAGGTGAACACCACATGCCATTCGACCGCGGTGCCGTCCAAGGCCGAGATGCCGACCTGCCGGTTGATGCACGGCGGCGGGAAGAAGGCGAACGGCAGTGACGTGTTGGCGGGGACGTCGAAGTAATCGGCAGCGACCCAGACCCAGCGCGTGCGCCGCAACACGGTGCCGGCGCCGCTATCGGGCAAGGCGATGATCACCGCGAGGTCGAGTTCGTCGGCTTCGACCATCTGCCGCAGGTCCATGCTCATGCTGACGCTGACGTCCAGGCGGATCGACGGGAACGCGCGCGCGAACTGACACAGCACATTGGGCAAACGATCGCCGATGAAGTTTTCGGGCACGCCGAAGCGGACCACGCCGGCGATCGGCGAGGGCTGAAAGCGCCGGGTCAGTGCGTCCAGCGATTGCAGGATCTGGCCGGCATGGCGCAGGAAGTCTTCGCCGTCTTCGGTCAGGGTCAGGCGGCGGGTGGTGCGGCGCAGGAGCGGGCGGCCGACTTGATCTTCCAGGCGGCGGATCTGGTGGCTGATCGCCGACTGGGTCAGGTGCAGGCGCTCGGCGGCACGGGTGAACCCGCCGGTTTCGGTGACGGCGACGAAGGTGCGCAGCAGGGCCGGGTCGAAGTCCATGGGCTCAGGATACGGCGATTGATGATGGGCCGTAATGGGTTCCACAAAATTAAATCATTTCTCTCATGAGTCGGGGTTGGGGAGAATGATCGGTGTCGCTCGATTGGCGATGCCGCCCACCGCCGCGGACCGCGAGGTCGTTTGCATAGGGACGCTCTGTCGGGCGGGCGCTTTAACCGCGACGCTTTTCGATCGGGTCGCTGAGGTCTTTCGCATACCCAACGAAAGACTTCGACGCCGCGAAGCGATCCCGCATCAGCCAAACCATCGGCCGACATCGCCGACGTCATCACGATGCACCGCCCAGCCGCGCCTCACGCGCGGCGATGCGAAGCCCTGCCCCACCGTTTCCCTGGATGCCCCATGCCCCTGTCCCAATCCGGCAAAAACACCCTCGCCCTCGCCTCGGTCAGCCTCGCCGCGCTGATGTTCGGCCTGGAGATCTCCAGCGTGCCGGTGATCCTGCCGACCCTGGAAAAACAGCTGCACGGCGATCTGCGCGACATGCAGTGGGTGATGAACGCCTACACCATCGCCTGCACCACGGTGCTGATGGCCGCCGGCACGCTGGCCGATCGCTACGGCCGCCGCCGCGTGTTCGTGCTTAGCGTGATCGCGTTCGGCGTGACTTCGCTGATCTGCGGCGTGGCGCAGAGCATGCCGGTACTGATCGCCAGCCGCTTCGCCCAAGGTATCGCCGGCGGCGCGATGTTGACCTGCCAGATGGCGATCCTGTCGCATCAGTTCCAGGCCGGGTGCGAACGCGGCCGCGCGTTCGCGATCTTCGGCATCGTGTTCGGCGCCGGGCTGGGCTTTGGTCCGATCATCGGCGGCGCCATCGTCGCGCTGTCGAACTGGCACTGGGTGTTTCTGGTGCATGTGCCGCTGTCGGTGTTGACCTGGGTGCTGATCGCGCTGGGCGCGCAGGAGTCGCGCGATCCGCAGGCGCATAAGCTCGACCGCGCCGGCATCGCCACCTTGTCGCTGGCGGTGCTCGGCCTGACCTATTACCTCACCCAGGCGCCGGAGCAAGGCTTCGCCAGTCCGGTCGCATTGGCCGCACTCGCGATCGCGGTGATCGGCTCGATCGCGTTCGTGATCGCGGAGAAACACTCTGCGCATCCGATGTTCGATTTCGCGGTGTTCCGCATCCGCGATTTCTCCGGTTCGATCATGGGATCGATCGGCATGAACTTCAGCTTCTGGCCTTTCATGATCTACCTGCCGATCTACTACCAGAGCGCGCTGGGCTACGACACGGTGAGCGCGGGACTGGCGCTGCTGGCCTACACCTTGCCGACCCTGCTGATGCCGCCGCTCGCCGAACGCTTGTCGGCGCGTTATTCGTCCGGGGTGGTGATTCCGCTGGGCCTGTTCGCGATCGGCGCGGGGTTTGTGGCGATGCGTTACGGCAGCGCGGTCGCACACGCCAGTTGGCTCAGCATGCTGCCCGGCGCCTTGCTCGCCGGCGCCGGACTGGGCCTGACCAATACCCCGGTGACCAATACCACCACCGCCGCGGTGCCGAGTTCGCGCGCCGGCATGGCCGCGGGCATCGACATGAGCGCGCGCTTGATCACCCTGGCGATCAATATCGCCTTGATGGGTTTGATCCTGGTCGCGGGCATCGCCGCGCATCTGCGCGAAGTGTTCGGTGCGCGTTTCGACGGCGCGCAGTTGCGGCAACTGGCCGGGCGGATCGCGGCGGGGGATGTGAATGCCTTGCAGTCGGTCAGCGGAGGCACGCATGAGCTCGCGCACGCCGCGTTGATCGAAGGCTTCGGGTGGGTGCTGTGGTACGGCGGCATCGGCGTGTGCGTGTTGGCCGCGCTGAGCCTGGCGATCTTCGCGCCGGGCCGCGCGCGCTCGTCCGCGAGCGACGCGCAAGCCGCCTCGTGCGCTCAGTAAGCACCCGCCATCAGAAGAACGCGATGCCCGGCCGCAGCACGAGTTGGAAGATCAACAACTGCGCGATCACCGCCGCCACCGGCACCGCCAGCGACCGCGCGGGCGCGATGCCCGCCGGCCGCGCCGACGCGGTCGACCACGCCGCGGCCTGCAACCACCACACGCCGATCACGAACTCGGCGACCGGCACGATCGCGACCTGATCGAGACTGCCCGGCACCCGCATTGCGATGATCAACGGCAGCGCCAACAAGGCTGGCAGGGTCGCGATGCGGAAGATGAAACCGCTGCGCCGCCCCGGCGTGGCGATGTCGCCGGCCTGCGGCGCGAGCGCGAGCAAGGGCCTGGAGAAACCGATCGCCAGCGCCGCGATCAACGGCAGCGCCATCAGGCCCAACGCGAGCTTGGTGGCCGCGCCGAGCTGCAGATAGTCGAAGGCCATGCCGACATCGTTCTGCGGCACCACCGAGCCGACCACGATCTGCGGCAGCGACTGGAAATAGCCGTGGAACGCCATCCAGATCGCGAACAGCCGCCAACCCATGCCGCGCGGCGGGCGCAGCTTGAGCCACACGGTGCAGGCGATCGCGACCAGCAAGATCGCCAATGCGCCGGTGCCCTGGAACAGATGCGCGAGCGGGTTGTCGCCGTCCCAATGATGATTGTTGTGGAACAAGGTCGGCCGCAGGCCCGGGGTCAGCGCCTTGGGCACCACCAGGAACAGTTCCTGGATGAAGAAGATCAGGCTGAAGCTGAATGCGTACAACGCGGTGGAATGCAGCGTGTGCCGCCAGTTCCATTCGCTGCGCGGCGACAGGCTCGCAGCCGCGCCGCGCGAGCGCAGCACGCCAACCGCGCCCCATAGCAACGGGCCGACCACGACGGTCAGCAGCGAAGCGATTACGACCCATTGCACGGTAGCGTTCATGCGGTTGCCGCAAACTGAGTTCGTGCAGGAGATACGGCCGGCGCGGCGACGGTTGCAGCCGCTGCAAGGATTTCTTTTGCCTGCCGCGAGAATTCCTCGTTTGTCGCGGTGAGCCACGCTGCCAATAATCGGGTTCCCCGAAGGAGACCTGCCCATGCAACGACGCGATTTTCTGCAATGCGCCAGCGGCCTGCTGCTCGCCGCCGGCGCGAGCGCCAGTTTCGGCACCGCCGCGCTTAGCCTCGCACCCCAGGCCGGACGCGAAGCCAAGCCCGGCGACTGGCGGACGCGCCTGCGCGATCTCGAAAAGCACAGCGGCGGGCGGCTGGGCGTGGCCGTGCTCGACACCGGCAACGGCGAGCGCATGCTGTGGCGCGAGAACGAACGCTTCCGCATGTGCAGCACGTTCAAGTATCTGCTGGCCGCGGCGATCCTGCGACAGGTCGAATTGGGCAAAGTCGCGCTGTCGCAGCAGGTGCCGATCACCGCCGCCGACATGATCTCGCATGCGCCGTTCACCCAGCCCTTGGTGGGCCGCAGCGCCAGCGTCGCGCAGTTGTGCGAGGCGACGGTGACGCTCAGCGACAACCCTGCGGCCAATCTGCTATATCCCTTGGTCGGCGGCCCGCAGGGCCTGAACCGGTTTCTGCGCGAGATCGGCGACGGCGTCACCCGCACCGACCGCACCGAACCCACGCTCAACAGCGGCGCGCCCGACGACCCGCGCGACACCAGCACGCCGAGCGCGCAGATCGCCACGATGCAGCGTCTGCTGCTGGGCGATGCCTTGAAGGAATCCTCGCGCCAGCAGTTGATCGCCTGGCTGGTCGCCAACAAGACCGGCGACAAGCGTCTTCGCGCGGGCTTGCCGGCCGGGGTACGGGTCGGCGACAAGACCGGCAGCGGCGACGATGCGACCAACGACGTCGCGATCGTCTGGCCGCCGGGCCGCGCGCCGCTCCTGATCGTCAGCTATCTGGCCACCGCCAAGCTCGACGGCGCCGGCCGCGACGCGGTGCTGGCGTCGCTGGCGCGGATCGCGTCCGATCATTTCGCCATCAATGCTGCGAAACGCTGAGTCCACGCAACAGCATCTTGCGATCGCTGCATAAGCGGCCCGCGTGGCCGCTTATGCATTGCGCCGCGCGCGCCGTTTAGAATCCAGATTGGTGCGGGCCCGCCGCTGTCGCGCGGGCTTGCGTAACAAGGACTTGAATGAACCGAACCATCTGGATCTGTGTCGCGATCGGCCTGACCGCGGCCGCGCTCGCCGCGACCTTCGTGATCGAACCCGGCGCGCCGCGCGCCTTGTTGAACGCGGCCAAGCCCGCGCCCGCTCCGACACCGTTCGGCTGGAACGCGCAACTCGAACTGATCGCCGGCGACGGCGTGCGCGGCGTGCGCGGCTTGCGCAACGCGACCGCGGCGCAGGCGCGCTTCGCCGATCCCTACGGACTGGCGCGCAGCGGCAACGGCACGCTGTACCTCGCCGATGCCGGCGACAACAACCTGATCCGGCTGATCCGCGCCGACGGCAGCGTCGCCACCGTGGCCGGTTCGATCGAAGGTTTCGCCGATGGCGCGGGCACCAAGGCCGCGTTCAACACACCGTCCGGCTTGGCGCTCGATAGCCTCGGCAATCTGTATGTCGCCGACACCGGTAATCACGCGATCCGCAAGATTTCGCGGCAGGGCGTGGTCAGCACCTTGGCCGGCACCGGCGTGGCCGGTTATCGCGACGGCCCCGGCGCGCAGGCGCAGTTCAACGGGCCGATCGGCGTGGCGGTGAGTCAAGCCGGCCGCGTGTTCGTCGCCGACACCTACAACGACCGCATCCGGGTGATCGAACCCGACGGCACCGTCGGCACGCTCGCGGGCGGCGAACGACCCGGCGACAGCGACGGTGCGGCGGCGATCGCGCGTTTCGATACGCCGACCGCGCTGGCGATCGACGCGCAAGGCATCGTCTGGGTCGCCGACACCCGCAACCGCGCGATCCGCCGGGTCGAACCCGATGGCGACGTCAGCACCTTGAACCTGTTGCCGACCGTCGAAGGCGACAATCCGCTGTCGCGCCCGACCGCGCTGGCGATCACTCACGACGGCCTGATGTACGTCGGCGATATGTCGACGGGATTGGTATTGCAGATTCGCGCCGACGGCAACTGGGTGGCGCTGACCGGCAATGCGCAGGAGCAGCGTCTGTCGCTGCCCGCGGCGATGACGCTCGATGCCGACGGCGCGATCTATCTCACCGATGCCGGCAGCTACCGCGTGCATCGCATCGCACCGGCCGCGGCGCAACCGATCGTCACCGTCGCCGGGCCATCGCCGCTGGATCCCTTGCCGTTCACCGCCGGACGCTGGCCGCTGCATCCGCAGGACGCGTGGCACGAAGTGGTTGGCACCCTGGGCGAAGTGCGCGGCGACGGACGCGGCGAAAGCCGCCATCACCTGCATGGCGGCTTCGACATCCGCGGCGACATCGGTCAGCAGGTGCTGGCGATCGCCGACGCCAAGACCAGCAATCCGTCGAGTTCGTGGGGTTACGGCAGCCTCGGCGAAGGCGCGTCGCTGGATACGATCAGCTACATCCACATGCGCGTGGGCCGCAACGGCAAGGGCGAACCGATCGATCCCGCGCGCTTCCAGCCGATCGTCGGCGACGACGGCAAGACCGAACGCATGCGCCTGCGTCGCGGCACCCGCTTCAAGGCCGGCGACGTGCTCGGCACGATCAATCCGATGGCGCATGTGCATCTGGCGCTGGGTTCGAACGGTTACGAGCGCAATGCGGTGACCCTGGGTTTCGTGCACTACGCCGATCATTACGCGCCGCGGATCGAACGCATCCAGTTGCTCGACGCATTGGAGCAGCCGCTCGCGCAGAAGGAACAAGGCCGCCTGCTGGTATCGCGCGGACAGCCGGGCGTGCAGATCGTGGTCGAGGCCTGGGATCAGGTCGACGACAACCTGGCGCGGCGCCGGCTCGGCCTGTACACGCTGGGCTATCAATGGCTCGACGCCGCGGGCAAGCCGCTGGCCGGTTACGAACAGCCGCGCATGAACATCGAGTTCGACCGCAAGCCGCCCGACGACGCGACCAAGGTGCTGTACGCCGCCGACAGCGGCATCACCGTCCACGGCAGCGCGATTACCCGCTTCCGCTACGTGCTGACCAACATCGTGCGCAACGGCAAGGTCGCCACCGGCCTGTGGCTGCCGAACGAACTGCCGGCCGGCGACTACACCTTGCGCATCAGCGCGCGCGATTACAGCGGCAACGAGGCCGTTGCGGGACGCGATCTGGCGATTCGGTTGCGTTGATCGTCCGCTACTGAACTACAGGCATGAAAAAGCCCCGTCGTCGCCGACGGGGCTTTCTCTCATCGCATTTCATCGCAGCGCCGATTCAATCCACAGCGAACGAATCGCGAATCCTGATCGAGCGATCAAGACGCAGCTTTCAGCGTGCGCTTGCGCGTGCTCATCACCTGATGGCATTCGCGCACCTGCGGCAACAGGCGCTCGACTTCGACGCGCGCGGCCGGCGGAGTGTCGCTGTCGGACAAGGTCACGTTGAAGGCCTTGAGCAGACGGTCTTCCGACTCTTCCAGTTCGGCCACGTAGCCGTACTGGGTGTCGCCGAGGGTCGCGCGTACCTTGCCGTAGAACTGCTGCATCGAGCCGACGAAGGTGCCGTGCTCGGCCGGCTTGCCGCCCGCGGCGACCACCGCCGAACTCAGGCTGGTGACGATGTCGGCCTTGACGCCTGCGATGCGCACGAACAGCGCGGACAGTTCGGCATCTTTCACCTTCTGCGCCGCTTCGGTGTAGAAGTCCTTGCCGTCGCGCGCGATTTCGATCAGGTCGTTGAGGGTATGCGTGGTCTTCGTCTGGGTATTCATTGAAGCTCCTGTCTGACCAGCAACATCGTGTCGCGCTGGCCGTGTGGGGATGATTGCTCGTAATGAGCCGGCGATGTGCGCCGGTGCCATGGACTATTTCGCATCGCTCATTAAGACCTCGTGACCCTCGCACGCAACGATTCATGCAATCGCATGCGCTGAATAATTCATATTCTGGATTCGCGCGACAACTCACGCTGCGTTGACCTTCGCGGCGATCCGGATTCGCATTCATCGTGCGGACACTACGAGTTCGATTCGACTCGCGTGCAGCCGCGGACGATATGACGATCCCGTCACGACGCGTTTTGCACAGTGGCGCCACCCAATCGTCGGACCTGGCGCATGCAGCCTGATGATTTGATCGTGGTCCGTCCGCAAGGGCTGTATTGCCCTGCCGGCGATTTCTACATCGATCCCTGGCAACCGGTCGCCACCGCGATCGTCACCCACGGCCATGCCGACCATGCACGCGTCGGCATGGGCACGTATCACGGCAGCGAAGAAGGCTTGCCGATCCTGCGCTGGCGACTGGGCGAGCAGGCGTATCGAAGCCACGCGTATGGCGAAGCCTTCGATCTCGGACGCGTACGCGTATCGCTGCATCCGGCCGGGCATGTGCTGGGTTCGGCGCAGGTGCGCATCGAAGACGGCGACCAGGTCTGGGTCGTATCCGGCGATTACAAACGCCAGCACGATCCGACCTGCAGCGCGTTCGAGCCGGTGCCGTGTTCGACCTTCATCACCGAGTCGACCTTCGCGCTGCCGATCTATCGATGGCCGGACACGGCGCAGGTCGCGGCCGAGATCGTCGAGTGGCGCGAGCACTGCGCCGCGCGCGGCGAGACGGCGGTGTTGTTCTGCTACGCGTTGGGCAAGGCGCAGCGCATTCTGGCGGAACTCGCGAAGCACTCCTCGCGACCGGTGTGGGTGCACGGCGCGATCGCGTCGGGCGTGGATGTCTATCGACAGGCCGGCGTGGCCATGGCCGATACCGAACTGGTGGCGGATGCGAAGTCGCGCGACGAATGGGCCGGCGAACTGGTGCTGGCGCCGCCGTCGGCTGCGGGCTCGGCCTGGATGCGCCGGTTCCGCCGCGTGCAGACCGGGTTCGCGTCGGGCTGGATGCGCATCCGCGGCAATCGGCGTCGGCGCAACTTCGATCGCGGCTTCGTCATCTCCGATCACGCCGATTGGCCGGCGCTGCTGCAAACCATCGAGGAAAGCCGCGCCGAACGGGTGATCGCCCATCACGGGCGCTCGGAAGCGCTGTTGCGCGTGCTGGCCGAACGCGGTCTGCGCGTGGATCGCTTCGATACCGGCGTGGAAGGCGAACGCGCATGAAACGCTTCGCCGCCTTGTTTCGCGAACTCGATCGCAGCACCGCGACCTCGGACAAACGCGCCGCGCTGATCGACTACTTCCAGGCCGCCGCGCCGCGCGACCTGGCCTGGGGCTTGTGGCTTCTGTCGGGCCACAAGCTCGGCAAGATCGCCAATCAGCGCGAGCTGCGCGATTGGGTCGCGCAGGAAACCGGGCTGCCCGGCTGGCTGATCGACGACAGCTACGATCAAGTCGGCGACCTCGCCGAGACGCTCGGCCTGCTGCTCGACGAACCCGAAGCCGCCGCGGCTGTCGACCGGCCACTGCACGAATGGATCGAACTGCGACTCGCGCCGCTGAGCGGCGTGGACCCGGCGACGCGGCGCGAGGCGGTGGTCGCCGGTTGGCGCGGGTTGCAGGCCGAACAACGTTTCGTGTTCAACAAACTGCTGACCGGCGCCCTGCGCGTGGGCGTGTCGCAACGGCTGGTGCAGCAGGCGCTGGCGCAATGGTCCGGCGTGGACATCGCGCTGATCGCGCAGCGCATGCTCGGCGCGTGGCAGCCTTCGCCCGAATTCGTGCAGCAGTTGCTGGCGAAGGAAACCACCGCGCGGGACCGACAGCAGCCGTATCCGTTCTTTCTCGCCTCGCCGCTGGAGGCCAAGGACGATTCGCCGCCCGCACAAGTATTGGGACCGATCGAGGACTGGTTGCTGGAATGGAAGTGGGACGGCATCCGCCTGCAGTTGATCCATCGCCAGGGCCAGTCGCTGTTGTGGTCGCGCGGCGAAGAACGCCTGGACGGGCGCTTTCCGGAAATCGAAGCGGCGGCGCGACGCCTGCCGCGCGATTGCGTGCTCGACGGAGAGCTGCTCGGCTGGCGCGGCGGCGACGCGCAGCCGCTGCCGTTCGCCGCCTTGCAGACGCGGATCCAGCGCCGCAAACCGGGCCCGAAGATTCTGGCCGACACGCCCGCGCGCATGCTGGCTTACGATCTGCTGGAGCTCGACGGCGAGGATTGGCGGCCGCTGCCGCTGCACGAGCGCCGCGCCGCGCTGGCGACGTTGCTGACGGCGCATGCCGATCCGGCGATCGTGCTGTCCACGCAGGTCGACGCCGCCGACTGGACCCAGGCCGCGGCGTTGCGCGAACAGGCGCGCGAACGCGGCGTCGAGGGGCTCATGCTCAAGCGCCGCGACTCGACCTATCAGGTCGGTCGACGGCGCGGCGACTGGTGGAAATGGAAGATCGATCCGCTGACCATCGATGCGGTACTGGTGTACGCGCAGGCCGGCAGCGGCCGCCGCAGCACCTTGTACACCGACTACACCTTCGCGCTATGGGACGGCGGGGCGCTGGTACCGATCGCCAAGGCCTACTCGGGCCTGGACGATCAGGAAATCCTGCAACTGGACCGCTGGATCCGCGCCAATACGCTCGAACGCTTCGGCCCGGTGCGTTCGGTGACGCCGCTGCACGTGTTCGAGCTCGGCTTCGAGGCGGTCAATCGTTCGAGCCGGCACAAGTCGGGCATCGCCGTGCGCTTTCCGCGCATTCTGCGCTGGCGCCACGACAAGACCGTCGAACAAGCCGATCGGCTTGAGACGCTGAAAGCGCTCGCGCCTTAGAACGAGCCCGCGGCTTCAGCCGAGCACCCGGCGCAGATACGGCACCGTCCGGCTCGCCTTGGCGCGAGCGACCTGCTGCGGCGTCCCGCTGGCGACGATCGCGCCGCCGTCTTCGCCCGCGCCCGGGCCGACGTCGATCACCCAATCGCTGTCGGCGACCACGCGCATTTCGTGTTCGACCACGATCACCGTATTGCCGGCATCGACCAGCCCATGCAGTTGCGCCATCAGCTTGTCGACATCGGCCGGATGCAGGCCGGTCGTGGGCTCATCGAGCACGTACAGGCTGTTGCCGTGCTGGCTGCGTTGCAACTCGGTGGCCAGCTTGATGCGCTGGGCTTCGCCGCCGGACAGTTCGGTCGCCGGCTGGCCCAGGCGCAGATAACCCAGGCCGATGTCGCGCAACAGGGTCAGCGGACGCCGCACCCCGTCTTCGTCGGCGAAGAACGCCAGCGCCTCGTCGACCGTCATCGCCAGCACCTCGGCGATGCTGCGGCCGTTCAACACGACCTCCAGGGTCTTCGCGTTGTAGCGACTGCCGTGGCAGGTCGGGCACGGCGCGTACACGGTCGGCATGAACAACAGCTCGACCTGGACGAAGCCCTCGCCTTCGCAGGTTTCGCAGCGCCCCTGCGCGACGTTGAACGAGAACCGGCCGGCGTTGTAGCGCCGGCTCTTGGCCAGCGGCGTGCCGGCGAACAGTTTGCGCACGTGATCGAACAGGCCGGTGTAGGTAGCCAGATTCGAGCGCGGCGTGCGTCCGATCGGTTTCTGATCGACGTTGACCAGACGCTTGATCGCGTCGGCGCCGCGGTGGATGCGTCCGGCGGTCTTGGCGATTTCGCTGGGCTGCGGTTCGCCGCTGTCGGATTCTTCGACCGGCGGCTCGTGGCCGAGATGGTCGCCGACCAGTTCGACCAGCGCCTGGCTGACCAGACTGGATTTGCCCGAGCCCGACACGCCGGTGACGGCGGTGAACACGCCCAGCGGAAAGCGCGCATCCAGGCCGTGCAGGTTGTTGCGATGCAGGCCGCGCAGTTCCAGCCAGCCGCTCGGCGAACGCGGCGTGCGCGCCTGCTTCGCGGCGGCATCGTCGGCGGCGAACAAATAACGCCCGGTGTGCGACGCGGCGACCGCGCGCAAGCCATCGGGCGGGCCGCTGTAGAGGATCTGCCCGCCGTTCTGCCCTGCGTCCGGACCCACGTCCACCAGCCAATCGGCGCGGCGCATCATGTCCAGATCGTGCTCGACCACGAACACCGAATTGCCGGCGTCCTTGAGTTGATCCAGCGCGCGATGCAGCGCTTCGCTGTCGGCCGGATGCAGGCCGGCGGACGGTTCGTCCAGCACGTAGACCACGCCGAACAGGTTGGAGCGGATCTGGGTCGCCAGGCGCAGCCGCTGCAGTTCGCCTGGCGATAACGTCGGCGTGGTCCGGTCCATCGCCAGATAGCCCAGGCCCAAGGCCTGCAAGGTCGCGATGCGTTCGACCAGATCGTGGGCGATGCGTTGCGCGGCGATGCGTTTTTCCTCGGACAGGTCCGGCGTGCGGCGCACATCGGTGCCGCCGGCATGCGCCGATCCGCCCGCGGCGACGCGTTTGGCGGTGTCCTGGGCGCTGGCCGCGCGGCTGCGCGTGGTGGCCTTGGTCGGCGCGTCGAAGCGTCCACTCGCGGCCGGCGCCAGCACTTCGGCGATGCGGTTGAGCGACAGCCGCGACAGGCTGCCGATGTCCAGTCCAGCAAAGGTCACCGACAGCGCTTCGCGTTTCAGGCGGCGGCCGTCGCAGACCGGGCACGGCGCGCCGCTCATGAAGCGCGCCACGCGTTTTTTCATCAACGCGCTCTGGGTGGTGGCGAAGGTGTGCAGCACGTAACGGCGCGCGCCGGTGAAGGTGCCCATGTAGCTCGGCTCGGCCTTGCGGCGCAGCGCGGCGCGGGTCTGCGCGGGGGTGAAGCCGGCATACACCGGCGCGACCGGTTGCTCCTCGGTGTACAGGATCCAGTCGCGGTCCTTCTTCGGCAGATCGCGCCAGGGCACGTCGACGTCGTAGCCCAGGGTGACCAGGATGTCGCGCAGGTTCTGTCCGTGCCAGGCCGGCGGCCACGAGGCGATCGCGCGGTCGCGGATGCTCAGCGACGGGTCGGGCACCATCGCCCGTTCGGTGACTTCATACACGTAACCCAGCCCGTGGCAATTCGGGCAGGCGCCTTGCGGCGTGTTCGGCGAGAAATCCTCGGCGTACAGCATCGGCTGCTTGGGCGGATAGGTGCCGGCGCGCGAGTACAGCATGCGCAGCAGGCTCGACAACGTGGTCACGCTGCCGACCGTGGAGCGAACGTTCGGGGTGCCGCGCTGTTGTTGCAGCGCCACCGCCGGCGGCAGGCCGTCGATCGCGTCCACGTCGGGCACGCCGACCTGATCGATCAGGCGCCGCGCATACGGCGACAGCGATTCCAGATAACGGCGCTGCGCCTCGGCGAACAAGGTGCCGAACGCCAGCGAGGATTTTCCCGAGCCCGACACGCCGCTGAACACCACCAGCGCATCGCGCGGGATATCGACGTCGATGTCCTTGAGGTTGTGCTCGCGCGCGCCGCGCACGCTGACGAACGCGCCGAAGCCGGAATTGTTTCGAGTGGATTGCTTTGCCATGGATCAGCCGAAGGACGCGTATCGACGGCTATTGTGCGCGAGCCGGTGTTAGCCGGGCATGCAGCGCGCGGCGTTGAGCCGGCGGCGAACGGGCTTCACAGGGCCGGCACCCGGGGCGAATCGGCTTCGGCCGGATCGGTTTCGGCCTCAGTCGGCGCGCGCGGCCGGTGCTCGTCGATCAGGGCCTGCAGCTGCATCGGCAGCAATTCCAGCCGATTCTTGTCCCAGACCGTTTCGTCCAGATGCTCGGTCGCATCGGCGGTGGCGCCGGTCAGGAACACGAACAGGCTGGCCGGCGCCTGCGCGCGCACGATCGCGCGCGCGGCCTCGCCGTCGAAGCCGGGCAGGTTGAGGTCGCACAACACGATGTGCGGCGCGAACTCGGCCAGGGCCGCGCGCAGTTGGGGCTCGCTGTCGACCCGGCGGCTGACCCAGGCCGCGGGCCAGCGGCCGAGCTCCAGGGTCGCCAGCTCGACATCCTCGGCGACGTCGTCGACGAACAGCAGGCGCCAGGTCATGGCCGGCTCAAGCTTGCGCCTTGAACGGCGGCTCGTTGATCACCGCCCAGAACTTGCCGAGCGTGCGCACCGCCTCGAAGAACTGGTCCACGTCGACCGGCTTGACCACGTAGGCGTTGACGCCCAGGTCCCAGCTTCGCACCAGGTCGGCTTCCTCGCGCGAGGACGACAGAATCACCACCGGCAACTGCCGCAGCTTTTCGTCCTGGCGCAGCGCTTCCAGCACTTCCAGGCCGTCCATGCGCGGCATCTTGATGTCGAGCAGCAGCACCGAGGGATCGCCCTCGCCGCGATCGGCGTACTTGCCGCGACGGAACAGGTAGTCCAGGGCCTCCACGCCGTCGGTGACGTGCACGATCGGATTGATCAGATTGGCCTCGCGCAGGGCGTCGATGGCCATTTCCGCGTCGTAGGGGCTGTCTTCGGCGAGCAGGATGGTGCGGATGTCAGTCATGGCCCGAAGGTCCCCTGGCGAGTTCGGCGTTGGAAGGAAGGATGAAGTGGAAGGTGGCGCCCTCGCCCGGCCGGCTCTCGGCCCAGATCCGGCCGTTGTGGCGGGTCAGCACCCGGCGCACGCTGGCCAGGCCAATGCCGGTGCCGGCGAACTCGCTGGCCGAATGCAGGCGCTGGAACACGCCGAACAGCTTGCCGGCGTAGGCCATGTCGAAGCCGGCGCCATTGTCACGCACGCTGAAATGATGGTTGCGTTCTTCGTCGTAGCGATGCTCGACCTCGATGATCGCGGGCTGGCTGTTGACGCTGTACTTGACCGCGTTGCCCAGCAGGTTGAGCCAGACCTGGCGCAGCATGTTCTCGTCGCCGACCACCACCGGCAGCGCCGACAGTTTCCACTGGATGTTGCGGCCGGGCTGGTCCATGCGCGCATTGGCGTCGAGCATCGAGCGCGTCTCCTGCGCCAGCGACTGCATGTCCACCGCCTGCAGGCGCATCGCGCTGCGGCCCAGGCGCGAATACACCAGCAGGTCATCGATCAGGTCCGACATGCGCTTGGCCGAACTTGAGATCACCTGCAGGTAATGCCGCGACTTTTCGTCGGCGGCCTCGCCCAGGTGACGCTGCAACTTGTCGGCGAAGCCGGCGGTGTGGCGCAGCGGCGCGCGCAGATCGTGCGAGACCGAGTAGCTGAAGGCCTCCAGCTCGCGGTTGACGTCGGAGATCTGCTCGACCTTGCCTTCGAGCTGGCGGTTGAGTTCGTGGATGCGGTTTTCGCCGGCGCGACGGGCGCTGATGTCGCTGGCGGTGATCATCACCGTGTTTTCTTCGGTTTCCGGCAGCGGCATGCGGCGCGCGTTGATCATCATGACCCGGCGCACGCCGTCGTGGGTGATCTGCTCGCGCTCGTAGTCCCACAGCTCGCGGCCGCGGTTGAGCACTTCCGCCAGCCGGCGCGTGGTTTCCTCGTCGGCCCAGGCACCGCCGCTGAGTTCGGTCAGCTTCTGCCGTTCGCCGGGCTCGTCGCGCATGCCGTACAGCTCGCCGAAGGCGACATTGGCCAGGACCACGCGCAAATCGCGATCGACCACCGCGATCGGCTCGCGCACGGTGTCCAGCACCACCGAGGCGTGCGCGCTCGCGGTCTGCGCGTCGCGCTCGGCGTTCAAGCGCCGGCGCATCTGGCGCAGGGCGAAGAAGCTGATCGCGGCGAGCACCAGGATCTGCGCGAGCACCGCGCCCCAGCGGGTCAGTTCGGTCAGGCGGATGCGCTGTTCGTACTGGGTCTGGCGCTGCGCCAGCAAGTCGCGTTCTTGCTTGATCAGCGCGGCGATCAGGGCGCCGACCGGATATCGGGTCACCGCCTGACTGATCTGTTCGGCCGGCAGCGGCTGGGCATGCGGCTGGGCGATGTCGTGCATCGATTGCAGCCGCAGCCGCACCTGTCCGCGCAATTCGCCCAGACGCAGTTGCTGGCCCGGGTTGTCCTGGGTCAGCCGCTGCAGGGCCAGCAGTTCCTCGGTCACGCCGGTACGCGCGTCGGCGATGCGTTTATCGAAGCGCTCGCTGCGCGGGACGCCGGAGGCCAGGGCCAGCGAGGCCGCCTCGACGTCGCGGATGTTCTGGCCCAGGGCCTGGGCGCGGGCGTCGACTTCGAGGGTGTGCTGGACCCAGTCGGCGGCTTCCACCGCGGACTGGTTGGCCTGCAACAGCACCCAGGCCGGCGCGACCACGATCAGCACGATCACGATCGCCAGCCCGGTGGCCTGCCAGAACGGCGAAAGTCGGTCGACGGAGCGTAGGGGCATGAGTAGGAAGGCCGTCTGGGTCAGGTCGCACCGCGCGGCCATACGCTCCCGAGGCAGGCCGCATCATCGCGTCGAGGCCGATTGTGTGCAATAGGCTGGGTGTCATGGCACACCGTCGGCACAATCGGCGGCCCAAGCTGAAAGGTTCAGCGTGGCGGTGCGACATCGCGTGGGTTTGATGCGGCGGCGTTACATCCGCGGTGGCGGCACCGGCCGCGGCGGTCGGCACCGGTCCGTTCCGAGTCGTCGTGGGACGCTCGCCGCGGCGGCGTCAGCCGTAGCGTTTCTGGCAGACCTCGCAAAAGAACGCGCGCCGCTTGAACCGGCCCAGGTGCTTGCGATAACTCAGGCGCGCGCCGTCGCGGGGACAGTGAGTCCTGGTGTGCACCTGGTAATGCCGCTTGAGTTCGAAGGCTTTCTTCCAGCGGTAGAAATCGAAACTGTAGTCGCGGGCCTGCGCGATCAGCTCGCCGAGCTTGCGCGGCGGCAGCGCGCCCACCGTGCTCAGCGGATGCACGCCGATGCGGTGCAGGACTTCGTTCTTGATGATGTTGCCGACTCCGGCGAAGACGTTCTGATCGAGCAAGGCGTCGGCCACCAGCTCGTCCGGCCGCAGCTTGAGTTTCTTGCGCGCGGCCTTCGGGTCCCAGGCCGGATTCATCACGTCGCCGGTCCAGTCGTAGGCCTGGTCCAGCGAGCCTTCGATGAACTTGACCGAGCAATTGTAGAAATTTAGCTCGTCGCCGAGGGCGAAGCGCAGGCTCACTCGCGGCGCGGCCGGCCGCTCCTCGTTGATGCGATAGCTGCCGAACAGCATCAGGTGGATGCGCAGGGCGAAGCCGTCGAATTCGATCAGGAAATGCTTGCCCCAGGTGCGCAAGGCGACGATGGTGCGGCCGCGCATGCGCTGGATGTCCTGCGAACTGTTGCCGGCCACGCTGAGCACTTCGCGGCCCGCGAAGGCGGCGGCCTCTTCCTTGAGAATGACGGTCGTCGGGCCTTCGGGCATGACCGCAGTATCGACGCGCAAGGTTAGCGATGCGTCAACGCCGACGCGCAGTCGCCATGCGATGCTCGTGGCTCACAACGTCACGAGCAGCAGCTGCGCGAATGAATGAGTCATCTTCCGTACAAGCCGCGCGCGTTCGCATCGGCTGCGCGGGCTGGTCGATCTCGGCCACGCATCGCGACGCGTTCGGCGCGGGCGACAGCATGCTCGCGCGTTACGCCACGGTGTTCGACGCGGTCGAGATCAATTCCTCGTTCTATCGTCCGCATCAACGCAAGACTTACGAACGCTGGGCCGCGAGCGTGCCGGCCGATTTCCGCTTCTCGGCCAAGCTGCCCAAGAGCATTTCGCACGAGGCCCGCCTGCATCGCGCCGGCCCGCTGCTCGAACCGTTCATCGAAGAAGTCAGCGGCCTGGGCGCGAAGCTGAGCGGGTTGCTGCTGCAACTGCCACCGAGCCTGGCTTTCGATGCGCGCACGGCCGCGACGTTTTTCCGCCTGCTGCGCGCGCGCTGGAACGGCGGCTGCGTGTGCGAGCCGCGCCACGCGAGCTGGTTCGCGCCGGCGGCGACGCAGTTGCTGCGCAAGCATGCGATCGGCCGGGTCGGCGCCGATCCGGCGCTGAGCGAGGACGCGCGCGTGCCCGGCGGCGATGGCTCATGGCGCTATTGGCGCTGGCATGGCTCGCCACGGATGTATTACAGCGCCTACACGCCCTCGGCATTGGCCGAGCTGGCCGGTCAGATCGCGACCACGGCCGACGGCGGCGAGACCTGGGCGATCTTCGACAACACCGCGGCCGGGCACGCGATCGGCGATGCGCGCAGTCTGCAATCGCTGCTGGCCGCGCATCGCGGCCGCGTAGTTGCCACGTGAGCGGGCCAAGCGATTGGCGAACCCGTAGGATGCGGCTGAATCGTCAACCATCGATCGGCAAGCACAAGGAACCCCGATGCAACACATCGACGTCATCGTGGTGGGCGGCGGTCCGGCCGGCCTGACCGCCGCGACTTATCTGCAACGTTTCCATCGCCGCTGCGTGCTGATCGACGCCGGCGACAGCCGCGCGCTGCGCATTCCCGAAAGCCACAACTGCCCCGGCTTTCCCGATGGCGTGTCCGGTCCGGAGCTGGTCGCGCGCATGCACACCCAAGCGCGGGAAGCCGGAGTCGCGTTCGAATCCGGCAGCGTCGATTCGCTGAGCCGGCACGACGACGGCGGCTTCGTGGTGAGCGCCCGATCGCGCCAGTGGCGCAGCCGCGCGGTGATCCTGGCGACCGGTACGCGCGACGTGCTGCCCGAGGTCGCCTGGGCCGAGGAGGCGATCGCCTGCGGCGCGCTGCGCCTGTGCGCCGTATGCGATGCCTTCGAGGCCAGCGATCTGCGCATCGGCGTGTACGGGCCGGGTCGCGCGGTGGCCTCGCACGGGCGCTTCCTGCGCAGCTACACGAGCCGGCTGATATTGATTCCGACCGATCACGCGTTCGATGCGGGCGACGACGAAGCGTTCGCCGACGGCGCGACGCGGGTGCTGGCGCCGGGCGGCGAACTGCAATTCGACGGACGACGCTGCGCCTATCGCGAACCCGACGGCACGGTCACCGAACTCGACACGCTGTATCCCTACCTCGGCGTGGAAGCCGAGCATCCGCTCGTCGCCTGCGCCGGAGCCGGCGCCGAGCGCCCCGGCGAAACCGTGGTCGACGCGCATCAACGCACGCGCATTCCCGGCCTGTATGCGATCGGCGACATGGTCAGCGGCTTGAACCAGATTTCGGTGGCGGTGGGCCAGGCCGCGATCGCGGCCACCCATCTGCACAATGCGCTGCCGTTCGTGCCGCGCGCCGCGGCGGTCTCGATCGAGTAGCGATGGCGGCCGCGGCGACGCTCAGCGCGGCTTGCGCCGCGCCAGGCGATTGCGATTGGCCTTGACCGTGCGCGCCACCGGCTTGAGGCCTTCGGCGAGGATGCGATCGCCGGTGGCGAACATGCCGCTCCATTGTTGCCACGGCGTCGCGCCGGGCATCCAGGCGCTCCACGCCGACAAGCTCCACGGCGCCATCCAGGCCGCGCCGGCCATCGCCCACCAACCCTGCACGGCGGCGGCGGATTTCTCCGACACCATCCGGCTCCATTCGCGCTGGGTCTGCGCCGACGGCGGATAGCCGCCCTGCGCGGTTTCCATCAGCCGCTGGGCGATCACCCACGGCGCGGCCTGGGCGATGGAGGCGAGTTGATCGGACGAACGAGTGGGCGTGGGCGACATGGGCAACTCCGGGAATCGAGTTCGCACAGTGCCTGAGGCCTGTGCTGTCGCTGTGACGATGCGGGACGAATGTGCATGATCGGTCGCTGCGCGATGAATGGTTCACGAAGCGGCGCGATCGACACGCCTGCCCCGCCATGCGCAGGGCAGACGTTGGCGCGACGGCGCTTGCGCCATGGGCAGCGCGGTCCGGACAAGTCGCGATCTCAGCGCGATCCGTCCCAGAATTTCATGTCGCCGTACTCCCAGGCCCACGGCGCGCCGGTCTCGCCGAGCACGAATTCGACCAGTTTCGCAAACGCAGGCTCGGCGCGCACATCGTTGGACAGGATCACCACGCAACGCTGGCCGCGCTCGATACAGACCAGAGTGTTGGCGGTCGAGTCGTTGTGTCCGCCCTTCATGAAGCCCGCGCCCTGCGCGCCGCGGAACGCGATCACGCCCAGGCCCGCGGCCAGATCCGCGCGCCGCTGCGCCGCCGGCAGTTCGGGCTGCAGGGACGGGAACTGGCTGCGCGTGGTGATCGGCAACTGCGGCTTCGCCAGTTCCGCGCGCATCCGCTTCGACAGGCCGGCGCCGCGCACCAGGCCGGCGGCGAACCGCGCCATATCGTCGATGCTGGTGTCCATCGACCCGGCCGCGCGCACCCGGCTGCGTTCGTCGTGCGGTTCGGCCGAGCCGTCCGCGCGCCAGCCATCGGCGAGATTCTCAGCGAATCGCGGTTGCCAGATCATGCTGGTGTCGCGCATCCCCAGCGGCGCGAACACGCCCTCGCGCATCCCCTCGCCGACATCGATGCCCAGCCCGCGCTCGATCACGAACTGCAACAGGATCAGCCCGTCGCCGGAGTAGCCGTACCGCGTGCCCGGATCGAAGTGGAACCGCAGTTTTCCGTCGGCTTCGTCGAAGAAGAAATTGGCGAAGCCCGAGCTGTGGGTCAGCAGATGGCGCGCGGTCAGCTTGCGCCAACGCTCGTCGCCGGCCAGGTTCGACCACGGTGCGTAGCGGCTCTCATCGGGATAGTCCGGCAGCGGCCGGTCGAGATAGCCGGCGATCGGCTTGTCCAGGTCGAGCCGGCCTTGGTCGACCAGTTGCGCGACGAAATAGCCGAACGCGGCCTTGGTCAGGGATGCGCCGTACATCACCGTGTCGGTCCGCAGCGGCTGGCCCTGCGCGTTGCGGCTGCCGTAGCTGCGGACCCGCACGACGCGGCCGCGATCGACGACCGCGATGGCCAGCCCGCGCGCCTGGGTCGCGGCCATGGCCTTTGCGGCCTGCGCGTCCAAGGCCTCGGCGCTGGGAACCCGCGCGGCGAGCGGGCCCGAGGCCAGCAGCGCCAGCAACCCCGCGGCGGCGAGCGCGCGCAGCCGCGCCGGCATGCGGGCGTCGAACGGGAACAAGGCGGAACGCGACAGCGAAGCGGCGGACGACATGGCGTTTTCTCCTGGGGTGTCGACCGTTATGACGTGCCGCGCCGGCGAAACTTACATCGCCGCGCTGGTCCCGGCCGCATCGGCCGCTCGATGTAAGTTTCGCCACGCTGGCGCGTCTTCCTGGTCGAACGCCCAGCGCAGACCCCTATGCCATGCTTGCCCGGATCCACCCGCTTGCCCGGACCGATACACCCGCCGGTATCAACTGGACCCCGCCGATGACCGAATCCGCGCCGTCTCCCGAATGGCTGGCCCAGCAGTACGGCCCGCTGGTGTTCAAGGCCGCCTACCGCGTGCTCGGCGACGCGTCGCTGGCCGAGGACGTGCAGCAGGACGTGTTCTTGAAACTGATCGAAAGCGATCCGGCCGAGGTCGGCTCGTGGCCGGCGTACCTGTCGGCCTCGGCGGTGCGCGCGGCCATCGACGTGCTGCGCCGCCGCCAACGCTGGTGGCGGGTCGTGCCGATGTGGCGCGCGCAACAGCCGCTCGCGGCCGCGTCGGCGGAACAGGCCAGCGAGGAGCGCGAACGCGGCCAGCGTCTGCGCCTGGCGCTGGCGAAGCTGCCCAAGCGCGAAGCGCAGTGTTTCAGCCTGCGCTATCTGGAGTGCATGGAGATCGGCGAGATCGCGCGCTCCCTGGCGCTCAGCGAAAACAACGTCAACGTCGTCCTGCACCGCGCGCGGCGCAGGCTGGAAACGCAACTCGGCGAAGCCGCCACGGAGATCGCCCCATGAGCCAGCGATTCGATCACGAACTGTCCGACCCGCTCGCGCAGCGGGTCCGCGAAACCGATACGGTCCCGGCCGATGCGGTCGAACGCGCGCAGCAGCGGCTGACCCAGCGACTGCGCAGCCAGCCCCGCCCGCGCCGCATGCAGGCGCCGCGCTGGATCGCCGCGTCCGCGCTCGCCGCGCTGCTGGTGGTCGTGGTGATGAGCCTGCCGATGCTGTCCGGCGGCGGCGACGCCTTCGCCGCGGTGCAGGACCACCTGCGCCATTTCGTACATCTGGAAATGAACGTCACCCAGCGTGTGCAGGGCCGGGTGATCCAGACCTCGCGCACCTTGGTCGACGCGCGCGGCGTGCTGCGCACCGACGTGGGCGATCAACTCAGCATCGTCGTCGATCCGCAACGCGGGCGCGTGCTGACGCTGCTGCACGCCTCCAGACAAGCGATGCTGACCGCGCTGCCGAAAGGCAAGGCCGCGCAGCACGACACGCTGCGATGGCTCGACGAACTGCGCAAATTCAAGGGCAAGGCGACGCCGCTGGCGGACTCCCGGATGATCGACGGACAGCGCGCGCAAGGCTGGTCGTTGCGGTTGCACGGCGTGGACATGGATATCTGGGCCGACCCCAGCGGTCTGCCCTTGGCGATGCGGCAGAACAACGGCGCCGGGCTCGAAATCGACTATCGCTTCACCGTCGACGGACCGGTCGCGCCCGGACGCCTGAGCAGCGATCCACCGCCCGGCTACGCGCTGGTGCCTGCCGATGCCGACTAGCGCCGGAAAAGTTGGCCGATGAAAAGCAGCAAGAACCCCCTCCCACCGCGGCGGGTGGGAGGGGGCTTTCCTGATGCCGGCGTCGAAGCCGGCGATTTCGCGCGTCAGCTTATTGGTAGCGCGCAACCACGAAGGCCGCTGGCGAGTTGCCATAGCCCGCGACGACGACCTTGCCGTCGCCCTGGATGGCGAGCCCTTGAACAGCGGCGTTCGCGCTGCCGACGCCCGTGGCGACAGGCCCGAAGCTGACATCCTGGTTGCCGAAGGAGTCGTAGCGATTCAAGGTCAACTGGCGGTAGCTGCCCGCATTGGAGTAGCCGCCGACAATGATTCCGCCGTTGGCGTCGATGGCAACATCGCCGCCGATCGCATCGCCGCTGCCGATGGCGGTAAGGACCTTGCCGGTGCCGGATCCAAAGTAGCTATCCAGCGCGCCGGTGCCTGTGTAACGAACGACGGCGAATCGGTACGGGCCGGCGCTCGCGCTTTTCGCGTAGCCGGCGGCGACGAGGTTGCCGTCGCTTTGAATCGCCAGCGACGTGGCGATGGCTGAGTTGCCTGCGGACGTGCCGGCCACGTTGGTCAGCACTTTACCGCCGGTACCGAAAGTTGCATCCAGCGCGCCGCTGGTGGTGTAACGCGCCAACGCGAATACGGTGCCGCTGCTCGATGCATAACCGGCCAGCACGGGTTTGCCATCGGCCTGGATGACCAGGCTGTTGGCGAATGACGAACTGGTGCCGACCGACGAGGTGACGGTACCGGTACCGCCGCCGAAGCTGTAATCCAGAGTCCCGCCGCTGGTAAGCCGCGCCAGCGCAAAGCCGGAACCGGCATAGCCCGCGACCCAGATCGAGCTGCCCTGTACGGCAACGGCATTGGCTTCAGAAGCCCCCGCATAGAAATTGACCGTCGCCTTGCCCGAGCTGCCGAAGCTGGTGTCCAGCGAACCGTCCGTGTTGTAGCGATAAATCGTGAAGTTGCGGGTGGAGGTGAAGTTCGGGCACGAGGTACCCGCAACGACGATCTTGCCATCGGCCTGCAGGGCGAGTGCGCGGGCCTGTCCCGAGCAGCTGCCCGATGGCGTGGTGGTGACCTTGCCGGTGCCATTGAAGCTCGTATCCAGCGCGCCGCTTGTCGTGTAACGCGCGAGCGCGAACTCGCCGAGGGCGGTCTGGCCGGCGGTGACGATCCGTCCGTCCGATTGGATGACCACCCGGGCGGCGGCACCGTAGCTGCCGAATGCGGTGGAGGCGATGCCCGCCGAACCGAACGCGGGGTCCAGCGATGCGGCCTGTGCGGACGTTGCAAATGCGCCGATAGCGCCGATGGCGATGCCAAACGATACCTTCATCGTGTTGCTGATCACTGCGGGTTCTCCTTGTTGAAGGTGGTTGAATCCATTCCGGGATTCAATTCACCGCCGTTCGCTGGGCAGCGGCGGTGTGCGGGTGCGCAAGGTGTTGAAGGCGGATGCGAGGGTGGCGAGGTTTGCCAAGATGTCCGAGCCTGCACGGGTATCGCGCCAGTAGCCGTGCAGCGCGGCGCGAGTTGATCTGTCGCACTGGCGGGCCGTTCGTGGCGAGCGGCCTGCCGGTATTTTCGAGGATCTGTTCGACGGCATACGATGCTGTTAGCCGAACCTGGGACATCGGCAAAGGTTCATCGACTTCGCTACGTCTGGCCGAGCAGGCAGATCGCGTACACGTCGCAGCTCCCCTCCGACGAGCTTCGGCTTCAGACCGCCGCTTCTGCACGATGACCGTCGCGTCGTCGTAATCCCATGCACTGGACCACGATCACCCACTGCCCCGGTTCTCGATCCAGGACATGCTTATGCACGCAATAGCGAACTGGCCCCGATTCTGCGCGGACATTCAGCGCCCCCTTTTGACAAGTATGCCGTGGGCAAATCTCCCTCGTTGCGACGGTGCGCGGACAGGAACCAGCCAGCGCATGCGCGCACTGAAACCCGACCCTGCGTAGCCGCCACAGTCCGCTTCGAACGGAAGCAACTTGTCAAAAAGAAAAGGGGCTCCGCAGAGCCCCTTTCAGGTATTGGCAATTTCCGGGTGTCCGACTCGCGGCTTCAAGGAACCGCACATGGGTGCGTTTGCAAAGAAGGCGCGGTCATGGACACTTCACCGCAGGCCATCGACGCAGCGGCGTACCGGCCAACAACCCGCGCAGCTTAGATCACGCCATCGCGGGAAGGTGATGCAGCAACTTGTCCAAGGTGATCGGATACTCACGCACGCGGATGCCGGTAGCGTTGTGGATGGCATTGGCGATGGCGGCGCTTACCCCGCACAGCCCCAACTCGCCCACGCCCTTGGCTTTCATCGGCGAGGACTTGTCATCGGCTTCGTCGAGGAAAATCACTTCCTGGTGCGGCACATCGGCGTGCACGGCGACTTCGTAGCCGGCCAGGTCGTGATTGACGAAGAAGCCAAGGCGCTTGTCCACCGCGAGTTCCTCCGACAGCGCACCGCCAATGCCCATCGTCATCGCGCCGATCACCTGGCTGCGGGCCTGCTTGGGGTTGAGGATGCGGCCCGCCGCGCACACGGCCAGCATGCGGCGGATGCGCGATTCGCCGGTGGCGATGTCCACGCCCACCTCAACGAAGTGGGCGGCGAAGGTCGATTGCTGGAACTTCTTGGCCAGATCGCCGAACTCGATGCTGTCTTCCGCCACCACCTCGCCGGATTCGGCCGCCTTGGCTAGCGCAACGCTGCGGCCGCCCGCGCTGACCTTGCCGTCGGCGAAGCTGGCTGTTTGCGCGTCGAGCCCCAGCTTTTCGGCGGCGACCTGACGCAGCTTCATGCAGGCCGCGTAAACGCCCGCGGTGGAACTGTTCGCGCCCCACTGGCCGCCCGAGCCGGAGGAGACCGGAAAGTTCGAATCCCCCAGGCGCACGACCACCTTATCCAACGGCAGGCCCATCACCTCGGCGACGGTCTGGCCGATGATGGTGTAACTGCCCGTCCCGATGTCGGTCATGTCGGTTTCCACCGTGACCTTGCCGTCGGCACCGAGGCGTACCCGAGCGGCCGACTTCATCACCAGGTTGTTGCGAAAGCCCGCCGCCACTCCCATGCCCACCAGCCAGCGGCCATCGCGCACGCCGCCGTGCTTCGGATTGCGTTTTTTCCAGCCGAAGCGTTCGGCGCCTGTGCGCAGGCATTGCACCAACTGACGCTGCGAGAACGCACGCTCCGGCTTCTCCGGATCGACCTGGGTGTCGTTGCGGATGCGGAACTCCACCGGGTCCATGCCCAGCTTGTCCGCCATCTCGTCCATCGCGATTTCCAGCGCCATCAGTCCAGGCGCTTCGCCGGGCGCGCGCATCGCGTTGGCTTCGGGCAAGTCCAGCGTGGCCAACCGCGCCTGCATCATGCGATTGGCGCCGGCATACAGCAGCCGCGTTTGCTGGACCGCGTTTTCGATGCCGCCGCCGGGCAGGTCGCCGGACCAGCTTTCGTGGCCGATGGCGGTGATCGTGCCGTCCTTGGCGGCGCCGATGCGGATGCGCTGGATCGTGGCGGGGCGATGCGTGGTGTTGTTGGCGATCAGCGGCCGGGGCAGCGCGACCTTGACCGGGCGGCCCGCGGCGCGCGCGCCGAGCGCCGCGAGCAGCGCGTCGGAGCGCACGAACAGCTTGCCGCCGAAGCCACCGCCGATGAAGGGCGAGATCAGGCGAACGTTCTCCTTGGGTATGCCGAGGGTCTTGGCGACATCGCCGCGGCCCCACGCGATCATCTGGTTGGACGTCCACAGCGTGAGCTTGTCGCCCTCCCAGGCGGCGATCGACGCATGAGGCTCCATCATCGCGTGCGATTGGTCGGGCGTGGTGTAGGTCGCATCCAGTTGCACCGGGGCCGCGGCGAACGCCCCGGCGAAATCGCCGACGGCGATATCGGGTTGCTCGCGCTCGGACACCACCGCCGATTTCTTGGCGGCGGCCAGGTCGAACGCACCGCCGGCGCGGTCGTAGCTGATGCGCACCAGACCGGCGGCGGCGCGCGCCTGTTCGAAGGTCTCGGCCACGACCAGCGCGACCGCCTGGTGATAGTGCTGAATCGCCGGTCCACCGAGCAGCCTGGCGGTATTGAAGTCGCCCTTGGCCAGCTTTCCGGCGTTGGCGGCGGTCACGATGGCCAGCACGCCCGGCGCGCGACGCACGGCCTCCAGATCCATCGACATGATCCGGCCCTTGGCGATACCGGCGCCGATCACATGACCGTACACCGCGTTGCGCACCGCCTCGTGCTGTTCGTAGGCATACGGCGCGGTGCCGGTGGTCTTGAGCGGGCCATCGATGCGATCCAGCGGTTTGCCGACCACCTTGAGCTGATCGATCGGATTGTGCGTGGCGGGGGTGTCGAACTTCATGGCATCACTCCTTCGCCTCGGCCCGCACGGCCGCGAGCGTGCGTTCGGCCAGCAGCAGCTTGAAGCTGTTGTGCTCGGTGGGCTTGGCGCCGGCGAACAGGCGCTCGGTCACTGCCTTGGCGCCGTTCGCAAGTTCGGCTTCGGCCGCTTCGCTGCGCCAAGGCGCATACGCGACGCCGCCGACCGCGACGCGTCCGCTGCCATCGCGCTGGATCACCGCGGCGATCGACACCAGGGCGAACGCATACGACGCGCGGTCACGAACCTTGCGATAGATGTGGGTGCCGCCGATCGGCTTGGGCAGGGTGACCGAGGTGATCAACTCGCCCTTGCCCAGCACGGTATCGAGGTTCGGAGCGCTGACCGGGGCGCGGTAGAACTGCGCGAGCGGGATGCTGCGTTCGCTGCCGTCCGCCTGAACGGTCTGCACCGTGGCGTCCAAAGTTCGCATGGCCACGGCCATGTCGCTGGGATGCGTGGCGATGCATTCCTCGCTGCCGCCGATAACCGCCAGTTGCCGGCTGACCCCGCCCAACGCGGCGCAGCCGCTGCCGGGATTGCGCTTGTTGCAGCGCTGATGGGTGTCGTAGAAGTACGGGCAGCGCGTGCGTTGCAGCAGGTTGCCGGCGGTGGTGGCCTTGTTTCGCAGTTGCCCCGAGGCGCCGGCGACGAGCGCGCGCGACACCAGCGCATAGTCGCGGCGGATGCGTTCATCGGACGCCAGGTCGGTATTGCGCACCAGCGCGCCGATCTTCAATCCGCCCTCGGGCGTGGGCTCGATGGTGTCCAGCTTCAACGGATTGACGTCGATCAGGTGGGAGGGGGTCTCCACCTCCAGCTTCATCAGGTCCAGCAGGTTGGTACCGCCGGCGATGAACCTGGCGCCGGGCGTGCGCGCCGCCGCGGCCGCGGCTTCGACCGGCGAGGATGCGCGCTCGTAAGTGAAGGCCTTCATGCGCTCCTCCCGGCAACCTCGGTGATCGCATCGACTATGTTGGAGTACGCGCCGCAGCGGCAGATGTTGCCGCTCATGCGCTCGCGAATCTCCTCGCCGCTGACCTTGGGCCGCGCGGTCAATTTTCCGCTGACCAGACTCGGCACGCCGCTCTTGATCTCGCCCAGCATCGCCACCGCCGAACAGATCTGGCCGGGCGTGCAATAGCCGCATTGGTAGCCGTCGTGCTTGATGAAAGCCGCCTGCATCGGATGCAGCTTGTCCGGCGTGCCCAGGCCTTCGATGGTGGTGATGCGCTCGCCCTCGTGCATCACCGCGAGCGTCAGGCAGGCGTTGATGCGCCGGCCGTCGACCATCACCGTGCACGCGCCGCACTGGCCGTGATCGCAGCCTTTCTTGGTGCCGGTCAAGTGCAGGTGCTCACGCAGCGCGTCCAGCAGACTGGTTCGCGTGTCCAGCTCGAGCGTTTCGGGCTTGCCGTTGACCTCGAAGGCGACCGTCGCCATCACCGGCGGCTGAGCCGGAGCGTCCTGCGCCTGCGCGAGCGCCACCGAGGGGGCCGCGATGGCCGCGGCCGATGCGGCGCCGGCCTTGAGCAGTTCTCTTCGCGTGATATTGAGTTTGAGTAAGCTGTCCACGCACACGGCTCCTTCTAGGCTAGCGATAGCTGGCACAACAGGCGGAAGGGTAATTCAAGGTACGCAAGGCGCGCGTGATTGAGCGCCCGCTCGGAGCGGTTGCGACAACGGCCCGATACTAGCGCAGGCCCCGTCTGATTTTTACCGCCGAGTGGTAATAGATCTTAGACGCCGTGCTTATAAATCCAGGGCCGTTGCGCGCCATGATGTTTCAGTACGCCCTATCGCTTTCGTGACATCGATTGATTCGGCCGAAGAAGCACTGGTCGACAGCGTACGCCGCGAAATGAGCGTCGCGTCACTGATCGCACGCGGCGGCGCCTTCATTGCTTCGCGCTTACCGGTCCGGGCGCCGAAGCTTGCCGAAGCCAAACAGCGTTCGTCGAACATGCCTGGAGCATCGGACGATTAGGTTTTACGCTGGCTACCTGAGCGTAACGGCACATCCCGCGAATGAAATGCCGGCAAGCATTCAATCTCGCCCGACCGACTTTGGGAGCTCCTTTGGTATGCACAAGCAATCCGGCTCATGCCACTGCGGACGCGTCACCTTCGAACTGCAGGCCGATATCCGCGAGGCCATGGAGTGCAACTGCTCCATTTGCCACCGCAAGGGCGCGATCTGGTTTGGCGCGGACGATGCGAGCCTGCGAATCCTTTCCGGCGAATCGGATCTGAGCCTGTATCAGTTCGGCACGATGGCGGCCAAGCACTACTTCTGCGGCGTCTGCGGCGTAAGCACCTTCAGCCGGCCGCGGATCGCGCCCAATTGGTGGGTCGTCAATCTGCGCTGTATCGACGGCATCGATCTATCCGGGCTGAAGATTTATCCGTTCGACGGCCGGAACTGGGAGAGCGCGGCCCTGCAGTACGCGCAGTCGCGCAAGTACAAGGCCAAGTGATAGTCGATGAAGTTGAAAACCCGATCGAGCGCGCGCACTGCCCTTCCAATCTATTGCTGTCGGAATTGAAAGCTCCGTGGCTGGACGCCTGTCGAGTGAGCGCAGCGATCCGGGCTCCGAACCGCGGTGACTGCATTTTCCCGAACCGATGCCCGATGCGGACAAGACGACGTTTTCTTCGTAGAACGGCGAAGTCGACAAGAAATCCGAAGACTGAATACGCGCGCATTCCTCGTTTCGCGGCCCGTCTTCACCTGATTCACATGCGCAATGACCATGCTTAGGCTCATCCTCCTCGCTTGAGCCATCATGCCCAACGTCCGCACCACGGTCGTCATGTTCGCCGCCATCGCCTGCGCCTGGACCGTACGAGCCCACGCCGAGCGTGTCGTGCTCGCGGATGCGGCGAACCTGCCCGCCAGCACCAGCGGAGTCGCCGGGCATCTGCGCGCGCAGACATTGCTGGCTCGCGCCAACTTTTCCCCCGGCGAGATCGACGGGCTTGCCGGTTCCAATCAGCGCCGCGCGGTAAGCGGTTATCAGGCCGCGCACGATCTGCCGCCGACCGGCGAACTCGACGCCGATACCTGGGCGGCGCTCAACAAGGAGGCGCCCGCGGTGGTGACGGCCTATACGCTGACCGAACAGGATGTCGGCCAAGCCTTCGCCAAGCTGCCCAAGGACATGATGGAACAGGGCAAGCTCGGGCGATTGGGCTTCGAATCCATCGAGGAAGCGCTCGGCGAGCGTTTCCATGCCAGTCCCGCGCTGCTGCGACAGCTCAACCCGGGCACGGATTTTTCCAGGGCCGGTACCCAGATCCAGGTCCCCAACGTCGCCGATATCGCTGCGTTGCCGAAGGCGGCGAAAGTCGTGGTCGACAAATCCGACTCCACCTTGACCCTGCTCGATGCCGACGGCAAAACCATCGCGCTGTTCCCGGTATCGTCGGGCAGCGAGCACGATCCGCTGCCGATCGGCGAATGGAAGATCGGCTCGACCGCGGTGGACCCCACCTTTCACTACAACCCGGCGCTGTTCTGGGATTCCGATCCGAAGCACGCAAAGGCGAAGCTCGCCGCCGGTTCCAACAACCCGGTCGGCACCCGCTGGATCGATCTGTCCAAGCCGCACTACGGATTGCACGGCACGCCGACGCCATCAAGCGTCGGCAAACGGCAATCGCATGGCTGCGTGCGCTTGACCAACTGGGACGTGGAGCGCCTGGCCGCGGCGGTGGGCCCGTCCGTGCCGGTGGTTATGCAGGAGTAGCCGATGAAATTTCTCGGCATACTGCTGCTCGGAATGCTGCTGGGTGCGTTGGCCTATCGCGAATTCGGCGACGTGCGAGCGCCCGCGTCCGGCCAGGATTGCGCAAGCGCCTGCCCGACGATCGGCGCGGCGACCAACGCGCATCCCATGCCGCCGCCCGCGCCGGTGGCGACGCCACCCGATCCGCGACCGGCAACCGCTGCCACGCCGATCCCGGACACCTCGTCGGTTGCACCACGGACCGCGGCCACGCCGCCGACACAATTGCTTATCCCGGTCGAAGGCAAGACCGCCGCCGATTTGAGCGACACCTTCGCCGATGCGCGCAGCCAGGGACGTTCGCACGACGCCATCGACATCATGGCCCAGGCCGGAACCCCGGTCGTGGCGGTGGCCGATGGACACATCGAGAAGTTGTTCGACAGCAAACCCGGCGGCCTGACCATTTACCAGTTCGAACCCAGCGGCAAGTTCGCTTATTACTACGCGCACCTGCAGCGCTACGCCGACGGCCTGGCGGAGAAACAGACCATTCGACGCGGCCAGGTCATCGGCTATGTCGGAAGCACGGGCAACGCCAGTGCCGACGCGCCGCACCTGCACTTCGCGATCTTCGTGCTGGGGCCCGAGCGCCGATGGTGGGAAGGCAGCGCGATCAATCCGTATCCGCTGCTGACAGGCAAGTAAGCCGCCTCGCACTCGATGGTCGCGCAAACCCAGCCGGCGCGCTGAACATCGCTCGGCGCCTGGCCCAGCGCGGCTGACATACTATTAACGATATCGGCGGTAGCGTTCGCCTTCGCCAAGAGACGCCCCATGCAGCCCAGCGCAAGCTCGAGAGTCCGCCAGTTCGAGGATGGCGAGCAGTTCCAGCTGCTCGTGCAAAGCGTCGTCGACTATGCGATCTACATGCTCGACCCTGAAGGGTTCATCTGCAACTGGAATGAAGGCGGCCGCCGCATCAAGGGCTACGAAGACGAGGAGATCATCGGTCAGCACTTCTCGCAGTTCTACGTGGAGGAAGACCGCGCCGCGGGCGCGCCGGAACACGGCTTGCGCATGGCCCGCGAAAACGGCCGCTACGAAAAAGAAGGCTGGCGCCTGCGCAAGAGCGGCGAGCGTTTCTGGGCCAGCGTGGTCATCGACCCCATCTGGAAAGACGGCGAACTGATCGGCTTCGCGAAGGTCACCCGCGATATCACCGACCGTCATCTGACCGCCCTTCGGCTGGAAGAGGCGCAAAAAGCGCTGCTCCAGTCCAAGAAGATCGAGGCGATCGGCCGCCTGACCCTCGGCCTGTCCCACGACTTCAATAACTTGCTCACGGTCATCGTCAACAGCCTGGACTTGATCACCATCCATCAAAAAGACCCGGAAAGAGTCGATCGCCTGGTGCAAGGGGCACAGCGCGCCGCGGACCGAGGCATGTTGCTGACCCGGCAACTGCTCACCTTCGCGCGAGGCCAATCGCTCGCGCCGGAAATCATCGACGCGAGCAAATTCGTGGCCGGCGCAAGGGACTTGCTCACGCGATCGAGCGGCCTGGACGTGCATATCGAGTTTTCGCTGGCCGATGCCCTGCCCGCGATATTCGTGGACACGACGCAGCTGGAAGCCGCCCTGCTCAATCTGGTGATCAACAGCCGGGATGCGTTCAAGGAATCGGGCACGATCCGCATCGGCACCGGCATGATCGAAGAGCGGCCCGCGGACATGGAGACGAGCGGAACGCAGTTCGTCTGCATCAGCGTGTCCGACGACGGCCCGGGAATGACCGACGAAGTGCTGCAGCAAGCGGTACAGCCGTTTTTCACCACCAAGGACGTGGGACGTGGCAGCGGCCTGGGCCTGAGCCAGGCGCACGGGTTCGCGGCGCAGTCGGGCGGCTATCTGCTCATCGACACCGCCGTGGGACGCGGCACCCGCGTCTCACTATGCTTCCCCACGGTGGAGAACTGACATATGGCACGGCACTGCATCCTGGTGGTGGAAGACGACGATCTGTTGCGCGACGTCGTGGTCGAGGCGCTCGAGGGCACCAGCTACACGGTGCTGTGGGCGAGCAATGGCCCGCATGCGCTGGAAATGATCGGCGCGCACGACGAGATCGACGTGGTCTTCAGCGATGTGAGCATGCCGCAAGGGGTCTCCGGAATCGACCTGGCATTTTCCGTGCTCGAGCGAAAGCCGGATATCCGCTTCATTTTGGCGTCCGGCTATTCGAAGTCGCAGCTTCCGAAAATGCCGGCGGGCGTTTCGTTCCTGCCGAAGCCCTACCGCATTGTCCAATTGCTGGAGCTGCTGAAACAGCCCGATGCGACCGCGCGCTGAGCGACTGCGCGCTTGAGTCGATACGAGGCGGCGAGCTCAGATATCGCCGTCGTTATGGCGGCGCATCGATCGTTGGTCGGTCCGCGCAGATGGCCGAGCGCACGGCTCACGTAATAAGGCCAGGAGTTAGTCGCAGTCGCGCGGCTGCACCTCAACCCATCGCGGCGTCTCGATCCAGCAAATGAAGAGGGGCTCCAAAGAGCCCCCTTGGATTCGCGATTGAGCCTGATCGCGGCTTATGGCTGCCCGCGCATGGCGACTTCGCGATTACCTCATCATCGCCTCAGCCGCACTTGGAATAGCCGCAGTTCAAGCAGGTCGCGCAGCCGTCCATGAGGACCAGCGCCTTGGTGCTGCACTTGTGGCAGACCGTGGCCGAGGGCGGAAACGAGGCGCCGTCGCCGGTGACGCTGACGTCCTCCACGCGCGGTTCGATCACGGTGATCGATGCCGACGCGGTTACCTCAGTGTTTTTTTTTGAGCCGCGCTGCTCGTAGGCGGCGCGCTTCTCGGCGATCAGCGCGCGTTGCGAATCGCTCATTTCCGGGTCGTGGATCATGCCGATCGACTTGAGGTGGTCCTCGACGATGGCGCCCATCTCGGCGACCAGGGACGGCATGTACACGCCGCCGGCCTTGAAGTAGCCGCCGCGCGGGTCGAACACGGCCTTCATCTCGTCGACCAGGAAGGTCACGTCGCCGCCCTTGCGGAACACCGCCGACATGATGCGCGTGAGCGCCACGATCCACTGGAAGTGGTCCATGTTCTTGGAGTTGATGAAGATCTCGAACGGACGGCGCGATTCGTGTTCGGTGCCGGCGTTGAGCACGATGTCGTTGATGGTGACGTACAGCGCGTGTTCGAACAGCGGCGATTTGATCTTGTAGGTCGAGCCGATCAGGATCTCGGGGCGCTCGATGCGCTCGTGCATCTGGATGACGTCGGCGACCGGCAGCTCGACCGGCGCGTTGCGCGCGGCGGCGGCAGCTTCGGCGGCGCGGGCGTCCTTGGCCTTGTCTTCCTGGGTGACGACGCTGTAGCCCTTGATTTTCTTTTCGATCTTGACGGCCATGGGCCCGACTCCTGATTGCGGCGGTGCTTGTTCGTGTGCGGGTGCTGCGGGACTTGCGGGGCGAGGCGGCGCGGGATGGGCCCGGATCCTCACCCCAGCCCTCTCCCGCGAACGGGAGAGGGTGGGACGGCGCGGTCAGGCCTTACTTCGCGGCTTTCTTCGCGGCCTTCTTGGCGGCCTTCTTCGCGGGCGCCTTCTTGGTCGCCTTCTTGGCGGCGGCCTTCTTCACGGCTTTCTTGGCGGGCGCCTTCTTGGTCGCGGCTTTCTTGGTCGCGACTTTCTTGGCCGCCTTCTTCGCGGTCTTCTTCACGGCCTTGACGGCTTTCTTGGCCGCCTTGACCGCTTTCTTGGCGGCTTTCTTCGGCGCGGCCTTCTTGGCGGCCTTCTTCGCCGCCTTCTTGGCGGGCTTCTTGCCGGTGGCCTTGTCCTTCAGCGCGGTGGCTTCCTTCTTGGCCTTCGCGCTGGCGGTGGCGAGCTTCTTCTTCGCCGTGCCGACGGCTTTCTTGGCGGCCTTGCGGGCCTTGGTCGCGGTCTTCTTGACCGAGGCCACGGCTTCCTCGGCCCGGGTCGCGATCGCGCTGCCGAGGTTGGATGCGGTTTCTTTCACGTTCTCGGCAGCCTGGGTCAGGGTCGCCGTCACTCCATTTCCGTTGCTCATGATGCCCTCCTGATGGGCGTTCTTAATCGCGGTACGTGAGCGTTACTTGCAATCGGGGGGTGTTACCGGAGCGATGCTATACCTGCTGCGCGCGGCTAGACAGTGGCCGCTCGTCGGTTCGCCGCGCGCGCGCGTGATTCGAGCTGAAAATCCGCGGCCGCGAGGGTGGTGTCCGCGACCGCGATGCCTTCGATCGCGCCGCGCCGGCGCGTCGGGCGACGCCCGAACGCGCGGCCCGCGGTGGCGGGCGCGCGGCCGGACCGGCTTAGAACTTGCCGTAATACCCTTCCTTGAGCGCATCGAACAGGTTCGCGGCGGTGTGCATTTCGCCGTCGTATTCGATCTGTTCGTTGCCCTTGACCTCGATCACGCTGCCGTCGTCGAGTTCGAAACGGTAGGTGGTGTTCTCGAGGTCGGCTTCCTTCACCAGCACGCCCTGGAACGCGGCCGGGTTGAAGCGGAAGGTGGTGCAGCCCTTGAGGCCTTGCTCGTGGGCGTAGCGGTAGATGTCCTTGAAGTCCTCGTACGGGTAATCCGTGGGGACGTTCGCGGTCTTGGAAATCGAGCTGTCGACCCATTTCTGCGCGGCGGCCTGGACGTCGACGTGTTCCTTCGGGGTGATGTCGTCGGCGGAAATGAAGTAGTCGGGCAGCTTGGCCTCGGCTTCCTCACTGAACGGCATCGCCTTGGGATTGATCAGTTCGCGGTAGGCCAGCAGCTCGAAGGAATAGACGTCGACCTTTTCCTTGGACTTCTTGCCTTCGCGGATCACGTTGCGGCTGTAGTGATGGGCGAACGACGGCTCGATGCCGTTGGAGGCGTTGTTGGCCAGCGACAGCGAGATGGTGCCGGTCGGAGCGATCGAGCTGTGGTGGGTGAAGCGGCTGCCGACGTCGGCCAGCTCTTCGACCAGTTCGGGCGCGACCTGCGCCACCCGCTGCATGTAGCGCGAGTACTTGGCGTGCAGGACCTTGCCGGGGATTTCCTGGCCGATCTTCCAGCCATCGGCCTTCATCTCCGGACGCTTGCGCAGCATCTCGGCGGTCACGGCGAAGCGCTCTTCCATGATCGGGGCGGCGCCCTTCTCCTTGGCCAGCGCCAGGCCCATTTCCCAGCCGGCCACGGCCATTTCGCGGGCGATGCGGTCGGTGAACTCGCACGAGGCCTTGGAGCCGTACTTCATCCGCAGCATGGTCACGGTGCTGCCCAGGCCGAGGAAGCCCATGCCGTGGCGGCGCTTGCGCATGATCTCGTCGCGCTGCTGCTGCAACGGCAGGCCGTTGACTTCGACCACGTTGTCGAGCATGCGGGTGAACACGCGCACGACTTCCTTGTATTCCTCCCAGTCGAACTCGGCCCGGTCGGTGAAGGCGTTGCGCACGAACTTGGTCAGGTTGACCGAACCGAGCAGGCAGGCGCCGTACGGCGGCAACGGCTGCTCGCCGCAGGGGTTGGTCGCGCGGATGGTCTCGCACCACCAGTTGTTGTTCATCTCGTTGACGCGGTCGATCAGGATGAATCCGGGCTCGGCGTAGTCGTACGTCGAGACCATGATCATGTCCCACAGGTGCCGCGCGCGGATGTGGCCGTAGATCTTGCAGGCGACCAGGCCGTCTTCGCGCGAGATGTAGTTGCGCGTGGTCGGCCAGTCGCGCCACACCACCTGGGCGGCGTCCTCGAGGTCGACGTCGTCGCGTTCCTTGATGTTGACCGGGAACACCAGCGGCCAGTCGGCATCGGTCTTGACCGCTTCCATGAAGCCGTCCGTGATCAGCAGCGACAGGTTGAACTGGCGCAGGCGGCCGTCTTCGCGCTTGGCGCGGATGAAGTCCTTCACGTCGGGGTGGCTGACGTCGAAGGTGCCCATCTGGGCGCCGCGGCGGCCGCCGGCGGAGGACACGGTGAAGCACATCTTGTCGTAGATATCCATGAAGGACATCGGACCGGAGGTGTACGCCCCGGCGCCGGCGACGAACGCGCCGCGCGGCCGCAGGGTGCTGAATTCGTAACCGATGCCGCAACCGGCCTTGAGGGTCAGGCCGGCTTCGTGGACTTTCTCGAGGATGCCGTCCATCGAGTCTTCGATCGTGCCCGAGACGGTGCAGTTGATCGTCGAGGTGGCCGGCTTGTGTTCCAGCGCGCCGGCATTGGAGGTGATGCGGCCGGCCGGGATCGCGCCGCGGCGCAACGCCCAGGCGAAGCGCTCGTACCAGTACTGCTGCTTCTCGGCATTGGGCTCGGCGTCGGCCAGAGCGCGGGCGACTCGCAGGTAGGTGCCGTCGATATCGGCATCCACTGCCTCGCCGTTCTTGGTCTTGAGGCGGTACTTCTTGTCCCAGATGTCCTGGGACGCGGGCTGCAGGGCCATGTCCTGCTCTGCCGCCGGGTTCTTCACCGCCTCGAGGCGCACGCTGCTCATGCCTGTTTCATCTCCTTCTATTGGCGGCGGGCCGTTGGGTTGCGCCCGCCGCCGGTGGTTTCTTTTTTGAACGGGTAATCGGGGTGGATCTGAAGGTGTTGCGTACTGCGGGTGGATCGATCGATCAACTGCCTGGTAATCGGGACACTCTATGTATGTCCCGCGACCTCACTCGATCCCACGCATGCTGTGTAACGAGTGCTGCGTGTAGAGCCTGTCGCGGGTGTTGCGCCTGGCGCCGGACAAGGTCCTTAGCCGGGTGGGTCAGCCCGTCGTCAGCCCCCCGCCGACGACGACGCACGCGATCGCGTGATTTACGCGCCGCGTGCGGCTGGTATGCGTGTCTTGAGGTTCTCGTTCGTCGTCGTCATGCGCCCGCTCACTGTCTAGGCGATGCCTGCACACCCACCCAAGCTGAACCCCTACGCTTGGGCTCCTCCTGCCGGACCGACCACTAGATGTTGTGGCCCCGCAGGGACTTCAAACTACGCCGCGCGTTTGGCGAAGTCAACGGCTTGTTGATGACTATCACGCTTTATCTGCCCCGGCTCTGTCACAGATTCCAGTTCCGGCGCGCGGTGAGCGCGTACCGGCGAAGGGCCTGCGTACACTGCCCGGCCCGCGCTGGCCGTGCATCACTTCATCGGCTATTTATTGCCCTGCTCCAACAATGAACGGGTCCGGCGCCGAACCACTGCGCGCCGCGGCGGTCCAAGCCTGCGACCGGCGCGGCCGCCCTGGCCTCACCGGGCCGACCTGCCACGATGTCCTCCCTCTTTCTTTCACGTTGACCGGAACCGCGACGCGATGCGCCCTCTGCCGACCTTGCTGACCCTTGCCCTGGCCGCCGCATTCGGCGGTTTCGCCGCCACCGCGATCCGCGAAGGGATCCAGGCACCCGCGGCGGCCTCGCCGGCCGCGGCCGCGGTGATGCCGACCACCGCCGCATTGCCGGCCTCGGTCGGCGGCCAGTTGCTGCCGTCGCTGGCGCCGATGCTGCAGAAGGTGACCCCGGCCGTGGTCAGCGTGCATACCAAGCAGACCGTGCGCATCCGCAACCCGTTCGCCAACGATCCGTTCTTCCGCCGCATGTTCCCGAACATCCCGCAGGAGCGGATCAACGAATCGCTGGGCTCGGGCGTGATCGTCGACGCCAAGAACGGCTACGTGCTGACCAATCACCACGTGATCGAAGGCGCCGACGAGGTCTCGGTGACCCTGGCCGACGGCCGCACGGTCAAGGCCGAGTTCCTCGGCTCGGACCCGGACACCGACGTGGCGGTGATGCGGATTCCGGCGCAGAACCTCAGCGCGATCGCCCTGGCCGATTCCGATGCGCTGCGCGTCGGCGACTTCGTGGTCGCGGTCGGCAACCCGTTCGGGATCGGCCAGACGGTGACCTCGGGCATCGTTTCGGCGGTCGGCCGCAGCGGCCTGCGCGGGCTGGGCTACCAGAACTTCATCCAGACCGACGCCTCGATCAACCCGGGCAATTCCGGCGGCGCGCTGGTCAATCTCGACGGCGAACTGATCGGCATCAACACCGCCAGCTTCAATCCGCAGGGCAGCATGGCCGGCAACATCGGCCTGGGCTTCGCGATCCCGGTGAATCTGGCGCGCAACATCAAGGACCAGTTGATCGCCAACAACGGCGTGGTGCGTCGCGGCACGCTGGGGCTGGAGTCGCAGGACGTCACCCCGCAACTCGCGGCCGGGCTGAAACTGTCCGAGCCGCGCGGCGCGCTGGTCTCGCGCGTGTTCGCCGGCAGCGCGGCGGCGGCGGCCGGGCTCAAGCCCGGCGACGTGATCCTGACCGCCAACGGTCAGCGCGTCGACGGCCGCGATGCGCTGCGCAATTTCGAAGGCCTGCAGGCGATCGGCAGCAAGATCGCGCTGGAGGTGCAGCGCGACGGCCAGCCGCTGCAACTGAACGCGACCCTGCGCGAGCAGCCCAAGGCGATGGCCGGCGCCGAGCTCGATCCGCGCCTGACCGGCGCGACCTTCGCCGAAGTGCCCGAACGCCTGCGCCAATCCGGCGTTTCCGGCGTGGTGGTGGAAAGCGTGAGCCGCGGCAGCCGCGCCGAGGCGAACAATTTGCGCAAGGACGACGTCATCGTTGCGGCCAGCAGCGGCGATTTCGACGATCTGCCCGGTTTCCGCGCGAGCTTCACGCGGACTCCGGCACAGTTGGTCCTGCGGATCCGCCGCGGCAACAGCGTCGGCAATCTGCCAATGCAGTAATCGCCGATGGCGTAAGGCGCGAAGCAGCGCGCCGTCGCCGTCCGCGGTGTTTTCGTTTCAGTGTTTTCGTTTCGATGCGACAGGTTCCAAGCGACACCGTCAAGGCAACACGCTTCAATGCGTCATGTTCGATGCGCCATGCTTCATCGCACCGTTCGCGGCGCATCGGCTCACCCTCGTCGCGAGTCGCCGATCGGCCCCCGCCGCCCGGACCCGCGACAACCCGCTAGAACCCTGGACTTGTTCAGCGGTTCATCCATGCAGCACGGAGGAACACCCTGATGACCCCTACCTCGACCGACGCTATCAAGAGCAACCTGGGCGAAGCCGGCACCCACCTCAAGCAAGCCGCCGCCGACGCCGGCGAAGCGATCCGCAGCGCCGCCGGCGTGGCCGGTGAAGAACTCAAGATCGGCAAGGCCAACGTCAAGTCCGGCCTGGCCGACAGTGCGCTGGCCGGCATCGCCGCGGCCGAGAACGCCGGCGGCGCCGCGCGCGAGCAAGTCGACGCGCTTATGGACAAGGGCCGCGACCTGATCGAAAGCGCCGCCGAACTGGTGCGCGAACGTCCGCTGGCGTCGTTCGGCGTGGCCTTCGCCGCCGGCTTCATCATCGCCAAGCTCGCCCGCGGCGGCGACAAGTAAGCGTGAGCGACACGCCCGGCATGGACCCTCACGCCCAGGCGCCTTCGGGCGCCCCAGGCGGCGACTCGCAACGTGCCGCCGCGGACGATCGCGCACCATCGATCGACGAGGCGTTCCGCGACATCGGCAGCGCGGGCCGCGAGGGCCTGTCGGCTGCGCTCGACACCGGCCGCGCCTTGCGCGGCTTGGTGGCGGCCGATCTCGCCCTGGCGCGCAGTGCGCTGGGGCGGGCCTTGCTGTGGGTCAGCGTGGCGATCGTGTTCGGCGCTTCGTCGTGGCTGTTGCTGATGGCGGCGCTGATCGCGGTGCTCAACGGCGTGCTGGGCTGGTCGTGGATGGCCTCGATGGCGTTCGCGGCGGGCCTGAGCCTGGTCGTGACCGGCGTGGGCGTGTGGCAGGCCCTGCGTTACTTCGAACACACCCGCCTGGACGCCACCCGCCGGCAATTGCGCCGGCTCGGGATCGGCGACGACGAAGACGACGATGCGCCCGCGCTCGGCGTCGCACCGGGGCTCACGCCCCGCGATCCCAACCGCACGGAGGCGCGATGAGCCGTTTCGAAGCCCTGCAACGCCGGGTCAACAAGCGCGAGAAGCTGCTCGAAGGCCGTTATCAGCAGGCGGTCGAGCGCAAGAACGAATTGAAGGCCAGTTGGCGCGAGGCCTGGACGCCGGGCCGGATCGTCATCGCCGGCCTGGTCAGCGGGTTCGTGATGGGTCGCGCCGAGCCGGTCAAGATCGCGGTCAAGAGCGGCAACCTGATGCAGATCGTGACCCTGCTGTCGGGCCTGTTCGCCGGCACCAGCGCGCAGGAAGCCGCGCAGAGCGCCGACAAGGCCGCGGGCCAGGCCGGCCACGCGGCGCGCGAAGCCGGCCACGCCGCCGACAGCGCGCAGGCGGCGGTGCAAACGGGCGAACGCGACGCGGCCTAGGCCGCTTGTCCGCGCGCATGGCGGAATCTGCAACGGCGATGCTTCGGTCATTCGCCATTGCCAACCTGGTTTCCGACTGCGGCAGCGGCGCCAGCCGCGACCGCGACACCGCGCCTGGGTCGCGCCGGCGATGTCGTGGCGCGTCGATCCTCGCAGGCGCAAGCAGTTTGAGTCGCGATGACCTCGCTCCCGGCATCGACGCCGGTCGGCATGCGCTTCCCGCAACGACCCGGGCCGTGACTGCGTTTTGTCGCGATGACCTCGCTCCCGGCATCGACGCCGGTCGGCATGCGCTTCCCGCAACGACCCGGGCCGTGACTGCGTTTTAAAGCACTCGTTTGGCGATGGGCCGGGCGTGTGCCCGGCGTGATGGCGAACACACACGCAACAGCGCACAGTACGCGCTCCTGAAAGCCGAGCCTTCGCCGCCTTGAGCCTGCCCGCGCCGCCGTCCGCCTCAACCGAGCCGTCCGACCCGGCGCAAACGCCGCCGGCCGACGCGCGCACCGCTGCGTCCGCGCCCAGCGTCGATACGACCGCCGACACCCCGACGTCCGCAACCGACGCAACCGCATCATCGCCACCGCCCGACACCGCGGCCAAGCCTCCGCCGCCGCCGCGTCCGCGCGCGTCGATGCCGCTGCTGGTGCTGGCGATGCTCGCGATCGGCTACACCTTGTGGGCCGCGCAGGAACTGCTGCTGCCGGTGCTGCTGGCCGCGTTCTTCGCTTTGGTCGGCAATCCGATCCTGCGCCTGCTCGGCAAGTTCTACGTGCCGCGTGTCCTCGGTGCGTTGATCGTGCTGGCCGGCGGTCTCGCGGTCGCCGGCGCGCTGACCGTGCAACTGGCCGAGCCGGCCGGCGAATGGGTGCGTCAGGTGCCGCGCGAGATGAAGCAGATCGGCCCGAAGCTGCGGCAGATGACCAAGCCGCTGCAGGACGCCAACCGCGCCGCGCAGAACTTCGCCCGCGCCGCCGGCGGCGAAAGCACCAGCAAGCCGGTGCAGGTGGTCAAGACCGAACTCAACGATCCCTATCGCTCGCTGACCGCCACGCCCAAGTACATCGCCCAGGCGCTGGCGGTGGTGCTGCTGACGTTCTTCTTCATGGTCTACGGCGAATCCCTGCAGCGCAACGCGATCGCCCTGCTGCCGAGCCAGCGCAAGAAAGTGGTCACCATCGACATCCTGCATTCGATCGAGCGCGAGATCTCGCGCTACGTATTGACCATCAGCCTGATCAACACCGGCCTCGGCCTGGCCCTGGCGGGCGCGCTGTACGCGCTGGGCGTGCCGGTGCAGGAGGCGCTGCTGTGGGGCACGATGGCGGCGATCCTGAATTTCGCTCCGTTCGTGGGCCCGCTGATCGGCATGGCGGTGATGCTGCTGATGGGCCTGGTCGCGTTCGACGAGTTGTGGCCGTCGCTGCTGCCGGTCGGGCTGTACCTGCTGCTGCACACGATCGAATCGCAGGCGGTGACGCCGATCGTGCTGGGCCGGCGCATGCGCTTGTCGCCGCTGGTGCTGATCCTGGCGCTGATGTTCTTCGGCTGGCTGTGGGGCATCATCGGCCTGCTGCTGGCGGTGCCGATGCTGGTGTGCGTGAAGCTGGTGCTGGCGCGGATCGAAGGCCTGGAGGGTTGGTCGAAGTTGCTGGAGTGAGGTCGCGCGCCAAGCCTCGCGCCGCGGTATTCGAGGTCTTTGTGGCAGCGGACTCAGTGCCGCCGCTGTCCCCTCCGCCGCGTCGGAATCGTCAGCGCTTCTGCAGCCGCGTAATCGCCCCGAACAGTCCGCAATGATCCTCGCCGTCGACGTCCAGTACCGCGAAACCTCCGCCACCGTCGCCGGCGTCCTGTTCGCCGATTGGGACGATGCGCAAGCGCTCGCGTCCCACGCCGTGGTCTGCGAAGAAGTCGCCGAGTACGTGCCCGGCGAGTTCTATCGGCGCGAACTGCCGTGCATCCTGCGTCTGCTCGACACCTTGGCCGAGGCGACGATCGACTGCATCGCGATCGACGGCTACGTCTGGCTCGGCGCCGAGCGACGGCCCGGGCTCGGCGCGCACCTGCGCGATGCGCTGGGCGAGCGCTTGCCCGTGGTCGGCATCGCCAAGACTTATTACGCGGGCACGCCGGCCGAAACCGAAGTGCGGCGCGGCGGCAGCGATCGGCCCTTGTATGTATCGGCCGCGGGCATGACGCTGGACGAGGCCCGCGCCGCGGTCGCGCGGATGAGCGGCAGCCACCGGATTCCGGATCTGCTCAAGCAGGTCGACCGGTTGGCGCGCGGGCTGGAGGCCCCGGCGCCGCTGACGCCGTCGCGCTAGCGTTCGCCGCGAGCCGACGACCGTGGCGGTCGTCGTGCCCGCCGCGCAAGAACGACGCGATTTCGCGAAATGGACTTCGGCCCGGGCAGCTTTCGCCAGCGTCACCACGCTTCCACAACCCGGCACAAGCCGGTGCCGACCCGGGCCGCTCGCCGCGCGTCACCCATTCAGCCGGTCGCCGCGCGCTAAAATGCGCGCATGACCTTACCCATCCGCGCCATCACCCTCGATCTCGACGACACCATCTGGCCCATCGCTCCGGTCATGATCCGGGCCGAGAGCGTGCTCGTCGATTGGCTGCGCGAGCACGCGCCGCGCACCGCCGAACGCTATCCGGCGCCGGCCATGCGCGAGCTGCGCGACCGCATCGCCGCGCAGCGGCCGGACCTGGCCCACGATTTCACCGAACAGCGCCGGCTGACCCTGGAGCACATGCTGCGCGATTCCGGCGACGACACCGCGCTGGCCGCGGCCGCGTTCGACGTGTTCTTCGCCGCGCGCTGCGAGGTCGAGCATTACGCCGACAGCGAGCACGCGCTCGCGCGCCTGGCCGCGCGGCTGCCGCTGGCGGCATTGACCAACGGCAACGCCGACCTGCACCGGATCGGGCTGATGCCGCTGTTCCGCTTCCAGCTCGGCGCGCGCGAACACGGCCGGGCCAAGCCCGACGCCAGCATCTTCCACGCCGCCTGCGCGCGCCTGGAGGTGGAGCCGGCGCAGGTGCTGCACGTCGGCGACGACATCGAGATGGACGTGGTCGGCGGCGCCCAGGCCGGCCTGCGCACCTGCTGGATCAATCGGGAACACCGCAGCTGGCCGCGCGAACACGCGCGTCCGGACCTGGAATTCACCACCCTTGCCGAACTGGCCGACTGGCTGGACGCGGCGCACCGCACGGACACCGCCACCGCATGACTCTGCCCCTGGGTTTCACCTCCGATGCCGGCGACGCGCTGCCGCTGGCCCTGGTCCGCCGCGCCTCGTTCGACAGCTGGCGCGCGACGCTGAGCGAATCGGCCGCGGCCTGGGTCGACGCGCAGGGCTTCGACGCCTCGCCCGGCACCGTGCTGACCCTGCCCGACGGCAACGGCCGCATCGCCTCGGCCGCGCTCGGCATCGGCGATCCGCGCGATCCGTTCTCCTACGGCCACGCCCCGTTCGCGCTGCCGCAGCGCGATTGGCAGGTGAGCGGCGAAGACGACGAGGCGAGCGTGAGCGCGCTGCGTCTGGGCTGGGGCCTGGGCAGCTACCGCTTCAGCCGCTACAAGACGCCGATGCGCGCACCGGCGCGACTGGTCGTCGACGCGGCGCTGGAAGGCGACGAAAGTTTCGACCTGCTCGCCGCCTGCGTGCGCGTGCGCGATCTGATCAACACCCCGACCGAGCACATGGGCCCGGCCGAACTCGAAGCGGTCGCGCGCGAGATCGCGCAGCGCTTCGATGCCGAGATCGAGGTGATCACCGGCGATGCGCTGATCGAGCAGAACTTCCCCGCGATCCACGCGGTCGGCCGCGCCTCGCACCGCGCGCCGCGCTTGATCGCGCTGCGCTGGGGCGATGAGGCGCACCCGCACATCGCCCTGGTCGGCAAGGGCGTGTGCTTCGACACCGGCGGCCTCGACCTCAAGCCGGCCGACGGCATGCGCTGGATGAAGAAGGACATGGGCGGCGCCGCGCACGCTATCGCGCTGGCCGAACTGATCATGGCGCGCAAGCTGCCGCTGCGGATCACCCTGCTGGTGCCGGCGGTGGAAAACTCGGTCGGCCCGGACGCGTTCCGTCCCGGCGAAGTCATCGCCACCCGTCAGGGCATCAGCGTGGAGATCGACAACACCGACGCCGAAGGCCGGGTGATCTTGTGCGACGCGCTGACCTACGCCGGCGAACAAAAGCCGGTCTGGCTGCTGGACTTCGCCACCCTGACCGGCGCGGCGCGGATCGCGCTGGGCCCGGACCTGCCGGCGTTGTTCACCAATCAGGACGCGATCGCGGTGCAGTGGCTCGAAGCCGGCCAGCGCCAGCGCGACCCGCTGTGGCGCATGCCGCTGTGGCGTCCGTACCTGCGCTATCTCACCAGCAACATCGCCGACCTCGCCAACGCCGGTCCGTCGAAGATGGCCGGTTCGGTGACCGCGGCGCTGTACCTGGAGCGTTTCGTCCCCGCCGATCTGCCGTGGGCGCATCTGGACGTGTACAGCTGGAACGACGCCGACCGCCCGGGCCGCCCGGCCGGCGGCGAAGCGCAGGGCCTGCGCGCGGCCTACGCCATGCTCAAGGCGCACGCGAGCGAGTGATCGATCGCGCGCTTTCAACGCAGTCGTGGGCATCGGCCGGGATCAGACCCTGATCCGGCCGATGTTCCGATTCGCCGCGCCGATCGCTCATGCGCCGCCACACCCCATCACTTCGCCCGCACAGGACCCCACCGACATGAAAGCGCTGCTGATGTTTTCCGCGATGGCCTTGTCCGGCGGCGCCGTGGCCGGCGACACCGCGGCGGCGAACCCGCCGCGTTCGATCACCATCCAGTCGCCGAACCCGCTGCCGGACGACGGCCGCATCAGCGTGTTCCTGGCCGGCAGCATCGACATGGGCGGCTCGGTCGACTGGCAGGCGCAGGTCGCGCGCGAGCTGGCCGACGAAGGCGTGGTCCTGCTCAACCCGCGCCGCGACGACTGGAACCCGGCCTGGAAGCCCAGCGCCGAGGAGCCCGAATTTCGCCGCCAGGTCGAATGGGAACTGGCCGCGCTGCAGCGCGCGGACGTGATCGCGATGTACTTCGCGCCCGGCTCGCAGAGCCCGGTGACCTTGCTGGAACTGGGCCTGCACGCCGGCTCGGGCAAATTGCTGCTGGCCTGCCCGGACGGGTTCTGGCGCAAGGGCAATGTCGACATTACCGCCGACCGCTACCACGTGCCGCGCTTCGACTCGCTGCCGGCCCTGGTCGCCGCGGTGCGCGAGCGGGTGGAACGGCTGCGTCGCGCGCGGGCTGGCGCTGGCCCGGGCTGAGGCGGACAACGGATCGGCGTCGCCGCGCCGTCTACCGATCCGGCGATCTCTAACTGTAGGAGCTGCGCAAGCTGCGACCACGCTGTTCCGGCTTGCGTCGCAGGCGCGATGTCGCGGTCGCAGCTTGCGCAGCTCCTACAGTCGGGGCCCGGGACTACGCCTCCGCTCGACCGCTTGAACGGCATCTTTGCACCCCGGGTTGAGCCCAGCGATTGCTCGGTATCACCGCGCCGTCTGTTGATCCGCGATCTATGACTGTAGGAGCTGCGTAAGCTGCGACCGCGCTGTTCCGGCTTGCGTCGCAGGCGCGAGGTCGCGGTCGCAGCTTACGCAGCTCCTACAGTCGGGGGCCGGAACCACACCCCCGCTCGACCGCTTGAACAGCATCTTTGCGCCCCGGGTTGAGCCCGGCGATCGCCCGGCGTCACCGCGCCGTCTGTTGATCCGGCGATCTCTGACTGTAGGAGCTGCGCAAGCTGCGACCGCGCTGTTCCGGCTTGCGTCGCAGGCGCGAGGTCGCGGTCGCAGCTTACGCAGCTCCTACAGTCGGGGTCCGGGACTACGCCTCCGCTCAACCGCTTGAACGGCATCTTTGCGCATCCAGGCACGCCATCCGTGTCCTGCGCCGTCCCCTGCCCGCGTTCAACCCGTTCGACTCGGTGATCGCCGGCTCGGGGGCTGGCGTCGGCGGTCGCCTTGCCGCAAAATGTGATTTGTGGCACATAACAAGTGCCATGCAAGTCACTAACGGCACCCGGATCGATCAGGGCCGGGGCAGCCAGGCAGCGACAGCGCGCCCAAACCTTCGTAGTAAGGCTCGTTCAACAGGGGATTTCATGAATCGCTTGATCCGTTTCGGCCGCCAGGCCGGTCTGGCGCTGTGTGCCTGCGCGCTCGTCCTGAGCGGCGGCGCGTATGCCGCCAACGCCACCAGCCAGCAGGTCGCCAACCCCACCGGCGGCGTGCTCGCCAACGGTTCCGACGGCCTGCGGGTGACTTGGGGCAGCAACAGCCAGTTCCAGGTCCGGCTCAGCAATGCCGACCAGGTCTATAACGCCAACGCCACGCCGACGGCCGGCACGCTGTACAACGGCGTGTACCTGCGCGTGGACCGCGGCACCAACCCCAGCACCCGCGTCTACACCAACGCCAACAATGCCGCCGGCAATCCGTTTACGCTCTTCAACCAGGTCTCGCAGTCGGGGCTCAGCGGCACCGGCACGGCGGCCTCGCCCTATGAAGTGACCACCGTGCTGCAGCCGTCCGTAGCGGCCGACAGCGCGATCCGGGTGACGATCGTCGATCGCTACATCACCCCGCAGGCGTGGTTCACCCGCCGCGTCTCGCTCAGCGGCATGCCCGCCACGGGCGCGACGATCAAGTTCTATCAGAACGTCGACACCTACCTGCAGGGCGGCGACAACGGCCCGGGCTTCATGCGCACCAGCCCGGGCAACACCAGCGGCCGCCCCGACCTGGTCGGCGTGATCAAGAACGACCAGTTCGAGGCGCTGTGGTGGGAGCCGTCCTCGGGCACGCCGAACTGGGACCGCTACTTCAGCGCGACCTACAGCCAGGCGCAGTCGCTGATCTGCAACGGCACCGTGACCACGACCAATCCCTGCGTCACCGCCGGCAACAGCGCCAACGCCGGCAACCTCAACAACAACATCGACACCAACAACGCCACCGACAACGGCATGGCCGCGCAGTGGAACGTGCCGGCCGGCGCGGCGACGTTCGATGTCGAATACCGCATCACCTTCGCCATCAGCTCGGTCGACCTGACCAAGTCGTTCGCGCCGACCACGATCAACACCGGCGGCGTGTCCACGCTGACCTTCAACCTGTCCAACAAGAGCGTCAACGCGACCTCCAGCATCAACTTCGTCGACACCCTGCCGGCCAACGTGGTGATCGCGCCGACCCCGAACATCCGCACCAACTGCGCGGCCGGTGGCGCGCTCGGCACGACCTTCCCGGCCGGCATGACCGTCACCGCGGTCGCCGGCAGCGGTTCGATCGCGGTCAACGGCGGCCGGGTCAACGGTGCCGGCGCGGTCGGCAGCCAGCTCGCCTGCCAGATCACGGTCAACGTCACCTCCAACACGGTCGGCGTGTACCACAACACCAACGCCAGCATCAGCGGCACCAACAACTTGGTGAATCTGGTCGCCGACGAGGTGCTGACCGTGGTCCAGCCGCAGTTGACCGCGAGCAAGACGGTCAGCGGCACGCTCGCCGCCGGCCAGACCGGCGCGGCCGCCGACGGCTACTTCGCGATCGGCCTGCAGAACACCGGCAGCGGCCCGACCACCGGCGCGATCACCCTCGTCGACACCCTGCCGGCCGGCTTCAGCCTGGTCTCGGCCTCGAGCGCGCAAGGCACGGTGGCCTGCGGCACCCTGCCGGCGACCGGCACGGTGACCTGCACCTTCACCCCGAGCGCGCCGATCGCGGCCGGCGCCAGCGCCAGCGTGCGCTTGAACGTGGCGATCGTCGCCACCGCTACCGGCACCCCGACCAACACCGTCGCGGTGGCCGGCGGCGGCGACCCCGATCCGCTGCCGACCTGCCCCGCCGCGGGCAACCCGCAGTGCGCCCAGGTCCCCGCGCCGATCGCGGTCAACATCGCGCTGAGCCTGGTCAAGGGCGAAGTCGGCAATGCCACCAGCTACACCCCGGGCGGCGCCACGACCTACACCCTGCGCGCCTGCAACCTCACCGGCCCGGCCGTGGCCAACGGCGCCACGGTCAACGACCCGCTGCCCAATGGCGTGACCCTGAGCGGCCCGTGGACCTGCGCCGGCACCGGCGGCGGCACCTGCGCGGCCAGCGGCGGCGCGGCCGGCGGCAACAGCGTGCAGCTGACCGGCGTGGTCCTGCCGGTCGGCGCCTGCATCAATGTGCAGGTGCCGGTGAATTTCAGCCCGAACCCGGGCGCCTACTGACCCGGCACCACCAGCGCCCACAACCGCTTCAGCACCCCAAACGACCCGTCCGGCGCAAGCCGGGCGGGTTTTTTGTTGTATCTGTGTGCCAATAGCCACTTATGTATGTAGACAAGAACACCCGATAAGAGTCTTTTATGCGGCTAGCTTTACGGATGGCTTTGGGGCGATAGCGCTATTCATCACTAATTTGTCCGCACATCGGCACAAATTGCGTAAGCGCCTAAAGGGCATGAATCCGTACTGGTTGTGTCTCACGTAGAGTGAAACAGCACTGCACTCACAGGGGCCCTCGCCGGACGCGAGGTCTGCACTGCATCACTCGGGGGTAGGACATGGCGATCGAAGCGCGTTTTCAACGGCCTGGGCACCGTATCGCACTGCTGGCCGCCAGCGCCGGCCTGGCCGCCGCTCTCGGGTTATGGAGTTCCGGGGCCGGCGCGGCACAGGTCCACAACGCCACCGCCAGCGGCACCATCGGCTTCAACAGCGCGTCGACCAAGCCGTATCCCTCGACGCTGACCACGACCTATACGGTTACCGGCGCGAACGTCCAGATCGTCGCCAACAACGTGCCGCTGACCACCCTGGGTGGCGCCACCTCGGCGATGTTCACTCCGAACGTGCCGACCACGACCACCGGCATCCAGATGCAGACCCTGGGCGCGGCCTGCAATTTCGCCAGCAATGCCGCGGCCACGGTCGCCTGCCCGAACATCGGCACCTTGACGATCGGCTTCAGCCGGCCGGTCACCAATCCGATCATCCACTTCGTCGGCCTGGGCAGCGTGCGCAGCATCACCGGCGACACGGTCACCATCACCGCCGCCCGCGCCACCCACGCCATCGCCAGCTCGGTGCCGGCCGGCGCGACCTTCACCCTGCTCGGCGGCGCGGTCAATCTGCAGACCCTGGGCGGCGGCAGTTCGTTCGACCTGGTCAACCCGACCTACAACGGCACCAATTGCACCACCGCCACCGCCCCGGCCACCCAGCTCGCCGGCTGCGGCAGCCTGCGCGTCAACGGCACGGTGACCTCGGTGACCCTCAACGTCGGCATGTCCGGCACCCGCAACGTCTTCAACGCCACCCTCGGCAACGCGCTCGGCGACGACGGCTACATGGTCACCACCAGCGTCGACGAAGACTTCGGCGACGCGCCGGCCAGCTACGACGCGGGCGTGGCGGCGAGCCACATCGTCGACGGCATCCGCCTGGGCGCCAGCGTCGACGTCGACAACCCCAACGTGTTCAACGACACGCCCGCGGTCACCCCGAGCCCGAACGCGGTCGCGGCCGGCGCCGACAACAACGGCGGGGCCGGCGACGGCGCCGACGAAGACGGCCTGACCACGCCACTGGCGACCCTGCACACCGGCCTGATCGGGCAGGCCTACGCGCTCACCCCGAGCCTGAGCGGCAGCACCGCCGCCGGCACCGTGTGCGGCTGGATCGACTTCAACCGCAACGGCGTGTTCGACGGCGGCGAAGGCGTATGCAACGCGGTGGCCAGCGGCGCGACCACGACCACGCTCAACTGGACCGTGCCGGTCGCGACCACCGCCGGCCGCAGCTACGTGCGCCTGCGCGCGACCCAGGGCAGCCAGCTCAGCACCGCCACCCCGACCGGCCGCCTCGACAGCGGCGAGGTCGAGGACTACATGATCGAGATCAAGCCGGTGGTGCGGGTGATCAAGCAGCTCAATCCGACCGGCGCCACCGGCCGCTTCGACCTGGGCATCGGCGGCACCGCCTTCGCCATCGCCGCCGGCCACAACGGCACCACCAACTTCCGCACCCTGTATCACAACAGCGCGTCGGGAGCGCCCGATCTCACCGTCGCCCAGAACATCGCCACCACCGCGATCACCACCACCGTGACCGAAGTGCCGACCGCCGCGACCACCGCGCTGTACGTCAGCACCTACGCCTGCGTGAACGGCGCCGGCGCCACGGTCGCGACCGGCACCGGCACCAGCGTCAACATCACCCTGCCGGTGTCGGTGATCGGCGCGGCCGCGAACGGTCAGGCGCAGGCGGTCACCTGCACCTTCACCAACCGCCTGGGCACCAGCGCGCTGTCGATCACCAAGGCCGACGTGCCGACCACCTACACGCCCGGCGGCAGCAGCACCTACACGATCCGCGCCTGCAACGCGGCCGGCGCCGACCCGGCCGCGGGCGCGACCATCACCGACACCCTGCCCCCAGGCGTGACCTTGAGCGGTCCATGGACCTGCGCCGGCACCGGCGGCGGCACCTGCTCGGCGGCGAGCGGCGGCGCGGCCGGCGGCAACGCCATCACCCTGAGCGCGACGGCGCTGCCGGCCGGCGGCTGCGTCAACATCACCGTGCCGGTGAATTTCAGCGCCAACCCCGCCGATTACTGATCCGGCGGGGTTGCTGCCGACGCGAACCTCGCCGATGGCGCATCCCGCGAAGCCCGACTGTAGGAGCTGCGCAAGCTGCGACCGCGACATCGCGCTTGCGACGGCGCTTGCGGTATCGCGGTCGCAGCTCGCGCAGCTCCTACAGTCTGGCTTCGAGCCGTCGCGGGCTCGATGCCGGCGCGCGCACGCACACCGCGAATGACACTTGTCATGCAAAACCGCCGACTCCAGGGCTGACAGAAACTGACTTTCAGCAGGTTGGCGCGCGCCCTTCGCGACGTTCACACTAGGCGTCATCTGGCGTATCGGTTGAGACCATGAGTGCATCGGCTGACCTGTTGAAGGAACTGCGCATCGACCGCAACCGCGCGCCGGAGCCTTCGGGTCGCCGTCGCCTGCTGGTGATCGGCCTGGCGCTGCTGTTCCTGGTGCCGCTGATCGTCATGGGCTGGAAGCTGTTCGGCCGCGACGCCGGCGCCAAGGTCCAGACCGCCACGGTCACCGCGATCGGCGGCGGCGCGGGCGCGTCGGTGCTCGACGCCACCGGCTATGTGGTCGCGCGGCGCATGGCCACGGTCTCGGCCAAGATCACCGGCAAGGTGCGCGAGGTGATGATCGAAGAAGGCCAGCGCGTCGAGGAAGGCCAGGTCATGGCCACGCTCGACCCGATCGATGCCAACGCCCAGCGCGAACTCACCGCCGCCCAGCTCGGCGCCGCGCAAAGCGACACCCAGCGCGTGCAGGCCCAGCTCAAGGAAGCCGAGGTCAACGCCACGCGGCTGTCGTCGCTGGTCAAACAGCAACTGGTGTCGAAGTCGCAGTACGACCAGGCCGTCGCCAGCCGCGACTCGCTGCGCGCGCAGTTGCTGACCGCGCAGCGCAACGTCAAGGTCGCGCAGGACAGCCTGCGCATCTCCGACCTGGGCGTGGACAACACCATCGTGCGCGCGCCGTTCTCCGGCGTGGTCACCGCCAAGGCCGCGCAGCCGGGCGAAATCGTCTCGCCGCTGTCGGCCGGCGGCGGCTTCACCCGCACCGGCATCGGCACCATCGTCGACATGGATTCGCTCGAGATCGAAGTCGACGTCGGCGAATCCTTCATCGGCCGCGTGCAGCCGAAGATGCCGGTCGAGGCGGTGCTCAACGCGTATCCGGACTGGAAGATCCCGGCCGAAGTGATCGCGATCATTCCCACCGCCGACCGCGGCAAGGCCACGGTCAAGGTGCGCATCGCGATCAAGACCCGCGACGCGCGCATCGTCCCGGACATGGGCGTGCGGGTCAGCTTCCTGGAAGCGGCCAAGCCCGACCAGCCCAAGCAGACCAAGCCCAGCGCGATGATTCCCGCCAACGCGCTGGCCCAGCGCGACGGCAAGGACGTGGCCTTCGTGGTCAACGACGACAAGGTCGCGCAGACCCAGGTCAGCCTGGGCCGCAAGCTCGGCGAGGATCGCGAAGTGACCGCCGGCCTGAGCGGCGGCGAGACCGTCGTGCTCGATCCGCCCGATTCGCTGAAAGACGGATCGCGCGTGCGTGTCGAAACCGGCGACGCCGATTCGTCGAAGTAAGGCAACCTCGAACCAGCGCAACCTCGGAGTACGCAAGGTCGAAGTAACGCAACCGGGCGATCACCGCGCCTGGCGCGCGCACCGCCACGATCACCACGGCCGCGACCCAAGCGGCCGTGCCGGACTTCCGAACCGGCCGCCATACGCGGCCGCTGTACCGATCCGCGACCCGCGCGCGGCGCGTGTTGGCTCCTTTCACCGCAATCCCTACGCTTGAGGACGTCGAAGATGGACACCCTGGTTTCGATCAAAAACCTCACCAAGACTTACCAGCGCGGCCCGGAAAAGGTCGAAGTGCTGCACGGCATCAACCTGGATATCGCCAAGGGCGATTTCGTCGCGCTGATGGGCCCGTCGGGTTCGGGCAAGAGCACGCTGCTCAACCTGATCGGCGGACTGGACAATCCCACCGGCGGTGAAATCACCATCGAAGGCGAGCGCATCGATCGCCTCAGCGCCGGCCAGTTGTCGCAGTGGCGCAGCCGCCATGTCGGCTTCGTATTCCAGTTCTACAACCTGATGCCGGCCCTGACCGCGCAACGCAACGTCGAACTGCCGCTGCTGCTGTCGCCGTTGAACGGCGCCCAGCGCAAGCGCAACGCCGAAATCGCCCTGACCCTGGTCGGCCTGGCCGACCGCCGCAGCCACCGCCCGAACGAACTGTCCGGCGGCCAGCAGCAGCGCGTGGCGATCGCGCGCGCGATCGTGTCCGACCCGACTCTGCTGATCTGCGACGAACCCACCGGCGATCTGGACCGGCACGCGGCCGAGGAAATCCTCAACCTGCTGCAACTGCTCAACCGCGAACACGGCAAGACCATCGTCATGGTGACCCACGACCCCAAGGCCGCCGAGTACGCCACCCACACCCTGCACCTCGACAAGGGCACCCTGGTCGAGCAGCAGTCGCACGCGGCATGAGTCGGGAGCGGCCATCATGAAATATTTCCATCTGATCTGGGCCGAGCTGATGCGGCGCAAGACGCGCACGGCGCTGACCTTGCTGTCGATCATCGCCGCGTTCCTGCTGTTCGGCCTGCTCGACGGCGTGCGCGAAAGTTTCGAACAGGCCGGCAACAGCGCCAACGGCGTCAAGCGACTGCAGACCGGTTCGCGCCTGTCGTTCATCCAGCCGTTGCCGATGTCGCTCAACGAGCGCATCGCCCAGGTGCCGGGCGTCAAGCAAGTCACTTACGCGAACTGGTTCGGCGGCGCCTATCAGGATCCGCACAACCAGATTTTCAGCTTCGGCGTGGCCGACAACTATCTGGATCTGTATCCGGAAATGGCCGTGTCCGCCGCGCACCGCAAGGCCTTCGCCGCCACCCGCACCGGCGTGCTGGTCGGCGAAGGGCTGATGAAGCGCTTCAACTGGAAGGTCGGACAGAAACTGCCGCTGCAGTCGACCATCTTCACCAGCAGCGACGGCAGCAAGAACTGGAGCTTCGACATCGTCGGCACGCTCGCGGCCACCGACAAGAAATCCGGCGGCTGGTTCGACCAGATGATCCTGCTGCACTGGAAGTACTTCGACGATTCCACGCCCTACAACCGCGGCCAGGTCGGCTGGTACGTCACCGAAGTGAAGGACGCGAGCCAGAGCGACCGCGTGGCCAAGGCCATCGACGCGATCTCGGCCAATTCCGATCACGAGACCAAGACCCAGACCGAAGCGGCGGCGACAGCGAGCTGGATGAAGCAGATGGCCGACATCGGCCTGATCGTCGGCTCGATCATGGGCGCGGTGTTCTTCACCCTGGTGCTGCTGACCGGCAACACCATGGCCCAGGCGGTGCGCGAACGCACCTCCGAACTGGCCGTGCTCAAGACCATCGGTTTCCCCGACCGCAGCGTGTTGATGCTGGTGCTGGCCGAATCGGTATTGCTGCTGTTGCTGGGCGGCGTGATCGGCGTGGCCTTGGCCGATGGACTCGGCCCGATCGTCAACGCCGGCAGCAACGGCGCGATCAACGTGCCGCGGATCGGTTGGCACAGTTGGTCGGTGGCGCTGATGCTGATGGTCGGCATCGGTCTGTTGGTCGGCCTCTTGCCGGCGATCCGCGCCATGCGCCTGAACATCGTCGATGCATTGGCCGGACGCTAACGGAGAGCGCACATGAAAAAATTCCTATCGTTCTTACGCGGCCTGCTGATCTTCGCCGCCCTGGCCGCCGGCCTGGTGGCCTGGGCGCTGGCGCCGTGGCCGGTGTTGCTCGGCCTCGCCGTCGCGTTCGCCTTGTGGATGCTGCTCACGCGCAGCGGCCAGCAGGCCGCGTCGGTGGCCGGCGTCGGCATCAGCACGTTGAGCCAGCGCGCGGGTTCCTCGTCGGTGGTGGTGATCGGCATCGCCGGCGTGGTCGCGGTGTTGGTGGCGATGCTGTCGATGGCCGAGGGCTACAGGGAAACGCTCGCGCGCACCGGCAGCGACGACACCGCGATGGTGCTGCGCGGCGCGTCCGCGGCCGAGGTGATGTCGACCCTGGACCTGGCCAGCATCAACGTCATCGAACAGGCGCCCGGCATCGCCCGCGCCGCCGACGGCCGGCCGCTGGCCTCGCCGGAAACGGTGGTCGCCGCGAACCTGCCGATCAAGGGCGGCAAGCCCGACGAAGACGGCAGCGTGCAGTTGCGCGGGGTCGGCGATCGTGCCTGGCAGGTGCGGCCGCAGATCAAGATCGTGCAGGGCCGCAAGTTCGAGACCGGCAAGCGCGAAGTGGTGGTCGGCAGCGGCGCGCAGCGTCAGTTCGCCGGCATGGAGGTCGGCAAGCAGATCCGCCTGGGCAGCGAGCAGTGGGCCGTGGTCGGCATCTTCAAAGCCGGCGACGCGACGGATTCGGAAGTGTGGGCCGACGCCGACATGGTCGCGTCCACCTACCGCCGCGGCGCCTCGCGCAACGCGGTCATCGCCAAGCTCAGCGACGCCAAGCAGTTCAAGGCGTTCAAGGCCGCGCTGGCCGGCGACCCGCGGCTGCAGGTCGACACCACCACCACCGCGGAGTATTTCGCCAAGCAATCCGAACAGATGACCAACGTGATCCGCATCATCGGCATCGTGGTCGGTTCGATCATGGCGATCGGCGCGGTGTTCGGCGCGCTCAACACCATGTTCGCCACCGTCGCCACCCGCGCGCGCGAGATCGCGACCCTGCGCGCGATCGGCTTCCGCGGTCTGCCGGTGGTGGTCGCGGTGATGCTGGAAACGATGCTGCTGGCCTTGCTCGGCGGTTTGATCGGCGGCGCGCTCGCGTGGCTGATCTTCAACGGCTACACCGCCTCGACCATCGCCGGCGGCGTGGGTCAGCTGACCTTCGACTTCCGCGTCACCGGCGAGTTGCTGTGGAGCGGCCTGAAGTGGGCCTTGGCGATCGGCTTCGTCGGCGGCCTGTTCCCGGCGCTGCGCGCGGCGACCTTGCCGGTGACTTCGGCGCTGCGGGCTTTGTGATGAGCGCCGCATCGGGCACGTCGGCGACGGCGTGCCCGATGCTTCAATTGGCCTTGCATTCGCTCTAGAGTGGGCCGCAATCAGGGGCAACGCTCGGGCATGGATGAACAACGCGACTCGCAGGCGCTTGTGGATCGGCGCAGCCTACGCATCGGGCGTGCTCGCGATGGTGGTGGCGCTCGATAACGACGCGCTAGAAAGCCACACTCCTTATCTGAAATTGGCATTGTTGTCGCTCTGCATCGGCGGCCTCGCGCTGTGCTTGCGGGCGATCCACCGCATCGATCACAGTCGCGGCGACGATCCGCGCAAGCCACTGCGCGCGGCGCTGGCGCACAAGGAATTGCGCGGCACCGCATCGTTGCCGCGCTCGCTGACCGTCGGCACGCCGCTCATGGCCTTGTTTGTCGCCACCATCGCCTACTGCGGTTGGCACGCCGCCGACTATCTGGGGGCGTTGCTCATGGCCGCCGTCGCGCTCGTCGCCGGCTGGATCTGGCTGCTGCGTCATCGCCTGCAACCGCGCGAATTGCGCATCGATGCGGCCGGCATCCACTCGCCCGACTTCGGCTTGATCGACTGGCGCGACGTCGTCGGCATCCGGCGCAATTACATCTACCAGTTCGGGCGCTACATCGAAACATTGCAGGTGTGCGTACGCGATCCGGCCCGCTACCGCGGTCGACTGCCGGTGTGGATGCAACGGGTCAGCGGTCAGAGCGCCGCCAGCACCCGACGTTACGCGCCACTGGTCATCATGTTGAACGGCTACGGCATTGCGATCGATACCGCTTACGTCACCACGCTGGCCCTGCGACGGCGCATCGCGGCCGCGTTCGTCGAGGACTGGGAGCCGGCGATGAGCGATGCGGAAATCGACGGCTACCTGGTCGCGCACACGCCGGTCGCCGCGGCACGCGCGCAGCCGGCATCCGCGGCCGCGCCGGGCGCGACCTTTCCTCAGCGGCTGCAGGCGCAACAGAACGCCGGCGCGACCTTGTCCACGTCCCAGGCCCGTCAACACATCCGCCATCGCGCGCGCAAACGGCGCTGGCATGAAGGCGCCTGGCGTCGTGGAGTCATCGCTGTGCTGGGGGTTGTGGCCTATGTGCTGGTCAAAGGCTGGCTCGAAGGCTTGTTCGACTGAAGCTCAAGCCGCTTGCGCCGCCGCCATCCGCCGCGACCGCAGCAACCCCTCGCTGGCGAACACCGCCAGGCCGATCCAGATGATCACGAACCCGATCGCGCGCTCGGCATTGAACGGCTCGCGCAAGATCAGCACGCCGATCAGGAACTGCAAGGTCGGCGCGACGTATTGCAGCAGGCCGATCGCGGTCAGCGACACTCGCCGCACCGCATAGGCGAAGCCGATCAGCGGCAACGCGGTGAGCGCGCCGGCGATCACCAGCAGCACGTCGGTGCCCCAGCCCCAGCCGCCGACGAAACCGCCCTGGCCGTGGGTCTCGCCCCACAGCATCAGCGCCAGCGCCGGCGCGAACAGATAGACGTTCTCCACGCCCAGGCCGGTCACCGCTTCGACCGCGACCAGTTTGCGCACCAGGCCGTACACCGCGAACGACACCGCCAGGCCGAGCGCGATCAGCGGCGGCCGGCCGTACTGGAAGGTCAGCCACAGCACGCCGGCGAAGGCCAGCGCGATCGCCAGCCACTGCACCGCGCGCAGGCGTTCGCCCAGGAACAGCACGCCGAGCATCACGCTGACCAGCGGCCCGATGAAATAGCCCAGGCTGGTCTCGATCACATGGCCGGCGTTGACCGCCCAGATGTACAAGCCCCAGTTGAACGCGATCAGCACGCCGCTGAGCGCGAGCATCGCCGCCTTGCGCGGTTCGCGCAGGATGTCGCGCAACCAATGCCGGCCGAACTTCCAGCACAGCCACGCGGTCACCAGCAAGGTGCTCCAGACGATTCGATGGGCGACGATCTGCAGCGACGGCACCGCGTTGAGCAGATGCCAGTACAGCGGCATCAGCCCCCACAGCACGAAGGACGCGACCGCGATCCACAGCCCGCGGCGGTCGGTCGGGGTGCTCATGCGCGTTTCTCCAGATCGGTTACTTCCGTCGACGCGGGCTCGCGCGGTTCGGCCGCGGCCACCGGGCCGATCGCCGGCGCCGCCGCTGGCACGGGCTTGCCCGCGCGCGCCTTGGCCAGGGTGATGATGCCCACGCCGACCAAGATCACCGCCATCGCGCCCAGGTCGTGCGAGGTGAAACGCTCGCCGGCGAGCAATGCGCCGAACAGCACCGCGATCGGCGGATTGACGTAGGCATAGCTGGTCGCCAACGCCGGACGCACGTGGTGCAGCAGCCAGATGTAGGCGGTGAAGCCGAAGATCGAACCGGCCACGACCAAGTACAGCAACGCCGCCGTGGCGCCGAAGGTGGGCATCGATGTAATGCGTTCGCCGGTGACCACGGCCGCGCCGAGCATCCACACGCTGCCGGTCAGCATCTGCGCGCTGGCGGCCATGAACGGCGACGGCAGGTCCTGGTCGCGGCTCCAGATCGAGCCCCAGGCCCAGGCGATCGGCGCGACGATCAGGCACACCAGGCCGAGCGTGGACGCCGACAGCTTGCCGCCGGCGTTGAGCCAGATCACCCCGAGAAAACCGATCGCCAGGCCGATCCATTCGACCTTCGACGGGTGCCGTCCGCGCAGCATCGCGAACACGCCGGCGAACAACGGCATCGAGGCGACCGCGATCGCCGCGAGTCCCGAATCGACCTGAGTCTCGGCCAGATTCACCAGACCGTTGGACAGCAGCACCATCCAGATCGACAGCACCCACAAGGTGCGCCATTGCTTGCGCGTCGGCGCCGGCACGCCGCGCCAGCGCAGCACCGCGTACATGATCACGCCGGCCAGGAACATGCGCGCCGCGCCCAGCAGGAACGGCGGATAGCTGTGCAGCGCGAAGCGGATGCCGAGGTAGGTCGACCCCCACAGCACGTACACCGAGCCCAGGGCGAGCGCGACGGCGAGCGCGCTGGGCGCGCGGGATTGAGAAGACGAGGGAGCGGCGCTCATGACGCGGGTACTCGGGGGGAGAGAACGGCGGAAGAGAAAAGGAACAGCTTGGCGCGAACGCGGGAAAAACAGCAGCGAGAAAAACTTGAGTCAGCCTTTAACGATTCGTGGGGTCGGGCGATCGCCACGCCGCCCGCGAAGTCGTTCGCCGCGATCCATGCGAGCCATTGCGAAAACAAACGCGCGACCGGTCGATGCGAATCCGCCGCTGGATGGGACGGGCCGCGGCGACACCCGGCCCGCGCCATCGCCGCTTGGTCACGACGAGTCCGGCACCCACCACCGATCAATCAATCGACGCGACACAACCCGCCCGCCTTACCCGCACCACGCCCCCACGCTCCGGCGCACGCGGCAACGCGTACGCCCCTTCATCACGGATGCGGCCCGTAACGCGACACCGAAGTGCGACGGCTGCCGACATCGCGGCGGCGCGGATCGTCGAACACGTCGATCACCACGAAACCGGCCTTGCGCATCATCCCCGCCGAGCCCTCGTTCTCCTCGTGGCGTTCGACATAGATCTCGACCAATCCCATCTGCAGCAGCCGCCCCACCGCCGCCTTGAGCAGCCGGGTGCCCAGCCCCTGACCGCGATGCTCGCGATGGACCACGACCTCGCCGACATGGCCCTGCCATTCGATCTCGCGACCGTCGGGCTGATAGCGGTGGAAAGCGTCGCTCGGCTCGAATGTGACGACAGCCACAATTTCGCCTTCGTGCAGCGCGACGATGGCCTGCGTGCGGCCGAGCCGGATCGCCGACAAGTGCGCGGCCAGCTCGACGTCGGGCAGGAAATTCCAGGGATTGGGGCCGTGTTCGCGGATCAGCGCGAGAATCTCGCCGATCTGTTCGGGCACGGCGGCTTGCGTCACGTACCGGGACATCCCGGGGGCGTCCGTATGTAAGGGGTTGGGGGAGCGAACCCACACATAAAAATTCTTCGTGCGGTGGGATCGAGAATAGCGTATCGATGTCATTCAAATTACGGTTGAATTATTGCCCGTACAGACGCAAAAATCTTGCATGAATGGTAGCCCCCTGGTTTTGGACGAGTTCGACCACAAGTTGCTCGAACTCCTGCAGCAAGATGCGTCAGTGACCCTGAGCGAACTGGGCGAGGCCGTGGGCCTGTCGCCCAGCGCGGTGCAGCGCCGCATGACCCGCTACCGCCAGGACGGCCTGATGCGGCAGGTGGCGGTGCTCGACCCCCTGGCGCTGGGCAGCACCCTGGCCGCGGTGTGGGTGACGATGGAGCGCGAGTCGGCCGAGGGCAACGCCGCCTTCCACGCCCGCGTGCGCGCCGCGCCCGAAGTCCAGCAGTGCTACACCCTGGCCGGCGAATGGGACTACCTGGTGATCCTGGCCACCACCGGCGTCGCCCATTGCCGGCAGGTGGTCGACCGCCTGTTCCTCGACGAGGGCAACGTCAAGCGCTACGACACCCACCTGGTGTTCGACGTGGTCAAGCACGGCCTGGAGCTGCCGACCCGCGATGCGCCGAGGGCAACGCGCAAGCGGCGCGGGTAAGGCATGACGGTTGCGGCCATGCGGGTTTAACGGCCGGCATCGACTCGATCGGCATCGACTCCGCCGGCCGCTGCCCGGGCGGCATGACGGACGGCGGTCGGGTGGATGCATCGCCACGGGCGCGCGAATCCTGGGCCCTCGCCGCTTTACCCCGTGCGCGGGCGGGTCCAGGATTGGCGGCGTCGCACCGCGGGCCGTAGCACGCGGGCCGCTTCGCACTCACGGTCGGAGGGAGTCGGGCATGTTCAAGAAGGGCGCGGATGAAGAAACCTGGTCGAGCATCTTCAAGAAGGCCGTGGATAAAAAAAGCGAGCCGGGCATTTTCAAGAAGGGCGCGGATAAAAAGAGCGTCTGGGGCGTATCCGACCCGCTGAAACGCAAGTTTCTCGCTGGATTGAGCATCGGGATCGTCATCGGCGTGCCCATCGGCCGCTGGCTCGCCACCTTGTCGTAACAGCGCCGAGTCGCCATCGCTGCATCGAACCTGGCAAGCGCCTCGCGGCGTTCGCCCCGACGCAGCCGGCGGCATGTTCCAGCCAAGACCGTTGCGTTTGCCTTGCCATCGCCGCATCGAAGCTACCGGCAGCGCGACCTGCTTGCGCGCGATCACCGGGTACGGCTTGCCGCGAGCGAGGTCGCGTTAGTTCAAGCCGCCTGCTCACGCTGCAACAGCTTCTCCTTGAGCGGCAGACCCCAGCGATAGCCGCCCAGCGAGCCATCGCCACGCACCACCCGATGACACGGCACCACCACCGCCACGCGATTGTTCGCGCAGGCCTGCGCCACCGCGCGCGCGCCGCGCGGCGAACCGACCTGCTGCGCGATCTGTTCGTAGCTGCGGGTCTGCCCCGGCGGAATCTTCATCAGCGCGTCCCAGACTTTTTTCTGGAAGGCGGTGCCGATCAGGTCCACCGCAACGGTTTCGCGCTTGCCGCCGAGGGTCTGCGCGACCGCGCGCACGCGCGGCGCCAGGAATTCGTCGCGGCCGGCGTCGACGCGCTCCAGCGTGGCCTGCGGGAATTCGCTGTGCAGCTTGGCCTGCAGGGCTTGCGCATCGTCGCCGAGTTCGACCATGCAGATGCCGCGCGCGGTGGTCGCGACCAGCGCGGTGCCCAATTCGGTCTGGGTCAGGCTCCAGCGGATCTGCTCGCCGGCGCCGCCGGCGCGGTAGCGCGCCGGGGTCATGCCCAGGCGCGCCGCGCCGCTTTCGTACACGCGCGAGGGCGAGCCGTAGCCGGCGTCGTACAGCGCCGCGCTGACATCGCTGCCTTCGCGCAATGCCGAGCGCAGGCTGCCGAGCTTGCGCTGGGCGAGGTATTCGGCCGGGCTCAGACCGAAGCGCGCGCTGAAGCGGCGCTGCAGGTGCGACGGGCTCAGGCCGACCGCTTCGGCCAGTTCGCTCAGCGACGGCTCGCCGGCCTCCAGCAGGACTCGTGCCTGTTCGAGCTTGTCGATCGCGGGCGTGGGGGCAACCGGCTTATCGGTGACAGCGCCGGTAACGGGCTTGCGGATGTGGGATTTGGCGTTCATGGCGCAAGACTAGGCTTGATCCCGGGGTCTCGCTATCCGCATCTTGCCCGTGGCGGGGTCGGGTTTTGAGGGCCGATTCAGGTCGGATTTTGCGCGTAGGCACGGTCCGAAAACTGGCGATGGCTCGGTAAGCCAAGGCTCGGTCCAGTCGATAACGGCTCGTGTGTTCGCGGATTCCGCGGGGGCGTCCGCCATGGCCACGGCGATACCAGCGACGCGCACCTCATTGACCCGAACACCGCGCCGCCGACGCACCACGCCACGCACAAAAAGAAAGCGCGCCATCAAGGCGCGCTTTCGGTCGAACGTTCAGCGAACCGGCTTCAGTCGGCCCAATGCCCCGGCGCGGTCGCGGTCGGCAGCACCTGCGCCGACAGCTTGCGGTCGGCGTTGAGCAGACGCACCGCGTCGGCCAGGATCGCCGCCGATTCGCGCAGCAGCGGGTCCGGACGCTTCTCGGCGAGCTTCTCGCGCGCCGCGTCCTTGGCGATGTCGCGCTCGGAGGCGGCCAGGCCGTCGTCGTTGGAATCGTCGCCCAGCGGGTCCAGGTCCAGGCCCAGCTGCTTGCGCTCGGCTTGACGCTGCTTGCGCTTGCCGTCTTCGCGATCGCGCTCGGCGCGGCGCTCGACTTCGTTGAGCGAGATCCACTTCTTGGCGCGCTCCTCGCGGAACTCTGCCACGTCCTGCGACCACCACTGGAATTCCTTGTCGCCGACGATGCGGCTGCTGTGCAGGGATTCCAGCTTCGGCAGCAGCGGCGCGAAATTGCCGTAGCTGGTGTGCGGGACGGCCGCGATCTTGGTCCACGGCAAGGCGTTGTCGTAGGTGCTCTCGCCGTACTCGGTCGCGTCGACCGACACCGGGAAGGCGATGTCGGGCACCACGCCCTTGTGCTGGGTCGAACCGCCGCTGACGCGGAAGAACTGGGCGATGGTCAGCTTGACCTGGCCGAAGCGCGGGCCTTCGTTGGCCGGCCAACGGTCGAGGTCGGCCAGATTCTGCACCGTGCCCTTGCCGAAGGTGGTTTCACCGATCACCAAGCCACGCCCGTAATCCTGGATGGCGCCGGCGAAGATTTCAGAGGCCGAGGCCGAACCGCGGTTGATCAACACCGCCAGCGGACCTTCCCAGGCGATGCCCGAATCGGTGTCGCTGTCGACCTGGACCCGGCCGCCGGCTTCGCGCACCTGCACCACCGGGCCGCGATCGATGAACAGACCGGTCAATTCGACCGCTTCGTTGAGCGAACCGCCGCCGTTGTTGCGCAGGTCCAGGACCACGCCGTCGACCTTGTCGGCGCGCAGCTTGGTCAGCAGCTTGGCGACGTCGCGGGTAGCCGAGGCATAGTCGTTGGCGTTCTTGCGGCGGCCTTCGAAGTCCTGATAGAAGCCCGGCAGCTTGATCACGCCGATGCGCTTGGCCGGCGCGCCGTCGGCCGGCGGCACGTTGATGATCTCGGACTTGGCGGCCTGGTCTTCCAGGCGCACCTTGTCGCGCACCAGCACGATCCGGTTGGGCTTGCTGTCCAGGCCGGCTTCGGCCGGGATCATGTCCAGGCGCACCTTGGTGCCCTTGGCGCCGCGGATCTTGGCGACCACGTCGTCGATGCGCCAGCCGATCACGTCCTCCATCGCGCCGCTTTCGCCCTGGCCCACGCCGACGATGCGGTCGCCGGGCTTGAGCAGGCTGCTGCGCGCGGCCGGACCGCCGGGAATCACTTCGCGGATCGCGACCACGTCGTCCTGCTTCTGCAGCAGCGCGCCGATGCCGTCGAGCGACAGCGACATGGTCATGTTGAAGTTTTCCGCCGACTTCGGCGTCAGGTAATCGGTGTGTGGATCGATCGCGTTGGCGTAGCTGTTGACGAAGGTCTGGAACAGGTCCTCACCCTTGATCTCGCCGATGCCCTTGGCGAGGTTGGCGTAGCGCTTGTCCAGGGTCTTGGCGATGTCGTCGTTCTTCTTGCCGGCCAGCTTCAGGCGCAGCCAATCGTTGCGCACCGACTGTTTCCACAACGCGTCCAGCGCCGCCGTGTCGGCGACCCAGGGCGCATCCTTGCGGTCGTAGTCGTAGCGGTCCTTGCCGGTGAAATCGAAGTTGCCCGGCTGCTTGAGCAGGCCGCGCGCGTAGGCGACGCGTTCGTCGACGCGCTGCTTGTAGGCGGCGAAGATCGTGTACGCGGGCGACAGATCGCCGCTCTTGATCGCGTCGTCGAGCTTGGTCTTGTAGACATCGAACTTGGCGATGTCGGCGGCAGTGAAGAACTGCTTGCCGGCGTCGAGCGATTCGAGATAGCGCTTGTACATGTCGGCCGACAGCGCATCGTCGAGCGCGCGCGGCCGGTAGGCGTAGCGGCTGTCGGACAGCAGGCCGTAGACCATCTGCGCGGCCGTCGACTGGTCGGCGGTGGGCGCATTGGGCAAACCGCCCGCGCCGGCGGCGTCGGGTCGCGCCAACAGCGCCAGCGGCGCGGTCAGCAGGAGGCCTGCAAGCAGGGTCAGGGTACGCGTGTTCTTGAGGGTCATCGCGGAGTCTTCCCGGCGCGGGTGCCGGATCTGTGCAGCGGCTAAAGGATGTAGCGGCTTTCGACCAGTCCACAGTGCCGAAAGTTGCCTGTGCTGTCACGCCACCGCGCGAAATTACCTGTTGCGGGCATGAATCTGGTTCAGGTTGACGCCCGCGGACGTTAGCCGGGCGTTAGAACGGTGGGATCGGGCACGGATTGGCCGTGCAATCGCCCGGAATTCGTTTGCGCACTGGGTCGAGCGGGCGGCGCCGGCGCCGCAGCTCGACACGGTTCTTCGGCGAGGCAGGCCGTTGCGCCGGCTGGGCGCAGCGACCAGCCTGGCCCAAGAACAAGGGCACGGTCGATCGGGCCAGTTGCGGCTACTTGCAGCCAGTTCCAGTAATCGGGGCCTTGCGCGCTGCGTCGCTGATGGACTTGCGTCAGCCGGGCCGAGCCCGGCGCGCGCAGCCGGCGATCGGACGCTGTGAACGCCGCGATCGCCCGGGTGGGCATGCGCCTGGCTCAGGCGACCGCGAACCCCGCATCGATCGCCTGCCGGTCGGCGTGGTACGAGGAACGCACCAGCGGGCCCGAGGCGACGTGGGTGAAGCCCAGCGACATGCCGTAGACCTCGAGTTCCTTGAACTCTTCCGGGGTCCAGTAACGCAGCACCGGATGGTGGTGCGGGGTCGGCTGCAGGTACTGGCCGATGGTGATCATGTCGACATCGTGCGCGCGCAGGTCGCGCAAGGTCGCCTGCACCTGCTCCATGGTCTCGCCCAGGCCGAGCATGATCCCGGACTTGGTCGCGACCTGCGGATGCTGGGCCTTGAACTTTTGCAGCAGGGTCAGCGACCACTGGTAGTCGGCGCCCGGGCGCACGTTGGTGTACAGGTCCGGCACGGTCTCGACGTTGTGGTTGAACACGTCCGGCGGGTTGGTGTTGAGGATATCCAGCGCGCGTTCCATCCGGCCCTTGCCGCGGAAGTCGGGAGTCAGCACTTCGATCTTGGTGCGCGGGCTCTGCTCGCGCACCGCCGCGATGCAGTCGACGAAATGCTGGGCGCCGCCGTCGCGCAGGTCGTCGCGGTCGACGCTGGTGATGACCACGTACTTCAGGCCCATGTCGGCGACGGTGCGGGCCAGGTTGGCCGGTTCGTTCGCGTCCGGCGGCTTGGGCCGGCCGTGGGCGACGTCGCAGAACGAGCAGCGGCGGGTGCAGACCTCGCCGAGGATCATGAAGGTCGCGGTGCCGTGGCTGAAGCACTCGTGGATGTTCGGGCAGCTGGCTTCTTCGCAGACCGTAACCAGGCGGTTCTCGCGCAGCTTGGCCTTGAGCGCGGCGACCGAGTTGCCCGACGGAATGCGCACCCGGATCCACGACGGCTTGCGCAGCACCGGCACGTCGGCGAACTGCACCGGCGAGCGGCTGATCTTGTCGCCGCCGAGCTGCTTGGCGCCGGGCGTCATCGTGGTCGATTCCAGCACCGCCGGCGCGAGCACTTCGGGCGCGCCGCCGCTGACGATCGTGAGCGGGATGGACTTGGAGGCGGGGGTGGTCATGGCGTTGCTTAGCTCTTGTCGTTTAGCTCCCTCTCCCGCAGGCGGGAGAGGGCTGGGGTGAGGGCCTGCGGCTGCCTGCGGTGTCGCGGCGGCTGGCGGATTCGCGCGCCCTCATCCGCCCTTCGGGCACCTTCTCCCGCAAGCGGGAGAAGGAAGATCAAGCACTCCTCCCGCTTGCGGGAGAAGGGAATCATTGCTCATCCCGCAAGCGGGACGAGGCTTTTAGAAGCTCAACGGCTCCGCGTCCTCGACCGTCAGACCGAACTGCCGCGCGAGTTGCGCGACCAGCACCGGCTTGACTTGCTCCATGCCCGACGGGCCGCCCAAGTCTAGCACCGAGGTCACCTGCAGCCCCTGGTAACCGCAGGGATTGATGCGCTGGTACGGCGACAGGTCCATGGCGATATTGAAGGCCAGGCCATGAAAGGTGCAGCCACGGCGGACCCGGATGCCCAACGCCATGACCTTGGCCCCGGCCACGTACACGCCCGGGGCGCCGTCGCGGCGCGCGCCTTCGATGTTCCACTCAGCCAGGGTGTCGATCACCGCCTGCTCGATCCGGTCGACGTACTCGCGCACCCCGACCTTGAGCCGGCGCAGGTCCAGCAGCGGGTACAGCACGATCTGGCCGGGGCCGTGGTAGGTGACCTGGCCGCCGCGATCGACGTGGATCACCGGGATATCGCCCGGCATCAGCACGTGCTCGTCCTTGCCGGCCTGGCCCAGGGTGAACACCGGGTCGTGCTCGACCAGCCACAGCTCGTCGGGCGTGTCCGCGCCGCGCGCGTCGGTGAAGGCCTGCATCGCGCGCCATACCGGTTCGTAGGGCTGGCGGCCCAGATCGCGCAACTGCGCGCGCGGCGGCGAGCTTTCGCCACCGAACACGGCGGCGACCGCGTCGATCACAGTGTCCACTTCACTTCCGGGTGCTCGCGCAGGACCTGATGGGCGAGGTCGTACTGGGCGCGGTTTTCGGCGCGGAAGCTCAACTTGACCGAGACGAACTTGCCGGTCGAGGAGTGCTTCCACTGGATGGTTTCGGTTTCCACGTTGATCCCGGCGCCCAGCAGCAGGCGCGGCAATTCGTGCTCCAGGCCCGCGTCGGCCGCGCCCATCGCGCTGAGCTCGAAGGTGCCGGGAAACTGGAAGCCGTGGTCGGGGTTATCGGAATGAATGTCCATGGCGGCCATTATGGGTCCGGGGCCGGGGCAACCCAAGCGCAGCGGTGGGACGGCGGCGTGCTGGCGGTGGAACGGCGCTGCACCTGGCGGGCCTGCGCCGCGATTGGCTGGCAACCGCCAGATCCGGCACGACGCGGGCCGCAACGACCCCGCGGCCCGCGCGGATGTGGCCGCGCGAGTGCGGCCGTGCGCGAACGCCGGGCCGTATCGATTGCAGCCCCATCGGCGGATCCATGCGCTTTCGCCGCCCATGCGGGCTCGGGCATCATCGGACGACCCCGTCCCGACCGCATGAGAACCCGCAAGGATGAGCGATCGCCTGTTGCTGGTCCTCGACCTCGACGAAACCCTGATCCACGCCAGCGAGATCGAGCTCGATCGTCCCGCCGATTTTCGTGCCTTGCGCTATCACGTCTACCGCCGCCCGCACCTGCAGCGGTTCATCGATCATGCGCTGGCGAATTTCGAGGTCGGAGTGTGGACCTCGTCGGGCAAGCTCTATGCCGAGGCGGTGGTCGAAGCGTTGTTCCCGCCGAAGTCGCTGCGCTTCGTGTGGTCCAGCGAACGCTGCTCGATCAGTCGCGACTGGACCACCGGCGAATACATGAACCGCAAGCGCCTGCACAAGCTCAAGAGGCGTGGCTATCGCCTGGAACGCATGCTCGCGATCGACGACACGCCGTCCAAGCACTCGTACAACTACGGCAACCTGGTGTGCGTGCGCGAGTATCTGGGCGAAGACGAACACGACGATGAGTTGCTGCAGTTGATGACCTACCTCGATCGACTGGCGCTCGAGCCGAACGTGCGCACGATCGAGAAGCGGCGCTGGCGCGAGAAGGTGCTGGCGGATGCCGCGCGCGGCGAGCCGATGCGCGGCCATCGCGCCGATGGCGCGGATTGAGACGGGATTTGCAGAACGCCGCCGGCGCTCATGGCAGAGCGCGGTAACCGGTCTAACCAGAGCACTGTGCGCAACGCATCGCGATACAACATCATCGCCCCGCCAATGACCTGCTCCGGCCCGCGCAACCGTTCTCAACCAGTGAGTGGCCGGTGCGATCTAATAGCGGCAACACGCAGCCGCCAGAACCTGGCCCTGTCGCGCGCCCGGCGGCGCGCTCCCCCGGAGATCCCCCGATGCCTCCCAGCCAATCCGTTGCCCTGCCCCTGCGCGGCCAGTTCCGCAGCCTGTACACCCAACTCAAGCGCGCCCACCTGCTCGAACGCACGCCGGTGATTTTCTGCGAAGGCGATTCGTGGTTTTCCACGCCGCTGGCGATGAACCTGCTCGACTGGATCGTCTCCCCGGCGCCCGAGGACGAAGCGCGCGGCGTGCCCTTGCTGGGCCACGGCGGCCTGTTCTTTCGCGCCGAACACAGCGGCGATCACGCCTCGCGCAATCCCGACGATCCCAAGCGCTCGATGTTCGTGCCCGACAACATCGACGACATCATCGGCTGGTACGGCAAGTTCGACTTCGACCTGATCCTGCTCAGCGCCGGCGGCAACGATTTCGTCGACAATTTTCTCAAGAAGACCTTCGCCGGCCAGCAGAATCTGTCCGCCGACGCCGGTTTCCAGCGCGTGCTCGACACCGGGAAGTACGAGCAGGTCAAACAAGCGTATGCGCTGTTCCTGCAGGCCGCGCTCGCGGCCAAGCCGAACATCCCGATCCTCGCCCATACCTACGACCATCCGCAGTTGATCGGCCGGCCGGGCGCTTTGACTCCGGGCAATATCGGCGTCGCGGCCCTGCTCAAGAAAAGCGTGGGCCCCTGGATCGGCCCGCACATCGACGCCATCGTCAATGCCGACCCGGCCAAGACGGCCGACGAACGCCGTCGTTTCGTGCGCATGTTGATCGACGGCTTCGAAAAGAACGTGTTGCGCGAACTCAAGCACGACCCGCGCTTCGCCGGCCGTTTCGATTACGTCGACCTGCGCGGCACGCTGACCTCGCAAAGCCAGTGGTTCGATGAAATGCATCCGACCGAAGCCGGTTTCCACACGTTGGCGACCAAGTTCCGCGCGGCGATCATCGGCAAGCTGCCGGCGGCGAAGCGCTGAACGCGGCACAAGACGATCCGTCGCCTGGCCTAAGTACGCGGGCGGCGCGGCGCGCTGTTTTGGTCAAACCGAACGATCCTCGCGACTTGGCGCGGTAGACACCACCGCCGTCGCGACATCGCCGCGAACGCGTTCGCGGGTCGCACCGCGTCGCCGGCCTTGCGGGCAAACGTACCCAGATTCGGCATATCGACTCCACGCACTCGTTGCAGTAACGCATCAAATCGCGAAAAACCCCGCTTTTTCGCGATTGCGCGTGGCCGCTGCCGACGAGTCGGCGCGTGTACCTCACTGGGTCATCGCCGGAAACGGTTCCGGCGAACCTTCGCGGCACGCGCGAGCGTATTCGCGGCGATCACGTCGCTTCGCGCGGCCATCGCGCGCGCCGCACCACCAGGAGATTCACCATGAACAGGATGTTTTTCGCAGCGGCCGTATTGGCCGCCTTGTCGCTGACCGCCATCGCCATCGCGCGGCCACCGACCGCGCAGACGTTACCGGGCCAGATCGCCGACCGCGTCGCGCCGCAACACTTCACCGCCGCCATCCCGGGCGTCGCGGCGTCGGCCACAACGCCGTCGTGGTCCGACACCACCACCGCCGCGGCCACCGGTTATTGCCTGGCCAAGCACCCGTACCAGACCATCCACACCGGCGGCTATACGCCCGATGGTTTCGAGATCGTCGCCTCGCCCGGCATCGTCGGCGCGGTGCGCAGGAATTTCATCCGGCAACGCCGCGACACGAGCGTCGATCAAGGCATCAACAACTCGTGTCCGCAAGCTTGCGCGCAATTCGGCAAGCTTTACGGTCCGAGCTATGTCGGCGCCTCGCTGCGCCAGAAGGTCGCCGGCGGCGCGCTGATCAACAGCGGCCTGGGCGATCTGGGCGCCTTGGTGATGACCGATCATGACTATTACCTGGGCAAGACCGTCGTCGCCGGCATGTGGTCGCGCGGCAACACCTGGCACGAGAGCGACGTGGCCCAGGCCGACTACTGCTGCTGCCAGGCCAAGGCGCCGCGTCTGACCCTGCCCCTGCCCCGATAGGCTGGCGGCCTGCATGACGCGCGCTTGGTCAGCGAAGGCGCGCGCCATGCGCCGAAAACGCAAAGGCCTCGCGTCGGCCAAGTTCCGTACCGCGATCAGCAAGCTTGCTGCGGCGAAGCGATAGCTCTTGTCAGGTCAGAATTTCCGAGTGCGGCACCAGAATTTGTCCGCACCAATCAACGAGCGCAGCAAGTTGTGGATTCCACCAGTGCTTTTCTTTGCCGTAAATTCGAAGTCGAGCCGACCTTCCAGCGCCGCGAGGCCTGTAACTCGCGTTAGCAAAAGCACACCCGAAGGGCGGCGCACATGGATGTGCGCCGTGCGCCACCGAGACAGGATGTCTCGTGTGGCGCATGCCCGCGTAAGCACCGCACGCGCGGGCTCTTGATTCACAACAAAGCATTTTTCTTTGGTTACCTTTCTTTTGTTGCTTATGACAAAAGAAAGTGACCCGCCGCTTCAGCGGCGGAACGCTTTTGATCCTGCTTGCAGCTTTGAAAGCTTTGAAGCTCTAAAGCTTTTGAAGCCAGAGGCAAGATCAACAGCTTTCGTCCGCAAGCGGCCGAGTTACTTTCTTTTGTCAAAAGCGACAAAAGAAAGGTAACCAAAGAAAAACGCTTTTTGGTGAATCAAGGGCCCGCGCGTGCGGTGCCGACGCGGGCATGCGCCACACGGGACATCCTGTCCCGGTGGCGCACGGCGCACATCCATGTGCGCCGCCCTTCGGGTGTGCTGTTGCTAACGCGAGTTCCAAGCGTCGCAGCGCTGAATGAACTGCGCGACTTCAGACTCAAGCCGAAGCTGCATGGCCTACCTGTAGGAGCGACGCAAGTCGCGACCGCGCCATTACGACAACATCGCAACCTGCACCGCAGTTGCATTCCCGCGGTCGCGACTTGCGTCGCTCCTACAGGTAGGCCATGAGGGCTGCGATTCACTCGTGCACAGTCGCGCGGGGGTGGTGAATCAAGGACATTGCAAGTTCGGCGCCTGCGCGGGCACGCCCCACACGGGACATCCTCTCGCAGTGGCGCACGACGCACATCCATGTCGCCGCCCTGCGAATGCGCTGTTGCCAGCGCAAGTTACAGGCTGCGCGGCGCGGGGATGGACTGCGCGCCTTCGAACATAAGCAAAAACAAACCCGCAATGCCGTGCATGGAACGCCAGCCCCTGTCGAACCAATTGCGCCCACCAAACATCGGCTCCCACAGCGCTGATAGGCTGTAGCAGGCCGACACCTAAACCACGCGCATGAGCATCGACCCCTACGCCGCGCCCAAAAGCCAGATCACGCCGACGCATCCGCAACGGCCGCGGCCCAGCCGCTGGTGGTGGCTGTACTTCGCCATTCTGTGCGCGTTGCTGCTGGCCGGAATGTGGATGCAATGGCGCATCGGCATGTCGCTAACCATGCTGCTGCCCACCTTGCTGAACCTGTGGGGCATGCTCGGGCTGATCGGCTACATCACCGCGCGACCGATCGGGCCACGCTGGCAATGGCTGATCTGCCTGATATTGACCTCGGCGCAACTGAGCGTGGTCATCTTGTTGCTGCTGGGCAATCTGCTGGCGTCCGGATGGACCACCGAACACCTCGCGGCCCTGTTTGCGCTGACCGGACCGGTGTTGATGCTGCCGTTGCTGCTGGCGCTGACCCGCTACCATTTCGACTTCGCCTATCTGTGGACGCAACGCGCCAGCGATTGAACGCCGCCCCTCAAGGCCGGGGCGCCGAATACGAAAAAGGCCGGCAAACGCCGGCCTTTTTCATGCTGCGATGAGCGCCGAGGCGGACTTATTCCGACTCCCACCACATCCAGAACTCATCCCACAGGCGCTTGAAGAAGCCGCCCTCTTCGACCGCCGCCATCGCCACCAGCGGACGCTGCGCGATCACCTTGCCGTCGAGCATGACCTTGACCGTGCCGATCGCCTGGCCCTTCTTGATCGGGGCGACCAGGCTCTTGGGCACGTCCATGCTCGGCTTGAGCTGCGCGTATTTGCCGCGCGGCACCGTCACCAGCAGCGGCTCGGCGACGCCGAGCTGGACTTGCGCGGTCTGGCCCTTCCACACCTTCTGCTGCGCGATCACCTTGCTGGTGTCGTACAGCTTGTGGGTTTCGTAGAAACGGAAGCCCCAGTTGAGCAGCGCCTGGCTGTCGGTGGCGCGCTGGGCTTCGGAGGTCGAACCCATCACCACCGAGATCAGGCGCTGGTCGCCGCGCAGGGCCGAGGCCATCAGGCAGTAACCGGCCTTGGAGTGATGACCGGTCTTGATGCCGTCGACGGTGTTGTCGCGCCACAGCAGCAGGTTGCGGTTGGGCTGGGTGATCGGCCCGACTTTCAGTTCCTTGATCTTGTTGTACGAGTACGCGACCGGGAAGTCGTGGATCAGCGCGCGGCCCAGCAGCGCCAGATCGTGCGCGGTGGAGTAGTGATTCTCCTGCGACAGGCCGTGCGGGTTCATGAAGTGCGAGTTCTTCAGGCCGATGCGCGCGGCGTACTGGTTCATCAGCGCGGCGAAGGCGTCTTCGCTGCCGGCGACGTGCTCGGCCAGGGCGATCGCGGCGTCGTTGCCGGACTGCACCACCATGCCTTTTTCCATCTCCACCAGCGGCGCGGTCTGGTTGACCGCGAAACCCGAGTAGCTGCCGTCGGTGGCCGCGCCTCCCTTGCGCCAGGCGTTCTCGGTCATCATCACCTGATCGGTGTCCTTGACCTTGCCGCCCTTGAGTTCGGCGGCGATCACGTAGCTGGTCATGACCTTGGTGATGCTGGCCGGCTCGACCCGCAGGTCCGGGTTGTGGCTGGCCAGGATGTTGCCGCTGGCCGCGTCGATCAGCACCCAGGCGGTGCCCTGGATCTGCGGCGGCGGCGGAACCGGCAGCGAATCGCTGGCCGGCGGCAGCGCCGCGGCGGGCGTGGCCGCGGCCGGCGCGGCGGCGGCGGGCTTGGCGGCCGGGGTCTGCGCCGAGGCGAAACCGGCTCCGAGCGTTACCAGGAAGGCCGAGGTCAGCGCGGCGAAGGCGGCTGCGCGCGAGGTGGAGCGTAGGGTCATCGTTGAACTACTCCGGGGGCCGGTGGCGTGCCGGCCGAGGGTGTGTGGGGTTCCGGCGTCGGCGTCCTGGCGTCCACCGCGGGTAGGGGCCGGACCGGGCGTTCCTTCCCCAGTCCGCGAAGTCGTGCATCGTGCCTGAGATGCACGATGCTTGCAGCCGCCCGGCGCACCGGACGGCCGCTGCAGTTCAGTCGCGCACGCGTTGCGGCTGGCCGAATCCCAGACCGACGATGCGGGCGGCGAGTTCCGGCGCGGCATCGGCCTGCAACGGGCCGACCCGCAAACGCCAGACTTTCTGGCCGTTGGCGGCGTTGCCGTCGAGCAGCTTGGCGGTGCCGATCCCGGCGCCGCGCAGCATGGTCAGGGCGCGGTCGGCGTTGCTGCGCGCGGAGAAGCTGGCGACCTGCAAGGTCACATCCCCGGCGCTGGGCGTCGCGGCGGCGACTACCGCGGCGGCCTTGGCCGGGCTCGGCGGCGGCGGCGCGGCCGGCGGCGCCGGCAGGGCGGTCGTGGCGGCCACGGCGGTCGCGGGCACGGTCTTGCCGGCCTTCTTCGCCGCCTTTTCGGCCGCGGCCAGGGCCTTCGCCTGTTCTTTCTGCTGCTTGGCCATGGCGCGCTGTTCGGCCCGGCTCAGCGGCTTCGGCGGCGCCAGGGCCACGCCCTTGCCGGTCGCGACGCGGACCTGGCGGGTCTTCATCCAGGCGTCGAACTCGTCGGCGCTCATCGACTTGCCGTTCTGCATCATGTCGAAGCGGTAATCGCCCGAGGCCGATGCGACGGTGGCGGTCGGCTTGGCCGCGCTCGTGGTCGCAGTCGTGGCCGGCTTGCCGGTCGCGACCGTGGTCTTGACCTCGGCGGCCGGCGCCGCGGCCACCGGCGTCGGCTTGCCCGTGGCGACCGTGGTCTTGACCGGTGCAGCCACCGGCGCGGGCTTGCCGGTCGCCACGCGCACGCCCGGCGGCAGTTCGCCGGCCTTCGCGCTGGCGATCGGCATCGCCGAAACCAGCCGGTCGATCGCCGACGGCGACGCTGGCTTGGCGGCTGCCGCGACCGGCTGCGGCGGGTTATTGGCCGCGCTGGCGTACAGCGGCGGCGCCGCCTCGCCCGGATGCAGCGCGCGCACCTCGACCCGACCGGTGCCGCGCTGGGTGATGCCGAGCTTGACCGCGGCGGCGTAGCTCAGATCGATCACCCGGCCGTCGTGGAACGGGCCGCGGTCGTTGACCCGCACCGTCACCGACTTGCCGTTGTCGAGATTGGTGACCCGGGCGAAGCTCGGCAGCGGCAGCGATTTGTGCGCGGCGGTGAAGGCGTACATGTCGTACACCTCAAGATTGGAGGTGCGGCGGCCGTGGAATTTCTGGCCGTAGTACGAGGCCGTGCCGGTCTCGACGTAATCGTCGTGCGAGTCGAGCACCTTGTAGGTCTTGCCCAGCACCACGTACGGCGAACGGTTGCCGAACTGCGAGCGCGCCTCGGCGACGACTTCGGGTTCGGGGATCGCGTCGACGTCGGGGATGTAATCGGGCGTGGTGTCGTTGACGCCCGGCGCGTACAGGCCACCGGCCTTGTAGTTGCCGCGCTTGCTCAGGTCTTCCTGCGCCGGCGCATACGGCGATTTCTTGCGCCCGCCATGCGACGACGACGACGGCAGGCCGGCGCTGTGCACATGGCCGCGGTCGGGCAGCGCGAGCGCCTGGGAACCGGATTTCTTGGGAGAACTGGCGCAGGCCGCGAGGACCAGCGGCAGCGCGGCGACGATCAGCCGCCCGATCGCGTTCGCGATCGGCAGCCGTTTCGGGCCGGCGCCGCTCATGCCCGCGGTGCCTGGGGTTCGACCGTCGGGGCCGGCGCGACCGCCGGGCTGGACACGTTCACGGGTGCGGCCAAGGGATTCTCCCGTCCGGCGATCGCCTCGGCCAGCTGGTACACCGCCATGCCGTAATGCTTGGAGATGTTGTAGCGGGTGATCGCATAGAAGTTGCGGAAACCGAGCCAGTATTCGGGACCGTTCACACCATCGAGATTGAGCAGCGTCGCGGTCTCGGTCGGCGCCACCGGAGTCAGCGGGCGATAGCCGCGCGCGGCCAGATCGCTGAGCGAATACACCGGGTCCATGTTGTCCGGCACGAAATCGGCCGCGGTCGCGTCGCGATTGACCCGCGCGACCACCGGGCCGCCACGCACCCAGCCGCCCTTCTTGACGAAGTAGTTGGCGACCGAGAAGAACACGTCGTCCAGATCGGTGAACAGATCGCGCTTGCCGTCGCCGTCGCCGTCCACCGCGAACTCGCGGTAGCTCGACGGCATGAACTGGCCCCAGCCCATCGCGCCGGCGTAGCTGCCGGTCAGGGTGGTGATGTCGATCTTTTCTTCCTTGCCCAGCGCGAACAGCTGGGCGAGCTCGCCGCGGAAGAACGCCTCGCGGCGGTTTTCGCGATCGAGCTTGGTCGGATCGCCGGTGCGCGGATAGGCGAAGGCCAGCGTGTACAGCGCGTCGACCACGTTGTACTTGCCGGTGTTCTTGCCGAAGCTGGTTTCCACGCCGACGATCGCGACGATGATCTCGGCCGGCACCCCGGTCTGCGCCTGCACGCGATCGAGCTGCGCGCGATGCTCGGCCAGGAACGCCTTGCCGCCGTCGATGCGGGCCTGGGTGATGAAGATCGGGCGGTAATCGCGCCACGGCTTGGCCTCGGCCGGCCGCGACATCGCCGCGATGATGCCGTCCTTGATCTGCGCCTTGGCCAGCACCGATTCGATATACGCCGGGTCGACGCCGTATTGGCTGGCGGTATCGCGCACGAACTGCGCGCGCGCCTGCTCGATCGGCATCTGCACCACCGGCGGCGGCAGCGCGGGCGTGCCGACCACCGCGGTGGCGGGCTTGACCGGCGGCGGCAACGCGGGCGTCGCGGCGGCGGCCTGGGCGGAGGCAATGGGGGACACGGAAGGCGTCTGCGTAGCGCAGGCGGCCAACGCGATCGTGAGTGCGCCGAACAGGGCGCAACGGGCGGTGTGGCGTCGGGTCATTGGCGCGAGGGTAGCACGCGGGCCCGTGGTAAAAAAACCTTGGGTTTGCGGGACTTAACCGATTTTGTTCACGTCAGGTTGTCGAATTGAAAGCGGCCGCGAGGTGCCCTGGCGACGGCTGGACGCGACCGGCAAACATGAATAGCGGGCCGGGCCGACCGTCACGGCGCGCGTCCGGCGGCGCGAAACGGCCGACAGCCCCTGGACCGCGACGACCCGCCAGGCCTCAGCGCCGGTCGAAGAACGAGGCCTGCAGAAACCGCATTCCCGCCAGGATCTGCGCCACCCGCTGCGGCGACAACACGCCGATGTGCTCGCCCAGGCGCGCCTTGTACAGCGACGACACCTGCGAAACCACCACCACGCTGCGCTTGGCCAAGCCGCCCTCGCCCGCCTCCAGCGCGACATTGCCCGGCTCGCCGGCGCGGGCCGGGTTCGAACTGAGCGCGCAGACCACCACCGTGCCGATGCGCGAATGATTGAACACGTCGTCCTGCACCACGACATGCGGATGCGCGACCCCGGGAACCGATCCGCGCGACGGGTCCGGCTCGACCCAGAACACATCGCCCTGATTCACTACTCGCGCGAGCACGTGGGGATTGGATTGATCGTCTCGGTCCATGGTTACGTCGAATGTAAGTGACTAGCAGCGCCCGAACGCACGCCGACGCGATGAGGGCCGGCCTGAGGCTGCCAGGCCTGCATGGCCGAAAATCCGACCCGCACATAGATCGCCGCGCGCTCGCTCGCGACCTCTTCCGTATCCAGTCGCAGCGCATTCGCACTCGCATACGCCTGAATCCGCGCGACATAGGTTCGGGGCTTGCGACACCAAAAACTCAGAGATTCGTTCAACTCGCCCTTCCCCAGCGGCGGTTCGAGCCGTTGCTCGTAGATCACTCGGCCCTGGATGCGGTTGCGATGCGGCATGGGGAATCCGACAATCGCACGACTCAAGGGACGATAGAAATCGTCGGAACGCTCAGACGACTTCACCCAGGCGCTGCCCAGTTTCATGTACCAGCATTGGGTACAGATCGGACCGGACGCATCCGGGATCGCCAGACAATCGGCGGCCCGACTCCAAGCGGTCAAGTTTCTGCTACGCCGGGTCGTGTCGTCGGCCAAGGTCCTCGCATCGACAACTTTGCCGCCGCATAACGGACACGCTGGCGCGGCTTCACCCACAGCCACCTGCGAAAACAACGACGAGGCCAGCAAGGCCAAACCGCCTACGAACCGTCGTCGATCCATGCCGCGCCTCCTAGAGATTGCTGGCCAACGTTGGCGACCAGCGCATGACGCTCAGGCTTTCCCCGCCTGCGCCAGATGGTAGGCCACCAGCGCATTGGCATGGCCATGGCCCATCTGATGCGCGGTCTTGAGATGAGCGACCATCTCCATGTGCTTCTTGCCGTTCAATGCCGCGAGCACGCCCAGCCAATGCGCGATGGGCTGGCCGTACTTCTTTTCGATCGAAGGAAAGTACGAGGCAGGCCCTTTCACTTTCGCGTCGTCGCTCATGTTGTCGGTTTCCTTTCCAATAAGATCAAGACAGGCAATCTAGCGCAAAAACGCGATCATATCGCCGCGCCGCCAGCCGCCTGATTGGCATTGCCGATGGTCAGATGCAACGCCGGCGAAGGCTCGCGCGGCAGCCCCAGTTCCTCGCGGATGCTCAACGCCTGCGCGCACGACACCGGGCACCAGACGAAGCCTTCGGTCTCACGCACCATCGGGTCGTAGTCGAACTCGACCGTCGCGCCGTCCAACCGCCGCCACGCCGCGACGTTTGGCGGTACTTCGCCGCGGATCACCGAGATATGCGGACCCCACAGCGGACTTTGCAGCGCGCGCGTGCGGCGATGGCCGAGCAGGAATTGGTGGCGCAGATAACGCCCCAGCTCGGGATCGCAATCGATGATCAGCCACCACCAGGTACTGCCGCCGTCGCGACGCGTATGCCCCGCTCCGGGGCCAAGCTCGGGGCTGTAGCGAAATACCCCAGTGGAACGCAGCAATGAGCGGCTCGGCATCGGGTTTCATCCTTGACGGGCGGCGCGAACGTCAACGCGGGATTGTGTGAACCGCAATACGGCGAGCAGCTGACTCACAACGAACACGCATTCTTTAGCAACATCTCCCGCACGGGCGCAATCACCTCCGATCCGGTGCGGCAACCAATCGAAACGCGCGAATGATAGAGCACTACCCCACTTCGGCCGTCCCGCCATCCTGCTCGCGCAGCCGCTGGGCGTATTGACGAAGATGCGGTAGCGAGCCCTGTAAGGCATCGGCCAACAATGCCGCAAGGCGCGGCGACTTCAACTCGCGCAGGCACTCCAACGCCGACATCCGCGCCCACTCCTGATTCTCGTCGGCACGCTGCCATTCGCCACAGACCAACGCTTCCGCCGCCTGCACGCCGAGCGAGGCCAGCGACCGAATCGCGCGGCGACGTACGTACTCGTCGTCATCGTCGGCCAAGGCCAGCAACAAGCCCTCGGCTTCATCGCCGCGCGGCAATCGTCCCAACTCGACCGCCAACTGCCACCGCGCCTCGGCCTCGCCTTGAACCAGCGCAGCGCGGGTAAGCCACACCAGTGCGTCGGGATGTCGTTTACGGATTTCACGAACCAAATACTGAGTATCGCGGTCGCGAGCGATCGCGTACAGCACCTGCCCGATATCCGCTTCAGGTGCCGCCCGCCCCGCTCGTTCGCCGACCCAACCCAGAACCGCCTCATACCAGGCCGGCCATGCCTCGTACACGCATTCCCATTGGCCGTCGTGCATCGCCAGACCATCGGCCCAGTGGCGGAATCGCCCGGTTTCTGACTTCAAGTCGAACATCGCCACCTTTCCCGCACCTCTTGTCCGCTCCGCGAGGCTAGACGATCAACTCGCTATGGGTAATGTTGTAGAACAGCCCGCTGTCCACCACCACATCGGACAGGTCCTGCCCGGTGTCCATGGCCGCGAACCGCGCCTTGTCGACGAACATCCGCCGATGAATCAGCGCCCGCAGCACCTCGCCGAACAAGGCATCGTTGCCGAGGTGGCGCCTGAGATTCAACACATCGCCAGGACGATCCTTCAGCACATGGAAGGAGTAGTTCATCAGGATCATGTTCGACACGAACAGGCGATCGCTCGATTGATGCCGATCCACGGCGCCGGCCAAAGCCTCGAACACCCGACCCGGATCGCGCGTCAGCGCATCCAGAAACCGATCCGACTCGATCAGGTCAGCGTTACGGTCGTCGAAGTTCAAGCGAAGTTCTGCGTCGCCGGGAGCGGCCAGAAACGTCACCACCGCGCGATGAAACCCATGCATGCACGAGATCAGCGCATGCTCCTCGCCGCGCTCGATATCCGGCGAGCCGTACACCTCGTCGATCACCTGCAAAAAATCGACCTCGACCAGCTCGTCGACGGCGAACATCATCCTGTTTCCCGACAGCCTCAGCCGGGCGCGGGCGTCGTGATCGATGCTCAGCTCGAACAACAGGAAATACAGCATCTTGTTCCGTATGTCATCGCCGCGCTGGACCGGACGCCGCTTGAGCGCCAGAAGCTGCAGCACGTAAAAAAATACGAAGTAATCCTTGTTGGTCCGCTGACGTCGGTCGACCTCGAACAACAGCGCGAAGCGCGAGAGGATCACCACGACGGCATCCAGATCCGCCTCGCTATAGCCGTGCTTGCGCATCGCCCGCGCCAACCCATCCATCGCGAACAGATCATGCCAACGCACCAGCGGCACCGCCGCATCGTTGACGTTTCCGGCCGCCAGCAGGAACTGCGACGGCTCGGCTTGCGCATACACGAGCGGGCCGAAGCGATTCGGCTCCGGCCCTGCATTGAGGAAGCTGCTCAGCTTGTACGAAAACACTTCGGCCAGGTTCATCGTGATCTTCTGAAATGCCGCGGGCACGACCGTCATAACTCGTCCGGCCGAGGCGGACGGACCCACGTCAGACGCTCGCGCGCCGAAGCCCCGAACTGCCGATAGTTGACCCGCGCCTGGGTCAGACTCAGCGCGCCATTGGGGCCGCCAAGCACTTCGTCCGCGTTGTAGTCGTCCTGGCCGTCGTCCTCCCAACCGCAGACCGCGCAGATTTCGTATCCGCCGCGTTCGCCGAGGGTTTTGCGGTCGCAGCAGGGGCAAGGCAAAGGCGAGTCTTGCGGATCCGACGTCATGCCAGCCGCCTGTTTTCGGTGATGGATCGAGTCTTCATGGCCGCGACGAAGCCGCTTTCAATTCCGCCGCGCTGCAATAGTCGCGCGGCTTATTGCGGTCGAGCTGGCGACCGAAACCGAGAAACCGCGCGCGGTAGACCCATACGTCGCGCAACTGCGCGTTATGCAGATTGAACAGCAGCTGCACATACTGTCCCTCGGCCTGATCATGCTGGGCACCCGGGTCGTAGAACGTCATCTGGATGTAGTACGGCAGCCCATCGGACTCCATGTGATACCACGACCCGCTGATCGCGATATCGCGGCGGTCGCGCGTGCGGATCAACCCGGTCACGCACTCGGGCACTGCGTACGAATGCGCGCCGATGGTCAGCTTCAATCGCGGCGGAGCGTCAGCGCGCACGCGAAAATCCACCGCTGTCGGGCCAAACACCGCCGGCACGTCCGCCAGACGACCGTCCGGCGCGAGCCTGAGTATCCGGTCCTGGTGCGCGTACGAAACGCTGGCGGCCGACCACAGCAACGCGAGCGGCAGAAGGGAACGTAGCAGCGGACGCGGACGGTTCGGCATGGAGCCACTGTATCGCGACGCGGCCGGAATGGCGCGAGGGCTGCATTACGCCGGCCGTTCCAGGTCGAAAGCCTCAACCAGCGCATACGGACCTCTACCTCGACCTGTGCGCAACCCGCACAGCTGCTGTGCGCGCAACCGGCTAAGCGATCCGAGCGAAGCTGCGCATCATGGCCGCCACCCGAACCCCACAGGCCCATCGCATGCGAATTTCTGCCCTTCTCGGACTCGCCACGCTCTCGATCGTCGGTATCGGCGCCGTCGATGCAACGACCACCACCGCCGAACAGCACCCCACCATCCGCGCCATCGCCGGCGCCACACCGGTCTCGTCCCTGCAGGCGAGCAAGACCGCGCTGCTCGTGATCGACTTCCAGAACGAATACTTCGCCGGCGGACGCATGCCCATCCCCGACGGCGACGCCGCATTGCGGCAAACCCGCCGCCTGCTGGAATTCGCCGACCGCCACCGCATCCGCGTCATTCACGTCCAGCACGTACTGCCCGCAGGCGCGCCGCTGTTCGCCGACGGCGGAAACACGGTGAAATTCCACGCCGCGATGCAGCCGCGCCGCGGCGAACCGGTGATCCAGAAGGATTCGGTCAGCGTGTTCGCGGGCGCTTCGGCCGATGCGATCGAGCGGACGTTGAAGAATGCCGAGGCCGATACCCTGATCATCGCCGGCCTGCAGACCCACGCCTGCGTGGCCGGCGCGGCGCGCGACGCGGCCGCCAGGGGCTACCGGGTCATCGTCGCCTCCGACGCCAGCGCCACCCGCGACCTGACGCTGCGCGACGGCTCACGGGTCGACCATCGCCAATTGCACGCGTCGGCATTGGCCGAAATCGAGGACACCTTCGGCGACGTCATGAGCACCGACCGGATCATCGCGCTGCCGGTGCACTGATACCCTTGGCCCGGAACACGGCATCGGCGCCCCGCCGATGCCGTCCGCCTGGAGCCGAGTGATGGACCAATTGTCAGCCATGCGCGCCTACCGCAGCATCGTCGAATCCGGCAGTTTCACCCAGGCCGCCGAGCGTCTGGGCACCACCCACACCTCGGTCTCGCGCCTGCTCGGTCAGCTGGAAAAACACCTCGGCGTGCGCCTGCTCAACCGCAACAGCCGCGGCCTCACCACCACCGAGGCCGGCGCGCACTACTACCGCGACTGCATCGACATCCTCGAACGCATGGACGCCGCGCAACAGCGCTTGAAGGACGACCCGTCGCTGCCGTCGGGCGTGTTGCGCCTGAGCCTGCCGCACGCGGTCGGCGCGCTCGAACTGGGACAGTGGCTGCCGGGCTTCGCGCAGCGCCATCCGCAGATCCACCTGGATATCTCCTGCGACGATCGGATCGTCGATCTGGTCAAGGGCGGCTTCGACATGGCGATCCGCATCTCCGGGCCGCTGGCCGACAGCAGCCTGGTCGCGCGCGAACTCGCGGTGTCCGACCGCGTGCTGGTGGCCGCGCCGCAGTACATCGCGCATCACGGCCTGCCGCGCACCACCGCCGACTTTCACAACCACCAACTGCTGGCCTATGCCGGCGACGGCCCGACCCTGCAACTGACCTCGCACCGCGGCGAAGTGGCGTCGGTAAAGGCCGGCGACCGGCTGCGGCTGGATTCGATCCTGTCGCTGCACGCGGCGGCGATGGCCGGACAAGGCATCGCCGCATTGACCTATCTGACCGTCCGCCAGGAACTCGCCGCCGGCCGCTTGCTACGCCTGCTGCCGCAACACCACGCCGGCCAGCGCCACTACTTCGCGATCTACCCGCACGCGCGTCAGCTGACGCCCAAGGTGCGCGCCTTCACCGAGTTCATGCGCGCGCATTACGCGGCGGCGCGGCAGGGCAATGTGGTCTAGCCGCTGGACAAACGGGTCGACGGACACGGTGCACAGTGCGATTTTCTACCGAACCCAGCCGCTACCGGACTCGAAGCCAGGATCGCCCCGCTCTGTTTCGCCCCTCAGTCCGCGGCCCACACCAATTGCAAATCGCCATCGACGAATCCCACCGACACCGCTTGCGATTGCCTGAGCCGGACCGCGCCGGCACGGTCGGAGCTCATATAGCGCGCGAGCAGATCGTTCGCCGCCGCCAAGCCCATCTCCCACGCCTCACCCACGACGCTGCGCGGCAGCTCGAACCGCGGATCGTCCGACATGAAGATATCGTCGCAGGCCCAATCGTCGTCGTCCGCCAGGTAAGTCGGCGCGCCGATCAATTGCAGTTCGAATTCGATCCCCTCGTAGAGATTGAAATGAAACGCGGCGATGCCGTCCGGCAGCGCCGCGACCAGCACGGCATCGATCCAATCGGCCAAGGCTTGATAGAGCGGGTCGTGCATGCAGGCTCTCCAGGGCCACGAATTCGTGGGAGTGATTGCGGAATCGGGGCCATAGCCTACACCGCGATCCCGACCTGTCCGCATCATCACAAAGGCTACGCCGGCCGCCGAGTTATCGGTCCAGACGGCAACGACCGACCGCGAGCCGCGCCATCATGATCAATCTCGATTGATTGGCCTCACCGACATGACCGAAGATCGATCGCGACAAGCCCGCTCCACTTTTCATCGCCGTTGGAAAGGATCCCGCATGCGAACCTTATGGCTGACAGGCCTGTTTCTCCTCAGTGGCTGCGTGCTGCACGTGTCCGAGCAAAACATCGTCCAGGCGAAACCGGGAACGGCGATCGAATCGGGCGCCAGCGCCGACGGTGCATGGACCATCAAAGCGCTCTCGCTTCCGCTCGAACCCGGCGTGGCGCTGCGTGGCGCACTCTTTCAACGGCCCGGCTCGGTCGCGACCGTGCTGTACTTCGGCGGCAACGGCTTCGTCCTGGGCCGGCATTACCGGTACGTGCTGCGCATCTATAAAGACCGGCCCGTCGACATCGTGGCTTTCGACCATCGCGGTTACGGCGGCAGCACCGGCGCCGCGTCGCTGGACGCGATGATGGCCGATGGTCCGTTGCTATACGACTACGTCAAGACGCTGCCGACGGTCGCGCCCAGGCCGCTGATCGTGCATGGCCACTCGCTGGGCAGTTTTGTCGCCGGTGAGGTCGCCAAGCAACGCTCGCTCGACGGCCTGGTGCTGGAATCGTCGGCGACTTCCGCGGAACAATGGGCGAACGGTTTCGCCGATGCGTCCATCTGGATCCGCAAGAGCGTGGTCGATTCGAGCCTGGCCGGGCGCGGCAACCTGAGCGTGATGGCGACGCTGGACGAACCCGTCCTCATCGTGTCGGGCGCGAACGACACGACCACGCGGCCCGAGATGGCGAAAGCCTTGTTCGAGGCCGCGGCCGTTGCGGATACCAGAAAAGTCCTGCTAGTCGTTCCCGGCCATGGCCATATGGACGCATCGCTGAGCGCCGAATATGTCGAGGCGTTCGATCGGCTTTACTTGACCGATGCCCATGGAGACAGCCAGCGGAACTAGCCCAACCCTGCGAACCGGCGAGACCGCTTTGCCGGCCGCCGTGATCGGCCGCATTGCGCCGGCCGTGTTGCCGCTAATGGTGAACCTAAGCCGCCGACCTCGCTCCACGCGCCTGGAGCCACGCGACCAGCTCGTCGTACTCGCCACGCGCGGCCGCATCGAGCGGGGTCATGGGTTCCCACGGCGCCAGCCAGTTCAAGTCGGCGCCTCGCTCGAGCAGATACTCCGCCGCATCGCGCTGTCCGCCATGGCACGCGCACCAGAAAGCCCCGTCGATCGCCTCGCGGTCGGGCGCGGCTTCGGCGGCGAACATCGCCTCAAGGCGATCGGCCAGCCCAAGCGTCGCGGCGTCCGACAGCGTCACTTGCGCGCCGCGTTCGACCAGCCGATGCGCGACGCGCCATTGCTTGAACGCGGTCGCGTCGGCGAGCGGCGTACCGCCGCCGATCACCGCGCCCGCCGCATCGATGTCCGCGCCGGCATCGAGCAAGGCGTCGAGCACCGCCACGTCGTCGCAGCTCGCCGCCCAATGCAGCGGGGTTTCCCGATGCGCGCCGACGAATCGGGCATTCACCTCGGCCCCGGCCGCCACCAGGGCCTTCACGGTCTCGGCGCCATTGGGAAAGTGCCCCGGCCAGTCCGTGACGATATGAAGCAACGTGCGCTGCGATCCGCCCGGATCGCCGGCGGCGATCCTGCATGTGGCAAGCTCGGGATGCTCCGCCAGAAGCCGATGCAAGGTCGCAAGATCGCCGTGTTGAATCGCATCGACGATAGCGATCGCGACTGAGTCGCCGGCATCGATCGTGTTCATCACCTACTCCGTTTCATTGCGCGCGGACGCGTTGGTATCGGCCGACCCGACCGGTCAAACGTGCTGATCGAACATGATCACGTTGCCGTCGGGATCGGACAGGATGATATGCGCCGGCCCCTTGCTGTCCGGATCGGCCCGGGTCGTGATCTCGATGCCCTGCGCCTCGAGCGACTTCTGCACGTCGCGCACATCGGTGAACGACGCCAACGCGCTGGCGCTTTGATCCCAACCCGGATTGAAGGTCAGGATGTTCTTGTCGAACATCCCGCGAAACAGACCGATCACGGTCGAACCGTTGCGCAGGATCAACCAGCCCTGCGCCTGATCGCCGGCCATCGGCGAGAAGCCGAGCTTCTCGTAGAACGCCCGGGACGCCTCGATATCCTTCACGCTCAGGCTGATGGAAAATGCACCGAGTTCCATAAGTCACCTTTCAGCTCGTGGAGCGCTGTGTATCGATTGATCGGCGTCGCAGCCGGCGTGGACCTACCTGGAAACCGAATTCCGCCAAGGCTGTTGGCTTGAGCGAAGCGTCCCGGAAATCACTGTGCCGATCCGCTTTCGCCCAATCAATCCCAGGCAGTCGCGTTCTTGGGAAAACCGGGGCGCTGAACCCGCACCACGCAAAACCGCTGTCCGGTCGGCGCCTGCATCACCACCCATCGCTCCAGCCGATCGACCACGTGCGCGCCCAAGGCCTCCAGCCGCGCCACCTCCGCGGGGATATCGTCGGTCTCGATGTCGATATGCACCCGGCTCTCGTGCTCGACCTTCTGGATCTGCACGATCGGCTCGTCCGGCGGCGTTTCCAGCATGCGGTAATTGCCGCGGGTTCCCGGATGACCGGGATCGATCGGTCGGCCCAAGGCATCGGCCCAGAATTGGGCGGCTTGGTCGACATTCGAAGTATTGCAATCGATCAGCAGTGCGCAAAGGCGGGAATAGTGCACGGTCGGCTCCTCGGTCTGCGTGGCGGGCCAGTAGTCTAGGGCCGGCGGGTGGCTGCCAGAGTGAGCGTTCTGAAAGCCCGCTATGGCCCGCTTTTTTCTGATACACGTACCGATGATGGCCCATGTTGGCGGCACGACTTTTCGCGCACCCGCTGGAGAATACCGTTGAAGGCGTGCCGCGGCTTATGACCGCCCACGAAACCGCGCTTCAGGCCACTTTTCGCATCTGTGGCAGGACGACCTGACGCTCAGAACTCTGCCTTCCATCTTCACTGATGGCTGAAGCTCACATCGCTTCGCATCAACAGGTATTCACGCGATCGACAACCAACGGCTGCGCATATCGGTCATGCGCGTGACGGTCAGCCGCCTGCGCCGAATACGACGAAAGCACTGACGAACAAACCAAGCCCCACCAGCATCGCCAGCGCCAACACGGCGACATCCCGGCCGCTGAGGTGAGTCCAATCGGCCAGACTGCCGGTGTAATCGTCTGGCTTACCCTGACGTGCGCGGGAGCGGGCGAACGCCCAGTTGGACGCGATCACGGGCAATGTAAGGCCGGACAGCAAGGTCACGGCACCCGGCAACGACACCTTGCCAGCCAGCGCGAACACTATGCCTATAAACCAGAACATCAGGATCAACGCCCAGCGTCCTGTCTTGATCATGTGCCGTTCTCTTGTGGTGAAACTGGGATCAGAGCGGACTTATTTGAAGTCGACTCCGACCCTGTTTTTTTACTGCTAGCGGCAAACCTGCGCGCCTTGGTCGAGACGAAGCGATCCCCGGTCGCGGTCTTGGGGCCGTCCGACCCCGCGTGAATCGCAAGTTCCGGGATCACTGGGCAAAGAGTAGAGAAGCCCTGCCGCGTTGGGCGCAAAAGGCAAAACGAAACAAGGTTCACAGTGGCCTAGGGGAAAGTCTACTCTGCCCCCTTTTTTGCCCGAGTCAACCAAGCTCAGCAATCAATGCTTTTGCTGAGCTCAACGCCTCCATGAAGGCATCAAAAGGAAGCAAGAACGTAGGGTCGGGCGGCGAAAATCTGGACGGGATTATGAGCTCGCATGCATCCAGACCATTGTCTTTTATCAACTGGACGACAGGGACGCCTTGATACCGAATCTCCACCGCCATAGCGTCGTAGTCCAAGTCACTAAACGGCACCACTTCAAACCCAGATGAGTGAACATTAGTCATTTCCAAAATCTCATTCAATGAATCTTGGAAACCGGAAAGCAGGGCCGCCGAGCGGCCTTTCTCGGCCCTAAAGGAAAGATCACTCTAGCCACTGCTTTCTTTGCTTCGCCGAAAACATCAGTTTGCGATCGCCTTGCTGATTTGCGGCGCACAGCTCCAGCCGTCGTACTCCATGTCGTACAGCTGACTGATGCATGTTATGAACCCGGATATCGAAAGGATCACCGGTTGCTCGATCGTGGTATGCACGGTGACGAAGACGCTGTACAGGCCTTCATGTTCGCCGACCGTCGCATCGCCGTAGTGCAGATCGTTGAAAAAACCGGCGACCAGCGAAGCGCGCTCTTCGGACGGCGCCCTGAGCACGAATTCGACGTCTCTGGAGAGAGCGAAGTGGTCGCCCTGCTGGTCCAGAACCTGCAACAACTCGGTATCCGCGGCCGCCGTGTCCATCAAGGTTTGAACTGTGTTTTTCACTCTTGCCTTCCTTGTCCAGCGTTCGCCGTTCTTTGGGAGTGTATATCGCCGCTCACAGCGGCGGACTGCGCCACGTACTGCGGCACCTGCTTAAAATCATTGCTACGGAACACAGGTCGGAATGGACCCAGGGAAAATCCACCCCATCCTCTGTTCAGGCTGCTATCTGTTTGTTGCCGTCCCGCCTCAACGCCACAGCACCCGACCGTCCGTTCGCAACATCAGCAGCTCTTCGGCCACGTAACGCCGGCCCTGACGCCACGCCTGCGTCTGGACCTCCAAACGCAACAACTCGCCTTGACTCGGCAACCAACCCACCGCTCGCGTTTCGATCCGCTCGTACCGCTGTGCCAACCCGAGCTTGCCCAGATTTTTGCTCTCGACAGCGCTTACGTCGATCTTCTGGAACGAGCCGTCGCCACGGAGCAGAAACACGAACACCCCCGGTTCCGTGGCGGTGCGCATCGATGCCGCAGCGGCACGCCTGTCGACGCTCCACAGCGCGGACGCCGATGGCGGCTCGGCCCGGACTGGAAACGTCGCCGATGCCCAGGCGACGAGAGCGATCGCCATCGCGAACACCGCATGTAAGTGCGTCTGCAGTCCCATAAGACGGTCCTTGCGGGCGATGACCGCCAGCATAAACCACGACTTGACGCCACGACCAAAGCCGAATCGGCGGAACGGGGATCAGGGAGTACCTATTTAGAGCCCCTGCGCCGCCCGTCGTTTACCGTTTTGGTGTTAAGGCCGCAGCTCGACTTTCTCCGCATCTTTCAAGCTCGCCAGCACTTGATTCAGCGCTTCCTGAGTTGGCCCGTCGATAACTTCCGCGGGATTGATGATCGTCATCCACGCAAACTGTTTGCCGAACAGCTTCACGCATGAGCGCGACAGGCCGACGGTTCCGGTGCCGATCCGCTTCACCTTGAAGCTACGACACGACCAGCCCTCCGGTACCAACACCTTGTCCATCGCATCCGATGGCTTCATTTCGAAGTCATTGCGCAACCCCTTCACGATCACGGCGAGGATCTTATCCGCGCTGTCCTCGCCCGGCTTCGCCTTGTCCTCCATGATCGAGAACACCAGTCCAGAATCATTGAAGCGGATCGCGTAGTTAGGTTCCTTACGCAGATTGCTGCGGCCTTCCCATACCTCGGATTGGTAGGCGAAGGTCACCAGGCGTAGAGGCTCGGTGACGACTTCCTGTGCGGCATGGGCTTGCATCGCGGAGAAGGCCAGCAAGACCGGCCACACCATCTTTTTCATTGCTCTCCCTGTTACGTGGACTACGGGGGTGGGCTCGTTTCGCTTCGCAAGCCTTGCGAAGTCGAAACAGGGCTCTGTGAAGCAAGGGGCACAGTGGCCTATCCTGGATCGGGAACGGACATTATCACCGCCCTACCGTTCGGCAGTCCTTGTATTCATCGCTTCCAATGACCAGCGTCATCGAACTCATCGTGGCTTGCCCACACTGCGGCTTGCCCAACCGCCACAGCCAGCTCGCCGGCCTGAGTTACTGGCTCGTCCGGTTCTGGTCCGACGGATGGCGCGATCCGATACCGCCCCCGAACGCGCTGTACCGCTGCGGCGTTTGCGGTGCGGCGGCCTTGCGCGCGCAGTTCGCGGACCTCGGCCAGCTCAAGATGGCGGAGATGGCGTACGACGTGGATCTGCTGGCATCGGGCCCTGATCGGGTGAAGGTGATGCAGGTATTGCGTCGACTCACCGGCGCCGACCTGCCACAGGCCCTATCCTGGCTACAGGACGGGCCCAGCCGGATCGCGACGGGTCTGCGCCTGGACGACAGGGAGCGACTCACCGGCGCGCTTGGGGCCATGGGCGCGGTGTGCTCGATCCATGCCCGCGAGATCGCGCCTGGCAGCCCCGCAGCCTGGTTCGCGGCCCCGGCTCTCCAGGGCGCCGACGATGTAGAGACGTTGCGGGCGCAGTTGCATGCTCCCGGCCTGGATGACGAAGGCGAGACCGCGTTGCGCCTGGCCTTGTACCAACACTGGAACGCGCCCTTTCGCGAAGCATCGGTCACGTGGGTGCCTGGCGATCAGCGCGATGGCGCGCAACAGGACAACGCACGGCGACTGGCCTCTCTGCTCCGCGAGCACGACGACTACGAACGGCTGCTCAAGGCGAACCTCGCCCGCGAACGCTCGGACCATGCGTCCGCGTCGATCCTGCTTACTGGCGACTTCGGCGATTACGAACCACTGGCGGCGCGTCTGCGCCTCTTGGTCGAGACGAAGCAGTCCGCGGTCGCGGTTTTCGGGCCGTCCGACTTTGAGTGAATCGCACGTTCGGCAAGCATCGGGCGAAGGCTCGGCGAACAGGCGAAGATTCGGAACGAAACAGGGGTGCAGTGGCTTATCGGATGCAAGACAGAAAGGTTAGTGAGTCCCCTGATTTGTCACCCGCGTTTATCCAATGCGCAACACGATCGCAGCCCCATGCACGCACCGCCGCATGACAGCATATTCCGCACCGTGACGACCACCGCATTAATCGGAAGCGGACAACTTGACACGCGGACCGTCGCGCACCACAGTCGGCAACGCCCGATAGCGCTGCACACGCATGCAGCGCACTGAGCGGATCAGATACTGACCGCACCACTGTCGTCATTGGTTCTCTGGGGGGAACAGCCGCGCCGCAGCAGGTCTGCCGCGCGCGCTGGAAAAGGTTGGCGCGTCCGCGCCGGCCTCCTTCCCTATCCACCCGATATCCGGAGAACACATCGAATGAGCATCCGATTGACAGGAATCTTGCTGTCCGGCGTTTTGCTGGCAGCCTGGCTGTCGCCCGCGCACGCACAGAACGTCAGCTGCGCGGGGATCGCCGAATGGAACGCGTCCACCATCTATAACGCGGGCAGCAAGCTCGTCTATCAGGGGCGGCTGTATCAGGCGACCATGTCGATCTGGAATACGCCGCCCACGCACTGCCCCAGCTGCGGGTATTACCAGGATCTGGGCGCCTGCAGCGCGGGTGGCAACACGCCGCCGACGGTCGCGTTGACCGCACCGGCGAACGGCGCGAGCTTCACCGCGGGCGCCACCATCACCGCCACGGCGAATGCCGCCGATGCCAACGGCACCGTCACCCAGGTGCAGTTCTTCCGTGGCGGCACCTCGCTGGGCATCGACACCACGTCCCCGTACAGCGCGACCTGGAGCAATGCGGCCGCCGGCAGCTACGCGATCACTGCGGTCGCCACCGACAACGCGGGCGCCACCACCACGTCCGCGGCGGTCAACATCACCGTCACTGGCGGGACGCCCGACACCACCGCGCCCAGCGTGCCAGCCGGACTGGTCGCGGCATCGGTGACCTCGTCCAGCGTCAACCTGAGCTGGAACGCCTCCACCGACAACGCCGGCGGCAGCGGCGTCGCCGGCTACGACGTCTATCGCAACGGCACGCTGGTCGGCTCGCCCGCCGGCACGTCCTTCAGCGACACCGGTCTGGCCGCGTCCACGGCCTACACCTACCGCGTGCGCGCCCGCGACAACGCCGGCAACGCATCCGCGCAAGGCACGCAGATCAGCGCGACCACCAGCGGCGGCGGTGGCGGCGACAACACCCTGCCGAAGCATGCGCTGGTCGGGTACTGGCATAACTTCACCAATCCGTCCGGCCCGACCATCCCGATCAGCCAGGTCTCCAACGACTACGACGTCATCGTGGTCGCCTTCGGCGACGATGCCGGCAACGGCGCCGTCAGCTTCACGGTCGATCCGGGCGCGGGCAGCGAAGCGCAGTTCCGGGCCGACGTGGCCGCGGCGCGCGCGCGTGGCAAGAAGGTCGTGCTGTCGCTGGGCGGCCAGAACGGCACGGTGACGTTGAACAACGCGACGCAGGTGACCAACTTCGTCAACAGCATGGAGGACCTGATCCGCTACTACGGGTTCGACGGCGTGGACATCGATCTGGAAAGCGGCGCGGGCGTCTACCACGGCGCGGCCGTGCAGACCAATCTGGTCACGGCCATCAAGCAGCTCAATACGCGCATCGGCCCGTCGTTCTACCTGTCGATGGCGCCCGAGCACCCGTATGTGCAGGGCGGCTACGCCGCGTACAGCGGGATCTGGGGCGCCTACCTGCCGATCATCGACGGCCTGCGCCAGGAGCTGGACCTGATCCACGTGCAGTACTACAACAACGGCGCGCTGTATTCGCCGTACAGCCAGACCGGCTTGGCCGAAGGTTCGGTCGACATGCTGGTCGGCGCCAGCCTGATGCTGATCGAAGGGTTCAGGACCAACAACGGCACCGGCGTCGCCTTCAACGGCCTGCGTCCGGACCAGGTGGCGTTCGGCCTGCCCTCGGGCCCGTCCTCGGCCAACAGCGGACTGGCGTCGCAGGCCACCATCACCAGTGCATTGAACTGCCTGACGCGGCTGCAGAACTGCGGGACCATCCGGCCGCAGCAGGCCTATCCCACCTTCCGCGGTGTGATGACCTGGTCGGTTAATTGGGATCGGCGTGATGGGTTTATTTTCTCTCGGCCGGTGCGGGCTACGTTGAATAGCTTGCCCTGAGCGGCGGTGAAAACTTCGGGGTGGGTAAGGCTTTGCTTGCCCACCGACTCCGCCACATTCGGCGCCCCTGGTGGGCGCCGATTTTTTTGGCGCCTCTCCCGTAAGTCACTCCAGCCATAACCAGAGATCTTCAGACGAACTAGCCCCAAGGAGACCAAGATGCGTAAGAGCTAGAACAAAGGTCAGAGTGGCCTTTCTCAACTCGTAGAGAGGAAGGGCACTCTGCCCCCTGCTTTGACCCCTGCTTTGGTTTCACTTACCGGACTCCTTCTTGACGGCCGCTGCCTCACCAGCTAGTTCATCAAGCACATCAAAAACCCCTTCCAGATCATCGCGATACGAAGCAATGTAGTTGGACGTGACTACAGAGCGCTCTTTGAAATTCATAGCTAGTCGACGAACAATCCTCTCGTGCCGCTTCCAGTATCGGCCCATATCTATTGGATTGAGCCCTCCTGGGAGTGAGGCCTTTGTAGCAAAGTAGCCATCTCTTTCATCGTCAGAGTAGAAGGAGTTACTTAGATGCGACAGGCAGTGATCGAGAAAATGAAAAACATTGTCCTCTTGAATCTCTGGATTGAAGCAAACATCGAATACATACCTATTCATAAGCCTTGCTATGCCGCCGTCATCTGAAGCCTCGTACTCGTCGTAATACCCGCAGCCTACACCCGACCCGCCGGGCGGCAGGGAATTGCTCAATTGATAGATTACGAATGACTTAACAAGGCTGCGCGCGGAGGAGATTTGCTGTGAAAGCAATGCAAAATCCTGCTGAGCCTGATCACTCTTTGGAGATTGCCTATTAAACCTAGAGAGATCTTCGCCGATAAACGCTTCAACAGGCGCATGATCTACTTCTGATAGAAAATTTCGCTGCGGATCAATGTAACTCTGCCTGAAGAGCGCAAAAACCTCCTGAGACAATCTTCTCATTCCCATTATCGCGAGATTCCGAGTCACTCCAGTTGTCGCGGCATTTTCGTCCTGATGGAGGATGAGGGCTGATTGCAGGTTGTAAAGTTGTCCCTGACGATCTGCAGAGCATTGAAGCCTAAATAACATGAGATCGTTCCAGCCGAGAATACCGTAGCTCGCGCCAGCAAGCTGCTGAAGTAGGCCTTTACCTTTATAGGGACCTTCACCAAATATCCGCCAAGCAATTTCCAGAACATTGCCTGGGGTATTTGTGGGGCGACGACCGGATGATCTTCCCCAGCCGGCACGGTCTAGGAGTCGTAGCAAGGAATAGATTGACCTGTGCCGTAATCCCCAACCATCCTTCGCAATCATCGAGTAGCGAGGAATATAACTAACAAGCGTGTCAATGGCATCTTCGGCTACAGCATAAGTGAAGCTATGCGATTGATTTACTAACACACTCCAAAATTGATCATGCGCGTATTCACCTTTTTCCAACGCAAAAACAGGTGACGCTAAAACTGAAGCTATTGACTCTCCCTTTCGAACTCGCGCAACGGCATCTTGGTATAGAACAAATGTCTTCTGGGGCTCTGGCGTAGCAAATCGCACAATGAGCTTTAGATATCGCTCTAAATTTCTGGACGATCTCTGATTAAAGCAAGCACGGGACGCCAAGGCCTCCTCATCCACGTCAATCCCATCGAACCCTAAAGTCGCCACATCGAAAAGCTGCATCAAAAGAAAACTTGCACGCTCTTGTTGATCTTTAAGCAATATGGAGAACTCAGCCGAGTTCTTAAACTGTTGCTCTCTAGACTCTCGACGCACGGAAAAAATCCCGAGACGCCCCTCTGTCTCTTCCGCGTACAGTCGTCTAAATAATCCGGGATAGTGTAAATGCAAGAGAATTAGATTAATAAGATCACACTTATTGAAATCCGTCCGACCTAAATCTGTCTTCTCAAGTTGCATTAGCAACATAGCATTAACGAAACGCTTTACCTTGCGCAGATCGCCGACGAAGGGTAGATATTTTGCTGCCAATTCTCCGTCGAGAATGTCAGCCAATTCATTAAGCACAGAACCAAGTTTCAACATAGTGTCGGAAGGAACTGAGCCCAATTGATTTTCTGATTGCTGCCAATCCCTTCTTAAAAAATCTCGAATGCTGGAGCTGTCGATAAACAAGCTCTGTTTTACAGTCACAAATTTTTCAAGAAATTCGCGCGCCCTGCCCACGTCCTCCTGACCTCCAACGAGCACTTCGGTGTCATAGCAGAGGACGTAAGTCGCCTGAGATAGCTTGAATGTCCGTCGCGTCGCGAACAAAACGTTGTTGACGGCCTTCGCATCCAATCGATCCAGATCGTCTATTACGATAATTACACGACGATTGATCCGTCTAAGAACGTCGTCGACATCTTCAAGTAATTCATCAATAGTTTCCTGCGAAGGCTCTAGAGAGATTTTGAAGCCAAGAAACGAAACGTCTGCCTTTCCCTTTATAAGACGGGAATATCGCGATGCTACCGGCCGAAATTCCGGAGCGAAGACCTTTCGTTGAATAGTCGTCGACAAGTCGCGAATCAAACGGTCCGCAAGGTCAGACTCTGATGCGTACCTTAGAGGCTCAAATCGACAAACAATTACCCTATCCCCAGCATTTTCCAAGTAATGGGCTGCAAGATTGATAAAACTCGTCTTGCCAACACCCCATGGCCCATCAACCCCAAAGACAAGCCCCTGGTGGGCACAACTTGCGAGAATAGTTTCCGCGAACGACTTAGCTTGCGTGCTGCTCGCAAGCAGATCATCCTTCTCGCCTCCGATCTCCTCATCTGCAATAAAATACAGTTGCGGAATATCTTTTTGGGATCTTGATAGCCACTGCTGAATGAGTGGTGATAAAAGTATGGCGCAGAGTAGAAGAAGGATTGCCGGCGTCCAGTAAGGATCTGCTTTCTTCACTGCGGCGTGAAAAATCGCGAGCCATGGCGAGGCCAATTGGTTGGTCCAGATGCCGATACCGACAGCAATCAGTAAGTCGACACGGAGGCTGCGAACCATTCGTGCAGCGACAAGGTGTGCACTACGCTTCATTGCGTAGGTCAGGCATAGCATTAACACAACTAATGCCCCGGCGATCTGCGCATAAAGAGCTAGGTCAGTCCATAGAGAAATGGAGTTCAGGCCGAGATCGAAGGCGATCTGCCAAATCTCTGCAACTATGAAACCGATGGAGATTAATCGGGCAAAAACCGGTAGCTCCGGCATCTTCATCGCTGGTTTGGCAGCAGTCATCGCTTCCCCTCCGTGGCGCGGTGCAATTTTCTTGTGAACACATCTGAGAGCAGAGGTCAGAGTAGCCTTTCTTGACTCGTAGAGGAAATTACTTTACCCCCTTCTTTTAAACTTCCCACCCCCACGCCGTCTCTCGCATTACTGAAGAACTGAATAATTGCGGCGCAAAATCCGCCCAAGGACTACCAGTGCTAATATTGAAATTCATGATTCTACGAATCAAGGAATCCTTGTCGGCAGCGCGCAACCCCTGCCACCAGGACGGGCGCATAAAGGTGTTTTCAGAATACTGAAAAGCCATAAGAGCGGCGACATTAGATTTTAATCCATCCTCTAATCGACAAAAGGATTCAGCAAATTTTTGTCCCGGCCCATCTGGATCACCAAACCAACCAATAGTCAGCACTGACAGGCCGTTGATGGGCGTTAAAGTTATGGAGACATTCTCAAAATCAGAATCGCCACGGGAAATCAACTGAAGCAGTTCACCGCTAATACTGTAGTCAGGTTGGACTGCGCCACAGCAGGCGACGGGTAATAAATCAGAAAAAATGCAAGCGTAAGCAAAGAAGCCAGAATAATCCTGGCTCAGGAATGCTTGATCGTATCGGGCCTTCCAACTCTCAAGCTCAAGGATTGCTCTTTCAGCCCCTACTCTCCGTAAGTGCAGCATTTGCTGAATGCCTACCTGATGCTCAAAAGGCCTGCCTTTATCGCACGCACGCTGAACATCCGTTATTGCTATAGAAGCCACCTTGTTGAAGTGCTCAAACGCCAGCGCACGAAAAGAAAGAAGAAATACACTTTGCAAAGAAATATCTCGCTCCCCAGTTTCAATTGGGCGAAACATTTCACTGTCGTGATTTCCACAAAATCCCGCAAAAGTTGAAGCACTTCTGCACCCAACCCTGCGAGGAATAATGAGCCCCTCATTTTCAAATATCTGCTCTGCTCCATCCCGCACTGATAATACATGACCAGATTCGGATATCTCACTGAGGGCTCCGTTTCGCTGGATAGTATGAGAGGAGATCGCTCTCTTCCCACATATAGAATCAGCACGAGGGTGGTAGCAATATTTCCTACTTCTCGATCTCCGCATCTGATCCATTAACTTCCCAATAGGCAACGGCTCTTGCTCTGACCGATCCTTGTGGCATCTCTTCCATTTTTTATCAGACCCGCACCAACAAGGGTCGTTACGCCCCATGACCGCGCGAGGGTTAAGCATTTCAGGCATCTCGAAATCAGCCGAAAGAGATGGATGCACCCCCATTACTGCCTCCTATTATTTTCATAATAATCATAACGTGCCGACGGGACACCGTGTGCATAATAACTTTGCTACCAATCAGACTAGGATATCGATTTTTCAGATATCCAAGTTCAGCTATTACTGTTGTGTTCCCTGCCAATTCACTCAAAGAAGGAACGCGGCAATGCCCCACTCCGATCCAGCAGCCACTCCCGTCGATTTCTTGCTGCAGCTATTGCAAGCCACGCCCGAGCAACACGGGTCAGTAGCCCATCTATCAAAGCTCAATCCAGTAGCACTCGACTATCTCCAAAGAAAAGCCGCTGATCTACATCACTGCGCAGTTGGCGAGGCCCGCGAATTGCTCGACATCGCACTGGAGTCGTTGGATCTCCCCTTATCTTTAGAACACCAACGCCGTTTGATCGAACGAGCGGACGACGAACTGGCATCCGCCCAGCGTTGGGGCGAATTAGCGGCGAACGCGCGGTTCTGCTTGCAGCGGCCGGAGTTGGCGCAGCAGCTGGCGGGTGATGCGCGGGCGACGGGTTCGGACGATGCGGCGGGCGATGGCGGAAAGCGGTCGCGCGGGCGGGAGCGTTCGGCCGGGTGAGGGGCGCGGGTGGTGTGGGTTCGTGGTCGCGGCTCGCGCCGCGCCTACAGGGGGCAGTGCGAGTTGCGCGGTTATGTGCGGTGTCGCGAAGGCGCTCGGCCTTACGGGTTGGCTGACACTGGCCTTGTTCTGCGCGATTCGGCGGCTGCGGCCGCTATCGACAGAGGCACGGCCGCCATCGCGGCCCAAGCGCCGAACGTGAGTCGGCCCCATACCCACCAAGCGCCGAGTACATACGCGGTTGCGAATGCCAGGCAAACCACCATCGCGAGGCGTGGCGCTCGCAGCAAGGCGACGATCGTCAGGATTCCGAGCACGCCTGCGCCCATCCACACCGTCTGCGCGATGGGGCCTGCGGCGTACAGGTTTTGAATCGCGGGGAACTGTTTGGGTAAGAAGCCGAGCAGCAGCCCAAGGCCGGTGGTGAGCGGGCCGAAGGAGAGGAAGGCTAGCAATGCGACGGCGAATTGGGTCGCCAGTGAGCGGCCGGGCTGCGGCGGTGGGGCGCCGTTGGGCGCGGGCTGCGGGGTGCTCATCGGATATCCCTATTCGGAACTTCAGGTTTGGGTGGTGTTGCGCTCTGACGCGGGTTGCGGCGTTGTTGCGGGTTCGCGGTCGCGGCTTGCGCCGCTCCTACGGGGGCGCTACGAGACTGCGCGCTGGCTTAGTTGTCGAACCAGAAGACCAGGCGCGTGGCGCCCAGGGTTTGGATGTCGCGCAGTTCCTGCAGGAAGTGGTCGTCGAGCAGTTCGCGGTAAGTGGACTCGGTGCAGCGGCGGTCGCGGCCGTGTTCGCCGAAGTACAGCGGCTGGTCGTAGTCGAAGGTCAGCAGTTCGTTGAGGGTCAGCCAGGAATGGGAGTGGCCGTCGATGCCCCGGTCGTCGGACTGCTGGCGCACGGTGGCGCTGACGTCGTACGGCAGACCGCGCGGTGAGCTGAGCGGAACGATGTTGGCCCAGTTGCGGACGCCGGCGAGGAAGGCGAAGCGGGTGTAGATGCGCGTACCCAACGGGTAGTCGTAGGGGTGCTGGGGGATTTCCACGTAGCGGCCTTGGTCGTCGCGGCGTTCGAGGTGGACGTGGATGTCGCAGCCCATGGTGGGGTCCTTGCGGTGGGTTGCTTGGGGGTGCGGCGTTGGTGTGGGGTCGCGGTCGCGGCTTGTGACCGAAGGAAATCCAGTAGGACGCCGCTCCTACAGGGGGTCATGCGGGATGCGCGTCAGCGGCCGCCGTGTACGGGTTTGTGGGCGCGTACGGCCATGACGACGCCTAGTCCTGCGAGCAACGATACAGCCGAGGTGCCGCCGTAGCTCAGCAGCGGCATCGGCACGCCGACCACCGGCAGCAGGCCGGAAATCATGCCGCCGTTGACGATGACGTAGACGAAGAACGCCAACCCCAACGCACCGGCGATCAGGCGCGAGTAGCCGTCACGCGCGTCGGCGGCGATCCACAGGCAGCGGCCTACGACGAACAGGTACAGGCCCAGCACGGTGATCACGCCGACCCAGCCGAATTCCTCGCTGAGCACGGCGAAGATGAAGTCGGTGGTGTGTTCGGGCAGGTAGTTGAGGTGCGACTGCGAGCCTTGCAGCCAGCCTTTGCCGGTCATGCCGCCGGCGCCGATCGCGATCTTGGACTGGATGATGTTCCAGCCGGTGCCCAGCGGGTCGGTCTCGGGGTTGAGGAAGGTCAGGATGCGGTCTTTCTGGTACGGGCGCAGCAGCCAGAACCAGGCGACGGGGGCGATCGCGGAGACGGCGCCGAACGCGGCGGCGAACCACCACCACGACAGGCCGGCGAGGTACAGGGCGAACGCGCCGCTGATGCCGACCAGCATCGCGGTGCCGAAGTCGGGTTGCAGCAGGATCAGCACGGTCGGTACGCCGATCAGCACGGCGGCGACGATCACGTTGAAGAATTTCGGCGGCAATGCCTGACGGTTGAGGTACCACGCCACCATCATCGGCAGGCTCAGCTTGAGCAGCTCGGCCGGCTGGAAGTAGAAAACTTTCAGGTCGATCCAGTGGCGGCCGTGCTTGCCGGTGCCGACCACCAGCACCAGCAGCAGCGGGATCATCGACACGGCGTAGATCACCGGGGTCCAGTTGCGCAGTTGCGGCATCGACATGCGCGACAGGCCCCACATCGCGGCCAGGCCGATGACGAAGCGCGAGCCCTGCGCGAGCACCATGCGCATGGAGTGTTCGCCGGCGCTGTACAGCACCGCCAGGCCGATCGCCATCAGCGCCAGCAACGCGGCGAGCATCATCAGGTCCAGCGTGCGGGTGAACCGCTGGGTCATGTCCCACAGGTAGCGCAGGATCACTCTCACCGGCGCGGTTCCGTGGTCGGCGCGGTGACCGGCGCCGCGTCGTCGTCGCTGGCCTCGGGGTCGAGGTCGGGTTCGATCAGCGCGTCGTCGCTGCGCGGCGCTTCGCTCGGCGTCTGGCTCGGCACGTAACCGGGCAAGGCCGGGCGCAGCATCGAGGGGCCTTGCAACACTTGCGGGGTGTGGCCGGGCTGGCTGGCGACGCGCGCGTTGATCTGCGCGACCGATTCGGCCCAGGCGCCGTTGACCGCGACGGGCCGGCCTTTCGGCGCGTCCTGTTCGGCCTGGGCGGCGGCTTCGCCGAGTTTGGAGGTGGCGCTGGGCTTGGGCGCGGCGCCGTTGGCGGCCAGCGGCGCGACGGTCGGCGCGGGTGCATCCTTCGGCACGATCGGTTCGGGCATCTTGCCGAGCAACCAGGCGTCGAAGATCTTGCGCGCGATCGGCGCGGCGGTGCTGCCGCCGTAGCCGCCATGTTCGACCACCACCGCGACCGCGATGGTCGGGTTGTCGGCCGGCGCGTAACCGACAAACAACGCCTGATGGCGCAGATGGAACGGCAGCGAATGCGGATTCATGCTGACGTTGCCCTTGCGGCTGACCTTCTGCGCGGTGCCGGTCTTGCCGGCCATGCGGTACGGCGCGCCGCGCGCCATCATCGTCGCGGTGCCGCGGCCGCCGTGGATGGTCGCTTCCATGCCTTCGTGCACGGCTTGCAGGTGCGCGGGGTTGTCGGTGATGCGGGTGGTGGGTTGCAGCACCTTGGGCACCCACGGCGATTCGTAACCGGTACGGATCTCGCGCACCAGATGCAACTGGCGCAGGTTGCCGCCGTCGGCGATCGCGGCGGTGCCGCGCGCGAGCTGCAGCGCGGTCACCACCCAATAGCCCTGGCCGATGCCGGCGATCACGGTCTCGCCCGGGTACCAGCCTTCCTTCTTGTTGCGCTTGGCCTTCCACGCCGGCGACGGCAGGATGCCGATGTTTTCGCCGAGCAGATCGATGCCGGTCTTCTGGCCGAAGCCGTAACGCGTCATGTACTGATCGACGCGGTCGATGCCCATCTCCAGCGCGAGCTTGTAGTAGTAGGTGTTGACCGACTGCGCGATCGACTCGCGCAGATCGACCCAGCCGTGGCCGCCGCCGTGCGAATCGCGATAGCCGCGCTTCTGCCCGGCGATGTGGAATTCGCCGGTCGATAGAGTCTTGTCTTCGGCGCGGCGGAAACCGCTGTCGAGGCCGGCCAACGCCATGAACGGTTTCATGGTCGAACCCGGCGGGCCGCCGCCGAGCACGTTGCGGTTGAACTGCGGCCGCGAGGGGTCGTCGTTGAGGGTCTTGTAGTCGACGCTGGAGATGCCGTTGACGAACAGATTGCTGTCGTAGCTCGGCAGGCTGACCATGCCCAGCACTTCGCCGGTGCGCGGATCGACCGCGACCGCCGAGCCGTCCATGTCGCCGAACGCGGTGACCATCGCGCGCTGCAGGTCCAGGTCGATGCTCAGGCGCAGGTCGGCGCCGGGCTTGGCCGGGACGTGGCCGACCTGACGGATCGGGCGGCCGTCGACGTTGGTTTCGATCTGCTCGTAGCCGATCTGGCCGCGCAGTTGTTCTTCGTAGGAGCGCTCCAGGCCGGTCTTGCCGGTGTGGGTCAGCACGCTGCGCCCCATCGCCTCCTGGTCCTTGGTGTCGATGCGGCCGACGTAGCCGATCACGTGCGCGAACAACTCGCCGTAGGGATAGCGGCGATTGAGGTAGGAGACCAGTTCGACGCCGGGGAAACGCCAGCGGTCGACCGCGAACGCGGCGACTTCTTCGTCGCTGACCCGCATCTTCAGGACGATGGGCTTGAACCCGCGCGAGGCGCGGCGTTCGTCTTCGAACCGCGCGATGTCCTCGGGCGTCAGCGCGACCACCTTGGCCAGCTGCGGCAACCAGTCTTCGCTGTCGCCGGCTTCGCTCGGGGTCACTTCGATCCGGAACGCGGGCACGTTGTCGGCCAGGATGCGGCCCTGGCGGTCGTAGATCAGGCCGCGGCCGGGCACCACCGGGCGCAGCTTGACCCGGTTGGCCTCCGAACGCATGGCGTAGTCGTCGTGCTGCCACACCTGCAGGCGGAAGTACCAGAAGCCCAGGCCGATCACCCCGATCAGCACGCAGGCGAAGGCGACGGCGGCGCGCAGGCGGAACTGGTCGGCCTCGGCCGCGGTGTTCTTCAACACCCGCTTTTTCAGCGGATGACGTCCGAGCAGGCGGCGGCGCGGGCCCATCTCAGCGTCTCCGCCAGCTGCCCAGACGCAGCGCGTCCAGCAGCAGGAAGATCAACGGCCACAGCACCATGCCGGTCAGCGGCGAGAACCAGAACGCCGACGGCAGCGCCGGTTCGCGCAGGACCATGTGGATGGCGGCGGTGACGATGCGGTCGTTGAGCATCAGACCGCCGACCGCGAGCGCCTGCTGCGACAGCGGGAAGAACCGCAGCCGCGCGCGGAAGCGCTGCAGGATGAAGGTCATCACCACCAGCCGCAGCGCCTGTTCGCCGAGCAGGCCGTCGGAGACCAAGTCGCCGGCCAGACCGACCAGAAACGCGAATCCCAGCCCGACCCGATCCGGGTCTTCGATCACCCAGTACGCGAGCACCAGCCCGACCCAATACGGCCGCAGCGGCAGCAGCACCTGCGGCATCGGCAGCAGGCTCAGCGCCAGCGCGACGACCAGGCTGGTCGGCAACACCCAATGGTGGCGGGCGCGGGTCACGGGCGGTTCTCGGCGGGCGGCGGTGCGGCGTCGCGCGTGGGCGCGGCGGCGGGTGGGCGGGGGGTGGTCGGCGCGGCTTGGGTGGGGCGCGATGCGGGCGCGTTCGCCGCCTGGCGCGGGTTGCGGCCGGCCGTGGCCGGATTGGCCGCGGCGCGCGAACCGTTCGCAGCGTTGCCTGCGGGTGCGTTGGCTGCGCTCGCGCCAGGACGCGTGGCGCCAGTGGCCGTGGACGCAGCAGCCGTATTAGTCGTCGCCGTGGCCGGCGGCTTGGATTTCCTGGCCTTGTGCTTGGCCGCCGCGACCGCCGCCGCGGCATCGGCCGCGGCGCGGGTCGCCGCGGCCTGCGCGGCCGGGCTCGACGCAGCCTGGGCTTCGGGCACGGCCGGCTGGGTGTCGAACTGGGTGGTGTCGGCCGGCGGCGGCGGGATCGACAGCAGCACCAGCACTTCGCGGCCGCGATCGAGCTGCGCGGCGGGTTTCACTTCGCCGACCAGGAACGCGCGGCTGTCATCAGGTTTAAGCGCGGCGATGGTGCCGACCGGGAAGCCCGGCGGAAAGCGTCCGCCCAGGCCCGAGGTCACCAGCATGTCGCCGACGCGCACGTCGCTGGACAGCGGCACGCTGCGCAGGTTGAGGCTGTCGCTGCGCCCTTCGCCGTACGCGACCAGACGCACGCCGTTGCGCGCGACCACCACCGGCACCGCATGCGAGGGGTCGGTGATCAATAGCACGCTGGCGTGCAGCGGGGTGATGCCGGTGATCTGGCCCAGCAGGCCGCCGGCATCGATCACGCTCTGGCCGACGCGCACCTTGTCGCGGCTGCCGGCGTCGAGCACGAGGCGCTGGCGGGTCGGATCGAGGTCGATATCGAGGATCGGCGCGAGGACCACATCCAGATTGCCGCGCTCGGCCGCTTCCAGCAGACCGCGCAAACGCAGGTTGTCCGCCGCGATCGACTGCAGCCGCGCCATGCGCGCCTGATTGACCAGCGCGTCGTTGCGCAGCTTGCGGTTTTCCTCGGTCAGCTGGCTCATGGTGCCGGCGTCGTCGCTGACCCGCTCGATCAGCCGCCCGGGCCAGCCGGCGACCGCCCACAGCGGCGCGACCAGGGTCGCGGTCTGCTTGCGCGCTTGATTGAGCCAGCCGCCGCGGTGATCGAGCACGATCAGGGTCAGCGCCAACGCCAGGTACGCCATCAGGCGCAACGTGTCGGCGACTTCGCCGCTACGGGCTGCGGTGGATGGACCGGCGTAGGGAGGCATGGGGGCCGGGAGTCGGGATTCGGGAGTCGGGATTCGTAAAAGCGAGAACGCAGCGACGGGTCGCTGCGCGCGCTTGCCAGGTAACTGCTGACACTAACGCCTGACGGCGAAGGGGAACCGGACGCGGCGAACGGGCTCTTACGATTCCCGACTCCCGATTCCCCATTCCCGGCCTCACTCTGGCGCGAAAAACTCGTTGCCGTGCATGTCGACCAGCTCCAGCGCGCGGCCACCGCCGCGGGCGACGCAGGTCAGCGGATCGTCGGCGACCTGCACGTGCAGGCCGGTTTCCTCGCTGATGAGACGGTCCAGGTCGCGCAGCAGCGCGCCGCCGCCGGTGAGCACGATGCCGCGCTCGGCGACGTCGGCGCACAGTTCCGGCGGGGTCTGCTCCAGCGCCAGCTTGATCGCCGCGACGATGCCGGCCAGCGGCTCGCGCAGCGCTTCGAGCACTTCGTTGGAGTTGATCCGCACCATCTTCGGCACGCCCTCGGCGAGGTTGCGGCCGGAGATCTCGATGGTCGCGGCGCGCTCCTGCGGGTAGGCGCAGCCGATTTCGAGCTTGATCCGCTCGGCCGTGGCTTCGCCGATCAGGGTGCCGTAGGTGCGGCGCACGTAGTTGATGATGGATTCGTCGAAGCGGTCGCCGCCGATGCGGACCGAGGCCGAGTAGACGATGCCGTTGAGCGCGATCACCGCGACCTCGGTGGTGCCGCCGCCGACGTCGACGACCATCGAGCCGCGCGCCTCGGTCACCGGCATGCCGGCGCCGATCGCCGCGGCCATCGGTTCTTCGATCAGGTAGACCTCGCGCGCGCCGGCCTCTTCGGCCGATTCCTTGATCGCGCGGCGCTCGACCTGGGTCGAGCCGCAGGGCACGCACACCAGCACGCGCGGGCTCGGGCGCAGGAAGCGCGATTTGTGCACCTTGCGGATGAAATGCTTGAGCATTTCCTCGGTGTAGGTGAAGTCGGCGATGACGCCGTCCTTCATCGGCCGGATCGTGGTGATGTGGCCGGGGGTGCGGCCGAGCATCTGCTTGGCCTCGCCGCCGACCGCCGCCACGGTCCGATTTCCGCCGATCAGCCGGTCCTGGCGCACTGCGACCACGGACGGCTCGTTCAGGACAATCCCTTGCCCGCGCACATAAATGAGGGTGTTGGCCGTGCCCAGGTCGATGGACAGGTCATTGGAGAACATGCCGCGAAACTTCTTGAACATCGGGGGATTGGGCCGTTAAAAGTTGGGGCGAGCGGGGGGCATAAGCCTAGCAACCGCCCCCCCTGCGAGCAAGGAAAATCAACGGTTTCGCTCGGCCTGCGCTATTCAGCAAGTGGGCCCGGATCGAGCCCGGCACCCCTGGGGATAACCCTAGGTCGCCGGTCGGTCGGCGGCCTGTCGCGGCCGGTTCCGGGGTCGGACGGGAACCGCCCGGTCGGGCCGCCGCGGGCCCCTCGCGGTGCCCGCCGGCGCCGGGCCGAGCGCAAAAAACTGGCCGCCCGCGCGCCCACCCGCTACCCTACGCCGCCGGGCGGTCTTTCACCGCCCGCTTTCGCATTCGCGACTTTTTCTTTTGGGGTGACCATGTCTGCACTGATTTGCGGCTCGCTGGCCTACGACACCATCATGGTGTTCCCGGACCAGTTCAAGAACCACATCCTGCCGGACAAGGTTCACATCTTGAACGTGTCGTTCCTGGTGCCGCGCATGCGCCGCGAATTCGGCGGCTGCGCCGGCAACATCGCGTACAACCTCAAGCTGCTGGGCGGCGATCCGATTCCGATGGCCACCGTCGGCCAGGATTTCGGTCCTTACCGCGAATGGTTCGAAGAACAGAAGATCCGCCTTGAGTGCGTCAAGGAAATCCCGGAGCTGTTCACGCCGCAGGCGTTCATCACCACCGATCACGACAACAACCAGATCACCGCGTTCCATCCCGGCGCGATGATGCGTTCGTACGAGAATCACGTGCGCGACGTGAAGGGCGTGACCTTCGGCATCGTCAGTCCCGACGGCCGCGAAGGCATGATCCAGAACGCCACCGAATTCGCCGAGCTGGGCATTCCCTTCATCTTCGATCCGGGCCAGGCGATGCCGTTGTTCAACGGCGAAGAACTGCGTCATTTCATCGAGCAGGCCGACTACGTCACCGTCAACGATTACGAGTCCAACCTGCTGCAAGAGCGCACCGGCTGGAGCGAGAGCGACATCGTCAAGCGCGTGAAGGCCTACATCACCACGCGCGGCCCGCACGGTTCGCAGATCCACACCGCCGAAAAGAGCTACGACATTCCGCCGGCGCACGAGCGCCGCGTGACCGATCCGACCGGCTGCGGCGACGCGTTCCGCGCCGGCCTGATCTTCGGCATCGAGAAGGGCTACGACTGGCTGACGATCGGCCGCATGGCCAATCTGATGGGCGCGTTGAAGGTCGAGCATCCGGGCACGCAGAACCAGCGCTTCGATTACGAAGAATTCGCCGAGCAGTTCCGTCAGCAGTTCGGATACGCGCTTTAAAGCCGGGAATCGGGAATGGGGAGTCGGGAATCGTTGAAGCGGATTCCGGCTTCGGCGTAGATCGCGATGCGTTGCAGACAATCCCGGCTTCGGCCGGGATTTTTGTTTGGGTCGTGCATCGGCGGTCGCGCGGGTGCGCAATCCGCGTGCAGAAGTGGCGCAAGCCGCGATGCGGACACTCGGTCGCTACCGGCGCAATGCTTCTTCGCGTGCTCATGGCCGCCGCTGCATGACGCCGTTGTCTCGGCTTAGAATCGATCCGGACAGTTCCAAATAGGCGAACGCGTTCCATCGCGATCGGGGTCGTTCGAACATCCAGCACGTCGCCTGCGAAACCTCCGCTCAACCGAACATCGCCGAGGAATCCACTCATGGAACGAGACATGCGCAGCCGCTTGTTCGGCTTGCTGATACTGGCCGTGCTGGCGCCGCTGGCGTCGGCCGCCGCTTCGCCGATTCCGATCGCGCTGCGCCTGGAGCGTCTGGATGCCGAACAAGGGCTCAGCCTGTCGCTGCGCACGCGCGGCGACAGCGACGGACGCACCACCTTCGCCAACGAGGACCAATGGGCCGACGTGCGCGACGCGCGCCGGCTCATCCGCGACTTGCGTGTCGAGGATGGGAGCGGACGCGCGTTGAGTGTCAGCCAGGACGCATCGGGCTGGACCGTGCGCCACGCGCCCGGCCAGCCGCTGACCGTGCGTTATCGCATCGCGCCCAGCGGCGCGTCCGTGCTCGGCGCCGAACCGATGGCGGTGCATCGGCCTATCGTGCAGGCCGGCATGCTGCATCTGGTCGGACACACCGCCCTGGTGCTGCCGACTGGCGCGCGCGACAGCGACACCATCGCGTTCGAGTTCGATGCGCGCGCTGTCGCCGACGACGCGCACTTCGCCTCTTCGTTCGGCCCCGGCGCTCGTCTCGCAACGACCCCGGTTCAACTTGCGAGGTTACGCGATAGCCTGTTCATTGGCGGCGCCATCCACTTGAGCACGCTCGACACCCGCGACGGCAAGATCGCAGTCGCGCTGTCGGCGATGGCGCCGGGCTTCGACCGTCGCGCTTTCGACGAGGATGTTCGCGCCGTGCTCGGCGGCGTGCGCGCGTTCTATCGCGACAGCCAGCCGTGGTTCCTGATCGGTCTGCATGGCGCGACAGGCGGCGAGGAAAAAGGCATCCGCATCGGCGGCGGCACCGGCCTGGAACGTGCGTTCACCACGTATATCGCGGCCGATTACGATCTGCGCGATCGCGACGAACGCGGTTTGTTGCGTTGGCTGCTGGCGCACGAGTACTCGCATCAATGGATCGGGCAGACGCTGCGGCTGTCGATCCAGGGCGACGAGCGCAAGGAGCCGCGCGGCTACTGGTTCACCGAAGGTTTCACCGAGTTCTTCGCCGTGCGCGTGCTGACCCGTGCCGGCCTGTTCGATTCGGCGCAGGCGCTGGATGCCTTCAACGAGCGCATCCTGCGTTACAACCTGGTCAAGCGTCGCGGGCTGGGCGCCGACGCGGCGGGCGATCGATTCTGGAGCGATCCCGATGCCGAGCAGCTGCTGTACCAACGCGGCTATCTGGCCGCATGGCAGGCCGAACTGTCGCTGCGGCGCGCCAGCGATGGACGGCGCGGACTCGACGACGTGCTGCAGGCCTTGATCCTCAAGGCGCGCAAGCAACCGGCGTACCGCGTCGACAACTCCGCCCTGATCGCCGCGATCACCGCGGGCATGTCGGCGGGCGACGCCGAGGTGTTCCGCCGTTTCGTGCTCGACGGCGGCGAATCGCCGTTGCGCGCCGCGGATTTCGCGCCTTGTCTGAGCGGGTACGTCCAGGGCGACGGCGCGGTGCTCGACGGGCGGCGTTTCGATGTCGCGCCGGGTACGGTGTTGCAGTACCGCCGAATCGACGGCGCCACGGCGGATTGCTTCAAGCACTGATGCGATGCGCGATGGCTTGCGAACGCAAGCCCAGCACCACCGCATTCCCCCTGCCCGGCCGTCGGCGACGCCGTGCCGGGACAGCCTGAGCGGCGATCATCCCTTCACTTAAGGCGCCTGCTTGTCCGTCTCGGTACCTGCGCGCGGCTGCGACGGCGCCACGCTGTCGCGCCAGCGCGCGAACGCGGCCGCGTCGCCGTCGAACACGTTCAGATCCACCGGACCGACGATGCCCGCGACCCGCGCGCGGTTGTGGTACTGCCACAGCACCCACGGCGCGCTCGCATCGGGCGCGCGCACGATGGCGCGTCGCCACAACGCGCGCGGCGGCAACGCTTGACGATACGCGGCCAGGAATTCGGGCGTGACGTACAGCAGCGCCGGCTTCGCATACGCCTGTTCGACCGCTTGCAGGTAGGCGTCGAGTTCGCGGCGCAAGGTCGCGTCGTCCGGGGTCTTGCCGCAGTTGCCGCCGAACTCCAGGTCCACCGCCGGCGGCAAGGCGTCGGCGGCGACCGGCACCGCGCCGATGAAGTTGCGCGCCTGCTCGGCGCCGCCGCGGCAGAAGGTGAAGAAGTGGTACGCGCCGGTGGCGATGCCGGCCGCTCGCGCGGCGCGCCAGTTCTCGGCGAAACGCCGGTCGCGGTGGTCGCCGCCTTCGCTGGCCTTGAGATAGGCGAAGGCGACGTCGTCGCGCGCGACCGCGGGCCAGTCGATCGCGGCTTGATGGTGCGATACGTCGATGCCGCGCAAGGGAAAGCGTTCGCGATCGGGTTGCCAGTGCAGGAACAGCCACCAGGCCGTGGCCACACCCAGGGCCGCGAGCAGGATCAGCGCGGCGATCCACAGGGCGATTCGCACGATGCGTTGCTTCACGGCCGCGTTCCGTCGTAAATCACCCGCGCTGTTTCAGCGATCGGCAACGGCATCGCCGATCCCGTTGCGTGACCGAAAAGCGAACTCATTCTTCCGACGGTCCCCACGATGCTTTCGCCAGCGGGATCCGCGCCTTGCGCAGGATCGCGTTCAATGCGGCCTGACTGCCCATCGAGTAGGTCTGGCCGTCGGAGCTGTTTTCCTCGTCGCCGTCGATGACGACCCGAACCTGTCCGCACTGGTAGCACAACAGCACGTCATAGCGCTTTCCGCCCGATACGAACGCGACGCCGTGCCGGTACTCGGGATGACACATAGAAGCGTAGCCGGGAATTTTCCCGAGCGATTCGCGCAAGGCCCTCATCATCTGACTGCGATCGTTCTTGGCCTTCACCGCGACCTTGCCGAGCACCTTGTTGCCGGACAGACAGTCGCCGCGCTTGCACCACTCGTCTTGACTGCGCTCCAGGATTTCTTCGTTGCGCTTTTGCGCGGCGATGTACTTGGCGCTGCCGCGAGCGCCCTCGACCGGCGGCAAGTCCGGAGGCACATAGGGCTGCAACGAGTACAACGTCAACGCGCCGTCCATCACAGCCAACGCGGCCAGCGCGCGGCCGCGCGGCGAGTCGCGTTGCGGCGGTTGCGGCACATCGGGCCGCTCCATGCCGCGTTCCCCAACGACCTTGCTGACTTCGAATTTTTCGCGCTTTCCCTCAGCGGCGTCGGCACGCCCGGCCAAAAAAATCGCGGAAACCATCAGGCCGAACATCGCTAAACCCCAAGCGCCGCGCATGCCCGCCCTCACTTCCAACCCGGCAACTTATCCTGCTTCAACCCGCCGACCTCGAACGTCGCCGTGCGCGTGCCGCCGGCCTTGACCGGGAACTCGATGGTCAGCTCCTTGGCCTTGTCGAGCATGCGCCACAGGCCGCGTTCGTCCTCGATGAACATCGCGATCGCTTCGTCGGTCTTCGGCCGGCGCCCTGCCATGGTCTTGATCTTGCCGTCGATGCCGACCTTGAGCTTGCAGCCGCCGTAGCAATTGAAATCGCCGACCTGCAGCACGAGGTAGCTGCTGCGGCCCCAATCGGGATGATCGCGGAAGATCAGCTGCACCGGTCGCGGCGTGCGGCCGTCGGTTTCGACGTTGGCCTTCGCGTACAGCGACGCCGACAGCTGGGTGCCGTCCTTGCCCTTGTCAGTCTTGACCGGCGTGCTCATGTACGACCACAGCGATTCGACCCGGCGTTGCTCGCGCGCGAGCTTGGCCTTGCCCTGCGCTTGTTCGTACAGCGGCCGCACCCGGTCGGCGGTCGGCGTGCCCGGATACTTGGAGGTGACGATCTCGCCGTAGGCCGCGGCCATTTCCCAGTTCTGCTGACCGTAGGCGCCGTCGAAATCCTTGGCCGCGGTCGCCGCGGCCTGTTCCTGCTGCGCGGCCTTGGCCGCTTCGGCGATCTTGGGATCGGGCTTTTCGCAGGCGCTCAGGATCATCGCGGCGGCGAGCAGCAAGGTGGCGGTACGGGTATTCATCGTGCTTGGCCCTTGTCTATCAGTTGGGTCACGGCCTGCGCGGCCGCATCGGGACGTTCGACGATCGACATGTGGCCGCAACCGTCGAGCAATACGCGCTGCGCCTGCGGCAGTTGCGCGGCGTACAACTCCAGCGCGCTGGCATCGATCACCGCGTCCTGCCGGCACCATAGCAGCAGCGCCGGCTGGGCGATGCGCGCGGCCTCGATGCCCGGCAGGAAACGTTCGTCGCTACGACCGATCTTGTCGAGCACGGATTGCTCGAAGGCTGCATCGCGTTTGCGTCGCTCGATGTAGATGCCGTCGGCCGGCCACGGGATCGTCGGTTTGGTAAGCGGATCGTGGAACACGGTGTCGATGTAGCGTCGCAAGGATGCCGCGTCGTCGACCGCGAACGGGTTCTTGCCGTCCAGCACCTCGATGCCGAACCGGTTGTCCTTGAAGCGCACGCCGGCCGCGTCGAACAGACCGACCCGATCGACCTGACGCGGATGCCGCGCGGCGGTCAGCGCGACGATGCCGCCGCCCATCGAATGGCCGAGCAGCACGATCGGGCTGCCGTTCTTGCGCGCGACCTGCTCGATGAAGCGCGCGACGCGGTCGTTCTGGGCGACGAAACCGTAATCCCCGCCCTGCTTGCGCTCGCTCTCGCCCCAGCCCGGCAGATCCGGAATGAAGAGGCGATAGCGGCCGCGCAGGCGCTGCGCGAGCGGATACCAGTTTTCCTTGCCGCCGGTGAAGCCATGGATCATGACGACGGTCGGCGCGTTCGCCGGCGCATCGTCGTTGTAGGCGTAGACCCAGCGGTGATCGTCGATCCTGGCCGCGTTGCGGGTCAGCCCGGCGGCGATGCGCTGGCGGGCGAAATCGGCCAGCACGACGCGGTACGGGTCCCACCACAACCACGCGAATACCGCGCACAACAAAACGGCCGCCACCAGGGCGACCGTCTTGATGATGCCTCGCAGGCTCATGCGCTTGCGCTACCGGACCGGCTTACTGCCCGGCCGCCGACGGCTGCGCCGGCTCCTTGGCATTGGCGATCGTCGCCTCGACCGAGGCGGTGGTGATCGGGTGATAACCCGGCTTGGCCTTGGCGAACGTGTCCTCGGCCAGCTTCAGGCCTTCGGGCGTTTTCACCAGTTCGCCGTAGGTCGGCATGATCAGCTTGCGCCGGCCGATCGTGGTGAGGAACGCGGCGATGGCCTGATCGGCCTGGTGATAGCCGCTGCGCACCGCCAACGGATACCAGCGCTGGGCGATCTCTCCGTTCGGCGTGCCGGTGAACTTGTACGCCGCATCCAGCGCGGTGAGCTGCTCGACGCTGAGTTTTTCCGGCATGCCTTCGATGAAATGCACCCATTCCTGGGTGGTCCACTTCGCGGTCAGCGCCTTGTCCGGCAATGCGCCGCCGTCGACCCAGGTCTTGCGCGCGGCATCGACCGCGTCGAAGCGCGGCGACACCGTGGCCGGCGCCGACTTCGGAATGCCCGGGCCGTAGATCCATTCGTCCAGTTCGGCTTCGCTGACCTTGCCCGGATGCTTGGCGAGCAGGTTGGCCTTGGCGTAGTCGACGAACTGCTTGGTCGAGATGCTCTGGAACGCGAAGTGATTGAAGTAGTCGCGCAGGAACGGATCGAACACCTCGCGGCCGTAGCGCTGTTCGAGGAACTGCAGGAACCACGCGCCCTTGGTGTACACCGTCGCGCTGCTGGCTTCGTCCGGGTCCTTGAGCACGCCGGGCTTGAGCGCCAGCGCCTGCAGCTTGGGATCGATGGTCTTGAACTCGGCGGCCAGTTCGTTGCGGCCGATCACGCTCTCCATGTCGGAGCGCTCCTTGCCGTACAGCGCCTCGACGATGCGGTTCTCGACGTAGCTGGTGAAGCCTTCGTTGAGCCAGGCGTCCTTGCTGCTGCTGAAGGTGACCAGGTTGCCCGACCAGCTGTGCGCCAGCTCATGCGCGACCAGCGACACCAGCGACTTGTCGCCGACGATCACCGTCGGCGTGGCGAAGGTCAGGCGCGGGTTCTCCATGCCGCCGTACGGGAACGACGGCGGCAGCACCAGGATGTCGTAACGCTCCCAGCGGTAGGGGCCGTACAACTTCTCGGTGGTCTCCATCATCTTTTCGGTGTCGACGAATTCGGTCGCGGCCTTCTTGACCATGCCCGGCTCGGCCCACACGCCGCTGCGGTTGGAGATCGGCTGGAACACCAGATCGCCGGCCGCGATCGCCAGCAGATACGACGGGATCTTCTGCGGCATCTTGAATTCGTAGTCGCCGTCGCGCGCGGCCTTGGGATCGTTGTCGGCGCTCATCAGCACCATCGCGTCCTTCGGCGCGGTGACATGCGCGGTGTAGGTGAAGCGCACGCTCGGCGTATCCTGCAACGGCACCCACGAACGCGCGTGGATCTGCTGCGACTGGCTGAACATGAAGGGCGTTTTCTTGCCCTGGGTCATCGACGGCTCGAGCCACTGCAGGCCCGATGCGTTCGGCGAGGTCGCGTAGCTCACGCGGATGCGCTTGTTGCGGTCCGGCGCTTCGATGGTGAGCTTGCTGCCGAGGGTCTTGTCGGCGTCGGCCACGGCGTACTTGAGGTCGACCCACTTGCCGTCGTCGCGCTCGCCGACGATCTTTTCGATCTTCAGATCGCGCGTGTCGAGCACGAGCTGGCTGGCCTTCGGATCGGTCCATTGCAGGGTGTAGGTCGCGCTGCCGGTCAGGGTCTTGCTGGCGAAATCGACCGCGAGCAGCAGGGCCAGATCGTCGATGCGCACCAGATCGGGCTGGGCGTAGGAATGCTCGTCGCGGTCGGCCGCGGCTACGGCGGTGTCGGTCACTTTGGCCTCCGGCGTCGCGGTGGTCTTGGAAGCGTCGGCGGCCGGCGCGGCATCGCGCGAGCAACCGGCGGCGGCGGTCAGGGCCGCGACAAGGCAAACGGTCAGGATCGAGGTACGCATGGAAAACCACGGCAGCGGGTGAGGTCCCGAGTGTAGCGCCTCGCCCCGGGGCTGGGCTTGTGCATGTTGGCAGGTCGCGGGGACGGGTCGCGGCGGGTTGTGTCGCAAGCGATACAGCGACCTTGCCGGTAACGCGTCGGCCCACGCGCGCTCCCACAACCTTTGCGAAGCGACGAGTTTTTTTCGGGTGGGGCTTCAGCCCCGACGCTTTCCGCTCCGAAGCGACGAAATTCACAGAACCGAATCGGCTCACCCCACGACCGCGATACGCATCGTCCTGACCGCCCCCGCTGCGCAACGGTCGCGACCGGGCTAGCGTGGGCGCCCTACTCCCATCTTCTGGAACCCTTCGACATGAGCCTTCCCCTCGCAGGAAAAGTCGCCCTGGTCACCGGCGGCAGCCGCGGCATCGGCGCGGCGATCGCCAAGCGCCTGGCCGACGACGGCGCCGACGTGGTGCTGACCTATGCGCGCGCGGCCGACCAAGCCAACGCGGTCGCCCAGCACATCCAGGCCGGCGGCCGCCGCGCGCTCGCACTGGCCGCCGACAGCGCCGATCCGCAGGCGGTGATCGCCGCGGTCGAACGCACGGTGGCCGAGTTCGGCCGCATCGACATCGTGGTCAACAACGCCGGCGTGTTTGCCTACGGTCCGTTTGAGGACGAAAGCGCCGAGAGCTACGAGCGGGTGATGGCGATCCATGTGCGCGCACCGTTCGTGGCCGCGCAGGCCGCGTCCAGACATCTGCCGCGCGGCGGCCGCATCATCACCATCGGCAGTTGCCTGGGCGAGCGCGTCGGCGCGCCGGGCATGACGCTGTATTCGATGAGCAAGGCCGCGGTGATCGGCATGAGCAAGGGTCTGGCGCAGGACCTGGGCAAGCGCGGCATCACCGTCAACGTGGTCCAGCCCGGCCCGGTCGATACCGACATGAACCCGGCCGACGGCGAAGGCGCCGACCACCAGCGCGCCGGCCTGCCGCTGGGCGAATTCGGCCGCGCCGAGGATGTTGCCGCGACGGTGGCGCATCTGGCCGGGCCGGGCGGGAATTTCATTACGGGTACGGCGATTTCGGTGGATGGTGGGTTTTCGGCGTGAGGTGGCGGATGCGGGTCGCTTGGTGAGGCAGTGAGGCCTCGTAGCCAAGATAACGGCCCTCAGACTGCTCTTTACTTCACGTACCCGCTTCCTTCCAGAACGTCATTCCCGCGAACGCGGGCTCCGCTTTACTTCGGCGCAGCCGAACATCCAGTGCCTTTAACCGTAGCTGCACGAAAGTCGCTGGATTCCCGCGTTCGCGGGAATGACGATTTGAGAGTTACGTCAGTTGTCATAACTACGCGTGGGACGCGCCGCCTTTGCTCGTCATCCCCGCGCAGGCGGGGATCCAGAGACTTCAGAGCCATGCCGCGGTGAAGCCCTGGATGTTCGGCTGCGCCGAAGTAAAGCGGAGCCCGCCTTCGCGGGAATGACGGGCTTGAAGGTTCACAAGTCAAACCGGCCTATGCGATGAGGCCGGAAAGAGGCGGCAAACCGGGTACGCGATACACCCGATACGCGACAAAACAGGAGCAACGCTCTCGAACGGTCGCCCGGCGTATGCCTGCGCACCGTCGCCGGCGCCGCCGATGGCGTTACGCCTTGTAGCCGGTATGAATCGCGCAAATCCCCGCGCTCAGATTCTTGTAATCCACCCGCGCGAAACCGGCGTCGACCATCATCTGCTTGAGCTCGTCCTGCGGCGGATGCTTGCGGATGCTCTCGGACAGATAGCGATAGCTCTCGCTGTCGTTCGCGAACAGCTTGCCCAGGCGCGGCAGCACGTTGAACGAGTGGAAATCGTAGATCGGCTTGAACCACTCGGCCTTCACTTCGGAAAATTCGAGCACGCGCGCCTGGCCGCCGACCTTGAGCACACGCAGCATCTCGCGCAGCGCGGCGTCCTTGTCGGTGACGTTGCGCAGGCCGAAGGCGATGGTGACCAGATCGAAGCTCGCGTCCGGGAACGGCAGCGACTCGGCATTGAGCTGCACGTATTCGAACCCCGACACGCGACCGCGATCGGTCATGCGGTCGCGGCCGACCCGCAGCATGTCCTGGTTGATGTCGCCCAGCACGATCACGCCGCGGTCGCCGACCCGGTCGCGCAGCAGCGCGGCGATGTCGCCGGTGCCGCCGGCCAGATCGAGCACGCGGTCGCCGCGGCGGACCTGCGCGGTGGCGGTGAAATAGCGCTTCCAGACCCGGTGGATGCCCAGGCTCATCAGGTCGTTCATCAGGTCGTAGTTGCTGGCGACCGAGGAGAACACTTCGCCGACCAGCTTGCGCTTTTGCTCGCGCGGAACGTCGCGGAAACCGAAGTGGGTGGTGTCGGGCTTGGGGGTGGATTCGCTCATGGGCCGATTATCGCACGCGGCGGCGCGAGCGGCAGGTGAGGCGGTTTGCCGCGCCGGGGCGGTATCGCGGCCCTGCCCTGGCCCGCACCGGCGGTTTTTTGCGGGCACGGCCGCAGCCCCGCAGCGGCCCGGTCCGGCGCGGCGATCCGGGCCGGAGGCGTCGTGATCGAGCCCCTTCGGCCAGACCGCCGTCCCCGTCGCTTCCGCGAAGTTTTGGCATCATCCCGCCATGACCGCGAACCTGACCTGGCAGAGCAAGCCCTACGCCGAACTGAGCCTGGACGAGTTGTACGAGCTGCTGCGCCTGCGCGCGGAAGTGTTCGTGATCGAACAGAACTGCGTGTACCTCGATCCCGACGGCAAGGACCGCCATCCGCAGGCCCTGCATCTGTTCGGGCGCGACGCCGACGGCACCCTCGCCGCCTATCTGCGGATCCTGCCGCCCGGATTGAGTTTTCCGCAGGTCAGTTTCGGCCGCGTGCTGACCGCCGCGAGCCATCGCGGACGCGGCGTCGGCGGGCCGATGCTGGAAGCGGCGCTGCGCGAAATCGATCGGGTCTGGCCGGGCGCGGATATCCAGATCGGCGCGCAGGCGCATCTGCTGGGTTATTACGGGAGGTACGGGTTCGAGCCGTCGTCGGAGCCCTACGACGAAGACGGGATTCCACATGTCGATCTGTTGCGGCGCGGGCGGGGTGCGGGGTTGGGTTGAGAGCGGTTTTGCGCGACGTCGCTGTGCGTAACTGCGGTTTCAGTCCGTTTCCTACCAATCCTCGCTTCGAATCTCTCAACCCGTCATTCCCGCGAGTCTCTCAGTCCGTCATTCCCGCAAGTCTCTCAGCCCGCCCTTTCCCGCGAATCTCCCAGCCCGTCATTCCCGCGAACGCGGGAATCCAGTGACTTTCGGGCAAGGGCGATGCATTGACGGATGGCGAGTGGCGATCCATTCGAAGTAAGCGCGGCGACGTTTCAAGCCGCTGGATTCCCGCGTTCGCGGGAATGACGGGCCGGAGGTGCGATCGCCTCATCAACGTCCCCCGCACTCGACCTATCAGCGCCCCCGCATTCGCCCACACCAGCGCACCCCGCACTCGACCCGGCGCCGCGCTCGCGCCAGACTGACGGCCATCGCTCAGGAGTCCCACATGATCGCCACCCCCGACTACCGCGCCCTGCTCGCCACCGCCGTCGCCGAAGCCCGCCAGGGCCTGGCCGAGGGCGGTATTCCGATCGGCGCGGCGCTGTTCCACGACGACGGCCGCCTGCTCGGCTGCGGCCACAACCGCCGCATCCAGGAAAACGATCCGTCCGTCCACGGCGAAACCGACGCCTTCCGCAAGGCCGGCCGCCAGCGCCGTTACCGCGACACGATCATGGTCACCACGCTCGCGCCGTGCTGGTATTGCAGCGGCCTGGTACGACAGTTCAACATCGGCACGGTGGTGGTCGGCGAATCGGTCAACTTCAGCGGCGGCGTGGACTGGCTGCGCGAGGCCGGGGTCAAGGTGATCGATCTGGCCGACCAGGAATGCATCGAGATGCTCGGCGGCTACATCGCCGCCAACCCCGATGTCTGGAACGAGGACATCGGCGAGGACTGATCCGCGCCGCTACGGCGCAACGAAGGGAAAGGAGTTCCCATGCGCACCATCGCGATCGCTTTGGCTTGGATGTTGTGGCTGCATGCCGCGGCGGCGGCGGAACCGGATGGACGCGACTGCAGCGAGAAGTTCGGCGGCAGCGCGGTCACCATTATCTGCCGCCACGCCGCCGCCGGCGCCTCGGTGTCGATCGTGCCGTCTTCGAGCGCGCGCTGCGGCAGCCCGCGACCGCCGCGGGTGGAATATTTCGGCGCGAACAGCCTCGGACGCGCGCGAGCGTTCGACATCGATGCCGGCGAAACCGGCGAATGCCGCTACGCCGACGGCCGCACCGTGCGGGTGCGCGCCGAGCGCGAGCCCGATCCGCTGATCGGCGCCTGCAACGCCGATCCGGCAGTGCGATTCTCGTTGTGGCTCGACGGCCGCAAGCTGCGCAGTCGCGCGCCGGTGTACGGGCGCTGCGCGCAGCCGCGTCCGGGCTGGAATTACCGGATCGGCGCCGAGGGCGCCTTCGACTGCAGCGACCCGGACTGCGTGGCCCTGGCCGATCCGGCCTCGCTGCCGGTGGATACTCTCGAATACTCACCGCACGGCCAGGCATCGCCCCAGCCCGGCAGTCTGCAGCGGCGGCTCGATCGCGACCCGGTCTGCGCCGCGGTCGAACGCGAACTGCGCCGCGACTGGCGCGCGTTCGACGTCTACGCGCCGCGCGCATCGACAGGCGCGCTGCGCCGGCTCAATCCGTTCCCGCGCGACAACCCCGAGCCGCCGCCGGCCGATGCCGCGCTGCCCGCCGGCGCGGCCTTCAGCTACGGCAGGATGCATCGCCACGATTTCGATTTCGACAACGACGGCCTGCTCGACCGGATCTACAGCAACGACACCGACGGTCAGGGCGATGCCTATTTCTCGCCGCTGCTGGTGCAATCCGGCCGCGCGGCCGGACGCTTCGAACCGCTCGCGGGCGAGGAGGCGGTGATCGCGGTGCCGTGCCGATGGGATCCGGACGTGCCGTCGCTGCGCCAGTGCGAAGATCTGCGCTTCGCTTCCGCCGACACGCTGCCCAGAGGCGTGCAGGCGGTGCCCGCGCCGGCCGAGGTGGCGCCGGCCGAGGGCCTCGACGCGCAACGCCGGTTTTTCCGTACCCGTTACACCACCACCCTGCCCTTCGCCTACCGCGGCATCACCTTCGTCGCGCTGTACAGCGTCGGCGTACCGTCGCGCGATTACCTCGGCGTGTACCGGCCCGGGCCGCGCGGCGCACAGCAGGCGGTGTGTCTGATTCACCGGGTGCCGCCGAATATGTAACCGCCGCGGGGGCCCGCGCATCTGTGCAAGCAGCCGGGCGCGCGTGCAAAATTGGATTCACGATGCGCGCCCCGCCGGCCCCGCCCCTGTCGATCCGCCCCTACCAACTCAGCGATTGGCCGCGCCTGTGCGAAATCCACGACCGCGCGCGCATCGACGAGCTGCGGCTCAGCGCCGATGTCGCCGCGTTCCGCAGTCTGCCGCGCACCGCGCACACTGAGGGCTTGTTTCGCGACCGGCTCGACGTCGGCGAACTCGACGGCGTGGTGCAAGGCTTCGTCGCCTACCGGCGCAATTCGCTGAACTGGCTGTACGTGCATCCGGACTGCTACCGCCGCGGAGTCGGCCGCGCCTTGCTGCGCCATGCCATCGCGTTCTCCGGCCCGGTCTTCAGCACCCAGGCCTTGCTGGGCAACGAGCCGGCGTTGGAGCTGTATCGCTCGGAAGGTTTCGTCGAGGTCGAGCGGCGTGCGGGACGATTGGCCGAGAGCGACGAGTTTCCGGCGATGGGGGTGATTTTGGAGCGGCGGCGCTGAGGGGCGGAGGTTTGTAGCTTCGGATGATTGCGGCAGGGCTACGTCGCCGCGGTTGGCTTGAGCACCATCAGCCAGAAGATCGCCATCACGCTCAGGAACGCGGGCCAGCCGAGCCAGAACCACCAGCGCATCGTGCGGTAATACGCCGGCGACAACGCTTCGCCCGCGGCCGCGGCTTCGCTCGCCAACCGCTTCGCGCGCGCCTGCAGCCACAGCACCGGCAACCAACACGCGCCGACCACGAAGAACAGCACCAGCGCGGTCTTGAGCCAGAACACCGACGGCGGCATACCCAGGTGCAGCATCAGCCATACGCCGGTGGCGAACTGCACGATCACCGCCGGCGCGGTGAAGCAGGCGTCGGCGATCACCACCGTGCGCGCGGTCTCGGCGATCACCTTCGCATCGCCGCGCTTGTGCGCGATCCAGAAGAAGAACGCGATGCCCAGGCCGGTGCCGAACAACAAGGTCGACGACAGGATGTGTATCCACTTCACCCACAGATAGAGCATCGGTTTATCTCCTGTACGCCAGCACCCAGGCCACCGCGAGCGCCGGCAGCACCACCAGATTCTTCGCCAGTCCGCCGAGCGGATCGAGCCACTGCATCGGCAGCAAGATGCCGAACACCACGGTGTAGGCCAGCACGCTGATGCCCATCAGGCCGAGCATCCAACGCGGCCGCCAGCCGATCAACAGCCCCGCGGCGAGCATGGCATCGAGCGTCGCGGTCGCGCGCGCCAGCGCCACCGGATGCATCGCCTGCATCGGCGAACCGGCGGTCATCGCTTCGATCGTCGCCGCCGACGTGAGCCATCCGGCCACGGCCGAGATTAGCCACAGCGCGACGATCGCCAGGCGCAAGGTCGGCGCGAGGAAGTACAGCTGCGCCTGCCAACGGTCCTGGACCTGGCTCGGCGTGGCCGCGAGCACCTGCGGCAGATCGCGCGCGGCGTGGCCGAAGTCGGCCTGCACCCGCACCGGCGCATCGGCCGCGGTGATGTTGCCGCGCCGGAGCATGCGCCACATGGTCTCGCCGACCGGGCCGCGGCCGAGGCGTTCGCTGATCGCGACCTGCAGCGACACCAGCGATTGCGGGAAATCGATCGCGCGGGTGCCGTCGATGCGCAGCCAGCGCCGCCACTGGGTCTGGTACTCGCGCAGCGTCATCGTGCGCGGCCCGCCGATTTCGTAGATGCCGCGTTGGGTGCCCGCCGCCGCGCGCGCGGCGATCTCGCCGAGGTCTTCGGCCGCGACCGGCTGCAACGGCCAGTGGCCGTCGCCGGGCAGCAACTGCCAGCCCGGAAACGCGGCCAGCGCGCGCAACAGCGAGGTGCCGCCATAGGAACCCGAGGCGGCGTAGACGATCGACGGCCGCAGCACCACCGCGCTCAGCGGCAGCGCGAGCAAGGCCTCATCGAAACGGTGCTTGGAGGCGAGAAAGCCGCCGTCCTCGGCCTGGCCGAGCGCGGAGATCTGCACGAAACGGGGTACGCCGTGGTCGACGCAGGCCTGCGCCAGCGCGAGCGGGCCGTCGACGTGGATGGTCTGGAAGGTCTGCACGCCGGTCTCGCGCAGGATGCCGGCGACGTTGACCACCGCATCGACGCCGCGCAGGCTGTCGCGCCAGTCCTCGGGCGTGGTCATGCGGGCCAGATCGGCGGCGCGTTCGTCCTCGCGCAATGCGCGGCCGCTGTCGCGCACGCCGCGCAGCACGCGCCAACCGTGGCGATGCAGGGCGGCGATCAGATAGCCGGCGAGAAACCCATTGGCGCCGATGACCAAGGCGGTGCGCGCGGTGTCGGTCCGTTGCGCGGGTGCGGTGTCGTCCATGGGGCGACACGGTAGCAGAGCGGGTGCGGAATTCGGACTGCTTGCGCGATAAATTCGTGTGCGCATTCGGCCGATCTTCGCGCCCTATTCCCTCTCCCGCTTGCGGGAGAGGGTTAGGGTGAGGGTGCGAAGCGTAGGTTGTAACGCTGCTGCGTATCAGGCGACGCGGCCTGCGATGTTCCCTCACCCCAACCCCTCTCAGCTCTGCACTCCCTATGGTCGCCGCAAGCGGGAGAGGGGCTTTGGAACGGCTGCGAACTACAGGTACGAATTACAGGATGTAACGGCTCAAATCCGGATCCTGCACCAACTCGCCCAGATGTTCCTCGACATAGGCGCGATCAATCGTGACTGCCTGTCCGTCGCGGTCGGGCGCCTCGTAGCTCAAGGTATCGAGCAGGCGCTCGAGCACCGTATGCAGACGACGCGCGCCGATATTCTCCTGCCGCTCGTTGACCTGCGCGGCGATCTCGGCCAGACGATCCACCGCGTCGGCGGTGAATTGCAGGTTCACGCCCTCGGTCTTGAGCAACTCGACGTACTGGGTGGTCAGCGCAGCCTTCGGCTCGGTCAGGATGCGGACGAAATCGTCCTTGGTCAGCGCGGTCAGCTCGACCCGGATCGGGAAGCGGCCCTGCAACTCCGGAATCAGGTCGCTGGGCTTGGCCAGATGGAACGCGCCGGACGCGATGAACAGGATGTGGTCGGTCTTGACCACGCCGTACTTGGTGCTCACGGTCGAACCTTCGACCAGCGGCAACAGATCGCGCTGCACGCCTTCGCGGCTGACATCGCCGCCGCTCATGCCCGACTCGCCGCGCTTGGCGACCTTGTCGATCTCGTCGATGAACACGATGCCGTGCTGCTCGCAGGCTTCGATCGCGGCCTGGCGGATGTCGTCTTCGTTGACCAGCTTGCCGGCCTCCTCTTCGATCAGCTGCGGACGCGCGGCCTTGATCGTGAGGTGCTTCTTCTGGCTCTTGCCGCCGGACACCTGCGAGAACATCTGCCGCAGCTGCTGGCCCATTTCCTCCATGCCCGGCGGCGCCATGATGTCGACGCCGACGTTGAGCGAGGTTTCGATCTCGATCTCGCGCTCGTCCAGCTCGCCGCTGCGCAATTGCTTGCGCAGTTTGGCGCGAGTGTCGCTGTCGGGCGCGCTGTGATCGGCGGCCGGGGTTTCCGCGCCGAAGCCGAAACCGCCGGGCACGCGCTTGGGCAGCAGCGCGTCGAGGATGCGGTCCTCGGCGCGGTCTTCGGCCTGGGTACGCACGCGGGTCTTGGCCTGCTCGCGATACAGCTTGACCGCGGTGTCGGCCAGATCGCGCACGATCTGTTCGACGTCCTTGCCGACGTAGCCGACCTCGGTGAAGCGCGTGGCCTCGACCTTGACGAACGGCGCGTTGGCGAGCGTCGCCAGGCGGCGCGCGATCTCGGTCTTGCCGACGCCGGTCGGGCCGATCATCAAAATGTTCTTGGGCATGACTTCGTTGCGCAGATCGTCGTCGAGCTGCATGCGCCGCCAGCGGTTGCGCAGCGCGATCGCGACCGCGCGCTTGGCCGCGTGCTGACCGACGATGTGGCGATCGAGTTCCTGCACGATTTCGCGCGGGGTCATGGTGGCGTGGGTGTTGTCGGGTTTCATGGTGTTTTCGGGAATGGGGAATAGGGAATCGGGAATGGTCAAAGCACGCGGTGAAACGAGGTCGGGGAGAAACGCTCTCGCGATTCCCTATTCCCGATTCTCCATTCCCGGCTTCAAAGCTCCTCCACCACCACATTGCGATTCGTATAAATGCACACGTCGCCGGCGATGCCGATCGACTCGGTGGCGATGGTGCGCGCGTCGAGTTGGGTGTGGGCCATCAGCGCGCGCGCGGCGGACAGCGCGTACATGCCGCCAGAACCGATCGCGATGATGCCGTCTTCGGGCTCGATCACATCGCCCGTGCCGCTGATGATCAAGGAGGTTTCCTTGTCGGCCACCGCGAGCAGCGCTTCGAGTTTTCCAAGGCGCCGTTCGGTGCGCCAGTCCTTGGCCAGTTCGACCGCGGCGCGGGTCAGCTGGCCGTGCTTTTCCAGCTTGGCTTCGAACAATTCGAACAAGGTGAACGCGTCGGCGGCGGCGCCGGCGAAACCGGCCAATACCTGGCCGTCGCGGCCCAGGCGGCGCACTTTGCGCGCGTTCGACTTCATGACGGTGTGGCCGAGCGTCACCTGACCGTCGCCGGCCACGGCGACGCGGCCGTCGCGGCGTACCGAGACGATCGTGGTGGCGTGAAATACGTTGGGGTTCTGACTGGGGTCCATGTGGCCTCCGGGGTTCCCAGACGAAGTGGGGCTGTGCCCGGCCGGTTCAAGGCTGGGGGCCAGGAAACGAGTAGAGAAAAGTGAGGAGCGAGTAAGGCGAAGCCGTCGCCGGCTGTCCCGCGCCGCGCGTCACCCGTTGCCGCTGCCAGCGAGAAACGAGTGCAGAAAAGTGAAAAATGAGTAAAGCAGAGCCGACGCCAGCCGCCGCGCTCCACTCACTTCTCACTCCTGTGAACTCACTCCTGCTTCTTCCGCTTGGCCCGAGGATGCGCCGCGTCGTACACCTTCGCCAGATGCTGGAAATCCAGATGCGTATAGATCTGGGTGGTGGCGATGTCGGCGTGGCCGAGCAGTTCCTGCACGCCGCGCAGATCGCCGGAGGATTCCAGGATGTGGCTGGCGAAGGAATGCCGCAGCAGATGCGGATGCACGCGCTTGAACAGGCCCTGGCGCTGGGCGAGCTGGCGGATGCGCAGTTGCACCGCGCGCGGCGTGATCGCGCCGCCGCCGCGTCCGGGAAACACCTGCGCGTCGTTGCCGGCGCCGGTCGATGCGCGCCACTCGCGCAAGGCGGCGCGCGCATGCGAGCCCAGCGGCACGATCCGCTGCTTGCCGCCCTTGCCGAGCACGGTGACCAGGCCGTCGTCGAGGTCCAGGTCGCGCCAACGCAAGGCGCACAACTCGCTCAGGCGCACGCCGGAGGAATAGAACAGCTCCAGCACGGCGCGGTCGCGCAGGCCCAGCGGCACGTCGGTCGGCACCTCGACCAGCACCTTGGCTTCATCCGGATCGAGCACCTGCGGCAGCTTGCGCGGCGCTTTCGGCGCGCGGATCGCCGCGGCCGGACTGGCGGCCAGATGGCCTTGCTTGACCTGCCACAGATAAAAGCTGCGACACGCCGACAAGCGCCGCTGCAGGCTCTTGGGCGTCAATCCGCGCCGACGTTCGGCGGCGATGAACGCGCGCAGGTCCTCGGTCTGCAAGGCCATTACGTCGCCGCGTCCGCTCTCTTCCGCCCACAGCCACAACGCGGCCAGATCGCGCTGGTACGCGTCGAGCGTATGCGCGGACATGCGCCGCTCCACGCGCAAATGATCGAGAAATGTTTCGACGGCGTTCATGCCTTGCGATCGTACTCGCTTCGGCGTCGCGGCGATGCGCGGCGAGGCTCGATGCGGACGCTACCAGCCGTCGCGCGGCGCCTGCATGCGGGTCTTGAGGAACTCGAAATATTTCGGGTCCTCGCCCTCGAAAATAGCCAGGCCGCGACCAGCATGCGCGCTGGCCAGATAGGCGCGGCACAGTTCGTCGGCGGCGCGATCGCTGTCGCCGAGTTCGTAGTGCGCCCGGCCCAGGCGCAGGTGCAGCGCCGCATCACCGAGCGCGTCGCGGCAGGAGATCGCGTCGATATAGGCGTTCGACGCGGTTTCGAAGTCGCCCGATTGCCAGTACACATCGCCGAGCACAGCGAACAACTGCGCGGCCTGCGGCCACTGGCCCGGTGGTTCGGGCAGCAATTCCAGCGCTTCCAGGCAATGCCGATACGCCTGCTGGCGACCGTCGGCGTCGTTGCGCGCGAGCGCGCGCACGGCCTGCGAGGACAGACCCTCGACCCGCCGCTGCACGTCGTCGGGCAGGCGCTTGTTGCCTTTGAACAAACCGAACATGGACCTCTCCTTGGTTCCAGTGGCGGCGCGCGGGTCAGTCGTAACGACGCAACGCCACCGCCAACGATTCGCCCATCATGCGCAGGAACAGCGTGCCCATGCCGGGGAAGAAACGGTTCGGGTCGCGGCTGCCGACCGCGATCAGGCCGCTGCCCGGCAACGGCAGCAAGGCGGTGGACTGCACGTCGGCGGCGCGTTCGCCGTACAGCACCGCGTGCTTTTCCGGCTGCAGGCGGCCGCACAGCGGCTCGCCGTCGCTCAGCGCGTCGCGGAACGGCTGCAGGCGCGGATCGGATTCGTCGATGATCTGCAGCCATTCGTTGTCGCTCAGGCCGTCATACGGCTTGAACACGATCAGCCGGACCAGGTCGCCGTTGAAATCCTCCGCCAGGCTCGCGGCCATCGCGCGCAAGGTATCGGCGGCGTTGTCCTGGCGCATCAGCGCCAGGGTCAGTTGATGGGTGCGCACGGCCAGGCGTTCGTTGTCCTGGGCGTTGCCGAACAGTTCGTGCAGGCGGCGCGAGAGTTCGCGGTTCTTATCGCGCAGCACTTCGAGCTGATAGCTCGCCAGCGACGCGGCCGAACCTTCCTCGCGCGGCACCACCAGGCTCAGCGACAGGTCGGGGAATTGCTGCAGGAAGCGCGGATGGCGGCGCAGCCAGTTGGCGATCTCGTGCGCGCCGAGCTGGTCGGCCGGCTTGTCGCCGAATCTGTCGCTCATCGGTTCCACTCTCCTTCGAAGACGAATGCGGTCGGGCCGGACATCGACAGCGCCGACTCGTCGTCGGGCCAGACGATGCGCAGTTCGCCGCCGGGCAACTGCACGCGCACGTCGCGGCCGATGCGGCCGCGTTGCATCAGCACCGCGGCGGCGGCGCAGGCGCCGCTGCCGCAGGCGAGGGTTTCGCCGGAACCGCGCTCGTACACGCGCAGCTTGATCCGGTCCGGCGCGAGCACCTGGGCGAACCCGATGTTGGCCGATTCGGGAAACGCGGGGCTCGATTGCAGCAGCGGGCCGATGCTTTCGACCGGCGCGGCGTCGACGTCGTCGACTTCGATCACCGCATGCGGGTTGCCCATCGACACCGCGCCGAAACCGAACACGGTGTCGTGGATGTCGAGCACGTACTGATCCTGGCGCGCGGCATAGCCGAGCAAGGGAATGCGCGCGGGTTCGAACTCGGGCCGGCCCATGCCGATGCGGTAGGCGTCGCCGCCCAAGGGTTGCACCGCGTGGCGGCCTGCCGGGCTGTCGACGAAGAAGCCGCCGGCGGCATCGGCGCCGCTTGCGGCCGCGCCGTCGCGCACCAGCCAGGCGGCGATGCAGCGCGCGCCGTTGCCGCATTGCTGCGAGGTCGAACCGTCGGCGTTCCAGATCCGGTACGAGGCGACGGCGCCGTCGCTGAGCGGATCTTCGATGGTCAGGATCTGATCGCAGCCGACCCCGAAATGACGGTCGGCGAGGCGACGGCAGTTGTCGGGGTCGGGCGGCGCGAGGCCGCCGCGCAGGTCCAGCACCACGAAGTCGTTGCCGGCGCCGTGCATCTTGCTGAAGCGCATCTTGCCCGAGCCGGCAGCGCCCGAACCCGGCGATGCGGACACGGCGGTGGATTCGGCCATGGTCTCAGCCGCCGGCGGGCGTCGGCTCGGCCGGCTTGGTCTGGCCCGCGCCGTCGCCGTCCTGGGCCTCGCCGTCCTTGTCCTTGGCGTCCTTGCTGTCCTGGCCGTCCTGGGTGGTCGGCGGGGTCAGCACGCTGTCCAGCGGCGGCGTAGGCAGCGACTTGGTCGCCGGCTTGGTCGCGACCGGCGGGTCGTTGGCCTTGGAAATGGACACCGGCACCTCGCCGGGCTTGGCCGGCGGCGCTTCCTGCGGCGCGGGCTGGGTCGGCAGGACCAACGGGCCCTTGTTGCCGCAAGCGGTCAGGGCGAGGGTCAGCGCGGTCAGAACGAGGGGCGTGGCGTGGCGTGCATTCATGGGTCGAAGTGTAGCCCGCAGGGGCGGCGGAAACGAACCCACGGGCGGGGACGATCGGGGCCGCGGACATGGACGGGTTCAGCTGATGGCCCGGGCGCGGGCTTGAGGACACGGGCCGATTGTTGCGGCTGGATGAATTCACTTCCCAACCCAGCCGGCTTTATCGCGTCGGAGCGCACAAGAACAATGCGCCGCACGGACCTCGCGTCCCTCACTACCAAGGACAAATCGCCATGCCGTTCGCGAATTACAAATTTCCCGAGGGAATTCTCGATCACACCCGCAAGGAGGAGATCATCCATCGCACCACCGCGATGTTCGTCGAATATTTCGGCGAGGGCGTGCGCCCGTATTCGATGGTGCTGGTCGAGGAAGTCGCCGACGGCGGCTGGGGCCGGGCCGATGAGACGCTGACGCTGGAGAAGATGGGGATGGCGCCTAAGGCGGGCTGACTCGGGCGCGGGCTGCGACGGGGGCGGAACAGGCGGCGCGACCGCCGGTGCGTTCAGGTCTTGCGATCGGCCGGTCGTCCAGGCCGCGGAACCCGGATGGCCGTCAACGCGAGCCGCGGTCCGCGGGCGGCTCCGGCCGGCGCCACAGCCAGATCGCCACCACGGCCATGATCGAGCTGCCGGTCATCGCCATCCACAGCTTGGGCGAGGTCAGGAACATGATCGCCGCGCAGACCGACATCATCGACACCGCCAGCCACTTGGCCCGCCGGCTGACCGCGCCGTGCGCCTGCCAGTCGCGGATCATCGGGCCGAACTGGCGGTGCGCGAGCAGCCGCGCGTGCAGGCGCTGGGAGCCGCGCGCGGCGGCGAACGCGGACAGCAGCACGAACGGCACCGTCGGCAGGCCGGGCACGACGATGCCGACGATGCCCAGGCCCAGGCTGGCATAGGCCAGCAGCCACCAGACCCAGCGGAAGCGGCTGCGCGGGCGCGAGGCGGCCGGCTCGATCGGCGACGGCGGCTCTGGCGCGGCGAGGTCGGCTCGCGGTCCGGCGTCCTGATCGGCGCCTGGATCGGAGGGAGAAGGTGGAACGGACATGCCGGAAGTATGCAGCCGTGCGGTGGGTGGGAAACACATGGCGGGTGTCGGCGCGGTTTCAAGCGCCGTGGGTGGGCGGGTGGTGGGCTGTCTTGATCTGAGCGGAAAACGCCGGGGCTGGAGTTCTGCTCAAACAGACCCCGTTGTTTCGCTTCCCTTTCCGATGAACCAACCCCGACCTCTTCCGCCCGTCGATAAATCCAGAACATCCGCGAATATCCGTGATGCCCGTTGTAGGAGCGGCGTAAGCCGCGACCGCGGGATCGCGTCCACGCCGCAACTTACGCCGTAGTTGCGTTGTCCCGGTCGCGGCTTACGCCGCTCCTACAGGCAGGCATCGAAGCGTGCGTGTTGGTTCGCGAATATCCGTGATGCCCCTGTAGGAGCGGCGTAAGCCGCGACCGCGGGATCGCATCCACGCCGCAACTCGCGCCGTAGTTGCGTTGTCCCGGTCGCGGCTTACGCCGCTCCTACAGGTAGGCATCGAAGCGTGCGTGTTGACGGGACAGCGGTATGGGTTACGGCCGTCCTCGCTCCAGGAGTCTGCTTCGCTTTCCGATACGCCAAACCTCGGCGTCTTCCACTTATCGATAAGCCGGAAACATTCGCGAATATCCGTGTTGCCCCATGTAGGAGCGGCGTAAGCCGCGACCGCGGGATCGCACCCACTCCGCAACTCGCGCCGCAGTTGCGTTGTCCCGGTCGCGGCTTACGCCGCTCCTACAGGTAGGCATCGAAGCGTGCGTGTTGGCGGGACAGCGGCATGGGTGGGCGGTCGCCTTCGCTCCAGGAGATTGCGTCGCTTTCCGATACGCCAAACCTCGGCGTCTTCCACTTATCGATAAGCCGGAAACATTCGCGAATATCCGCGATGCCCCTGTAGGAGCGGCGTAAGCCGCGACCGCGGGATCGCATCCACGCCGCAACTCACGCCGTAGTCGCGGTGTCCCGGTCGCGGCTTACGCCGCTCCTACAGGTAGGCATCGAAGCGTGCGTGTTGGCGGGACAGCGGCATGGGTTACGGCCGTCCTCGCTCCAGGAGCTTGCTTCGCTTTCCGATACGCCAAACCTCGGCGTCTTGCACTTATCGATAAGTCGGAAACATTCGCGAATATCCGTGTCGCCCCTGTAGGAGCGGCGTAAGCCGCGACCGCGGGATCGCACCCACTCCGCAACTCGCGCCGCAGTTGCGTTGTCCCGGTCGCGGCTTGCGCCGCTCCTACAGGTAGGCATCGTGGCTTGCGCGAGTCTCTACCGGAGCGGTTTCAGTCCCGACGCCGTTCGCCCAGCCCAGGCCGAACCTGCTTGTCGCACCGGGCACAGCCCTTGCGCAACCCCCAGAAACGAACAAGCCCGGCATAAGCCGGGTCTGTCCGATCGCCGCGCCGTTACCGGCGCGACCGCGCGCATCGACTCACTTCGCCACGATGTCCGCGCTGACCTGCATCTGGTCGATCATGAACGAATACATCTCCGCCTGTTCGCGGAAGCGGCGGAAGCGGCCCGACTTGCCGCCGTGGCCGGCGTCCATGTTGGTGCGGAACAGCACCGGCTGCTTGCCGGTGTCGAGGTCGCGCAACCGCGCCACGTACTTCGCCGGCTCCCAGTACTGCACCTGCGAATCCCACAGGCCGGTGCCGACGAACATCGCCGGATAGGCCTGCTTCTTGAGATTGTCGTAGGGCGAGTACGACAGCATGTAGTCGTAGTAGTCCTTCTTCTCCGGATTGCCCCACTCGTCGTACTCGTTGGTGGTCAGCGGGATGCTGGCGTCGAGCATGGTGGTGACCACGTCGACGAACGGCACCTGCGACAGCACCACGCGGTACTTGTCCGGCGCCATGTTCGCGACCGCGCCCATCAGCAGGCCGCCGGCGCTGCCGCCGTACGCGGCGACGCGATCGGGCGCGGCGTAGCCGGCCTTGACCAGGTCGGCGGTGACGTCGACGAAATCGTTGAACGTGTTCTGCTTGTGGAACAGCTTGCCGTCGTCGTACCACTTGCGGCCCATTTCCTGGCCGCCGCGGATGTGCGCGATCGCATACACCATGCCGCGATCGAGCAGGCTGACGACAGTGCTGTTGAAGCCCGGGTCCATCGACATGCCGTAGCTGCCGTAGGCGTACTGCAGCAACGCGGCCTTGCCGTTCTTCTCGAAGCCCTTCTTGTAGACCAGCGATACCGGCACCTTGACGCCGTCGCGCGCCGTCGCCCAGAAACGTTCGGTCACGTATTTGTCGGCGTCGTAACCGATCACCGGCTGGCGCTTGAGCAGCTTGCGCTCGCCGGTGGCGGTGTTGAGCTCGTAGGTGGTCGCCGGCGTGGTCAGCGAGGTATAGGTGTAGCGCAGCCACGGCGTGTCGTGTTCGGAATTGACCGACAAGCCCATCGAGAACGCCGGCTCGTCGGCCTTGACGAATTCTTCCTTGCCGTCCTTGCCGATCAGGCGCAGACGCTCGAGCGCGTTGGAGCGCTCGGCCACGGCGGTGAAGCCGTCGAACAGTTCGAAGCCCTCGACGAACACGTCGTCGCGGTGCGCGATCCAGTCCTTCCACTCCTTGATCGAACGCGCGCCGTCGTCGGCGGTGACCAGCTTGAAGTTCGGCGCCGGCTTGCCGTCGGCGCCGGGCGCGTTGGTGCGGATCACCCAGCGGCCGGCAAGATGATCGGCGTCGTATTCGACATCGCGCTGGCGCGGCGCGAGCACGAAGAATTCCTTCGGATCGGCGGCCGGCGCGCAGCGGACTTCGCTGGAGACGGTGCTGTGGATGTTGATGCAGATGTAGGCGTCGTCGCGGCTGCGCTCGATGCCCATGTAGAAGCTGTCGTCCTTTTCCTCGTAGACCAGCACGTCCTTGGACGCGGGCGTGCCGAGCACGTGCTTCTTGATCCGCACGGTCAGCAGGGTCTTGGGATCGTTCTCGACGTAGAACAGGGTCTTGTTGTCGTCGGCCCAGACCAAGTCGGTGGACGTATTCTCAATCACGTCCGGATAGATCTCGCCGGTAGCGAGATTCTTGAACCGGATCTTGTACTGGCGACGGCCGACCGCGTCGTCGGCCCAGGCCAGGATCTGGTTGTCCTGGGTGACCTCCATCGCGCCGACGCTGAAGTAATCCTTGCCCTTCGCCATCGCGTTGACGTCGAGCAGGACCTGCTCGGCGTCCTCCATGCTGCCCTTGCGGCGCGCGTGGATCGGATAGTCCTGACCGGTTTCGAAGCGGGTGTAGTACCAGTAGCCGCGCTCGCGGTACGGCACCGAGCTGTCGTCCTGCTTGATGCGGCCGACGATCTCGCCGTACAGCTTGTCCTCCAGCGGCTTGAGCGGCTTCATCACCGCGTCGACGTAGGCGTTCTCGGCATTGAGATACGCCAGCATCTCGGGGTTCTTGCGCTTGTCGTCGCGCAGCCAGTAGTACTCGTCGCTGCGCTGGGCGCCGTGCGGCGCCTTGACGGTGTAGGGCTTCTTGGCCGCATCGGGCGGCGCGGGCAGGTCGGCGGCGGGAACGTTGAGGGTGGTAGTCATCAGTAGCGTGGCCGCAAGCGTTAACAGGGTCAGTTTCATATAGGGTCCGAGGACGGGTTGCGCAACGGGGCAGGACGCGGATTGGGGACTTGGGTCGCGAGATGACGGCGAGCCATCGGCCGAACGGGCGCCATGGCGCCCGTTCGGTCGTAACTCACCAGGGACCGGCCAGCACTGGGTGCGGGCGGCCGATCATGGGGCCAAGCGCTGCCACAGGAAGGTCAAGGCCAGCGCGCTCATATGCGCCTGCTGGGCGTTGTTGGCCGCGCCGCCGTGGCCGCCTTCGATGTTTTCGTAGTAGGTCACGTTCTTGCCGGCATCGAGCATCTTCGCCGCCATCTTGCGCGCATGACCCGGATGGACGCGATCGTCCTTGGTCGAGGTCATGAAGATCACCGGCGGATACTCGCGCTTGGGGTCGAACAGGTGATACGGCGAGAAGGTCTTGATGAAGGACCAGTCGTCGGTGTCGGGATTACCGTATTCGGCCATCCACGAGGCGCCGGCCAGCAGGTGGCTGTAGCGCTTCATGTCGAGCAGCGGCACCTGCACCACGACCGCGCCGAACAATTCCGGGTACTGGGTCAGCATGTTGCCGGTAAGCAGGCCGCCGTTGCTGCCGCCCTGCACGCCCAGGTGCGGGGTGCTGGTGATCTTGCGCTCGATCAGATCGCGGCCGACCGCGGCGAAATCCTCATACGCCTTGTGCCGGTTGGCCTTGAGCGCGGCCTGATGCCAGCGCGGGCCGTACTCGCCGCCGCCGCGGATGTTGGCGACCGCGTACACGCCGCCCTTCTCCAGCCAGCCCTTGCCGATGCCGCCGGAATACACCGGGGTCATCGACACTTCGAAGCCGCCGTAGCCGTACAGCAGGGTCGGCGCCTTGCCGTCGTACTTGAGGTCCTTCGGCCGCACCAGGAAGTACGGCACGCGGGTGCCGTCCTGGCTCTTGGCGAAGTGCTGTTCGATCGTGTCCTTGGACGCGTCGAAGAAGGTCGGCATGGTCTTGAGCACTTCGGGCTTCTGGCCCGGCTCGGCCAAGGCCAGCGTGGTCGGGGTCAGGTAATCGGCGGCGCTGAGCCACACCGCGTCGCTGTCGAGGCTGTCGACCGCGCCGACCATGACCGTGCCGAAGGTCGGCGCGCCGACGAACGCGGCGCGCGTCCACTCGCCCTGCCCCGCGTCCGGCGGAGTCAGCACGGTGAGCTTGTTCTTGACATCGTCGAGGACGTTGATGATGAGGTGATGCCGGGTCCAGGTCGTGCCGGCCAGCGAGCTGGTGTCGGTCGGCGCGAACAGGCTGACGAAATCGCGCTTGCCGGCCTGGAAATCGTCGAAGCGCGTGGCGATCAGGCTGCCGGCCGGGTACGTCTTGCCGCCGATCTCGTACGGATCGCGCAGCTCCAGCAGCAGCCAGTCGCGGCGCACTTCCTTGTTGGCGGAGTTCGGCAGATCGAGCTTGCTCAATTTGCCGTCGGCGCCGCGCAGGAACAGCTCGTTGTTGTAGAACGCGAGGGTGCGCTCGACGAAGTCGCGCTCGAAGCCCGGCGTCGGGTCGTGCCAGGCGGCGACCATCATGTCGCTGTCCTTGCCCTCATACACCAGCGCGGCCTTGGCCATCGGAGTGCCGCGCGTCCACAGCCTGACCGTGCGCGCATAGCCCGAGCTGGTCATGCTGCCCTTGCCGAAATCGGTGGCGACGTAGACGTGATCGCGATCGATCCAGGTCAGGCTGCCCTTGGCTTCGGGGCGGTAGAAGCCGTCCTTGATCCAGGTCTTGGCGACCAGATCGAATTCGCGGGTGACGTCGGCGTCGGAACCGCCGCGCGACAGCGAAATCAGGCAGCGCTGGTAATCCGGCCGCAGGCATTCGGCGCCGTGCCAGACCCATTGTTCGTTTTCCTGGGCGTTGAGCGCGTCCAGGTCGATCACCGTTTCCCAGGCCGGCTTGTCCTTGCGGTACTCGTCCAGGGTGGTGCGGCGCCACAGGCCGCGCTGGTGCTGGGCGTCCTGCCAGAAGTTGTAATAGTGCTCGCCGATCTTCTGCACGCCGGGAATCTTGGCGTCGGAATCCAGATTGGCGCGGATGCTCGCTTCGAGCTGCTTGAACTGCGCGCTGCCGGTGTATTCGGCTTCGGTCTTGGCGTTGCGCGCATGCACCCAGTCGAGTGCGCGCTTGCCGTCGACGTCTTCGAGCCACGCATAGGGATCGTCGGTCACGGTCGCCTCCTTGGCGATGACGGCGCCGCAGGCCGATGCAGCCGCGAGACCGGCCGCTAGCAACAGGGACTGACAGGTCTTCGGGAGAACGGGCATGGCGGATCCGGAACAAAGGAAGGCCGCCACGCTAGCACAGGGTGCCGGGACGGCCGCCCTGTCCATGGTCATGTAGGGAGTTGCGGGGTTGGTTGCGTTGGCGGGCGGTGTCGCGGGGCCGCGGCGATGTGCTTTTTCTGCTTCGCGTGCTTGCCGAATTAGGTCGGGTTCGGGCCTGTTTGGTCGAGGCCTGTTTGGTCAGAGCCTGTTTACGGTCAGGGCTCTTTGAGTCCAGGCCTGTTTGAGCTCAGGGCTGTGCGGGCTCATGTTTGCTCAAGCTTGCCCCCCCTGCGCGACCCCAAGCCCGTTCGGGCGATTGCGACACTCGCCGGCCGCGGCGCGGGCAGCCGCACCCGGCGGAGCGATTTAGGTGGACCGATTTAGGCGGACCGTTTTTTAGATGGACCGACTCAGATAGAGCAATTCAGGCAGCGCGTTCAAGCCACGCGCGGCAGCGGCCGCGCGATCACCGCCGGACGAGCCCGACGACGCGCCTGGACCGCACCGCGACGGCGGCGACGCACCGCCTGCCCTGCTTCGGCCGGCGCCACCCGGCGCCAACTCGGCAAACGGAACCGATGCAGCGCCCACCACGCCATCGCCGGCATCGCCACCAGCCACATCGGCAACCAGCCGATCGCGCTTTGGCTGCCGCGCGCGGCCGGCAGCATCAGCACCAGCAAAGCGCCGATAGCCAGCGCGTAGCGCAGGGCGGTGTCGAGGTCGGCGCGAAGAGCGTCGGCAGTGGCGGCGGACGACGGGGAAGCGGTGGAATGCGCTGTGGCGGTCATGGACTGACTCCGATGGCGGCAAGGTCGATGGGCTGGAACCCACCTTCGTGCCGCCGCGTCTCAGGGGCTGCGATACATGCGACCGCTGGTCGGAACGAGGATCGGCTTGACTGATGTTGCCGCCGGGGCGCCCTCACCCGGCGCGCTGCGCGCGCCGACCTCTCCCGCGAGCGGGAGAGGTGATTTGTTGTGTACCTGTTCGCTATCGCCTATTCGGGAAGGGCTACGCAATCAGCGAATGACTTTCCGTAAACACGGCTTTGCTTTAGCGAACAGTTCCCTGCCGCAAACGCTTCGCTCTGCGAACAGCTCCCCAAAGCCTCGGCCTCGCTCCTTCCCATGCTTGCGGGGGAAGGTCGGGATGGGGGCGCGACGGCCGGCGTACCCTCACCCGGCGCGCTTTGCGCGCCGACCTCTCGCGCAAGCGGGAGGGGTGATCCGCGCGATCAATACCCCGCCTTATCCAGCGCCTTTTCCGCTTCCTCGCGACCGATCTCGATCAGCTCCTTGGCCCGCCAGAACTCGTAGAACTGGCAGGCGTCGCGCGGAATGCGGATCACCAGTTCGGGCGGGTCCAGGGCCAGCTGCACGCGCGCGATCTGCGCCTGCATCGTGTCCAACGAGCGCGCCATCAATTCGGTGAAGCCCATCTCGCGCGGCGCGTCGTCCTCGACCTCGTCGGGCAATTCGGTGGCCTTGCGCCGGAACCAGTGGTTGAACAACGACGGAGGCTTGGCGTCGCCGCCGCCCTGCGTGGCCAGCATGGCCCCGCCATTGTGGTGCGCCAATGCGCCGGGCGGTTGCGCGGGCCAGCCGTGCATGTCGACCGCGACCAGACGGTGCGCGTCGGACAGACGCGTCGCGGTGATCGGCAACGGCGCCAGCAGGCCGCCGTCGACCAGTTCGCGACCGTGCAATTCGTAGGGCGTGAACACGCCCGGGATGGCGATCGAGGCGCGGATCGCGTCCCACAGGTCGCCCTCGCGCAGCCACACTTCGCGCTGCCGCATCAGATCGACCGCGACCGCGGTGAAGCCGATCGGCAGGTCCTCGATGCGCGGCTCGCCGGCCAGTTCGCGCAGGCTGTCCATCAGGCGCTCGCCGCGGAACAGCGAGGATTGACCGAACACCGGATCGAGCAGGCGCAGCATCGCGGTGCGGCTCATGCCGAACAGCCAGTCGCGGTAGACCTCCATCTTGCCGGCCGCGAACAAGCCGCCGACCAGCGCGCCGCTGGAGGAACCGGCGACGGTGACGATGCGCAGCCCGCGCGCCTGCAGCGCTTCGATCACGCCGATCTGGGCCAGCCCGCGCGCGCCGCCGGCGCCGAGCACCAGCGCGACCGCCTCGCCTTTTTCGATACGCGGAGGATCGGCGCCGGGCATCAGTGGCCGTAGTTGCTCAACGCCAGTTCCAGCATCGACTTGGCCTGCTCGCGCAGCACCACCGGCTCGACGATTTCCGCGTCGCTGCCGTAATGCATCACGTCCATCAGCAGTTCGCGCCCGGCGCTGTACGGCACTTTGAGTTCGTAGCGGCCGTCGGCCAGGAAGCGGCCTTGCTGCTGCGAATGCCAGTGTTCGTCGGCGACCCAGCGCGCGGCCTTGGCGCTGAACACGATGGTCGCCCAGCCCTTGGGCGCGCCGGAGAAAATGCCGTAGCTCGAGGCCAGGTGCTGATCGAGTTCCTCGTCGGCGACATCGCGCGCCGGCACGTCGCCGATCTTGGCCGCGCTGATCCGGTCGACCGAGAAGCTGCGCAAGGCGTCGCGCTCGTGATCCCAGGCGTCGAGGTACCAGTTTTCGCGGTAGTGGGTGAGCCGCTGCGGCGACACGCTGCGACGGGTGCGTTCGTCGGTGGAGCGCGCGCGGTATTCGAACGTCAGCGGCTTGCGATCGAGCACCGCGGTGGCGACGGCGCGGAACGCGGTTTCGTCGAGCCGGCGGGTGCGATGCGGGATGACCCGCACGCGCTCGACCGGCAGGCGCCGGCCGCCGGCGTGTTCGTCGAGCAGTTTTTCGATGCGCTGCTGCAACGGCGCGAGCGCGTTCGACAGCACCCCGCCGCCGCTGCGCATCAGCAGCTGTTGCGCGGCGAGCAGCGAATGCAGCTCCTCCGAGCTCAGCCACAGGCCGGGCAGCTCGAAGCGGTCGCCTTCGCTGGTGTCGTAGCGGAAACCGGCCTCGCCGTTGCCAACCACCGGGGCCATCAGGTAATCGCGCAGGTAGGCCAGATCCCGATAGACGGTCGCGCGCGAACACTCCAGGTCTTCCTGGAGGCGCTGAACTGTGACCGGATACCTGGCCGCAGTGAGAATCCGGTGCAGCGCGTGGATGCGTTCGATACGTTCCATGTCGGCAGGGTCTGGTAGAGGCGGTGGGGACACAACTAGCATGGCATCGGCCTCTGTCCGGCCGCCACCATCGAACCTAAGGATCCTACGTGATCAAGACCTCATTATCCGCAACGCTGACCGCCCCGGTGCTGCTGCTCGGTCTGAGCGCCTCCAGTCTGGCCTGGGCCGGACCGAAAGAGGAGGTCGTGGCCGCAGTCGATAAATTCCTCGCCGCCAAGAGCTACCACGCCGTCATGAGCATGGGCCCGGGACCGGGCACCGAAACCGACTTCGTCGCCCCCGACCGCATGCGCGTGAAGATGGGCACGATGGGCGAGCAGATCATGATCGGCAACACCTTGTACCTGACCATGCAGGGCAAGACCAGCAAACAGGCCGCGCCCAACGGCGGCATCACCCAATTGCGCACCCGCGACAAAGTCCTGGGCAACCTGGCGACCCTCAAGGTGACCGCGGCCGGCACCGAGAACCTCGGCGGCGTGGCGACCAAGAAGTACAAGATCGACAACACCCAACCCAAGTCCTCCTCGACCTTCTGGGTCAACGCCGACGGTTATCCGGTGCAATCGGTCAACATCGCCGACGTCAACGGCAAGCAGTACACCTCGACCTTGAAGTATTCGCGTTTCAACGACCCCAGTATCAAGATCCCGGTCCCGGCGGTGAAGTGACATTAGACACCACCGCGGTCGCAGCGATTGCGACTGCGGTGGCCGGCCGCGCATTCAGCCGGTGATCGCGCCGCGCATCGCCAGGCTCAGCTGCTGGCCCACGTATACCGCCGCGATGCCCAGCGCCGCCGCGACGGCCGCGCCCAGGTACCAGCGATTGAAGCCCGGCCGGCGCGCGCGCTGGCGGTAGCCGACCCAGGCCGACCCGGCCGCGACGGCGAACAGTCCGCCGTGCGAGGCGAACACAAACAGCGTCCACAGCAGTTCCATGCGCTCGTGCCTGTCCTTGCGCTCGCTCGGCGCGACAACATCGCAGTATGTCCGGATCCTCGCGGCAGCGCCAAGCGCGGCCGGCAGGCTCGCCGGATCCCGGCGCGATAGGCACAATGGCGCGATGCGAGAGCACGCTCCCTCCGAGCCAGCCATCGACCTGTCGCCCTCGCCCGGCGATGAGGTCAAGACCACGACCTGTTACATGTGCGCATGCCGATGCGGCATCAAGGTCTGGCTGGCCGACGGCAAGATCCGTTACATCCAGGGCAATCCCGATCATCCGGTCAACCAGGGCGTGCTGTGCGCCAAGGGATCGGCCGGGATCATGCAGCACTATTCGCCGGCGCGGCTGAGCAAGCCTCTATTGCGCGTGGGCGAACGCGGCAAGGGCGAGTTCCGCGAAATCGAATGGGACGAAGCGTTGGGTATCGCCGCCGGCTGGCTGGGGCCGATCCGCGAACGCAATCCCGACGAACTGGCGTTCTTCACCGGCCGCGATCAGTCGCAGGCGCTGACCGGCTGGTGGGCGCAGCAGTTCGGCACGGTCAACTATGCGGCGCACGGCGGGTTCTGCTCGGTCAACATGGCCGCGGGCGGGTTGTACACGCTGGGCGGCTCGTTCTGGGAATTCGGCGAACCCGACTGGGAGCATTCGCGTTATCTGATGCTGTGGGGCGTGGCTGAGGATCACGACTCCAATCCGATCAAGCTTGGCCTGGGCAAGTTGAAGGCGCGCGGCGCGAAGATCGTCGCGGTCAATCCGGTGCGCAGCGGCTATGGCGCGATCGCCGACGAGTGGATCGGGATCCGGCCGGGGACCGATGGCTTGTTCGCGTTCGCGCTGATCCACGAGTTGTTGAAGGCCGACCGGATCGATCTGGATTATCTGGTGCGCTATGCGAATGCGCATTGGCTGGTGATCCGCAATCCGGGCGGCGCGGATGATGGGTTGTTCGCGCGCGATGAGTCGGGGCGTGCGTTGTGTTGGGTTGGCGGTCCTCACCCTGGCCCTCTCCCGCGAGCGGGAGAGGGAACACCGACGAAGCGATCGGATGCGACGCATGCATCCGAAGATTCGCCCCACCACGTCGCTTCGAATACCACCGAAGAGCTCCCTCTCCCGCCCGAGGGAGAGGGCCGGGGTGAGGGCCGCGCCTGTCCCGCCGACACCATCGACATCTCCCCCGCCGTCGTAGGCGAATACACCCTGCCCGACGGCCGCCGCGCCGTGCCGGTGTTCCATCTGCTGGTCGAACGCTACCTCGACCCGCAATACGCGCCCGACGCGGTCAGCGAACGCTGCGGCATTCCCGCCGATACCATCCGCCGCATCGCTCGCGAACTCGCGCAGGCCGCGTTCGACAATCCGGTCAAACTGCCGATCGCCTGGACCGATGCGCATGGCCGCGAACACAGCGAGATGGTCGGCCGTCCGGTCAGCATGCACGCGATGCGCGGGATCAGCGCGCACAGCAACGGCTTCCACACCTGCCGCGCGCTGCACTTGCTGCAGCTGCTGCTCGGCGCGGTCGACACGCCCGGTTCGTTCCGTTATCAGCCGCCGTTCCCCAAGCCACTCCCGCCGCCGAACCGCCCCGGAAAACAGCGCCAGGCCAATGGCGCGCTGGACGCCGCCCCGCTCGGTTTCGTCCACGGCCCCGAAGACCTCGTCGTCGACGAACACGGCCAGCCGCGCCGCATCGATCACGCGTTCTCCTGGGCCTATCCGCTGTCGGCGCACGGCATGATGCACACGGTGATCCGCAACGCCTGGGCCGGCGATCCGTACAAGATCGACACGCTGATGATGTTCATGGCCAACATGAGCTGGAACTCGGCGATGAATACCGGCGAGACCATGCATTGGCTCACCGATCGCGGCGAGGACGGCGAGTACCGCATCCCCCACATCATCTACGCCGATGCCTACGCCTCGGAGATGACCGCGTACGCCGATCTGGTCCTGCCCGACACGACCTATCTGGAACGCTTCGACGCGATCAGCCTGCTGGACCGCCCGATCTCGGATGCGGATTCGGCTTGCGATGCGATACGCCATCCCATCGTGGATTCCACCACGCAACGCCTGCATGCCGGCGACGAGGCGCGCGACGTGCGCGGTTTCCAGTCCGTTCTGCTCGACATCGGCGCACGCCTCGGCTTGCCCGGCATGGTGCTCGACGATGGCAGCCCGCGCTATCGCGATTACGCCGACTACATCGTGCGTCACGAACGCGCGCCCGGGGTCGGCCTGCTCGCCGGCTGGCGCGGCGAACACGGCGAACTCGAAGCCAAGGGCCCGCCCAACCCGGAGCAACTGCAACGCTACATCGACAACGGCGGCTTCTGGCGCAGCCATGTGCCCGAGTCGGCGCGCTATTTCAAGATGGCCAACCGCGGCTATCTGGACTGGGCGCAGAAGATGGGCTTTCTCGGCCACGCCGATCCGATCGTGCTGCAGCTGTATTCCGAGACGATGCAGAAGTTCCGCCTCGCCGCGCAGGGCCACGGCGACAAGCAGCCGCCGGCCGAACACCGCGAAAGAGTCGCGACCTATTTCGATCCGTTGCCGATCTGGTACGAACCGTTCGAAGGCGCGCAGATCGCCGACGGCGCCACGCGTTTCCCGCTCAGCGCGGTGACCCAGCGGCCGATGTTCATGTACCACGCCTGGGGTTCGCAGAACGCCTGGCTGCGGCAGATCAGCGCGCGCAATTTCCTCTACCTGCATCCCGACACCGGCGCGCGCCACGGCATCGCCGACGAAGACTGGATCGCGGTGCAATCGCATCACGGCCGCATCCAGGTGCAGGCGAAATTCGCCGCCAACGTGCAGCCCGACACGGTCTGGACCTGGAACGCGATCGGCAAGCGCCGCGGCGCCTGGCGCTTGAACAAGGACGCGCCGGAAAGCCGCAAGGGGTTCTTGCTCAATCATCTGATTTCCGACATCACGCCGAAGGGCGATTACGCCAACGCCGATCCGGTCACCGGCCAGGCGGCCTGGTTCGATCTGCGCGTGTCGATCCGCAGACTCGATACGGCCGACGATACGCAGGCCGTCTCGCAGCCGCAGTTCGCCGCGCTGTCGTTCGAACCCGCCGACGACCGGCCCTTGCGCTACGGCGCGCAGTTCAGGAAAAACCGATGAACGGATGCATCGACAGCCCATGTTTTTGCCGAGCTCGCACTGCGTCGGCCGCCACGCGGGTTCGAATCTTGATGGTGCGCGCATGAAACCGGCGCGCGTATTCGCCGGCCTGTTGTGCATCGCGCTGAGCTTCGGCCTGGTGCTGTTGCTGGGCCTGGGCATGTTCGATCCGACCCGCGACGCGGCCGCGAGCGCCAACGGATCGGTGACGCCGGTGCTGATCGCGCTGATGCCGAGCGTGAGCGTCGGCCTGGCCGTGTTCGCCTTGGGCGTGTGGTTGATTTCGACCGGGAGAAAACGATGACCGGTCTGCCGCCGCCGTCGAAAAAGAAACTGGGTCTGGTGATCGACCTGGACACCTGCGTGGGCTGCCATGCCTGCGCGGTGAGCTGCAAGGAATGGAACGCCGGCGGTTTCTCCGCGCCGTTGACCGATGAGCAGCCTTACGGCAAGGACCCGTCGGGGGTCTGGTTCAATCGCGTCCACAGCTACGAAGTCGAAGCCACCGCCGTCGCCGCCTTGCCGATCGCCGACCCGGTGCGCGGTTGCGGCAGCGCCGCGGCCGTCGACACCGCACCGCAACCGGCGATGACCCTGCACTTCCCGCGTTCGTGCCTGCATTGCGAACAACCGGCCTGCGTGACCGTGTGCCCGACCGGCGCCAGCTACAAGCGCGCCGAGGACGGCATCGTGCTGGTCGACGAGGACAAGTGCATCGGCTGCAAGCTGTGCTCCTGGGCCTGCCCGTACGGCGCGCGCGAGTACAGCCCGGTCGAGGGCGTGATGAAGAAATGCACGCTGTGCATCGACCGCATCTACAACGAGAACCTTGAGGAATCCGAACGCCAGCCGGCCTGCGTGCAGGCCTGCCCGACCCGCGCGCGCCATTTCGGCGACCTCGCCGATCCGGAATCGAAGGTGTCCAAGCTGGTCGCCGAACGCGGCGGCGTCGACCTGATGGCCTCGCTGGGTTACCAGCCGACCAACAAATACCTGCCGCCGCGCGCGCGCCGCGCCGGCGCGGCGGAACCGGCGCCGGCCGCCGAAACGCTGGACACCCAGGCCTTGCCGACGGTGCTGCGCTGGCTGGATCGGGTGTTGTCGCGATGATGCGTTTTCGCGGTATGCCGCGGCTGCGCGATAGCGTGGGTGGCGAGTGCGTCCGCGCGCGCGCCTGCGCGAATCTTATTTCCCTTCGTTTCGCTCGCGCAGGCTGATATGCATCCGGCGTTCTCGGTCATTTTCTTCACCACCTTGTCGGGCGCCGGGTATGGGCTGATGGCGTGGGTCGGCGCGATCGCCTTCTACCATTACGCCGGCGGATCGCCGGTCGAGCCCATGCGCGTATTGGCGTTCGCGATGCTGGTGGCCTTGATCCTGGTCACCGTCGGCCTGCTCAGCTCGACCCTGCATCTGGGCAAACCGCTGCGCGCCTGGCGCGCGTTCTCGCAATGGCGGACTTCATGGCTGTCGCGCGAGGGCGTGATGGCGATCGTCGCGTACCTGCCCGCATTGGGCTTGCTGCTGGGCGTCGTGCGTAAAAGCGGCGCGGCGATGCCGATGTTGTTGTCGGCGGCGGTGGTCGTGTGCGCGCTGCTCACCGTGGCCTGCACAGCGATGATCTACGCATCGCTCAAGCCGATTCCGGCGTGGCGGCATTGGCTGGTGGTGCCGGGCTATCTAGCCTTCGCCCTGCTCAGCGGCGCGGCCTTGCTGGCCGCGCTGCCCGGCGCGCCTGCGGTCGGGCGCTCGGCGATGACGGCGGTGGTGCTGCTCGCTCCGCTGACCGCGCTGCTCAAGCTGATGTATTGGCGCGCGATCGACCGCACGCCCTTGCCGGTCACTCGCGGCGAAGCGGTCGGCCTGCCCGACCGCGAATTGTCGGTATTCGAGCGCCCGCACACCGAAGAAAATTACCTGACCCGCGAAATGGGCTATGTGCTGGCGCGCAAGCACGCACGCAAGCTGCGCCTGATCGCGCTGGCGCTGTTCGCGCTGCTGCCGCTGGCCGGCATGTTCGTCGCCGGCCTGATGCAGGTAACCGGGTCGCCTGAGACGGCCGCGGTCGTGACCGCGCTGAGCGCGTTGTCGGTATTGCTGGGCGCCGTGGTCGAGCGCTGGCTGTTCTTCGCCCAGGCCAAGCATCTGGTCACGCTGTACTACTGAGCCTCCGGGTCATCGATCACCGCCGCGAACCCGGCCATCGTCCCGCGCCGCAAGGCTTCCAGGCATTGGCATCAATCACTTGCGTGCCACCGCAGGATTAATCGAACCTATCCGACGTGCCTGGCGTCGCAGGACTGTAATCGGTTTCATGGCATTATCCTGGGCCGTACTTCCAGCCTGACTCAGACGATGCTCGGTGCAATCGGGCTCGCCCTGCTGGGCGCGCCCCTGGTCACATTGCCGAATCCCGCCTTCGGTGGCGACCCGATCCTGATCGCGATCGCGAGCGATCCGGCGCAGATGCGCCTGTACTGTTTTTCGACCCGCTGCGGCGACGAGGAATGGAAGCTGGCGATGGCGAGGCGGCAACGCGCGCCGGAGATCGACCCTGCCGACCTGCCGCCGCTGCGCAAGGTGGAACTGCCCGGCCAGCAACGCGTGATCGGAGGCGTCAGCGCCCCGGCGACCTCGCGCGAAAGCCGCTCGATGTACTCCAACGACTACCGCATCGGCACCCGCTACGGCGTACAGGCGGTGCGCGACGGCCCGACCCAGATCGGCCTGCAGTTCGGCGCCGGCTATCGGCTCGCGCCGTTGTACGACGACGGCATCAACCGTCCCGGCGCGGTGTTCCGCGGCGAACTCAACCTGGGCCAGCGCATCGGCGACCGCGCGCGTTTCACCCAGAGCGTGCAGGTCGAAAGCGGCCGCGGCGACACCTTCGTCAAGCAGTCGGTGCGGCTGGACGTGGAGGTGTGGCAGAACTGGAAGCTGGAGACCGATTTCGCGATTCGCCACGACAACAACGGTGGCGGTGGCAGCGAGAGCGCGGAGAGTTCGATCGAGTTGATTCGGCGGTTTTGAGGGACGTAGCGGTTCGCGGAGCTGCGGGAACAATGCGCTTGCGTCGTGCTTGAGGTTTCGCGGTCGCGGCTTGCGCCGCTCCTACATGGGCTGCCTGTAGGAGCGGCGCAAGCCGCGACCGCGACACTTCGGACATGACGCAACCGCGGCTTCATACCGCGCCTGTCAGACCGCGCTCCGCTCGCGCCCGTAACCGACGCAAGCCCTCAATCCTGATCGCCGACATCGCCCAGCGAATCGGCGATGAACTCGCCCGCGCCCTGCTCCAGCAGCTTCTGCGCGACTTCGATGCCCAGGCACTCGGGCGCGTCGCCGCGGCCCTCGCCGTGCGCGCGCACCGCGCGGCCGTCGCTGGCCGAACCGACCTGCCCGTCCAGGCGCAGGTGTTCGCCGTCCAGGCGCGCGTACGCGGCGACCGGCACGTGACAGCTGCCGTGCAGCGCGCGATTCATGCCGCGCTCGGCTTCCACGCAGGTGCGCGTCGCGGCGTGATCGAGCGCGGCGCACAGTTCGCGGGTGGACAGGTCGTCTTCGCGGCATTCGATCGCGATCGCGCCCTGCGCCGGCGCCGGCAGCCAGTACGGCGATTCCAGCCGCGCGCGGATGCGCGCGTCCAGGCCGAGCCGCTGCAGGCCCGCGCAGGCCAGGATGATGGCGTCGTACTCGCCGGCGTCCAGGCGTCCCAGGCGGGTGTTGACGTTGCCGCGCAGGTCGCGCAACTCCAGGTCCGGACGCAGCGCGCGCAACTGGGCCTGGCGGCGCAGCGAGGAGGTACCGACGCGGGCGCCGGTCGGCAGCGCGTCGATGCCGTCGAAGGCGTTGCTGACGAAGGCGTCGGCGTAGTCGGCGCGTTCCAGGATCGCCGGCATGGCGAAGCCGGGCTCGAGCTCCATCGGCACGTCCTTGAGCGAATGCACCGCGCAGTCGGCTTCCTCGCGCAGCATCGCCAGTTCCAGTTCCTTGAGGAACAGGCCCTTGCCGCCGATCGCGGCCAGCGAGCGGTCCAGCACCTCGTCGCCGCGGGTGCTCATCGGCACCAGGGTCACCACCAGCCCCGGATGCAGGGCGCGCAGGCGGTCGGCGACATGCTCGCTCTGCCACAGGGCGAGCGGGCTCTTACGGGTGGCGATGCGCAGGGTCTTCATGGCGGCATTATCGCCGCTGTTGGGGGGTTGAGGCTAAAGGCCGAGGAACGAGTGGGAGGAGTGAGGAACGAGATTGGGGCGCAGCGCTGGTTTGTGGCGGTCTGGAAAGATGGCGCTCGAACCGACGCTGAAAGATTGCTTTTGCTCGCCACTTCCGCGAAGGCGGGCACGGCTTTACTTCGGCGCAGCCGAACATTCAGGGCCTTTCGTGCGGGAAAGCTTGAAGTCACTGGATTCCCGCGTTCGCGGGAATGACGGTCTGGAAGGATGGCGCTGAAGCCTCTGGATTCCCGCCTGCGCGGGAATGACGTTCTGGAGAGATGGCGCTGAAGCTGACGCCGAGAGGCTGTTTTTTCTCGTCATTCCCACGAAGGCGGGCGCGACTTTACTTCGGCGCAGCCGAACATCCAGGGCCTTTCGTGCAAGAACGCTTGAAGTCACTGGATTCCCGCGTTCGCGGGAATGACGGTAGGAAGGTTGCGCCGATTCCCGATTCCCGATTCCCGATTCCCGATTCCCGACTCCCGACTCCCGATTCCCGATTCCCGATTCCCGATTCCCAAATCTCGAATCTCGAATCCCGAATCCCGAATCCCGAATCCCGAATCCCGAATCCCGAATCCCGAACATTCAAAGATGCTTGAGCGTCTCCCGCAACGCAGCCACACAGCGCCGGCTGACCTCCAGCGGCTGCTTGCCATGCCGCAGCACCGCCTGCACGTGGCCTTCGGCGTTGCGCTTGAGTTCGACGATCTCGTGCCGGGCCACCAGGCAGTTGCGGTGGATGCGCACGAAACGTTCGCCGAATTCGTCCTCCAGCGATTTCAGCGATTCCTCGATCAGGTCCTCGCCACGGGCGTGATGGACGATCACGTACTTCTCTTCGGCGTGCAGGTAATGCACGTCGTCGATCGGGATCAGGCGCAGGCTGCCGCGCAGGCGCGCGCACAGGTGACTGCGGATCTGGCCCGGCGCGGTCTCGCCGCCGTCGTGGCGTTCGCGGCCGGCGGCGAAGGTGCGCACGCGCTCGAGCGCGGCGTCCAGGCGCTCGGCCCGCACCGGCTTGACCAGGTAGTCGATCGCCTCGGCGTCGAACGCCGACAGCGCATGCGCGTCGTAGGCGGTGCAGAACACCACCGCCGGGCGCGGGTCGAACGCGGCCAGGTGGCGCGCGGCCTCCAGGCCGTCGATGCCGGGCATGGCGATGTCCAGCAGCACCAGATCCGGCCGGTGTTCGGCGCAGGCGTGCAGCGCGTGCTGGCCGTCGACCGCTTCGGCGACGATCTCCACATCCGGCCGCAAGGCCAGCAGCGCGCGCAGTCGCTCGCGCGCCAACGGTTCGTCGTCAGCGATCACCACTCTCATGGCCAGCCTCGTCGCACCCTTCATCGACTCTGCGCCTCCACCCCGGTCGGCACGTGCAGTTCGCACAGATAGTATCCCCGCTCCCAGCCTGAGGTCATTCGCGCCGTAGGTCCATAGGCATAACGCAGACGCTGGACGATGCTGTGCTGGGCATGGCGCGATCCGGCGCGGGCCTCGGCCGGCGCCGGCGACGGGTTGCGGATGCGCAGCAGCAGGTGATCGCTGAGCTGGGTCAGCTCGATTTCGATCTCGCCGCCGCCCGGCAGGGGCGAAATCCCATGCAGGACGGCGTTCTCGACCAGCGGCTGCAGGATCAGCCGCGGCAGCGGCATCTTCCACGGCAGCGGTTCGCGCTTGCGCCAGACCACCCGCAGGCGCTCGCGCAGGCGCAGCTGCTCGATCGCCAGGTAGCGTTCGGCCAGTTCGACCTCCTCGGCCAGGCTGGAATCGCTCTTGGACGCGCCCAGCGCGGCGCGGAACAGGTCCGACAGGTCCAGTACGGTGCGCTCGGCGACCTCGGGGTCGCTGCGCACCAGCCCGGCGATGGTGTTCATGCTGTTGAAAAGGAAGTGCGGCTTGATCCGCGCCTGCAGCGCCTCGACCTCGGCGCGCGCGTTGGCGCGGACCTGGGCCTTCCAGCTGTCGTTGATGTAGAGGTAGCGCAGGACCACGCCGACGGCCAGGATCGCGATCGCCGCGGTGCCCAGCACGAAACGCAGGAACGAGACCCCGGCCGGCACCAGGCCGATGCTGGTCACCGTGTCGATGGTGTGGGTGACCCCGGCCACGGCCGCGGCGATCGCCGCGGCGGTCGCGGTGGCGATGAAGCCGCCCACGCCCGGCGGCAGCCGCGACAGCCATTTGCGCGACACGCACAGCAGCACCGAGATCGCCAGCGCCAGCCACAGCGCGAACGCGCTGGAGGACACGAACCGGCCCAGGTCCCAGCGGGTGCCGTCGGGCGCCAGCGCCAGCACGATCACGATCAGCTCGGCCATGCTCAGCATCACCACCAGCCGCGGCAACCGGCACAGGTCCGGCAGCCAGGGCTCGTGCTCGGCCAGGGGCAGACCGGTGGGCGGCGCGGCCACGGTCGGCGGGGCTCAGCGCTGGGCCGCGAACCGCTGCGACATCCAGTCGCCTAGGGCGTCGATTTCCTCGGCGCAGACCTGATGCGCCATCGGATAGGCGTGCCAGTCGATCTTGAAGCCCAGGGTGCGCAGGCGCGCGGCGGCCATCTCGCCGCCGCGGTACGGCACTACCGGGTCGTGCTGGCCGTGGGCCATGAACATCGGCTGGGTATGCGCGACCGCGGTCGCCTCGCGGATCAGGCGGTCGGCCATCGGCAGGTAGGTCGACAGCGCGATCAGCCCGCCCAGCGGCTGCTTGCGCTGCAACGCGGTGGCCAGAGTGATCGCCCCGCCCTGCGAGAACCCCGCCAGCAGGATGCGCGAGGTCGGGATGCCGCGTTCGATTTCGCGCCCGATCAGCGCCTCGACCTGCCGCACCGATTCCTCGACCCCGGTTTCGTCGGCGCGGTTGGCCAGATCGCTGAAGTCGCGGATGTCGTACCAGGCGCGCATGCGCATGCCGTTGTTGATCGTGACCGCGCGCACCGGCGCATGCGGGAACACGAAGCGCAGCGCCGGCCAATCCGGGCGCAGCAGTTCGGGCACGATCGGCGCGAAGCCGTCGCCGCTGTCGCCCAGGCCGTGCAGCCACAGCACGCTCCAGGCGGGGGTCGGACCGGTTTCGCGGATGACGGCGTCGAGCAGTTCGGGGGATGCGGCGGGGGAAGTCTCCATGCGCCGCATTGTGGCCGCTCGGTGCGTGTCGCGCCAAGCCGCTGCTGTTTGCGGGCGGGCGGGCCGATCTGAGCTGACAAGCCGGGCCATTGCCGCGGGCACCGTTTGTGGGAGGGGCTTCAGCCCCGACGCTTTCCGCTCAGGCGCTGCGATCTGAAAGAAAAGCGTCGGGCTGAAGCCCCTGCCACACAAGCCCGAAGCCTTCCCACATAAGCTTGAAGCCGCTTCCCATGAAAGCGGACGCCTCCGACCCTCAGCGCGACGGCAGCTTGAAATTCAAGGTGCGCCGGGCCGCATGCGACTGGCCGCTGGGCTCGAAGCGCAGCCGCGCCACCGCCGCCAGCGCCGCGTCGTCGAACACCCCGGCCGGCTCGGAGCTCACCAGCCGGGCCGCGCCGGTGCGGCCGTCGGGCAGGATGGTGAAGCTGATCTCGACACTGCCTTCGATCTTGCGATTGAGCGCCGGCAAGGGATAGCGCGGGCTGGCGTCGGCGATCAGGCGCGGCATCGCGCGTGCCGGCGCACTGGCGACGGCGGTCGCGGTCGCGGCCGCGGGCGGCGGGCTCGCGGAGGGGGCCGGCGCCGACGCGATCGGCGCGGCCGGCGTGCTCGCCCGGGCCGCGGCTTCGTCGGCGGCGAGCGCGCTGGCGGCCGCGTCGGCCTTGATCGCGGCGCTGGTCGCGCCGGGCATCGCACGCGGTGCCGGCGCGGCGTCGGCGCGTTCGGCCAGCAGGCGTTGGGTCTCCTCGCGCGCCTTGCGTTCGCGCGCGGCGGTCGCGCTGCGCAGGCCCTCGCGCAGGCGCGGCAGGGCCGGCGCCTGCGGGTCCATGCGTTCGAGCAGCCCGAGCAGGCGCTGCGATTCGCCCAGATCGTCGTCGAGCAAGGCCTGTTCGCCGGCGATCACCACGTACGGCTGCAATTCGCCGAGCGCGCTGATCACGTCGATCTGGCCCGGCTCCTTGTCGCGCAACGCCAGGTAGTAGTCGACCGCGCTGTCTCCGGCCGGGGTGTGGATGCGCTGTTCGCGCAGCGCCTGGGCGGCGCGGGCGCGCAAGCCTTCGCCGTCGAGCTCGACCAGCGGTTCGGGCAAAGCCACCGCGTCGGCATGTTCGGCCTGCGACCGCGGCGCATCGGCCGGCGCGGCCGCGCCGCAGGCGGCCAGGCCCAGGCACAGCGCCAGCCACAGGCACGCCGAAGCGGCCTTCGAACCTGCCCACGCGCCCGTCGGCGCCATCGTTTTCCAGCGCCCGACCGCGCCCGCGCGCGCCGGCTTGCTCACAACCTTCACTGCACAACCCCTTACCCGGAAACTGCGAACTGCGCGCGCAGACTAGGTACGGCATGTGACGGCGTTGCTGCTCAGCAGTTTGCCCATCCTGTTCGACGGTGAACGTCTCCCGATGCCGAGCCTCCTGCCACGCGGCGCGGATTATGGCCGCTGCGGCCGCGGCGGCGCGATGCGCAATCCGGCGACCCGCGCGCCCTGGCCGCGAGGCGATCGACGCCGAGACCGGGCTGAACGCGGCCGAGGCGCTGAAATTGTATTGCGGCGGCCGCGGCTCCTATGATCGCCGCCATGCCCGGCCTGCCCTCCCTCGCGATCGCTCTGCGCTACCTCGCCTACGGCGTGTTGATCGCGGTGATGCTGATCAAGCCGGTGCTGGCGTTCGCGACCGAGATCGGCGAACTCGCCGTCCCGGCCGCCGCGGCCCACGATCATGCGCGGGAGCGGCCCGATCACGGCAACGCGGACACCACCGATACCTCCGACGCCGCTACCGCGCAGACCGACCCGGCCAACGATCACGACCCCGACGGCTGCGGCGACAGCCGCTGGCACCTGAGCCACTGCTGCGCCATGCAGGCCGCGCTGATGCCGCGTTTCCACATCGGCCTGCCGCTGCGCGGCGCCGCCGCGCCCAAGCCGGCCGCCTCGACCTCGTTCGTGCCCAGCCCGACCGCGGTCCCGTTCCGCCCACCCATCTCCGCCTGATCCCGAGCCCGGCCTAACGCCGGCCCGGTGTCGTGTCGGCTGGCTTCGCGCCGGCCGCCGTCGCCATCGGTCATCGCCGCGCGGCTTCGCGCCGCCGCGGCGCCGTTCGAGTTTCAGGAGAATTCCCCATGCGGTTACGTCCGGCGGCCTTGGCCGCCCTGACGGCTGCGCTGTGCTTTCCGGCACAGGCGCGGCCGCCTCTCGCCCCCACTATTCCGACCGAAACCGCCGCGCCGCGACGCGCCGGTTCGGTGTTCACCCTCGACGACGCGTTCGCGCGCATCGGCGACGCCCACCCCGACCTGCGCCTGTTCGGCGGCCAACGCCGCGTGCTCGAAGCCGAGCGCGACGGCGCCGCGCAACGGCCCGCGCTGGTCGGCGGGGTGTCGGTCGAAAACATCTTCGGCAGCGGCGCGCTGAGCGGGACCCAGGGCGCCGAAATCACCCTCAGCCTGGCCTCGGTGTTCGAACGCGGCGGCAAGCTCGACGCCCGCCGCACCTTCGCCCAGAGCCGCATCGACGCGCTCGCGGTCGAACGCGAAAGCCGCCGCCTGGATCTGCTCGCGGAAACCGCGCGCCGGTATCTCGCGGTGCTCGCCGCGCAGCGCCGGATCGAACTGGCCCAGTTCGACATCGGCCAGCGCAAACGCAGCGTCGATGCCGCGCGCGTGCGCCTGCAGGCCGGCGCCTCGCCCGAATCGGGCCTGCTGACCGCGCAAGCCGCGCAGGCGCGCGCCGAACTCGAGCGCGCGCGCGGCGAACGCAGCCTGCTGGCCGCGCGCCAGCACCTGGCCGCGCTGTGGGGCGAACGCGACCCGGGTTTCGCCAGCGTAGCCGGCGATCCGTATGCACTGCCGCAGATCGAGGACGCCACCGCATTGGCCGGCTTGCTCGACCGCAATCCCGAACTGGGCCGCTTCGTCGACGCGCGCCGGATCGGCGAGGCGCGAGTGCGGTTGGCGCAAAGCCAGGCCACGCCCGACCTGGACTGGCAGGTCGGTCTGCGCCGGCTGCAGGACGGCAACGACATGGCGCTGATCGGCAGCGTGTCGATGCCGCTGGGCGCGCGCGCCCGCGCCGAACCCGGCATCCGCGGCGCGCAGGCCGAACTGGCCTTGCTCGATATCGAACGCGAAGCCAAGGGTTTGTCGCTGTATTCGACCCTGGTCGAAGCGCACGGCCGCTATCGGGTCGGCGCGCTCGAAGTCGCGCGGCTCAAGGACGACGTGCTGCCGCGGCTGATCCGCGCCGAGAAAGCGGCCGAATACGCCTACCGCGCCGGCGCGATCAGTTATCTGGAACTGGCGCTGTTGCAGGCCGAAAGCGTCGCGGTACGCAAGCAGCGCCTGGACGCCGCGCTCGACGCGCAACTGGCGCTAATCGAAATCCAGCGCCTCACCGGCGAGTCCTTCCTCGCCGCCTCGCCCATTCCCGCAGGAGCCACCCCATGAAGCCCGAACTGATGATCGTCGCGGGCCTGCTGGCCCTGAGCTTGAGCGCTTGCGGCGGCGGGTCCGATCAACCGACCGCGCAGAAATCCGCGGAGGCGAAACAAGCGCAGGGCGAACACGCCGACGAAGCTTCCGACAGCCACGAACACGCCGAAGGCAAAGCCGGACACGGCGAACAGTCTGAAGTCGAAAGCACGGTGATCCGCACCGAGATCGCGCGCCGCTCCGGCATCAGCGTGGCCGCGGTCGGCGCCGGCACCATCGCCGACGAACACGAGGTGCAAGGCCTGCTCACCCCGCTGGAAGGCCGGGTCGCGCGCATCACCGCGCGTTACCCCGGGCCGGTGCGCTCGCTGCGCGCCAATGTCGGCGACCGCGTCAGCGCCGGCCAAACGCTGGCGACCATCGACAGCAATCTGAGCCTGACCACCTACAGCATCGCCGCGCCGATCTCCGGCGTGGTGCTCGCGCGCAACGCCTCGGTCGGCGAAGTCGCGGTCGAAGGCATGGCGCTGTTCGAAATCGCCGACCTGTCGAGCTTGTGGGTCGACCTGCACGTGTTCGGCGAAGACGCCACCCATCTGCGCCCGGGCCTGCCGGTCACGGTGATGCGCATGGGCGACGACAGCGGCGTGGAGACCACGCTCGACCGGATCCTGCCCGGCACCGCGACCGCCAGCCAGAGCACGGTCGCGCGCGCCTCGATCAAGAACGCCGATGGTTTGTGGCGCCCGGGTTCGGCGGTGCGCGCGCGGGTCACGGTGGAGCAGCTGCCGGTCGAGCTGGCGGTGCCGTTGACCGCGTTGCAGCGCATGGACGACGGCGATGTGGTGTTCGTGCGCGAAGGCGAGCGTTACAGCGCGCGGCCGGTGAAACTCGGCCGCCGCGACGCGCGCCGCGTGCAGGTGCTGTCGGGCCTGAAGGCCGGCGAACAGGTGGTGATCGAACAGAGCTTCCTGATCAAGGCCGACATCGAAAAAGCGGGGGCCTCGCATGAGCACTGAGTCCCGGCCCACTCCGCCTTCACCTAACCCGCCCGCGCCCACGCAACTCGGCCTGCTCGAACGCATCCTGCGCTTCGCGATCCGTCAGCGCTGGCTGATGCTCGCCTTGACCCTGGCGCTGATCGGCCTGGGCGTGTGGAGTTTCGGCAAGCTGCCGATCGACGCCACGCCCGACATCACCAATGTGCAGGTGCAGATCAACACCCAGGCGCCGGGCTATTCGCCGCTGGAATCCGAACAGCGCGTCACCTTCCCGATCGAAACCGCGCTGGCCGGCCTGCCCAAGCTCGACTACACCCGTTCGCTGTCGCGCTACGGCCTGTCGCAGGTCACCGTGGTGTTCAAGGACGGCACCGACCTGTACTTCGCCCGGCAACAGGTCGCCGAGCGATTGCAGCAGGTGAAGTCGCAGATTCCCGGCGGCCTGGAACCCGAACTCGGCCCGACCGCGACCGGCCTGGGCGAGATCTTCATGTACACAGTCGACGCCGATCCGAAGGCGCGCAAGCCCGACGGTTCGGCCTACACCGCGACCGACCTGCGCACGCTGCAGGATTGGGTGATCCGTCCGCAGCTGCGCAACACGCCCGGCGTCACCGAGGTCAACACCATCGGCGGCTACGCGCGGCAGATCCACATCACCCCCGATCCGGCGCGGCTGCGCGCGCTCAACCTGACCCAGCGCGACCTCGTCGCCGCGCTCGCGGCCAACAACCAGAACGTCGGCGCCGGTTACATCGAACGCAACGGCGAGCAGTTCCTGGTGCGCGTACCCGGACAGATCGCCAACCTCGACGCGATCGGCGAGATCGTGCTCGACCGCCGCGACGGCGTGCCGATCCGGGTGCGCGATGTCGCCAGCGTCGGCGAAGGCCCGGAACTGCGCAGCGGCGCGGCCACCCAGAACGGCCACGAAGTCGTGCTCGGCACGGTGTTCATGCTGGTCGGTTCCAACAGCCGCGAGGTCTCGCAGGCCGCGGCGGCCAAGCTCGAAGCGGCCAACGCGAGCCTGCCCAAGGGTGTGAGCGCGAATGCGGTGTACGACCGTACTTCGCTGGTCGATCGCACCATCGCCACGGTGTCGAAGAATCTGGTCGAAGGCGCGTTGCTGGTGGTGGTGGTGCTGTTCCTGTTGCTCGGCAATTTCCGCGCCGCACTGATCACCGCGGCGGTGATTCCGCTGGCGATGCTGTTCACCATCATCGGCATGGTCCGCGGCGGCGTGTCGGGCAATCTGATGAGCCTGGGCGCGCTCGACTTCGGCCTGATCGTCGACGGCGCGGTGATCATCATCGAGAACTGCCTGCGTCGTTTCGGCGAACAACAGCATCTGCTCGGCCGGCAGATGACCGACGACGAGCGCCACGACTTGACCGCATCGGCCACCGCCGAAGTGATCCGCCCCAGCCTGTTCGGCCTGGGCATCATCGCCGCGGTGTACCTGCCGATCTTCGCGCTCAGCGGCATCGAAGGAAAAATGTTCCACCCGATGGCGATCACCGTGGTGCTGGCGCTGACCGGCGCGATGCTGCTGTCGCTGACCTTCGTGCCGGCGGCGGTCGCGATCTTCCTCGGCGGCAAGGTCGCGGAGAAGGAAAACCGCGCGATGGCCTGGATCAAGCGCCGCTACGAGCCGACCCTGGCGTGGGCATTGCGCAGCCGCGCGATCGTCGTCGCCGGCACCGCCGCGCTGGTGATCTTCAGCGGCGCGTTGGCGATGCGCATGGGCACCGAGTTCGTCCCGAGCCTGGACGAAGGCGATGTCGCGGTGCAGGCCATGCGCATCCCCGGCACCAGCCTGACCCAGTCGGTGACGATGCAAAAGACCATGGAGCGCGCATTCCTGGCGATGCCCGAGGTCGAACGCGTCTTCAGCAAGATCGGCACCTCCGAGGTCGCCAGCGACCCGATGCCGCCGTCGGTCGCCGACACCTTCGTCATGCTCAAGCCGCGCAAGCAATGGCCCAATCCGAACAAAACCAAGGACGCGTTGACCGAGGAAATCGAATCCATCGCCGGCACCCTGCCCGGCAGCAACTTCGAGTTCACCCAGCCGATCCAGATGCGCACCAACGAGTTGATCTCCGGCGTGCGCGCCGACGTGGCGGTCAAGGTCTACGGCGACGATCTGCAGCAGTTGCTCAAGGTCGCGCGACAAATCGAAGCGGTGGCCAAACGGGTGCCCGGCGCGGCCGACGTCAAGACCGAACAGGTCACCGGCCTGCCGATGCTGAGCATCGAACCCGACCACCGCGCGCTGTCGGTGTACGGGCTCAACCCGGCCGCGGTGCAGGACACGGTGGCGACCGCGGTCGGCGGCGAAGTCGCCGGGCAGTTGTTCGAAGGCGACCGCCGCTTCGATCTGGTGGTGCGCCTGCCCGAGGCCTTGCGTCAGGACCCGGCCGCGCTCGAGGACCTGCCGATTCCGTTGCCGGCCGCCGGCGCCGATCGCGACGAATCCAGCCGCGACGCCACCTGGGCCACCGGCGCGCCGCGCACCGTGCCGCTGCGCGAAGTCGCCACGATCCGCTCGGTGCTCGGTCCGAATCAGATCAACCGCGAGAACGGCAAGCGCCGGATCGTGGTGACCGCGAACGTGCGCGATCGCGATCTGGGCGGTTTCGTCGGCGAGTTGCGGCAACGCATCGATGCGCAGGTGAAATTGCCGGAAGGGTATTGGATCGGCTACGGCGGCACCTTCGAGCAATTGATCTCGGCCAGCCAGCGCCTGGCGGTGGTGGTGCCGGTCACTCTGGTGCTGATCTTCGCCTTGTTGTTCATGGCGTTCGGCTCGGTCAAGGATGCGGCGATCGTGTTCAGCGGCGTGCCGCTGGCGCTGACCGGCGGGGTGATCGCGTTGGCGCTGCGCGGGATACCGCTGTCGATCTCGGCCGGCGTCGGTTTCATCGCGCTGTCGGGCGTGGCCGTGCTCAACGGCCTGGTGATGATCGCCTTCATCCGCAAGCTGCGCGAACAGGGCGACCCGCTCGACAACGCGATCGTCGACGGCGCGCTCGGCCGCCTGCGACCGGTGCTGATGACCGCGTTGGTGGCGTCCTTGGGCTTCATCCCGATGGCCTTCAATGTCGGCGCCGGCTCGGAAGTGCAGAGGCCGCTAGCGACGGTGGTGATCGGCGGCATCGTCTCCTCGACCCTGTTGACCCTGCTGGTGTTGCCGGTGCTGTACCGCTGGCTGCATCGCAACGATGCGCAGGAGCGCGAACTCGAATCGCGGCCTGCGTCCGATGCGGCCACGCAGGTTTCGCCCGCGCACTGATCCATCCACTGCGGACCGCCACCCGGCGGTCCGCTTCACTGGCGCGCCGCTCACGGGCGGTCGGATTCAATAAGCACTTCCATGAGCGCTCGCCCGCGCGGCGGCGCTCACAACCGGAGAAACGACATGGGCAGCGGGCACGACCACGGCACGACCGCGATCCGTCACGAACGTCCCCTGTGGTGGGCGCTGGGCCTGACCGGCGGCTTCCTGATCGCCGAAGTCGTCGGCGCCTTCCTCACCAACAGCCTGGCGCTGCTGTCGGACGCCGCGCACATGGGCACCGACACGCTCGCGCTGATGATCGCGCTGGCGGCGGTGCGCTTGAGCCGCAAACCCGCCGACGCCAAGCGCAGCTACGGCTACGTGCGCATGGAAGCGATGGGCGCGATGGTCAACGGGCTGATGCTGTTCGCGGTCGCCGGCTACATCCTGTGGGAAGCAGTCGGCCGTTTCAGCCAGCCGCCGCAGGTCGCGACCACCGGCATGCTGGCGATCGCCTCGCTCGGACTGGCGATCAACCTGGTCGCGATGCGCCTGCTCAAGGCCGGCAGCGGCGAAAGTCTGAACATGAAGGGCGCGTATCTGGAGGTGTGGAGCGACATGCTCGGCTCGGTCGCGGTGATCGCCGGCGCGATCGTGATCCGCTTCACCGGCTGGACCGTGATCGACCCGATCCTCGCCGTGCTGATCGGCCTGTGGGTGCTGCCGCGCACCTGGACCCTGCTGCGCGAAGCCGGCAACGTGCTGATGGAAGGCGTGCCCAAGGGCATCGACCTGGAGGCGGTGCGCCGCTTGCTGACCACGACCCCGGGCGTGGTCGACGTGCACGACCTGCACGTGTGGTCGCTGGAATCGAGCACGCCGGCGATGACCGCGCATCTGATGATCGCCGATGGCGTGGACGGCGAGGCGCTGCGGCGCGAACTGAGCGCAGCGCTGGACGAGCGGTTCGAGATCGAGCATTGCACCTTGCAGATCGAGACCACGAGCTGCGGCGAGGCTTGCGACGTCTCGCATTGAACACCCGCTTGCCGCGGATATTCGCTATCTCCCTGTAGGAGCGGCGCGAGCCGCGACCGCGACACCTCGGCTACGACGCAGGCCAAGCCGCAAGCCGTTCAACATGCTTGCAACATCGTGGTCGCGTCGTAATCGAAGTGTCGCGGTCGCGGCTCGCGCCGCTCCTACAGGGGCTTCGACACACGTCTTCCACGGCTATTTTCCCTCTCCCGCTCGCGGGAGAGGGCTAGGGTGAGGGGATGAGCGCCGCAGGCGCGAATGCTGTTGCAGGTACCTTCAACGTAGTCGCGACCGTAGCAATACCTTGCCGCGAAACCCTCACCCCAACCCCTCTCCCGCAAGCGGGAGAGGGGCTTCAAGGCTCAGCGCTGCCTCACAATCCTCAGCGCACCATCACGACGCCGGACACGGCCCATCCGCCTGCGCCCAAGTCTTGAACGCCTCCACGAATTCCGGATGCGGCACCGACACCGGCTTGCGCTCGCCGCCGGGTTCCCAGCCCCACAGCACCAGCTTGTCTTCGCTGACGTGCTTGATCAACGCGGCGAAATCGCGGCCGCCGTTGCTGCGTTTGTCCTTGATCATCTCGCACAGCTTCGGCGCCGGCAGGCCGATCCAGGCCATCTTGTGGTCCGGCGGCGGCAGCGCCCAATGCGGCGCGCCCGGCGGCGCGTTGACGCCGTAACTCGTCGGCAGATTGGCTTCGCCGTGACAAGTCGAACACGGCAGGCCGGCCGCGCCCTTGCCGTCGGGACCGCGCACCACGCCCATCGCGTGCGGAATGCCGGCATCGAACTGCAAGGGCTGATCGCCGGGAATATGGCAGTTCTGGCAGCGCGGATGCTGGAACACTTTCTGCACCGTCGCGAACGCGGCGATGGCTTTATCGCGTTGCTCGGGCGTGACTTTGGAACCGCCGCACGCGCTCAAGCTCAAGGCGGCCAGCACGGTCAAAACGATAGGCATACGTCGCATCGTCGTCTCCTCAGGCCGGCAGCCGCAGCGGCAGCTCGCGCAGCCGCTGCTGGGTGAGCGCATACACCGCGTTGGCCACCGCCGCCGCGACCGGCGCGGTGCCGGGCTCGCCGGCGCCGCCCATCTTCTCGGTGCTCGGCACGATGTGCACTTCGATCTGCGGCGCTTCGTCCAGCCGCAGCACGCGGTAGTCGTGGTAGTTCGATTCCTGCACCCGGCCGTCCTTGAAACTCAGCGCGCTGTGCAGCGCCGCGCCCAGACCGAAGTTGATCCCCGATTCCATCTGCGCATGCACGCCGTCGGGATTGACCGCGATCCCGCAATCGATCGCGCAGAAGAACTTGTGCACGCGAATGCCCTTGCCGCCGCCGGGCTGGTCGACCAGCGACACCTCGGCGACCTGGGCGATGTAGCTGCCGAAGGACTCATGCACCGCGACGCCGCGGCCGCGTCCGGCTTCGAGCTTGGAACCCCAGCGCGACTTGTCGGCGACCAAGTCCAGCGCCGCAAGATGACGCGGATGATCCTTCAACAAAGCACGCCGGTATTCGACCGGGTCCTTGCCCGCCGCATACGCCAGCTCGTCGACCAGGCTCTCCATCACGAACGCGTTGTAGCTGTGGCCGACCGAACGCCACCACAGCACCGGAATACCGGTCCGCGGCGAATGCAGATCGACGCGGAAATCCTTGAGCCCGGTGATGTACGGAGAATCGGCCACGCCCTCGACCGAGGTCGCGTCGATGCCGTTCTTGACCATCATCGGTTCGAACGGCGTGCCCGCGGTGATCGACTGCCCGACCAGCACGTGCTCCCACGCGATAGGCAGGCCCTGCGCGTCCAGGCCGATGCGCGCGCGTTGCAGGTACATCGGCCGGTAATAACCGCCGCGCACGTCGTCCTCGCGCGACCACACCGTCTTGACCGGTTTGCCGGCGGCCTTGGCCACATGCACCGCTTCGGTCACGAAGTCCGAAGTCGGCGTGGCGCGACGGCCGAAACCGCCGCCGAGGAACATGGTGTGGATGCGCACCTGTTCGGGCTTGAGCCCGGTGATTTGGGCGGCGACCTTCTGATCCACGGTCTGGAACTGGGTGCCGGTCCAGACATCGCAACCGTCGGCGTCGATCTTGACCGTGCAGTTCAACGGCTCCATCGGCGAATGCGCGAGGTAGGGCACGTTGTATTCGGCTTCAAGGGTCTTGGCGGCTTTCGCCAGCGCGCCCTTGACGTCGCCGGCCTGGCCGGCGACCGCGCCCGGCGTCGCGGCGAGCGCGCGGAATTGTTCGCGCAGCTTGACCGTATCCAGGCCGGCGTTCGGGCCGAGATCCCAATCGACCACCAAGGCATCGCGGCCCTGCTTGGCCGCCCAATAGTGATCGGCGATCACCGCCACGCCGCTGGGCACCTGCACCACGTCGCGAACACCCGCTATTGCCTTGGCCTTGCTCGCGTCGAAGGATTTGACCGAACCTCCGAACACCGGCGAGCGCGCGACCACCGCGGTCAGCAGGCCCTCGAACTGCACGTCCATGCCGAACTTGGCCTTGCCGGTGATCTTTTCCGGCCCGTCCAGACGCTTGGTCGACTTGCCGATGATCTTCCAGTCCTTGGCGTCCTTGAGCGGCAGCGGCGCCTTCGGCGGCGGCAGCTTGGCCGCGTCGAGCGCGAGTTCGCCGTAGCGCGCGCGCTTGTCGCCGGCGATGGCCACGCCGTTCTCGGTGCGCACCTGATCGACCGGCACGCCGAAGCGCTGCGCCGCCGCGGCGACCAGCAAGGCGCGCGCGGTGGCGCCGGCCTGGCGGTAGCGATCGAACTCCGACCAGGTGCTGGTCGAACCGCCGGTCATCTGCATGCCGAACGCGGTGTGCGCGTAGGCCTGCGCCGCCGGCGCGTGTTCGACCTTGATCGTGGCCCAGTCGGCATCGAGTTCCTCGGCGATCAACATCGCCAGGCCCGTCCAGATGCCCTGGCCCATTTCCGAATGCGACAGCAACACGGTGACGCTGTCGTCGCTGCCCACGCGCAGGAACGCGTTCGGCGCGAACGGTTGCGCGGCCGCCGCGGCGGCGGCGGGATCGGCCTGGGCGAAGCGGCTCGCCGCTGGCAGCACGAACCCGACCACGAGTCCTGAGCCGATCAGCGCGCCGGTCTTGAGAAATTGCCGGCGGGAATTCGATGGCACGGCGTTCACGGGAACCTCCGTTGCAAAGGGGGACGGCGCGCTAGCGGCGCCGGTTCAAGTCGATGGCCGCGGCGTTCGCGCGCGGCTCGTATTCGTGCGGCGTGCGTTTATGCAGGCCGATGCCGATCGACAGCGCGCCATCGCCGCACGCGGCGTCGCCGCCGCCGCGGGAATGCGCGATCGCGATCGCACCCACGCCGCTCACGCCTTGCCGATCTCGGCCGCGCGCTTCACCGCCGCGCGGATGCGCGGATAGGTGCCGCAGCGGCAGATGTTGCCGGACAGGGCTTGATCGATATCGGTATCGGTCGGCGCGGGGATCTTGGTCAGTAGCGCCGCCGCCGACATGATCTGGCCGGACTGGCAGTAGCCGCACTGGACCACGTCGATCTCGGCCCAGGCGCGCTGCACCGGGTGGCTGCCGTCCTTCGACAGGCCCTCGATGGTGGTGATCTGATTGCCTTCCACGCTCGCGACCGGGGTCACGCAGGCGCGCCGCGGCGAGCCGTCGACATGCACCGTGCAGGCGCCGCATTGGGCGATGCCGCAACCGAACTTGGTGCCGGTCAGCTGCATCAGGTCGCGCAGGACCCACAGCAGCGGCATGTCCGGCGGAGCGGCGACCTCGTGTTCGGTGCCGTTGACGTTGAGCTTCATTGGATCCCTCGCGGCGGCTGGGGTGATCCGAGCGTACTCCTGGTGTGGCGCTCAGGCTAGCTAGCGGCACTACGACTTTCGCACTGCGTTACCGCTGTCGATGGGGCCGCAATTGCACGATCCTCCTGGCTTGCGAGCGGCTTGGGCTATCGCGCACGACACGCGAACGCACCGGGCATCGACGCGCGTTCGCTATCAGTCCGAATCAGTCCGAACCGTTCGCGCACTCGCGCGCGATCGCGCCGGCTTGCCCAAATCGCCACGCCGCGCCGCCGGCCGCGACCGGCGCATGCGTTTTTTCTCCGCGATCGCTCTAGACTCGAATCATCCACCGCTCACGAGGCGCACCGCGATGGCCGATTCGCCTGAACCTCCCACCGCGACGCGGACCGCGCCCGGCGGGGCGCGCGCGGTGGTCGAAGCCAGCGCCGCCGCGGCGACGCGCGGCGATCCGGCCACCCTGGCGGTGGTGCTGGAAACCGAGGGCTCGACCTACGTGCGGCCCGGCGCGCTGGCCCTGTTCGGCGCGCGCGACGGCCAGGTCGGCTGGCTCAGCGGCGGCTGCATCGAACCCGATATCGAACTGCGCGCGGCCGAAACCGCCGCGTCGCGGGGCATCGAATGGATGGACATCGACACCCGCAGCGACGAGGACCTGTTCGCCGGTTCCGCGGTCGGCTGCCGCGGCCGTCTGCGCCTGGCGTTGTTGCCGCTGGCCGCGCTTGAGGGGTGGCCGGCGTTGATCGACGAATGGCGGCGCGGCCACGGCGACCTGCGCCTGGACATTCGCAGCACCGGCGCGGTGACCGCCGCGGTCGGCGACGAACGCATGCGCTGGACCGTGCCGGTCACCTCCCTGCCGTGGCCGATCGACGGCGGCGCCCACTGGACCTTGGACATCGCCACGCCGCCGTCGGTGCTGGTGTTCGGCGCCGGCCCGGAAACTCCGTCCCTGCTGCCGCTGCTGCGCACGCTGGGCTGGACCACCACCCTGGTCGAACGCCGCCCGCGCTGGTCCGGCCTGGGCGCGCTGGCCGACCACGCGCTCGCGCGCAGTCCCGCGCAGGCGCTGGCGATGGCGCGACCGCACGACGCGGCCTTGGTCATGCACCATCATTTCGAACTCGACCGCGAAGCGCTGGAGCATCTGGCCGAAAGCATCAGCGGCCAGGCGATCGGTTTCGTCGGCCTGCTCGGCCCGCAGCGCCGGCGCGAGGACTTGTTCCGGGTGTTGCCGGCGTCGGCGGGTGTCTCGCTGCTACCGCGCCTGCATTCGCCGATCGGCCTCAAGCTCGGCGGCGAAGGTCCCGAAGCGATCGCGCTGAGCATCGCCGCGCAATTGCACAGCCATCGCCACGCGCAACCGCCCGCATGACCCGCGCCGCCGCGTCGCACGCCGCCGTGGTGCTCGCCGCCGGCGCCAGTCGGCGCCTGGGCCGGCCCAAGCAACTGCTGACCCGCGACGGCGAAACCCTGTTGCACCGCGCGGCGCGATTGGCCTCGGCCAGCGGCGCGCTGCGCAGCGTGGTCGTGCTCGGCGCGCGCCGCGAAGCGATGCAGGCGGCCGTGGCCGGGCTGGACGTGGAGTGCGTGTTCAATCCCGACTGGGAGCAGGGTTTATCGAGCAGTCTGCGCGCGGCCGCGCGCGCGCTCGAGGATTTCGACGGCCCGGTGCTGGTGCTGGGTTGCGATCAACCGGCCCTCGACGGCGCTCACCTGAGCACGCTGATCGCGGGCGCGTCATGGTCGCCCGGCGCCTGCGCGGCGACCGTGCATGGCGGCGCGCTGGGCATCCCGGCGTTGATTCCAGCGGCGTTGTGGCGGCAGAGCACCGGCCTGCACGGCGACCGCGGCTTCGGCGCTGCGCTGGCGCGGCAGCTGCCCGGCGCGGTCTGGCGGCTGCAGGCGCCGGAGTTGGAGTGGGACCTGGATACGCCGGCCGATGTGGCGGTGGCGATCGAGCGCGGTTGGATCGATCCGGATCAGGCTGCGGTGCTGGGCGTGTAGGTGCTGCGTGGGCGGGAATCGCGACGCATGCGGATTTTCACGGCTACAGACGGCACCCGCTTGCCGCGCCGGCTATTCCCTCTCCCGCTTGCGGGAGAGGGCTAGGGTGAGGGAATGAGCGCCGAAGGCGCGAATGCCGCTGCATTCGCGTTTTGATGCTTTAGCCCTTGCAGCAACACCTCGCCTCGCCCCTCACCCCAACCCCGCTCCCGCACGCGGGAGAGGGGCTTCAAATGCTCGACGCAACCTCGCCGAAACGCGCATACGGCGCATCTCACCCGAAAGGGTCGAAGGGTCGAAGGGTCGAAGGGTCGAAGGGTCGAAAATGGTCAATCAGACCGACGCAGCCGCGACAGCTTTTCGCCCCGCCCTTTGGAGGCCCGCGCCGCCCGGCCGGACATCCTGTCAGCCGGGCGGCGCAAACCGCACGCCAGCCCTAGGGAACCAGCGTGCCAAACACGGGCTGCGACTCCGCATCGTAGATCCGCAGCCACAGGCCCTTGGGCGCATGCATGGCGTACTTGCGGGCCTGCGGCAGCACAGCGCGCAACGCCGCTTCGGCGCTGCGGTATTCCTTCTGGATTTCGGCCATCGCCACGGCCAGCGCGCTGTCGTCGCTGCCGTCACGCTGCTTCAGTTCGACGCGAAACATGGATCCATCCTTGTAAAAGTTCAGCCGGCCCGGTCTGGGGGATTGCCCGCCTCGTGGCGGATCTATGACTCGGTGGTGCCGTCGGAGCGTCTAAAAGATGCGTGTTGCGTGAACAGGAAACCGTCGTCGGAACGCCTGTAAGCGTGTAGGAATTTTCCTAATCTGATGTGCCTGACGTCACAAGTTCAGAAAACACCAGTGGACTTGGCATGGCATTTGTTCATATGGACCTGCTTCACGGATGAAATATTCCGCCGTGAGTACACACCGCCGCGCTAACCCCGGCCGTCGAACATCGGCTGCAAGGCCGCCAGCCCCTCGCGCAGGGCATCGGCGAAGACCCGCATGCGCTCGGTGCGACGCAGGTCGGGGTGGCTGAGCAGCCACAGATCGGCCGCCAGCCCGGCCACCGGATCGCCCACCCGCGCCAGACGCCGCTCGGCGTCGCCCAGATAGCACGGCAGCACGGTCAGCCCCATCCCGCAGGCGGCCGCGTCGCGCAGCGCGATCAGGCTGTTGGCGCTGAACACCGTGCGCCGGTCGTACTGCTTGTGCCGCAGCCATTGGGCCATGCCGATATGGGCCAGATTGCCGTCGGGCACCAGCCAGTCGTAATCGGCCAGATCGTCCGGCCGGGCGCCGCGCGGCAGCCGCAGCGAACGCGGGCGGTAAATCCCGGTGGCCATGCGCGCGACCTTGCGCCCGATCAGGCCCTCCGGCGGCTTGCCGCCCGGGCGCAGGGCCAGGTCGGCCTCGCGCCGGCTCAGGTCGCGCACCGCGTTGTCGGTGATCAGCTCCAGCACGATGCCCGGATGGTCGCCGCGAAACCGCGCCAGCAACGGCGGCAGCACGCCGTACAGCAAGGGCTCGACCGTGGTCAGCCGGACCTTGCCGCTCGGCCGCGCGTCCAGGCCGGCCAGGCGGCGTTCGGTCGCGGCGATCCGGGTTTCGATCTCGGCCGCGACCGCGATGACCTCCTCGCCGGTCGGGGTCGGCGCGTAACCCGCGCGCGCGCGTTCGAACAAGCGCGCGCCGAGGCTGCGTTCGATCGCGTTGATCCGGCGGAACACGGTCGGATGGCTGACCGTCAGCAACTTGGCCGCGCCGTTGAGCGATCCGGCGCGGCCGACCGCGAGCACGAAGCGATAATCGTCCCAGGCCAGCGCTTGTTCATTCATGCAATCTCGCCTTGCATTCTTGGCGGAATGTATTTCAACGATGAACATCCTAACCTGCCGGCCTCGCGTCGCACGACGCCCCTGCCGAGGAACTCCCGATGTCCGCCCGCCTCGATTACAACGCCATCGACCCGCAAGGCACCCGCGCGCTGGCCGGCCTGAGCCAGCACGTCGGCGACAGTTCGCTGGAAGCGTCGTTGATCGATCTGGTCAACGTGCGCGTGTCGCAGCTCAACGGCTGCGCTTACTGCATCCGCCTGCATACGGAGGAAGCGGTGGAGCGCGGCGAAAGCCATCGCCGTCTGCATCTGCTGCGGGCGTGGCCGGAAGGTCCGTTCACCGAGCGCGAACGCGCCGCGCTGGCCTGGGCCGATGCGATCACCCTGGTCAGTCAGGCGCCGGTATCGGACGAGGTGTATGCACGGGCGCGGGGGCAGTTCAGCGATGCGGATCTGGTGGCGTTGACGCATGCGGCGATCGCGATGAACGCGTGGAATCGGTTGGGGATCGCGTTTCGCAAGCCGGATCCGGCGTTGGCGGGATGAGTGTGGTGGCGTTCGGCGATGTTCATGGCGGATGCGAGTAGTCGACGTTGCCGCGTGTTCTACCTGTAGGAGCGGCGCGAGCCGCGACCGCGGGAATTCGGCTACGACGCAGGTTGCGACGTTGTCGTCATGGCGCGGTCGCGGCTCGCGCCGCTCCTACAGGCAGGCCATGTGGCTTTTGCTCGGGCCTGAAGCCGCGCAGTTCACCCAGCGCTGCGAAGCTCGGAACTCGCGAGAACAAAAGCACACCCGTAGGGCGGCGCACATGGATGTGCGCCGTGCGCCACCGGGACAGGATGTCCCGTGTGGCGCATGCCCGCGTCTGCACCGCACGCGCGGGCCTTTGATTCACAAAAAAGCATTTTTCTTTGGTTACCTTTCTTTTGTTGCTTTAGACAAAAGAAAGTGACCCGCCGCTTCAGCGGCGGAACGCTTTTGATCCTGCTTGCAGCTTTAAAGGCTTTAAAGGCTTCAAAGCTTCAAAGCTTTGAAGCTTTGAAGCTCTAGAGCTTTTGAAGCCAGAGGCAAGATCAACAGCTTTCGTCCGCAAGCGGCCGAGTTACTTTCTTTTGTCAAAAGCGACAAAAGAAAGGTAACCAAAGAAAAACGCTTTTCTTTGAATCAAGGGCCCGCAAGTGCGGTGCTTGCGCAGGCATTCGCCACACGGGACATCCTTGTCCCGGTGGCGCACGGCGTGCATCCTGCACGCCGCCCTTCGGGTGTCCCGTTGCTAACGCGAGTTCCAAGCGTCGCAGCGCTGGAGGTGAAATCTGGAATCAGGCGCAAGCGAAGGGCAAAAGGCGCAAGGCATTGTCGGGGGCAACAGCCGAGGCCACGGCAACAATAGCAATAGCAATAGCAATAGCGGTTAGGTCATTGCGCAAGGCATGTCGCGACAAAATTTCGTGAGACCAAGCCGATCGCCGGCTCGATTCAGAACCGATACCTCACCACCCGCCCAAGACTGCGCAGCCACCGCGAACGCCCATACAACTTGAACAACCAACGCTGCGCCCACGGCAACGCCTGCATTTCCGGCAGTTGCGCATAGTCCGGTTCGTCGACGAACTGCAGGCGCGGATGCCAGGTTTCCAGTTCCGCCGCGCCGGCCGGTCCCCATTCGCCGATGCGCGCCTGGGTCGCGCGGATCATCCGCGCGTTGCGCAACACACGCAGCGCGAGCCGGCCGTAGACGTCGCACAGCAACTGACCGCCCTGCGGGAAACGCTCGATCAGGCGCCGCATCAGTTCGCGCGCGCGGTATTCGTCCAGATACGGAAACAGGCCCTCGGCGATCACCAGCACCGGGCGCTGGTTGTCGAGTTTCTCGATCCAGTCCGGCTCCATCACGTTGGTCGCCAAGGTGCGGTAACGGCCCAGCCGCTGCGGCAGCAGGTCGCGGCGCAACTGGATCACTGGCGGGAAGTCGATGTCGATCCAGTCCACGTCCAGGCCCGGGTCGACCCGGAACACGCGCGCGTCCAGGCCGCAGGCCAGGTGCAGCACCAGGGTGTCGGGGCGCGATTGCAGCGCGGCGCGGGTCCAGTTGTCGATGATGCGCGAGCGCAGCGCCAGGCCGCGGATGTCGTAGTCGCTCAGGCCGAAGCGTTCGAAGTCGTAGTCGATGCGGCGGATCAGGTCGTCGGCCAAGGCGTCGTGCAGGATCGACGGCGTGGCCCGGTTGTCCATGGCCTTCGCGTACAAGGTGATCAGCAAGGTTTCCTGACTGCCTTCCAGGCGCATCGAACACTCCGGCTACAAGATGGGCGGCGTCCACCGCGGCAACGCGGCGCCAGTGTGCGACCGGCCGCGTGATGCCGAAGCGTAGAGGCCGGTCGGCGCCGACTCGGGCCAGTTCAGGCCGATGCCCGGCCTAAGCGCGCGTTTGCCGCGTCGTCGGAACGGACGACCAGCATCGGTACCTCGCGCCGGGAACGCGCGGAGGATGCGTGGCGCAGGCTGATCGCCCCGCTCTACGCGCCTCTCGTCGTCCCAGCCGCCGGCCGCGCCTGGCCGCCGCATCGGCGCGCCTGTCGTTTCCCCGCGGCGGATTCACGCGCCCGCAGGCCGTCATTCGCGCTCGTAGAACTCGATCGGCAAGCCATCGGGATCGGCGAAGAAGGTGTAGCGGCGCCCGGTGTATTCGTCGATGCGCACGTCCTCGACCGCGATCGCCTGCGCCTTGAGTTCGGCCACGCAGGTGTCGATGTCGGCGACCGCGAAGGCCAGGTGGCGCAGGCCGCAGGCTTCCGGATAGGACGGCCGCGGCGGCGGATCGGGGAACGAGAACAGCTCCAGCTGGCCGCCGTCGGGCAGGGCCAGATCGAGCTTGTAGGAGCCGCGCGCCTCGCGATAGACCTCGGCGAGGACGCGCAGGCCCAGCACCTGGGTGTAGAACCGCTTGGAGCGCGGGTAATCCGAACAGATCAGCGCGACGTGGTGGATGCTCGACAGGTGCATGGCGCGTCCGGCGAGCGGCGGGGGTTCGCTCGCGACACCGCGATTGTCGGATACTGGGCCGGCCCTGTCGCGGATGCATCGTGCGACGCCCGTCTTGGAGAACCGCGTGACCGTGTACGTCGACGATGCCGTCTGGCCCTGGCGCGGCGAGCGCTGGGCGCATCTCATGGCCGATACGCTCGATGAGCTGCACGAGTTCGCACAACGCCTGGGCCGGCCGCGGGTGTCGTTCCAGAACAAGCTCAGCGGCTGCCATTACGACGTCACCGCGCAGATGCGCGAACGCGCGCTGGCGCTGGGCGCGGTCGCGATCTCGCGGCACCGCGATCGGGCGCAGGTGCGCGCGATCATCCAGCGCGCGCGCGATCAGGCCGCCGGCCTGGCGCCTTAAGCGACGCGCTCGGCGGCGCGCCATAAACAACCCGCACCCGCTCAGCGGCGCGCGTCGACCGCCATGCGCACGGCCAGCGCCGACAACACGCCTCCCATGACCCAACGCTGCGCGGCGACCCAACGCGGCCGTCCGGCCAGGAAATTCGCGATCCCGCCGGCGCCGGCCACGATCAGCGCATTGACCCCGACGCTGATCGCGATCTGCAGGCTGCCCAGCGCTAGCGACTGCAGCATCACGCTCTTGTGCGGGTCGATGAACTGCGGCAGCAGCGCGAGGTAGAACATCGCGACCTTGGGATTGAGCAGGCTGGTCAGCAGGCCCATCACGAACAAGCGGCGCGGGCTGTCGACCGGCAGGTCGCGGACCTGGAACGGCGAGCGGCCGCCGGGGCGGATCGCCTGCCAGGCCATCCACAGCAGATAGGCCGCGCCGCCGATGCGCAAGGCGTCGTAGGCGTAAGGCACCGCGAACAACAGCGCGGTGATGCCGAAGGCGGCGGCGAACAGATAGAAGAAGAAGCCCACGCCGACCCCGGCCAGCGAGGTCAGCCCGGCCTTGCGGCCTTGGCAGATCGAACGCGAGACGAGGTAGACCATGTTCGGGCCGGGGGTCAGGACCATGACCAGGGCCAAGCCGGCGAAGGCCAGTAACGCCGAAAGCTCGAACATGTTTGTTTCTCCTGGTGATGGGGCAGCGCGCGGAGCTTGATAGCGCCCATCATCGCCGAATGCATGCCATCGGATAAGCGACAGCGTCTGCAACGCTGTGGTGTTGAATGGGACGGCTTTGGAGTTGGGATCGTAGGGACTGGAGCGAAAAGCGAATCCCCCTGTCCCCTTTTCCAAAGGGACGGGATGGGACGCTGCGGCAAAGCCCGACCAAGACTGTAGACACTCCGAACCGGCACGCGATTAAAGGCAACCCATCACAGCAATATCGCGACCCGTCCCTTTGAAAAAGGGGGGCCAGGGGGATTTGCTCTTATCCACAAGAACAAGCGCCCCAAAAAAAAGCCGCGACGGCCAAAACCGTCGCGGCTTCCTCATCGCTCAACTTCCGCCCGAAACCGGGCACCAACCTCAGAACCGCAACGAATACCGCGCGTTGATCCCGTGATCGTGCGCCTCATCGGCGATCTGACCGCTGTAGTTCAACTCCAGCAAGCCATTGGCGCTCAAGCGCGCGGCGATGCCGGCTTCGAGCAAGGTCGCGTCGTCGGCCAACGGTGCGCCCTGCACGGTGAACGCATTGGCGCCGCGCCAGGCGACCGAGGTCTCCGGGCTCAGATCGCCGGTGGCATGGCGACGGCCCAGGCCGCCGCGCAGGCTCAACCAGCTGTCGTCCTGCTGCGAACCCTTGAGGTTGACGTTGAAGCGCAGGCCCACGGTCGACAGATTGACCCGGTTGTCGGCGCCGCGGCCGGTCAGCGCGGCGGCGCCGCCGGTTTCCTGGAACCCGTCGCTGCTCACCCGCACCTGGGCGAACTGCGCATACGGTTCGAACTCCCAGGCGCCGGCATTGAAGCGATAACCGCCTTCGACGAAGCCCTGCTTGCTGTCGGCGTCGTACGACGCGCGGGTGCGGTCGCTGAAACCGTTGAAGCCGATGCGGCGTTCCAGGTCGACGTCCTGACGGGCGAAGGTGAAGCCCGCGCTCAGGCCGAAGCCGCCCCAGTTCTGGCCGGTGTAAATACCGATGTGACGGCTCTTGACCCGGCCCTTGTCGAGACGGTCGTCGTTGCTGTCGCTGCGGCCGGTACCGCCGAGCACGCCGATGCGCCAGCCGCCGTCGAAGCGGTAGTCGTAACCGACCAGGGTCACCGAACCGTTGTACTCGTTGCGCGCGGCATTGCCGTCGCCGTCGAGGGTGCCGCCGGACTTGATCAGCTCGACCCACGCGCCCTGCGAGGATTCGCCGTCGGCATCGGCGGCGAACGCGCCGCGTCCGGCGCGCGCGCGCACCAGCGCCGCATCGCGGATGTGGCGCTGATCGTCGACCATGATCGAACGCAGGCTGGCATGGCCTTCGCCGCTGAGCGAATCCAGCGCCGCGACCGCCTGGGCCGGGAACAACTGGGTCAACGGCTGCGGAATGCCTTGGCCGATCGCGAGTTGATCGGCCGCGGCCGCCGCCGCGCGCTGATTGTCGGTCTGCGCCGCCGATGCGAGGCTCGCGCCGCGGGTCACCGCCACGCCGACCTGGTTGGCCGCGTAGCTCAGGCCGAACTTGAGGAACGGCGAGAACGCGGTCTGATCGAGCGCGGCGAACTGGCCGCTGACGCCGCCGTCGGCGCTGAGCAGATTGAACGACTGACCGAGCAGGTACTGGCCCGGCGCGTGATGCACGACCAAGGTACCGCCCTCCAGCGTCGCCTTGCCGCTGACGCTGATCAGATCGGACTGGCCGCCGGCCGACAGTTCGGCGTCGTAGATCGAGCCGGCCGCCTGGGTGTAGTCGCCCTGCACGCTCAAGGTACCGATCGAATTGCCCGGCGAGACCACGCCTTCGATGCGCGCGTTGCCGACGATGCGGCCGCTGCCGGCGAGGATGCCGCCGCTGCGCACCGCCAGGGTCTGATCGCTGCTCAGGCTGCCGTTGACGATCAACGCGCCGCCGGTGACTTCCGCCGCATACGTGTTGTTGCCGGTCAGTTCGAGCACGCCCTGCCGCACGGTCAGGCCGGCGAAGTCGTTGTTGCCGCTCAGACGCAGCCAGCCCACGCCGGACTTGGTCAAGCGGCCGGGGCCGCCGATGTCGTTGCGCCAGTCGTCCCAGGCCGCGCCTTCCCACACCTTGGCGCCGCCGGCGCGCTGGTTCATCACCACGTCGGTGTCCACGCGCAACTGGCCCGGCCCGTCGATGGCCTTCTTCAGATCGAGCATGCCCCAGCCGTAGATATCGTCCACGCCCGGCGCGCCGATGTCGGTCGCGGTGGTCAGCAGCACATCGCGCACCTGCGCGCTGCTCAGGTACGGGAAGCGTTCGAACAACAGGCCGAGCGCACCGGTGACGTGCGGCGCGGCCATCGAGGTGCCGGTGAGCAGGCCGTAATCGTACTCGGGCGCTTCGTTGTCGATCAGGAAACGCAGGTAGTCGTCGGTTTCATCGATACGTCCGTCGATGCGGCCGGCGATGATGGTGCTGTCGATGTCGGTGCCCGGCGCGGACACACACCAGTCCTTGCTGAAACCGCAGATGCTCGAACTTTCGTCGATGACGTAGCCTTCCTCGCCTTCGCCCGGCAGACGCACATTGGCGACGCTGAGCCAGTACGGCTCGATTTCCTTGTGCCAGCGCGGCAGCGTCGCGGCGATGCTGGCCAGACCACCGGCCTGGTTGCCGGCCGCCCACACCTGGATCAGATCGGACGCGGGCTTGCCGTCCTTGGGCTGATAGATGCTGGCGAACACTTCGTAGCCCGCCCCTTGCTGCGCGTAGTACGCCTCAAGCTGCGCCTCGGTGGTGTTGCGGCGGGTCGGGCCCCAACTGTGGTTGATCGCGCGCGTGCCCAGTGCCCGCGCCTGATCGAACATGCTTTCGGTGGCGGGATCTTCCGGGTCGGTGCGGTACAGCGGGCGCGGGCGGTAGAAACCATCGGGGTCGAGACGCCATTCGCTGTAGGTATCGCCGAACACGGTCGCGGCGGTGAGATCGGCGCCGAACGCGACACCGTGCGTGCCGGTGCCGTCGCGGTTCGCGCCGATGGTGCCGGCGACGTGGGTGCCGTGTTCTTCATACACGAAGCCATACGGCAAGCCCGCGGCGATCAGGCGCGCGGCCAGCGCCGGCGGCACGCCCGGGCCGAGACCGTAGTACGACTTGCCCGGGCGGTCGCCGCGGGTCGCGCCGCAAGCGCCCAGGCCGGCCACCACCGACGGATCGGCGCACTCGGGATCGTTGCTCAGCGCGATGCTGGTGGTGTTGCGGCCGGAAAATTCCGGATGCGCGAGCGCGGTGCCCGAGTCGAACAGGCCCAGGCGTACGCCCTTGCCGGTGAGGCCGCGCGCGTAGGCATAGTGGGCGTTGATCGCTTCCAGGCCCCAGTCGCGCTTGAATTCCTCGCTGCGCCAGCTGTCGGCATCGCCGACCTGGCCCATCGTGTCCTGCGCGAAAACCATCGGCGAAGCGGCCAGCAGGCCGCCGACAATCGCCAACGAAAGAAGAGAACGGGTATGCGTGCGGAGCGTGCGCGGTTGAATGCGCGTAGCGCGGGTAGTGCCTTGCATCTGTCGATGAACCCCTGTCATGTCGAAGGCGCCGTGGGTCGGCGCCGGCAATGGCTCGATGCGCGTGTCGGCATCGTTGCTGCGTGGATCGCTAGGGCGACCTCTGTAATAACTAACGCAGCTTCACCATCGGCTCCCTACCTCGAGAGCGCGCATTCGTTGCATGACTTTCGACGCTTGCGGGCGATGCACGCGAGCGCGCGAACACTTTGCCCAATCTGTCTTTTGGCGAAAAACCCGCGAAAATCCGGGTTTTCGCGATCGTCTCGAACGCATCGACGATCGGGCTCATCGCGACGGCGACAACAACGCACGCGCGTCATTATCGAATCGGCGACGCGCGCGCGCGCTCACAGCCCGTCGTCGGCCTCGCCCGTCATCAATCCGCGTCGCCAAGCGAACGCGACCGCCTCGGTGCGATCGGCCAGATGCAGCTTGGCCAGCACATTGCCCAGATGCGACTTGACCGTCTTCTCGCCGATGTTGAGCGCCGCGGCGATGCGCGCGTTGCTGCCGCCTTCGGCGAGCTTGCGCAGCACGTCGAGCTCGCGCTCGGTCAGGCAGGCGAACGGGTCCTCGCGCGGTTCGCGCTTGCGCCGCACCGCCTTGAGGATGCGCTGGGCGACGAAGGGATGGATCACCGCCTCGCCGCCGGCGATGCGGCGCAAGGTCGCGAGCAGTTCGTCGCCGAGCATGCTCTTGAACAGCAGCGACTGCGCGCCGGCCTCGATCGCGGCGAAGGCCAGATCGTCCTGATCGGTCGAGGTCAGCACCGCGATCGCGCTGCGCGGGCTCAGGCTCTTGATCGCGCGGATCGCGGTGACGCCGTCGACGTCGGGCATCATCAGGTCGATTACGATCAGGTCCGGCGCCAGATCGCGCGCCAGCTCGATCGCCTCGGCGCCGCCGCCGGCCTCGCCGACCACGTCGAAATCGTCGGTCAGCATCAGCAGGCTGCGGATGCCCTTGCGCACCACTTCATGATCGTCGACCAACAACACCGAGGTGGTCATGCGTGTACTCCTTGCGGCGGGTCGAGCGTGAACGACACCGTGACCACGGTGCCGCTGGAGGAACTGGCGATGCGGAAACGTCCGCCCGGCAAGGTGCGCGCGCGCAGGCGCATGTTGGCCAGGCCCATGCCGGTGGTTTCGTGCTCGCTGAGCATGAAGCCGCAACCGTCGTCCTGGATGGTCCAGCCGTAGCGGTTGCCGGAATTGTTGAGCACCACCTCGATCCGGCGCGCACCGCTGTGGCGCAGGCTGTTGGAGGCGGCCTCGGTGGCGATCAGCAGCAACTGCCCGGCATGCTGCGGATACTCGCCCAGGCCGCGTTCGGCGACCCCGTCGAGCAACAACCGCCATTCGATCTCGCTGCCGCCGAGCAGATGCGAGAAGGTGTCTTCCAGCGCCTTGCGCAGCCCTTGCTCGGCCACGGTCGGCGCCGAGAAACGCTGGATCACGTCGGCCAGATCGCGCTGCAACTGTCCGGTCAGGCCGAGCGCGGCCTTGATCAGCGCGCGCTGGCGCGGGTCGCCGCCCTGGCCCTCGCCTTCGCCGGCGCGTTCGTTGAGATGATCGAGCACGCTCAATTGCAGCCCCAGCGCGAAACTGCGCTGCTTGGCGGTGTCGTGCAGATCGCGCGCCAGGCGGTTGCGTTCCTCGGCCACCGCCAGCGCCTGGCGCACCTGGATCACCTCGCCCAGCGCATCGGCCATGCGATCGAACCGCTGCGACAAGCGGCCGAATTCGTCCAGGCCGCTGTCGTGGATGCGCGCGTCCAGCTCGCCCGCGGCCCAGGCATCGGCGGCGCTTTCGGCGTGACGGATGCGCCGGGTCAGCAAGGTCGCCACCGCGACCGCCGACATCGCGCTGATCACCACCAGATAGATCATCAACCCTTCGAACGCGCCCGAATCCATGCGCATGAAGCTCGCCAGCGAACCGCCGGCATGCTGGCCGACGCTCAAGGTCGCGCCGGGCCGATCGGCCAGCGGCAAGGCGACCACGCTGATCCAGTCGCCCTCTCGCTCGTGCCGGCGCGGCACCGCGGCGCGGGTGGTCGCGGCTTCGTGTTCGCTGTCTTCCAGCACCTGTTGCAGCGGCGCGCTGGGCCGCGCCGGGAACTGGCAGACCCGGCCGTCGCGATCGCGGTAGCGGATCGCGATGCGGCCGTCGGCGGTGCCGCCGGCGAAGCTGTAGGAGGCCATCCACTTGGGCGAATCCATGCCGACGATCCGCACCAGCAGCGCCTGCATCAGCGCCTCGCACTGCGCCGGCGCGACCCGGCTCTGCTCGGGCAGCGGGCCCAGACCTTGCAGTTCGCGCCGCATCGCGCTTTCCAGCAGCGGCGGCGCCATGTGCGCGCGCACCTCGCGGCGCTCCAGGTACAGGCCGAGCAGGGACAACAGGCCGGTGCTGACCCACGAGGCGATCAGCATCGACAGCAGGCATTTCCAGAACAGCCCGCTCCACCAGCGCCTTACCGGCGCGCGTGCGGCAGGCGTCGGGCGTGCGGCGGTGTCGTTCATGCGCTCAGTATTCCAGTTTCCGCGCGCGGCGAATCCGCCAAACGTCCCGGTCGCGTCCCGACGGCGGCCCGATGCGCGCAAACACGACCGCGCCGAGCATGGCCGCACCCTCGCCCTCGCGCCACGCCATGCCTTCCCCGTCCCGCGATGCGCAGCGCATCGAGCATCTCGACGCCCTGCGCGGATTCGCTCTGTTCGGCATCCTGATCGTCAACATCGGCGTGTTCGCCTCGCCCTGGTTCGGCCTGGGCGCGGCCGATCCGGCCTTCGATGCGCCGTCGGACCGCCTGGTGCATGGGTTGATCGCCGCGCTGTTCGAGATGAAATTCTATCTGCTGTTTTCGTTCCTGTTCGGCTACAGCTTCCAGCTGCAGCTCGATTCGGCGCGGCGCGCGGATGCAGCGTTCGCGCCGCGCATGGCCCGGCGCCTGCTCGGACTGTGGTCGATCGGCCTGGCCCATGCGCTGCTGCTGTTCCATGGCGACATTCTCAGCACCTATGCCGTGCTCGGCCTGCTGCTGTTGGCGATGCGCGACAGCCCCGAGCAACGCGCATGGCGCCGCGCGATCCGATTGATCGGTGTGACCGCCGCGGCCTGGGGCGGTCTGGGGTTGTGGCTGTGGATCGACGGCGACACCCGCCCCGCCGATGCCGCGACGCTCGCGCAAACCGCGCAGACCGTGCAATCGGGCTTCACCGGCGATCCGGGCCAGGTGATCGATGCGCGACTGCGCGAACTGGGTTCGACCGCGATCGTGCTCGCCTGCCTGCAGGCGCCGTGCGCGCTGGCGATGTTCCTGTTCGGGTTGATCGCCGGCCGTCGCCAGGTGCTGGCGCGGCTGGATCGCTATCAACCGTTGCTGCGCCGCGTGCGGCGCTACGGACTGGGCATCGGCCTGCCCGCGGCGCTGATATTCGCGGCGGTCACCGTGCTGGCGCCGGGCGGGCCGCTGGAACTGCTCGCGCTCGCGCTGAGCGTGTTGACCGCGCCGTGGCTGAGCCTGGCCTACGCCGCCTGGGCGATGGCCGCGTTCGACAGCGCGCGCGGCCGACGCGCGGTGGCGGCGTTGGCGCCGGCCGGACGCATGGCACTGTCGAATTATCTGCTGCAATCGCTGATGTGCGCGCTGATATTCACCGGTTATGGCTTCGGCCTGATGGGCCGGGTATCGCCGTTGGGTTGCGTGGCGGTAGCGGTGGCGCTGTTCGGCGCGCAGTTGTCGCTGAGCCGTTGGTGGCTTCGACGCCATGCCTATGGGCCGATCGAGTGGCTGCTGCGCGCGCTCACCATCGGCCATTGGCCGCGATTGCGTAAAGCTCTGCCCGATTCGCGCTGAGCCGCGAATTCACGTGGCGCTTCGGCGCGGCGCCTTCTCGCGGCGAACTGATCGAACAACGCCGGGCCGAAGCGCTACGCGCACGGGCATCATGCAACGCGATCGCCCATGCCGGTGAACACGTGCCAGCGAACAGATGAATGCGGTGAGTGGACGCGGCGATGTACCGCCGATTGAATGACCCTTGTCATCTGTGGCTCAAACCGTGACCGGCTTCGACAATGCCGTGTGGCCGGCCCCGCGGTCATGTACGACACTCAACGGCCGAACCTGATCGGCCGGAGTGCGCTCAACGCCCGTGATCGCCTGGACTCGCCCGAACGCATCCATCGCGCGCGCCGTGCGCGGCTGACGTCTTCATGCACGAAGACCTGTTCAGACGCGAGATGCTCGACGCCAGGAAACAGCGCTGGCTCGGCAGCATCCGCCTGCCGGTCTCGCGCATGGGCTGGCCGATGGCCGGGCTCGCGCTGGCGGCCCTGATCGCATTGCTGGCCCTGCTCGGCTTCGGCCGCTACACCCGCAGCGAAAGCGCGAGCGGCCAATTGATCCCGCGCGGCGGTCTGTTGAACGTGAGCGCGCCGGCCGGCGGCCGGATCGCGCGCAGCCACGTGGTCGAAGGTCAAACAGTCGCGCGCGGCCAGACCTTGCTGGAGATCTCGGCCGAACTCGACAGTCCGGCGCTGGGCGCCGGCGTCGGCCAGGCGGTCGGTGCCGAACTGGCGCTGCAACGCGAGCGCCTGCTGGCCGAGCGCGACGCGATCGAACGCGAACGCGGCCGCGACACCGATTCGTTGCGACAACGCATCGACGACTCGCAACGCCGCATCGACCTGGCCGACGCGCAATTGCGCTTGCGCCGCGAACAGGCCGCGCAGGCTGAACGCCTGTCGCGGCAGGTGCAACCGTTGCGCGCGGCCAAGCTGCTCAGCGACGTGCAGTGGCAGCAATACGAAACCACCCGCATCGACAGCCTGAGCCGGGTCCAGGACGCGCAACGCGAACGCCTCGATGCCGCGCGCGAACTCGCCGACGCGCGCGCCGCGCTGGCCGATCTGCCGCGGCGCCTGAGCGAACGCCGCGGCCGGATCGAACGCGAGCTGGCCGACATCGCCCAGGACGACGCCCACAACGAAGGCCGCCGCCGCATCGCCGTGCTCGCGCCGCGCGCGGGCCGCATCAGCGGCTGGGCCTTGACCGAAGGTCAGGCGATCGGCGCGGGCCAACGCCTGTTCTCGCTGCTGCCCGAACACGCGCCGCTGCAGGCCGAGCTGTGGCTGCCCGATCGCGCGATCGGCCTGATCGCGGCCGGCACGCCGGTGACCTTGCGCTATCCGGCGTTTCCGTATCAGACCTACGGCCTGCAACGCGGCCGGGTCGCGCAGATCGCGCGCGCGCCGCTGTCGGCGCAGGACATCCGCGAGCGCACCGGCCGGCCCGCCGATGCGCCGGCCTGGCGCGTGCTGGTCGATCTGGACCGGCAACAAGTCGCCAGCCACGCGCTGCAGGCGCAGATGCGGGTCGATGCGGAACTGCAACTGGAACGGCGGCGGCTGTACGAATTCCTGTTCCTGCCGGGCGTGCTCGCGCCGAACGCGTCCGCGCCGACGACGACGCAGGGCGACGCGCCATGAGCCGCACCCGCGCGCTGCCGGTGATCCAGCAGAACGAACTGGCCGAATGCGGCCTCGCCTGCCTGGCGATGATCGCGATCCATCACGGCCACGACATCGATCTGGCCAGCCTGCGCCGCCGATTTCCGGTGTCGCCGCGCGGCGCGACCCTGGCGCGGCTGATCAAGATCGCCGGCGCGCTCGGCTTCGACACCCGCCCGCTGCGCGCCGAGATCGAACACCTCGCCGACCTGCAGCTGCCGTGCGTGCTGCATTGGGACCTCAATCATTTCGTCGTGCTCAAGCGCATCGCGCGCGGCCGCGCCGAACTGCACGACCCGGCCCGCGGCGCGGTCTCGTTGCCGCTGGCCGAGTTCGGCCGCCACTACACCGGCATCGCCCTGGAGCTGTCGCGCAAGCCCGATTTCGCGCCGATGCGCGAACGTCAGCGCTTGAGCCTGCGCGGCCTGGCCGGGCATATCGTCGGCCTGCGCCGCGCCGGCCTGCAGATCCTCGCGCTCGCGCTCAGCCTGGAAGGCTTCACCCTGCTGCTGCCGTTGGCGATGCAGTGGGTGATCGACCGGGTGCTGGTATCGGGCGATGTCGAACTGCTGCATCTGCTCGGCATCGGCTTTCTGACCGTGGTGCTGTTCCAGTCCGCGATCACCGCCATGCGCGGCTGGCTGATCGCCGATCTGGGCGCGTCCTTGAATTCGCAGTGGCTGGCCAATCTGTTCGGCCACCTGATGCGGCTGCCGCTGGATTTCTTCGAGAAACGCCACGTCGGCGGGGTGATGTCGCGCTTCGTCTCGGTGCAGGCGATCCAGCAGACCTTGACCGGCAGTTTCGTCGAGAGCCTGCTCGACGGACTCACCGTGGTCCTGGTGCTCGGCCTGCTGCTGTTCTACAGCCCCCCGCTGACCGCGCTGGTGCTGGCCGCGTTCGCGCTGTACGCCGGCCTGCGCTGGCTGGCGTTCCGACGCCTGCGCCGGCTCAAGGAAGAGCAGCTGATCCAGGTCGCGCAGCAGCAGAGCCTGCTGATCGAATCGATCCAGGGCGTGCAGACGATCAAGCTGGGCAACAAGCAGGACGAACGCCGCGCGCGCATCGCCAACGCCAGCGTCGAAGTCGCCAACCGCGAAGCCGCGATCAGCCGCACCACCGCGGTGTTCTCGGCCCTGTCCAAGCTGGTGTTCGGCGCGCAGCGCGTGCTGCTGATCTGGATCTGCGCCTGGCTGACCCTGCAGGGCCGCTTCACCGCCGGCATGATGGTGGTGTTCGTCGCCTACGCCGACCTGTTCGCCACCCGCACCGGCAGCCTGATCGACAAGCTGGTCGATCTGCGCCTGCTCGGCCTGCACGGCCAGCGCATCGCCGATATCGCGCTGGAAGCGCCGGAACCGCATGTGCATAGCGACTACGCCGGCCCGGCGCCGCGGCCGCGCATCGAACTGCAAGGCGTGAGTTTTCGTTACGCCGCCGACGAGCCGTGGATCCTGCGCGATTGCAGTTTCAGCATCGAAGCCGGCGAATCGGTCGCGATCGTCGGCCCGTCGGGCTGCGGCAAGACCACCCTGGCCAAGTTGATCCTCGGTTTGCTGCAGCCCAGCTCCGGCACGATCCGCATCGGCGGCGTCGATATCCAGCGTTACGGGCTGGCGGCGTATCGCGAGCTGTTCGGCGCGGTGATGCAGGAAGACGTGCTGTTCGCCGGCTCGATCGCGCAGAACATCGCCTTCTTCGATCCGGCCGCGAGCAGCGAACGCATCGAGGCCGCGGCGCGCGCCGCGCGCATCCACGCCGACATCGCCGGCATGGCGATGGGCTACGAAACCCTGGTCGGCGATCTGGGCTCGTCGCTGTCGGGCGGGCAGAAACAGCGCGTGCTGCTGGCGCGCGCGCTGTACCAGCAACCGGCGATCCTGCTGCTCGATGAAGCCACCAGCCACCTCGACGTGGCGCGCGAACACGAGATCAACCGCGAGATTTCCTCGTTGCGCATCACCCGCATCGTCATCGCCCACCGGCCCGACACGATACGCAGCGCCGATCGCGTGATCGCGCTGCGCGACGGCGTGAGTGAATCGATCGCGAACAAGGAATTTCCATCGCCGATCGTGTCGCGCATTCACGATGAAACTGCGATGGCGATGGGGAAAACACGACTTTCTTAATTGCTAGCATCCACGCTCGTGCCGACGCCGGGACGGCCTTCCAACTCTTCTCGGCAACCACGTTTCAGGAGAACGCTTCATGAGCAAGCAAGACGCGAATCTGCCTCAGAACGAAACCGCCCGTCCGCTCGCCCGCATCGCCGCGCGCGAACTTTCGCTCGACGAAATCGCCGCGATTTCCGGCGGCAAGGGCGACACCACCCACGCCACCGGCCCGAACGGCGACGACCCGGGCGATCCGGATCTGGTGTGATATGAGCGGCCGTGATCCGCTCGGATCACGACGATCGAATGCGTAAGGCATCGATGGACTCGCGCGCGAGCGACGTGCGCGGAAATCGGCGCGACTGCGCAAGCTTCGGCACGCCCCGCCAGCCGGGGCGTGCTGTTTTCAATACCAACGCGCCCGGATCGAGCCATCGCCGCATGCCCTCTCATCGCCGCCCGCTGATTCTTTCCTCGTTGGCCCACGACATCCATGCCTCGGCCGCGCGCTGGGCGTTGCGCGCCAGCGGCATCGACGCCACCTGGGTCACTTCGCTGGCCGAATCCGAACTGGGGCCGATGTCGCTGCATTGCGACGCCGACAACGGCCTGCGCATGAGCGGCGCGCTCGATCACGACCGCGTCGGCACGGTCTGGTATCGGCGCCCGCGCAATCCCGAATCGTTTCCGCGCGCGCACAGCAGCGACGCGCCGTTCCTGCGCGGCGAATGGGGCCGCTTTCTCAAGAACGTGTACGCATTGACCGATCAGGGCGCGGACCGTCTGTGGGTCAATCGTCCCGCGGCCGCGGCGATGGCCGAGAACAAACTCGTGCAGTTGCGCGCCGCGCATCGCTGCGGGCTGCGTTTTCCGGCCACCTTGGTGTCGCACGATCCGAACGAGATCCGCCGCTTCGTCCAGCGCCACGGCCGCGTGGTCTACAAACCCTTCATGACCCACACCTGGAAGGACGCCGAAACCGGCCGCATGTTCAGCACCTACGCGCGCATCGTCGAGCCGGCCATGCTCGAGGACGACGCCAGCCTGCTGCACTGCCCCGGCATCTATCAGGTCTACGTCGACAAGCGCTGCGACCTGCGGGTGACCGCGATCGGCGACCGCTATTTCGCCGCGCGGCTGCATGCGCAGCACGACGGCGGCTTCGTCGACTGGCGCGTCGGCCAGGCCGTACAAGGTTTACGCGCCGAGCCCGGCGAGCTGTCAGCGTCCGATCAGGCCAAGCTGGCGACGTTGATGCGCGAGCTCGGCCTGGTGTTCGGCTGCATCGACCTGGCGATCGACGCCGACGGCGATGCGCATTTCCTGGAAGTGAACCAGGCCGGGCAATTCCTGTTCGTCGAGGACCTGTTGCCGTCGTTGCCGCTGCTGCGCGCGATGAGCGCGATGCTGGCCGAAGGCCGGCCGGATTATTCGCTGGCGACGATCGCGCCGGTTTCGTATGCCGACTATTGCGCGAGCGAGGAACACCGCGCGTGGTGGGCGCAGGCCAGCGAAGGCCTGAAGGATCGCAGCCCGGCGGCGGCGGGCATCACCCTGGAATAATCGCCAGTCGCCGAAGGTCCATCCACACGACCTCGCGGCAATCGATACGCCGCGGTCAGAACGCGCGGCTGATGGTCACGCTGCCGAACACCGGCGTCTGCTTTTGTCCGTCGAATTCGCGGGTGCGGTGATAACGCGCCAGCGCCAGCTTCCAGCGCCCGCGCATCAAGGCCACGCCATAACCGACCTCGCCCACGAACGAGCGCTTGTCGACGCTGTGGCTGTCGCGGAAGGTGTTGCCGTCGAGGGTGATATCGCGCAGCACCCAGCGCACGTCCGAGGTCAGGAACACATGCGCGGCGAACGGCCGGTCGCCGGTGTTGTAGTGCCGGGTCGGCGCGGTGTTCTCGCCGGCCGGACGCAGCGGCGTGCTGCCGAAGTCGTCGGGCAGGCGCAGGCCGAAACGCAGTTCCGCGCCGGCATTGGCGTAGGTGGTCAGATTGCCGAAGCTGCCGCCGTAGTGGGTGATCGCGTCCCAGCCCCAGGCGCCGTTGTGCGCGTCGCCGGCCGAATAGCGGTTCATGCGTTCGTGGACGATCCGGAACACCGGCTCGTCGTGCAGCTGGTTGTCCCAGCCCTTGAAGGTGTCGTCGCCGAGCGCCTTGTGCACCGCGTCCTGCACCTGCCTGCCCAGGGCCGAGGGCCCGACGATGCCGAACTGCAACTGGGTGGTCTGCAGATAATCGCCGTTGCGTGCGTTATAGCCGAGTCCGAACAGCAGCGCGGCGGCGTACGGGCGATCGTCGGGGATCAGCTCGCGGCGGCTGAAATCGGTCGGGGTGAAGATGCCCTGGGCGAAGGTGGCGATCATGTTGCGCTGCTCGAAGCCTTCGGGCTGCAGCGCATCGAGGTGGCGATTGACCCAGCGCGCGAGCCGCGGAATGCACGGATCGTCGGTGTAATCGGCCAGGTTCGGCGACACCAGGGTCAGTTGCACGCCGTTGCTGTAGCCCTGGTCCTGGCCGCCGAACAAATCGTTGTCCAGGCGCAGGTTGACGGTGGGCGGCAGGCGCGTGTGGCCGTTGGTGCAGGCCTCGCGGCCTTGGGCGCTGGCTTGGCCGGAGTGCGCGAGGGCAGCGGCGAACAGGACGCAAAGCGACAGTGCAGTGGAACGCATGGGCGGGTTCGGCAGTCTGGGCCGCGGCGCCGGCGGGCGCGCAGCGGTCGATTGGTGGGAGCGGCGGGACAACGAAGACCGGCCGCCTCGGCGGTAATCGGCCTCCCGTTCCCGCGCGCGCTGGACCACGGCGGATCGGCGCCAAAGTTCGCACGGATCGCGGGCGTCGCGGCTTGCAGGGCTGTGACGGATTGTCCCGCAAATGATACTTGAGTCGATCCGGCGCGCGATGGCCGCGTGGTAACGGCCGGATCAAGCCTCTCGGCAGCTGCCTGGTGCGGCGCTGGTTGTGGCCTCGTCACAAAGCCGCATGCGGCCCGCGAAATATTCTGTCGGCGAAGGCCTTCAGCCCCTCGAAACGCACCCCGCCGAAACCCGCGCCGCACGCGATGCGGGTTACGAAATCGGCGGCAATTCGTAATCGAACGAATAGAAATGCGCGCCGCCCTCGCGGATATCGATCTTCATGCTGCCGGTCAGCCCGCTGAGCTCGTCGCTGCCCGAATCGGGCACCACGGTCACGCTCAGATCGGGCGCGCCGCGATCCATCAGCCCGCGATGCAACAACAGGAAACTGCCGCTGCGCCCGGCCAGGCGGCCTTCGACTTTTTCCAGCGCGACATAACCGGCCGAGCCCTTGACCGCGGTCATCGCCGCGAGCATTTCGCCGCGGCTGGCGGCCTCCAGCTCGCCGTGGAATTGCTTGTCGATCGCCATGCGGCCGAACTTGCCTTCGGCCTCCTCGTGGACCGGCTGCGGGCTCAGTTTGACGTTGAACGGGCCTTCGATGTGCGGCATGGCGATGCTCCGGCGGGCGATGGCGACGGGCGCGACCGATTCGCGCCAGGCGTTGCAGAGTAGGCCTTCGTTTCCGTCTAGACCAGCGCGGCGCGGCGGCCTGCGCATCGATATCGACGCAACCCGTGCGCCGACTCACTGCGGCAACTTGCCGCAGCCCGGTGCGCGGCCTCGCCGCTAGCATCGTGCGCTTGTCCGCCGTCGTCACGGCGGCCGCCCCTTGGTCTTCCAGTCGCGCCGCGTCCCGGCCGGTCGCGTCCGCGCGGCTACGACGCGGCACGGCCCGCCCTTATCGCCCCGCATGCCCACATCGACTTCCCGTTCGCCCCGTTCCATCGCCCCGGCCGCTTCGCTGCTGACCTGCGCGCTGCTGGCCTGCGCCGCATTCGATGCCGCCGCGGCGAGCGCAGCCGAAGCCGACCCCGGCACCACCCTCGACGCCGTGCGCGTGCACGCGCAGCGCGACGGCAGCCGCGACGCCTCGGTCGCCACCGCCAGCCGGCTGGGCCTGGACCCCGACGAACTGCCCGCCACCCTCGACGTGCTCGACCGCGACGACATCCAGGCGCGCGGCCTGCGCGACAGCGTCGAGGTGCTGCGCGCGATGCCCGGGGTGATGGCCGGCAACCTGCCCGGGCAACCGGGCGTGGCCTCGATGCGCGGCTTCGCCAGCGGCGCGGTGTCGTATTTGTTCGACGGTGTGCGCCTGACCAGTTCGGGCTTTTCCTCGCGCAACTGGGACAGCTTCAACTTCGAACGCGTCGAGGTGCTCAAGGGCCCGGCCTCGGTGCTGTACGGCGAAGGCGTCCTGGCCGGCGCGATCAACTTCGTGCCCAAGAGCGCGCAGTTGAACGATCGCGGCGGCGAGGTCCTGCTCGGCTACGGCAGTCACGACAGCGCGCGGCTGGGCCTGGACGGTAATCTGCCGTTGAGCGATACGCTGGCGGTGCGCGGCGTGCTCAGCGCCAATCGCTCCGACGGCCACGTCGACGACACCGCGTCGCAGGCGCAGGCCTTCAGCGGATCGCTGCTGTGGCAACCGCGCGACACGCTGTCGGCGCGGGTCGCGCTCGATTACCAGCGCGACGATTTCGACACCGCGTATTTCGGCGCGCCGCTGGTGCCGTTGGCGGTCGCGGCCGATCCCATCGGCCTGATCGATAACGACGCCGGTCTGGTCATCGACCGCGCCGCGCGCGAACGCAACTACAACGTCCGCGACGGACGCATGGATTCGCGCTCGTACTGGCTGCGCACCCGTCTGGACTATCAGTTGAACGAGCAATGGTCGCTGCGCAACGAGGCCAGCGGCTTCGACGCGCGCCGGCGTTGGGACAACAGCGAGGATTTCACTTACGACCCCGCCACCGGCTTGCTAGACCGCAGCAGCGCGCGCATCCATCACCGGCACAAGGTCTGGAACGAACGCCTGAGCCTGCGCCACGACGGCCGCCTGGGCGGTCGCCGGCACCTGTTCGCGGCCGGGTTCGAATACAGCGACACCGATTTCTTCAACCTGCGCCGCTTCGGCCAGGCCGCGCCGATCGACCTGCTCGCGCAGGATCGCGGCGAATTGCCCGCCGACAGCGCGGCCGCTTACCGCGACGGCCGCAACGACTTCAGCACCCGCGTGCGGGTCGCAGCCGTATTCGTCGAAGACGCATTGAATCTGAGCACGCGCTGGCTGCTGGTCGGCGGACTGCGCCACGAACGCATCGAATTGAACCGGCGCAACCTGGACCTCGACAGCGGCCTGAGCACCCGCTTCGATCGCGACTTCAGCCCGACCTCGTGGCGCCTGGGCAGCGTGTTCGACCTGCGTCCCGATACCCAGTTGTACGCGCAGTACAGCAGCGCGGTGCTGCCGGTGAGTTCGCTACTGACCATCAATCAGCGCAACAACGCCTTCGACCTGAGCCAGGGCGATTCGATCGAGGTCGGCATCCGCGCCGCGCTGTTCGAGCAGCGCCTGCAACTGACCGCGGCGGCCTACCGCCTGCGCCAGGACGACATCCTCACCCGCGACCCGTTGCAGCCGCAGATCAGCGTGCAGAACGGCCGCCAATCCTCGCGCGGGATCGAGTTCTCGCTGAGCGCGCAGGCCACCTCGCGCCTGCGCATCGACGCCAACGCCGCGTTGCTGTCGGCGCGTTTCGATCGCCTGATCGAAGCCGGCGGCGCCGATCGCGGCGGCAATCGCCCGTCCAACGTGCCCGAACGGACCGCCGGCGTGGACCTGTTCTACCGCGCCGACGGCTCGCCGTTGAGCCTGAGCCTCGGCCTGCGCCATGTCGGCGACTTCTACACCGACAACGCCAACCGCTATCGGGTCCGCGCCCACACCGTCGCCGATGCCTCGGCCTCGCTCGATACCGCCCACGGCCGCTACACCGCGCGGATACGCAACCTCACCGATGCCTTCTATGCCGATTGGTCGGGCTACAGCGCGAGCCAGGTCTACCTCGGCGCGCCGCGCTCGCTGGAACTGAGCTGGTCGAGGTCGTTCTGAGATGATCGAGGCCACCACGAGCGAACGTCAGCAGCTCGGCCGCGCGTCCTACCGCGCGGTGTGGCGCTGGCATTTCTACGCCGGGCTGTTCGTCGCGCCACTGCTGTTGATCCTTGCGATCACCGGTTCGATCTATCTGTTCAACGATGAGATCGAAGACGCCGTGCACGCCTCGCTGCGGTTCGCTCCGCAGCGCGAAGCCGACCTGCCGCTGTCGCGATTGATCGACGCCGCGCGGCGCGCGCATCCCGGCGCGGTCACCCGCATCGACCTGTCCGCCGATCCGCGGCGCACCGCGCAGGTGTTCGTGACGCCGGCGCAGGGCGAACCACTGCGCGTGTTCGTCGATCCGGGCACCGCGCGCGTGCACGGCGCGTTCGTCTACACCCGCACCCTGGTCGGGTTCGCCGATACCATGCACGGCTCGTTGATGCTCGGCCGCGTCGGCGATGCGATCGTCGAACTCGCCGCGTGCTGGGCGCTGCTGCTGATCGCGACCGGGCTGTACCTGTGGTGGCCGCGCGAACGCGGCTGGCGCCGTGCGCTGTGGCCGGACTGGCGCGCGCGCGGCCGGATGTTCTGGCGCGGTCTGCATTCGAGCGTCGGCGCCTGGGTCGCGGCGCTGGTCGTGTTCCTGATCCTGACCGGCCTGCCCTGGGCCGGAGTGTGGGGCGATCTGTTGCGCGCGGGCACCCAGCAACTGGGCATCGGCTATCCGGCCGAGCATCGCCATCACGGCCCGGCCGCGCCGAAACCGACCGCCACCATGGCCCAGGCGATCGGCGAAACCCCGTGGACCTTGCGCGATGCGCCGATGCCGGCTTCGATGCATGCGCACCATATGCATGACGGCGCGAGCGCGGCGCGGACCGACATCGGCATCGACGCCGTCGTGCGCGTATTGGCCGCGCAAGGGCTGCGCGGCGATTACCGGCTGTCGTTGCCGCAGTCCGACGATGGCGTCTACACCGCGGTGGTCTATCCGAACCGGCCGCAAGGCCAGTACACCGTGCATATCGACCGCTACAGCGGCGCGGTTGCCGGCCGCACCGGTTTCGCCGACTACGGCTGGGCCGCGCAGGCGGTCGAGCTGGGCGTGCAATTGCACATGGGCAATTACTTCGGCCGCGCCAATCAGATCGTGATGCTGCTGCCGTGCATCGGCATCGTGGTGCTGAGCATCAGCGGCGTGTGGATGTGGTGGCGAAGGCGGCCGCGCGGGCGTCTGGGCGCGCCGTCGGGGCCGACGCCGACGCAGTTGCGCACGACAGCGATCATCGCGCTGGGCTGCGGCCTGCTGTTCCCCTTGCTCGGGGCATCGCTGTTGCTGGTGGTTGCGATCGATCGCTGGGCGATCGCGAGGATTCCGTGGCTCGCGACGGCAATACGCTGAATCTGTTGAGCCGAGGTTCCTCGCGAGGTCTTTTGTGAGAGGGGCTTCAGCCCCGACGCGCTTGGCTCGATTCGCCGGAAAGCCCGAGCACGTTTGCATGCAGGCTGTCGCGATCGGAGAGGAACGCGTCGGCGCTGAAGCCCCGCCCACAAAAGACCTCCTCCAAAAGATCTCCCACAAAGACCTCAAACAAACGACGTGTTCGATAAAGCCACTACCGGCTTCGGTCCAGCGTACCGAAGCCGGTAGCGCCACCCGTCCGGCGGCGCTGATGCATCCGGTCCGGCTTATTGAGCCCGGGCCGAAGCCTCGTCGCACCACGTCGTCGGCTGGGTCATCGCGCCCGACGGAGGGGCGGGTCGCGATGTCGCGGCGGCGAGTCGCGGCGCGGGACGCCGCTTGCTCGCCTGGGTTCCGGTGCCGCGCGAGGCGACACGCTGGGTCTTGGACATCGGACGCGCGCCGCGCGGCTTGGCCTTGGCCTTCGCGACCGTTCGCGGGGCCACGGCCTTGGCGGCGGGACGAACCTTGCACTGACCGAATGCCGCCGGTTGAGCGGCGCCGCGCGTCGTAGCGCCCGCCTCGGATGCGGCCACCGCACCCGCGGCAGCGCCGGCCGACTGCGCGGCATGAGATGCCGACGCATTCGATCCGGACGCCGCCGCGCCCGCCGCACCGGCCGAACGTTCGGCTGAAATCGACGCCGCCGCAGCGCCTGCCGCGGTTGCGGCCGCGGCCGCCGGACCGGCCGAACGCGAGCCCGAAGCCGACGTGGCGGGATCGCGCGCCGATGCCGCATCGATCGCACCGCTATCGCCCGAAGCACGCTCCGCCGCGGCCATGCGCGTGGTCACCGGCGCCGCGCGCGCCGCCGCGACCGCCGACGAACCGCCCCAACCCAGCCGCAGGCCGACATTGAGCGAATGCGCGCGATCGTCGCTGCCGATGTCGCCGCGGTATTCGATGAAGCCGCTGCTGACCGGACTCATCCGATAGGCCAGACCCAGACCGACGTTCCAGCGATTGCGTTCGGCCGCGAAGCCGCTCACGCCGAAGCCCGGCACGGTCGCGCCGGCGAAGGCGTTGCGCGCGAACGGTTGATCGTCCTGCAGATCGTGCAGATAACGGATGTCGGCGGTCGGCGTGAGCTTGCGCGCGGCGCTGCCCGGCACGCCGGAGAAACGCACGCCGATACCGGCGGTGGTGGTGTCGAAGCTGCCGGTGGACACGATCAGGTTCGCGTCGCCCGCGCCGCGCTCGGTGAAAGTCACCGATTCGACCTTGTTGTAGTACACGCCGATCAAGGGCTCCACGCGCACGCTGGCGCCGTCCCAGCGCCAACCGGCTTCGAGCATGCCGTACACGCCGTCGTTGCTGAAATGCGCATCGCTGCGGCGGTTGAAGGTGCCCACCGCGATCTCGCGTTCGGCGTCGAAGCTGGCGTAGCTGTAACCGGCCGCGCCCTGGGTCCAGAACCCGCCCGGCGCGTACAGCCAGTGGATGCCGACGTTGAACAGATCGCCGTCGACCTTATCGTCGCGGCGGTCGGTTTCCATCTTCGAATGGGCCATGCCGATATGGCCGCCGAAACGGAAGTGCTCGCCGGGCGAACCTTCCAGGCCGATGGCGATGCCGCCGACGGTGTTGTCGATGCCGTCCAGGCCGTCGCCGTCGAACTCGGCGCGGCCGCCGTACGCGGTCGCCCACAGCGTGCCGAGCGTGCTTTCGTCCTCGGTGCCGGCATCGCGCGCGCGATCGAGCTGACGCGCCACGCTGCGTTGCATCTGCTCGGCGTTGTAGCGTTGCGCGCTGACGATCGAACCGTAAGTTTCGCCGCTAAGCGTGTCGAACGCGCGCGGCGCCTGCGCGGCGCTGAGCCCGCGCGCGGCCGCGATCAGGGTCGGCAACCGCGGCGTGGCGGCATCGGCGATCGCCTGCAGCGCGTTGGCCACCGATTGCTGATTGCCGCTGAGTCCGGGGAACTGATTGAAGCGGATGCCGGTGCCGCCGGCATCGTGCTCGCTCAGGCGCAGGAACACGTCGTTGCCGATCGTCACCAGGCTCGCGTCGAGGAACGGCAACGCGGTCTGGCTGACGCCACTGAACGCGCCGCTGAGGGTGCCGGCGTCGACGATGCGGTAGTCGGTCACCGGCGCGTAGCTGCCGGCCTGCGGAATCGCCACCACCTGGCCGCCGTTCAAAGTCGCCGCGCCGGCGACGATCACGCTGTCGGTCGCGCCCGCGCCGGTCTGGCGCAGTTGCAGGCTGGCGCCGGGGTTCACGGTCAGGCTGGCGAGATTGAGCGAAGCGCCGGCCGCCGCGGTGCCCGCCGCCGCGCCGCTGCCGCCGGCGACGCCGGATGGCGCGAGTACGCCACCCAATGTCAACGAACCCGCCAACGCGCCATCGCCGATCAAGGCGCCGCCCGCGCCGACGTTCGCGTTGCCGCCGAGGTTGCCGTTGAGCACGAGGTTGCCGCCGACGGCGGTGTTGTCGAACGCACCGGTCGCGCCGGTCGGCAGGATCAAGGTGCCGCCCGCGCCGACGCCGAGGTTTTCGAAACCGCTCAAGGCCGCGCCCGGCAGCGTGCCTTCGCCGCTGCCGACGACCGAGAACGTATCGCTGCCGGCGCCGGCGTTGATCGCGCCGGTGAGGCCGGCCAGTTGCGTCGGCGCGGCGCTCAACACATCGTCGCCGCCGCCGAGATTGACCGCGCCGGCGACCGCGCCGGTCACGCTGAGGTTGTCGACACCGGCGCTGAAGTTCGCGGTCGTGCCCGCGGCCGAAGCGAGACCGGCGGTGATCGGATTGGCGACGCTGAGCGTGCCGCCCTGGATCGACAGGCCGCCGGTAAAACCGAGCACCGCGCCGTTGAGCCCGAGCGCGCCGGCGCCGGTCTTGATCAGCGTGCCGCTGCCGGCGACCGTGCCGTTCAAGTCCAGGCCATTCGCGCCGACGATGCTCAAGGCGCTGCCGGCCCCGATATTGACCGCGTTGGCGAGCGCGAGCCCGGGCAAGCCGGCACTGAGATTCGCGTTGCCGCCGATGTTGAGCGCGCCGCTGCCGAGCGCGCCGGAATTGCCCAGCGCCAAGGTGCCCGCGCCGAGATTGAAGCCGCCGCTGAAAGTATTCGCCGCGCCCAGCGACAAGGTGCCGGTGCCGTTGAAGCCCAGACTGCCGGCGCCGCCTATGCTGCCGCCGAGGCTGAGGTCGTTGCCGCCGCCGATGCCCAGTTGCGCGCCCGCAGCGAGGTCGATGCCGTTGCCGAGGGCGATGCCCGGCGCGGTCGCGGTCAAGCCCGCGTTCGCGCCGACGTTGAGCGCGCCAGTGCCGAGCGCGAGGTTGTTGCCGACACCCAGCGTGCCCGCATTGAGCGCGACGCCGCCGCCGAAGCTGTTGGCGCCGCCGAGGTTCAACGCGCCCGTGCCGCTCATCGCCAGACCGCCCGCGCCGCCGATGCCGCCGCCGAGCGACAGATCATTGCCACCGTTGATGCCCAAGGTCACGCCCGCGCCGAGATTGACCGCGTTGCCCAGCGCGATGCCCGGCGCGCTGGCGCTCAAGTTCGCGTTGCCGCCGACATTGAGCGCGCCGCTGCCGAGCGCGGTGTTGGCGCCGACGCTCAGCGAACCGCCGCCGAGATTGACGCCGCCGCCGAAGCTGTTGCTGCCGCCCAGGCTCAGCGTCGCCGGCCCGTTGAAGCTCAATCCGCCCGCGCCGGCGATCGCGCCGTTCAAGCCCAGGTTATTGGCGCCGCCGAGGTTCAAGGCCGCATTGAGGTTGATCGCATTGCCCAGGTTCACCGCCGCGCCCGCGTTGAGCGTGGCCGCGCCGTTGACCGCGAGCGCGCCGCTGCCGAGCGCGGTGTCGGTGCCGACATTGAGCGTACCGGCCTGCAGATCCAGTCCGCCGCTGAAACTGTTGGCGCCGTTGAGCGACAACGCGCCCGCGCCGGTCTTGATCAGCGAACCGCCGCCGGCGATCGCGCCGCCCAGGCTCAGATCGGCCGCGCCGCCGAGCGACAGCCCCGCGCCCGCGCCGAGATTGATCGCGTTGCTCAGGTTGAGCGCCGCGCCGGTGCTGGCCAGGCTGGCATTGCCGGTGACGTTGAACGCGCCGGTGCCGAGCGAAGCGCTGCCGCCGAGCAGCAGATTGCCCGCGCCCAGCGACACGCCGCCGCCGAAGCTGTTGGCGCCGCCGAGAGTGAAACTGCCCGGACCGTTGATTGACAGACCGCCCGCGCCGCCGATCGCGCCGCCGAGATTGAGCGCATTCGCGCCGCCCAGGCCCAGGGTCGCGCCCGCGCCGAGAGTGACGTTGTTGGCCAGCGCGATGCCGGGCAAGCCCGCGCTCAGGTTCGCGCTGCCGCTGACGTTGAGCCCGCCCAGACCGAGCGCGAGATTGTTGCCGACGCTCAAGCTGCCGCTGGCCAGATCGACGCCGCCGGCGAAATTGTTGGCGCCGTTGAGCGCAAGCGTGCCGCTGCCGTTGAAGGCCAGACCGCCCGCGCCGCTGACCAATCCGCCGAGCGCGATATCGTTGGCGCCGCCGATGCCCAGGCCGGCGTTGAGCACCACCGCGTTGCCGAGATTCACCCCGGCATTGGCGTTCAAGGTTGCCGCGCCGTTGACCGTCAACGCGCCCAACCCGAGCGAGGTGTTGGTGCCCACGCTCAGCCCGCCGCCTTGCAGGTTCAAGCCGCCGGCGAAGGCGTTGGCGCCGCCGAGGGTGAGGTTGGCCGCGCCGTTCTTGGTCAATCCCCCGAGGCCGCCGATCGTGCCGTTGAGCGCGAGATTGGCGCTGCCGCCGATGCCGAGCCCGGCATTGAGGTTGAAGTTGTTGCTCAGGCTGACCGCTGCGTTCGCGTCCAGGTTGCCCGCGCCGCTGACCGTGACCGCGCCGCTGCCGAGCGCGGTGTTGTTGCCGACCACCAGCGCGCCGCCGCCGAGATTGAATCCGCCGTTGAAGGTGTTGGCGCCGTTGAGGGTGAGGCCCGGCGCGCCGGCCAGGCTGATTCCGCCCGCTCCGCTGATGCCGCCGTTGAGCGTCAACGCGCCGCCGCCACCGCCGGCGCCGAAGTTCAAGGTGTTGTTGAGCACGATCGTATTGTTCAAGGCGACGCCGGCCGCGCCGGTCAGCGAACCCGCGCCGTTGACGGTCAACGCGCCGGTGCCGAGCGCGCCGCTGTTGCCCACATCGATCGAACCGGCCTGCAGGACGGTGCCGCCGCTGTAGTTGTTGCTGCCGGTCAGCGACAGCGCGCCGCTGTTGAGGGTGAGGCTGCCGGCGCCGCCGATATTGCCGCCGAGGGTCAGCGCGCCCGCGCCGTTGAGCGTCAACGCGCCGTTGAGCTGGACCTGATTGGCCAGCGTGCCGGTGAACGCGGTGTTGAGCGTGGCCGGTCCGCCGACCAGGAACAGGCCGGTGCCGAGCGAACCCGCGCTGCCCAAGGTCAGGCCGCCGCCGTTGAGCGCGAGCCCGCCGCTGAAGTTGTTGTTGCCGAGCAGCGACAAGGTCCCCGCGCCGTTCTTGATCAAACCGCCGGCGCCGCTGAGCGTGCCGCCCAGGCTCAGCGCGTTCGCGCCCTGCACGATCAGCCCGCCGGTCAGATTCACGTTCTGCGCGAGCGTCAGGCCGGGCAGCGAGGCCTGGATCGCGCCGCCGTTCGCGGTCAACGGGCCCAGGCCGAACGACAGCGAGTTGTCGAAGATCGACAGGCCGCCGTTGAGCGTGGCGCCGCCGCTGACGACCGCGCCGCTCAAGGTCCAGGTGCCGCTGTTGACGTTGAGGTTTTCGAAGTTGAGGTATTGCAGACCGGAAATCGAACCGGTGCCGCCGGTGCCCGAACCGGGCCCGGCGACGGTGTTCTGCAGCACCAGGGTATCGCTGCCGCCGATGCCGGCATCGACCGTGCCGGTCGCTGCGAAGGTGAGCAGGCCGGGCGGCAAGGTCGGCGTCGGCACGCCGACCGGCGGCAACGGGATCAGCGGATTGGCGAGCGAGGAACCGGTGACCGCGACGAAGGTGTCGTTGCTCAAGGTGGTGCCGAGCGAGACGCTGCCGTTGATGGTGCCGGCATTGACGAAGGTGTTGCCGCCGCTGCCGGGGCTGGCGAAGGCGACCCGGCCGGTGATGGTGCCGGTATTGGTGAAGTTGACGTTGCCGCCGCCGTAGATCGCCACCGCGATCGAATTGACCGGGTCGAACAGGCCCAGCGCGCTGACGCCGATGCTGCCGGCGTTGGTGACGGTGGTGGTTCCGCTGTTGGCGACCACCATCGCCGTGCCGAGCAGGCCGAAGGTGCCGTCGAAGGTGCCGTCGATCGAACCTTGGTTGTTGACGGTGACGTTGCCGCTGGCCGGCGCGAGCAGGTTGCCGATGGTCAGCGCGCGCGCGAGCACCAGCGAACCGGCGGCGTTGGCGTCGATCGCGCCGAGGTTGTTGAGGGTGATGTTGTTGCCGCCCAGGGTCATCGCGGTGCCGCCGGGCAGCGTGCTCATGACCGCGCCGGACTGCACGGTGACATTGAGGTTGTTGGCGTTGCTCAGGAACGAATTGGGATTGGGCGGCAGCAGGATCGGCGCGCCGGTGCAACTGACGTTGTCGCCGTCCACCGGCACGGCCGGCGTGCAGGCCGCGGCGGCCTGGCCGCTGTAGAACTGCAGCGCGATCAGAAGCGGAATCGCTTGCGCGACGCCGAGGCTCAGGGGATGAAAGCGAAGACGACGTTGCGCGCGTGCGGGCATGACCGATCCTCCGTTAGCCGATCAGGGACTCGGACGGGACGGTCGAAGGACGAGAACCTTCGGCGGTGGCGGCATCGCGCCGCGTCGCGTCCGTGCAGCGGCGGCCAGGGCGATCAGGGCCCCGACATCCGACAGCGACGAGTGGTTTCGACAGCGTTACAAAGCGAGCCGGCTCGTGATTAGAAGAGAACGAAACCCCGATGCAAGTCTGTGCAATCGCTTAGCAATTTATTAGCACGGAGCAGTCACGCAACTCACAAACGATCACCCGAAACTGAGCGCATTCATGGTGATGTACGAAGCTCACGCATACTCACCGAATGTCATGGGTCGAATGTTATGGACCGAATGTCGTGGTCGGATGTCGTAGTCGTATGTTGTGGTCCGATCTCATGGCTCGGATCTCATGGTCGGATGTTATGACCCGAATCCGACGAGCCAGATCTAATAGGACGGATCTAATGGGACGGATCTAATGGGACGGATCTAATGGGACGGTCGAAAGGCCGCATCGTGTTCCCCGACGCACTGGGCTTTTGCTGTTCCCCCCTTTGGAAAAGGGGGGCTGGGGGGATTCGCTTTTCGATCAGATCGCCCGCCAGCCACAAAAGAAAAAAACCGCTGCGCACCGATCACCGCCTGTCGAAACTCCCATCGTCGGAATAGCGCCGCCCTACTCCATTGGCGTTCGTTGCCCCACGTCTCTTAAAACGGCCGTAGGTTCAACTGCTGGGACGAACCTAAACGAAAACGAAAACGGCCCGGATGCTCGCGCATCCGGGCCGCTGGATTACTGGCGATACAACCCGGTCGTCACCGCGCCATGGCGCGGACGCGACCGCCGTCGCAATCAAACCAGAGTCAAGGTCACATCGATATTGCCACGGGTCGCATTCGAATACGGGCACACCACATGAGCCTTTTCGATCAGCTCCTGCGCCTGCTCGCGCGGCAGGCCCGGCAGCGAGATCTTGAGTTCGACTTCGATGCCGAAGCCGGTCGGGATCTGGCCGATGCCGACGCTGCCGTCGACCGCCGCGTCGGCCGGGAACGCGATCTTCTCGCGACCGGCGACGAACTTCAGCGCGCCGATGAAGCAGGCCGAGTAACCCGCCGCGAACAACTGCTCGGGGTTGGTGCCTTCGCCGCCGGCGCCGCCGAGTTCGCGCGGCGTGGTCAGCTTGATATCGAGAACGTTGTCGGACGAAACGGCGCGGCCGTCGCGGCCGCCGGTGACGTGAGCGTGGGCGGTGTAGAGGACTTTTTCGATGGACATGGCAATGCTCCGTGGACAGGGGATGGTGCGGGGATGAGGTGGGTTGGTACGCGGATGTTCGCTTGCTTATGTTTCAATATCTCGCTATTCAATAGCGCGCTATTTCAAAGTTCGAATTCCAAATCAGTCACATGCGTTGTCAGCCGTTGCGGATCAGGTTTTCACGCAGCGACTCCAACTGCGCCTTCAACACCGTGAGCTGCTCGACCGTGCAGCCCTCCAGCGCGCAGGACATGCCGGCCGGTACGCCCTGGGCCTTGGTCTTGAGCGCGCGCCCGGCCTTGCTCAGCTCGATGATGACCTGACGCTCGTCGCTGGCCGCGCGGGTGCGGGTCAGCAGACCGGCGGTTTCCAGGCGTTTCAGCAGCGGGGTGAGCGTGGCCGAATCGAGGAACAGGCGCTCGCCGATCTCCGACACGGTGACCCGGTCGCGCTCCCACAGCACCATCATCACCAGGTACTGCGGGTAGGTCAGGCCCAGCTTGGTCAGCAGCTTGCGATACACCTTGTTCAAGGCCAGCGAGGCCGAGTACAGGGCGAAACACAGCTGGTCGTCCAGCAGCAAGGTCGGCTGCGGCGGCCTGGCGGTGACGGTGGCGGCGGTCTTCTTCATGGGCCGCAATTTACATAGCGCGCTATTTAATAGCAAGCACTATCGCGCGGAGGTCCCGGCCTTCACCGTTCCACCCATGCAGCGAATCTCCGACCGCCCCTGCGGAAGCGGCGCCAACCGCGACCGCGCCCCGACAGATCGCCGCGCCTCTCAGCCAACCCTCATACCCCGCATGCCCCCCGAAATCCGCGCCACCACGCTGCTCAAGGCCCCCGCACCGGACTCCCCGCCAGATACACCCGTCCGATCGCCAACGCCAACCGATACGGCTCGGGCTCATTGCGATTGCTCAGCACCACCACCGTCAGCCGCCGCCGCGGCCAGCGCACGATCACGTTGCGAAAGCCCATGGTCTCGCCCGAATGCCACAAGGTCTCGCCGGTGATGCGCCAGCCATAGCCGTAACCGACATCGGCCACGTCGGTCGGGGTATGCGCGGTGAACGCCAGCGTGCGCGATGCCTCGCTGAGCAGACGATCGTCGTACAAGGCCGCGTCCCACTTCGCGAGATCGTCGATCGAGGAGTAAATGCCGCCATCGCCCAGCACCGCGCTGGTCGAACTCTGGTCGGTACGTACCCACCGCCCCTGCTCATTGCTGTATCCGTAGGCGCGATGCGCGACCTCGGACACGCCGCGCTCATACGCCACCGTGTCGCGCATCTCCAGGGGCAGGAAGATGCGTTCGCGCAGGAAGCCGGCGAAACTGCGCCCCGACGCGCGCTGCACGGTCAACGCCAACAGCGCGTAACCGCTGTTGCTGTAACGATAGCCCTGCCCGGGCGCGAAGTAGGTTCGATTCTGACCTTCGAGCACATGCAGCACATCGAGGTCGTGCATCTGCCGCCGATCGGCGTCGAAGCTCGCCGGTATCGCGTCTTCGTAATCGATCAGGCCGGATTGATGGCTGAGGATCTGCCGGATCGTGATCGCATCGGCCGCCTTGGGCAGCGACGGCAACCAGCGCTTGATCGGATCGTCAAGGCCGAGCGTCCCGTCCTGCGCCAGCAGCAACACCGCCGCGGCGGTGAACTGCTTGGTCACCGAGGCCAGACGGTAATTGGTCCGCGCGCTCGCGGCTTCGCCGGTCTCGACCACCGCCAGGCCGTAACCGCGCCGCAGCAGCGCGTGACCGTCGCGCAGGACCAGCACGCTGGCGCCGGGAACCTGACCCTGGTAGTCGCGCATCAAGGTATCGACTTCGTGTTGCAGCTTATCCGTCCCCTGCGCCTGCCGATGCGGCGTCATCGCGCAGGCGCTCAACAAGGCGCCGACGCCCAAGGTCGCGATCAAGCGCCGCAACGGCCGATGCGCGCCGCGTCCGCGGTTCATGCCGATAGTCACGATCACACTGCCACCTCATGCAAGGGATGTCGCTGCGCCGGGTCCGCGCGGGCCGCGCTCAGCGCACCGGAAAATCGAACGCGGTGTCCGGCGTGGGTTCGGGCTTGTAGGTGTAATGCCACCACTCCAGCGGATAGTTCTCGAACCCTTCGCGCCGCATCGCCGCGCGCAGCCGCTCGCGGTTGGCGCGCTGGGTCGCGTTCGCATTGGGCGAATCGGTATGCGCCAGTTCGTCGAAGTAATCGAAGCCCGTGCCCATGTCCAGCAATGCGTAACGGCCATCGCGCAGTTCCATCAGGCTCAGGTCCAAGGTCGCGCCGCGGCTGTGGCCGGAGGTCGGCGAGATGTAGTCGCCGAGCAAGACCCGCTTGTCGAGCTTGGGGTAGTAACGCGACTTGGTGCGCTGGTCGCCCAGATCGCCGGCCCAGCGCACGAAATCCTGGACCGCGCGCACCGGCCGATAGCAATCGAAGATATGCAGGCGCAAGCCTTGCGGGCGCAACGCGCGCTCGACCCGCGCCAGCGCCTGCGCGACCGACCGGTGCAGATAGCAACCGGCGGCCTCGTAGCCGACCACCGGCCGGCCGACGAAGTTGTCGCTGCCGGCGTAGCGGATCTCCAGCGACATATCGGGCACCAGCGAGCGGATCTCGACCATGCCCGCAGCTGCCGCATCGCTCGCCGTGGATACGCGCGGCGCGACCGCTCGCGCCGGGGCCGCGGTGGCCGGCGCGGATGCGGTGGCTTCGTGTCGCTGCGGTGGCGACGCATCCGGCGACCGCACCGCGGCGACGCAACCGATCAGCACCAGCAGCGCGCAGGCTTCAACCGCAATCGCCGATACGCGCGAACGCCAGGTCCTCGTAGTCGTAGCTGAAGTCCGCATCCGGATCGACCTTGCTCATGACGAAAGTGGCGGTGGAGCCGCTGCCGGAGAAATCGATCCAGGCCTCGGTGTCGACTTCCTCGGCGTCCCAGTCGACCAGCAGGCGCGGGCCGACCCGGACGATCTTACCGGTCAACAGCGGCGACTTGCGTGCGGCGAATTGCACATCGCGGTCTCGCCCGCAGACCTGCACCTCGCCGAACCACGGGTCGCGGTAGACACCCAGATACGCGGTCAGCGCTCTCGATTCGACCGACTTGCGCGCGGACGTATCGGGCGCGCGGTTGCGCGCGGGCGCCTGCGCCTCGCGCGCGATCGCATCCATGAACCAGGCCGCGTCGCGCGACGAGTCCGGCGCGGTGTAATGCTGGGTCAATAGCTGATCGAACACGCTGCGCGCATCGCCGGCATCGCCGTTGATCAACACCACGAAGCCGCTGCGCTGGTCCGGCAGCAGCGTCACCAGCGAATACATGCCCATCAAGGTGCCGGTATGCGACACCTTGAACACGCCGTCGGCGTCGCTCAAGCGCCAGCCGTAGCCGTAGGCGGCGAAATGAGTGTTGCTCCACTCGCGCTGGCGCTGCGACACGTTCATCGGCATCTGCGCGCGCCACAGCGCCGCGCGTTGCTCGGCCGACAGCCACGGCTTGCCGTCGGCGCCGGCGCGTTGCGGATCGAGCCAGGCGCGCAGCCAGGTCGTCATGTCGTTGAGGCTGCAGCGCACCCCGCCGGCCGGATCCATGGTCGAGGCCTCGATGCGGGCCGGGTCGCGGCGCACCGCGACATAACGTCCCTCGCGCTGCGAATGCGGCTGAGCCACGTCGCCGACCGCGTCGCGATCCCATGCGCCGATCCGGCAACGCGACAAACCCAGTGGTTCGAACACTTCCCGGCGCAGCAGCGTCTCGTACGGCGCGCCGCCCGCGGCCGCGGCGACCTCGCCGGCGACGATGTACAGCAGGTTGTCGTAGTCGTAGCGCGAACGGAAGCTGTGGATCGGCTTGAGATAGCGCAACCCATGCAGGATATCGGCGCGGCTGAAGCTGTTGGGCTCGGGCCACAGCATCAGATCGCCGGCGCCCGCGCGCAGGCCGCTGTTGTGGATCAACAGATCGCGCACCTGCATTTCGCGGGTGACCCAATCGTCGTGCATGCGGAAATCCGGCAGGTACTTGCTCACCGGATCGTCCCAGCGCAGCTTGCCGGCATCGACCAGCCGCGCCAGGGTCGCGGTGGTCATCGACTTGGTGTTCGAAGCGATCTTGAACAACGTGTCGGGACCGATCCTGTCGCCCTCGCCCGCCACCTGTTCGCCTGAGGTTCGTCGATACACGACCTCGCCGTTCTCGACCACGCCGATCGCGAAACCCGGCAGGCGATAGCGCGCCTGCACCTGATCGACGATGCGGTCCAGCGCCGCCTCGCGCGTCTGCCGCGCCGACGACGGCGGAACCGCGAAGACACACGTCAAAAAAATCAGGGCCGTCCACCGCAGTGAGTCGCGTCGCATCGGTGGAGGCCCTGTCGAGGTAGAGAAAACGCGGCCCCGCGTCATCGGGCCGCCAAGGGGTCGAGGGAACGGGTGCTCAGAAGTCCACGGACACGGTCAACTGGGCGTAGCGCGGCGACTGATAGCCGGTGCCGTACAGGTACTGCGGGTTCTTGAAGCCGATGTCCTGTTCGTACTCGTCGTCGACTTCGATCCTGCGCTGCTGGTTGAGCAGGTTGTACACGGCCAGCTTGACCCGGAGGTTGGCCTGGGCGAACTGCTGCTGATAGCTCAGGCTGGCGCCCATGTCGAAGATCCACGGCGTGCGTCCGCCCGAACCGCGGCTGCGCAGCTGGTAGGTGCGATCGGCGAAGTTGTCGGCCTGGCAGTTGGCCACGCACACGTAGAAGCTGTGGTAGCTGGTGCCGTCGAACGGGCTGCCCTTGCCGAAGGCGTTGATCGGCCGGCCCGACTGCGCGTTCAAGGTCGCGCCGACCGACCAGTTGTCGTTGATCGCATACGCGCCGCGCAACTTGATCTGGTGACGGCGGTCGTTCGGCAGCGGGCCGTCGCCGTTCAAGTTCACGAACGGATTGTCGAACGACTCGGTGCGGCCGGTGTTGTCGAAACCGAAGTCGGAGTTCGACGGGCCTTCGGCATTGCCCTCGCTCTTGGACCAGGTGTACGAAGCGTTGAACGCCCACTTGTCGTCCCAGGCGCGATCGAGCATGAACTCCAGCGCGCGATAGGTGCGCTTGGGCTTGACCCAGCCGCGCTCGCCGACATAGTTGCCGTCGGCGTCGTACAAGGCCCAACCGGCGCGCGAGGTGTCGATGTTGACGTAGCCGTCGTTGACGCCGTCGCAGTTGGTGTCGGTGTACAGCTTGACCGACTTGCCGGGATTGGCCATCACATAGCCGATCTCGCCGGGCGAACCGTTGCACAGAATGCCGTTGGAGGTGATCTCCATGTCGTCGATGGCGTTGTGCAGGCGCCGGTAGATGCCGCGCACGCCCCACGACCAGGTTTCGTCGATCATCGACTGATAACCCAGGATGGCCTCGTCCTGGTACACCGGATCGATGTCGGCGTCGACTTCGCTGCGCAGGTCGCCGACGCTGCCGTCGCCCTGGCTGTTGTCGACCGGGCCGATCTGCTGGCCGAGGATCGGGCGGTAATAGGTCGAGCCGTTCTTCTCGAACGCCTCCAGCCCCGCCAGCGCGTAATAGGTGCGCTCATCGAGGAAGGCGCCGGCCTGCTTGACGTTGATCTGGTTGACGATCGGCAGGTAATAGCGGCCCACGTTGCCGAATATCTTGGAGCGGCCGTCGCCGTTGAAGTCCCAGGAGAAGCCCAGGCGCGGCGCGAGCATGTCGTCGATCTTGATGTAGGTGTTGCCCTCGCCGTCCTTGTTGTCGAAGCCTTCCATGCGCACGCCGGCGTTGAGCATGAAGTCCGGGGTGATCTGCCAGTTGTCTTCGATGTAGTAGGCCGAGTTGATCGATTCGAAGCTTCCGCTGACCTCCTGCTGGCGCGCGCGCACGTAGGCGTTGACCCCGGCCGGCACCACCCCGCCGTTCTCGATCGTCGTGCCCGGCGTGGTCGAATAGATCTGATAGTACTTGCGCGACGGACCGGGGTAGAAGCTCTCGTTGTCGGAGGTGTTGACCTCGCGGTCCAGGCCGAAGCGCAGCAGGTGATCGCCGAGCTGCCATTCGAAATCCAGGCGCGCGGCTTCGCGCTTGTCCAGGCCCTGCTCGATCAGCGCCGAGGACACGCAGCCGATCTGCGGCAGGCCCGACACCCGGCGATCCTGCACCGCATCGCATTCCAGATCGTTCTGGCTGCTCTGGATGCGGTCGCGCTTGTTCTCGCCGTACAACGCCTTCATCGAGAAGTTCTCGGTGAGGTAGCCGGTGTAGGTCAGCGCCCAGTTGGTGCCGCCGGCCTCGTTGAACTGGGTGTTGATGCGATTGCCGCGGCGGCCGTCGGCCAGGTCGAACTGGTAGTTGTCGGTGGTGGTTTCGTTCTTGTCGGAGAAGGCCAGGAATTCGAGCAGGTGCTTGTCGCTGATCTGCCAATCCAGCTTGGTGCCCCAGAAGCCCTTGTCCGACTTGCCCTTGAAGAAGGTGCTGCCGGCGTCGTTGGTGTTCTCGGGCCGATAGTCGCGGAACTCGTACATCGCATAGAAGAACAGCTTGTCCTTCACGATCGGGCCGGACGCATGCACATTGAGGTTGGTGCGGTCGTACTGGTCGTGGCTGCGTATGCGGAACGGATCGCCGTCGCCGTCGTAGTGGTTTTCGCCCTTGGACTGCAGCGACTTGGGCTCCCACACCAGTTCGGCGCCGTACTTGAACTCGTTGCTGCCCGACTGGGTGACCGCGTTGATCACCCCGCCGGTGGTGCGGCCGAACTCGACCGAATAGCCGCCGGTCTTGACCTGGAATTCCTTGAAGAACCCGAACGGCACCGACGAGAAGCCGACCCGCTTGTAGAAGTCGGTGACGTTGAGGCCGTTGATGTAGACCGCGTTCTCCGACACCGAGGAGCCGCCGAACGAGGCGCCGCCGTACTGGCCCTGGATCACGCCCGGCGCCAGCAAGGCCACCGACTGCGCGTCGCGGCCGACCGGGATGCGTTCGATCTCGGCCTTGGTGACGTTGGTCGCCGACTCGGTCGAGCGCACGTCCACCGGCGAGATCACCCGCGTGCCGATCACCTGCACCGCGCCGAGGTTGGTCGCATCGCCCAGATTGATGTTGGCTTCGTTGCCCAGGCTGACCACAACCTCGATCGGCGCACCGACCGCGGCGCCGTCCTTGCTCGCCTGCAATTGATAGGTGCCGATCGGCAGGAACGGAAACCGGTAGTTGCCGTTCGCGTCGGCCTTCACCGTGCGGGTGAAACCGGTGTCGACGCTGCGCACCGTCACTTCGGCGCCGGCGGCGACGCGGCCGGCCAGCGAACCGTCGGTGTTGGCGGCCAATGCCGGCTGCACCGCCATCGAAGCAAGGCAGATCCCCATCGCCATGCACAGTGCGGACTTACCCAAGGTCTTGCCTTTCATTGCGTACTGCCTCCCCAGAATGATGTTGAGCGCTGCCGCCGACGCTTAGTCCTTCGTCGTCAGCACTTGCGCGCTGTAGTCGTAATCCCATTGGTCGAAGTAGAGATTTCCCCCTTCCCACTCGACCTCGCCGCGTTGCGAGTCCACCGTTTCGGAACGTTCGTGCCGCTTGGCCGGAACGAACTGCCGGCCGTAGTCGTCGTTGTAGGCGATCCGATACGCATCGAACCCGCCGAAATAGAAATTCGCCAATTGCGGATCGGGCGAATCGAAGCGGCCGGTGGTCACGTCCACCGGCACCCAGCCGTACGGCGCCAGGTACATCCAGGCCCAGTCGTGCATGTTGGTGTAGCCGTTGTCGCCGAACACCCAGCCCGATTGCCAGCGCGCCGGGATGCCGTTGAGGCGCAGCAAGGTCATCAGCAGCAAGGTCTGCTGGCCGCAGTCGGCGTGACCGGCGTGCAGTGCGTAGTCGGAGATGTTGGAGATGGTCGAATACTCGCGCGCGCCGGCCCACGGGATGCGGTCGACCGCCGCGTAGAGTTTCTGCGCGATCCGATACGGATGGGTCTCATCGCCGACCACCTCGCGCGAGAACTTGCGCATGGCATCGGTGTAGACGATATGCGGCGGCCGTTCGCCCAGGTAGTCGCGGGTGGCCTCGTCGACCGGCGCGGGCACGACCTTGTCCGGATCGATCGCGCGGTACTGGCCGAACACGGTGAGTTCGTAACTGGTTTCGAACCGGGTCGGCTGTCCGGCCTTGGCGACCTGCTGCAGATACACGGTGCGCATCGCGGTGGACTCGGGCGCGATCGTATGCGCGGCCGGCGTGCTGCTCAGAAAACGGATGTCCTGCTGTTGATGCGGCAGCGCGCGCGGATACGGCAGCCACGCGCGCAGCATCTTGCCGGCCGGCACCGCGTCGGCGTTGACCGTCAGCGAGTGGGTGACGCGCACCCGCCGCGGCGCGGCGTAGCCCAGTCCGCTGCGCAGCGCGCCGTCGCGGACTTCGGCCTGATGCGCGTTCAAGGTTTCCATCGGCCCGACGCTGAGCGGCTTGGCGCCCGGCTTGCGGCGCGCGAGCGCGGCGGCGTCGAGCCGGAACAGGTTCGACGGCGCGCGCTGGAAGTAGCGCTTGTCGCCGTCGATGATCATGTATTCGAGCAGGCCGCGCCGGTCCCACTCGTCGAATTCGGCATCGCGCATATCCGGGATCTGTTCGCGCAGCTTGGCCTTGGCCTGGGCCTCGTCGAGAGTGAAATCCAGACGGATTCGGCGCATGCGTTCGACCTGCTCGTCGAGCGCGCGGCGTTGGTCGGCATCCAGATTCGGCCGAGCGCGCGCTTTGGCGATGCCGGCGCGCGCGCCTTCGAAGTGGCCGACGTCGATCAGCGACACGATCGCGGCGAGGCGTTCGTCGGCGTCGCGGCGTTGTTCCTGCGCGTGCGCCGAACCGATCTGCGTGCTCAGCACCAGCGCCGGCAGCGCGAACATCAGGCCGAGCGCGAGCGCGGCCGCGCGGCCGCGCCGCGAAAACGAGACGATGGCCCGCGCACGGGGAGCGATAAACAGCAGGTCAGTCACGGGATCCATACCTGGTGTCACCCATGCGGGGCCATCGGTTCATGGCTGTGTAACATGAGTGGCACAGGTGGTCAATAAATTATTCCCTATCTATTTTCTCAAGGAAGTATGTATTCTGCGGTTCGACCCGCTGGCGCCCCGTGCGCGACCGGGTCGGTGCCGGACGACCGGCATCGAGCCTGTGACGGCGCGCGGCCGTGCCGCGCAGCCGCCGGAGCATGACGCGATGGGTACCGCCGCAAGCCGCAACCTCGCCGTAATCGCCCGTCGCCATGGCGGCGCCGCGAGCGCGTTCGTTCGCTGCGCTGCAGCACCGCGTTCAGGCGCGAGCGTCGCGATGCGCATCGCCGCTGCATGCCTGGGCGCCGCGTTGCTGTTGCCGGTCTGCGCCGTCGCGCGCGCCGCGACCGCCGCTCCCGCCACCGGCATTCCTGCCACCGGTGTGATCGGCATCGAGGAGGGGCAATTGAACGCCGACTACTGGATTCGCCAGCAGACCAAGCCCGACGCGACGATCCTCGACCCGCGCGCGATCGCCGCGCAGAACCAGCGCCTGCACGAACTCGATCCATCGGTGCACGACATCGAGCATCTGCCCGCGCGCCTGACCCGGGCGCAGGTGCGCGAGTGGATCGAGGCGATGTCGCAGCCGCGCGAGGAAACCCTGTACGACGAACGCGGCGAGGACATTCCCGCCGCCACCCTCGCCGCGCTCAGCGACAACCTCGCGCTGGATGCGATTCCCGCCAGCCAGGCCACGCGTTACGGCATGGTCGTGCGCCGCGCCGACCTGCGCACCTTCCCGACCCGCTTGCGCGTGTTCAACGCCAAGGGCGACAGCGACATCGACCGGTTCCAGGAAAGCGCGCTGTTCCCGGGCACGCCGGTGGCGATCGTGCATGCCAGCCAGGATGGCAAGTACTGGTTCGTGGTCAGCCCGCTGTATGCGGCATGGGTCGAGAAAGACCGCATCGCCGAAGGCGCGAAGGCGGCGATCTTCGATTACACCCGCAAGACCCCGTACCTGGTGGTGACCGGCGCGAGCGCGCGCACCGTGCACACGCCCGAGCAGCCCGGCGTGTCCGACGTGCAGCTGGAAATGGGCGTGCGCGTGCCGCTGCTGGCCGACTGGCCGAGCGACAAGCCGGTCAACGGCCAACACCACTACGCCTCGCACGTGATCGAGCTGCCGTACCGCGACGATCAAGGCCGCCTGCAGTTTTCGCCCGCGCTGTTGCCGCGCACCGCCGACACCTCGGCCGATTACCTGCCGCTGACCCAGGCCAACCTCGTGCGCCAGGGCTTCAAGTTCTTCGGCGAGCGTTACGGCTGGGGGCATTCGTACAACACTCGCGACTGCAGCGGCTTCGTCTCCGAGATCTACCGCAGCTTCGGCGTGCAGCTACCGCGCAACACCCGCGACCAGGCGGTCAGCCCGGCCTATAACCGCATCGATCTGGCCGAGGGCCTGAGCCACGACGAGCGCCTGAAGATCGTCAAGCGCCTGGAAGTCGGCGACCTGATCTACATCCCCGGCCACGTGATGATGGTGGTCGGCCACGAAGACGGCTGGCCGTACGTGATCCACGACACCACCGGCATCACCTTCCGCGACCGCACCGGCGAACTGGCGCGGGTCCATCTCAACGGCGTGTCGGTGACTCCGCTGGTGCCGCTGCTGTTCAACCGCGAGCAGCCGACCGTGGACCGGATCACCAGCATTCAACGTATACGTCCTTGAGGCGACACTGCATGTCCGGCCACCGCGGCGCCGTGTTCGCCTCATCGGGCTGATCCAACTCCGCCCGGCCCGCCGTACTCCCATCACCGAATCACGATGAAACAAGCCAAGCCAACGACCACATGAAGATCACCGACATCCGATTCGGCATGCTGCGGGTCCCGCTCAAGACCCCGTTCAAGACCGCGCTGCGCACGGTCGACACGGTCGAGGACATCGTCATCACCATCCACACCGACACTGGCCACGTCGGTTACGGCGAAGCGCCGGCCACCGCGGTGATCACCGGCGACACCCACGGCTCGATCGTCGAAGCGATCCGCAAGTTCATCTCCCCGCGCCTGATCGGCCAGGAAATCGCCAACCTCAACCGCATCACCGGCCTGATCCAGGGATCGCTGGAGAAAAACTCCAGCGCCAAGGCCGCGGTCGAGATCGCGGTCTACGACCTGTGGGGCCAGCTGTACGGCGCGCCACTGTACAAGATGCTCGGCGGCGGCGATCCGGTGATCACCACCGACCTGACCATCAGCGTCGACTACATCGAGAAGATGGTCGCCGACTCGATCGCCGCGGTCGACCGCGGTTTCGAATCGCTGAAGATCAAGGTCGGCAAGGACATCGGCGTCGACATCGAACGGGTCAAGGCGATCTACGCCGCGGTCGAGGGCCGCGCGTTGCTGCGCCTGGACGCCAATCAAGGTTGGACCGCGAAACAGGCGGTGTACGCGCTGCAGACGCTCGAGGATGCCGGCGTGCGCCTGGAACTGGTCGAGCAACCGGTCAAGGCGCAGGACCTGGACGGGATGAAGTACGTCACCGACCGCGTCCACACCCCGATCATGGCCGACGAAAGCGTGTTCGGCCCGGCCGAGGTGATCGACCTGATCCGCATGCGCGCGGCCGACATCATCAACATCAAGCTGATGAAGACCGGCGGCTTGTCCAAGGCGATCCAGATCGCCGACATCTGCGCGATGTACGGGGTCGAATGCATGATCGGCTGCATGATCGAGACGTCCATCTCGGTTGCCGCGGCGGTGCATCTGGCGGTGGCCAAGTCGAACGTGATCACCAAGGTCGATCTGGACGGTCCGTCGCTGTGCGCGTTCAACCCGGTCGACGGCGGGGTGATCTTCAACGAGTCGGAAATTACCGTGACCGACGCCCCGGGCCTGGGCATCCGCGAAATCCGCGGGCTCGAACCCTTGACCGCGAGCGCCGCCTGACCCTGCCCTCGCGGCGGCCCTAGCGCGGCCGGCCGTGAAGCCGGCTACGCTGTAGCCTTCCGCCGCGCCCGGGACCGGACCCCTGCCGATGTCGCCACTGCTCAAGATCCGCTCAGAACGCGACCAGATGTCGGCGATCGAACGCCGCATCGCCGACTACCTGCTGGAGAACGCGCACCTGCTGCGCGACTACTCCTCGCAGCAGTTGGCCAACGCGCTCGGCATCAGTCAGTCCAGCGTGGTCAAGTTCAGCCAGAAGCTCGGCTTCAAGGGCTATCCGGACCTGAAATATTCGATCGGCGAGGCGGTCGCGCGCGGCGACGGCCACGACGACAACGGCGCCGCCGAGGCCGCGCCGAGCGATCCGCATGCGGCGCTGGCCGAGCGGCTGTGGCACGGCAAGGCCCGCGCCGAAGAGGAAACCCGGTTGATCAATCCGCCCGAGCGCATCGACGCGATCGCCGAGTCGATCCAGGGCGCGCGCCGGGTGTTCATCATCGGCCTGGGCGAGGACGGCATCCCGGCGCGCGCGCTGGCGATGAAGCTGGCGATGATCGGCATCCTCAGCGTCCACCATTTCGATCCGGTGCTGATGGCCGCAAGCACCGCGACGGCGACCGCGGACGACGTGCTGCTGGTGTTCTCCGAGCAAGGCAAGCTGACCTCGCTATGCCATCTGGCGCGGACCTTCGGCGAAGCCGGCGGCAAGGTCGTGTCGGTGACCCGGCACACGCCCAATCCGCTGCGCGCGCATGCGGATTTCTCGCTGCTGGTGTCGGCGCACGACGAGCGCGCGCATGTCGAGCCGCTGCTGTACCAATCGGCGCTGCAGCACTTGCTCGACCTGATCTTCATTCTGCTGTGCGAACGCGGCCAGGGCCGCCTGAGCCAGCTCGACAGCAACGCCGAACGCATCCAGGACATGCTCGACACCTGAGCGCGAGGGATGCGATGGCCAGCGAGGACGCGACATGGGCGGGATCGAAACGCTGCACGGATCGAATGACGCGGCGAAGGGCCTCGGCCAACGCCTTCGGCTCGCATTGTTCGCCGTCGCCGCGGCCATGACCACCGCCTGCGCCGGCCTGGGCAACGACCGTGTTCCCGACGGCCCGGCGCAGGCGCAGCAACTGGTGCTGGTCACCACCGCCGACTGGGATGCGAATCAGGGCCGGATGCAGCGCTTCGAACGCGCGGGCGGGCAGTGGCATGCGGTCGGCGACGCCGCCGCGGTCACCATCGGCCGCGCCGGCTCGGCCTGGGGCCTGGGCCTGCACGCGCCGCAGAGCGACGGCCCGAGCAAACGCGAAGGCGACGGCCGCGCGCCGGCCGGCATGTTCCGCATCGGCACCGCGTTCGGTTACGCCGAGGATGTCGCCACCGCCCTGCCCTATGCGGCGATGAGTGCATCGGACTACTGCGTCGATGTCAGCCAGTCGCCGCTGTACAACCGCATCGTCGATGCCGAACAGGTCGGCGCGGCCGCGATCGAAGGCTCGACCGAACCGATGCGCCGCGACCTGCACGCCAACGGCGATCAGCGCTATCGCCAGGGCTTCGTGATCGAACACAACGCCTCGCGCGTGCCCGGCGCGGGCAGCTGCATCTTCGCCCACCTGTGGAAAGCCCCCGGCGAAACCACCGCCGGCTGCACCGCGATGGACGATGCGCGCATGAGCCAGCTGCTGGCCTGGCTGAAGCCGCAGGCGCAGCCGGTGTTCGTGCTGTTGCCGCGGGAGGAATATCGGAAGTTGTGGAAGTCGTGGGGGTTGCCGGCGCCGGCGGATGGGATGTGAGCGGCGGCGTTTTGTCGCTCTAGCGGCGACATTCCCAAAGGGATTCGTTCAATCATGAGCGGCGATCGCGACATCACAACCGCGTCGTGCGCGTGGTTGCGCGGTCGCGACTTACGGCGCTCCTACAGTCGGAGACGAAACCGCAACCTGGGTATGCGGTATCACGTGCTCCGCCGCCGCGGCATCGATGCGATCGCGCATTTCCTGTAGGAGCGGCGTGAGCCGCGACCGCGACACCGCGCATGCAGCGCGATCACGATGCCGGACCCGCGACTACCAATTCCCTACTCGCAGCCGCAGGTCGCGGGCAACAACCCGCGACCTGCATCGGCTCAAGACGAGGCTTTCGCCTTGCCCGCCTTCTTCTCCGCCGCCTTAGCCCGGCTCTCCTCGATAAACCGATCCACCCGCCGCTCCAGCACCGGCAACGGCACCGAACCCAGCGCCAGAATCGCATCGTGGAACGCGCGGATGTCGAAGTCCGACCCCAAGGCCTTCTCGGCCTTTTCGCGCGACCGCACGATGCTCATCTCGCCCAGGTAATACGACAGCGCCTGCCCCGGCCAGCCGATGTAGCGATCGACTTCGGTCTCGATCTCGTGCTCGCTCAGCGCGGTGTTGTCGCGCAGGAACGCCTGCGCCTGTTCGCGCGTCCAGCCCAGGTGATGGATGCCGGTGTCGACCACCAATCGGCTCGCGCGCCACATCTGGTAGGTCAGGTAACCGAAGTAATCGTAGGGCGTGTCGTACAGCCCCATCTCGATGCCGAGCTTCTCCGAGTACAAGGCCCAACCCTCGCCGTACGCGGAGATATAGGTGTAACGGCGGAAATCCGGCAAGCCTTCGTGCTCGGCCGCGAGCGAGGTCTGCAGCGAATGGCCCGGCGAGGACTCGTGCAAGGTCAGCGCCGGCAGATTGAACAGCGGACGCGACGGCAGGTCGTAGGTGTTGAGCAGGTACACGTCGCGACCGCCGCGGCCGGCGGTGTAGAACGGCGCCAGATCCGGCGGCACCGGGCGGATCGCGAAACGCTGGCGCGGCAGCAGGCCGATGTAATTGCCGATCTCGCCGTCGACGCGCTTGGCCAGCCACGAGGCGCGCATCAGCAGCTCTTCGCCGGTCTTGGGATAGAACTTGGGATCGGTGCGCAGGTAATGCAGGAATTCGGGGAAGCTGCCCTTGAACCCGGTCTTGACGATGGTCTCGTCCATCTGCGCGCGGATCTTGGCGACTTCCTCCACGCCGATCTTGTGAATTTCGGCCGGCGACAGATCCAGCGTGGTGAATTCGCGGATCTTCGCGCGGTACAACTCCTTGCCGCCCGGCATCACCTCGGCCGCCAGGGTGGTGCGCGCCTGCTGCATGTACTCGTTCTGCATGAACGCGAGCAGCTTGCGATACGCGGGCAGCACCGATTCGTCGATCGCCTTCGTCGCCTGCGCGCGCAACCGCGCCTGTTCGGCGGCGGGAATGTTCGCCGGCATCTGCTTGAACGGGGTGTACAGCAGATTGTCTTCGAGCTTGGCGTCGACCACTTCCTTGATCGACACGTCGCGGCCGGTCAGAGTCACCCGCGGCACGCTGTAGCCGCGCTTGAGGCCGTCGCGCATGTTGCTGATCTGATCGTCGAAATAGCGCGGAATATCGCGCAGCTTACCGATATAGCGTTCGTAGCCGACGACATCGCGGATCGGCCGGCGCGCGCCGAAGCCCAGATTGGTCCAGAACGCGCTGTCGCTGTTGAATGGCATCTCCCAGTCGCGCAGCCGCTGATTGGCGAGCAGGCTGCTGATCTGCTGGCGGAACACTTCGTAGTTGACCTGGTCTTCGTCGCCCAGCGCGGATGGGTCGATCGCCTCCAGTTCGCTCATCACTTGCGCCCAGTAGCGCTCGCGCATGGCCTGGGTGGCCAAGTCGACCTTGGGCAGGCGCGAGGCCGGCTGGCCCTGCACGTCCTCGTCGTCGCCGCCGGCGAACTGGGCCTGACGCCACTTCCATTCGCGCGTGTACAGCGCCTTGAAACGCGTGGCGGCCTCGCTGCTCGCGGGCGTCGCGGCGGCGGCGGCCTGCGCGGGCGCCGCGGCGGCGGCGAACGCCGGCGTCAGATTCAGGCCGAGCGCGAGCGCGGCGGTCAACACGGCCATGGGTGCGACGGACAGGTGGACGCGGGCGTAGCGGGAGCGGTTCGAGGTCATCGCAAGACTCGGATGGGTTGCGGACGGGTGTCGGCCATCATGCGGCAAAGCGCGCGGCCGCGGATGTGCCTGAAGTGTCTGCCGCCGGCCCGGCCGATCCGGGCCGCGCGCGGCCCTGGCGCATGCCACCGCGCCGGACAGGCAACGATCACCACGAGTTCGCGCGGCCCGCCGACGCAGCAACTAATCCGCGAACGGCCGATCGATCGCCAGCGACGGTGGCGTGAACCAGGCCGCGCCGTCTTCGGTGACGTAGAAATGGTCTTCCAGACGGACGCCGAAACGATCGGGCACCACGATCATCGGTTCGTTCGAACAGCAGTTGCCGACTTCGAGCCCGCGGGTATTGCCGCGCACCAGGTACGGCGCCTCGTGCACGCTCATGCCGCAGCCGTGACCGGTGCGATGCGGCAGGCCGGGCAGTCGGTAATCCGGCCCCAGGCCGCCGCGTTCGAGCACCTCGCGCGCGGCGCGATCGACCGCCTCGCCGCTGACGCCGGGACGCACCGCGGCGAACGCGGCCTGTTGCGCGGCCAGTTCCAGATCCCAGATCCGCTGCTGCTGCTGCGCGTCGGCGCGTCCGCAGATGTAGGTGCGGGTGATGTCGGACTGATAGCCCTGCACCGCGCAGCCGGTGTCGACCAGCACCAGTTCGCCCTCGCGCAGGGTCTGTTCGCCGGGAATGCCGTGCGGATACGCGGTGGCCTGGCCGAACTGGACGATGCAGAAGGTCGAGCCGTTGTCGGCGCCGAACGCGCGATGCGCTTCGTCGATGAAGCGGCGCAACTGGGTGGTGGTGACGCCGGGCTCGGCCAGGCCGGCGGCGAGGCGATGAGCCTGCAAGGTCATCGCGGTCGCCTGCTTCATCAGCGCCAGCTCGGCCGGGGTCTTGGCCGCGCGGCAACCATCGACGATGACGCTCGCGTCGCTCAGATCCAGCGTGGGCGACGCCGCGCGCAGGCCGGTGAAGATCGCGAACGCCGCTGCCGGGTCCAGCGCCAGCCGGCTCGCGCCGCGGGCGCGCAGGCCGTCGACGACCAATGCGTACGGATCTTCGTGTTCCTCCCAGTAGCGCGGCTGCGCCGGGATCTTCAACTCGTGGGCGAGCGAGCCGGCTTCGAACCCTGGGCAGATCAGCAGCGGATCGCCGTCCAGGGTCAGCAGCATCGCGACCAGACGCTCGCTGGCGCCCCAGGTGACGCCAGTGAAGTAACGCAGCGACGTACCGGCGCCGATCAGCAACGCATCGCGTCCGTTCGCGCGCAGCAAGGCGCGCGCGCGTTCGATGCGCTGCTGGTATTCGCCTTCGCCGATCACCGCCGCGCGCTGCGTCCATGGGCGCAGTTGCGCGCGCGCCTGCTCCAGGCTCAGGCCGCCGATCTGCGATGTGGGTTGATTCATGCCGATGCTCCGATATCGTCCGTTCGCCATTGCCCGTCGATGCAACGCGCCACGCCGCCAGGATTGCGATCGCGCAGTTCCGGCGGCAGCAGCGCATCGTCGATCTGATCGTAGCAATGCAGCGCGGCGAAGCGCCGGATCGCCGCCGGCAGGCCGACCGAGGTGAAGCCCGGATGGGCGGTGCTCGGATACGGCCCGCCATGATTCATCGCCGCGCTGACCGCGACGCCGGTCGGCATGCGGTTGCCGATCAGCCGTCCCACGCGCGGCCGCAACCGTGCGGCCAACGCGGCTTGCACGTAGGCATCGTCGCTCGCGGCATAGATCGTCGCGGTCAGATTGCCTTCCAGAGCGTGCGCGATCGACAGCATGTCGTAGTAATCGTCGCGCGTGCGCACGATCAGGCTGGCCGGCCCGAACGCCTCGCCGCGCAGGCGCGGATCGGCGATGAAGGCCTCGGCATCGATCGACCACAGCGCCGGTTGCACGCGATAACCCGCATCGGACGACTGCGCGCCGCCGCCGATCAGGCTCGCGCCGGCGGCGCGCCACTGCGCCGTCGATTCGCGGAAGTGATCGGCCACGCCCTGCGAGAACAGTACGCCGGCCGGCGCCTGCGCGAACAAGGCCGCGGCCGCGTCGACGAAGGCATCGCCGAGTTCGCCGCGCGCGACCACCACCACGCCGGGATTGGTGCAGAACTGGCCGGCGCCCATCGTGCACGACGCGAAGAACTCCTGCGCCAGCGCCGCGCCGCGTTCGCGCAAGGCGCCGGGCAGCACGAACACCGGGTTGATGCTCGACAGTTCCAGATACGCCGGCACCCCGGCCGCATCGGCCGCCGCCTTCAACGCCAATCCGGCGCGGCGGCTGCCGGTGAACGCCAACGCGCCCAGGCGCGCGTCGCCGGCCAACCGCATGCCCAGTTCGGGCGGCAGGTGATACAGCACCTGCAAGGACGCGGCCGGCAAGCCGGCCTGCGTCAACGCGCGATGCGCCAGTTCGGCCAGGCGCTGACTGGTCGCCGGATGCGAAGGATGGACCTTGGCGATCACCGGGTTGCGCGCCGCGATCGCCGAGGCGAAATCGCTGCCGGCCACCGCGTTGAAGGCGAACGGGAAATTGTTCGGCCCGAACACCAGCACCGGTTTGTGCAGCGGCGCCAGATGGCTGCGCAGGCCGACGGCGGTATCGATCGTCGGCTGGGTCCAGGACCGCTCGCGCACCGCGCGCGCGGCCTGGCGCAACTGCCCGGTGGTGCGCGGCAGTTCGACCTTGGCCAGACGCGGCTCGTTCGGCAGCGCGGTTTCCAGATGCGCGAGCGCGACCAGATCGGACGCGTCGTGCTCGATCGCCAGCGCATACGCATCGAGGAAGTCGGCGATGCGTTCGGGATCGCACGCGGCCAGTTCGTCGGCGACCGCGGCGGCCGAGGCCAGCGCGGCTTCGACGTCGCCCGCGCCCGAGACCGGAAACACCGGCCCGACCGCTTCGCCGCAACTCGGATCGAAAGCACGAAAGTCGCCGCCGGCATCGCGCGATGCCTGCCAGCCGCCCTCGATCAATACTGGCTCGCGCGCGCTCATCTCAGCGCCCCGCGTTCGGATGCACGGCGATCGCGTGTTCGATCACCGCCAACGCCGCCGCGCGCTCGGCGCCGTCGAGCACCAGCCGCGGCGCGCGCACGCGCTCGCTGCCCAGGCCGACGCGCTCTTGCACCAGCTTGATCAGCTGCACGAACTTCGGCACGGTGTCCAGGCGCAGCAGCGGCAGGAACCACGCATACAGTTCGGCCGCCGCGGGCGCGCCGCCGTCGCGGGCGAGTTCGAACAAGCGCACCGATTCCTTCGGATAGGCATTGACCAGGCCGGCGATCCAGCCGGTCGCGCCCATCGCCACGCCCTCGACGATGGCATCGTCCATGCCGACCAGCAGATCCAGACGATCGGCGAGCAAAGCGCGGATCGCCGCGAACCGGCGCACGTCGGCCGAGGATTCCTTCACCGCCTGCAGATTGGCGTGCTGCGCGGCGAGTTCGGCGATCTGCTCGGGCACGAAGTCGGTCTTGTAGGCCACCGGGTTGTTGTAGAGCATGCACGGCAGATCGGTGGCGGCGATCACCGCGCTGACATGCGCCTTCATCTCGCGCCAATCGGTCGAGTAGACATACGGCGGCAGCACCATCAGGCCGGCGCAGCCGATCGCCTGCGCTTCGCGCGCCAGCCGCACCGCTTCCTCGGTCGACAAGGCGGCGATGCCCGGGATCACCGGCGCGCGGCCGTTCAGTGCCTTGACCAGGGTGCGCAGGATCGCGAGCTTGTCGTCGAAGCTCAGCGTCGCCGCTTCGCCGAGCGAACCCAGCGGCACGATGCCGACGCAGCCCGCGTCGATCAGGGTGTTGGCGTGGCGGCCGAGGAAGTCGTGATCGATCGAACCGTCGGCGTTGAACGGCGTGGTGATCGCGGGGATGACGCCGCGCCAGAAGGTTGCGTTGGCCATGGGGTGGGTTCCTTGTGTTCGGGAATGAAGGGAGGGCGAAGCGAATAACGAAGCGGGATTGGGCTAAGGCTTGGATTGCGCGGCCGGATCGTGCTCGGCCGCTTTGCCCTCGGAAGAAAAAGACCCGGCGAGGCTGGCCAACCGGGTGGGGAAGACCGGCGGTCGCGCGCTGTGCGCGGTCGTGGCCGGTGTCGGGGGAACAGGAGTCGGATGCGCCGCGTTCGTAGCGGGGCGCGTGCTGTCGAACACCCGCAACTCGGCCAGCGCCGCGCCGCAGATGCGGCCCTGGCAACTGCCCATGCCGCAGCGGGTGGCGAGCTTGGCCGCGCGCCAGTCGTGGTGATCCTGCAATTGCGACAGGCTCACGTCCTCGCAGCGGCAGACCACGGTCGGAGGGGTCGCGGCGAGATGGATCTGCTTGCGCAAGGCGAAATGGCGCGGCAGCAGCGCGGCGAAGGCGCGGGCGTGATCGCGACGCGCGCGCAGCGCTTCGGCTTCTTTATCGGCGCCCGCGGCGAAACAGCCGGCCATCGCGCCCTCGATCCGGGCCGTGTCGACACCGCCGATGCCGCAGGCTTCGCCGGCCGCATACACATCGGCCACGCTGGTCATCAGGCGCGTATCCACGCGTACATGCGGGTGCGGGTCCTGCGCGGTCAGTTCGCAACCGAGCTGCTGCGCCAGTTCGGTATTGGCGACCAACCCATACCCGACGGCCACGTGATCGCAGGCGATACGTTCGACGCCACGCGCGCTTTCGATCTCGACCTCGGTCACGCGCTCATCGCCCGATGCAGCACGCACCCAGATGCCGCTGCGATACGGCACGCCGGCCAGACGCGCACGCAGCCCGGCGGCTTGTATCAGCTTGGACGGCCAGCGCCACAACTGCATCGCGAAACCGCGCAATTGCGCGGCCGGCGCTTGTTCGCAGATCGCCAGCACCTGCGCGCCGTGCGCATGCAGCGTCGCCGCCGCGGCCAGCAACAGCGGGCCGCTGCCGGCGACCAGCACGCGCTTGCCGGCGATCGGCCAGCCTTGCTTGACCAGCGCCTGCAGCGCGCCGGCCCCGGTCACGCCGGGCAGTGTCCAGCCCGGAAACGGCAGCAGCAGCTCACGCGCGCCGGTCGCCAGCACCAGTGCGCGGTAATGCAACTCCATCGCCGTACCGGCGTGTTCGATCAATACCTGTCCGGGTCGCGCCGCGACCACCTGCGCCTGTTGCAGGCAGCGGATATCCGGCCGCGCCGACAATTCGGCGAAAGCCGCGCGCGCCGCCGCGACCGCGGGCTTGCGCAGGTCCTGTCGCCACACCTGCCCGCCCGCGCGCGGCTGCATGTCGACCAACACCACCTTCGCGCCGTGCGCCGCGGCCGCGCACGCGGCGGCGAGCCCGGCCGGACCGGCGCCGATCACCAGCACGTCGCAGTGCTCAGTCATCGCAGTGCACCTGCATGCCTTCGCGCGCGACGGTCAGGCAGGCGCGCTGATGCGCGGCGCCGTCGATCGTCACCCGACATTCGAAACACACGCCCATGCCGCACAAGGGCGCGCGCGGCTGACCCGAACGCGAGCGGCGAAACCGCGGCGCGACTTCGCTGCTGGTAGCGATCGCCGCGGCGACGCTGGCCCCGGCCGGCACTTCGACCGCGACGCCGTCGATATGCACACGTACGTTCGGCGCCGTCATTGCAGCGCCCGCGCCGGCAGGAACGGCGCCGGATCGATCGCCGGCGCGCGGCCGAGCATCTGATCGATCAGCAACCGCGCGGTCCCCAGCGCGGTGGTCACGCCCAAACCTTCGTGGCCTGCGGCGACCCAGGTGTGCGCGCGCTCGGCGACCGCGCCGATATACGGCCGGCCGTCGAAGGTGGTCGGGCGAAATCCCGTCCACACCCGCAGCGCCTGCAATTCGCGCAGCATCGGCACGAACGCGAACGCGCGTTCGAGCATGCGCCGCAGCATCGCCGGCGACACGTCGCGATCGTCGACACCGAACTCGCGCGAGGAACCGATCAGGATCTGCCCGGTCGGACGCGGCTGCACATTGAACGCGACGCTGCTGTCGGCGTCGCCGTGCGCGCTGTCGGCGTAACCAAGCTCCAGCAGTTGGTGATGCACGCGCCCCGGATAGCGTTCGGTGATGACCAGATGGCCCTTGCGCGAACGCATCGGCAAGCGCGGCAACAACTCGGGCAAGGCGCAGCCGGTCGCGACCAATACCGGACCGATCAGGCTGGAGCCGTCGTCCAGACGCACGCCGTCGGCGCTCAACCCGATCGCGCGCCGTCCCAGCAAACAGCTCGCGCCGCCCTCGCGCGCCAGGCCGAGCAGATGCAGCGCGACTCGCGGCGGATACACCACCGCCTCATCGGCCACCAGCATGCCGCCGCGCAAACCGGCGGCCAGCGCGGGTTCCAGTCGATACAACTCATCGGCCTCGATCCGCCGCGCCTGCACGCCGGCCGCGGCCAGTCGCGCGATCTTGGCCGCAACGCTGGCGAACTCGCTGTCTTCGCGCGCGACCCACAAGGTGCCGCAGCGGCTGAATTCGGCCTCGGGCAGGCTCGCGAACCGTTCCCACAGGCCCAGCGAATAGCGCGACAACGCCAGTTCGGCCGGATCGTCGTCCATCGCCACCAGATGCCCCATCGCCGCCGCGGTCGCGCCGCCGCCGACCGCGCCGGATTCGACCACGGCCACGCGCAGCCCCTCGCGCACGGCGAGTTCGGCGCAGGCGGTGCCGACGATGCCGGCGCCGATCACGATGAGGTCGAAGGCCGCCATCGCTCAGCGCGCCACCACGCCCCAGGCGAAGGGATCGTTGTCGTCGATCAGCAATTGCGCGCGGGCGGTGATGTAGGCGCTGCCGGTGATGGTCGGCAGGACGCCGTGTTCGCCAACGCGGTAGCGGCCTTCGAACACGCTGCCGAGCACGCTTTCCTGTCGCCACACCGCATCCGGCGCGAGTTTGCCGTCGGCGGCCAGGCAGGCCAGCTTGGCGCTGGTGCCGGTGCCGCAGGGCGAGCGGTCGTACGCCAGGCCCGGGCACAGCACGAAGTTGCGCCCGTCGATGCCGGGCGTGAGTGAGGCGGTTTCCAGTTCGATGTGATCGATCTCGGCGCCGTCGGCGCCGGTGATGCCGGCCGCGACCAGGGCATGGCGGATCGCTTCGGCGTACGCGGTCAATTCGCGTTGCGTCGCCAGCGAAATCTCGCGCGTGGTCTTGGCGATGAAGAACCAGTTGCCACCCCAGGCGACATCGCCGACGACTTCGCCGTAGCCCTCGACCTGCACGCTGACGTTCGCGGCGTGACGGCGGCTTTCGACGTTGTCGACCGAGACCCGTCCGTCTTCATGCAGTTCCGCGCCGACCGTGCCGACCGGCGTTTCGATCCGGTGCCGGCCCGGCGCGATCCGTCCCAGGTGCTGCAAGGTGCGCACCAGCCCGATCGTGCCGTGCCCGCACATGCCCAGGTAACCGACGTTATTGAAGAAGATCACGCCCGCGCAGGCGTCGGCCGCCCGCGCCGGCAGCAGCAGCGCGCCGACCACCGTGTCCGAGCCGCGCGGCTCGCAGGCGATCGCGCTGCGCCAATGATCGAACCGGTCGCGAAAGCGCTCGCGCTGCTGCGCCAGGCTGCCGGCGCCCAGATCGGGGAATCCGGAGATCACCACGCGGGTGGGTTCGCCGCCGGTGTGCGAGTCGATGATGTCGAGGCTGTGCATCCGTCCATGCTCGCGGCCCGGGCCGGTCGCGGTCTAGCGCAGCTTGCCGGCGCCGGATGCGGAATTCGGCATAATCGCCGAACCGCCGGTCCGGCCTTGTCCCGCTGCCATGCCCTCGCCCACCGCCAGCCTCAACGACGCTTCGGTCCGGATCGATGCCGGACTGATGCAGACCCTGTGCGACGCATTGCCGGACGTGGTGTTCTTCGTCAAGGACGCCGCCGGCCGCTACACCCACGCCAACCTGACCCTGGTGCGGCGCCTGGGCCTGAAGCGGCGCGAGGACGTGATCGGCCGCGCGGTCGCCGACGTGTTTCCCGCGCGCCTGGGCGGGCGCTATGCGTTGCAGGATCGGCGCGTGCTCGCCGGCGACATCATCGAGAATCAGCTGGAAGTGCATCTGTACCCGAACCGGCAACCGGGCTGGTGCCTGACCGGCAAGCGTCCGCTGCCCTTGGCCGACGGCGGCTGCGGACTGGTCGGCCTGTCGCGCGACCTCGGCGCGCCCGACGGGCGCGATCCCACCTACGAACGCCTGCGCCGGGTCACCGAACACATGCAGCAGCATTACGCCGGGCCGCTGCGCGTCACCGCGCTGGCGCAGCTGGCGAACCTGTCGGTGGCGCAACTGGAACGCCACTTCCAGCGCGTGTTTCAGCTGACCCCGCAGCAGAGCCTGACCAAGCTGCGGATCGAAGCGGCGATGCACCATCTGCGTGGCGACGCCAGCATCGCTCAGGTCGGATTGGCTTGCGGTTTTTCCGATCAAAGCGCGTTCGCGCGGCAGTTCAAGGCGACGGTCGGGATGGCGCCGCGCGATTACCGGACTTTGCAGGCCGACCTGGGCGCGTCGGTCGAATAAGGCACCAACCCGCTCCTGTTCCGGGCGAGCGTGTTGACCCGGCAAAGCGCGGCCTCGATCATCCGCGCAAATCCTCGATGTCGGCGGCGGCGCATGCAAACGGACGATTGGAAAACGCTGGACGAGCATTTCGATGCCGACGACATCGCCGCGCTCGCCGCGCAGGGGCCGATCGCGCGCCTGAGCCTGCATTCCATGGGCCGCCTGAGCGCGACGCGCGCCAAGGGCTTGCGCAAGCTGCCGTCGCTGCAACGACTCCATCTCAATTGCGATGTCAGCCGCGCGGCGATGCGCGAGGTGCTCGCGATCGCCGGCCTGCGCGAACTCGACGTCCTGCGCATCCTTCCGCGCGGCCGGCCCGGCGGCTTCGCTCAGGCGAAGGACCTGCGTGTCTTTCGCGAGTTGACGGGATTGGCGGAAGCGGATCTGCTGGACGTCGCGCGCTGTCCTGGCCTGATCGAACTCGGCATCCAGAGTTCGCGACTCACGCCGCGAGCGTTCGATGCCTTGATGGGAATGAGCACGCTGCAAACCTTGGATATCGAGGCGACGCCGTTCGAGGATGCGATGGCGGGGCAACTGGCGCGCTTGCCGGCGCTGACCGGTCTGCACGCCGGCAGAACCGCGATTTCGCGCGCCGGTCTGGAGGCGATCTGCGAGTTGAAGCAGATGCGCGAACTGGACCTGTGGGCGACCTCGCTGAGCGTGGACGATCTGTATCTGCTGCGCGGCTTGCCGGCGCTGGAATATCTTTCGATCGGCGGCGCTCAAGGGTATGCGCCGATGCCTGTCGAATCCTTGCTGCCGCTGCTGGACCAGCTGCCGAATTTGCGCCGACTGTGGCTCGATGGCGTGGCGGTTCCCGATTCGGTGAAAGCGCGGCTGGCGTCGCGGTATCCGGATTTCCGCGCGACTTGATTCGACGCAGGCTTTGGTTGATTCGCGGCGCCTCGGCGAACTCGCTCGATCAGACCGCGCTCACTCGCGCAAGCGCCCGCTGTCCTCGAACGCGCCCACGATCGCATCGCTCAGGCGCCGCGCGAGCGTTCCGTCCGGGTCCAGGTCCGGATCGAAGATCGTCAGCTCCATGCCGATCGCCTTGGGACTGGCCAGCAACGGCGCCAGCAGCGCGCGCAGTTGCTCGAAATCCAGGCCGTCGGGGTTCAGCGAGTCCACCGCCGGCATCACCCGCTCGGCGAGCACGTCGGCATCGACGTGGATCCAGTAGCCCTCGGTCGGCATCGCCTCCAGGCGGGTGCGCGCGCGATCGGCGACCTGCCGCGCGCCGTCGCGATGGATCGTGGCGGCGTCGATGCTGTGGATTCCCGAGCGCTCGAAACTTTCGACGTCGTAATCGCGCCGGTCGTCGTCGGTCGTCACCAGGCCCAGATGGACCACGTCCTCACCGCGGAAATACGGCGATTGCCCGCGCAGATTCGACAACGCCTCCGTCCCGTGTCCGGTCGACAGGCCCAGGTCGAGCCCGGCCGCGGCGAAATGGCCTTGATAGCGCCGGCGATCGCGCGCGAACGAGAAGTCGTCGTGCGCATCGACGAAGGCCAATCCGTAGCGTCCGTGTTGCTTCAGGGCCAGGCCGCTGCCCAGCAGCACGCTGCAATCGCCGCCGAGCACCAGCACGAACCGCTTGCGCCGCAGCCAGGGCGACAGGCGATCGGCGAGGCTCTGGCTGTAGTCAGCGATCGCCGCGCCGTTGCGGAAACCGGTCGCGTGATCGGGCTCGGGCGAATACGCCGGCGCCTCGACCCGGCCGCCGTCATGCGCATGCAAACGCGGCAACAAACCGGTCGCGCGCAGCGCATCGGGCATGCGCCGCACGCCGGGCTCGACACCGGGCCGCGGAGGGCGCAGGCCGAGATTGCTCGGCGCATCGATAAGCACGAGGGAGGACGCGATCGGCATGGCGGACTCGGGTTCGGATCGGGCGGACGCGGTCGATGCGCCGGACCGCGTGTCCGCGCAGGCGGTCAGCGCCGCGCACAGCAGCCAGACGCCGGACAACAACCGTTCGCGGGCACGGCGCATCGTCGTAACCTGTAAATTGTTTTTTAAAGGTTATTCAGTTTCTTCAAAACCTGTCAACTAATTTTTGACAGTTAGCGACCGACGGTCGTCGCCGCCCGGGCGCCACAAGGCACCGGCAATACGTGCGCGGTGCGGTAGCATTTCCGCCCATCCGCGCCGCCCGGCGTCATCCAGGAAAATCGATGGCTATCGCACTGAATCGGCGCGCAGCGCCACGGCTGGGTTCGGCGCTGGCCGGGCTGGGTCTGCTCGTAGCCATCGCCGCGCCGATGCCGGCGCGCAGCGCGGCCCTCGACCCGGCACTGCAGGCGCCGGTCGAAGCGCGGGTGCCGTGGGCGCCGGCCGCGGTCGCGGCCACCGACGGCGCCGGCCACCTCGCCTACGAACTGCACCTGAGCAACTTCTATCGCGATACCGGCGTGCTGCGAGTCAAGCGTCTGACCGTATACGCCGACGACAGCGACACCGCGCTCGCGGATTTCCAGGGCGAAGCCCTGCAGCGCATCGCTATTCCGCGCGCCCCCGAGGGCGCTAAGCCCGAGGACGGCGTCGCGATCGGCGGTGGCCTGCGCGGCGAGCTATTCGTCTGGCTGACCCTGCCGGCCGCGCGCCCCGCGCCGACGAGCCTGCGCCACCGCATCGAATTCGAAACCACGAAAGGCACGAAACTTTGGGTCGACGGCGCGCGAGTAGCGCTCGCCAGCGCGCCGCCGGTGGTGCTGGGTCCGCCGTTGCGCGGCGGCCAATGGCTGGCCTACGAAGGTCCGTCGAATTCGCAGTCGCATCACTGGGGCAGCCTGGTGGTGGCCAATGGCGATGTCACCATCCCGCAACGTTATGCGCTGGATCTGGTCGGCCTGGACGCGCGCGGCCATGCCGTGCGCGACGGCGCCGGCGAGCTGCGTAAAACCAAGCATGCCGACTGGATCGGCTACGGCGCCGACGTGCTTGCCGCGGCCGACGGCATCGTGCGCGGCGCGCGCGACGGCCAGGCCGAACACGCGCCGCTGTCGCCGCAGTCCGAACCGTCCACGCTGAGCGCCGACGCGCTGTACGGCAATTACGTGATCCTGGAAATCGCGCCGCGGGTCTATGTGCATTACGCGCATCTGCAACGCGGCAGCGTGGCGGTGAAGATCGGCGAACGCGTGCGCCGCGGCCAGAGCCTGGGCCGGCTCGGCCAGTCCGGCAACACCGGCGGGCCGCATCTTCACCTGCACGTGTCGAATGCGCCGACCTTCGAGCAATCCGAAGGCCTGCCGTTCGTATTCGATGCCTTCAGCTATTCGGGTACGCGATCGATCGATCAGGTGCTGGATTCGACTTCGGCGTTCGACGCCAAGCCGCAGCCGCGCCAGGCGCAGATGCCGTTGGACAATGCGGTGATCGGATTCGATGCCAAGCCCTGAGCGCAGGCTCGCCTCGTGGGCGAGCCTGCGCGGCAACCACGAGCGAGCGCTCGCGGCGAGATCGAACGGCCGACCTCAGTAGCGGTCGTTCAGGGCGAAGATCGGCTTGCGGTCTTTCCACTTGCCGTTGGTGAAGTCCGGGAATTCCAGGGTCTTGTGCTCGGCGATCGATTGCTCCGACAGCGGCGTGATCGCGCTCCAGGCGATCGCGTCGAAGATGTCGATCGGCATCGGCGCATCGGCCTTGAGCGCTTCGACGAAGGCGTGAATGACGAAGAAATCCATGCCGCCGTGACCGGCATCGGCGGCGGCGCTGGCGAAGCGCTGCCACAGCGGATGATCGTACTTGGCGAACCAGTCGTCGGCCTTGTCCCACTTGTGCGGCTGGCTCTTGCCTTCGATATGGATCGAATCGTTGACGTCCATCCACAAGCCGTTCGTGCCCTGCACGCGGAAGCCCAGCGAGTACGGGCGCGGCAGCGAGGTGTCGTGCTGCAGCACGATGGTCTCGCCGTTCTCGCACAGCAGTTGCGTCGTCACCATATCGCCGAGCTTGAATTTGACCTTCGCGTTCGGATGCTCCGGCCCGGCCTTCTTGACGATGTAATCGTGCAGGCCGCGCGGCTTGCTCGAGAACGCGCTCAGATGGGTGAAGCGGTTGCCGCGGTGGATATCGATCGCCATCGCGCACGGGCCGATGCCGTGGCTCGGATACAGATCGCCGTCGCGCTTGACCGAATGCTCGGTGCGCCAGCGCGCTTCCGACCACGCCTTCGGACCGAACTCCACGCCGCTGCCGTAGGGCTGGTCGGGATTGCCGCTGTTGAACTTGACCCCGCGCAGATCGTGCTGATAACCGCCCTGCAGATGCACGATTTCGCCGAACAGGCCCTGCCGCACCATGTTGAGCGCGGCCAGCACGTCGCGGCGATAGCACACGTTTTCCAGCAGCATATACGGCGTGCCGGTGCTCTGCTGAGCGCGCAGCACCTGCCAGTGATCGTCGAGGGTGAGGCCGGCGACCACCTCGCAGCCCACCGCGACCTTGGCCTGCATCGCCGCGATCGCCTGCGCGGCGTGGAACTCCCAGGGCGTGGCGATGATCACCGCGTCCAGCCCGCCCTTGGCCAGCATCGCGCGATAGGCGTCGAGGTCGCCGTCGGCGCCGTAGGTCGCGGGCTTGGCCTTGCCGGCCTTGGCGATCATCGCCAGCGAACGATCGAGCATGATCGGCTCGACATCGCACAACGCGACCACGTCCACGTCCTCGCGACGCAGCAGTTCGGTCAGATGGACCTGGCCGCGCATGCCCACGCCGATCAGGCCGATCCGCAGCTTCGAGCGGGTGCGCGCGAACGCCGGAGTGAACGCGCTGCTGGCCAGCAGCGTGCTCGCGGTCGCGGAGGTGGCGAGAAAATCGCGTCGGTTCATGCGGGTGCCTCGATCGGTGCGGTGGAGTGAACAGCGGGATGGATACGAATACGGCTAGTGGCGCGAAGCGCGCGACCGGCGATGGCGTCGATTCCGATCTTGCGATCGACCCTCATCGGCGCCGGCGCGCGAATGAACTTGCACGGTTCCGTATCCGTTTCACGCCGCACAATGCATAAATACAGGCGTATTTGCTAGTCTCTGACGGCGATTCGAAAGATCATTTTTTTAAATTTATTCAAACGAAAGATGTGATGCCGCTGGCTGCTCGCCTTGAGCCAGACGCGCATGATGAGCAGCAACGACTGCGACCGATGCCAGGCCGATGGCCGGCGCGGTCGATGAGGTCCGAACTTATCCTGGAGCACCACGATGAATGGAGCAGTCCGATGAACGACGCGCTGCGCGAGCTCGCGCACCAGTGGCTGCATCCCGGCACCAAGGGCCTGGCCCTGCGGCAGCCGCTGCGCCAGGACACGCTCGGCGAACTGGGCCTCAACGTGCTCGACGGCTTGCTGTCCTATCCGGTCGCGGTGCTGCGGCAATCGACGCTGGACCACAACATCGCCTGGATGCGCGACTTCGTCGAACGCGCCGACGCCCTGCTCGCGCCGCACGGCAAGACCACGATGAGCCCGCAGTTGTTCCAGGCCCAACTCGACGCCGGCGCCTGGGCGATCACCCTGGCGACCATTCCGCAGTTGCGCGTGGCCCACCGTTTCGGCGTCAAGCGGGTGCTGCTGGCCAACCAGTTGGTGGCGATCGCCGATATCGAAAGCCTCGCCGCGCTGCTGCGCGAGGACGCCGATTTCCAGGCCTGGGTGCTGGTCGATTCCAGCGCGGGCGTACAGCGCCTGAACCATGTGATGCAACAGATCGCGCCGCAACGGCACCTGCCGGTGCTGGTCGAACTCGGCGCCGAGGGCGGACGCAGCGGCGTGCGCGGCCTCGACCCGGCGCTGCAGCTCGCGCGCGAAGTGCATGCGGCTTCGCATCTGTCGCTGGCCGGGATCGAAGGCTACGAAGGCTTGTGGGTAAGCGCCGATCGCGATGCCGATCTGCAACGCGTGCAGTCGCTGCTGACCCAGATGGTCGCGCTGACGAGGCGTTGCGATAGCGAAGGATTGTTCGACGGCGACGAGATCCTGATCAGCGCCGGCGGTTCGGCTTATTTCGACTTCGTCGCAGACGCCTTCAACAGTGTGGGCGACACCTCGTGTCCGCTGCGGCGAATACTGCGGTCCGGCTGCTATCTGACTTCGGACCACGGGCTCTACCATGGACTGCAGCGGGAAATGCGCACCCGTCACGACGCCAGTTTCCGCCACGGTCTGCAACCGGCGCTGGAAGTATGGGCGATGGTGCAGTCGCGGCCCGAACCCGGGCTGGCGCTGTTGACCCTCGGCAAGCGCGACGCGTCCTACGACATCGACCTGCCGCGCCCGCTGAGTTGGCATCGCCCCGGCCAACCGGCGCCGCGGCCGATGCGCGACGCGCGCATCGTCAAGATGAACGATCAACACGCCTATCTGGAACTTCCGGTCGAGCATCCGTTGCAGGTCGGCGATCTGGTCGGCACCGGCATCTCGCATCCGTGCACCACCTTCGACAAGTGGACGCTGATGTTGCTGACCGACGACGGCTATCGCGTCACCGGTGCGATCAATACGTTCTTTTGAGCAGCGACGCCACGTTTGCGCCCATCGCATCGCGATCGACGTACTGAGCCCAGCCGATGCGAGTCTGGCGAAGTCGCAGCGTCGGCCTCCATCAGGACGACACCGCGCGGCCCGAGCGCCTCAGTCGTTGGGGCGGTGCGCGTAGCTGATCGCGCGAGTGACTTGCCAGCGCTCGCCGACGCGATGCCAGACCAGGATGAACTCGCCGCGGCCGGCGCAGGTGGTTTCGCCGGTCGCACAGAACCGGTGCTCGCCGATTTCCATCGCGCCGAAGTCCTTGATCGGGTACACGCGCAAGGTTCCGGGGATCAACTCGCGGCGGAACTTTCCGCATACGTTCTTGCGCACGTTGCCCAGCATTTCCTCGCGCGTCCAGGTGACCCCGCCGTTGTCGTGATAGAACTCGACCTTGTCGTCGAACAGCGCACGATGGCGCTCGAACTGGGCGGGGTCGTCGCAGCGATTGAACGAATCGAACATCTGCGTGTCCAGCGCGGCGACGGTGTCGTACAGGGCGGAGCCGCCTTTCGCGGGATCGCCTTTGGCTGCGTCGTTCTTGGCCGCAACGGGCTTGGCCGTTTCGACCTGGGTCGCCGGGCTGGCGGCCGCTTTTTCCGACGCGGCGAGCGCGGAGCCGGCCATGCCTGCGCAGAGCATCGCGGTCAGGGCCGCGGCTGGAACGAATCGGTTCATCGCGGGATCTCATGGCGGTGGATCGGCGCACCTTACGACCGGCGCGGCGTGGGCGCCTGTGCCATTCGACACCGGGCGGTGGCTGGCTTGCTCGTGGGTAGATACCGGCGATTTCGCGGTTGGTCCGAGGGCCTTGAGGTTTTCGACCTCCAAGTCGCAGAGGTTCAAACAAGATCACCGGCTTTCGCCAATGAAGTGACAAGTCACTTTGTTGGGATTTTTTGGCTTGGCTTGGCTTTGGCTTTGGCTTTGGCTTTGGCTTGAGCCAGAAGTCGCGCAGTTCATCCAGCGCTGCGAGGCTTGGAACTCGCGAGAACAACAGCACACCCGTAGGGCGGCGCACATGGATGTGCGCCGTGCGCCACCGGGACAGGATGTCCCGTGTGGCGCATGCCTGCGGAAGCACCGCACGCGCGGGCCCTTGATTCACAAAAAAGCATTTTTCTTTGGTTACCTTTCTTTTGTTGCTTTAGACAAAAGAAAGTGACCCGCCGCTTCAGCGGCGGAACGCTTTTGATCCTGCTTGCAGCTTCAAAGGCTTCAAAGCTTTGAAGCTCTAGAGCTTTTGAAGCCAAAGGCAAGATCAACAGCTTTCGTCCGCAAGCGGCCGAGTTACTTTCTTTTGTCAAAAGCGACAAAAGAAAGGTAACCAAAGAAAAACGCTTTTCTTTGAATCAAGGGCCCGCAAGTGCGATGCCGACGCGGGCACGCGCCACACGGGACATCCATGTCCCGGTGGCGCGCGACGCGCATCCATGCGCGTCGCCCTTCGGGTGTGCTTTTGCTAACGCGAGTTACAAGCCTCGCAGCGCTGGATGAACTGCGCGGCTTCAAGCGCAAGCCACAGAGCCTACCTGTAGGAGCGGCGCGAGCCGCGACCGCGCCATTGCGGGCGCGTCGTAACCTGCGGCGTAGCTGTAATGGCGCGGTCGCGGCTCGCGCCGCTCCTACAGGGAACCATCGGAGAAACGACGCAGATCGCTCGTTCGGAGCAAAAGGCGCCACATGTGCATCGAAAGAAACGGATGCCAGGTGGAACTCCCGCACCGCCCACATCAACGCAACGATTCCCGCCCATCCTGAATCGCCACCACACTCGCATCCTCACGAGCGACATCGTCGTTGAGCGCATGCGCCCCGCCGCTATCGGGCAACGCCACGGCGGTCGCGGTGGCGGCCGCCGCCACCGAGACCACGTCGCTTGCCGGCTCGCCCTCATCGAGCATCGCTTTGCGCACCTCGGCGAGCATCGGCAGGATGTTGTAGAAGGCGTTGGCGACCGACTTGCGCCCCAGGGCGCTGTAGCGATCGCCCTGGGTCAGCGCGAACCAGGTGGCCGCGTGCAGCGCGTGGATGGCGCGGCGGGTCTGCGGACCGCCCGCGGGGGTGTTGTCGAGGCTCATGGTGCGCTCCTGGATGGCCGCTGAAGTCGCGGAATACAGACTAACCGCCGGCCAGATCAGATCCTGCGACTGGGTGTGCCCGTGCCCACGAAAACGCACATCCGCGCCGATCCACGATCGCCGCGGCGGCGCGTGTCATCGCCTGCGAACGGGCAATGGGAATCTGCGAGCCCGGCGGCGCATGCCGCGCCGCGTCGCGCACAAGGATGCGAACGTCATGACCGATCTGATCGACCAGGCCCAGTTGTTCGAGGCCATCAACCTGGCCCAATCCCTGCAGGCGCGCCAGCAGGCCGCCGACACGCTGGTACGGCCGGCGCCGGCCGGGTATTGCCTCAGCCAGACCTGCCTGGAGCCGTTCGACGGCGAACCCGAGCGGCTGTATTGCGGGCCGGCCTGCGCGCAATCGCATCACCAGCAGATGCAGCGCGACCGGCATCGTCCGCGGCGCGGTTGAGAGCGGCGGCAAATACAGCCGCGCGCCGGGCCGGTAGCATGGCGGCATGGTCAAACATGCCGGTTCGGTGTTTTCCGTCGACGTCACCGGTCTGCAGGCGCAAGCCGGGCAGCCGGCGTACGCGCGCATCTGCGAACGCATCCGCGCCGCGATCGTCAGCGGCGCGCTGCCGCCGAACGCGCGCCTGCCGTCGGGCCGCACGCTCGCCCAGGACTTCGGCGTGGCCCGCAACACCGTCGACTGGGCGCTGGATCAACTGGTCGCCGACGGCTACATCGTGCGCCGCCGCGGCGCCGGCAGTTTCGTCGCCGCGCAATTGCCCGAACGCGACCTGATGCCGTCCGCGCGCGCGGCGAACACCGAGCCCGACACGACGCCGCGCCGCCTGTCGCAACGCGCGCAGGCATTGCGCGCGTATCCGGGCCATTACGCATCGGCGTCGGCGCGGGCGTTCACGCCGTCGTTGCCGCCGATTGATCTGTTCCCACGCGAGATCTGGAATCGGCTGCTGCTGCGCGAAGCCGGCAAGGCCGGCGGCGATTACTGGGAATACGGCGCCAGCAACGGCCTGCCGGCGCTGCGCGGCGCGATCGCCGCGCACGCGTCGGCGATGCGCGCGGTGCGTTGTTCGCCCGAACAGGTGATCGTGGTCACCAGCACCCAGCAGGCGGTGGAACTGGCTGGCAAGGTGGTCGCCGATCCGGGCGATCGCGCCTGGTGCGAAACGCCCGGCTATCAGCCGGTGCAGCATTGCCTCCGTGCGGTCGGTCTGCAGGTGGTGCCGGTGCCGGTCGACGAACACGGACTGGATGTCGCGGCCGGCGTGGCGCGCGCGCCCGATGCGCGCCTGGCCTATGTCACGCCCGCGCATCAGTATCCACTGGGCTGCGAGATGTCGTTGCCGCGGCGCGAGGCGTTGCTCGCGTGGGCGCGGCAGCGCGACGCCTATGTGATCGAAGACGATTACGACGGCGACTACCGCTATCAGGGCCGCCCGATCGCCTCGCTGCAGGGCCTGGACGACACCGGACGGGTGATCTACGTCGGCAGCTTCAACAAGATCCTGTTTCCGGGCCTGCGCATCGCCTATGCGATCGTGCCCGAGCCGCTGGTCGCCGCCTTCGTCGACGCCAAGCACAGCGCCGACGGCCACACCGCGCTGCTGGCGCAGGGCGTGCTCGCCGCGTTCATCCACGAAGGCCACCTCGCCCGCCATCTGCGCAAGACCCGGGCGATCTACGACGAGCGGCGCCTGGCGTTTCTCGAGCAGGCGCGAACGCTGGACGACGTGCTGGAATTCGGACCGGCCATCGCCGGCATGCACGTCGCCGCGTGGTTCAAGGGCCCGACGCGCATCGACGATCGCGCCGTGGCCGAGGCCTGCGGGCGCGACGGCGTCGTGGTGCATCCGCTGTCGAAATACGGCGACTGCGAGCGGCCGCCGTATCAGCACGGCGGACTGGTGTTCGGTTTCGCCGGCGCGACGCCGGCGCGTTCGCGTTCGGGACTGCAGGTGGTGCGGCGCGCGATCGAAACGGCCGGCGCCTGATCCGAAAAAACGCCGATCAGATCGCGATGTCGTGCGCCGCGGCCTGCTGCACCGTCACCCGGTCTCGGCCGCCGGCCTTGCTCGCGTACAGCGCGGCGTCGGCGCGTTCGAGCAACTGATCGAAGCTTTCGCCCGGACGCAGCTCGGCCACGCCCAGGCTCAGGCTCAACGGCAGGACCCGACCGTTGATGCTCGGCGGATTGGCGCTGATGGTGCGGCGCAGATGCTCGGCCACCACCAGCCCCTGCTCCAGGCGCGTGCCCGGCAGGCCGACCAGGATTTCGTCGCCGCCGTAGCGGCCGCACAGGTCGGTCGCGCGCAGCCGGTTGCGGGTGCGTTCGGCGACCGTGCGCAGCGCTTCGTCGCCGGCGCTGTGGCCGTGTTCGTCGTTGATGCGCTTGAAATGGTCGATGTCGAAGAACACCACGGTCAGCGGACGCGAGGCGCGGTGCGCTTCGGTGATCGCCTGACGCATGCCTTCCTCGATCGCCGCGCGGGTCATCACGCTGGTCAGGCGGTCGTAGGTGGCGCGGTGCTTGGCGCTGTCGTGATCGCGGCGCAGTTGTTGCAGCTTCGCCGCCAGACCGAGCAGCAGGCCCAGGCCGCCGAGCACCAGACCGACCGGATAGGCGTATTCGAGCCAACCGTACGACGGCCACCAGCGCTGGTACGCACCGACCAGCACGATCAACACCGCCATCAGCGGCGTCCACGCCAGCATCAGGAAATAGGCTTCGCGCTGGCGCCGGCCGATCGCCACCGCGCTGGCGTAGACGATCGCGCCGATCACCACCAGCAGCACCACGTTGCCGAACGACGCGCTGGCCCGCCAGGTGTGGATCATCGACACCAGCAACAGACCGCCGAGCAGCCAGCTGCAGATGTTGAGCAGCTTCGCCACCGGCGCCTGGGTCGCGCGCAGGTCGAGGAAGAACATCAGAAAGCGCACGCTGGCCAAGACCGCCGCGGTGTTCAGAACGACATTGGTGCGGCGGTCCGGCATGATGTCGCCCAGCCACGGAATCATCCGCGTCTCGCCGCCCTCCACCGCCAGGTTGAGGGTCTGCACCACCAGGGTCAGGCACAGATAGGCGTAGCCGCGCTCCTTCAGACCGACCCAGAAACCGAACGCGAGCAGCGCGATCACCCCGAGCGCGGTCAGCACCACGCTGCGCAGGGCGATGTGGCTCATGTCCTGGCGATGCACCGCGTCCAGCGGCATCACCAGCAGGGTCGAGGCGGTGACATCGGCGGCCGCGGCGCGCAGGTAGATCACCTCGCCCTTGTGCAGGCCGCCTTCCAGCGGAAACACCAGGAACCGCGAGGAGTGGCGGAAATCGGCGGCCTTGCCGTGAATCGAGCGGCGCACCGGCGAGGTCGCGCCCGCGCGCCAGATGCCGACGAACTTGCGGTACGGCTGGGTCAGCACCAATTGCGGCGCGTTGTCGGCGGGCACGTCCTGGGTGGAGACCAATCGCCACCAATGCCAGTTGCGGTCGAGCACGGCGATCTCGTTGCCCCGCTCCGGCACGAAGCGCGCGTCGTAGTCGCCGGCCAGCACGCGCGCGGGCGGCGGATCGGTGGAGGGCTCCAGGCGCGACAAGGCGAACGGCTGCGCCGATGCCACCGCCGCGGTCGTCAGACCGAGCAGGATCAGCGCGAGCTGCCAGATGGAGCGCCAGAACCGGTGCATTGCCTTGCGAAGACTTCCCCCTAAACCCCGCCGAGCATAGCCCAGGCACCCTCGCCCAGACCTTGCGCCACGGCCCGGGTCGGCCCCAGGACTGCGACCTGGATTGCAATCGCGGGCGCCGGTCGCGCCGGTTCGCGGGCGCCGAGGCTCAGCGGCGATACCGCGCCGCGGTCAAGCCGTCCAGGCTGATCCGCGGCGCGCGGCCGGACATCAAGTCGGCCATCACCCGCCCGGTGCCGGCGGCCATGGTCCAGCCCAGGGTGCCGTGACCGGTGGCGAGGTACAGATTCGAATACGGCGTGTCGCCGAGCACCGGCGTGCCGTCGGGCGTCATCGGCCGCAGCCCGCTCCAGAATTCGGCGCGGCCCGCATCGCCGCCGCGCGGAAACAGATCGGTCAGCACATGCAGCAGGGTGTCGCGGCGCGCGTCGTGCAGGCGGCCGTCGTAACCGGCCAGTTCGGCGGTGCCGCCGACCCGGATGCGCTCGCCCAGGCGGGTCACCGCCACCTTGTGGGTTTCGTCCATGATCGTCGATTCGGGCGCGTGCGCCGCATCGACGATCGGCACGGTGATCGAATAGCCCTTGACCGGATACACCGGGATGCGGATGCCGATCGGCGCGAGCAGCAACGGCGAATAACTGCCCAAGGCCAGCAGGCAGGCATCGGCCTGCAGCACGCCGGCATCGGTCTGCACGCCGCTCATCTTTTCGCCCTGAGTCTGCAACGCCTGGATGTTGACGCCGAAACGGAACTCCACGCCCAGCGCTTGCGCCATGCGCGCCAGCGTCTGGGTGAACTTGAAGCAGTCGCCGGTCTCATCAAAGGGCAGGCGCAACGCGCCGACGAACTTGTGCTTGACCTGGGCCAACGCCGGCTCGTACCGGACGTAATCGTCGGGCCCGAGCAGTTGGAAGGCGACGCCGTGTTCGCGCAGGATCTCGATGTCCTTGCCGCTGTCGTCGAGCTGCTTGTGGGTGCGGAACAATTGCAGCGTGCCCTGCTGGCGATCGTCGTAACCGATGCCGGTGTCGGCGCGCAGCTCGCGCAGGCAATCGCGGCTGTACTCGGCCAGCCGCACCATGCGCGCCTTGTTGACGCGGTAACGCGCCTGAGTGCAGTTGCGCAGCATCGCCATGCACCAGCCCAGCATCGCCGGGTCGAGCAGATCGCGGATCACCAGCGGCCGATGCCGCATCGCCAGCCATTTGATCGCTTTCAGCGGCACACCCGGACCGGCCCAGGGCGCGGCATACCCCGGCGACACCTCGCCGGCGTTGGCGAAACTGGTTTCCATCGCCGGCGCGGCCTGGCGATCGACGACGGTGACCTGATGGCCGGCCCTGGCCAGGTAGTACGCGGCGGTGGTTCCGATCACGCCGCTGCCCAGAACTAGAACCTTGATGGCCGTCTCCCGCTGGTGCCTGGATCGTGGCACGTGCCGCCGTTGAAGGAGCCGCGATCGTAGCAGTTGGCTTTATCGCCCGGCTTTATCGCCGCTGCCGGTTCGCGCAACGCCGAAGCAGCCACAGCGCCGCCAGCGCCAGCCCCGCGCTCAGCAGCCGCAGCAAGTTACCGACCCAGCCGGTGGCCGCGGTGTCGGACACCGCGAACACCGTCCACGCCGCGTTCAAGGACACGTGCAGCGCCCAGCCGCTCCAGATCGTCTCGCCGTCGAGCGCATCGAGCGCGGCGAACACCAGCGCGCCGACGAAGGTGATCGCGAAGATCTGCAAGGCCATGCCGCCGTCGGCGCCGGCCGACCACCAATGCACCAGCCCGAACACCAGCGCCTGGATCACGTACGCCGCCGGCCGGCGCCACGCCAGCGCGCGGCGGACGAAGACGAAACCGAAACCGCGGAACACGATTTCTTCGAGCAAGGGAAACAGCACCGACAGCATCAACAGATCCAGCAACGACCAATCGCTCGACACCTGGCCGATCCAGGCCAGGCCGATCCAGCACGGCAAGGTCGCCAGCGCGGTCAGCGCCGGGCCTTTCCAGCCGTTCCAGCGCAGGCCCAGATCGCGCGGCAGTTCGGCCCGGCGACGGCTCAAGCCCATCGCCGCGGCCACCACGATCGCCACCGCCAGCACGTTGTCGAGGATCGAGCCGCCGTAGGCGAACGGCAGGCCGGGTATCTTCAATCCCAGCGCGGCGGTGATGTCGCGGAACTGCAGCGCGACCACCAGCGCCACGACGGCGACGAGGCTGGCTACGAAAGCTCGCGAAGGGCGCGCTGGATTCATGCGATCGGTGCTCCGTCCCTGATTCGGCCGGAGCATAGACCGGCGCGCGGGACACGGCGCAGTGACGATAGGCGGGGTGACGTTCGGGCATTGCCGCTGCCCGGACGCGCTTGCCCGATCGACCGGTCGCTCACCCGAGCGTTTGCCTACGCGCAGGCGTGAGCGCCGCTTGGCGCCGGATCGACGGCCGGTGGCCGATACGTTGGAGCAGAGGCCGCCGATGACGCCCAGGATCGTGGCGCCCGGCTGGCCTTGGCAATGCGCTCAGCCCAGTTCCTGGGCGAGTCCGATCAGAATCCCTTCCGGCCCGCGGATATAGCAAAGGCGATAAACATTTTGATAGTCGACCACCTCGCCTACGAGCTGCGCGCCGCGCGTGCGCAGCCTGGCGAGCGTCTCGTCGAGATCGTCGACGGCGAACATCACCCGCAGATAGCCCAGCGCATTGACCGGCGCGGTGCGGTGATCGGCGACCACGCTTGGCCTGAGAAAGCGCGAGAGCTCGAGCCGGCTGTGGCCGTCGGGCGTGCGCATCATCGCGACCTCGACATGCTGATCGCCCAGGCCGGTGACGCGTCCGGCCCATTCGCCTTCGATCGAGCCGCGCCCTTCCAGTTCCAGGCCGAGTTCGCGAAAGAAATCGACCGTCGCTTCGAGGTCCTCGACGACGATTCCGACGTTGTCCATCCGCTTGAGCGCCATGTTTTCAGTCTCCAAGGTGTCGTTCGGCCTGACAACGGGCTTGACGCCCGCGCCACCGGCGGATGATGCCATGCGGATACGCGCGGGTGTCCGCGCCGCGTCCGGCTTGCACTCGATTTCGATACCGGCGAATGGCTCGCAAGCTAGCGCTTCGGCGGTCGAGCGCGATGCGTCCCTTGCGCGGACGCAAGACGCGACCGCTCGCGTCGAATGCCCGGACGGCAACCGTGGCGCTTGCGATGCGTCGCCGCATCGATGATCGCGTCGCGGTCGAAGTCCGCTTCGCCGAGCGGTCAGGCGATCGATCTGCCGCCGGCCTGCGAGGACCGGCGGCAGTCACGCTTGCGTCGGCGATACCGACATCCGCGAGGCATCAACCTATGTCGCGACCCATCGCCGCGACCGCGACGATCCCGCCGCGGCATGCCCGGCGTTTCAAGGCGCCGCGCAGCACAGGCAGTTCTTGCCGTCCGGGGTCAGATCGCCGCCCGGGATGCCGCAGCGCGAGCGGCAGGCGATCGTCTGGCAGCGCGCCTTGAGGCCGTCGCCGCTGGACAGATCGTTGGCGAACACCTGGGAAAATCCGAATCCCATGGCGGTCGAGAACAACGCGGCGATCAGTACGTTACGAATGCGGGTGTTGCGCTTCATCGTCTTTCTCCCTGATGTTTCGCTCCGCCCTTCCAGGACGGATGCGAACGCGATGGTTCGGGCCGGTGGCGGCCCTGCAATCCGGCGCGGCGCGACCGCCTGCGTCCGGCAACGGGTCGTCCCTGACCCGTGAAGCGCCCTGCCTTTCAGGGCGACTCCTTGTTCGCGACCCGCGCGGCGGAGCCGCCGGATCGTTTGGGCGGGTCCAGCGCCGCCAGCACCGCGCGCAGATCCGCCGCTTCGTCGATCACGCCCATGCGCGCATGACGCACGCGCCCGTCCGCGCCGATCACCAGCAGCAGCGGCACGCTGTGCGCGCGGAACAGCATCGCGGTGCGCACCTCGCTGTTGGCGACGATAGGAAACGCCAGCGCATGCGCGCGTGCGTAGGCGCCCGCATCGGCGGCGCTCGCGCTGGCCACGCCGATGATTTCGGCGCGGCCCTTCGACGCCATCGGCACCTGCGCGGCGATCGCCTTGACCATCGGCAACGAGGCCAGGCAATGCGGGCAGGTGGTGCTGAAGAAGTACAGCAGCTGGTAATCCGCGCGCGGCTCGCCGAGCACCACCGCGCTACCGTCCAAGGCGGTCAGCGCGACCTTCGGCACGTACATGCCGACATAGGGGTCGTTGACGCGCTCGATCAGGCCGCGACGCTCCTGACGCAGCTCGCGCAACTGCCAGGCGAGTGTCAGCACCAGCGCGCAGGCCAGCAACAGGCCCAGCGTCAACAGCAGCGACACGCCGCGCGCGGGCCTGGCCGCGGATGCGGATGCGGAATCGGCGCGGGCGCCGCGGACCACCGCGTGAATCTGCCGAGGGCCGGATACGGACGAACTCATGGCCTCACCGGCCCTGCGCGCACGTCATCGGCAACGCACGACGCGTGCGCGAGGCGCGCGCGCATCGCGCGACGAGGCGCGCGCTCGAAACAATCCGATGAAACCGGCAACCCCGCGGCGCCCGATGCACGATCGGGCTCGCAATACACGAACGTGGTCAACTCGACCTCCTTGTCGCAATGGCGCGCCCCGGCGCCGCATGCGGCCGCCGCATTCCCCACGCCGCGCCCGAGCCTGGACTATGCCGCAGCCAGCGCCACGGCTCGTGCCGACGGTCACATATCGCGATCGTGCAAGCGGTCGCAGTCATGCATCGGCCGTGGCTTGGCTATCCGCCATCGTTCGCAGCTGCGCGCGGCGTGTCGTCGCTACCGGATTGCACGGTCCGCATCGTCGGCGAAGCGATGGCGCGATCGCGATGTCGGTTTTTCCGTCCGCGTTACGAACTACCCGTGGATGACCGGCCGCGGCGGCTCGCATGCCGTCCGCGCCGAATCCGGCTCCCGACGGAGCCGTTCCTTTCCAACCTCGTTCACGGAGATCCACAATGAAGTATCAGGCACCGTTCGCTGCCGTCGTCCTGGCTTTCACCCTGTCCTTGACCTGGACCTGTGCGTCCGCGCAAACCGCGTCCAACAACCCGATGGACGGCGTCGGCGTCGCCCATAACAGTTACGCCGGCTGCGTCGTCGCCCAGGACCCGCGCAGCCAGCGCAGTCCGGTCGAGGTGATGATCAACGAATGCGGCTACCCGACCGTGCGACCGCGCGACGAAGCCATCGCCTACTACACCGCGTTCGTCGAACAGGCGCATACCGACCGCGCGCTGTCGCTGACCGCCAACCTCGCGCCCTACCGCAAGCACTTCAGCGTCGCGCAATACGCCTACTTCGAAAACGCCGAGCGCATCCTGGCCACGTCTCGCGATGCCGACGAGGCCGACAGGAAACTGGTCGATCTGGAAAACGCCGCGGTCACGCAGCTGGGCCGCAGCGACACCGACAAGGTCGTGCTCGGCGGACTGAGCACCTTGCGGCGCTCGCTCCAGCTGTGGGGCCTTTCCAGCGTGGTCACGGCCGGGCCGATCGAGATCGCCGCCGCCGATGCGGCGGGTTTCGTCGTCGGGTTTCTGCTGGCGACCGAAAACAAGCTCGAAGCGGCGGTGGCCAATGCCGTGGAGCAGTCGGTGAAGGCGGCGCTGCGCTGAGCCTTGCGGCGTAGCCGGGATCGGGCTCCGCCTTCCGGAGCCCGGTCTTTCGCCGGCAACGATGCATCCGTTGCCGGCGCATGCCGCCGGTCGCGCCGTCGCCGGCAATCGTCTCGACTGACCCGAACCATCGGCGTAACCGCGCAAACCATGCGCTGCGTCCGATCCGGGAAGTGACCGCGCCAGCGGGCCGGAAACCCGCCGCGCGTACCGGCGGAGAACCGTGATCCACCCGGCAAACACCGGTCGCCGACGCCGATAGTCTCGGCCGTTATCCCCTTCCGGCTCACGGCATCCGACATGGTCGACATCCATCACGCAGGGCCGTACTTCGCGATGATGCTGGCGGCTCTCGCATTCGCCTCGTTACCGTTGTTCCGCGGCGCCGACCGCGACGGGCCGCAGCCGGGCAAGCGCACCGACACCCTCGACGGCTTGCGCGGCTTCCTGGCCCTGAGCGTGTTCGCGGCGCATACGGTCGTGCATTACGAATACCTGCGCAGCGGCGTGTGGAAGCCGTCGAGCGCGCAGTTCTACAACGTCGCCGGATTGCTGGGCGTGTGCCTGTTCTTCATGGTCACCGGCTTTCTGTTCTGGACCAAACTGCTCAAGGCCGGCGGCCGCCCGGGCTGGCGGGCGCTGTACATCGGCCGGGTGTTCCGGCTGGGGCCGGTGTATCTGGTGGTGGTGCTGACGATGATCGGCGTGGTCGCCTATCGCACCGGCTTTCGCCTGCAGGTGCCGGCGTCGGAAGCGATCGCCTCGACCTCGGCCTGGCTCGCGCTCGGCATCGTGCCGCCGCCGCCGACGATCAACGGTTATGCCGACACCGGCACCATCCTCGCCGGAGTGACCTGGACCTTGTTCTTCGAATGGCTATTCTATTTCTCGTTGCCGCTGCTGGCGGTGTTCGTGCGCCGCGGCCGGCATCTGGCGTTCAGCGGTGGACTGGTCGCGGCCTGTCTGCTGATCATCGTCGCGGCGACCTGGAACGGCGGTTTCGTCGCCGGGGTCAAACCGCGTCCGGTGCTGATGCTGGCGGTGCTGGCCGAACTGATCCTGCTGTTCGCCTCGGGCATGTTCGTCGCCTCGCTGTTGCATGCCGGCATCGGCGAACGTCTGCGCCTGCAGCGGCGGCGCTGGGCGGTGCTCGCCCTGCTGTGCCTGGCGCTGGTGTTCGCGGCGATGCTCGACATGCGCAACCTCGGGATGCTGTCCTTGCTCGCGCTGTGCCCGCTGGCCGCGACCTTCCTGTGGATCGTGTGTTCGGGCAACCGTTTGTTCGGGGTGTTGGCGTGGCCGGCGTCGCGCCGGCTGAGCAGCCTGAGCTACGGCATCTACCTGGGCCAGGGGCTGGCGCTGCTGGCGGTGTTCGCGATTCCGGGCGTCAAGGCCTATGCGATGAGCGGCACGCTGGCGTTCTGGCTGGTCAACACCGCGTGCGCGCTGGTGCTGGTGACCGGCGCGCTGGCGGTCTATCTGTGGATCGAGGAACCGGGCATCCGCATGGGCAGACGCTGGGCGCGGCGGCTGCGCGCGCGCTCCGACGCGCTGGTGCCGCTGGCCTCGACCGGCTAGCCGCGCGGGCATCGCCGCGCGCGCGGCGGCATCGGCAACGACGCGATCGCCGCATAACGTCGGAACGCGGCCGTGGCGGTCAGCGGTGGTGTGCAACTCGGCACACACGGCATAAATGGCTCACCCGAAACCGAAGCGGTATGCTGCGCCCTCCCGACCGGCGCCGCCTCGATGACCGCCGCTGTTCCACCCGACATCACTCAGCTGTTGCAAAGTTGGCGCGCGGGCGATTCCGACGCCGAAACGCAATTGCTCGAACAGATCTACCCGGTGCTGCGCCGTCTGGCCCAGCAGCGCCTGACCCGCAGCGGGCAGCTGACCCTGGTCGCCACCGAACTGGCGAACGATGCCTATTTCAAGTTGGTCGAACAGCGCGAGGCGGAGTTCCACAACCGCGTGCATTTCTATGCGATCGCCGCGCACGTGATCCGCCGGCTGCTGGTCGACCACCTGCGCGAACGTTCCGCGCTCAAGCGCGGCGGCGATGTCCTGCGCGTCACCCTGCAGGCCGGGCAGGAGGTCGCCGCGGTCACCCCCGATCTGGCCGACGCGCTCGACCTCGATCGCCTGCTCGAACGCCTGGAACGCATCAACGCGCGCGCCGCCAAGGGCGTGGAGTTGCGGTTCTTCGGCGGCCTGACCATCGAAGAGACCGCCGAGGCGATCGGCGTCTCGCTGCCGACCGCCAAGCGCGACTGGCAATTCGCCCGCGCCTGGCTGCACGGCCAACTGTCCCCGCCGACTCCCTGATCCCGGGCCGTTCGCCATGCAGACTTCCACTTCGATCTGGTCGCAGGCCGCCGACGTGTTCGTGCGCGCGCTGGATCTCGACCCGGCGCAGCGCGAGGCCTTCATCGAGCAACAATGCGCGGGCCAAACCGATCCGGCCGCATTGCGCGAGGCGGTGCAGCGCCTGATCGACGCGCACCACAGCCTGGACGAATCCGCCGATGCGGACGCGTCCGACGCCTGGCAGGACGCGGCCGCCGCGGCCGCCGCGCAATGGATCGAACACGACGCCGAACAGCTCGAACCGGGCAGCCGCGCCGGGCCGTTCGTGATCGAACGCGAGCTCGGCGTCGGCGGCATGGGCCGGGTGTACCTGGCGCGGCGCGGGATCGACGAGGGCGAGCAACGCGTGGCGCTCAAGGTCGCCGCGTTCCATCGCCTGGCGCCGCAGGTGCGCCAGCGCCTGCGGCGCGAGCGGCAACTGCTGGCGACGCTGGAGCATCCCAACATCGCGCGGCTGATCGACGCCGGCGAGCTGCCGCCGGACCGGCCCTACTTCGCCATGGAGTACGTCGACGGCGAACCGATCGTGCAGCATTGCGACCGCCTCGAACTGCCGCTGCGCGCGCGCATCGAACTGGTCGTGCAGGTGCTGTCGGCGGTGGAGTACGCGCATCAACGGCTGGTGCTGCATCGCGATATCAAGGCCGGCAACGTGCTGGTCGACCGCGACGGCCGGCCCAAGCTGCTCGACTTCGGCATCGCCAAGGCGCTGACCGGGGCCGACGCGCCGGTCAGCATGGCCACCGCCGACGCGCAGGCGTTCTTCTCGCCGGCCAGCGCCGCGCCCGAGCAGGTGCTCGGCGCCGCCACCGGCGTGGCCACCGACGTCTACGCGCTCGGCGCGTTGATGTACGAACTGTTCGCCGGCGAATTGCCGCTGACCCTGGAAGACGCCAACCCGGCGCTGATGGCGCACGCGATCGTGCACACCGTCCCGGCCCTGCCCAGCCGCGCGGTGGCGCGGCTGGACAAGCAGTCGCCCGAACGCGCCGCGCAGATCGCGCGCCATCGCCACTGCGCCACCGCCAGGGCATTGGTCCGGCAATTGCAGGGCGACCTGGATGCGATCGTCGCGCGCTGCCTGCGCAAGGAACCCGAGCAACGCTACGCCAGCGTCGAACGCCTCGCCGCCGATCTGCGCGCGGTGCTGGAATCGCGGCCGATCGCCGCGCGCCGCACCGAGTCGCTGTACCGGCTGGGCAAGTTCGCGCGCCGCCATGTCGCCGCGCTGAGCCTGGCCGCGATCGCCTGCGCGCTGACCGTCGGCTTCGTCACCAGCACCGTGCTGCAGTCGCGGCAACTCGCGATCGCCCGCGATCGCGCCGAAGCGCGACGCGCCCAGGCCGAAGACGTCACTCAATTCATGATCGACCTGTTCCGCGCCTCCGACCCGGCCCAGGCGCGCGGCCGCGATCCGGGCGCGCGCGAGTTGCTGGCGCGCGGCTCGCAGCGCCTGCAGGCGATCGACGATCCCGAAACCCATGCCGCATTGGCCGCGGCGATCGCCGACATCGACCTGTCGCTGGCCGACTACGACGGCGCCGAGCGGCATTCGGCCGAAGCACTGCGACTGTTGCAAGGCCTGCCGCGCGCCGACCCGACCGACTTGCGCGCGGTCTACCGCTTGCGCGCGCGCGTGGCCATGACCCGCGCCGACTACCCGCGCGCGCGCGGCCATCTCGAGCAGGCCCTGCGGGCGCTGCCCGACGCCGCCAGCGGCGACAGCGCCGCGATCGCCGACGAGCGCCTGTTGCTGCGACGTCTGCAGGCCGAACTGGAACAGGCGCAAGGACGCCTGGATATCGCCCTGCGCCTATGGGAATCGGTCGACGGCGAATACCAGCGCCGTTACGGCAACCGCGACCTGCGCAGCATCGAGACCCGCCAGGGCTGGGTCAGCGCCTTGCGCGCATCGGGCCAGCAAGCGCGCGCGGCGCTGCTGCTGGCGCAATTGCCGGCGCTGGAGGCGAACGCGCAACCCGACACCCCGGAGGCGGCCGAATCGCTGTACAACCAGGCGCGGCAAAAACGCGAGCAGGGCGACTACCCCGCCGCCGAGCGCCTGGCCCAGGAATCGCTGCGGGTCAGGCTGAAACTGTACGGCGAACGCCACGGCTACACCGCGTCCGCACTCAACCAGCTCGGCACCATCGCCCAGGCGCGCGGCGACTACGCCACCACCGCGGCCTATTTCGAGCGCGCGTTGCAGATCAAGCGCGAACTCAAGGGCGAGCAGCATCCGCACGTGGCTTCGGCCGAATACAACCTCGGCCTGCTGCAGCATATGTATCTGCACGATCCGGTCGGCGGCGAAAAGCACCTGCGCAAGGCCGTGGAGATCGCCACCGTCGCCACGCCGGAACACATGAACTTGGCGATGTACCGTCTGGCCTGGGCGATGGCGCTGCACGACCTGGGTCGCGACGCGCAGGCGCGCGCGGTGCTGGCCCCGGCGATCGAGCGATTCAAGCCGATGCCCGGGCATGCCGCGAACCTCGCCCTGGCGCAGGCCGAAACGCTGTGCCTGAGCGATCTGCCGACGCCGGCGAACGCGGCGCGCGAACTGGCCGGCGCGCTGGCGGTGATCCGTACCGATTTCGCCGCCGACAACCCGCGCGTGCTGCGCCTGCAAGCCTGCCAGACGCGCCTGGACGCGCTCGCCAAGCGCTGAGCGCGCACGGTCGGGGCGTATCGGGGCGTGCCGCGGTCCATCGGGACGATTCGCGCAATCGATCTGGACCGATCACCACCGGTCCAGATCGATCACAGTCGCGCGAATTTGCTCAGTACTGCGATTCGGGCGTAGTCGGATCCGACGGCGCCACCGGTTCGTCCGGCAGTCCCCTTGGTGCCGGCACCGGCTTCGACCACAGGTAGCGGAACGCATCCGGCCATCCGAGGCTCACCTGCGTACCGCTCTGGGTCGGCGCGCCGAGCAGCAGCGAATTGCGCAACCGCACCGGCTTCCAGCTCGCCGACGGCAACGGGAAACGCACTTCCTGCAACTGTTCGCCGGTCCACACGCCGACGACGACCGCGCCGGAAACCCACTTCAGGTATGCCGACTGGTTTGTCACGTCGGCGCCGCCCAGGACGATGCTTCTGTGATCGAGCCATACCGGCTCGAGCCGGGACGGGGTGGCGTACGACCAGTCCGGCGCGGGCGACTGCAGCCAGTCGAGCATCACACTGACCTCTCCCTCCTTGCGCCGCAGCGATATCGCCAGCATGCGCTCGACCCCGTACTTGTCGGTCGGCCGGAACGACCATTCGATCATCCGCGCTTCGGACGGCTGCGACGTGTCCATGCCCAGTTTGAAGTCATGGATGTCCCAGCCGATTTCCACCTCGTTGAGTGGGTTGCGCAGGCGGCCCAGCAGCGTATCGCTGAAGCCGATGTCGCGAATGCCGCGGGGAACTTGGCTCGGCAGCATATCGAGCATGCTGAGGGTGTAGACCAGATTGACTTCGCACGAGCCGCTGCCCGGGCCGGTGACCGATTCCGTGTCTCCCGGTGGCTTGGGTCCACTGCCGCGGTCGTCGCAGAATTCTTCGCCCGCCCAGGCGGGTCCGACCGCCAGCGATACGGCAATGGCGAGCAGTCCTAGCATCTTCTTCATGGGAGCCTACTTGTCATGTTGAATAAGTGAGAAAGAGCCACGCGCCGCGACGGCGATCCTTGCGACACCGCGACGCGCAACCTGGAACCACCCGATCCGCCCGGCGCGGACCGACCACCACCACCCCGGCACCCGGTCGCCGTGCCGGCCGACCGATGCGCGTCCGACCCGCGGCCGCCGTTGCGTGTCAGGCGCAACGGGTCCGCGGACAGGCCGCCCGATCGGCACCGACCGGGCGCAGCCGGATCGGTCCGGAGCCTCGGCGACGTCGAGCGTCCTGTGACGATAAACACGTAATCGACGTGAGGAACGGCTCATCGCGTGTCGCCATCGCCCGACGCCGCTCCGCCATCGCCGCTAACGCGCGCGGCCGCGCATCTCCCTACGCCGGGACGGGCGCCCGGTATCCGATCGGTCCGGGCTCGCCAAGCCGTTCGCGCTCGCGCGCCCCGCCCGGCGCCCGCGCCCGCCTGCCCGCAAACCCATGCCGCGCAAGGCCTTCATAATTCTTCATCCAGGTTTCAGGCACTTCATCCGGCGATCGTCCGCAATCGGGTTTCCTCATCGCTCGGAACCTCGATCATGCGTTCACGCTTCAGTTGCCTGACCCTCCCGCTGCTCGCCCTGCTCGCCGCCGCCCCCGGTCTGGCCGGTGCCTATCAACCGCCGCAGGCGCGCGACGACGGCTGGGCGGTCGCCGACGCCGCCGCCCAGGGCTGGCAGGTCGAACGCTTCGGCGAACTCGAAGCCGCCATCGCCAAGGGCACCTTCGCCGACGTCACCAGCATCGTCGTCGCCAAGGACGGCAAGCTGGTCTACGAGGCCTACTTCAACAAGGGCGGCCCCGACGTCCTCAACGATGTGCGCTCGGCGACCAAGAGCGTCACCTCGCTCCTGGTCGGCGCGGCCATCGACCGCGGCCTGATCCCCAACGCCCAGGCCGGCGTGTACGGCTACTTCGCCGACAAGCGCCCGTGGCGGAACCCGGATCCACGCAAGGACAAGTTCACCCTCGAAGACCTGCTGACCATGAGTTCGCTGTGGGACTGCGACGACGACAACCCGTTCTCCGACGGCAACGAAGAACGCATGTATGTGCGCGAGGATTGGACCGGCTTCGTCCTGGGCCTGCCGATCAAGGGCTTCGCGCCGTGGATGACGCGTCCGGAAAACAGCCCGCACGGACGTTCGTTCTCGTACTGCACCGCCGGCAGCTTCCTGCTCGGCGCGGTGGTCGAACGCGCGAGCGGGCAGCCCTTGCAGACCTTCGCCGCGCAAGCCCTGGAACAACCGCTGGGCATCACCCGTTCGCAGTGGAACCGTTCGCCCGAAGGCGTCGGCATGGGCGGCGGCGGCACCCGCTATCGCAGCCGCGACCTGGCCAAGCTCGGACAGATGGTCGCCGACGGCGGACGCTGGCAGGGCAAGACGGTGATATCGAAAGCCTGGATCGACGCCGCGCTGAGCGTGCATGCGCAGGCGCGCGACGACGCCGACTACGGCTATCAGTTCTGGCGCTTCCGCTTTCCGCTGCACGGCCAGCAGACCGGGGTGTGGGCGATGTCGGGCAACGGCGGCAACTACGTGTTCATCCTGCCCGAGCAGCGCCTGGTCGCGGTGCTGACCCGGACCGCGTTCAATCAGCGCAACGCCCATCCGCAATCGCAGCAGTTGTTCGCCGACTATCTGCTCAAGGCGATGCCGTAAGCCGCGCCAGCAACTCGCGCGGCACCTGGCGGTTTTGGTCGGCCACGCGCTGGTGGATGAGGTCGAGCGAACGCGCGAACTCGGGATGCGCGGCCAGCGGCCGGAACAGCGGCGAGGCGCCGAGGTAATCGGCGTCGCGATAGCCTTCGTCGACCGCGCGCTGCACGTCGAGCAGCGCGGCGGCGGAGTCGCCGCTGCCGGCGTGCAGCAAGGCCACTTCCAGCCAGTCGGAGGGATAGCCCGCGCCTTTTTGCAGATACTCGCTGGACTCGTTGGCGCGATCGCGCAGAGCCTCGGGTTTGGCCGGCGAGCCGTACAGATCGACCAGGGTCCGCGGCAGGCTCGCCTGCGGCCGCAATGCGGCGGCGCGCGCGAATGCCGTCGCCGCATCTTTGCGATCGCCGCGCACCAACGCCAGCTCGCCGGCCAGCAGATGCAGGTCGGCGTGTTCGGTGCCGCGTTGCAAGGCCTGGTCCAGCGCGCGCCGCGCTTCGGTCAGGCGGCCGTGGCGGAACAGGAACCGCGGCCAGGCGATATTGGAAAACACGTTGTCCGGGTACAGCCGGAAACTTTCGCGATATCGCGCTTCGGCCGCCTGGGGATAACCGAGCAGGTCCAGGTTGCTGGCGATCTGCAGTTGCAGAAAACGCACCCGCGCCGGATCGCCGCGCAGCGAGGTGTTGGCGATCAAGGCATCGGCGAGGCGGCCCTTGCGGTCGTACAGATACGCGGCCGAGGCGCGGGTGGCGTCGTTCGTCGGGTCCAGGCGCAGCGCCTGTTCGTAACCGGCCAGCGCGTCGTTGAGGCGTCCACGGCAATCGTGCGAATAGCCCAGCGCGGCGTAAGCGGCGGCATCGTTCGGATCGGCGGCGATCGCGGCCTGGGCCAGGGTCTGCGCGCGCACCGCCCATTCGGGCGCGAAATTGAACAGGCATACGCGCGCACTGTAGGCGCGGCTCAATCCGACCTGGGCGGCGCGGTCGCGCGGGGTTTCCTGCAAGGCCTGTTGATACAGCGCGATCGCGCGTTCGTTGTTGTCGCGCTGACCGAGGCTGGCGTAGTACTCGGCGCGCTGGGTCAGGCTTTGCGGCGTTGTGGCGATGGGCGCGGCCGCGGGCAAGGTCGCCGAGCGGCTGTGCCATACGCCGATGCCGATGCCGGCGAGCGACAGCAGCGCGACCGCCGCGATCCACGGCGCGAGTCGCCGCGTCGTCGACGGCGATGGGTCTGCAGGCCCGCTCACGGGCTCGCTTACAGGCTCGTCCGCGGGTATCGCCTCGGGCGCGTCGCGCAGCCGCTCGGGCCGCACGCACAACTGATAACCGCGTCCGCGCACCGAGCGCAGATAGCGCGGATCGCGGCCGTCGTCGCCCATCGCCTGACGCAGCAGCTTGACCCGCTGGGTCACGGTTTCCTCGTTGACCACCGCCGGCGCCCAGACCTGTTCGATCAGTTCGTCGAACCCCACCACGCGATCGCCCTGCGCGATCAGATACGCCAGCAACTGGAAACTCAGCCCCGAGACCTTGAGCGCCACGCCGTCGCGCTCGACCCGCTGCCCGACCGTGTCGACGATCAGGTCGGCCAGGGCGTAGCGGCCGGCAACGGGCGCGGAAGGAGCGGCATCGGCCATGCGGGTCGTCGCTGCGTAGGGAACTGGAGTTTAACAGTCCGTTCCCGACCGCCCGCGCGTCGGCCTGTGGTTCGCGCGCGCCACGGCGCCGTGTCGGGTTTTGCCCGCTCGCTACGAACTGGGTCGTGTGCGCCGACGCAGCGACCGCGTACCGCACAGCGCGTCGGGCCGCGGCCGGTCGGGCGGGCGGTCACGGCCGGCGACGGCCGGACCCGGGCCTATCACCGGACCGCGTCCCCAGGACGTTCACCGGCGCACATCCGTTCGCCGCTACCTCATGGAGAGAACCTATGAAAAAACCCTACAGAAGCTTGATTCTTGCGATCGCGGCGACGGCGTTGTCGGCCGGCATCGTGTTCAACCTGTCGGCGCAACCGGGCGCCTATGTCGAGATACGGACCTACCGCGACACCGGCGGCACGGTGCAGGGCGTGCGCTATATCAGCCACGGCTGCGCCGATCCGCAACCCGCGGGCTGGGGCCGGGCCATCGGCCTGTACACCTCGCAGCAGAGCATGTGTTTCGCCCTGCCGCCGCCGGGCGGCGGGCTGTGATCCATCAGTCGTGACCGTGGGCTTGTGATGCACGGTGGCGGCCATGGCGTCGCGGGACGGGTCCCCAACACCCGTCCCGTTACGTTGCGGCGATACGCGGCCGCGGCCCGCATCATCGTCGCGATGCTACCGACACGAGACCGAGCTGCGCTCTCGCGCTTGCGTCGCCTTCAACCCCGCTTACGCAGCAACTGCGCAAGCAAGGTCAGCACCGCGAACACCAGGATCACGACCACGCCTGGAACCAGCATCGACAGCTGCGTCGCCGGCGCGATCGCCGCGGTCACCACCGCCAGGCCGCAGGCGCCGCCCACCTGCAACGAACTGTTGAGCAAGCCGGCCGCGAGCCCCTGCTCCTCGTCGTCGACGCCGTTGGTGCCGGCGACCATCAACGCCGAAATGCTCAGCGCGAACCCCACGCCCCACAGCACCGAGGCGGGCAGCAGCACGGTCCACAGATCCGGCCGCGGGCCGATGCGCAGCATCAGCAGATAGCACGGCACGAACGCGAGCAAGCCGACCCGCAGCACCTTGTCGACGCCGAACCGGCTGATCGCCGCGCCGAGTTTCGGCCCGAGAATCACCACCATCAGCCCGGCCGGCAGCAGCACCAGCGCCATCTGCCACGGTTGCCAGCCGTGCAGGTTCTGCAGGTACAAGGCGATCAGGAATTGAAAGCCCATCGCGCCGCCGTACAACAACGCGGCGCTGAGATTGGCGGCGACCAGTCCGCGATTGCGGAAGATGCCGAGCCGGATCAGCGGATGCCTGGACTTGCGTTCGATCAGATAGAAACCGAACAGCGACAGCGCCGACACCACGAAACCGGCGATCGTACGCGGCGCGATCCAACCCACGTGTTCGGCCGACACCAGAGTGAACACCAGCAGCAGCATGCCGCCGACCAGGGTCAACGCGCCGCCGAGGTCGAGCCGTACGGGTTCGCTGCGCGGCGGGTCCGGCGGCAGAAAACGCAACGCGGCCAACAACAGCAGCACCGCGACCGGAATCGGCAAAATAAAGATGTAGCGCCAGTCCAGCGCCGCGAGCAGGCCGCCGATCAACAAGCCGCTGGAATAACCCGAGGCTTCGAACAGATTGAAGATGCCGAACGCCTTGTTGCGATGCGGGCCTTCGGCGAAGGTCGTTGTCAACAGCGACATCGCCGCCGGTCCGGTGAAGCCCGCGGCCATGCCCTTGACGAAGCGCGAAACGATCAACAAACCGGCATCGCTGGCGAAGGCGCCGAGCACCGACACCAGCGCGAACACCGCCAGGCCGATCACCAGCACCCGCCGGCGTCCGAACAGATCGGCGCAGCGTCCGCCCAACAGCAGGAACCCGCCGAAAGCCAGGATATAGGCGCTGACGAACCATTGCGCGGTGGCCGCGCTGATCGCGAACTCGCGCTGTATCTCCGGGATCGCCACCGCGATCATCGAGATGTCCAGACCGTCGAGCAGGATCACCCCGCTGAAGATCAGCAAGGCGATCCAAGAACGCGCCGACCAGCGCACGCGATGGTCGCGCGGCGCGGATGCGTTTGTCGCGGATGCGGCCTCGACCGCGGCCGCGGCCGCGGGCAAAGCAACGCCGTCCCGCGGCGTTTCGCCCGGGTTCAAGCCAACCGACATGGGTTCACTCCAGTGTTTTCGTTGCCGCGATCATCGCCGCTTGTAGGCGCGCGCAAAAACGAGTAATTCTCAGCGCATCGTCAAACGCGGCTTGAAGATCGATGAATCGCATGCTGCCCGGCACCCGGGCGCTCAGGACCTTCGAAGCGGCCGCGCGCCATCTGAACTTCACCCGCGCCGCCGACGAAGTCGGCCTGACCCCGGCCGCGGTCAGCTACCAGATCAAGGAAATCGAAGAGCAACTGGGCCTGGTGCTGTTCGTCCGCACCAGCCGCAGCATCCAGCTGACCGCGGCCGGCGCGGTGCTGTTCGAAGCGACGGTCGACGCCCTGGGCACGCTGCAACGCGCGCTCGGCCGCGCGCGCAGCCTGGAACGCGGCTCGAGCCGGTTGCGCGTATCGCTCAGCGCCGGATTCGCCAGCAACTGGCTGTTGCCGCGGATGGCGCGGTTCAATGCCGCGCATCCAGATCTGCAACTAAGCTTCGACATCAGCGATGAACTGCGCGACTTCGAAGCCGACGATATCGACGTGGCGATCCGCTTCGGCACCGGCGACTACCCGCGGACGCGATCGCATCGCTTGTTCGACACGGTGGTGGTCGCTGTGTGCAGCCCGGCCCTGCTGACGAACGCGCCGGCGCCGAAAGAGCCGCGCGACCTGTCGCGGCACACCTTGTGCTATGTCGACTGGAAGACCGAACGCATGGTCTGGCCGAACTGGCGCATGTGGATGGCCGCGGCCGGCATCGACGATTTCGACGACAGCCGCTGCGTCGCCTTCGCCGATTCGGGCTATGTGGTGCAGACGGTGATCGACAGCGGCGCGATTGGCCTGGTCGATCTGGCGCTGATCGGCAACGACCTCGCCCAGGGCCGGCTGCTGCGATTGTTTGATATCGGCGTCCCGGTGGCGCCGGATTACGCCTATCACCTGGTCTATCCGGCAAGCGGCGACGACGATCCGCGCATCCAGGCGTTTACGCAGTGGATGCTCGATCAGGCCGGACAGGACGTCCAACGCTGACGAGCGATTACCAGATCAGATCGTCCGGCACCTGGAACTTGGCGTAGAACGCATCGTCGTCGCTGGCTTCGGTCGGCGCCGGCGCGGACGCGGCGTGGTCGAGCACGATCATCGACGGATCGCGCGCACTGACTTTCTCCGCGGCGGCGCGCGGCAACAGCTCATAGCCATCGTCGTGACGCGCGATCACCAGCGCGCCGCTCGCCAGCTGCGCGCGCAACGCCGGATTGATCCACACGCTCTTGATCGCCGCGCCATCGGTGAAGCGGTAGCTGATCTCGCCTTCGCGCTTGACCTTGTTCGTCTCGACGATCTGGCGGATCTGCGCGCGCAACTCGTGCGCGCGCGCCTGCGCATTGCGTTCGGCGGCCAATGCGCGATCGCGCTCGGCCCGTTCCGCCCGCGCGCGCTCGGCCTCGACCTGCTCGGCGCTGGGCGCGGCCGGCGCCTTGCCGTGGCGCTGCTTGGCCTGCTCGCGCGCGACCTGGGCGACCTGGGACTTCTTCACCAGGCCGGCTTTGAGCAATTGATCTTGCAGGGGATTTCGCATGCCCACGAGTCTAGTACGCGCGGCCGCCGGCCGGAAGCGGGCGAACCCGCGCCCCGCACGGCCTGGGCGATCCGTCCCGGCGGATTGACCCGTCCTCGCGCCCCGCACTGTAATGAATCCTCCCACCAGGCCGCCCCCATGCCCGCCTACGCCGTCACGCCCCGCCTGGCCCAGTTCGAAGGCGAACACCTGCCCGGCAACAGCGTGTGGCGATCCAGCCATGTGCATTACCTCAGCGACGCCGAACTGCCGCCGTACCGGATCGACGTCCGCGACGGCCTGCTGTACCGCGCCGACGGCAGCCTGTTCGATACCGCCGACTCGCACACCCACTGGAGCGGCCGGGGACGCGCGATCTTCGTCATGCACGGCGACGGCGCGATTTATTCGGCGAAGGAGCACTTGGTGGGCCGCTTTCATCACTCCAGCCTCGGCCAGGGCAAGCCGGTCGCCGGCGCGGGTGAACTGGAAGCGCGCGACGGCGTGCTGACCGCGATCACCGATCACAGCAGCCACTACTGCCCGCCGCGACGCTACACCGAGCAGGTATTGAGCGAACTGGCACGCGGCGGCGTGGACCTGACCCGGGTGATCCGGGAATTTCGCTACTGACCATCCCGCCGCGCCAGCGCGAATCGTTGTCGCGGCCGGTTCGTCCATCGAATTGCGTATTCCCCGTTGCTTACCGCTGCAGCAAGGATGCATCTCGCGGATTACCACAGGGGACGCTGCACGCATGAACATCCTTTCGTCCGACGCCACCGCGTCCGGCGCCGAGCCCGACTGGGACGCGCTGATCGACAACCCTTACGACATCGGGCGGCTTGAGCGCCTGGTGCGCGCGGACCGCTGGTGGGTGGTGACCGGAATGCGGGTCAACCTCGGCGAAGCGGTGACCCGCGCGCAGAATCGCGGCCGCGCCGAGGAGGCGTTCGAGGTCAACAAGGTGCTGGTCTTCGCCGACACCGTCGACGTCCGCCACACGCCCGAGGTCCCGATCCTGTGCGGCGACTTCAGCCGGGTGATCGTGATCGCGCGTCATCTGGAAACCAACGAAAAGCTGCAACTGGAAAAACGCGGCTGGGACGTCGAGTTCTATCTGGGTTTCTATGTGTGCGGCTTCAGCCCGGTGTTGAAGACCAAGACCCTGCTGCGCTGGATGTTCTGGACCGATCCCAACCGGGGCCGTCAAGACATCCGCACCACCCACGACCTGCCCGATCCGCTGACCCGCACCCAGCTGATGGTCACCACGATGGGCCTGCACGACCCATTGCCGTTCACCGAACATCCGTTGTTCGTGTTGCTGCTGCCGCTGGAGGCCTGCACGCCGCTGCTCGAACGCATGCTGTTCGCCGCGCAGCAGCTGGCCGCCGAAGGCAAGGGCGAGCTGGCGGTGGAACTGCTCGCGCGGCTGGAGCAATTACTGGATCGCTCGCCCGACCGCCCGGCCTGGCAGACCGTCGCGCTGGGCTGCCGCGCCGCCCAGGAACTGTTGCGGCCGGTACGCTTCGACCCGGGCCAGGTGCCGTACCTGAGCGCGGCGTTCTACGGCGAATTGGCCAAGGAACACATCCCCACATTGCAAGCCTACGCCGGCACCTTCGCCCGCCTGAGCGATCGCGCCTACGACCTGGACGCGCGCAAGAAAGCCGCGCGGCTGGTGCTGGGCGAAAAGGACGACCAGGGCGCGTTCCAGAAACTCGTCACCGAGCAACTGGCGGAGAATTTCCGCATCGCCACCGCCAACGTCACCCGCGCGCAGAATTCGATCGGCCCGCAGAGCGATCAGGTCAAGCGCGCAGAAGCCGGATTCAAGGCCGGCCTGGCGGCCTGGGAAGAAGCCAAAAAGCGCGAGATGGCGATGGCCATCGTCGGCAGCGTGTTCTCGTTCGTGTCCGGCGTCGCCTCGATGTTTTCCGGCAACGCCTCGGGCGCCGCCGGCGCGGCCAAGGCCGCGGCCGATGTGGCGAGCACCGCGGCCAAACTGGCCGAGATCATGAGCAAGCTGGTCCAGGTCGGCAAGGCGATCGAGAAGATCGTGCGCCTGTGCCTGGATATCGTCGCGGCGACCGACAAACTCGACAACGCCAAGAGCTTCGCCGATGCGATGGCCGCGATCACCCGCGGCTCGCTGTCCGACGACGCCAAGGGCGCGCCGTCGGCCAATGCCTATTGGGACCAGTTGTGGGTGGAGGTCGAAACCCAGCTGGCGCCCGCGATCGACCAGAAGATCGACGGCGCCAACGAATATCTGAAAGAACTCAAGATCCTGGTGATCTACGGCCGCGCGTTGACCGCCGCGCAGATCGCCTTGCCGCCGCTGATCCAGGAAATGGCGCGGGCGAAATTGCAGTCCGAAATCGCGCGCCGGCAGCACGACGCGGTGCTGGCCGAGATCAATGCGCTGACCGCGCAGAAAGCCTTGTCCGGTCAGGCGATGGTGGTGCTGTGGGGCAACTACCGCAAGGTGCAGCGCTCGATGCTGGTGGCGCTGCAGCAGTTCGATGCCGCGTACCGCTATTGGGCCTTGACCGACGAACGCGCGCCGCGCGACAACCTGCGCGGCATCGCCGACCTCTCCGGCGACCTGGCCGAGATCGCCGACCTCAAGAAGATGCAGGGCCGCGCGCTCGACAGCTTCCGTCCGCCGCCGCAGCCGTTCGTGCAGATCAAGCACATCGTGGCGGCGGCGGCGCGCGAGGCCTTGCTCAAGGGCGAGCGGGTCGCGATCGCGCTGACGCCCAGCAACGGGCCGCTGTCGGGCTGGGGCCGGGTCAGCCGCGCCCGCGTCGGCGAAATCTTCGTCTGGGTGGACTGGGTCGAAGGCAAGCGCCCGAAGAGCGGCGCGGTCGAATTCACCGTGCGCACCAGCGGCGTGTACGACGACACTCGCCTGATCGGCGCGCAGTCGAAACTGTTCCACTTCCAGGGCGCGCCGGTCGACCTGAGCTTCCGCTACGACCTCGCCGCCAGCCCGCACGACCAGCCCAGCTGCATCCGCGCGCGCGCCGCGATCGCCGAGGACTTCCGCACCTCGTACTCCGAGCCGACCCTGTCCACCGACTGGATCATCTCCTCGCCGAAAGTTTCCGCGGGCGACAGCGAAACCGTCGACCTGACCCAGCTGAAATCGGCGATCGCCGGCATCCGCCTGGAGTTTTCCGGCAGTTACATCAAGGACCCGGACCGGATGTTCTGATCACATCGCGCGCGATACCTGCGCGCGCAGGCATCGCGGCAATTCGTCGATACCCACCGGACGAGACGAGTCCGGCGCTTCGTTGCGTCCGGACGATCGGCCGCAACGCCCGGCCCCGCGCTCAGCGTCGCGGCTGCACCACGCGATACTGTTTTTGATCGCCGTAGCTCTTGCCCTGCGGCTCGACATTGGCGCACAGGCGGCCATCGCACAGGGTCACGTCGGCCTGGTTGTAGGCGCGCAGCAGATCGGCCGCGACCCGGTTCTCGTTGATGTCGGCGCGGTACTGCCACAACAGCCAACCGCCGCCGATCAGCACCAGCAGCACGCTGCCGAACGCGGCGCCGACGACTTTCCAGACCAGATGCTTATGCAGCGATTCCATGCGCTTGAGCTGCGCGGCCAGGGTCTGCGAGCCTTCCTGCAGCAATCCGCCGGCGCTCTGCAGGCGTTTTTCGTAAGCGCCCACCGGCTGGTCCAGGCCGCTTTCCAGCCGCCCCATGACCGCGCCGGGCAGGCTGCGCAGGCTTTCGTCGGCCGATTGCCGGACCACGCCGGGCACTTGCTGGGCCAGTTGCTGCAGTTGCTGCATCACCGCGCGCTGGCTGGCGCTGATTTCCTCGCAACGCCGCTCGAACTGCTCCATCAGCACCGCGGTCTTGCTGATCAAGGCCATCAATTCGTCTTGCTGCATTGTCCCCTCCTTGAGATCGTCGTAGCCAATGATCGCGCGGGATCGCCGTGCCCATCGATGACCGCGCATGCGGCCGATCGCATCGCGGCGCGCGCACGCCCAGCCGGCCCGAGCCTATGCCAGGGCGAGGGACAAGGCAACGTGGCGGGCCGGGTGTCCAAGACACGAATCGCCGCGAGGTTGCCCGGTGCGCTCCGACACATCACGCTGCTGTCGGCGGCGCCGAAGCCGATGTCGCCGTTCTGGCCAATGGCCGGACCGGGCACCGATGCCGGCCATGCTGTCCGCTGTGCCGGCAATCGTCGTCAGGCCATGTGCGCAGCGACTCGTGGTCGATCAATCGTCGGAACGATCGCCGCCGACCACCACGAAATGCGGCGAGTCGTCGAAACCCGGTTGCCGGTCCGACAGATGCTCATGACCGTAGTTCGCGCCCATGCGCTGCATGGTGTCGGCGGCTTTGTTGAGAAAGCTGGCGATCCGCCGCAATTCGGCCGGGGTCGCGACCAGGCTGATTTCCGCCATCGCCTTGGGCTGGATCTCGCCGTTGGACCGCCCTTCATCGCTGTAACCGTGGATCTTCATGCTCGATGGTTCCAGGTGGTTCGCGGCTTGGGCGCCGATGCCGTGCTCGCATCGTTGCGTCGAGCGATGAATCAATCGGCTTCGCAAGCCACCGTCGACGGCGTTGCGCGACGCGCGTCGGCGCGCGCCCAAGCATAGATCAGCAATCCGGCCAGCGCGGTGATCGCGCCGCCCACGCCGGTCGAGGTCCAGCCGTAACCCGCGGTGATCGCCATGCCGCCCAACCACGGCCCCAGCGCATTGGCCATGTTGAACGCGGAGTGGTTGGAGGCCGCCGCCAGTGTCTGCGCCGATTTGGCGACGTCCATCAGATGCGCCTGCAACACCGTCGCCAGCGCGCCCATCGTGCCGACCGCGAGCACCGCCGGCAGCACCGTCCACACCGAGCGCGCGGCCAGCGGGAACAGCAGCAGGATGATCGCCGACCACACCAGGATCCACGCCGCCGCGCGGAACTGCAGGCGATCGAACAGCCAGCCGCCGCCGAGCGTGCCGAGAATGCCGCCGATGCCGAACGCGATCAGGCCGAACGGCACGAACGATTCGCGCACGCCGGTGACATGCACCAGGGTCGGCGCCAGATAGCTGAAGACGCAGAACATGCCGGCGAAACCGATCGCGCCGATGCCCAGCGCCAGCCATACCGGCTTGCGATTGAAATCGCGCAGTTCGCGCATCGCGTCCGGACGCGGCGCGTTCATGCCGCGCGGCAACACCCGCATCGTCATCGCCACCGTCGCCAAGGCGATCAGCGACACCAGCGCGAACGCCCAACGCCAACCGAAACTCTGCCCCAGCCACGTCGCCAGCGGATTGCCCACCAGCAACGCGACCGACAAGCCCAGCATCACCCGTCCGACCGCGGCGCCGTGTTGCTCGGGCGGGCTGATCCGCGCGGCGACCAGGGCCGCGATTCCGAAATACGCGCCGTGCGGCAGGCCGGCGACGAAGCGCGCCAGCATCAGACTGTAGTAGCCCGGCGCCAACGCGCTGGCCAGATTGCCGAACGCGTAGAAGCCCATCAGCGCCAGCAGCAGACTGCGCCGCGACATGCGCGCGCCGAGGATCGCCAGGGTCGGCGCGCCGATCACCACGCCGAGCGCATAGGCGCTGATGACATGCCCCACCTGCGGTTCGGTCACGGCCATCGCGCGGGCGATGTCGGTGATCAGCCCCATCACCACGAACTCACTGGTGCCGATGGCGAAACCACCCATGGCCAGCGCGAACACGATCAGGCCGACCTGACGGGAAGACAGAATCGGGGCGGGTGCGGGGGTGTCCGGGCGGACGGGGGCGGCGACGGTCATGGCGCCATTATTGTGCATTGCAGCATGCGGCGCCATTGCAGGATTGGCCGGACGGCCGGCGGGCCTAAACCCTCGGGCCTTTTATCGCCGGGTCGTCCTGCGCCTGCGCGGTTGCTTGTTGCGCCACGCCCTGCGCTTGTGACGGCTGCTGGGCCAGCGTGTCGCGAACCTGCTGCGAGGCCTGGGACAGGCTGGTGGCGTTGTCCTGCGCGGCGGGCAGCAAGGCCAGTTTCGCGGTCGGATTGCCTAGTTCGCCCTGACCGGCGATCAGGCCGCTGCGGTCGTTGTTGAACACGACGAAATCGATCCGGTCGAGCCGCTCGTTCTGACCGCCCTGCGGCCGCTGCGCGCCGGCGAGGCTGGCGTAAGCCAGATTGGCGGCGGCCTGCTGCAGGCGTTCGTCCGGAAATGTACCGGGCGGGATGTTCGGCGAACGCCCGATCGCGTCCATCGCTTGCTGGAAGCGTTCGTGGCCGGGGTGGTTGCGGTCGGTGATGCTGGCGGCGCCTGGAGGCGAAGAGGTCGGTTGTTGTGGTTCGGCTTGAGCGGGTTGCGTTGTCGGCGCGCCTTGCGTTGGCACGCCCTGCTCAGGCGCAGGTGCGCTTTGCTGTTGCGTCTGCACGCGCGCCGCCGGGCCGATGTTGAACTCGGCGAAACTGCCTTCGTGTACGAGCCGATTGAGGTTGACTGTAATTTCCGGGTTGTTCGTGCTCCAACCTGTGCCGATGTTGTGATCGCCTTCTCTCGCACGCTGGTTATGGCCGTAGGGATTACGAAGCGTGACCTGGGCCTCGTTGGTTCGCGGATCGCGCGACACGCCCATCACCATGTAGGCATGGCTTTCCTCGAGGCCATCGCGAACATCCCGGCCCTGCGTCGCCATCGATACCGGCCGGCCGTTCGCCAGCGCCTGCTCCACCTCGGTATAGACCGCATCCAGCTCCAACCTGGCAGCGTGCAAGGGCGCACGGTACGGCGGCGGCTCGGAGCGTGCGACATGGTCGGGGCCGGTGGGCCGCATCGGCGGGGCGGCGGGATCGAGGATGCGCAGACTACGGCCCGATTCTCCGGTCAAGGCATACACGCCGTCGCCCAGACCACCGCCGCCTGTCACCTCGCCGATCGTCCGGTAGCCCCGGTCCAGATCGACTTTTCCCTGCGCATTGCGGCCATAGAGCTCGGCGAACCCGGCCTCGATCACGGTCGGCCACAGGGGGCCATTGCGCTCGCGATTGTTGTCGGCCGTGCCACCGCCCCGTTCGCTGATGTTGCGGCGAATATCGTCTTGCGACACGACGATCGATTCCCGGATCGGATCGGTTTGCCCTTGACCACGCTCGAGCGTGTTAGGCGGGCGGTACAGCGTCACCGTGAACTCGCCGGCCTCGGCATTGAAGCGAATGGCATCGCGAATGCGATCGGGCTGCTGCTCGCCGAGTGGGCCCATCGGCGCGAGGAAATAGCAGTTGTACAGGTGGTCCTGACGGATATCCGCTGCATGAGGACGACTATCGGTTCCATATAAATCGTCGGCTGTAAATTGTCGTTCTTCCCTGGCCATATCGACTTCCTATTGTGGTGTGTTCGTCAATTTTTCGCCGCAGGCACAAGTTCCAGATAGCCCACCATACCGCGCTCACCAGTGTCGGGTAGAAAATCTCGTGTCAACACAAAGGCCACATAGCGCGGTGAGCCATCACCGAATGTCCAAAAAAACATCCTGTAATTGTCATCGCCAAACCAGCCATCGGTCTGCATCGCACCACCCAAGTTCTGCGTGACATATTGATGCGCTTTGGAACCGATCGCCGCCCCGTCGGTGGACCCGGGCGCGGTCAAGACGAAACGTTGACCTACCACCCGATATTCACGCTTCAAATACTGCTCGACCCACTGCACCATCGCCGCCTTGGCACGCTGCTGCTCGTGCGCGGGCGACACGCTGTCATACGGCTCGGGCGTTGCCCACTCCTGTAAGTCTTTGAGCGTGCTATTGGCTGGCTCGATGGTTTTGCAACTCATCAGCGCGCAACACGCCAGCAAGAGCAAAGCCGCGAGAGGGCGAAATTTCATGGTGAGTCTCCTGCGTAATGTGGCCGTGCACTGCTGTTCTTCCCTGCTCATATCGACTTCCTTTTGTCGCAGCCTGGTCAATTTTTCGCTACGGACTCAAGTTCCAGATAGCCCACCATACGGCGTTCAGGCGTACCAGGCAAAAAATCGCGGGTCAACGCGAAAGCCACATAGCGCGGTGAGCTGTCGCCGAATTTCCACACATGCAGCATGTAGTTATCATCGTCATACCAGCCATCGATGTGCATCGCGCCACCCAAGTTCTGCGTGACATATTGATGCGCCTTGGAGCCGATCGCCGCTCCCGCGGTGTCCCCGGGCGCGGTCAAGACGAAACGTTGACCGACCACTCGATATTCGTGCTTCAGATACCGCTCGACCCACTGCACCATCGCCGCCTTGGCGCGCCGCTGCTCGTGCGCGGGCGACACGCTGTCATACGGCTCGGGCGATGCCCACTCCTGCAAGTCCTTGAGCGTGCTATTGGCTGGCTCGATGGTTTTGCAGCCCGTCAGCGCGCAGCACACCAGAACGAGCAAGACCGCGAGAAGGCGAAATTTCATGGCGAGCTTCCTACTGCCGATTACCACCAGTCTAGACCGCGCCTGCCGTGGTTGCCCGCCCTTTCCAGCCGCTGTGTCGCACCCACATCCCCATACCACGCTCCAAGGTCGCACTAGAACTCACAATCGACTCAAAGCGGCACGCGTTTTCCATCCAGCGTGCCGCGCTCCAGGCGTCCGTGCTCGACGAACAGCAGTTCGCCGGAGCGGCCTTCCTTGATGCTGCTGTCGACGGCGATGACGCGGCCGTCGAAGTAAGCACCGACGTGCTCCATCGAGGTATGGCCGACGACGATGCGGCTCACGCCGAGGCGGTCGAGAATCGTCTGCACGTCGTTCTGGCCGAGCTCGCCTTGCTTGAAGTAGCCGCGATACCAGATCGGGCTGGTCTTGCCGTCGTACAGCGGCGCGTACAGCGGATCCTCTTTCACCGTGGCCTTGGCCAGGCCGAGCGATTGCCGGTAGCGCGCGTTGACCGCGTCGCGATCCAGATGCAGATCGAAATGACCCGGCTCGATGCCGCCATGGACGAACAGCAGGTCGTCGATCTTCAGCATCGTCGGCAATGTGCGCAGCCACGCGCCCAGCACGCTGTCGGCGTCGTACAGCTGCGGGTACGGCTTGCCCAACAGCTCGGCGCTGCGCAGGTACTTCGGGTTGACGTAACGCAGGTCGTCGTACAGCACCATGGTTTCGTGATTGCCGAGCAGCACATGCACGTCGCCGCCGGCGTCGCGCGCCTGCTGTTGCAGCTGATACAGCAGCCAGAACGTCTCGGTGACGCGAGGACCGCGATCGAAGACATCGCCGACCACGACCAGATGACCGCTGCCGTAGTGCCAGCGAAGCCGCTGGTCGATGACGTGATTGGCTTGCAGCAAGCGCACGGCCAGGTCGAACTGGCCGTGGATGTCGGACAGGGCGACGATGCGGTCGACGCCGCTGACGGACGAGGTGGGTTCGGCGGCCGCCTTCGCCCTGACCTCGATGGGATCGGGATAGCCGCAGCGCGGCGGTATCCGCAGCGGCCATCGCCGCGCCTTGAACGTCTTGCGGATCACCTCGCCGTCGCACACCCACTGCGCCTGCACCTGCGAGGCGCCGTAGCTCAGGTAAGGGCCGTCCTGTACCGAGGTCGCCGCGACCGCTTCGGCCTCGGCCGGTTCCTGGCTGCGCTCCTGCGCGAAGGCCGCGCCGCCCGTCGCGAGCATAGCGAGCAGGCATCCCGACAGCAGACGTGCGAAGGCGTTCATCGAAGGCGGATTCCGTTGAGAGTGACAGTGCTTCGCCGCGGCGGGATTCGCCCAAGCCTGGCACGATGCGCCGGCCTCAGCGTTGCCGAACGCGGCGCGGCGCGTGGCCGAATCTTGGACGATCCGACGCCGGTTCTCCAGCGCGCGGCCAAGCCGACGCAGGCGTATGGCGACTGTCGATCGTGGCCCCGGACCGCCTCAACGGCGCCCGGTGAACCTTTTCGCCCATTCGCCGACTACCTTAGCGACGAGTGAAGGAGAGTCCGCCGTTGGACGAGAACGCCGCCAAGCGCACACGCACCGATCAAGAGCGCACGGACCGAGCGCGCGCCGACCAGTTGCTGGTCGTGCGCTGCCAGTTGGGCGAACGCGCGGCCTTCGACGATCTGATCCGGCGCTGGTCGGGCTCGCTGCATCGGTATGCGCTGAAGCTGAGCAACGATCCGGAGCTGGCCGACGACCTCACCCAGGACGTCTGGCTGCGCGCGTTGCAAGGACTGGGAACGCTGCGCGAGGCCGCGCAGTTCCGCGCCTGGCTGTTCGGGATCGCGCACCGCACGTTCATGGACCGGCTGCGGAGCCGCTATGCCATGCCTGTGGACACCGGCGTCGATATGGACGAACTGGCGGCGGCAGACAGCGGCGACGACGAAGATCTCGAACGCGCGCTCGCCAACGGCATGGCCTCGCTGCCGATCGTCGAACGCGAAATGTTGACGTTGTTCTATCTCGAAGAGCTTTCGCTGGCCGATATCGCCGCCGCGCTGGGCATCCCGGTCGGCACGGTCAAATCGCGACTGTTCCGCGCGCGAGCGTTGTTGCGCAAACACATTGTCCCGGAGGAATCGCGCCCATGATCACTCAATCCTCGCCACGCTCGCTGGATGCGGAACTGCGGAATCTCACGACCCAGGCGCTGTCCACACGCTCGCGCTATGGCCATGTCGCCTTGCTGCTGGCGGCGCTGATGATGAGCGTGCTGCTCGGCGCATTGCTGGCGACCGAGCCGGCGTTGCCAGGCCGCACCCAGGTCGCGCTCGCGGTCATGCTCGGCATCGGCGCCAGTTGGGTCGCGTATGCGACGTGGGTGCTGCGGCATCGCCGGCCTTTGCTGGCCAATCATCGTGTCGTCGCGGGTTGGATGGCGGTGGTTTTCACCGCGCTGTTTTTCGCTGGCGCATCGGCGATGGCGCTCACCGCGGGCGGCCCGGTCTTCCAGGCCGCGGCCGCGATGGGTGCCGCGATGCTCGTCGTCGCGGTGACCGTGCTGATCCGGGCCTGTCGCAACCGCGCCCGGCTGCAGGCCCGGCGCCGGGAACTGGAACGGCAACTGGGCCTGTGACGAACGCCGCGCTATTGCTCAGGCCGCCGACGCATCCGTCCGCGGCAGCTTGGCGATCACCTTGATCTCGAATTGAAAGCCGTACAGCCAAGTCACGCCGATGCCGGTCAGAGTCGGGTATGGCGCGCTGCCCCAGTAATCGGGCAGGACATTCCAGATGGTGTCGAAGTTCGTTTCGGGATCGACGATGAACACGGTCACGTCGATCACGTCGTCGAATGTACAGCCCGCGGCTTGCAGGATCGCGTTGAGGTTGTCGAACGCGCGCCGCACCTGCGCGCTCAGTTCGGGCTCGGGCGAGCCGTCCTCGCGGCTGCCGACCTGGCCGGAGACGAACAGGAAGCCATCGGAGCGGATCGCCGGCGAGTAGCGATTGCGTTCGTACAGCGCATGGCGCCCGGCGGGAAAGACCACGTCGCGTTTATTCACTGAGTTATCTCCATCGAAGGGTCGCAGCCGACCCGCGCCGCGACGATGCGGAAACTCTAGGCCCGCCGATGCCGGGGATAAACAGGCCAATGCGGTCATCACTGTCCGTAGAATCCAAACAATCCCCGACCCGGCCGGAGCACGGATGGACCGTTTCGATGCGATGCAGGCCTTCGTTCGCGTGGTCGAAGCCGGCAGCTTCACCAAGGCGGCGCAGACCCTGCACATGAGCAAGACCAGCGTGACCCAGCTGGTGCAGCAGCTGGAAGCGCGGCTGCGCGTGCGCCTGCTCAACCGCACCACGCGCAAGCTCGCCGTCACCGCCGACGGCGCCGCTTACTACGAGCGCGTGGTGCGCCTGCTCGCCGACATGGACGATGCCGAGACCAGCCTGTCCAGCGCCTCGGCGGCGCCCAAGGGCCGGTTGCGGGTGGATGTGCCCAGCCCGCTCGCGCGCATGATCCTGATGCCGGCCTTGCCCGCGTTCCACGCGCAATACCCGGACATCCAGTTCGACATGGGCGTGAGCGATCGCATGGTCGACCTGATCGGCGAAAACGTCGACTGCGTGGTGCGCGGCGGCGCGCTCACCAATCAGTCGCTGATGGCGCGGCATGTCGGCGATCTGCAACTGCGCGTGTACGCAGCGCCAAGTTATCTGCAGCGCGCCGGCACGCTCTCGCATCCGCAAGAGCTGGAGGACAGCCATCACCGCATCGTCGGCTTCCATTGGGCGCGCAGCGGCAAGGTGTTCCGCTATGCCATGCACCGCGACAACGAAAGCATCGACGTGCAAGGCCGCTACGTGCTCGCGGTCGACGACGGCAACGCCTATCTCGCCGCGGGCCTGGCCGGCATGGGCGTGCTGTGGCTGCCGGACTACATGGCGAAGGCGCATGCGGCGAGCGGCGAACTGATCCCCTTGTTTCAGGACTGGCGGATGGAGCCGATGCCGTTGTACCTGGCGTTCCCTCCCAACCGCCATGTCAGCCGCAAACTGCGCGTATTCATCGACTGGATCGCCGAACTGATGGCGCAACACGCGCCGATCACTACCCGGCCCGATCCATGAACAACCGCGCGAAGCGTGATCCAGGTCGGGCCATGAACGCCTGATCGGACGATCCGTGCCACCGACACGACTGGACGCGCCGAGCGGCGCGTGGCTATCATCGCAGCGCCTGAATACGCACGCAGATCTTCACGCAAAGGGCCCCTTGCAACCGAGGAGCCGCCCATGCGTGCGCAGTCCAGCCTTGAACCGATCCCGCATCCGGATGCGCAAACCGGTCTCGCCCAATGGCGCGAGCTGACGCGCCAGGCCAATGCGGCCTTCGACCGACGCCAATTCGCGCATGCGCAACGCCTGTATCGACAGGCCTTGCAGACAACGCTCGCGCTGATCGCAAGTCCGGCGCTCGCCGCCTGCCCTGACGACTGTCTCGCCGCCCTGGTCGTGGCGCATCACAACGTGTCCGAAACCCATCGTCACCGTCGCGATCCGGTCGGCACGCTCGAGCACTTGTGCCTGCCGCACGAAGCCCTGATCAGCATCGCCGCCGATCCGCATGCGCCCGACGCCGCGCGTCGCCGCGCCGCGCATCACCTGAGCCGTACCCGACTCGCCCTGCTCGACTGGCAGACCCGCCACGGCGCGTGCGCGAGAACCCAGGCGCTGTTGCGCGATGGCCTGTCGGCGTTGTCGTCGCTGGGTGCCGACGCGTTTCACTGATCCGCTTTGCCCTCTCTCCCGCTTTCGGACGACCGAACATGAGCTATGAACTTCCCGCCCTGCCCTACGCCTTCGATGCACTCGAGCCGCATATCGATGCGAAGACGATGGAGATCCATCACAGCAAGCATCACCAGACCTACATCAACAATCTCAACGCCGCGCTGCAAGGCAGCGAATACGACGGCATCGCGGTGGAAACGCTGATCGCCGCGATCGACAGCCTGCCCGAGCACCTGCGCGGACCGGTGCGCAACAACGGCGGCGGTCATGCCAACCACAGCCTGTTCTGGACGGTGATGGCGCCGGCCGATCAAGGCGGCGGCGGTCGACCCGAGGGGGCCTTGGCGCAGGCGATCCAGGCCGATCTCGGCGGCTTCGACGCCTTCAAGGACGCCTTCACCAAGGCCGCGCTGACCCGCTTCGGCAGCGGCTGGGCGTGGTTGGTGGTGGGCGCGGACGGCCGGCTCAATGTGGAGAGCAGCGGCAATCAGGACAGCCCGCTGATGCGCTCGATCGGCTCGGGCGGCGTGCCTATCCTCGGCCTGGACGTGTGGGAACACGCGTATTACCTGAAGTACCAGAACCGGCGGCCGGACTACATCGCCGCGTTCTACAACGTGGTGAATTGGCCGGAAGTGGCGAGGCGATATGCACAGGCGCAGAACTGATTCCAGCGCCGAGGGCGCGATGAGCGATGCGCGCGCGACGGTGTTCGGCCGCAGGTTGAGCGTGGCGCAATGGCTCGGGTTGGTCATCCTCGCGCTCGGCGCGATGGCGATGATCGCCGACGCGTGGCGCTTCATCGACAGCGTGCCGGCGGTGCGCGCCGCCTTCGTCGGCGGTGCGGTCGCGGCCTTGGCCACCGCGCTGGGCGCGCTGCCGGTGTTGTTTTCGCAGCGCCTGTCCGATCGCATCCAGGACACCCTGTTCGGATTCGGCGCCGGCGTGATGCTCGCGGCCTGCGCGTTCTCGCTGATCATTCCGGGCCTGGCGGCGGCGCAGGCCACCGCCCAGTTCGGCGGCGGCCAGCGCGGCGCCAGCCTGGTGATCGGCCTGGCCGTGCTGTTGGGCGGGGCGACGATCATGCTGATCGATCGCGTGGTGCCGCACGAACATTTCATCAAGGGCCGCGAAGGGCAGTCGCCGGGAAAACTGCGCCGCACCTGGCTGTTCGTGTTCGCCATCGCCCTGCACAACCTGCCCGAGGGCCTGGCGATCGGCGTGGGCTACGCCGGCAACGAGGGCGCGGTGCGGGCCAACGCGCTGGCGATCGGCATCGCGATCCAGGACGTGCCCGAAGGCCTGGTGGTGGCGGTCGCGTTGCTGGCCGCGGGCTATGGCCGGCTATGGTCGGTGTTCATCGGCGCCGCGAGCGGTTTGATCGAACCGGTCGGCGCGGTGCTCGGCGCGGCCGTGACCAGCCATTCGCATGCGCTGTTGCCGTGGGGGCTGGGCTTCGCGGCGGGCGCGATGCTGTTCGTGATCAGCCACGAGATCATTCCCGAATCGCATCGCAAGGGCCATGAGCGTTTCGCCACGGCCGGGCTGATGATCGGGTTCGTGTTGATGATGGTGCTGGATACCGCGCTGGGATAGCGCCGACCCAATCGGTCGGCGCTGTGCATTCGACGCTATACACAGGCGAAGGCGAGGCTCACGGCAGATTCGGATTCGGCGCGGGATCGGTGCGGCGCCAGCGTTCGGGCAGGCCGTAGTCCTTGCAGGTGCTGCAGGTCCAATCCTGCTCACCCGCGGCCTGCAGGATCAGGCGCGGCGCCTTGGGATCGACGCAGGCCCTCTCGGACACGTCCGCGCCCGGCATCAGGATGTCGAAGCCGTTGTCGCGCTCGCAGTAGTACTCCAGATAATCCAATGCCGGCCCCTTGCGGTTGCCGATCATGCCCAGGTCGAGAATCGCGGTCGAAGCGTCCATCAGGATCATCGGCGCCACCGGCCGCGACAGCGCGCCGCGCTGCGCCGCGGCCTGGACCTGCGCGGCGTCGGTGTACTGCGCCGGCACGTAACGGCCGGCGTAAGGCGCATGCACGCTGGATACCGGCGCCTGCTGTTCGCGGATCTGGCGCGACAGCATGTCGCGCAGGCGGGCCGCCTTCTGCGGCGGCAGACCGTCGACCTGGCGCCCCTTCTCATCGTTTTCGTCGCGATACACGGTCATCCGCCCCCAACGATCCGGCGAGTCGATGTTGTAGTACTCGAACGGCACCACCACGTTCCCTTGCATGTCGATCACGCCATGCTTGCCGCCGCGTTCAGCGGCGACGATCACGAACTCCGGCCAAGGCGCGTTGACGCCCATCGGCCAGTAGCTGTCTTGCGGGTCGATGTATCGGTAATCGCCCGCGAACACCGGCTTGCCGCTGCGCAGGTCGTACAAGGTATAGCGATCGCGGTCTTCGCCTCGCCCGGAATAATCGGTATCCGAAAAAATCACATACGGCGCGGGCAGGTCGCTGTTAGGCGCGATGTCGCTATGCTTGGCCGGGATCCGCCAACGCCCGGCGCTGTCGATCACGCCCGTCTTGTCGCCCAGCTTGACGATGTACAGCGCCAGGCTCGGATAGTGCGCGATCACCTGCCACTCGGCCATCGGCAGGATCACGCGCCCGTCGGCGTCGACCACGCCGACGTCGGAGCGGGTGCCCTCAATCCAGCGCAGGGTGGAGAATTGCGGCGGCGCCTTGTTGCCATCCCGCTCGGCGAAGGCGATCGGCAAGGTTTCGATCCGGTCGTAGTCCGGCTTGACCAGCCAGCGACCGTCGCGGTCGGCAAGGCCCTCGCGATCGTCGGCGCCATCGGACGTGGCCACGGTGACGACCAGGCGAGCGGCCTGGGTCTGGTGGATGTAGAGGGCCTGCAACTCGGCGACACGACGCCCGGCCTCGTCCAGCAGCAGGACCGTGCGATTGACGTAGCGCGGCGCGGGTTCATCGCTGCCGTTCGCTTTGCGATACGCAATCGCGACCCAGCGCCGTGCGTCGGGCAGGTAATCGACTTCCGCGAACTCGCCGGGAATGGCGGGCTTGGCGGTTTCGTCCAGCACGCGGCAGCTCGGCTCATCGACAATCTCTACGCCGTTGTGTTCGCCGACCGGACGGATGCACTCGCGAATCCACGGCGAGCCCTCCAGCGCCTTGTAGTCGACGCCATCGCGGAATTCGGTCAGCGCCTTGCCGTTGCGATCGAACAACGCCGACTGGCCGCGTCGCGTTACCGCCAGCAAGGACGCAACCGCCGTGACTGAATCGTTGAGCGGCTCCAGCACGATACGTCCCTGTGCATTCATCGCGCCGGTGCGGCGCGCGCGCTGGAACGAGAACAGGCCGGTTCCCTCCAGCGCATCGAGTTCGGTATACACCGGCTCGGCCACCACACGGCCGTCCTCGCGCACCAGACCACCCTTGCCGCCCAGCACCGGCGAGCCTTCGGTGCCGATCAGCATCGCGTCCAGCGAGGGCTGGGGCGGCTCGATGTACTCGAACGGGCCGGCGATGCGCTTGCCGTGCGCGTCGAGCAGTTCGCCGCCGAGCCCGGCGCGACTCAACCATCCGCCGCCGGGCAAACGGGTGAACTCGACGGTGTCGACCGGGACCACCACGCGGCCGCGCGCGTCGCGCAGGCCCTGGCCGGTCCAGTGCGTGAGCTCATTGTTCAAGGTGAATACTTCGAGCGCGCCTTCGGCGGGCTGGGTCGTCTCGGCGGCCGACAGCGGCGCGCACAATGTCCCGGCGCAAACCAGCGCCAGCAGGGATTTGAACAGCGAACCGCGCATCAGCGCTCTCCGATCGGACAGGAAGGAACGAAACTGGCGCGATAGTCCAGCCAGATCGCGCGCGCCGACAGCAGCAGCGGCGCACCGGCTTCGGTCGACAAGCGCGTGGGGTCGATTTCGAACGCGGCCGTTTGCGCCGCCGCGCCGCAACGCTGCGCGGCGAGTTTGCACAGGCTTGCCGAATCCGAAGGCGCTCGCGGGCCGAGCCATTCGTCCCAACCGCTTGGCCCGTACGACGATTGCCGCGCCAGTTGGGTCAACGTCGCCAGCACCGGCGCGGATCGACGCGACAGTTCGGCGCCGCCCGCGGCGGCGCGGAAGTTTTGTTCGATCGGCACGGTGAGGCCGTTGCGGCAATCGATCGCCAGCACCTGCTCGACCTGCGCGTCCTCGGGCACCTTCTGCGGCCAGCGCTCCACCTCGACCCGCGAGCTGCGCGACGTCACCTCGATGACGCCGTCGCCGCGATGGCGCAGCGAGTCCAGATCGAACGCGGACAGCGAATCTTCGGCCGGCGCCGAGCGCGACCGACGCTCGCTCCGACGCGATGCCGGCGCTGCCGACTTCGGCGCCGGCAGCGGCGGCGCGTAGCGCGCGATGGCCTGGTCGTATTGCGCGCGCAAGCGTTCGAACAGCGCGCGGGCATCGGCCGGCGGCGCATCGCCGATCGCGGCGTAGTCGTAGGCGAACTCGGTCGCCGCCGCCGATTCCGGCGCGGCCGCCGAAGCGGCCTGTCGGGGCATCATCGCCAGTGCGCAGGCCAGCCAGATCTCGCTGGACGCGGGCCAGCGGTGGCTCTCCACTTCGTCCTGGCGCAAGGCGATCTGTTGCAGCTGGTCCTCATAGGGCAGATCGCGGCGCGCGATCGGACGGCTGTCGCGGTCGAGCAGCAACAAGGCCGTGTCCACGTACAGACCGCTGCGGCAGTCGAGCAGACGTTCCAGGGATTCGTAATAGCCGGCCGCGTTCTGCTCGGCGGTCCAGCCGTGCGACGAGGTGCGCGGATAGCGCGACGCCGACTCGGTAAGGCCGTCGGCGCGCAGCTTCAACCGATCGCGGTCGACCGCGTGCGCGCCGTCGCCCATGAAGCCGCCCCACCGGTCGGATGTCGCATCGGCCTGCGCCGCCATCGCCGCGCCCGCGTTCGACAATCCCAGAATCAGTGCGAGCCATGCACCGTGCCCACGTCCATGTAACCACGCCATATCGCTTCACCGTCGATGCAGATCAAGAAGGCCGGAGTTCGCGATCGCCTGACGATCACTCCTGGATCCATTGTCCCACACCGCGGCGCGGTCGCGCGCCGGGCATGCGCGCTCGGCCACGCGGTCGCCTGCTCCGTGCTGGACATCGGTGTGCCGGCGACGCGCGGCGCCGGAAAATCGATGGCGCGATGCGTTATCCCAGATCGCAGCGCATCGCCCTGCGCCCAACTCCCAGGCCGCCGTCGCCGCGGCCTGGAGCTAGCAATCGTTGAAGTCGCCGAACGACCGGCCGCAGCGCGCGGCCGATACGCTCAGTAATCGTCGCGGCCGTGGGTGGCGGTGGAATAACCCAGGAACTCGGCCGCGCTCGCGTCCGGACGACCGCGCTTGGTCGCGTTCTGAAAGTTGGGAATCGCGACGCCGCGATTGCGATACCCATTGACGGCGATATCGCTGTAACCGGAATACAGCCCGTTGGACCGGCAATCGCGCACGCCTTCGCCGTACAGGATCGACTTGGCCATGTACTCCAGCCCGCGCGCGAACCGCGGCTGCGGCTCGTTGCCGATGGTCAGCGTCCACACGCTGGTGTCGCCCTGGATCGTGGCGATTTCCGCGGCCTGCGCGATCCCGGCCAGCGAGTACTGCGGGTGATGGCAATCGCGCGCCTGCAGTTCCTGCACTTCGCCGCTGCTGTAGACGATCAGCGGAATCATCTGCTTCATCCGGGTCAGACCGGCGTTGTAGCGACTGGCGTCGTCCTGATACACGCCCGCGGCCATCATCGCCAACGCGCCGGACACGCCCCAGTTGTTGGTCCGGCTCGAGGCCTGGTTGGCCTGCGCATAGAGCTTGTTGAGATAGCCGTTGAAGCGATCCTGCTGGGCCGGCGTCCAGCCCGCCTCGCCGCCGTTGTGGTGTCGAATGATCTCCGCAGCGCTCGCCCACACCGGCAGGCCCCAGGCCGCTTCCAGCCAGGCCTGCGGCGCATCGGTGCCCGACGCCAGCGTGAACCCGGTGAATGTCGACGACCACGCATCGAGAATCTGGATCGCCTTGTCGCGGTTGCGGGTGTCGCCGCTGACGGTCCAGCGCAGCGCGTTCAAATACGCCGCCATGCTGTCGTTCTTCCAGCGCGTTTCCTGCGGACCGCCCGCGGCGCGCACCACCTGCACGGTCGCCAGCGCCGAATGCGCGTAGGTGTGCGAGCCGCGATTGTCCTGCAGCAGGCGGTTGTAGCCGGTCTTGATCGCGCTGTTCGAAGTGGACTGCACGGCCGCGCGGATGCTGTTGAGGCGGGTTTGGGTAACCAGCAGGCCGGGATGCTTGAATGGCGGAACCGCCTGGGTGGACAGTTCGCCCGCGAGGCCGATCGCGGCGATATCGTGCGCCGACGCATGCGCGGCAACGACTTCGTGATCGGCCGCGTAAGCCGCGCCGGCCCAGCAGGTCAGCAACGTCAAGGCCATAACGGTGAAACGAAGTTTCGCGGTGCGCAGCTTGCGGGTGCGTGACATAAGCATCCTCGTTCGAGTCGTCGTACGTTTGGGGGAGGCAGCGTCGATCGCGAACCCGCGCGCGTGGCGAGTCCGTACAAAAAACCAGTCGATGGTCCGGTGCCGCGACGGCGGTCATCATCGCCGCGCTGCGCGATGCCGGGCCATGGCGTCGCGCGCGAGACGACAGGGGTTTTCAGTCGGGTGCGTGAGTCATGTTGCACGACTCAAAAAGCGAAAGTTGCGACTCGCTGTGGATATGCGGCGTTGCCGAGGGCGCGAAAACACAGGTCGGTTTCGCAGTTCCGCATTCTGATCGCGGTCCGGCTTGCACGCGCGAGCCGAGCGGCGTACTGGCATCGCTAAACGCATCTGTCGATCCGCCGCCGGGCTTGAGATCGGTCGTTCACGCGGATATCGGCGAGTCGTCGCATCCGATACGTGAGCGCGGACGCGAAAACACGCGATGACCGAGGCGCTCGCCGACCTCAAGCCTGGGCTCGCAGTGCATTGCGGCGCCTCGGCGCGAGCGGCGCAATACGGCAGTCGGCCGATCCCGGTCAGGCAGAACGTCGCCAGCCAAATCGCGGTTCAGCGCTGCGGATAATTCGCGGCCGGCGCGGTATTGGCAATTGCCTCGGAACGAGCCATCGGCTTGGTGTCGCCTCATCTGGCAGCGTGCCTTGCGCAACAGATCGCCGCAGAGGCAACCGACCCGACTTCAACGAACCACGACCGAAAGCCCGGGACCCCCGGGCTTCGTCGTTTCCGCGCAATGATCCGCGGGCTTTCGTTGATGCGACGCAACGCGCCTCACGGCGACGGCGACGAATCCATCACTGGATGACATAACCGGAAAACCGCCACATGCCGTCTTCATCCCGACGCAGGGATACCAGTTCCTTCGCCAGTCGCTTGCTCTGGAACTGACTGGAGAATTCGATGCTGGCGTACAAACCCGCCGGAAGCTGGCCGCCGTCGGTCACGAGCTCGCGCCGCACCGCGATCCAGTTGCGCGAGTTGGCCGCGCCCAGCGGCTTGCGGGTCTTGCCGACATGGCCGACGAATTCATCGCGCCTGGCCGTACGCTTGGTCACGGCGGACGCGTTGTCCCAGAGCACGCCGGCCTGATCGCGATCGATCGCCTGCAATATCTGCAGCGCGCTGTTGGCCAGGGTATTGGGGTCGATGTCGCGGGCGGCCGCCTGTTGCGGCGCCGGGGCCGAGCGCGGCGCCTGAGCTTGCCCCTGGGCGATCGCCGCGCCGGACAGGATGCACAACGCCATCGCCACCGTCGTCGTGATTCGTTTCATAGCCTTACCTCGGTCGTTGCATGATGGATGGAACGGTGGACAAACCCGCATCGTGCCGGCGCTGGATTCTCAGGCGACTCACTGCTCCACGTCGGCCACGATCTCGACCCGGCGATTGGGCTGCAGGCAGGCGATCAACGCGGCTCGCTCCGCGCGAGCATCGCAGTCGCCGATCACGGGTTCCGACTCGCCCCGGCCTTCGGCCGAAATCGATCGCGCCGGCACGCCTTCGTCGATCAACAACCCACGCACCGTCTGCGCGCGTCTTTGCGACAGCGCCTGATTGGCCTGCTCGCTGCCGATGCTGTCGGTATGCCCGATCACCCGCACGTTGCGCAGGCCCTTTGCATCGCGCAGTTCCGCCGCGATGCGCGCGATTTCGGCGCGACCGCTCGACTGCAGATCGCCGCGACCGGACTGCCCGAACGCGAACAACGCATCGGCGGACAGCGAAAAACGCCGGGGCGCGGCGGCGGGCGGCGCCGACGGCGGCGCCGCCGCGACCGGCTCGCGCAGCAGGTCGCCGCAATCCTGCGGCAGCCAGTAGAAACTGCGCGCCAGATAGTTGCGGTCGAAAATCACCTTGTACTGGCATGTGGTCACCCCGCCATCGCGACGGAAGTGAAACAGGTAGTCCCACTCCCGCACGCCGGCATAGCCTTCGCGGAAGTGCGGACGCCCCAGCAGGTGATAGAGCTGCTCCTTGGTCACGCCGGCGGCCACTTGGCGCAGACTTTCCACGTTGGGGAACGTTCCCTCTTTCAGGATCGCCCGCTCCTTCGCCGGAAACACCACCTCGGCCGGCACTCCATCGGCGGAAATGTCGCGACTGACGTGTCGGGTGCCACAAGCGGACAACAGTCCTATCGCGATACTGCACACGATCGCTGCGCCAGCGAACCGGTTGGCTTGCATTGGAGATTCCTCGCTGTGACTGATGGCCGCCGGTCGCCGCGCCTGTCGCCGCGCCGCCGGGCAGTGTTCTGATTCGTCTGGATCGTTCGACCAAGACAAGGTCGAACGATCCGCTCGCGTTCGGATATCGCGCCCCGCCCGAACGCGCGGCGCGCGGTGCTTCACCACTGGATACCGGCGCCGACCGAGAAGCCCCAGTCGCGCGCGGTGTTTCCGCTCGCCTGGGCCTTGTAGACCCAGCGGCCGTTCTCGGTGATGCCCGACAAGCCCACCGCCATGCCGTATTCGCCCTGATAGCCGCCGGCCGCCAGCGCGAGCATGCTCTTGCCCGGCAGATAGGCCTGCGGCAGACCCGCCATCGCCATCGCCGAGGACGTGCCGGCGCGGAAGTCGCGGCGCAGCGCCCACACATCGTTGTCGAATTTCTGGAAGCGCGCGTCGGTGTAGGCCTTGGATTGATCGACCGCGGAGCTCACCCCGGCGTTGAGCTGGCTGACGTTGACCGCGTCGGTGCCGGCGATGCCGGGCGCCACGCCGGTGATGGTGCGGCCGCCGATGTTGACCTCGCCGGTGGAGCTGCTGTTGCCCACGTAGGCGGCGTTGTAACCGCTCTGCGCGCCCACCGTGGTCGCCGATCCGGAACCCAGCGCGACGCTGTTGGCATGGCTCGCCGTCGCGCCGGTACCCACCGCGGTGCTGCCGGCGCCGCTGGCGGTGCTCTGGTTGCCCACCGCCAGCGCGTTGTTGCCGCTGGCCACCGCGCCGTTGCCGCCCGCCGACGAGTTGGTGCCGGTCGGTTGCGGCTTGACGATGCTGCCCTCCTGGCTGACCTGGAACATGCCGTCGGAACCGTTCTGCACGCTGGTGATGCGGCCGTCGAAGGTATTGACGGTATTGGTCAGATTGGCGACGTTGCCTTCGACCTGGGTGATGCGGCCATCGAAGCTGTTGACCGTGCCGCTCAGGTTGGCGATATCGCCTTCGACGTTGGTCACGCGTCCGTCCAGCGCGTTGACCGCCTGGTTGGTCGCGTGCAGCTGCGAGCCGTTGACCGCATCGGTCGAGGTCTCCGACAAGCGTCCCGCGGCGACGTTGGTGAGGGTGCGTTCGGCGCCCACGCCGCCCACGCTCACCGTTCCCACCGGCGCGGCGCCGGCGAAGTTGTAGGTGGTGCCGGCGATGGTGGCGCTGGCGGTGCCCACCGCCGCGCTGGTGGTGGAACCCGCGCCCAATGCGACGCTGTTGGCGTCGCCCGCGGTGGCGCCGGTGCCGATCGCCACCGCATCGGCGGCGGTGGCGCTGGCGTTCACGCCCGAGGCGATCGCGCCGGTCGCGGTGGCGCCGTTGTTGGCGTAGTTGCCGCCCTGCACGCCGCCGTCGTTGACGCTGTAGTAATGCGCGGTGCCGGAGGACACCGCCTGATTCAACTGATCCAGATTCACCGCATCGCTGCCGTTGACGCCGGCGGCCACGTTGGTGATGGTGGTGCCGCCGGCGTTGATGCCGACATTGGTGATGCTGGGGCCGCCGGCGATGCTCAGGCCGTTGGTGGTGATCGTGGTATTGCCGACCACCACGCTGTTGAAACTCGGGTCCGGCACCACGCCGACCGTCAAGGTGCCGGTGGCGTCGTCGTAGGCGACCGTGGCGTTGCTGCCGGCGGCCACGGTCAAGGTTTCGTTGGGCGCGATATTGCCGCTGTTGGCGCCGGCGGTGATGTTCCAGCCGGCGGTGGCATTGTTGTTCACCTGGGTCAGCGCGTCCTGCACGTTGGTGTAGCTGTTGCCGCCCACCGCGAGCCCCGCGGTCACCGTGTGCGTGGTCGGGTCGTAGACCGAGGTACCGCCCAGCGATGCGGCGGTGCTGTTGCCCAACTGATCCAGATTGACGCCGAGCGCGCTCACCGCCTGGTTGGTGGAGAACAACTGCGAACCGTTGATCGCGTCGGTGGAACCGCCCGACACCCGGCCCGCGGCGACGTTGGTGATGGTGCGTTCGGCGCCGACCGCGCCGACACTGACCGTGCTGGTCGGCGTGGTTCCGGCGTAGTTGTAGGTCACCCCGTCAATGGTGTCGCTGCTCGTCGCCACGACGGCGCCGGTGATCGAACCCGAGCCCAGCGCCACATCGCCGGCCTGCGTGCCCGCGATCGCGCCGTTGCCCAAGGCCGTGCCGCTGGCGACCGTCGCGCTGGCGCCCACGCCCGCGGCCAAGGCGTTGACGCCGCTCGCGCCGTCGTTGTCGTAGTTGCCGCCGACGACGCCGTTGTCGTTGACGCTGTAGTAATGCATGGTCGCCGCCCGCGCCGCGGCGGTCAGCTGCGCCACGTTGACCGCATCGGTGTCCTGCGTGCCCGCCGCCACGCCGGTGATCTGGCGGGTGTCGGTGCCGTTACCGATGCTCACCGCGCCCAAGGTGCTGCGCCAGGTCGGCGAGGTATCGGTGGAAGGCAGGCCGGTGATCGGGTCGTACCCGGCCACGCCGGCGGCGGTGCCGGCCACCGAGCCGCGGCCCAGGGCCACGCCGTCGACAGCGGTCACCGACGTGTTGCTGCCCAGCGCGGTGGCGCCGGACACATCGGCGATGGCGTTGCGGCCCAACGCCGCGCCGGCCACGAGCGCCGGATCGATCACGCCGCCGTTGTAGGTCGCGTTGGCGCCGTCGCCGAACGCCGCGCCGCCGTTGCCGGCGCGCGTCGATGCGCCCATCGCGACCGAACCGGTGGCGCTGGCATTGGCGCCGATCGCGATGGCGTTGACTCCGCTCGCGGCCGCATTCAATCCCACCGCGACCGCGCCGGTGGCGCTGGCGTTGGCGGTGTTGCCGATGGCGAGCGCGCTTTCCGCCGACGCCGAACTCAAGCGGCCCAAGGCGGTGGAATACTGGCCGGTGGCGTTGGCGTCGTAACCGGCGGCCAGGGCCGAGGTCGCGGTCGCATCGGCGAAGTGGCCGATGGCCACCGCCTGGCTGCCGGTCGCGGTCGAGACCATGCCCAGCGCGACCGCGTAGGCATCGGTCGCGCGCGACGTATCGCCGATCGCCACCGCGCCGTTGCCGCCGGCCAGGGACGCGCCGCCGATGGCGATGCCCAGGCGGACATTGGCGGTGGCGCCGACACCGATCGCGATGGTGTTCTGGGCCGAGGACAGACTGTTGATGCCCAGCGCCACCAAGCCGCCGGTGATCGCCTGGGCGTTGGTGCCTATGGCGACGCCGTTGTCCTGGCTCGCGGTCGCGCCGAAGCCGGCGGCATACGAAGCCACGCCGGTCGCGGTGGCGTTCACACCCGACGCGATCGCATTCACGCCGGTGGCGCCGTCGTTGTTGTAGTTGCCGCCGACCACGCCGTTGTCGTTGACGCTGTAGTAATGCGTGCGCACCGCGTCAGTGGCGTCGGTCAGCTGACTGACGTTGACCGCGTCGGTGCCGGCCACGCCCGGCGCGACGTTGTTGATGACCAAGCCGCCGGCGTTGATGCCGGCGGTGGTGACGCTCGGCCCGCCGGTAATGGTCAACCCGTTGCTGTTCACCACGGTGTTGCCGGCGGTGACGCTGTTGACGGTGATGTCGTCGGCCAGATCGAAGCTGACGTTGTCGCTGGCCGCGGTCTTGCTGACCACGATATTGCCGTCGGTGTTGTTGAGGTCGACGGACTCGCCCGGCGCCACGTTGCTGACGTTGGCGCCCTGCGCGCTGACGTTCCAGCCCGCGTTGGCGGTGGTGGCAACCGATTCGATCGCTTGGTTGGTCGCATACAACTGCGAGCCGTTGATCGCATCGGTCGAGCCACCCGACACCCGACCGGCGGCGACGTTGGTGATCGTCCGCTCCGCGCCGACCGCGCCGACGCTGACCGTGCTGGTCGGCGCGGTGCCCGCGTAGGTGTAGGCGGTTCCGGCGATGGTGTCACCGGTCGTCGCCACGACCGTGCCGGTGATCGAACCCGAACCCAGCGCCACGTCGCCCGCCTGGGTCGCGGCGGTCGCGCCGAAGCCCAGCGCGGTCGCGCTGTCGGTGGTCGCGGTCGCGCCGACACCCGCGGCCAATGCGTTGACGCCGCTCGCGCCGTCGTTGTTGTAGTTGCCGCCGACCACGCCGTTGTCGTTGACGCTGTAGTAATGCGTGCGCACCGCGTCGGTGGCGTCGGTCAGCTGACTGACATTGACCGCGTCGGTGCCGGCCACGCCCGGCGCAACGTTGTTGATGACCAGGCCGCCGGCATTGATGCCGGAAGTGGTGACGCTCGGCCCGCCGGTGATGGTCAGGCCATTGCCGTTCACCACGGTGTTGCCGGCGGTGACGCTGTTGACGGTGATGTCGTCGGCCAGATCGAAGCTGACGTTGTCGCTGGCCGCGGTCTTGCTGACCACGATATTGCCGTCGGTGTTGTTCAGATCGACCGCTTCGCCCGGCGCCACGTTGCTGGCGTTGGCGCCCTGCGCGCTTACGTTCCAGCCCGCGTTGGCGGTGGCGGCGACCGATTCGATCGCTTGGTTGGTCGCATACAGCTGCGAACCGTTGATCGCATCGGTGGACGTATCGGAAATCCGTCCCGCCGCCACGTTGGTGATGGTCCGCTCGTTGCCGGCGCTACCGACGCTGACCGTGCTGGTCGGCGCGACGCCGGCGAAGTTATAGGTCGTGCCGTTGATCGTCGCGCTGGGCGTCGCAACGGCCGCCGCGGTCGTCGAACCCGAACCCAGCGCCACGTCGCGCGCATTGTTGGCCACCGCGGTGTCGCCGAACGCGACCGCGCCCGCCGCCAGCGCGCGGCTGGTGCTGCCGATGGCGACGCTGCCCTGGCCGACCACGGTGTTCTGGAAGCCGATACCGACCGCGCCCTGCGCCGCCGTGCCGGCCACGCCGACCGCCTGACCTCCGCCGCCGACCATGTTGGTGTTGCCGATGCCGATCGAGCCGTTGCCGGTGGCGGTGTTGTCCAGGCCCTGCGCCACCGCGCCGTTGCCGGTGGCGGTGTTCGGATCGCCGATCGCGACCGCGCCGTTGCCGCTGGCGAAGTTGCCCGAACCGACCGCGACCGCGCGACCGCCGGTGGCGGTGGAACCGCGGCCGATGGCGACGGCGTCATCGGCATCGGCGACGGATTCACCGCCGATGGCGATGGCGTTGGCGCCCGATGCGAGCGCGCCCAGGGCGGCATTGCCGCCGACGGCGATCGAACCGATGCCGGTGGCGCGCACCGCCGTGGCCGCGCTGCTGCCGCCCGAGCCGAGCGCTGTCGCGTATTCGGCCGCCGCGGTGGTCCGGGTGCCGACCGCCACCGCGTCCGCGCCGGTTGCGCGGCTCACAATGCCCATTGCGACAGCGCGATCCTGCGAAGCGGTCACGTCGGTGCCGATGGCGATGGAACCCGCCGACAAGGCGCCCGATCCGACCAACGTGCGCGCGCCCAGATTGATCGAATTGATCGCCGACGCGATCGACTGGAAGCCGATGGCGATGGCGTTGCGGCCGCCCGCGTTGGCGCTGCTGCCTTGCGCGATGGCATCCAGCGCCGAAGCGTTCGCCTGGGTACCCAGGGCGATCGCGTTGCCCACGCTCGCATTCGCGTTCAGGCCGATCGACGTCGTCGCGTTGCTCGCCACGCCGATGCCCGCGTTGGTGCCGATGGCGATATTGTCGTTGCCGCTGACCAGGCTGCCGGCTGCGGCATCCAAGGTGGCATCGTAGGCGACCGTGCCGTCGCCCGTGCCGAAGGCGACGTTGCGCGTTCCGGTAACGCCCGAACCCGCGCCGCGCATCGCGCTCGCGACGCCTGCGCCCACGGCGCTGTTCTGCGCGCCGCTGACCAGCGTGCCGGCGGCGACACCCATTGCGACCGAGCCGGTATTGGCGGTGGTCGAGCCCGCGCCGGCACCCTGGCCGACCGCGACGGTGCTGGTTCCCGTAGCGATCGCCTGCGCTCCCAGCGCAAGCGAACTGTTCCCGTCCGCACGAGCGGCGTTGCCGAGCGCGGTGGCTGCGTCGTTGGTTGCCGTCGCCAACCGGCCGCCGGCGAAGGTATTGACGCCGCTGGCATTGGCGCCAGAACCGATCGCGGCGGAATTGCCGCCGCTGGCATTGGCGAAAGAACCCACGGCGCTGGCGCCGACTCCGGTGACATTGGCCGACGCGCCCACCGCGGTCGCATTGGTGGCGCTCGCGACCGTGCCACTGCCGAGCGCGCTGGAATTGATCCCGCTGGCTGCCGCGGTGTTGCCGACGGCCGCGCCACCATCGGCGCTGGCATTGGCGGCAGTGCCTACCGCAACGGTGGAATTGGCGAGAGAACGCGAGTTGACGCCGATCGCGATGGCGTTGGGTACCGCCGGAGTGCCGACAACGCCCGCGAGCGCGCCCTGGCCGAATGCGATGGATTGGTTGCCCACGGCCCTGGCTTGAAAGCCGATGGCCACGGTCCTGCTGGAACTGGCCTCCACGTCCGTGCCGAGGGCGATGGCGCTTTCGGCCAACGCGCCGGTCCCGGCAGCAGTGCGAGCGCCCAGATAAATGGAATTGACTCCGGCGGCAGTGGCTCCGGCGCCAACAGATACGCCATTGAACGCCGAACTGGCGGCGCCGCTGCCCATCGCGACCGCGCCCTCCGCCGCGGCAGCCGCTCGCACGCCCACGGCGACGCCGCTAAGTCCGGAGGCTCTCGACTGCACGCCGATACCGATGCCCCCCGAGCCGCTTGCGGTGACATCCGTACCGATAGCGATCGCCGATTCCCCGGTCGCTCCGGTTCCTGGAGCGGTGCGCGCGCCCAGGTAAATGGAATTGGTCGCGCCGGCAATGGCTTGGTAGCCCACAGCCGTGGCATTCAGCCCCGTGCTGCTGGCGCTATAGCCGACGGCGGTGGCTCCGCCCGCGGTCGCCTGGGACTGAAAACCCGCGCACATCGCGCTGCCGCTGTAGTAGTTGTACGGCGCCGTGGCGCAGTTCACCTGGGCCTGCGCCGAGGGCGCCCATCCCGTTGCGCCCAGCGCCAGCAGCGCGGTCACGACGCCCGCGCTCAGGCTCGCGGCCGATCGCGCGGCCTCGCGCCGGCCGCGCGATGCCTTGCCGCCGCCTCCGGCCAACTCGGACGCGACCACCAGCTGCCCGAGCGATCGGCTCCATACAACGCTATAGATTTTATTCATTGCTGGTTTCCCCAGTGACAAGCCCATGCGACGGCCTGTGGGATGAAGGTGATATGGCGTTGCTCGTGAACCCTTTCGACGACGATCGCGACGATCCGCCCTGGGCGGTCGACCGCGATCCATCGATACGGCGCGGCGTCGGTCGTGCGGTGGGTTTCACCATCGCGCCGGTCGATGCGCGGTTCGGACCGTGGCCTCGCGCGAACGTCGGCGATGCGGATGGATCGCGACGGCGGCGCGCGGCGGATCGTCCGGTCGCGGCCATAAGCCGCCGACACCCTCGCTGCGATTCGGCGCGAATGTCCGCGCAGTCCGGGACATCGGCAACGCCGATTGCACCGCCCGCCGCGAATACTTGATCGGCCATCCGCGCTGACCCATGGCGCTGCGCGTATCGATTGAATGCTCCATGCACTGCCCGTTCCGATGGCGGTCCGACGCGCGCGTCCGGTGTTGTTCGAAGGCGCGTATCTGATCGGTTGTGGCGAACACTAGCGAGCGCAATTCGCGATTACACGCACAAGGCTTCACGAATAATTTCCGGCGACGGGCGTCGCGAGCGTCGGCGACGAGACATCCAGCCGACTCGCCGTGAGCGATGACCGATCGCGCTGTGTTCGACCGCACGAAGCCGGCGCCAGTGGCGGCGCGATCGTTGCGTCGCGCAGACGATCGCGGCCGCGCGCTTCGCCGCTCCGATCCATGCGAGCGAAGCCGCCGACGCGATCGGCCTGCCCGCAGGCGCCGCGTGTCGAGGTACGCATGCCCGATTATTTCCAATGCTCACCACGGGTGAGAAATCGGGCCGACACAATCCGCGCGGCGTGCTCGACCCGGCAAGCGTCAAAAAAGAGCGACGGCCATCGCGATTACTCGTTGACGCACGCAACTCCCGGTTGCCGCGTCACATCCCGGTGCTACGCTGGCTACCGGTGGCCAATCAAGCAACGAAGCCATCGCGCCGCGCCCGCCGCATCGGACGCGAGCGCCGGAAGGGATGAGTCCAGCCGCCGTCCAGCGGTCCGTCCCGCAGCCATCCACCGCGCCCTGGTAGCAACCGCAACGATGACCGTCCGCGAATCGTCCCCATCCCCTTGGCATGGTTTCATCGACTGGATGCAACGCGTGCCCACCCGCGCCGCGCGCGACCGACGCAACGCAGTGACGCTGCAAGCGATACTCGCCGTCATCGCCGCCAGCACCCTGGTCATGGCGATCGCATCGTGCGCCGCCATGGCCGACACCAGCGGCGTCGCCGACAACGGCTTGATGCTGATCGTCAGCGCGTACGCGTGGTTGTGCTTCTGCCTGCTGCGGCACGGATTTTTCCGTCTGTCGACCAGCCTCACCGTGATCGGCGGCCTGATCCTGATGGGCATGAGCTATCACGCCTACGGATTGCGGGCGCAGTCGGGGCTGCAGATCACCCAGCTATTGCCTCTGCTGTGTTCGGGATTGTTCCTGGGCCGGGCCGCGGCGTGGTGGACGGCGCTGGCCAACGCGGCGGCGCTGGCGATAGGCGCGCATACCGATCTGCAACTGGCGACCGATTCCATGCAGGCCTCCGACGCCTTGGCCAATCTGCTTCTGGCCGGCATGAATTTCCTGGTGCTGGCGACGATCCTGGATCGTCTGATCCTGTCGTCGCAGCGCGCGATCAATCGCAGCGAAGAACTCAACGAACTCTGCCTGGAGCTCCGGCATCAGGTCGAAGAGAAAGAACGCGCCTACGAACGCCTGCTGCAAACCCAGAAGATGGAAACCATCGGCCGGCTGTCGACCGGCATCGCCCACGACTTCAACGCCATCCTCAGCGTGATCCTGGGCCATGCGACCTCGGTGGGCAGGCGCGGCGGTTCCATCGACGCGGTGCTGCCCGGCATCCGTCAGGCGGCGCGCAGCGGCGCCACCCTCACCCGGCGCCTGCTGAGTTTCAGCCGGCCCCATGTCAGGGAGATATCCACCTTCGATCTCGCTCAGGCCATCGACGAAGTGCGGCCGTTGATCCTGCCGATGTTCCCGCGCGGCATCGAGGTATCGCTGGACACCTCCGCCTGCGGCCTGCTGATCCGCGCGGACCGCGACGAACTGGTGCTGGCATTGTTGAACATCGCCAGCAACGCCTGCGATGCCATGCCGCGGGGCGGCCGCTTCGTGCTGTCCGTCCAAGCCGATGGCGATCATGCGTTCCTGCGGCTGGAAGACAGCGGGATCGGCATGGCGCCGGAGGTGCTCGCGCGGCTGTTCGAGCCGTTCTTCACCACCAAGCCCAAGGACCAGGGAACCGGCATCGGCATGGCGACCGTGCATCGCTTCGTGACCGACCACGGCGGCGAAATACACGCCGACAGCGCTCCCGGTCAGGGCACGCGCATCCGTATCCGATTGCCGCTGGCGAAATCCGGATGCGATGACGAGCACTCAAGCGCGGATGAGGCCGGCGCGCGGATCACGCGGCCGCGCTCGGATGCGGGCGATCGCGACCATGCGCCGCCCACGATCGTCGAACCGGCGATCGCCGGCTGTCGCGTCATCGGCTCCTGAGCGCCGCGGCGCCGCGACCAGCGGTACCCGCGATCAGTCGGGATTCTTCCGCGCCCAGGTGGGCTCCTGGCTGGTGCCGAACTGGGTGCCGCCGACCAGGGCCAGCAAACCCAGCGCGGTGGCCAGGATCAGAATCCACGGCCGCAGATACCAGGGCTGCGGATTGAGAATCTTCAGGCTGGCCGAATCCGCCGACCATCGCCCGCCCTGGCTGCGCGCCTGCACTTCGAACAGATGCTCTCCCCACGGCACCGACGTGTACACGATGCTGCGGTTCTGTCCCGCGTCCACCCAGTCGTGATCGAACCCGAGAAGACGAAAGCGGTAACGCGTTTCCCAAGGCCGGCTTAGGTTGATGGCGCTGTAGTGGATTTCCAGACTGCGCGCGAATGGCTGCAAGGTCAGCGACGATCCGACGATCTTCTGGCCGCGTCCGGCGACCGCCACCTCCTCGATGTGCGGCTTGAGCGGCACCGGCTGGACATCGGCCAGAACCGCCGGATCGATCACGGCGAATCCCTCCACCAGGGAAAACCACAGCCGGCCCCGCGTATCGCGGTGACAGGCGCTCGAATGGCCGCCGTTGATCTCGGCCGGGATCAATCCGTCGCTCGCGGTGTAGCCGACCGACTCGATCTGCGCCGCGTCCGCCCGCGGCGTCGGCAACAAGGTCACGCCGCGATTGCCGCCCAGCCACAGACGTCCCTGACCGTCGGGCAGGATGCACGACACGGTATCGTCGAACAGGCCGTTCTGGCTGTCGTAACGGCGCACCCGACCGTTGTGGATGCGATTGAGTCCGCCGCCGTAGGTGCCCACCCACAGCGTGGCCGCGGCCCGGTCTTCGTACAGCGCGCGCGCGAAGCGCGAGGACAAACCTTCGCGAGGCGTCCACCGCTCGACCACTTGCTCATCGATCAAGCGCAACACACCGCGGTCGCCGACGAACCAGTGGCCGCCGCGCGCGGCCGCGACGACGTTGTTGATGCTCATGCCCTGCAAGGCCTCGATGCGGTGTTGCCCGGCAATGCGCCCTTGCGCGTCGATCGCGACCACGAAGGTTGAGCGCCCGGATGCGACGAGAAGGCGGCCGTCGCCGTACTGCCAGACATTGATCGCTACGCCGGCCTCCCAGGCGCCGGCGCGCTGCGGCTTGCCGTCCACGACACGGATCAGGCGCCCCTGTGCCGTTCCCACCCAGAGCGCGCCCTTGCGATCCAGCGACAGGGTGGTGACGCATTCCTCGTCGGACGTTTGCAGGATCGGCTGCGGCAGCATCTCGCCGTCGCGGCGCCAATGCCGCAGTCCCGCGCACGCCGATCCGAGCCAGAGCCCTCCCTCGCCATCGGCGATCACCGCGCGGCCGGCCATGTTCACCCCCGCCCTGGGCGCGCGGATCAATTCGAACAGCGACTTGCGCACGCGCAACAAACCCTTGCTGCCGCTGCCCATCCACAGATTGCCTTCGCCGTCGCGGGCCAGACTGGTCACGCCCTTGCCGAACAACTCGGGGATGTCGCGCCAGTCGCCGGCGTCGTCCTGCTGGGCCAGACGCCCCGTGGTGGTGGCCACCCACCAGCGACCCTCCGCGTCCTTCACCGCCGCCGCGGGATTCGCCACGCCCAGCGCTCGCCATTGCCCCTGCGCGGGATCCGGGCGATTCGGATCGCGATTCGCATCCGGATCGTAGCGATAGAGCGCGCGCTGCGTACCGACGAGCAAATCGCCGCCGTCGGTTTCCAGCACACGCACTCTGACGGCGCCATCGGGCAACGCGATGCGCCGAAGCTGTCCATCGGTCAGGACGAAAAGACCGTCATCGCCGCCCGCATACAGACGCCCTCGCCCATCGCGCGCCAGGTGCGAATGGCCCGCGCTTGCATAATCGATCCAGGTCTCGCGTTGATGCACCGGATCCAGACTGAGCAAGCCGATGCCGGTGGCGACCCACACGGTCCGGTCCGGCGCCTGCAGAATGTCGTTGACCTGACAGGTTCCGCCGCAGACCGGCAAGTGATGGAACCCGTCCTGCCGATAGACGCTCAAGCCGGCGTCCTGCGTACCGATCCAGAGCCAGCGCCGGTCGTCCTCATGCAGGGTCAGGATGCGATCGCTGGCGGGCCCGGCCTGCGGCTGCTCCTGCACCCGCGGCGGCTCCTGCGACGAGTTGCTTCTGAATACCTTGAAGCTCAGGCCGTCGAAACGCGCCAGTCCGCCGAAGGTGCCGATCCACAGATAGCCGTCGCGGGCCTGGACCACGGCGTTGACGCCCGATTGCGGAAGACCATCGTCGCCGGTGAACACGCGCAAGCCCACCTGATGTTCGGGCTGCAGCCTGGTCGGCGTCGATGCCGACGCCACGCCGGCCAGCACGAACACCGCGGCGGCCAGGCACAGCGACCGCGACCGCGACCAGATCTCGATGAACCTCACGCCGCTGCTTCTCCAACGCCAACGCCAACGCGATACCGACGCGATCGACTACCAGTTGAGTACGTAACCGATGCCGCGCACCGCGCGCAGGGGAAGTTCCTCTTCCGCCAGGCGCTGACACTTCTTGCGCAGACGGTGGACCAGCATCTCCAGCCGATGCGGGTCGAAGTCGTAGGCGTTCTTGACCAGACGCGCGATCAAGGTCTCGCGCTGCACCGGAACGCCGGCCGCCGCCGCCAGCATGGCCATGACCTGCCGCTCGGCGAGGTTCATCTCGATCTCGACACCGCTCGGCGCCAGGATGCACCAGCCCCGCTCGTCCAGGCGCCACTGACTGCGCGTTTGCACCGGATTCGTCTCCGGCACGACCCATCGCGCCAGATTGTGCAAAGTGGTCACCACCTCTTCCATATCCACCGGCTTGGGCAGATAGGCGTCCGCGCCGGCGCGCAACCCACGCATGCGGTCGGAGCCCGAATCGTATCCGGTCAACATGACGATGCCCACGCGCGCGGACAGCCGGCGCAGATGCGCGGCGATGCTGAAACCGTCTTCGTCCGGCAGTCCGACGTCGAGCAGCACCAGGTCGTAGGCGCGAAGCGTCATCGACCGGTACAGCTCCAGCGCGCCCGCCATGCCGACGACATGGAATCCCGAATGGGCCAACACCGGCAACAGAACGTCTTCGCGGAACGTCCGATCGTCTTCCACCACCGCTAGCGTGGGCTGCCGGCGCGCGGCGCCCATCAAGCGAGCGTCCATCATTATTTCCCCCAAGGAAACCAGAACCCGCTTTGCGGAAACACGCGAGTGCCTGTTCCGCCTACCACGCACGATCAAAGTAGCATCGCGTTCTTCGACAGCGCGATGACGAACCCGCTTTCGTGATCGATATCACAACGCCCGATCGGTCCGCCGATGCATGCCGACGCAGCGACAGCGAACAGATAGTTGCGGGGCAAATCGATCGCGTGGGACGTGACGAGTTGGCGGGCGAGTTCCCCCATGCGCTTGCGGACATGACGAGAACTCGGCGACGCGACGCTCGGTGTTCCACCCGCTTGCAGGAGGTATATCGCCGGCCGGGGCGGGGCTGGCGGCGCACGATCATCGCCGGGCCGATACGAAGATAGCCGCGATGCCGTCGTGCGCGCCTGTCGCGGACTATCGCCTCGAGCCTGACGGCGCCCGCCGCTTCTTCACCACGCCCTCGGAGCGCGCGACTTCGTCTTGTCCGGGCGGGCCACCCGCGCAGGTCAGCGCCACGAAATTTTTCGTCTGCGCCGACTCCTGGTCGAGCAGATGCGCCAGCGCCAGACGCGCGATCGGCTGCAGGCCGGCGATATCGCGATAGACGATGCCGGGCAGCGCGAACCGGCGCATCGCCTCGGGCACGATCGACACGCCCAGTTCGGCCGCGACCAAGGCCAGCGAGGAGGCGAGTTGCGGCGCGTGCTGGCCCAGGCGCGGTTCGAATCCGGCATGACGGCAGGCGCCGACGATGGCGTCGTGCAGGGTCGGGCCGACGGTGCGCGGGGTCAGGATCAATGCATCCTCGCGCAGCTCGATCAGGCGGATCGATTTGCGCCGGCTGTCGCGCGCGGCCGGGTGCGCGCTCGGAAGCGCGGCGATCATCGCCTCGTCGAGCAACGGATACAGACGCATGTCGCCGTTCTCGGAACCGTCGGGGCGCAGGAACGCCAGATCCAGCGAACCATCGCGCAGCTTCGCCGACAGGTGCGCGCTGTTGCCTTCCTCCAAGGTGAGTTCGACATCGGGATAGCGGCGGCGGAAATCGCGGATCGCCCCGGTCGTCAGCGGCGCGAGGATCGCCGATGAGGTGAAGCCCAGCCGCAGCGCGCCGGTCTCGCCGCGCGCGGCGCGCTGGGCCTGACGCACCGCCGCGCTGGCTTGCTCGGGCAGCGTGCGCACGCGTTCGAGAAAGGCGCGGCCCGCGTCGGTGAGTTCGGCGCCATGCGGTACGCGGTGGAACAGGCGCGCGCCGATCTGGGTTTCCAGGTCGCGGATCTGCTGGCTCAACGGCGGCTGGCCGATGCCGAGGCGTTCGGCGGCGCGGGTGAAGTTGCGCTCTTCGGCGACGGCCAGGAAATAGCGGATATGGCGCAGTTCCATCGATATCTCCAAAACATATGGAGCAGGTAGGTTTCATATATTGGACGAATGAAGCACCCGGCGCCATTCTGGCCGCATGAGTACGACACCTCTTCCGCTATCGGCCCTCGCCGCGCCGATCGAACGCGGCACCGCGGCCTATCGCCGCGCCAATTTCGCCCTGTTCCTCGCCGGCTGTTCGACCTTCTCGCTGCTGTACTGCGTGCAGCCGCTGCTGCCGGAGTTCGCGCGCGATTTCGGTCTCGCCCCGGCGGTCAGTTCGCTCGCGCTGTCGCTGACCACCGCGGCGCTGGCGCTGGCGATCTTCATCGCCGGCGCGCTGTCGCAGCAGGTGTCGCGCCGGCGCCTGATGTTCGCTTCGATGGCGCTGGCCGCGGCCTGCAACCTGCTCGCCGCGATCGCGCCGGACTGGACCTCGCTGTTGCTGGCGCGAACGATCGAAGGCGCTATGCTCGGCGGCGTGCCGGCGGTGGCGATGGCCTATCTGGCCGAGGAAATGGACCCGCGCCATCTGAGCGGCGCGATGGGTCTGTGCGTGGCCGGCACCGCGTTCGGCGGGATGATGGGACGCGTCGGCATGGGCGTGCTGGTCGAGATCGGTTCCTGGCGTTCGGCGATGGCGGCGATCGGCGCGTTCGGGCTGATCGCGGCGATCGGCTTCGCCGCGCTGTTGCCGCCGTCGCGCCGTTTCGCGCCGCGCCGCGGTTTCGTCGCGCGCCATCACCTCGACGCCTGGCGCGCGCATCTGGCGCATCCGGGCCTGCTGCGTCTGTTCGCGATCGGCTTCGTGCTGACCAGCGTGTTCGTGGCGCTGTTCAACTATGTCGGTTTTCGCCTCGCCGGCGCGCCCTACGAGCTGGGGCCGGCGGGGATCAGCCTGATCTTTCTGGCCTATGTGTTCGGCATGTTCTCCTCGCCGTTCGGCGGCCGCCTGGCCGATCGCTTCGGCGGACGCGCGCCGCTGATCGGCGGCATCGCGATCATGACCGCCGGCGCCGTGGTCACGCTGGCCGCTTCGCTGCCGCTGATCGTGCTCGGCATCTGCCTGATCACGGTCGGCTTCTTCGTCGCCCATTCGGTCGCCAGCGCCTGGGTCGGACGGCTCGCGCGCGCCGACAAAGGCCACGCCTCGTCGCTGTATCTGTTGTTCTACTACTTCGGTTCCAGCGTGACCGGCGTGATCGGCGGCTGGGCCTGGCAGCACGGCGGCTGGAGCGGCGAGGTCGCATTGACCGCGAGCCTGGCGCTGGCGGGTATCGTGTTGGCGATCCGGATCGAAGACCCTCGCCAGCCAGACAGGAGCGATGCGTGACCGACAAACAGCCGCTGCTGTTGCTGCCCGGCCTGCTGTGCGACGAACGCCTGTGGCGCGATCAAGCGCGCGATCTGGCCGATATCGCCGCGCCGACCATCGCCGATCTGAGCCTGGACGACAGCGTGGCGGGCATGGCGGCGCGGGTGCTGGCCGACGCACCGCCGCGGTTCGCCTTGGCCGGATTGTCGATGGGCGGCTATGTGGCGTTCGAAATCCTGCGCCAGCAACCCGAGCGCGTGTCGCGGCTGGCCCTGCTCGACACCAGCGCCGCACCGGACTCGCCGGCGCGCGCCGAGCAACGACGCGCCGGCCTGCGGCTGCTCGAACGCGGCCGCTTCGCCGGCGTCACGCAACAATTGCTGCCGACGCTGGTGCATCCGCGCCATGTGCATTCGGCCGTCGGCGCGGAAGTGCGGGCGATGGCGCAGCGGGTCGGCGCGCAGGCCTACCGGCGCCAGCAGACGGCGATTGCGCAACGGCCCGATTCGCGAGCGCTGCTGGCCTCGATCGCGGTACCGACCCTGATCGTGGTCGGCGAAGACGACGTGCTCACCCCGCCCGCGGCGGCCGAGGAGATCCAGCGCGGTATCGCCGGCGCGGTGCTCGCGCGAATACCCGACTGCGGCCATCTACCGACGATGGAAGATCCGCCGCGAACCAATCGCCTGCTGCGGCAATGGTTGACGGGGTGATTGCGGCGCGCCGCCTTCGTACTATCCGACTTCGACGATCGACTGGAGCAAGGCGATGAACGCGGTGGATTTCGACAAGACCGATCTGGATGCGCTGCGGCGACTCAACCGCCTGCGCAGCGAACCCGCAAGCGAGACGTCGCAGGCGCTCGAACGCCATTTCGCCGAGCGTTACCAGGCCGATCGCCGTTTCGCCGTCTACGGCACGTTGGCGCCCGGCAAGCCGAACCATCACCACCTCAGCGATCTCGACGGCACCTGGACGCCGGGACACTACGTCACCGGCCGGCTGGAGCAGTCGGGATGGGGCGCCGACATGGGCTATCCGGCCTTGCGCTGGTCCGAATCGGGCGAGGCGATCGAGGTGCAGTTATTCGCCTGCGACGAATTGCCCAGGCATTGGGCGCGACTGGATGCGTTCGAAGGCGACGAGTACCTGCGCATCCTGGTACCGGTGTATGCGCCGGACGGATCGGTGACGGTGGCCAATGTGTATGCGGCCAGGCCCGATCGGCAGGCGTGATCGCCGCCGCGATGCTCGGCTGTCGTCGCGCTGCCACGGCATAATGACTCGATCGCATCGCGCATCGAAACGCCCATGCCACGGTTGAACCAGCTTCGCGTCTATCCCAGTTCCGACGCGGCGGATCATGCAACGACCTATCCGGACTTGCATCTTCGCGCCAGCACGCATCACGTGGCCGAGATGTTCATGAGCATGCTCGCACCTGGCTACACGCTCGATGGGGCCGGACTGGTGACGATCAGCTGCGGTGCGCGCGGCCCGTCCCCCGAATATTCTCAAGTCCTGGGTTGCACCGAAGTCTTCGCCGAGCGTTTCGACTTCGCCGTCTACCAGGCGCTCGATCACGGGCCGCGCCAGGAAATGATCCTGGCCCTGATCGAGCACACGTTGTCGGACATCGCCGCGCGCGTCGGCGCCGACCCTGCCCCGATTCGCGAATGCGCCGGCATGGTGCGCAAGCACGGCTTCGTCCTGGAACAGGAGCAACCCAAGCTGTCGCGCTGCCTGCCCGGCCGGCGCGGATGGATACGGGTGTATCGCCGCCTCGGCGCTGGGTTCTGCGAAATGTGGCTGGTCAAGTCGTTCGACCCGACCGGCGCCGTCGTTCATGAAGCGCTGATGCGCGAGCCGGCGCCACTGGACCTTCGCCAACATTTCTTCCGCTCGCAGTTGCGCGACGAAGTTTTCCTGGTCGAGGACCGCTTCGCGAAAACCGTGTTTTCGTTGCCGCTGCCCGCTGTTCGCGCGTAACCGGCTTCGCCTTGTTGGTCGACATCGCCGCGTATAAGCTCGCCACGCCACGCTACGACGCCGGGCATCGACGAAGACCACCGCATCCCTCTCCCCTTGAGAGCATCCTATGACTCGCACCCCTGTCTCCGCCCTGACCGCCGCGCTCGTCGCCGGCGCGCTGCTGAGCGCATGTTCGCAACCCGATTCCGCCGCGACGAACACGCCTGCGGCGAATACGCCGGCTCCGACCGCGACCGCCGCGCCGCAACCGGCGAACGCCGATGTGTTGCGCTTCAAAATCGGCGCGCTCGACGCGGTCGCGCTGAAAGACGGCGACATCGACGCCGCCAACGACGGCAAGACCTTCGCCATCGGCCAGCCGGCCGATGCGGTCAACGCGCTGCTGACCGCCGCGGGCCAACCCACGGACACCTTGCATCTGAGCATTCAACCGCTGCTGGTGCGCAGCGGCGCGCAGGTGCTCCTGTTCGACACCGGCGCGGCGGATGCGTCGTTCGCGCGCGCCGGACGCCTGCCGGCGTCGCTGCGCGCGGCCGGCGTCGAGCCCTCCCAGGTCACCGACATTTTCCTGTCGCACCACCATCCCGATCATGTCGGCGGCCTGCTCGGCAAGGACGGCGCGCTCGCTTTCCCCAATGCCAAGATCCATCTGTCGGCGCCCGAATGGGAGGCGATGAAGAAAGACGACGGATCCGCCAAGCTGGTCGCCGCGATCGCGCCGAAGGTCGAAACCTTCCAGCCCGGCGCGGCGATCGTTCCCGGCGTGGTGACCGCGGTGGCCGTCGACGGACATACGCCGGGCCACAGCGCCTACGAGATCGCCTCGGGCGATCAGCGCCTGCTCTACATCGGCGACACCGCGCATCACTTCGTGATCTCGGTGCAGCGCCCGGAGTGGACCGTGCAGTACGACCAGAACGCAGCGCTGGCCCAGACCAGCCGGCGCGCGCTGATGCAACGCGCCGCCGACGGCAATCTGCGCATCTACGCCGTGCATTTCCCGTTCCCCGGCCTGGGCCGGTTCAAGGCCCAGGGCGACAGCTTCGTGTGGGAACCCGAACGCTGATCGGCAACGAAGCGTTGGGCATATGAGCCGATGCGAGCGGACTTCGATCGCGAAGCCCGCTCGCTGTCCGCAGAGGCCATCGGGGATTCCGGCCCGTGCGCAAGCCACGCTTGGACTTGCAACGCCGCGGCGTTAAGTTAAAGCAGGCCTGCCCCCAGGAGTCATCGATGCAGACTGCGATACCGCAACCGGTGGTCTCCCGGCTCAGCCGGGCCGCCATCTTCCTGGTCGTGACCCTGAAACCGGGCGCCGAGCACGAAACCCAGATGCGTGCCCTGTGCGGCGACCTGGCCTCGCTGCTGCGCGCGGTGGGCTTTCGCGATCTGGAAGGCGGCCTGTCGTGCGTCATGGCCTTCGGATCGAGCGCCTGGGATCGCCTGTTCGGCCCGGCCCGGCCCAGCGAACTGCATCCGTTTCGCGAAATCGTCGGCCGCCATCATGCGGTGTCCACGCCCGGCGACGTGCTCCTGCACATCCGCGCGACGCGCATGGACCTGTGCTTCGAACTCGCGACCGAGATCATGACGAGAATCGGCGCCGCCGTGGCCACCGCGGACGAAGTGCACGGCTTCAAGTATTTCGACGATCGCGATCTGATCGGCTTCGTCGACGGCACCGAGAACCCGGTCGATACAGCCGCCGCCGACGCGGCGATCGTCGCCGGCGAAGACCCGGATTTCGCCGGCGGCAGCTATGTGATCGTGCAGAAGTACCTGCACGACCTCGCCGCCTGGAACACCCTGCCGGTCGAACGCCAGGAAGCCATCGTCGGACGGCGCAAGCTTTCGAACATCGAACTCGACGACGCGGCCAAGGCGCCCTACGCGCACAACGTATTGACCAGCATCAGCGAGAACGGCGAGGAGCTGAAGATCGTTCGCGACAACATGCCGTTCGGCAGCGCCGGCCAGGGCGAATTCGGAACCTACTTCATCGGCTACGCGCGTTCGCCGACCCGGATCGAACGCATGCTCGAGAACATGTTCATCGGCAGTCCGCCCGGCAACTACGATCGCCTGCTAGATTTCAGCAAAGCGGTGACCGGCAGCTTGTTCTTCGCGCCGTCGGCGACGTTCCTGGACGCCGTCGAGGCCGAGGCCGGCCGCAGCGCCGTGGACGTCGCGGAACACGGCCGCGACCGGAGCATCGGCGCATGAGCAGCCCCTACGAGATTCTGGGCGTGGCGCCGACCGCCTCGCTCGACGAGATCAAGAGCGCCTACCGCCGCCTGGCCAGAAAACTGCACCCGGACCTCAATCCGGGCGACAAGTCCGGCGAGGAACGCTTCAAGGACGTCGGCAACGCCTACCGCCTGCTCAGCGATCCGGACAAGCGCGCGCGCTTCGACGCCGGACAGATCGATGCGGACGGCGCGGAACGTCCGCAGCCGCGTTACTACCGCGATTACGCCGACGCCGAACCCAGCGGCCATTACGCCAACGACAGCGGCTTCGCCGATTTCGCCGACGGCGACGACCCGTTCGCCGAACTGCTGCGCCGGCAGGCGCGCGCGCGGGCCAACCGCCGCGGCCAGGACCTGCACTACCGATTGCCGATCGCCTTCGCCGAATCGATCGACGCCGGCACCAAACGCTTGACGATGCCCGACGGCAGCACCATCGACGTGACCATTCCGGCCGGCGTCGTCGACGGACAGATCCTGCGACTCAAAGGCAAGGGCGCGCCGGGCGCGGGCCAAGGCGGTCCCGGCGATGCGCTGGTCGAGATCGAAGTCGTCGCCGATCCGCGCTTCAGCCGCGACGGCGACGATCTCACCCTGGAATTGCCGGTCTCGCTGACCGAGGCGGTGCTCGGCGATCGCATCCGGGTGGCGACGCCGACCGGCGAGGCGACGATGACGATTCCGCCCGGATCCAACAGCGGCACCGTGCTGCGGCTGAAGGGCATGGGCGCGCCGCGCCGCGGCGGCGGACGCGGCGACCAATACGTCCGGCTGACGATCGTGCTGCCCAAGGGTGGCGATCCGGAGCTGACCAAATTCGTTTCGGACTGGAGCGCCGGCAAGGCGTTCAATCCACGCGGGGAGGCCAAGGCATGAAGACCATCGACATGGCGCAGTTCCTCAACGAATCCACGATCGAGCTGCACACGCTGGAGCGCTGGATCGAACAGCGCTGGATCGTCCCGCTCGATGCCACCGCGCGCGTGGAAATCTCCGAAACCGACGCGGCGCGGGCGATGTTCATCCGCGATCTTACCGGCGACCTCGGCGTCAACGACGAGGGCGTCGCGGTGGTGCTGCATCTGGTCGATCAGTTGCACGGCTTGCGTCGCGCGCTGACCGAATTGCGGATCGAGATGAACGCATCGCGCGGCGACCCCGGCCGCGAGGCCGACTGAGCCGCATCCGGCACGTCCAGGGCACAGGCCTGCATGCTCATGAACCTGGCGCCAACAGGCCCGATCGGCCCCGTCCCAGGCGACCCTCCCAGTCATGCCCCGGCACGGCCGCTGAACGGCCACGGCCCGGTCCCGCCGAAACCGGTCTTTGGCGCTAAGCTCTGGCCACGACGCGTGGGCGGTTGCCCCGCGATCGCCGTTCCTGCCCTGACGCACTACGACGAGGTGCCCGCGATGAAATCCCTGAAGCGTTCCGCTCAGTGCCTGATGCTCGGCCTGAGCTTGTCCCTGGCCTTGTCGGCACAGGCCCAGACCGTCGGCTACAACATCCGCACCGGCGACGTCTGGGTCGACACGCGGCTGGGCGAGATCAACGATTACGGCCGCCGTTATCCGGAGCCTTTCGTCGACGAAATCAGCGGCTACTACGGTGCGCCGCGCTCGTATGTCGAAGAGCTGCTGCAGCGTCGTCGCTGGGCGCCGGGCGATGTCTACTACGCCTGCGCGCTCGCCCGTTCGCTCGGCGTGCCGTGCCAGAACGTCGTGCGCGAGTACGACCGCAACCCCGGTCAGGGTTGGGGCGCGGTCGCCAAACGCATGGGCATCAAGCCCGGCTCGCCCGCGTTCCATGCGCTCAAGCGCGGCGCGGTGACGACCTACGACCGGTGGGGCTATCCGATCCGTGTCGATCAGTCCGTGCACGTGAACTGGGCCGACCACGGTCCCGGCAAGGGGCACGGCAAATCGAAAGGACCCGATCACCGCTCGTACGACTCGGGCTATCCGTCTTCGCAGGGCCACGGCAAGGGAAAGAGCCACAAGGGCGGCGAATCGCACGGCAACGGTCACGGTAAAGACAAGGGCCACGGTAAAGGCCACGGCAATGGCAATGGCAATGGCAATGGCAATGGCAAAGGTAACGGCAAGGGCCATGGGCACTGAGCCAGCGTCGGCCGTGTAAACGACGACGCGTTCGTCTCGATCCGGCCGAGCCGCGAAGCGGTTTCGGCCGGGTCGATTGAGCAAGGTTCAACCGCGCTTTCGCGCCGGCGCCGTTTCACGATCCAGGGCGTAGCGACCTCGGCATTGTGCTCGGCCGAAATCGGCGGTCATCGCATCACAGTTCGCTGCCTGCCTACACCGCCTGACGTGGTTCAGCCGCTCGATCGCCCGGGTCGGATGCTGACGGAACCGACAGCCCCAAGATCGATATCCACGGGCCGCGACGCAAGCGGTATATGTCATATAGGGCGCATGACGGATCGTGCGGAAAGAATGTCCAGGAATTAATTTTGAACGTGGAAGAGCCCCAGGCTTGGTCCGGCGAGCGATAGGACTTTCGCATACCGTCTCAATCGCTCGGCGTCGGCGCCTGATGCAGATGAATCGCCAGCCAGATGGCGCCCTGCGAAACCCGCCGCACGGTGTGGGGCGTGCCGGCGGGCAAGAAGACATAGCCGCCGGCACGAAGCTCGATGGTCTCACCCGCGACCTCCACGGTCGCCTCTCCCTGCAGCAACGCGACCCACTCGTCCTGGGCCTGCACGTACTCCATCGGAACCGTCGCGGCGGAGCTGAGGATGCGCTCGACGACAAGGTTCTTGTGCGTGAGCAAGGTCTCGAAGCGCTCGCCCTGGACAGGCGCATCGGCATCGGCGAACAGGTTTCCAGTCGACATGCGAACGACCTCCTCTCCAATCGGGCTCGGTCTCGAATCGGCCGCTTCGCGAAGCCATCGGGCTCGATGCTGTTGTCAGACGCGAGCCTACACGAACAGCGTCGACATCAAGCCGCTTCTAGGACGGGTTATACGCAACCCACCCCTTGAAGGTGAACGCGGCATAGAACAGCTCGACATTGTCGAACCCGGCCTCGCGCAGCAGCGCCACGTCCTGTTCGGGCGAGAGCATGGGCAGTCGAGTGTCGAGCGCGGCGACTGATTTGCCCGCATCCCACGCGGCGATGCCGCCGGACGCCACCGCGAATGCCGCATAGCGATTGAGCCAATGCAGCTTGCGATCGTCGGGAACGCTGTGGTGGGCCACGATCAACGGCGCGCTTGGCTTCAGCCGCCGCCTGAGTTCGATCAGCGTCCGCAGGCGTTCCTCGGCGGGCAGAAAATGCAAGGTCAGCAGACAGGTCGCGCCGTCGAACGGGCCGACCGGCGCTACGTCGATGTAGCCCTCGCACAGTTCGATACGCGACGCGAGCGCACCCAAGGTTTCGCTCGCCAGTTTCAGCATCTCGGCTGAGGGATCCACACCGACGAAGCGCCATTCGGGCTGCGCTTCGGCAAAGACCTTCAGTTCCAAGCCGCCGCCAGCGCCGAGGACGAGGACACTGCCCTCGCGTGGAACAGCTTCGGCAAGCAGCAACGTCGTCATCTGCTGAAGCGCATGGAAGCCCGGAACCTGCCTGACCGGACCTTGGGCGTAACGGGCAACGGCTTGAGGATCGGAAAACGACGACAAAGCACGGCTCCACGTGAGGACTTCAACGCGGCTCATGCTAGCGCAGCGCGTCCATGCGCAGCCGACCGCCGGCACTTGGGTCTGTTCCATTGATGCGCCGCTTTGGGGTACGCATAGCAACCGGCCCATAATGCCGCAGGCGATCCGCCGCAAGCGGATGCCTTCTGCCCCGCTGCAATTCCCACCAACCCCAAAAAGATCCGCATGCCCACTAAAGCACGACCCCGGCTGATGACGATTGGGACGGCTGTGTACTTGTGGATCGTTCGCTCCATGGACCCTCAGCACGTCGTCCTGAAAGTCTGGTCCAGGCAGCGAGGGCGCAAGGATTTCCCGCTTGAAGTTCGCTTCCGCTTCGACGATCCGTGGTTGAACTATGGCCCGATCATCACCACGCCCAGCGAACGGCGCCATGAGTTTTTCGAGCTGGCGCCGGTCACTCCGAAAATGGTGTGCTGGGCGATCGATGCGGCGATCGCTGCGGGCTGGAATCCGGAGCAACCGCGCGAGCATCGCCTGTTCGAGCGAGGATTGAACGGCGATCTGCTGAGCGCGCAAGGCTGAAGCACCGAGGCGTTCCTGCTCGGCTCTCGCGCTGACGGAGAGAACCGGCCGTTCAAGGCCGGCCGACATCCGCTATCGAGCGACAACGGACATCTACGAGATCGCCAGCGCGTCCGTATCCATCACCGTCTCGTGCACTTTCGCCGCGGTTTTCCGCCGACATTCGAGCAACAGCGGCGAGGCGAGGTCGCAATCGGGATGCATGCGGTTGAGGGCATGAATCGCGCCGGCCAGGCCGGTCATCAGCCCGGGCGTGAACGCCTGGCGGGTGATGCCGCCGACGATGCCATGCTCCTCGATCGCCGAGACCACTTCGGCGGTCGCCTCATCGAAATCGGTGGCGGCGCCTTGCGGATCGAGCGCCGACGCGCGCACCAATAGTTCCCACAGCGAGAAATCGCCGTGACAAAGCGTGTGGGTGAAGCCCCATTGGCCGCGCGACGCCGCCACCGCGCGGCGCAGGTCGCGCAGATCGCGCGGATCGCCGTGGCGCGCATACAGATCGGCCGCGGCCAGGCCGATGCCGACCCCGCCGTTGCACCAGGTCGGAAAATTCACCGTGTCCTTCATGCGCACATCGCGCCAGTTGCCGGCCGCCGCGTCGAACAACGAATCCTGGAACGCGAACGCGCCCTCGGCGAGCGCATTCCAGCGCCGACGATCGTCTTCGCTGCCGGCACCGGTCCGGGCCAGACGCGCCAGCGCCCAGCCGATGCCGTAGCCGCCGTGGGCGAAGCCGCCGATCGGATCGGCGATTCCCGCGGTCAGCCAATAGGTGCCTTGCTCGTCGACCCGCACCTTCGATTCCAGATGCGACGCCGCGCGCGCGGCGAGCGCCAGCCAACGCGGATCGGCGGTCGCCTCGGCGAGGCCCAGCAGCGGCGCGATGGCGCCGCCGCTGCCGTCGGTGATGTCCAGGCTGGGATCGTCGTCGAAGCCTTTTTGCTCCAGCGCCGCCGCGCACGCGCAGGCGTTGGCGAGCAAGTGTGGGCGTCCCAGCAGATCGTGCAACACCAGCCAGGCCCAGATGCGGCTGCCGTCGCCGGTGAACCCGCCGACCGTCGCCGGCGTCTGCGCCGCGACGAAGGTTTGCAAGGCGAGCAAGGCGCCCTCGAGCGCTTCGTCGACACCGGCGACCGGATCGGCGCGTCCGTGCGCGACTTCATGCCGATAGCCGGCCAAGGTCACCGCCACGCCGCCGAGGCCGAAATACGCGTCGGCGCCGAGCGGCTGCACATGCCAGCCCTGGCTGCCGAAACTTTCCGGCGTGATCCAGGTGACCGAGCCGTCTTCGCCGCGCACGGCGAGCTGCAACAGACGCTGCATCGTTTCGGCGGCCAGCCGGCGGCGGCGTTCGTCGAGCCGGTCTCGATGCGGATGGCGAGCATAGTGCGAGCGACTGTCGCGTTGGTCCGGGCCATCCGCGCCGCTGTTGAGCTGGGTGACCACCAGCGAACTGCGAATCGTCATTTCCTCCAGTTCGATCCGCATGCCGCGCCAGTTGGCGAGCGTTCCGGCGATGCGTTCGGGCGACAGCGACAGCGCGAAGATCGGAATATCGCCGTAACGCAGCGCATCGATTTCGCCGGCGATGTCCTCCGGCGACGGCTGCGCGCCGCCACCGGCGCTGGAGAACAAGACACGGGCGCGCTCGATCGCCTTGGCTTCTTCGTGCAGCGACGCCGGATGCCAGAGCATGCGGCCGATTTCCACGTAGACCTGGGTGGTGCGGCGCACGTCGCGGGCGCGGCAGCCTTCGAACGCGGCGAGCAACGGCGCGAGCCGGCCGTCCGCGTCGAGTCGGCGCAGCCGATGCGAGGCGTCGAGAAAGGCCTCGGTGATCTCGTCCCAATAACGCGACACATCCGGGTTCGCACTGGGATGGTTCTGCGACCTGTCCATGTCCGCTTCGACCAGTTCCACCCGCGCGGCGGTGGTGCCGTCGTCGGCGATGACCGGAACCTGCAACTGCGGCTGTTCGCCCGGCAAGGAACCGGCGGCGGACAAGTCCGCGCGGCCGAAACCCACGCTGCGCGAACGGAACGGCACGATGCCGGTACGCAGCACCGAGTCCTGGATCAGGGTCTGGGCGAGGTCGTAGGCCTGGCCGTAGTTCGACGATGCGACCGGCCGCGCGGCCGCGAACAAGCTTTCGACATCCACGACCACCGGCACCGGGCCCGACGCGACCAGATTCTCCAGATGGATGTCGGTGCCGCCGAGCAGGCGCAGCATCGCCAGCCAATGGCCGAGGCCGCGATAGAAGCGGCGCAGTTCGTCGTCGCCGTCGCAATAGCGATGTTCGATGAAAGCCGCCCAGCCGTAGTCGCCGCGATCGAGCACCGCGGGCACGCGGATGCGCTGTTCCTCGTCGAACAACTGGGCAAGGAACGCATCGAACACCGCATCGATGCGCAGCGAGCGCGGCTTGTACATCACCTGCCCGGCTTCGAAGGTGAGCCGGGCCACGGTCTGCCCGCCTTCGTGCAGGTCGCCCTGGCCGAGGCTGAGCTTGATCAGGCGACCGGGCGCGGCGCCCATGAACTCGGCCAGCGCGGCGCGATCGGCGATCAGGCGCGCCACCAGGGTTTCGATCGCCGCGCATTGCTGGTCGAGCGCGCGCTGCAAGCGCTCGCGCAGCGGCGGATAGCGATGCTGCAGCAGCTCGGCGAATTGCGGGCTGAGCGCCTTGGCGACGAACTGGGCGAAACGGCCGGCCTCGTCTTCGGCGGTGAGCTCGCCGCCGAGCTTCGCCGCATGCAGTTCGAGCAGCAGCACGCGATTGAGCTTGAGCCGCGCGTTCTCGTACAAGGCCTGCGCGAGCGCCGCGCGGATCAGTTCCGATTCGCGCGCGTCGATGCCTGCGGACAAGGCCGCGAGCCGGGTATCGAAGGCGTCGCGCGCGGCGGCGGTGAAATGGTCGATGATCGGACCGAAGCCCTCGTGGATACGGCTTTCGGTCATTGCGACACCGGAATGGGATTCGGGAGAGCGGGCCGTGAGCCCGCGATCGATATGGATTCAGTACCGAGACGACGCGCAACCCGGCTGGGTTGCGCGCCGACGACCTCGTGAATGCCTTACATGCAGCAGTAGCAGCGGCCGCTCGGGCAGGTCGATATCGAAGTGGAGTGCGTCAACGGGGTCTTCATCGCTTCGTCCATCGCGATCTCCCCTTCGATGTAGAGCGGTCCCGCCGGATTCTTGTAACCGCCGACGTTGGTGGCGCCGGTGAGCCAGGCGGAGACGATATCGTTGCTTTGCATTGCAGGTCCTCCTTGAGTACTGAATGTCGCCCGGCAGACGGCGGCTCCGTGTGGCGAAACTCCGTCGCACCGGACATCGATTTCGAGCCTTGCGGCCTCTCACCGCGAGCCGATTTTCATCGGCGACGTACCTCAAGAGATACCGCCTCGGCACTCTAAACAGCCGTATCGACAACTGTCAAATGAGCGCGGCGCTTAACTTTCGCTCGCGCTGTTCGGCCTCATCGCAGCGTTATGCGATGGCCCGACGGCATTCGATGAAGCGTTCGAAAAACGCGTCGGCCCGATGTTTGCATCGCTCGCAAGCGTTGCGCAAATCCGCCGATAGTGACCTAAACCTTATCGGCTCAGGCCGAACCGCCGTCACGGATATAACGCCACGACAAACCCGCCGATAACAGCAGCCCGGTCAAGCAAACAACGCATACGATCCGCAGGCCGGCATCGATGCCGTCCGCATCGGCCAGCAGCAGGCCGCACAAGGCCACCCCCAGCGCCGCGCCGGTCTGGCGCACCGCGTTGAGCACCGCGGCGGCCGTCCCCGACCAGGACCGGTCCACGCTGGCCAGGATCATCGTCGTGGTGGCCGGCATGGCCAGCCCCATGCCGGCGGGAACCGCGAGGAACGCGGGCAATATCCACGCGTAGCTGTCGCCATCGCCGAGCCGGCCCAGCCACGCGAAACCCGACGCGCACAGCATCAGGCCCGAGACGATCGTGACGCGAAAGCCGTGGCGCGCCAGCAAGCGGCCGCCGAGCAGATTGGCGGCGATGAAAGCCAAGGTAAGCGGCACATAGGCCAGGCCGGCCTGCAGCGGCGTGTAGCCGGCGAACTGCTGCAGGTACAGGCTCATGACGAAGATCAGGCCGTAGTAGGCCAGGCTGATCGCGATGGCGGACAACAACGCGATGCTGAAGTTGGGCAACCGGAACAACCCCAGCGGCAACATCGGTTGGGCGATCCGCGACTGCACGACCGCGAAAGCGACGGCGCATAGCGCGGCCAGACCGAACCCACCCAGGACCACGGCATGATCGAACCCCAGGCGCGGCATCTCGATGATCGCGCCGATCAATCCACCCAGGCCCGCGATCGTCAGCGCCTGCCCGACAAGATCCAGACGCCTATCCGCTTTACGCGGCGTTTCCGCGACCCGCCAGGCCAGCACGATGCCGAGTGCGCACAGCGGCAGGTTGACGAAGAAAATGCTGCGCCATCCGAGCGTTTGCAACAACACGCCGCCCAGCAGCAAACCCATCGCCGCCGCCGCGGCGCCCGAAGCGGTCCACACCGCCATGGCGCGGGCGCGCAAGCGCGGGTCGTGCGCGAAGGCGTGATTGAGCACGGCCAGCGAGGACGGCACCATCAAGGCGGCGAACAGCCCTTGACCGGCGCGCGCCGCCACCAGCTGGGTCACGCTCTGGGCGAGGCCGCACGCCGTTGATGTCAGCAGGAATCCGCTCAGGCCGATCAGGAAACTGCGCCTGGCGCCGAACCGATCGCTGATCGCGCCGGCCGACAGCAACAGCGAGGCGAACAGCAGCGTGTAGGCGTCCACCACCCACTGCAGGCCGGCGATGTCGGTCGCCAGATCGTTCGCCAGCGTCGGCAGCGCCAGGTTGACGATGGTGATGTCGAGCTGGACCACCATGAAGCCGAAACAGGCGGCCAACTGCGTGACGCGCAGGAGACCATCGGTGGATCGAGGCGGCGCTGACGATGGGTCGGACATGGTGTTTCCGTCGACAGGGTGACAAGCGGTCGGTGGATTCGGCAATTGCAGATCCAATCGGTTGCGGGTGTTTTCGCCAGGCTTCACAACAAGCCATCCGCGCGCGAGGACGAGCGCCACACCACATCCACGTGCCCGCGGATCGGCACCGTGCCGCTTGCATCGACCACCCGCATCGCGATGCGCGCCCTGCCCTCGGTCGAGCCCGACACGGCGACGATCTGCGCCGCGTCGATGGATGCATGCGCACGGATATCGCCGTGTAACGGTTTGCGGAAATCGGCCTGCACCGCCTTGACCACGAGCTTCGCGCCGCGCGCCAGATGCTGCGCGACCACCAGCGCGGCGGCGTATTCGCCGGCCAGGCTCGCCGCCATCGAGTGGATACCGCCGGCGCGATTGCGCAGATGGCGACGATTGCCGGCCAGAATCGAAACCCTGCCCGGTTCGATATCGACGATGCGGAAGCCGTGGGTGCGGAAATAACGGCTTTGCCGGCCCAGCGCCGCCGATACGATGCGGTAGCGCCAGCCGCGCGGAAGAAACCCGAGCCGGTCCAGCGAACCGGACAGATCGCTCATGATCCGCTCGTGCCAGATCAGGCTAGGCATGCCGCATCAACCCGCGGCATTTCCAATGGATGTAATGGGTCAGCACCCAGATGCCGCGGAAAAATTCTTTTTCCTCGCCGCCTTGCACCGCGTGCCGGTGATGCAGCTCCTGCAAGGTCAGCAGATAACGGAACAGACCGAAGATCCGATAGAACGCCCAGTCTTTCGCACTGCGCGCGGTCGCGCTCAGGTAGCGATCCAGCAGTTCCTCGCGGCCGAGCATGCCGGGCAGGTGCGAGGGCTGCCACTGATACCTCCGCATGACGAAGTTGTCGCCCGGTTCTATCCAGTACGACAGCAGGATGCCCAGGTCCATCAACGGATCGCCCACGCTGGCGAACTCCCAGTCCAGCACCGCGCGTATCCGCGTCGGCCGCGCCGCATCGAAGACGATGTTGTCGAGCCGCCAGTCGTTGTGCAGCAAGGCGGCGTGGCGTTGTTCGGGCACGTGATCGATCAGCCACTGGCCTATCGGACGCAGGTCCGAGCCGTTCCAGGTCTTGAGCCGGGCGTGACGGCTCAACCAGTGGAACAGCAGCTTGCGCAGATGGCTCACGCTGGACGGCGCCAGGGTCAGATCCTGGGAGGCCAGCGAACGCGGATCGATCCGATGCAGCGCGATCATCTGCTCCAGCAGATTGATGCACACCTGCCGCGCGTCGCCGGCCGACAGGGCGATGCCGCCAAACGATCGCCGGCGAGGCACGAGGCCCGGGACGTAGCGCATGACATAGAACGGCGTTCCGACGATGGCTTGATCCGCGCACAGGCGAACCATGTCGGCGACCGGACAATGCGGCCGCAGCGCGGCCTGCAAGGCGAACTCCCGCCGCATCCGCTGCAGCCCGCCCTGCCCCGGCAGCGGCCGGCGCAGCACCAGGTCGTGAGCGTCGTAGCGCAGGCGGTAGGTCAGATGCGACATGCCGCCGTCGCAACGTCGGATGTCGGGCCGGCCGCGGACATCAACGCCTTCCGACCGCAGCCAGCTCGTGACCGCCATGACCGTCCCGGACGCTTCCGACAACAGCGGATCGGTGGATCGCGACGGCTCCGGTTCGATGCGCGCGCGTTGTCCGATGAACTGCCGGTGGCGGATGGAAATTCCAGCGGTGCTTGTCCGATGACGAAACCCGGAGTCCGGATCGGCGAACAGTCGCGCGCGCGTGCCTGAGTCGACCCACGCCGCCGGACCGAGGCGATGCAACCCGCGCGGCGGTCCGCCGAGGTCGGGCGGCGGCGCAAGCTTCGACGGCCGCTCATACGCGGATGGCCCACCCGTATCGCCATCGTCCTTGTCGTTCGCCATGGCGCGCCCCTGTCCGACTGCGTCCGCCTTCGAGTGCTCCGCGCAAAACCGGCCGTAGAGCACAGTTCCGCTCGCTCCAAGCGCAGCGGCAAGCAGCGCCGCTGTCGCGCGAATCGATAGCACGCGGCGGGCCGCATAACCGATACCCGCGGCCACTTTCCCGGCCCCGGACGGGTTGGCGCGCGCACGCGATCGTGCATATCGGCCGGCGGTCTCAGTTGCGATGCGTGACCCGGTGCCGTGCCTGCGCAGGCGATCGCGAGGCCGCCGCGCGCCGCGGCCAGCGCGGCATCGCTCGCCGCAACTCAGGCTCCTACAGGCTTTCCGCCAACGCGCGCGCTGAAATCCCCGCTCGCATGCAGCGCCCCGACACAGCGCCATCGCCTCATGAATGCGCGGGCGCCTCGTCCATGCCGCGACAACATCGTTTCGCGCCATCGCCATGTTGCGCCGCGACAAATAAATCGGCCGAGAAAACGCTTTCTGTCGAGTCCGTAGCAGCCCATGTCCTGTTTTATTGACAGCGCTGTCAGTCCGCGTGTCAAATCGCCCCGCGGCACTTTCGGGGCATGCAGGATGTACCTGCATATCCATCGCAAGATCCTGGGGAGGAGTTTCGATGAAGCAAACGCGTGTTGCCCCGCGGCACACCATGTTGGCGTCCGCACTGTTGTTGGTGCTCGGCCAGCCGGTGTACGCACAGACGACCACAACGACGCCGGGCACCGCTGCCGACGAGCAGCCCAAGCCCGATGGCGAGCGCGATGCGAGGACGCTCGACACGGTCGTCGTCACCGGCATCAAGGGAAGCCTGACCTCGTCGATGAACCTCAAGCGCGACGCGCAGGGCGTCGTCGACGGCATCGCCGCCGAGGACATCGGCAAGTTCCCCGACACCAACCTGGCCGAGGCGCTGCAGCGCATCAGCGGCGTGTCGATCGACCGCAGCAACGGCGAAGGCTCGCGCGTGACCGTGCGCGGCGTCGGCCCGGACTTCAACCTCGTGCTGCTCAACGGCCGGCAGATGCCGACCGCGACCGGCGGCCGCGCGTTCGAATTCAGCGACCTGGCGGCCGAATCCATTTCGGCGGTCGAGGTGTTCAAGACCAGCCGCGCCGCCACGCCCACCGGCGGCATCGGCGCGACGATCAACATCAAGACCGCGCGGCCGCTGGACAATCCCGGCCTGCACGCCAATGCCGGCATCAAGGGCATCTGGGACGGTTCCGACGACGATCTGCCGGGCGCCTACAAGGGCGATTCGGTGACGCCGGACGTGTCCGGCATTTTCAGCAACACTTCGGCCGATGGGCGCTTCGGCATCGCGCTGAGCGCGAATTACCAGAAGCGTGAATCCGGCTCGGCCTCGGCCTTCGTGGCCTCGGGCAACGGCTGGCGTCCATTCATCGACACCCCGCGGGACGACGGCGAAGGCGAGGGCTCGGCATTGCCGCTTCCGGGCCAACCCGGCTCGGAGAACATCACCAACCGCCCCGGCCCGAACGACGTCTACTCGATGCCGCAAAGCCTGGGCTACAGCGTCAACTCGGTCAAACGCGAACGCATCAACAGCCAGCTCACCTTCCAGTGGGCACCGACCGACAACCTCACCACGACGCTCGATTACACCTACTCGCAGAACAAGATCGAGCAACTGCGCAACGACATGTCGGTGTGGTTGAACTTCACCCCGGGCACGAGTTCGTGGACCAAGGGTTCGGGTTCTTCGCCGATTTATTACGACGAGCGCTACAACGGCAATTCCGACTTCGCCAACGGCGCGAGCAAGACCGCGGTCAAGCGCGAGAACAAGTCGGTCGGCCTCAATGTCGATTGGCGCGTGGCCGATAACTTCAAGCTGAACTTCGACTATCACCGCTCCACGGCGGATTCCTCGCCCGACAGCCCGTACGGTTCCAGCAACACCCTGGCGAGCTCTGGCTTTTTCCGCGCTGGCAACATCATTGACTTCAGCCGCGATTTCCCGGTCCTGACCCTCCTGCTGCCGCCTGGAATGACCGCGATCGATCCGGCGGAGATGCTGGTGACCGGTTCGGTGTTCCGCAATGACCGCCAGCGCGCCAAAATCGAGCAGTTCCAGGCCAGTGGCGAGTTCGAGTTCGAAAACTATTCCAAGCTCAATTTTGGCGTCGCTTCGACCGACTACGAGAACCGCTCGGCCTTCACCAATGTGCAGCTCGATACCTGGGGTGGCGCGACCAGCGTCGACGACTACCCCGATTCGGTCTGGCAGTTGCGACACATGGGCGATTACTTCAACGGCGTCGGCGGAAGCCGCGACTCGCGCTTCACCGATTCGTTCTTCCTGTTCGATTTCGACCAGGTGCGTCAATTGGCCGAGAACGCGTGGGTCGCCGCCGGCAAGGGCACGCGCGAGGACTATCGCGCATCGTTCGACTACAGCGGCGCGGCCGTGCCGGGCAGCGCCGCCAACCGCTCGGTGGGCGACAGCCAGGTTCGGGAAAAGTCGAGCAGCTTCTATCTCCAATGGAGCGATACGTTCGACTGGAAACTGCCCGTGAACGTAGCCGCCGGGGTGCGCTACGAGCGCACCAAGGTTAAGGCATCGGCGCTACAGCCGGCGCCATCCGGCATCGATTGGGTCTCCGAGAACGAATTCATAATCCGCTACAACGGCTCGGAGTTCCGCAATCTCGATGGCGACTACAAGTACTGGCTGCCCAGCCTCGACGTCTCGGTGGACCTGACCGAGAACATGAAACTACGCGCCAGCTACGGCGAGTCCATCGGCCGGCCGAACTGGAGCAACCTGAATCCGGCGTTAGGCGTCGGCGGGCAGGCGCGCTTCGACGGCGGCGGCGGCAGCGCGGGCGATCCTGCCCTCAAGCCGCTGGAATCGCGCAACTTCGACTTGTCCTACGAGTGGTACTACGGCGAATCGAGTTATTTTTCGATCGGTTACTTCCGCAAGAAGATCGACAACTTCATCGCCGACGAGGTCAGCCGGCAGACGCCGTACCCCGACTTGCACACGCCAGCGAGTGGCGCGTACTGGAATCAGGCCATCAGCTCCGGTTGCGCCGCTACCGATCGACCGTGCATCCGCAATTACATTCTCAACACCTTCAACGGCCAACCCGGCGTGGTCAGGACAGGCACCAGCGCCAACGGCTCGCCTACCGGCACGATCAGCGGCTTGCCCGGCGATCCGGTGCTGACGTTCAATATCACCCACCCGGTCAACAACCGCGCCGATACGCTCGACGGCTGGGAGTTCAACCTGCAGCACGTGTTCGGCGACTCCGGCTTCGGCCTGGCGGCGAACTACACCATCGTCAATTCCGGTCTGACCTATAACGACGGGCGCCTGGGCACCCAGTTCGCGATGACCGGCCTGAGCGACTCGGCGAACCTCGTCGCGTTCTACGAAAAAGGCCCGTGGCAGGCGCGCGCGGCCTACAACTGGCGCGACAAGTTCCTGACCTCGCTCGGCGACGGCAAGGGCGCCAATCCGATCTACGTGGAGGCTTACGGGCAGCTGGACATGAATGTCAGCTACGCGGTCAACGACAATCTGGTGCTGTCGCTGGAGGGCATCAACATCACCGACGAGACCATGCGCACCCACGGGCGCAATACGCGCCAGTTGTACTCCTACGATCAGTCCGGGCCGCGCTACATGTTCGGGGTGCGCTACAAGTTCTGATCGCGGCGATCGCCACGGCTTGTCGTCGGCGCGCACGGGCCACCGCTTCGGCGGACCCGTGCGACGTCGACGGCGAGTGCGCGGCGGACCGCGTCCTCGGTCGGGGTTCGCCGTCCGATACGCCGACGAGGCTCGGGCCTTCCCCTCGCTGCGCCGCGGGTACATCCTGCCCGGGTGCGACCTGCGCGGAAGCCTGCGCCGCGACCGCTGTTGCGCGGACGTCCGGACCGGGCGGGCGACACGATCCCGATGGCCCGCACCGATCCTGGAAACCGCGATGCCCCAAGCCGTCCTGCTCAATAACATCGACCATCACGACCTGCGCGTGATCACCGCCCGCGGCGCGCGCTACGGCGACGACACGATGCTGGCGCCGACCTTCTTCCGCGAATTCCGCGACTTGCAGGCGCACTATCCGGTGGTGTTCCAGAAGACCGCCGACGGCGGTTTCCAGCCGATGGCGCTGCTCGGCCTGCGCGCGGACGAAAACCTGTTTCTCAGTGAGCCGCTCCTCGACGGCAATCGCCACGAGCGCCAACGCTGGGACGCGCATTACCTGCCGATCGCGGTCGAGCGTTTGCCGTTCCTGATCGGCATCGCCGACGACGAACCGATGATCCATATCGACCTGGCTCACCCGCGCGTAGTCCGCGGCGATGCGGCCGAAGGCGAGCCGCTGTTCCTCGAGCACGGCGGCACCACCGCGTTCCTGGAGCACATGGCTTCGATGCTGCGCACGCTGCACGACGGGCTGCGCGACAACGCGGGCTTCATCGCCGCGCTGCTGCGCCATCGTCTGCTGGAGCCGTTCGCGCTCGAGATCCGCTTGGTCGACCGATCCGAACTGCGCCTGAGCGGATTCCACACCATCGACGAACAGCGCCTGAGCGAGCTCGACGCCGCGGCGCTGCACGAGCTGTCGCAAACCGGTTATCTGCAAGCCGCGTACATGGCGCTGGCGTCGATGTCGCATTTGCGCGATCTGATCGAACGAATGAACCGCCGCCATGCCGCCGATCGCTGAAGCCATCGAGGAACTGCAGGGCATCGACGCGGCGGCGCTGCCCGAGGCCTTGCTGCGGCCCGCCCGGCCGTACGTCTTGCGCGGTCTCGCCGCGCACTGGCCGATCGCCCGCGCCGGCACTACCTCGGCGCAGGAGGCGATCGCCTACCTCAAGCGGTTCGCGCGCGATACGCCGGTGACGGTCAGCGTGGCGCCGCCGCAGGCCGAAGGCCGGATCAGCTATCGCAAGGACCTGCTCGGTTTCGGCTTCACCCAGGAGAAGGCGACGCTGCCGGTCGTGCTCGACGGCTTGCTGCAACAACTCAACGATCCGGCGGCGTCCACGATCTACGTCGGCTCGACCACAATCGATACCTGGCTGCCGGGTTTTCGCGAACACAACGACCTCGGCTTCGGCGCGGTGCAGCCGCTGGCGAGCATCTGGATCGGCAATCGCAGCCGCATCCCCGCCCATCAGGACGTCCCCGACAACATCGCCTGCGTGGTCGCCGGCCGACGCCGGGTGACGCTGTTTCCGCCCGACCAGTTGCAGAACCTGTACATCGGGCCGCTCGATCGCACCCCGGCCGGGCAAGCAGTCAGCCTGGTCGATTTCACCGCGCCGGATTACCGGCACGACCGCGAACGCTTTCCCCGATTCGCCGAGGCCTTGCGCCACGCGCTTAGCGCCGAACTCGGACCCGGCGACGCGGTGCTGATTCCGAGCATGTGGTGGCATCACATGCAGGCGCTGGAGCCGTTCAATGTGCTGGTCAACTACTGGTGGCGGCAATCGCCGAAGTGGATGGACACGCCGATGAACGCGTTGCTGCTCGCGATCATGAGCGTGCGCGATCTGCCGCCGGAGCAGCGCGAGATCTGGCGCGAGGTGTTCCGCCACTACGTCTTCGATGCCGACGATCAGACCGCGGCGCATATTCCCGAAGCGGTGCGCGGCCTGCTCGCGCCGATCGACGAACTTCGCGCGCGCGAACTGCGCGCGCGCCTGCTACACGGCCTGAACCGTTGAGAGACGCCATGCATAACGATGCCGAGCGCGGTGCGAGCGCAACCAGACCGATCAAGCGCGTGGTGATCGCCGGCGGCGGCACCGCGGGCTGGATGGCCGCGGCCGCGATTTCCAAGATCTTCGGCGCAACCTTGCAGATCAGCCTGATCGAGTCGGAGGAAATCGGCACCGTCGGCGTCGGCGAAGCCACCATCCCGACCCTGAGCACGTTCCACCGCTTGCTCGACATCGACGAGCGCGAGTTCATGGCCGCCACCCAGGGCACGATCAAGCTCGGCATCTCGTTCGAGAACTGGACCACCGAGCAGCACCGCTACATCCATTCCTTCGGCAGCACCGGCAAGGATCACTGGAGCGCCGGGTTCCAGCATTTCTGGCGCCGGGGCCGCGAACTCGGTCTGGCCGGCAGCTACGACGACTACTGCGTCGAGCTGCAGGCCGCGTTGCAGGGCAAGTTCGCGCATCTGAAGAACAATCGGATGAACTACGCCTACCATCTGGACGCCAGCTTGTACGCGCGGTTCCTGCGCACGATGAGCGAGGGCAACGGCTGCCGGCGCATCGAAGGCAAGATCGTCGAAGTGCTAACCGACGCGGATTCGGGCTACATCACCGCCTTGCGCCTGGAGCGCGGCGAAGTGATCGAAGGCGACCTGTTCATCGACTGCACCGGCTTCCGCGCGCTGTTGATCGACAAAACCCTCGGCGTGGGCTTCGAGGACTGGTCGCACTGGCTGCTCAACGACAGCGCCATCGCCGTGCAGACCACCTCGGTATGCGATCCGGTGCCGTACACCCGCGCGATCGCCGAGCAATGGGGCTGGCAGTGGCGGATCGCGCTGCAGCACCGCGTCGGCAACGGCATTGTCTATTCCAGCCGTCACGTCGGCGACGACGAAGCCAAGCAGGCGCTGCTGGACAGCGTCGACGGCGAGATCCTCAAGAACCCCTGGCCGGTACGGTTCCGTCCGGGTCGGCGCCTGCGGTGCTGGAGCCATAACTGCATCGCGCTCGGCCTGGCCGGAAGTTTCATCGAGCCGCTGGAATCGACCACCATCCATCTGATCCAGCGCGGCATCACTCACCTGATCCGTTCGTTCCCGCAGGTCATCAGCCAGGCCGGCGTGGACGAATACAACACCCAGATGGCCGACGAGTTGCAGCACGTGCGCGACTTCGTGGTCCTGCACTACCACGCCACGCAGCGCCGCGATTCGCCGTATTGGGAATACGTGTCGAGCATGACCTTGCCCGATACGCTGCGCCGTCGCATCGAATTGTTCCGCGAGACCGGCACGGTGTTTCATGTGCCCGGCGAGTTGTTCGCCGAGAACTCGTGGATCCAGGTGATGATGGGACAAGGCATCACGCCCAAAACCCATCATCCGACCGCCGACACCATGAGCGAGGCCGATCTGCGTCGGTTCCTCGACGATATCCGCAACCACGTCGACACAATCGTGCGCGCGCTGCCTTCGCATCAGGCCTACCTCAGCCAGTACTGCCCCAGCGCGCCGCGCGCGACGGTGCCCGCCCATGTCGCGTGATCGCATGAACACTCGCTGCGCCGCCGCGCTGGCTTCGGTTGGCCTGTGCGTGGCGATGACGCTCGCGCCGAAAGCGGTTCAGGCCGAAGGTTTTCTGCGCGCGCAGGGCCAGCAGATCGTCGACGAACGCAACCGTCCGGTGATTCTGCGCGGCGTGGGCCTGGGCGGCTGGATGCTGCAGGAGGGCTATATGCTGGGGCTCAGCGGCCCGGGCATGCAGCACACGATTCGGCAGCGCATCGTGGACCTGATCGGCGAGCAGGACACGCAGGCGTTCTACAACGCCTGGCTGGACAACTACGTCAGCAAGGACGACATCGACACGCTCGCGGCCTGGGGATTCAACTCCATCCGCCTGCCGATGCATTACGCGCTCTACACCCTGCCGGTATCGAAAGAGCCGGTGCCGGGCCAGCAGACCTGGCTGGAGGACGGCTTTCGTCGCACCGACGAACTGATCGCCTGGGCCAAGGCCAACGGCGTGTACGTGATTCTCGACCTGCACGCGGCGCCCGGCGGACAGGGCAACGACCTCAACATCTCCGATCGCGATCCGTCCGCGCCCTCGCTGTGGGACGACGCCGCCAACCGCGACAAGATGGTCGCGCTGTGGCGCAAGCTGGCCCAGCGTTATCGCGACGAACCCGCGGTCGCCGGTTACGACATCATCAACGAACCCAACTGGGGCTTCGCCAGCGCCAAGGACAAGAACGGCTGCGAGGAAACCGGCAACGCGCCGCTGCGCGAGCTGCTGGTGCGCACCACGGCGGCGATCCGCGAGGTCGACACGCGCCACATCGTCATCATCGAAGGCAACTGCTGGGGCAACAACTACCGCGGCGTGCTCGATGCCGGTTTGTGGGACGACAACCTCGTACTGAGCTTCCATAAATACTGGAACGGCACCGGCCGCGACAGCATCAAGGATCAGCTGGCCCTGCGCGCGCGCTGGAACATTCCGCTGTGGCTCGGCGAGACCGGCGAGAACTCCAACGACTGGTTCGCCCGCACCGTCGAAACCATGGAAGGCGAAGGCATCGGCTGGGCCAACTGGCCGGTGAAGAAGCTGCGCTACAACAACCCGCTGCAGGTGATCGCCAACCCGGGCTATGAGCGGGTGCTGGCGTATTGGGAAGGCAAGGGCCCGCGGCCGAGCCGCGAACAGGCGCGCGAGGCGCTGCTGACCCTGGCCAACCACGACATCCGCCTGCACAACAACGCGCGCCATCCCGACGTGGTCGATGCCTGGCTGCGCGCGCCGCGCGACGACCGCAGCCTGCCGTTCAAGCGCAATGCGATCGCGCCCGGCGGCGGCGAGGTGGCCGCGGTCGATTTCGACCTGGGCCGCAACGGCGTGGCCTATTTCGATCTGACCGCGGCGAACGAGAGCGGCAAGCCGAGCGGCGACTGGAACCGGTCGCAGTTGTATCGCAACGACGGCGTGGATCTGGTTCGCGAAGGCGACGGCCTGCGCGTGGCCGCGATGCAGAACGGCGAATGGCTCAAGTACACGATCGAGGTCGAGGCCGCCGGCCACTACACGTTGACGGTGCGCGGCACGACCGGCCGGGTGCGGATGAAGGTCAACGGCGACGCATTGGCGCCGACCGAGTTGAATCGATCGCAGCCGGTGGCGCTGCCGCGCGGCCGCAACACGCTGGTGGTCGAAGCGGTATCGGGCACGCCTGACCTCACATCGCTGCAATTGCACGCCGTTGCGGGAGACGCTCGCTGATGCGGGTATTGGTCAGCGACATCGGCGGCACCAACGCGCGTTTCGCCATGGCGGAACTCAAGCGAAGCGCACCGCTGCTGCATGACAGCGTGCGCGAGTACCCGGCGGCGGATTTCGCGGGCGCGGCCGATGCCGCGCGACACTTCCTCGACGAGCTGGGCGAACGCGCCGAGGCCGCGGTGTTCGCCGTGGCCGGCCGCGTGCGCTTCGAGGAAGCGCAAATCACCAACCATCCCTGGCAGATCCGCGCGCCCGAGATCGGCGCCGCGCTGGGGACGCCGCGGGTGGCGCTGATCAACGATTTCGCCGCGCAGGCGATGGCGATCTCGCGGCTGCGCGCGGACGACGTGGTCGCGATCGGTGCGGCCGGCTGGCCGGGCTTCGACACGCGCGCCACGCAAACTTACGCCGTCATCGGCCCGGGCACCGGCTTGGGCGTGGGCGGTCTGCTGGTCCGCAACGGCCGCTGCTTTCCGCTGGAGACCGAAGGCGGCCATGCCGGTTTCGCGCCGTCGCAGCCGCGGGACCTTCGCACCTTGGAATGCCTGATGCGCCGGTTCGGTCGGGTGTCGTGCGAGCGGCTGGTGTCCGGGCCCGGCCTGGTGAATCTGTATTTGTCGGTGTGCGAGGTCGAGGGCGTGGCCGCGGACGCTTTGTCGCCCGCGCAGATCAACACGCGCGCGGCGGCCGGGGATGCCCATTGCCAGCAAGCCGTGGATTTGTTCTGCGCGGCATTCGGCTCGATGGCCGGCGATCTCGTACTGACCCTCGGCGCCTGGGACGGCGTGTTCCTCGCCGGCGGCGTGGTGCCGAAACTGCTGGATGCGTTGCGCACGCGCGGCTTTCGCGAAGCGTTCGAAGCCAAGGGCCGCTTTTCGCCGGCGATGGCCGACGTCCCGTCGTTGGCGGTCGTGCATGCCTGCTCAGGCCTGCTGGGCGCGGCGGCGTATGCGGCGGAAACCTACGAACCGGCGGCGATCGCTTAGCGGTTGTCGCTGGTTTCAGGCTGCGCTCGCGCGTACCGGCTCGGCGATCGTCCCACCTGCCTGCTGAAGGCGATGCTGAAAGCACTGGCCGAACCGTAGCCGACGCGTTCGGCGATTTCCGACACGCTCAGCTCGTCGCGCCGGAGCAAGTCCTTGGCGATTTCCATGCGCCACGCGAGCAGGTATTCCATCGGCGCGACGCCGACCGCGCGGGTGAAGCGATCGAAGAACGCCGATCGCGACAGCGCCGCCTCCTTCGCCAACTGCGCCACCGTCCAGGAACGGTCGATGTGCGCATGCATCTGCTTGAGGGCAACCGCCAATCGTTCGTCGCCTAGGCCGCGCAGCAGCCCCGGCGGCGCGGTCACCGCCGTGCCCGAACGCAGCGCTTCGACCAGCAGCATTTCGACCAACCGGCTCAGCATGAACTCGCTTCCGGGTTTCCGCTCCGCGTACTCCTCGCCGACCATCCGCACCAACTGGACGAGCCGCTGCGATCCCCGCACATGCACCACCGCCGGCAGCAGCGATACCAGCAGCCCGGAATCGGCGCCATCGAACACGAACGCGCCGCCGAGCGAACGCATGTCGGGCGGTCCGTCCTGATCGCCATGCCTCAGCTCGCCCTGCCCGCCCGGAACGAGATCGGGATCGATGAACACCGGCGGCGCGGGCACGAAGCTCGACATGGTGAAGGCCGGCGTGGTCGGCAACAGGACGAAATCGCCGGCGGCGATGGCGATCGGCGCATGCCCGTCCACCGCCAGCAGCGCGCCGCCTTCCAGCACGATGCAGAAACCCGGCCGGCCGTACCGCGCGTAGCGCACGGCCCAGTTGCCCTTGCCGCTGATGAGGTTGGCGAACACCGCGCGTGGCTGCAGCAGCCGGACCACTTCGGTAAGCGGGTCGCTCATTGGACGCTCGCTAAATTAAAACGGACTTCCCATTATCGCCCATCCTGACGGGCTTCCCTATCGTTCGCTCCGAGTCATTCACTTCACCGGAGCCGCCCCATGAACAACGCAACCAAGACCGTACTGATCACCGGCTGTTCCTCCGGCTACGGCCTGGAAACCGCCCGCCATTTCCTCACCCAGGGCTGGAACGTCGTCGCCACGATGCGCACGCCGCGCGAGGACGTGCTGCCCGCCTCCGAGCGCCTGCGCGTCCTCGCGCTCGACGTTACCGACCCCGCCAGCATCACCCAGGCGCTGGACGTCGCCGGGCCCATCGACGTGCTGGTGAACAACGCCGGGATCGGCCTGTTCGGCGCGTTCGAGGCCACGCCCATGCCGACCGTGCGCGAGGTCTTCGAGACCAACACGTTCGCGGTCATGGCGATGTGTCAGGCGATCATTCCGCGGTTCAGGGCGCGCCGCGCCGGCACCATCGTCAATGTCACCTCCAGCGCCACTTTGGCCGCGTTTGCGCTGGTGGCGGCCTACACCGCCAGCAAGACCGCGATCGAGGGATTCACCGCTTCGCTGCAACACGAACTGCGGGCCTTCGAGGTCCGGGTCAAACTGATCGAGCCCGGCTACGGCCCGTCGACCCGTTTCACTTCCAACGGCCAGCAACGCATGCAGGGTCTGATTCCCGAGGCGTATGCGCCGTTCGCGCACAGCGTGTTCGCCGGCCTGGCCGACAACAGCGCGGTCACCCGCGAGAGCGATGTGGCCGAAGCGGTCTGGCGCGCGGCCAACGATGCGTCGGATAGATTGCATTTCCCGGCCGGCGCCGACGCGGTGGCGCTGGCGGATCAGCGTCGACTCGCCTGAAGGGCGTCGCCGTCAGCAACTGAAAAAGAACGGCTTGCCCTGCGTGCCCTTGCCCAAGGCACGGGTGTTGACGTCGAGCGAATACCACAGCCCCCCACGCCGCAACGAAACCGGCACGGCGCCGCAACCCGGCGCCGCTTCCTCGAACTCGTCGCCGAACGGCGTTCGGCCGGCCGCGTCGATCACCGCATAAGCCGCGCCACGCTTGAGAACGATGAAGTCGCTGGCCTGCATATAAAGCTGGCCGGCAAAACGCCCCACCAGGCTTGGCTCGCCACGTGCGTTGAAGCGAAACAACTGGGTGTCGGCGTGGTCGCCCGGCACGGCCAGCATTCCCGACCCGGTAACCGCGCCACGACATCCGTTTACGCCGCGCGGCGTGTTCGCGAACGCGGCCAGGCGCGCGTCGAGATAGACGCAGCGACCGTCCTGCTGCGACTCCAACGCGATCCCCACCAACGTATTCCATGGCCACAACTGCGACGGCCCGTCGTTCAGCGCGCGCAGTTCGACTAACTTGGCGACTGCGTCGGCTTCATGGCGCTGCCCGCACTCGCTCAGCAGTTCGACGTGATGTCCTGCTGTCGCCAGCCACAGCCCCGCATCGGCTCCGGGACGTCGCCGCAGGTCCGGACACCCCTCGATACCACCGATCGCGGTAGTGATGAATTTGATCGAATCGAACCGGGGCGGCAGCACTTCGCTCAAGTCCGGGGCGAGCAGGCCGATCGCCCCGACCGCGGCCTGTGCCGTACTCCAGTAAGCCCCCGCGCCGTTTCTGTCCCGATAGCGGGACAGGCGGACATAGTGTCCGGAACGCTGCACGGCATGCCGGCCGCCGGCCGCGATCCGGATCAGCTGCATGCCCTGCTTATCGCCGCCGATGAGCACGACGCTGTCGCGTTCGCCGGCGTAATCCACCTCGAGGGTCGAATAGGCCAGCGGCAACACCGACGCGCCGTGGATATCGATCACGCCCTGGCAACTCCCGCGCGCGACCTGGATCAGGCTGTCGCCGATCAGTTGCAGGTTGTCGAAGATCGGCGGCGTCAGGCGGCGTCCGTTTTGTTCCAGACCGAAACGCGGTGTCGCGCCTGCATCCGTCGCATATCGACGAATGCCCTTGTCCGGTGCGATTTCGTCGGCGCCGTCGAAAAAAAGCGAATTGACCGAAACGCGGTCGGGTTCGTCGTCGAAACTGCAGGACTGCGCCGCGTCCGACACGACGCCGACCGTGGAAGCGTCGGCGCCTGTCCCGGCATGCACCTTGGTTTCGCTGCCGACGGCCGTCGCCGACCACGACAGGCAGAACGCCACGACCCACGCCTTCTTCATTCCCTGACTCCGCTTTCCTTGAGTACCCACGCCAAGCCTGGGTCATGACACCGGCCATCGCCGATAACGCAATCGTCCATGCAGGCGACAAAATAGCATCGGGAACGCCGATACGGACAAAGCCGCCGCTCACGCGGCCGGCTCGGCGAGGTGGATGGCCATGCGCAGTCGGGTCGGTCCCGCGTCGTCCAGTGTTTGCGTCATCGACGCTCGAATGCAGCCACGCCGCGCAGCCGCTTCGGCGGCAGGGTCAGATACCGGCGGAGGCGCTGGATGAAACGGCGATGGTAATGGCTTCTTGCAGATGCTCGTGACGCCAGGTGCTGGGTCCGCGAGCGTGCGCGGTAACGCGGACAGCGCCATGCGTCCGGTCTTGCCAGGTGACCAGCAACTCGATCCCGATCGGCTCGCCGTCGACTTCAACGATGCGCTCCGACGCCGCCTGCCCCACCAAGGCGAGTAGCTCAGGCTCAGGCAGATCGCGGATGGCCTCCAGTTCCCTGAGCAGCAGTGCGTAGGCATCCGTAGTCTTCATCGGCAAGCGCCAGTGGATGTAACGGCGGAATTCATCTCAGACACGCGGCGACTCGGGAGGCGGTGAACTTTCAGCCTGCACCTGACAGGCCGCCTTTACCTTGCAAGCCCAATGCACATCATCCGGGTCGATCGTGACGACACGGAAGCCGTGTCTGGCGCCTTCCGCTTCGACTCCCGCGGAATCATCGATCAGCAAGTCGATCCCGAATGCCGGAGGGTACTTGGACGGACTGATCGCCCTGCCGCGCAAGGCGTTCGCATGAACGGCTCCATTCACCACGCCGCCGAGACGAATTCCCGCGCATAACAACCATAAATACAAGTAGCGCTTCGACCTCAGCGAGGAAGTGTAGATCCAAAGATCATGCCCATCGGCCTGCAGTTCGCGCATGAGCGCGACCGTGCCTTCGCGCAATGGTTCGCGGAACAGCAGCCGCATCGGAAACGCCAGCGAGGCAGAACGGAATTGCCCTTTGCCCAGTGGCGTCAAAGTGCCGTCGATATCGAAGGCGATCCGCATCCGAAAGTTTCGCCCCGGGCCTCGGCCGATCATGTCATGCCGCGAACGTATCGTGCCGCGGAATCGGCGGCGGCCGCATGCGACGGCCGCCGCCAGAGTCCGCACTGACTAAGGCAGAACGCTTATTGCGCGCTGCGTTCGGTCGGCGGGGTCTGCGCCTGGGCGATCTGGATCGACCGCGGCAACGGATTTTCCACGATCGGCCGCAGCAGATCGGTGAACGGCGTGGCGATCGGATTGGTGCAGAAGGTTTCTTCGCACAGCGCGCGCGCGTCTTCGCAAACCTGTTCCTGCTCCGGCGTGTCCGCGTGGCTCATGCAGCGCACGAACAGCCAGGGACAATCGCTACAGGCCGCGAACGCGCTGGAGACAGGCAGCAGCGCCGCGACGACGGTGATCGAGCCAAACAGCAATGGGGTCAGCAAGCGAGACTTGAACATGACGATCCTTCCCATGGGTGGCGCCGACTCATTCGGCCCGATCAGACTATCACTTGGTCGCGCCCGCCGAAGGCTCATGGCGCAGCGCGGGAGCGACCGGTGACTGGATCGAAATCCGGACGCAGCGCGCACTCAGCGTCTGACCGCCGTCGACAAAACCCGACGGCATCAAGGCCTGGTTTCATGTCGATCCTAACCGCGACGCGACAGCATGACGCCGCCCCAGGCAGCGCCAAGCCGTCGCATTCGTGTCTTCGCTCAGAGCCTGCGGTACACGCGCACGTAGTCCACGTGCATCTTCGCCGGCAGCTTGCTCTCGTCGATGTTGAAGCCCGGCCAGTTGCCGCCGATGGCGAAGTTCAGCAGCAAGAAGAAGTCGCGATGGAATTCGTCGGTGCCGTTGATGCTGTTCTGGATGTTGGCTTCGTGGAACTTGTTGCCGTCGATGTACCAGCGGATCGCGTTGGCGTCCCACTCCACCGAGTAGACGTGCCAGTCGGCGACGCTGACCGCGGTGTTGCCGCCGTACTGCGCGTAGTTGCCGTTGTGGTCGCGCCAGTGGATGGTGCCGTAGCTGCGATTCTCGTTGTTGACGTGCTCCATGATGTCGATCTCGCCCGAGTCGGGCCAGCCGACTTGCGGCAGGTTGGAACCCAACGCCCAGAACGCCGGCCATGCGCCCATGAACGACGGCAGGCGCATCCGCGCTTCGATCTTGCCGTATCTGAAGTTGCGCACGCCCTGGGTCTTCATGCGCGCGGAGGTGTAGCGAAACCCGCCGAAATCCTGGCGCCGCGCGGTGATGACCAGGGCGTTGTTCTCGATCGCGGCGTTCTCGCGCCGGTAGTACTGCAATTCGTTGTTGCCCCAGCCGCCGCTGCCGTTGCCGGTCTCGAACACCCAGCTCGGTCCGATCGATCCGTTGAATTCGTCGCTCCAGGCCAGCTGCCAGGTCTGCGCGCTGGCGCCGCCGGCGAACATGCAGGCGACGAAGAAGAGCATGCCTTTCATAAGCAGTTTCATGACGTCTTATCCTCGTGGAGAAGGGTGTGAATACCGATTCGAGCGGACACGGCGCGACCGCTCGCGCGCAACGACGCGAGGTGTTCGGCGACATCCGACTGGCGGCGATGAAGCCCGGCTTGTTCGGCCCGGCTGCTTCGGTCCTTGATGCGATTGCGCCGCGCCGCCGACCTTGAGCGCGCGCCGCAAGCGACGCGCTCGAGCGTCAGGCGACCGGCCGCGACGGTGGATCGATCGGCGCATGCACCGAGGTTTCCCGCCATTGCGCATCAGGCCCGCGATCGACGCTGGCTTGCCATGACAGCGCTGTCAACCGCTGTTTTGCCGGCTGATTCTTTGCGCGGACGGGTTCACATTCCGGATGTGGGCTGGTTGGTACTAAGCCTGGGCGTTCGCATGCGCCGTGCTGCACGACAGCACGAGGCTGCGCCCGCATCGGCAAGGCAAGCCGCGCGTCCATGTGCGCGGTCGCTTGCCTCGATACAAAATTTGCCGAGTCTGCCCGGCTCGCGATTTTGCGCGGCAGTGCCGATCGGGCCCGTCGCGCAACGCGTAGAAGCGAGGTTCCGGCGTGGGCCGGAATCCCAAGGCGCTAAGGAGAGTTCCGATGTTCCAATTGCACAGCTTGTCCAGGAAGAAGGTGTCGCTCGCGTTGTTCGCCGTCGGCGTGGTCGTGTCGTTCGCCGCGGCCGCCCTGCCCTATCCGAATCCGGGCGAGGGCTATATCCAGACCTATTACTCCGACGCGGCGCGCACCCAGGTGGTCGGTGAGCGCTCTTACGGCAACTGCGGCGAGAATTTTTCCTGGGGTGTGCTGAAGGGCTATTTCACCCTCACCAAGATCACCTGCGGCAGCGGCGGCCCGGACTGAGTCGACCGTCGCGGCGCTCCTCGCCGCGAGCCGGAACCGAGCCCACCGCATGCGGTGGGCTTTTCTTTGTCGATCCATGCATGACGTATTGCAATCGACCTGTGCCGTTTGAAATGTTCGGCATCGGTGGTCGTCGGCGATCGGCCCAGGCCAGCCTCGATCGTGACGTAGACCGCAGTTTTCACTAGCATGTAACCGTTTCCAAGGGTAAGCCCTAGCTGGTCCTGTGCCATCGCGGCACCTGTAATGAGCCACGACCGCGTTCACCGCCGCATACCCGGCGGCACACAGCACAGGAGACCGACTCATGGACAGCGTCAACGGCAGCTCCGGCACCGCAGGCACTTCGGGCACTCACGACAGCCAATCAGCCTCGCTCGGCGCGCAGTCCACGCCGACCCAGGCCGAGACCCAGGAACAGGAACTGCGCGATGCGCTGGCCGAAAACCCGCAGGCGGTGGCCGCGTTGTCGGCGCTGACCGCGAACACCCACTACGCCCAGCTCAGCGTCGAACAGCAGGTGCAGGCGCTGACGGCGTTCAACGCCGCGCCCAACCTCGCCACCGCGACCTATCTGCAAGGCGTCGCCGAACAGACCTTGAACCCGCAGGCCACGCCCACCGCGCTGACGCCCGATGCCGGCACCCTGACCCTGGACGGGCAGACCTACAGCATTCAGAACGGCAACCTGATCGGCGCCGACGGCCAGGTCGCCGGCACGATCCGCAACGACGGCCAGGTGCAGCTCAACACCGAAACCACCACGCGCAGCGTCTACGACGACATCAATACCCGCGTGCAGTTGCGCGAGACCAACGCGGCCCAGGAGTTGCAGGATCTGGTCAACCTGCACGCCGCCGATCCCAACGCGCGCCTGGACAACGTCAACATCAACCGCGAAATGGCCCGCCTGGCCACCGACGTGATTTCGCGCGCGCGCATGGAAGGCATGGACATGCGCGTGGTCAGCGATTTCCGCAGCGTCGAGGAGCAGAACGCGCTGTTCGCGCAAGGCCGCACCGCGCCGGGCCGGGTGGTGACCAACGCCACCGGCGGCAGCTCCTGGCATAACTACGGGCTGGCGGTGGACGTGGCCTTCAACAACGCCAACGGTCAGCCGAGCTGGCCGGAAAACGCCAACTGGGATCGCTACGGCGAGATCGCGGTGCAGCGCGGACTGGAATGGGGCGGCAACTGGCGCGGGATCAACGATCGTCCGCATATCGAATACCACCCCGGGCTCGGCGCCGGCGAGGCGCGCACCATGCTGCCGGCGTATCGCCAGGGCGGACTGGATCAGGTCTGGAACAACCTCGGGCTCGGCGGACGTTGACGTGCATCGCCGCCGATGTCTGGCGGTCGCGGCGTTGGCGTGGATACTGACGTCATCCGCGCCGGCCGGGACCGCATCGCCATGAGCACCGCATCGCTTCGCCATCGTCGTCTTCGCCTGGCCGTCGCCGCCTGCTTTGTGATCGCGACCGCGGCCTGCGCCGCGCCGCCGCGCGCGACGGCGCCCGTGGCCGATGCCATCGCGGTCCAGCTGCCTGCGCAAGGCGCGCTGTCGTTTCATCCACGGCGCGATGAACTGTCCTGGGCGCAGGGCCGCGACTGGCACCGGCTGGATCTGAGCAGCGGCCGCAGCGAACGTTTCCAGGCCGATGCCGACATCGCCGATCTCGCTTACGCCGACGACGGTGCGCTGTGGCTCGCCGCCGGCGCGCCGCAGCGTTGGCTGCAAGGCCGGCGCACCTGCCGCGGCGACAACGCCGATCTGAGCCGCGCGTTCGGCGCCGACCGCGACGGCATGCGCATGGCCAGCTACGGTCATGACGACGCGCAGGGGCCGATCCGTCATCAATACTGGTTCGATCCGCAATGCCGCGTGCGTCGCGACAGCCTCGCGCCGTTGCCGGCCGGCATCACCGACAGCGCCGCCGATCCGGGCGAAGCGTCCGGCCCCGACGACGCGCGCGCGGCCAAGCTGCGCAGCGCCGCGCAACCGAGCGCGGACGGCACCGTCGCCGTATCGCGCGATGGCCGCTGGCGCGTGGTCGAACGCGGCGACGAACGAAAGCTCGAGCGCACCGCGCCGCGTTGAAGCCGCGCGCAGTTGTCGCAAGCCGCAGCGGCGCGACGCGATCGACTGCATTCGCGGCGGGTGCGACGCGTTCGGGCAACACTCAAGGCCCGCACCAACACAGGGTTGGAATTTCGCGCAATTTGAACGATCGCGTTCGCCATCGCGACCCGCTGCCGCACGCCGGTTCACGCCGATATCTCTTCCGCCTTGCCTGTCCTCGGCCGTATGCGGGCGCCGGGCGCGAGTCTCCCGGCGTGCACGGCGCAGCCGAAACCCGCGAATGAAATCGCGACTTAGCCGTTGATCGAGAACCCGATCACACGCAAGAACGACGGCCGTTGAACTTTTCGCCTGGGCGGCAACGCGAGCGAAGCGAGCATTCGTCGCCTCGGCGAATGCCGCGCGCGACGCCGATGCACAACACGCGCGTCTCGTCGCTCGGGATCAGACCTGATTGATCGCAGCGACCGTTATCGTCGTATCGGCCGTCGCCATTCAAGCGCGCGACGGTCGCCGAGAGGTTGAGCACGCGCGCACGCCCCGGCGCCAAGCCTTGGTCACGGACGGTTCCGGCACAGGCATTCGATGGGTGACTGACGCCCGGCTCGACTCGATGTCATCGCTACTCAAACCACAGGATGGACCACCGACATGAAGATCGATTCGCCACAATCGTCTTGTCCCCGCAACCACGTCGATATCGACCAGTTCTGGAAACTCGCCGACGATCTGCAAGGCAGGACCGTCGAGCACGCGCGGGACATGTTCGCCTTCGTCGAAACCGCCAGCCCGCAGCGCCTGTTCTCGCTGCTGGTGCAGTACCGGTATTTCACCGTCTATTACATCTCCGACATCGCCCTGCTGATCGCGCGCCTGCAACCGGGCCGGATGCGTAGTTTTCTCGCCGACATTCTGCTCGACGAACTCGGCGGCGGCGACCACACCCAGGCCCATCCGGAGTTGTACGACCGCTTTCTGGCCAGCCTCGGCATCGAACATTCCGCGCTCGACGGCATGGCGCTCGCCGACAATATCGCCTTGCTGGAAACCGCGCGGGCGAAACTGATCGCGCCGGAAAACACCACGGCTTACGGCATCGGCCTTCGCGGAATGGGCGGCGAGTGCGTATGCCAGATCTATCTGGCCCGCTTGTACGAGCATTTGATCCTGAATCCGTACATCCGCGAACGCACCGCGAGCATCGACTGGACGTTCTGGGAGCTGCATATCGGCGAGCACGACATCGCGCACCGCGAGAACCTTCGCAAACTCATCAGCGACGAAGTCGCCGGCATGGACGGCGACAGCGTGGCGGCGCTCGAAGCGGGCTTCCGCGACAGCATGAGCGCGTGGTCGGCGTTCTGGCAGAACATCCACGACGATGCGACCAAGCCCTCGGGCCAGGAATCGAACCAGCGCGCGGCCGTCAGCGACGTGGTTCTGGGCCCGGTCGAAGGCGGTCGGAACGCGGACACCGACATCAAGCAGTTCCATCTCGCGATCGGCGTGCACGACCTGCAGCAGGCGCGGCAGTTCTATTGCGATGTGCTGGGCGCCAAACAGGGACGCTCGACCAGGAACCTGATCGATCTGGATTTCTACGGCCATCACCTGGTGATCCATCAAACGCCTCAAGGCGCGGACAACACCGACAACGCCTTCGGATCGGCGTTCTATGGCGAAACCGTACGCGTCCCGCACTTCGGCATGAACCTCAACTGGCGCGACTGGAGTTCGCTGGCGGATCGGATCAAGTCGAAGGACTACGCCTTCATCGACCCGCCGCACGTGCGCATGCGCGACCTGCCCGGCGAACACGCGACGATGTTCCTCAACGACCCCAGCGGCAATTCGCTGGAGTTCAAGGCGTTCCGCAATCACGACGAGGTGTTCTCGGTGATCTTCTCGAACAGCACGCGCGACATCTTCGGGCTGGATTCGCTGGTGGAGAAGGCCGCCGCGGCGGCTTGACGCAGGACGCACCGATGCATCGCGGAGGCCCCGAGCACCTCGGGGCCTCTTCGTTTCCGCTGTCAGACAGGCCTCGGCTTGCGCACGGATCGGCTACGCCACCGCGTATCGATCCGTCACGGTCAACGCCTCATCAATGATGGCCAAGCCCTTGCGCAGGTCGTCTTCGCTGATCGTCAGCGGCGGCACGACATGGGTTCGATTGAAATGGGTGAACGGCCACAGGCCGCCTTGCTTGCACGCGGCGGCGAACTCGGCCATCGGCCGGTTGTCGGCGCCGGCCGCGTTGTACGGCACCAGTGGCTCGCGGCTGGCGCGGTCGCGGACCAGTTCGATCGCCCAGAACATGCCGACGCCGCGCACCTCGCCCACCGATGGATGGCGCTGCTTGATCGCATCCAGCGCCGGCGCGATGAGTTCGTCGCCGAGGCGGCGAACGCGCTCGATGATGCCTTCGTCCTTGTAAACGTTGATGCAGGCCACCGCGGCCGCGCAGGCCAGCGGATGCCCGGAGTAGGTCAGCCCGCCCGGGAACACCTTGCTGGCGAAACTCTCGGCGATGCGCTCGCTGATGATCACGCCGCCCAGCGGCACGTAGCCGCAGTTCACGCCCTTGGCGAAGGCGATGAGGTCCGGCACCACGCGCCAGCGGTCGATCGCGAACCATTCGCCGCAGCGGCCGAACCCCGCCATCACTTCGTCGGCGACCATGACGATGCCGTAGCGGTCGCACAACGCGCGAACGCCCTGCAGATAGCCGTCGGGCGGCACCAGGATGCCGTTGCCGCCGACGACGGTCTCGAGCACGATCGCCGCCACGCTGTGCGGGCCTTCGACCATCAGCACATCGGCCAGATGCGCCAGCGCGCGTTCGCATTCCTGCTCGGGCGAGGACGCATGGAAGGCCGACCGGTACGGATACGGCCCCCAGAATTTGACCGCACCGGACATCCCCGGCTCTGCGCCCCATCGACGCGGATCTCCGGTCAGGGAAATCGCACCGGCGGTAGCGCCGTGATAACTGCGGTAGGCCGACAGCACCTTGTGCCGGCCGGTGTGATGGCGGGCGATGCGCACCGCGTTCTCGATCGCCTCGGCGCCGCCGCTGGTGAAGAACACCTTGTTCAAATCGCCAGGCGCGACCTGCGCGATCGCACGCGCGGCTTCGGCGGTGGCCTCGTTGGCGTGATACGGCGCGACCGTGCACAGCTTGTCGGCTTGCGTCTTGATCGCCTCGATCAATTTTGGATGTTGATGCCCCAGATTGACGTTGACCAACTGGCTGGAGAAATCCAGCCAGCTCTTGCCGCTTTCGTCCCAGAAGTAGGAACCGCTCGCGCCGGCGACCACGACCGGATCCAGCGAGGCCTGCGCCGACCACGAGTGGAAGACGTGCGCCCGGTCGTTGCGATAAGCGGCCGACCTGGCCTGAGTAGAAGTCTGCGCGTCGTGCTCGGTGTCTGTCGTCATACCGTCGCTCCGGATGGGCGGAATGGATTGGTGTCGGGGCCGATCGTCGACGCGCCGCGGCCGGTCCGCTTGCGCGGCGACAACCGATCCATGCCCGCGGCCACGATTACAACGTACGCTGCGGCGCGCAAGCCGGGGCGGACGCGACCGACGCGGCTTGATCGCCGTGCTGATCGATGCGCGCCGCCACGCGCTTGCGGGCCAGCAGCCGATCGCGCAACCGCAGGAACGGCCGCTCCACGCCGTAATGCAGCAGCGCGGCGGCGGCCACGGCGGCGAGACCGTAAGCGGCGAAGGCGACGATGCCGCGCCCGGCCAATGCCTCGCCGAAGGCCTCGTCGACCACATGGAACATCGCCTTGTGCACCAGGTACAGACTGTACGAGGTGGCCGCGAGCCAACCGGCGCCGGGAATCGCCCAGCGTCCGATCCAGCCGCCGCGGCTCGCGCCGGCGAACACCAGCAAGGCCAGGCCGGCCGACAGCACCGGCCAGCCGATCGCATTGCCGAGCAAGCCGGTGCGAACCCGAAACAGCCAGAACGCAAGCGCGACCACGCCCAATCCAAGCAACAAGGCGGCGTTGGCATGCGCCTGCGCGCGCTGCCAGGCATGCGGGCGGAAGGTCTTGAGGGTCGCAAGCACCACGCCCGCGAGCAAGCCGTCGAGCCGGTTCCAGGTCGGGTAATAAATGTCCTCGACGAACCAGTTGCGCCGCGCGGTGTCGACCGATCCTTCGACCGAGGCATCGTGCAGCCAGACACCGGCGCGCAACGCCACCCCGGCCAGCACCACGCCGATGCAGATCGCGACGAACGCCGCCTTCGAAGGCCGGCGCGTCAGCCACCACGCCAGCAGCGGGAACAACAGGTAGAAATGTTCTTCCACGCACAGCGACCAGGCGTGCGAGAACGCCTTGTTGTCGCCGTAGTCGATCAGCACATTGAGGGTGAAGCTCAGGAACTTCCACGCCGGCTCCAGGCCCGGCGCCTCGCGGAATCCCGGCACCCAGATGTAGACCGCCAATACCGCCAGGAACGCCGGCAGGATGCGGAACGCGCGCCGCAGATAGAAACCGCCGAAGGACAGGCGCTCGCCGCGCGCGAGCGGCGCCAGCACCTGCGAGCCGATCAGATAGCCGCTGAGCACGAAGAACAGGTCCACGCCCATCCAGCCGTAGCGCGACAGCCAGGCGTAGTCCTCGCCCAGGCCGCCGACCACGTAGGAATGAAACAGCATCACCCAAACCACGGCGATCGCCCGCAGCAGATCCAGTCCGGGCAGGCGCGTCGCCTCGCCGGCCAGCGTCGGTGTTTGCAGGCGCGCTGCATCGATGGGTGCGTCTGCCACGTGGGTCGTCCTGGGTATGGATCAGGGCGGAACTGTAACGGACCCGGCGCGGGTCCGAACCGGCGCATCGCCGAATCGTGCGTGCGCTGCGGCGAAACGGTGGCTCCGCTTTCGAAACCATCCGCGCTCCGGGCCGCGCCGCCTGGCGTCCCCGGCTCGCCGCATCCAGCCACCGGTTGGCCGCAGCGCGCATGCCCGCCGCGGCGCGCGCCGCTTACATTCTGCGGCACCTTTCCAAACTGTCGAGGTTCGGATGAAACCGTTGGGGATTCTGCTCGCCTGCCTGCTGTCGCTGCCTGCATCCGCGTCCACTGCCGTGCAACCGCTGTCGGCCCGGCACGAGGCGGGCATCCGCTCGGTGATCGAATCGTTCCGGGCTTCCATCGTCGAAAAGGACAAGGCGCGCTTCGTCGCCTTGTTCGTGCCCGGGCCGGTCACCTGGCAATCGGTCGACAGCGACGAGGCGCTCGAGCGCCGGCGCAAGACGCAGCCGCAGGCGTCCAAGACCCGTTTCGACCCGGACAGCACCCATCTGAGCTTCATCGACAACATCGTCAACGACCCCAAGCGGGTCGAGGAAACCTTCGACCGCATCCGCATCGACAGCGACGGCGACATCGCATCGGTCGCCTTCGACTACCGGTTCATTGCCGGCGGCGTCGAAAGCCACCACGGCCAGGAAAGCTGGCAACTGCTGCGCACCGAGCAGGGCTGGCGGATCGCCTCGGTGGTCTGGTCCATGCGTCCGTCGCACGTGGCGAGGAGCGGCCGATGAGCCGCTTGCGGCCTGGATCGGCTGGCCCGATGGCATCATGATTCCGAACCCAGCGCGCGAGACGCCGAGTCGATGACACCAGCCGCCGATAGCGACATCGAAGCGCTGTCGTCGCCGCCCTTCTGGTTGCCCATCCTGGCGGGGCTGCCGATCGGCCTGTGCCTGATCGTGATGGCGCTGCCGGTCCTGGGCCACGGCCACGCCACCGCCTACCGGACCTTGTACCTGCTGGCGTTCCTGATGTGGATCGTGCCGCTGACCGCATTGCAGCGCGGCTTGTGGCGCCGTCGCACGCCGCTGTGGGCGATGGCCCTCGTGCTGCTGGCGACGACCTATCTGATGTCGCTGGCGAACAACGCCCTGGGCGCCGCCCTGGCGGTGATCGCCGGCTGGCAGCCGGCGTCGGAATTCGAATGGACCGGGCTGTTCAGCGGCCTGGATGGCTGCTGGCTGGCCTTGATCGCGTTCTGCGCGATCCACGCGGTGGTGGCGTACTACGCCCAGCTCAAACAGGAACAACACCGGCGCCTGCACATGACCGCGCTGGTGCGCGACGCCGAATTGCGCGCGCTTCGTTACCAGTTGCGCCCGCACTTCCTGTTCAACACCCTCAATGCGATCTCGGCCCTGGTCGCCGAGAATCGCAATCGCGAGGCCAGCGACATGATCGTCCGGCTCGGCGATTTCCTGCGCGCCACGCTCGACGGATCGCAGGGCCACGAGGTCGCCTTGGCCGACGAACTGGCGTTGACCGAGACCTATCTGGAGATCGAGAAAGCGCGCCTGGGCGAGCGACTGCGCCTGAAATGGCAGCTGGGGCCGGATCTGCTGAGCGCGCGCGTGCCCTGCCTGCTGCTGCAGCCATTGGTCGAGAACGCCATCCATCACGGGATCGCGCGCCGGACCGCGGCCGGCGAACTCGCAATCCGCATCGTCCGCGAGGGCGACCGGCTATGCCTGCGCCTGAGCAACGACACCGAACCGGCGTCGTCGGCCGATGCCGCGCCGCGGGCCAGCGCGATCGGGTTGCGCAATATCCGCGAACGCCTGCAAAAGCTTTACCCCGGCGAACACGGCTTCGAGGCGGGCCCGCGTCCGGACGGCGGTTTCGAAGTGCGCGTGAGCCTGCCCTTTCGTGAGGCTTCCGGCTTGCAGGACGCGTCCGCATGATCCGGGTCGCGGTGATCGACGACGAACCCCTCGCCCGCAGCGGCGTGATCGTGCGGCTGGCGCGGCAAGCCGATGTGACGGTGATCGGCGAATACGGCGATGGCGCCGCCGCGCTCTCGGGCTTGCGCGAACTGCGGCCCGATCTGGTGTTCATCGACGTGCGCATGCCCGGGATGTCCGGACTCGACGTGCTCGCCGCCCTGCCCGCGCACGAGCGCCCGATGGCGATCCTGCTGACCGCCTACGACAGCTTCGCCGTGCGCGCCTTCGAGCTGCGGGCCGTCGATTACCTGCTCAAACCCATCGACGACGAACGCTTCGCCGAAGCGCTCGATCGCGCTCGTCAGGCCCTGGCGTGGCGAAGGTCGGTGCCGCCGGCACCTGTGGCCGCTCCGGACGAGCCCGCCCGCTGGCTGAACCGTTTCTGCGTGCGCGTGGGCCGCAAGACCGTCTACCTCGCCGCCACCGAGGTGGAGTGGATCGAGGCCGACGGCGACTACGCCACCCTGCATGTCGGCGACAAGACCCATCTGCTGCGCGAGTCGCTGCAGCGACTGTGCGAGCGCCTCGATCCCGCGTTGTTCCTGCGCGTGCATCGCTCCGCGATCGTGCGTATCGACTGCGTGACCGAGCTGCAGCCGCTGGCCAACCGCGACGCCATGCTGCGACTGCGCAGCGGTACGCCGCTGCGCGCCAGCCGCACCTACATCGAGCCGTTGCTCGGGCGATTGCGTGGTGAGTCAGTCGCGCAATCGTATCTACACGATTGCGTCGGTAAGACAAGCCGGGACTAGTCGTCGTGACGGATGACTCATGCGGCATTCCGACAGATCGAAATCACGTTCGTGTCGACCGGTGTTCGGCCGATGCCGGTTATCGCGGTTGCCGAACACAGCGTCCCATGACCCATTAACGTCGTGTGGCAGCGCTGGTTCCGGCCTGTTCACGATTGAGGCCGACCATCAGCCCAGGCGGCTTGCGCCTAATCGTGCGTCGCCTCGGGCGCGGTAAGCGCGCTGACCATGACGTAATAGCCATCGGGATCGCGCAGCGCGAACTCCAGGGTTCCGGTGGCGGGATTCAAGTGGGGCTCCTCTTCCAGGCGTGGCGCGAGCGCACGGCTCCTGAGCAAGCTCTGGTCGAAATCGTCCACGCGGAAGAACAGCAGCAGCCCGTTGCCCGGCTGCGCATGATCGGGACTGGCCAGGGGCGGATGCTCATGCGCTCCCCATCGATGCAGGCACAGCAGCACCGTTCCGTCGCTGTCCAGAATCTGCCCGAAGTAGTCGTGGGCCGGCGCGGTCCGGGTCTGGCCGAACAAGGACTGATACCAGGCGAAGCTGCGAGCGACATCCGCGACGCCGATGATGGTCCAGGTACGTTTCATGAGCTCCTCCCGTGGGCTGGCGGCCGAGGCGTGCCGCGGCCGGCGAAACTGCGTGCAGCTTAGTACCCTTCGCGCCCCGCGTGCCCACCGCTCGGCGGCATGTCCGCGCTATCTGGTCCGGGTCGCCGGATAGGTGTTCGCGCCGCGAACCAGGCTGAATCCGATGATCGCGCCGTCGCCGCCGCGGTCGAAACGGATCGAAATGTCCTGCGCGGTCATGAAGAACGCGCTCTTCGATTGCGCGAACAACTGCATGCGCCGGCTGCCGAACAATTCGCTCTGGAAATACAGGCGTTCGCCTTCGGCGACGATATGCGCGGGCCGATCCAGCAACCGATACTCGCCCGCGAGCCGACGGTTGACCGCCGCGTCCCCGCCGATCGCGGTCTTTTCGATCACGGCGAACTCGGGCCAGCCGTACTCGGCGGCGATGCTGCTCAAGAGTTCGTCGATCAACGCCGCGCCGTTGTCGCTGTTGGTCATCACCACCACGCCCTGGCCGGAACGGGTGTAGCCGTAAAGCTGCGCGCGGAAGCCTTCGGTGCCGCCGCTGTGGCTGAAGCTGGTGCGATCACCCAGGTTCTCGACGAAGAAGCCCAGGCCGTACTCGCCCAGGCCGCGCGTCAGCATGGTCGAGGCCATGCCGCGCGACACGACCTTGTCGGACTGTCCGGCTTCGGCCTGCTGCACTTCGAGCACCACGCGCGCCAGATCGCTCGGCGTGGTCCACAGCCCGGCCGCGGCGGACTCCGGATAAACATGCGACGAACCCGCGACGGCCCGGCCATCGCCGTCGTATGCGGTCGCCGCGCGCGCGCTCAGGCTGTCCGGCAACGGCGCGGCGAAGGTGCTGTGGGTCATTCCGAGCGGGTCGAGCACCGCGTCCTTCATGTAGCGATCGAACGCTTGCCCGCTGGCTTCGGTCATCATCAACTGGACGATGCTGTAACCGCCGCCCGAATAGCGCCAGGCGCTTGCGGGGATCGCATCGACGCGAACCGGCGCCGAGTTGGCCGGCGCGACACCGTCGAGCACCTGCAGCAGGCTCGGCAACGGCTGCCCCGGTGCATACCCGTTATAGCCATGCACCGTCGTGCCGGCGCCGTGGTTGAGCAGCATGCGCAGGCTGACCGCCTGGCGCCGGGTGAACTCGTTCTGCGGGATCTTCCACGACGCGAGCTGACGATTCGCATCGCCGTCCAGCGCGAGCTTGCCTTGTTCGACCAGATGCAAGGCGCCCATGGCGCTGAGCGCCTTGCTGATCGAAGCGGCCTGAAACAAGGTCGAGGTCGTCGCCGGCCGCCGCCCGGCGACATCGGCCAGGCCGTAGGCGCGTGCCCACTCGATCCGGCCGTCGTTGATGAGGGCGATGCTGACCGCCGGAACCCGATGAAAGGCCATGCGCTCGGCCAGATTCATCCGCCGATCCGGCGAACCCTTGACCACGACCCGGGTGGACAGGCCCTGCTCGACCCGGGCGATCCGCGCCGCGAGCGCCGTCGCTTCGGACGACGCTGCCTCGACCGGCGAGGCTTGCGACGCCGGCCGGGCCTGCGCGGACAGGCTGCACAGCAGGAGCATCGCGCAGGACAGGAGCAGGCATGGCTTCATGAGAGGCGGGTCATCGTGAGTGGAGTCCGGGACTCGGATGCGCGACCGGGCGATTTGGTTTGGAGCGGCCCCTGGACGGCCGCTCCAGGCCGATCCGACCGGCCCGCTGCTGGTGCGGATCGGCGCGGCCACCGGTCTGGTCGTCGACGCCGCGATCGCCGGCGCCGGCATCGTGTGTCTGCTCGAAGATTGGCTACGCCCATATCGCGACAGCGGCGCGCGGGAACCGATGCTGGAATCGTGGTGGCCGCCGTTTTCCGAGGCATTTCTCTACTGCCCCGGCCAACGCCGGCTACCTACGCCGCTGCGCGCGTTCGTGGATTTCATCCGGGCATGGTCGCGCGAGCAATCCGTACTCACATGCCCAGTAACCGTGACGAAGCGACAAGCGCACGACTTTCGTCGCAGTGCCGGCAATTACGACTGGCACACATCCTGTGCTAGCGTCGCCTTTCCCGATAATTCCGGAGGCCGCCGCCGCGTCCGGAGGGGTCGCGTCATCGCGATACGCGAGGGTTGCGCGTGCTGTCCGACCGATGAGGGGAACGACCGGGGCGGCTTTCAACGGAGGGATAAAGCATGAAGGGATGGATTGCAAAAGGGGCCATGTTGGCGGTGTTCGCCGGTGCGATGGTGTCGGCCATGCCGGTCGCGGCGGAACCGACCTACGAATGCACGCTCGCGCACGAAGGCGAGTTGTTCCAGGTCGCGTACGATCATCCGGTCGATCCGGGCTACCTATACCAATGCCGCGGCGCCAACTGGCGCCTGGTCGGAATCTGCAGCCAGAGCCAGGGTTGCCCGCCGGCGCCGGATCCGGGTGGTCCGATCGTAGAGATGTAAGGATTCGCCGCGTCCGCTGGACGTTGCTGTTCGAGGCGGGGCCCAGGCATGGGCTCCGCCTTTTCATGTCCCTTCGACGGCGATGCATCGCGCATGCGCAGCGTCCGATCATGAATCGCCGAGCGCACGCACGCTCAGCGCAAGTTGGCAGCAAGAACGCGGGCAACACCGCGCGGCCCGCCCCATGAGCCTGGACCACGCTGAAGTTCTTCCCGCTCGCCTTGTCGCAATGGCGTCCGCCGCGATCCCCAGCCCTACTTTTTCCCGGCCGACAGCGGCTCGCCTTCACTGTCATAGGCGGGCGGCGAATAGAAATTGACCGTCTTCAGCGCGGTCCGCCCGGTATTTCGTATCTCATGTCGCTCGCCGCGTTCGATCACGATAAGACTGCCGGGGCCGAGTCGCTGGCGATGGCCTTCGACGATCGCCACACCGCTGCCCGCGACCACATACAGCCATTGGTCGGCGCCGCGATGGCGATTATCGGGTCCGCCCTCGCTGTCGCCCGGTGCGATCACCATTTCCGCCGCCTGCACCCGGCGCACCTGGAACGCAACCCGAAAGCCTTTTCCGAAACGAAATCGCTTGTGCTTCATGCCCGGCTCCATCGGTCGTGGATCGCGAACCAGAATGCGCGGCGCGGCGTTAACGTCGCACGCAGGCGGTGTGAAGAAGCGCGGGGACGATTTTCATGATGGGCTTGGACGATGCCAACCTCTTCGCTCGCAAGGCCGCATGTCCCGCGAGTCAGTTATCCGCCGCGGATGGGCAGGTCTTGCGTTCAAGGCTGATGCCGCACTCGAAGCGGACCCAATAGCGGCGCCAGCCTGATCGATCTGCAGACCTCACTTGACGAACTGCATCTCAAGCAACGCCCCGGTCTTTGTATCGACTCTGGCGATATAGCCCACATCGAGGTAGAAGCTCAAAGGATCCTCGCCCGCGATGCTGTACATGACCAGATGGTCGTCATCGCGTGGAAAATGCGCCAGCTCGAGGTCGCTCCAAAGCGTCTTGCGATCCAGGTCCAGCGCGAGGATGGAAGGCTCTCCTTCGTCAGGGACGAACGTCACGATCACCGTATCGTCGATCAGCGCTGCATCGTGAATGGTCCGACCGAAGTCCCATTCGTTGCCGTTGACGATGATCGTTCTTCTGATGGGGATTTTCATGCGGGACCTGTCCCTGGTGGATCGACGCGGGAACCGAGTCGCCGACGAATGCGTTCGGCCATCGTAATTCACTGACAGCGTAAGTCCGGCTATTTCGATCGAACTCGCCACACGAACCTCGCGCGCGGCGACATCCCGCAGCGCCCGCCGGTCCACGCGACCCAAGCCGCACGCCGCGTGCTACAAATATCCATCATCCGGCGCAAAGGACCCCGCCATGGCCCGCTACCCCAGGATCGACCAACCCTGTCCGCTCGACGCGGCGGCGCGCCAGCGCATCGACGGCCACTGCGGCCAGTGCGGCAAGACCGTGCATTGCCTGGACGGAAGCAGCGACGCCGAGCGTACGGCGCTGTTGCGGCAGGCCAACGGCCCGATCTGCGTCTCGTACCGATTGGCGATGGGCACGGCCTTGGCCCTCGCGATCGCCGGGCCCGCCGCCGCCGGTCCGGTGGACGCCGCCACCGCGGCCGCCGCACCATCGCAGACGACGGCGCTGACGCCGTCCAACACCGCGTCGCAGGCGCAAACGCCGATAGCGCCCGAAAATCTGCTCGAGCCCGACATGCAATTAGTGTTCGTCGGCGGCATCAGCCGGCCCGGCGACGCCGAATGGGTCGACGACGACCACGACCTGCCGGAGCTGCCGATGCGGCGCGAACCGCCGCCGCGCGAATAGGCGCTGACGACGGCTCAGTTCGTGGCGCGTTCCTCGTTCACTACTCCGAACGCATCCTCGATACGCAGCCCGGCGATTGCCTGCATCGCGCCACGCAGACTGTCCGGGCTGCCGTCGCCGACAGCCAAGGCAAGATGACCGGCGTCGAATTCGCCCATGCCGGCGTCGTAACTGACCCAGCGCTCTGCGTTCCAGACCTGTACCCACATGTGCGGCCCGAACGCGTGCGCTTGACCGACGAAGCGGCTGCCGTAGGCCAGGCCGGCGACTACCCGGGCCGGCATGCCGCGCGCCCGTGCGGCGGCGGCGAGCAACAACGCGTACTCGGTGCAATCGCCTTCGCGCCGCGCCAAAGCCTCGCGTGCGCTGTGGTAACCGCTGTAGACCACAGGCCCGGATAGCCGCGCCTGCACCGCCGCGACCAGACGGCGCATGCGTGCATCGACACTGCCACTGCCGGCGGCACGAGCGAATCCAATCACCGCGCGGTCGTCGCTCTGCAGCCACGGCGTGGGCGCGAGGTAGCGCTGCAGCGTTTCCGCGTCGGGCGCGGTTTCACGGCCGCACTGCTTGCAGACCGTCAATTCCAGACCATCGGACGTGCGCACCGCGGATTGCTCGCCGGTCTGCGGCCAAATCCAGCCCACCGCTCCATCGCGTTCACCGAGCCGATAACGGATGGTGCCTTGGCGCGCGGCTGGCGACAGTCGGTACGGCGACGGCACCAGCGCCGCCCGTATCTGCGCCTTGAGTTCGACTTCGGGCGCAACACCATCCATTGCGTCTGCTTCGCGCACTTGACCCGAAGCCAGAACCAGCAACGCGCATAGCAGAATTCGTTTCGACTTCATGCGCCCGCCTTACGCCGCCGGCGCAGCCGTCGACCCGCGCAGCATCAAGCTGAAATCCAGTGTCTGTTGATGCGGCGCGTCCACCGACTCGATGATGGCGAGCAGGAGGTTGACGGCGCGCACGCCGATCTCGCGCATGGGCTGGCTGATCGTCGTCAGCGGTGGGGTGAGATAGCGCGACGACTCCAGATCGTCGAAACCGACGATCGAAAAATCCCGCGGCACGCGGATCGCCAGATCCCGGCACGCGGCCAGAACGCCCAGCGCCATCTGATCGCTGAAACAGAACGCGGCGGTCGGCGCGGATGCCTGGCTCAGCAGTTTTTTCGCGGCCACATAGCCCGATTCAACCGAAAAGTCGCCCGGCGCGATCGTCAGAAGACGCAAGCGACCTTTCGCCCTGGCCGCGGCCTTGGCCCCTTCCAGCCGTTGTCGATGCAAGGGATTGTCGGGTGGGCCGCCCACCACGGCGATCCGCTCGTGCCCCAATCCATACAGATGCTCCATCGCGGTGCGCGCGGCTGCGGCGTTGTCGATGTGGACGCTGGGAATGCCCAGCGCCGGGTCGAATTCGCAGCCGTTGACCACCGGCGCGCCGACGCCAAGCCGCTTGACGATCTCCTGCGCCGTCGGCGGAAGCCGATGGCCCAGGACGATCAGCCCGTCGGCTTCGTTGCGGGGAAGCATCTGCGCATAGCGTTCTTCGCGATCGGGTCGGTTCTGGGTATCGCCGAGCAGCACCGCGTAGTCGGCGGCCTGCGCGGCTTCCTCCGCGCCCTGAAGAATCTGCGCGAAGAACGGATTGGCGATGTCCGGAACCGTGACCAGGATCTTGCCGCTGCGCTGGGTCTTGAGCGTCCTGGCCACCGTGTTGGGGACGTAGGCCAACGCGGCGGCCGCCTCCTCGATGCGCTTGCGCGTGGCCGGCAACACCTTGTCCGGGCGGGACAGCGCGCGCGATACGGTGCCCGCCGAGACGCCGACGTGTTTTGCGATGTCGTAGATGGTCGCCATGACTCAGCCGCGGGTTCTCCGATGCAGTGCACAACGCGTGTCCCGGGGACCCCATGCTAGGATTGCAATCGATTGCATTGGGCGGATTACCGTGAAAACACTCAAGGGTCCAGCGCTGTTCCTCGCGCAGTTCATCGATGACAAGCCTCCGTTCGATCGTTTGGACACTTTGGCCGAGTGGGCGGCCGGACTTGGCTATTCTGGGGTACAAGTGCCGACCAGCGCGCCCCACATCTTCGATCTCGTCCAAGCCGCGCGCAGCCAGGCCTACTGCGACGATATCGCCGCCACGCTGGCGCGGCACGGCATCCAGATCACCGAGCTGTCCACGCACCTGCAGGGGCAGCTGGTCGCCGTCCATCCAGCCTACGACATCTTGTTCGACGGTTTCGCGCCGCAGGAAAAACGTGGCGATCCGGCCGCGCGCCAGGCCTGGGCCGTCGAGCAGCTGATGCTGGCGGCCAAAGCCAGTCAGCGCCTGGGACTGACGGCGCACGCCACGTTTTCCGGCGCGCTGGCCTGGCCTTATTTCTATCCCTGGCCGCAACGGCCGGCCGGTCTGGTGGAAACCGCCTTCGCCGAACTCGGTCGCCGCTGGCGCCCCATCCTCGACGCCTTCGACGAGTGCGGCGTGGACCTGTGCTACGAGATCCATCCGGGCGAAGACCTGCACGACGGCGCGACCTTCGAGCGATTTCTCGATGTCGTCGATCACCACCGGCGCGCGAAGATTCTGTACGACCCCAGTCATCTGCTGCTGCAGCAGATGGATTACCTGGGCTTTATCGACCGCTATCACCAGCGGATCGGCATCTTCCACGTCAAGGACGCCGAATACCGCGCCAGCGCGCGCAGCGGCGTGTATGGCGGCTACGAGAACTGGATCGATCGTCCCGGACGATTCCGCTCGCTGGGCGATGGCCAGATCGATTTCAAGGCGATCTTCTCCAAGCTGGCCCAGTACGACTTCCCGGGCTGGGCGGTACTGGAATGGGAGTGCTGCCTGAAGCATCCGCAGGACGGCGCGCGCGAGGGAGCCGTCTTCATCCGCGACCACCTCATCCGCGTCACCGAGCGCGCCTTCGACGATTTCGCCGACAGCGGCGCCAGTGCGGACACGATGCGCGGCATGCTGGGGATTTGATCCGACACTTACCTGGGAGGGGAAGTCATGACGTCCACCATGTCGCGCCTGAGCGCGATGATGTTTCTTCAGTTCTTCATCTGGGGTGCGTGGTTCGTGACCCTGGGTACCTACCTGGTGCAGGGTCCGTTGCAGGCCAGCGCGAGCCAGGTGGCGACGGCGTTCCTCAGCCAGTCCATCGGCGCCATCGTCGCGCCGTTTCTGGTCGGGCTGATCGCCGACCGCTACTTCGCCGCGCAGCGCATCCTGGCGGTGCTGCATCTGGCCGGCGCGGCGTTGATGTGGATGGCGTCCACCGCGACCAGCTTCGGCGTGTTCTCGGCCTGCGTCATGATCTATATGCTGCTGTTCATGCCCACGCTGGCTCTGGCCAACAGCATCGCGATGCGGCACATGCAGGCGCCCGAAAAGCAGTTCCCGCCGGTGCGCGTCGCCGGCAGCATCGGCTGGATCGTCGCAGGCGTGCTGATCGGCTGGCTGGGTTGGGAGCAGGCCCATCGGCTCGAACTCACGTTCCGCATGGCCGCGGCGGCCTCGCTGGCGCTCGGCCTGTATGCGCTGACCCTTCCGAACACGCCGCCGCTGGAACAGCAACGCAACGCGACGCTCGGGCAGATCCTGGGTCTGGACGCACTGCGCCTGTTGAAGTCGCGTTCGTACCTGGTGTTCTTCCTGGCCTCGATCGCGATCTGCATTCCGCTGTCGTTCTACTACAACTTCACCAACCCTTATCTCAACGACCTCGGCGTGCGTGGCGCGGCCGGATTGCAATCGCTCGGCCAGGTGTCGGAGGTGCTGCTGATGCTGGCCATGCCGTTCCTGTTCGCGCGGCTAGGCGTCAAGACCATGCTGGCGCTGGGCATGGCGGCGTGGGTGCTGCGCTATGTCCTGTTCGCCTATGGCGATGCCGGCGCCGGGTTCGCGCTGCTGGTGAGCGGCATCGTGCTGCATGGCATCTGCTACGACTTCTTTTTCGTCACCGGCCAGATCTATACCGATGCGCATGCGGGTCCCGCCTCGCGCAGCAGCGCGCAAGGTTTCATCACGCTGGCGACCTACGGCGTCGGCATGTTGATCGGCAGCTTCCTGTCCGGCGCGGTGGTGGAGCACTACACCACGGCGGCGGGCCGCGACTGGCAACAGATCTGGCTGTTCCCGGCGGGCGTCGCCCTGGCCGTGCTGGTGGCCTTCGTGTTCCTGTTCCGCGAACGGCCGGTCGCGTCTGCCGCGCCATCGTCCGCATCATCCGCGCACTGAGGACCCAGACCGATGAGCAAGCTTGGCGTCGCCATCGTGGGTACCGGGATGATCGGCGAGGTGCATCGCCGCGCGGCGATCCTCGCGGGCGCCATCGTCAGGGGCGTAAGCGCATCGTCGCCTGAGCGCGCCAGCGAAGTGGCGCTGGCCTGGGATGTTCCGCGCGCCTGTCGCGATATCGAAGAAGCCGTCGCGGACCCGCAGGTGCAGGTCGTGCATGTATGCACGCCGAATCATCTGCATCGGGCGATGGCGCAGGCGGCGCTGGAGGCCGGCAAGCACGTGATCTGCGAAAAGCCGCTGGCCACCACGCTGGAAGATGCCAAGGCCCTGGCGGCATTGGCCGCGTCCACCGGCTTGGTGGCCACGGTGCCCTTCGTCTACCGCTATCACCCGGTCGTACGCGAGGCACGCGCACGCATCGCCCAGGGCGAACTGGGGCCGCTGCGCCTGATTCACGGCAGCTACCTGCAGGACTGGCTGATGGATCCCGCCAGCAATAACTGGCGCGTCGATCCGAAGCTGGGCGGCGCCTCGCGCGTGTTCGCCGACATCGGCTCGCATTGGTGCGATCTGGTCGAATGGGTGGCCGGGGAGCGATTCGCCGAAGTCAGCGCCGCATTCGCAACCGTGATCGCCGAGCGAAGCGCGGCCAGCAGCCGGAGCTTCGCGACCGCGACGACAGACGCCGGAATGCACGCGGTATCGAGCGAAGACGTCGCGGCGGCCATGTTCAAGACCGCGGGCGGCACCCTGGCCTCGTTGACCGTCAGCCAGGTCTCGGCGGGGCGCAGGAATCGCCTGTGGTTCGAGATCGACGGCGCCAAGGCCAGCGTGGCCTTCGACCAGGAGGACAGCGAGCGATTGTGGATCGGTTTGCCCGACCAGCGCGAAGAGATTTTCGTGCGCGGCCCGGGCGCGGGCAGTTCCGAGCAGCGCAGGCTCTCGGTGCTGCCGGCCGGCCACGCACAAGGCTACGGCAACTGCTTCGATGCCTTTGTCGCCGATACCTATCGCGCGATCAAGGCCGAACGACCGGAAGGGCTGCCGACGTTCGACGACGGGTTGCGCTCGGCTCTGATCGTCGATCGCGTCATCGCGTCGGCGCGAACACTCGCCTGGACATCCATCGGTTGAGCGACAACGAGGCGCCTTGGTCCGCCGACGCCGCAGGTACAACGACACTTAAGCCACCACCCTGTCCGTAGTCATCACCATCCCGTAAGGAAATCATGATGATCGCCATCCCGCGCAGCATCGCGGCCGCCGCGCTTCTTCTCTTCAGCGCCTTGCCCGCCTTCGCCCAGACCACCGACGCACAAGCCAAGCCCATCGCGGTGCAGATGTACACACTGCGCAACGTCGCCTCGCTCGAGGAACAGCTGAAGATCGTCCACGACGCCGGCATCCACGCCGTGGAGACCGTCGGTACGCAGAATGCATCGGCCGCTGATCTCAAGCGGCTTCTGGACAAGTATTCGATCAAGGTCGTTTCGACCCACGTGCAGTTGTCCGATCTGCGCAGCGATCTCGACAAGGTGGTGGCGTTCAACAAGTCGATCGGCAACAGCGTGCTGGTGGTGCCCTACCTGAAAAAGGAGGAGCGTCCGACCGATGCCGCCGGCTGGACCGCATTGGGCAAGGAACTCGGCGAGATTTCCAAGCAGGTCCAGGCCAAGGGCATGACGCTTGCCTACCACAATCACGACTTCGAGATCGTCGATTTCAACGGCAAGACCGGCCTTGAGCTGATGTTCGAGGGTGCCGGTCCCAAGCTCGAAGCCGAGCTCGATCTGGCCTGGATCGCGCGCGCTGGGTACGACCCGGCGGCGTTGCTCGGCAAGTTCCGCGGGCGTGTGTTCGCGGTGCACGCCAAGGACAACGCTCCGACCGGCCAAGCCAAGGAGGAGGATGGTTTCGCCGCCTTGGGCAAGGGCGTGCTGAACTGGAATGCGATTCTTCCCGCCGCCGCGCGCGCGGGCGTGCGGTGGTACATCATCGAGCACGACCATCCGCTCGATCCGGCCGCCGTCGTCAAGACCGGCGCGGCCTATCTCAACGAACACCTGCCCGCGGGCGCGGGTCGCTAGTAGCGAGGAACGCCAATGTTGAAATACCTTCCGATAGCGGCCCTGTCCTTGTTCGCCGCGGCGCTTACGGCCGCGCCCGCCAGCGCGCAGGACGCCGCGGCAGGCGCCAAGCTCTATGCCAGCAACTGCTCGGCCTGCCACGGTCCCGACCGCGCAGGCATGCCGGGAACCTTCCCTGCCCTGACCGACGTGAACAAGCGGCTCGATCCGAAGCAGATCAAGGAAAAGATCCAGAAAGGCGGCGGACTGATGCCGCCGTTCGGGCAACTGTCGCAGAAGGATGTCGAAGACATCGCGGCCTTCCTGAAACAGTAGCCAGCGGGCGCGGAGATTCGCTCCGCGCCGGTCGCTTAAAGCTCGCGCACCCAGACGTTGCGGAAGCTGACCTTCGCGTCGTGATCCTGAAGATAGATCGGCGCGCAGCCATGCGGCGAGTACGAAGGCGCGCCGATGTATTCGGTCTTGCCCGACAAGACGGTGTCGTTCTGCACGAGAACGCCGTTGTGCAGCACGGTGATGCGGGCGGGCGAGGCAAGACCGCCGCCTTCCGAGAAGCGCGGCGCCTTCCAGACGACGTCGTACGTCTGCCACTGGCCCGGCGCGCGCGAGGCATTCACCAGCGGGATGGCCTGCTTGTAGATCGAAGCCGCCTGGCCGTTGGAATAAGTCGTGTTGTCGTAACTGTCGAGCACCTGCAGCTCGTAGATCTCCTGCAGGAAGACGCCGCTGTTGCCGCGATTCTGGCCGCTAAACCCGCGGGTTTCGGCGGGGCTGCGCCATTCGATATGCAGCTGGATATCGCAAAAGCGCTGCTTCGTGCGGATCCCCTTGCTGCCCGGCACCACGGTGAACGCGCCATCGGCCACGGACCAGGGCGCTTTGCCGCCCTGCTCGCTCTCCCAGGCCGACAGGTCCTTGCCGTCGAACAACACCACCGCGTCGGATGGCGCGGCATCCCGGGGCGTAGCCACCGCCGCGGGAATCGGTTTCCAGACTTCTGTTTTGGCCGGATCGCGCGGCGTCTCGCCCTGTGCCCGCGCGAACGCGGGGGCGGCGGCCAGCACACACAAAGCCATCAGGATCGGTTTGGTCATCATTCCCTCAGCAAGAGCGACTCGAGCGAGTCGGTGCTTTATAAATTTCCCGCCCACGCGGGCGTGCCCGGTTCGTAGGCCAGGTTGCCGTCATAGCGGCCCGGCACGGCGACGAAGCGCAGCGCCTGGGTCGCTCCCGCCTTGGAGGTGAAATAGCCGAACAGAACGAGCTGCTTGATCATCGCGAAGTAGTGCAGCTTCACCGACTTCGGATTGGCTCCGCCGGTGGCCACTTCCGTCGCGCCGCGCTGCTTTTCGGCTTCGGCATCCAGGGCGCGCAGCAATTCGGTACGGGCCTGGGGAGTCAACGACATGAAGTCGCCGCCCGCGCGCTGGTCGATCTCGGCCAGCCCCTTGCGGAAAATCTTCTGATACTCAGGCGTGTAGCAATCGCTCACGAATTGCGCCATGAACAGGCCAACGCCCGCATCCTTCGCGCCGGGCGTCTTGGTCCGGGGCAGGATGGTGTCCGCGATTTCGTCCAGCTTGGCCACTTCGCTGTCGGAGAACGCAGGCTTGCCGCTCGGAACCGGCGCCTGCCCGAAGACAAACGCCGGCATGCCGACCATTGCCGCGCCGGTGGCCGCGGCGATCATCTTCAAAAGCTCGCGACGTTCCATTACAGGTTCCCCGCCTTGAGTTCCCGCACCGCATGGTCCGCCGCGCGCGCCGTCAGCGCCATATACGTCAGCGACGGATTCACGCAGGCACTGGAGGTCATGCAGGCGCCGTCGGTCACGTAGACGTTCGGCGCATCCCAGACCTGGTTGTGCATGTTCAACACCGAATTCTTGCGATCGCGGCCCATGCGCGCGGTGCCCATTTCGTGGATGCCCATGCCGGGAGCATAGTCGCTCTGCTGCACCTTGACGTTCTTGACCCCGGCGGCCTCCAGCATTTCGGCGGCGTCCGCGCCCATGTCCTTGCGCATGGCCAGTTCGTTCTTCCGCAGGCTCACATCCATCGCCAGCACCGGCAGCCCCCACTTGTCCTTGCGCTCCGGATCGAGGCTGATCGTGTTGTCGTGGTACGGCAGCATCTCGCCGAAACCGGTCATGCCGATGGTCCAGTCGCCCGGCAGGCTCAGCGCGTCCTTCAGATCGGCGCCGATGCTGAGTTCGGCGATGTCGCGCGACCATCCCGTGCGACTGGCCGAACCTTGATAGCCGAACCCACGCACGTAGTCGCGCCTGTCGCCGCCGAGGTTGCGGAAACGCGGAATGTAGAAGCCGCACGGGCGGCGGCCGAAGTAGTACTTGTCGTCGTAACCCTCGACCGTGCCGGCCGCGCCGACGCGGAAGTGATGGTCCATGACGTTATGTCCCAGTTCGCCCGAAGACGAACCCAGCCCGCCGTCCCACACATCGGTGGCCGAATTCATCAGCAGCCAGGTCGAATTGAAGGTCGATGCGTTGAGGAAGATGACGTCGGCGGTGTATTGATAAGTCTGGCCGTTCTCGGCATCGATGATCTCGACCCCGCGTGCCCGCTTGCGGTCCTTGTCGTACAGCACTTCCTTGACGATCGAGAACGGACGCAAGGTCAGGTTGCCGGTCTTCATCGCCGCCGGCAGCGTCGCCGACTGGGTCGAGAAGTACGCGCCGTACGGACAACCCAGGATGCACTTGTTGCGATACTGGCAATTGACGCGGCCCTGTTCGAGCTTGGGCTGGGTGATGTTCGCGGTGCGCGAGTGGATCAGATGGCGCGTGCCGCCGAAGGCTTTCTTGATCCGCGCCGCCACGTCCTTTTCGACGACGTTCAACGGGACCGGCGGCAGAAACTGGCCGTCGGGCAGAACATCCAGCCCCTCGACGGTGCCGGCGATGCCCGCGAATTTCTCGACATGGTCGTACCACGGCGCGATGTCGGCGTAACGGATCGGCCAGTCGGTGGCGATGCCGTCCTTGAGGTTCGCTTCGAAATCCAGATCCGAAAAGCGATAACTCTGCCGGCCCCACAGCAGCGAGCGGCCGCCGACGTGATAGCCGCGAAACCAGTCGAAGCGCTTGATTTCGGTGTAGGGGCTGTCCTTCTCGTCGGCCCACATCCCCATCGTGCTTTCAGCCAGACCGTAGTCGCGCATCAGCACCGGAAAGTCCGCCTTCATCGCCTGGGTCGGCCAGTTGCGGTGCGGGAAGTCCCACGACTCCTTCATCGCATTGACGTAGTCCTTGACGTGTTCGATGTTGCGGCCGCGTTCCAGCATCAGGACCTTGAGCCCCTTTTCGGTCAGCTCCTTGGCAGCCCAACCGCCACTGATTCCCGATCCAACGACAATGGCGTCGTAGTGATTGTCTGCCATGGGTGTCTACCTAGGTGGATATCGATTTCAAACGTCGCACAAACGTATCGCCTCACGCAGCGAGGCGACGGGATCGGGCGCCTGCGGCATGAACTCCTGCGCGAGATAACCGTCGAAGCCGGTGTCGCGGATCGCGCGGCAGATCGCGGGATAGTTGAGTTCCTGCTCCTCGCCGATCTCATGCCGGCCGGGCACGCCCGCGGTGTGGTAATGCTTGAAGAACGCATGGTTCTTGCGGATGCTGGCGATGATGTCGCCTTCCATGATCTGCATGTGATAGATGTCGTAGAGCAGACCGAAGTTGTCCGAACCGATCCGCTTGCACAGCTCGATACCCCACGCGGAGTGATCGCACAGATAGTCGGGATGATCCACGCGGGAATTCAACAGTTCCATCACCAGCATGACGCCGCGCTTCTCGGCATGGCCGAGAATGCGTTTGAGCCCCGCTGCCGCGTTCGCCATCCCTTCCGCGGGATCCATGGCGTTGCGATTGCCGGAAAAGCAGATGAGGTTGCGGTAGCCGGCATCCGCCACCAGGTCGATGTGGCGGGTGTAGCGCTCCACCAACTGATCGTGGAACTCGGTGGCGGCGAAGCCTTTGGTCAGGCCGATCTCCGCGCCGTTGCACATCGAGCTGAACACGCCATGCGTCTTCAAGGTGGGCCAGTCCTCCGGGCCGACCAGATCGATGGCGGAAAAGCCGATGCCCTTCACCGTCTGGCAAAGTTCGGCGACCGACTGCTTCGGGAACGTCCAGCGCGCGACGGAATGCTTCAGTTTGCCCTTGAGCGGCTTTTCCGCGGCAAGCCCGGGCCCGACCCCGCCCGCGGCCAGCCCGACGCCGGCCATCAACGCGGCGCCTATCGCGTTTCGCCTTGTGAGCTTAGGGTTCAAGGAACTCATCGCGGCATCCTCGAACCACAAACGAAAGTTTTCCCGAGCGAATCTTTCGATGCATCGCCTCTGTCGCGCAATACGCAACAGCCACCGATTCGTTGCCACGCTTCGATCGAATAGATACCCATCTATCTCCCGGCCTCCCAACCGGCACGAAACCGTTAAATTCGCCAAGATGCAATCGATTGCACCATAGAACAACGGAGCGCGTCACCGCAAGGCTTCCGGCCCCGAATTCTATGCTGCAAGGCACAACGAAACGGCGCAGTATCCGCGCCAAAAAATTTAATTTTTTCTAATGGTCGTCCACGCGGAAGGCAAGGTACACCGCTGCGGAGGTCTTGTTCGCCGAGCGTCACATGCCGAGCGGATCCTGTCGACCAGTCGCGAGGAAGGGCGGCATAAGGCTGAAATTTAATTCGTTGTGCTGCGTGCCCGAATTTTGTGAGTACTCAGACATGGGCCGAGCACACGCCGGAAGCTATGACCAGCACGCAGAAAAACCCCCATGCATCGATGGACTGCGCGTCGAAGCTCGGGAAAATCGCTGATTCCCGTTTACTTGCTTGCCCTGCATCCCAACGTCCGCTCGGCTTCGCCTTGCGGAGCCAGCGCGATGCGCGAGAACGACAGCTGCAAAGGCGCGGAGGTTTCGATCGCCAACAGGCCGGACACCTTCGACAGATTCGCGCCGGCCAGCGCGAAGCACTTCAGCGGTATCCCGAGCGTGGTCCATTGCCCGACCGGCAGCGACGCCAACGACTCGCGCAGCGGCAGCGTCGCGCCGCACCCTTCGCCGCAGGCGAGGCTCATGGCCACCTCGCCTTCCGGTGGAGCGTCCACGCGAAGCGCCAGCAACAGCTGCACGTCGCCGTTGGCCTCCCGCGTCAGGTCCTTCGTCGCGTCCGCGAGCAACGACAGGCGCGCGGGCGCCGAGCCTGACCAGGTCACGCGTCGCGCGTCCTCCTGACGTCGATGATCGACCGCGGCGATGCGAATGCTGCCGTCGTCCAAGGCCGCGGGCAGCGTTTTGATGCCGACGGCGCGCTGATCGCCGGCTTGCAGCGTCAACGACAGTCCCGGCGCCAACATGCCGAGCCCGTAGTACTGGCCCGGCTGCGCTTGCGCGAGCGATACGCCGGCGGTTTCCGGAAGCGGCGCGAGATCGCCCTTGCTGGCATAGGTCAGACCATAGCCATAGGGAAACTGCGGACGGTAATTCTTCTGGCCGACGTTATTGGCGTACTGATCGGCGCGGCGCGGCCAGGAGTAGCCGAGCTTGCCCTTGAAGTCGTAACCGATGCGCTCGTCGGGCCTGCGCAGCAGAACATCGGCGATGCCGCCGCCCTCGCTGCCCGGAAGCCAGGCCGCGACGAAGGCATCGGACGCGTTGATCTCGCGGTTCACCCACAGCGGCCGGCCGCTGAGGAACACCGTCACCACGGGAATACCGTCGGCCCTCAGTTTGCCGATCAGCTCACGTTCGCTGTCGTCGCCGGGCTTGTACAGCAGCGTCGGCAGATCGCCCTGGAACTCGGCGTATGGATTCTCGCCGATCACCACGATGGCGGCGTCGGGTTTGATTCGATACCGGCCATCGAGCGCGAGCTCGGCGCTGCCGCCGGCGGCCTGCACCGCGGCCTTCAGCCCTTCCCAGATCGTCTCGCCGTTCGGGAAATCGGCGCGCGTGGTGCCGGTGCCCTGCCAGGTCAAGGTCCAGCCGCCGCTCTGCTTGGCCATGCTGTCGGCGCCGTCGCCGGCGACCAACAGCTTCTTCTTCGGGTCCAGCGGCAGCACGCCGCGTTGATTCTTCAACAACACCAACGATTCGCGCACCGCCTGGCGCGCGATCGCGCGATGCTCGGGCGCGCCCAGCAGTTCGAACTTGCCGCCAAACTCGCGCTGCGACGGCTTGCCGGCATCGAACAGGCCGAGCCGGAATTTCACCCGCAGCAGGCGTCGCACCGCATCGTCCAGCCTGGCCATCGGAATCGTGCCGGCCTTCGCCGCGGCCAGCGTGCTCTCGTAAAACGGTTTCCAGCTGTCGGGCGCCATCACCAGGTCGACACCGGCGTTCACCGTCGCCGGGCACTGCGTGTTGTCACAGCCGGCGACCTGGCCATGCGCGTTCCAGTCGGTGACGACGAAACCGCCGAAATTCATGCGCCCCTTCAGCACGTCGGTGATCAGCGGCTTGTGACCCGCGAGCTTCACGCCTCGATAGCTGCTGAAGGAAATCATCACCGCCTGCGCGCCGGCGGCGATGGCCGGAGGGTATCCGGCGTTGTGCACGTCGCGCAGCTCGGCCTCGTCGACTTGGGTATCACCCTGGTCCTTGCCGTCGGCGGTGCCGCCGTCGCCCAGGTAATGCTTGACCGAGGACACCACGTGCGCGCCGTCGAGGAACGCCTTGTCGCCGACCTTGCCCTGCAGTCCTTCGACCATCGCGCCGGCGTAGCTCGCGACCAGCCGCGGATCTTCCGAATAACCTTCGTAGCTGCGGCCCCAGCGATCGTCGCGCGGCACCGCGACGGTCGGCGCGAACGCCCATTCCATGCCGGTGGTCCGCGTCTCGATGGCGGTGATGCGGCCGATCTCACGAATGAGATCCGGATTGCGCGTCGCGCCCAGGCCGATGTTGTGCGGGAACACGGTGGCACCGACCACGTTGCTCTGGCCGTGCACCGCATCGATGCCGTACAGGATCGGGATCGCCTTGCCGCCGCCGCGGGTGTCCATCGACGCTTCGTAGAACGCATCGGCTTGCGCCAGCCATTGCGCCGGCGCCGCGTTGTACTTGCCGCCCGGATCCGAGCCGCCGCCGGCCAGTACCGAACCCAGGCGATACTTGCGCACATCATCGGGCGTGAGACTGGAAGTGTCGCCCTGCACGATCTGACCGACCTTTTCCTCCAGCGTCATCGTTGCCAGCAGCGCATCGACGCGCGCTTCCAGCGCCGGATCGGCCGGTAACGGCCAGGCCGGCGCCGGCCAGCGCTCGGGCTGGATCGTGCCGCCTGCCGGCGCGTTGCCGGCGACGCCGGGGCCGACGGTCAAACTAAGCGCGACCGCCATGACCAGCCCGCCCCGACGCAGCGCCGCCGAGGGTCGCCGAAGAGTCTTCGATACGATCTTCAAACCGTGCTCCAAAAGTCCGTGCGAGCGGCGCGCAAGGGCGAACGCGATGCGCGCGGCAACGCCGCCTCGCCCGCGGTGCGGGCGAGGCAGGCCCGACGTCGATCAGAAATTCAGACCGATGCTCATGCCGTAGGTGAGCGGCGGCAGATACTGCGACACCCACAGGTACTGACCGTCGCCGGCGTTGAAACGGCCCGCCGCGGTGCGGGTCTTTTCATCGGTGACGTTCTGCACGTACGCGCTGGCCCACCAGCGCCGCTCGGGCTCCTCGTAACGCAGCGAGATATCGCCGCGGCCGTAGGCTTTCTGCCGGTCTTCGTTGCCGAGGTTGAACACGCTCAACCACGATTCGGTCTCGTAATGAGCGGTGAAGCGCGGCGTCAAGGTGCCGCCGTTGCCGAGATGGAAATCGTGCTCCCACATCAAGGTCAGCGCGAAGTCGGGCGCATGCGGCAATTCGTTGCCGCTGACGTTCATGCAATTGCTGATGCCCGACACCGGCGGGCACGCGGGCAGGCCCTGGTAGTCGTTGCTGCCGGCGTAAAGCAGCGTGCCCAGTTCTTTTTTCGGAATGCCCGACACGGTGAGATTCAGGCGATCGTTCCCTCCGATCAGCGCGGACAATTCGCTCTCGTAGCCCCACACCTTGGTGCTGCCGGCGACATTGTTGAAGCCCAGGCCGCGGTTGCCGTCGGGAAAGGTCACCGGCGCGGACAACTGGAAGTCCTTGAAGTCCATGTAATACAGCGCGCTGTTCCAGACCAGCCGCCCTTCCATGAAGCTGAACTTTCCGCCGACTTCGTAGTTGGTGAGTTCCTCGTGCCCGAAGGTGGCGCCGCCGTCCTGAAGGCCGCCGGATTTGTAGCCGGTCGATACGCTCGCGTAAACCAGGCCGTTCTTGCCGACGTCGAAATCGGTCCGCAACAGCCACGTGGTCTGGTTATGGCTGTACTTGCCGTCGTTGACGGTGGAGACATTGAAGCCGTTGCCCGGGCCGGGGATCGTCCCGGTGGAGATCGGCACTTGCGGCACGGCCGGGTTATAGGCCCAGCCCCAACCTCGGCCGCCGACGTTCTGCTTCTGATCGTCGGTGTAGCGCGCGCCGGCCGTCAGGCGCCAGGCGTCGTTGACATTCCAGGTGAGCTGGCCGAATCCGGCGTAGGAATCCACCGTTTCCTTGGGCTGGATGAACGAGCCTTGCCAACCGACCGTGCCCTGCTGGGTGCCGTTGAACAGGGGAATATCGAAGCGCATCGAATTGTTTTCGGTGGCGTAATACAGGCCGACGATCCAATCGAGGGTGTTGGTTCCAGTCGACGCCAGATTGAACTCATGCGAACTGCTTTTGTATTTCGAGCCGTTCGTGCGGTCTTCCTGGAACGTGGCGCCGGTGGTGAAACTGGTCGGCACCTGCACACCGCTGTCCTGGTCGTAGGTGGACGCACCGTCGAGCCTGGAAAAACCCGCGATATAGCTCAGGCGCATGCCGTCGTTGAGGTCCCAGTCCATGCGGCTGCGCAGCGCGTAGCCATCGCGCTCGATGTAAGGCGCGGTGTCGATCAGCGCCGACCAGAAGTCCTGGCCCGCCCTGGGCTTCTGCATCAGGTTCATGCTCGGCGTGCCGCGATCGCGGAAGTATTCGAGCGCCAGGTTCCAGCTGAACGCCTCGTTCGGCTGCCACAGCGCGCTGACGCGCGCGGCCGACTGATCCTGCGCGTTGTACTTGTCGCCACGGGTGACGAACAGATTCGGATTGATCGGTTGGAACAAGGCCGGGTCGCCACCCGATGCGGCGTAGGCGGCCCGCTGCGCGTCCACCGACGGCAGTTGGCCGGTCGGGTTTTGATAGTCGACATAGCCGTCGTGTTGTTCCTGCACGAACGCCACGCGCATCGCGAAGGTGTCGCTGATCGGCAGATTGACCGCGGCGCGCGCGCCGATGGCGTTGTAGTTGCCGACGGACAACTGCGCATTGCCGAAATAGCTGCCGATCTCGGGCTTCGTGGTCTGGAAGTTGACCGCGCCGACGGTCGAATTGCGGCCCCACAGCGTGCCCTGCGGGCCGCGCAGGACTTCCGCGCTTTCGATATCCAGCAGCAGGCCGGCGGCGGCTTCGGCGCGCGGCGAGTAGACCCCGTCGACGAAGATCGCCACTTCCGGATCCGCGTATTCGGTCTTGGCCTGGTCGTTGCCGATGCCGCGCAAGGTCACGGTGATGACATCGTGGTCGCCCTGACGGGTGGCCTGCATGCTCGGCACCAGCTTGGTGATGTCCTGCACGGTCATCACCCGTTCCTTGCCGAGCGTCTCGGCATTGATCGCGCTGATGGCCACCGGCGTCTTCTGCAAGGGCGTGACGCGCTTGGTGCCGGTGACGACGACCGCGTCGAGCGTCTTGGCCGCGCTTGCCTGCGGCGCGGCTGCCGCGGGCGTCTTCGGCTGCGCGGAATCCGCGGCTTGCGCCTGACCGGCGGGTCCGGCCAGCGCGTCGGTTGATGAAACGAGCACAACAAGAATCGCGCCATACAGCGCGTGCAAGCGGTACGCCATGTCCTATTCCCTCCGGTTCGGACGCTCCCCTCTCCCGGCGCTCGTGGCGATATCGTCGCCGGCCGGCGTGGAGCGGGCCGAGTGATACGCCCGAATGGCAGCGCTGTCAATCGCGAAATGGAAGCGCTACCAATTTGCTCTTACGGCGTCACGTCATGGCTTCCGTCAGCGCCTGGATGCCGCACCGCAGCAACGGATTTGCGCGACGTTCCTCGCCGGGCCCGAGGCCTACGCAATCGCGTTCCTCGCGGCGATCCCGCCCGCCGGCATCGCGGTGTGCGATAACATGATTCGCCCCACCCGCCCCTCGGAAACGCATTGATGCGCGCCAGAATCGAAGACGTCGCCCAGGCCGCCGGTGTCTCCATGACCACCGTCTCGCGCGTCTTCAACAAGGAGCCGAACGTGCGCGAGAAGACGCGACTGAAGGTCGAGGCGGCGGCGCAGGCGCTCGACTACCGTCCGAATCCGTCGGCGCGCAGCCTGGCCGGCAATCGTTCCTACCTGATCTCGCTGGTGTACGACGATCCCGCCGCGGCATCGAGCTACATCATGGAGATCATCGTCGGCATGCTGGTCGCCTGCGAACGCCAGCGTTACAGCGCCATGCTGCGTCCGCTCGAGTATTCCAACGCCGACCATGTCCGCGCGGTGGAGGAATCGATCGCCCAGTACCGTCCGGACGGCCTGATCCTGGTGCCGCCGTTCGCCGACGACCTCAAGCTGCTGCGGCGTCTCGACGCTCTGGGCGTGCGCTACGCCACGATCTCCGCGAAGGCGAAGCTCGGTCACGCGCGCATCGGCACGATCCTCGACGAGCGCAAGGCGGCTGCGGAAATGATCGCGCACGCGGTCGAGCTCGGTCATCGCCGCATCGCCCACATCGCCGGCCCCCCGCTGCATGGCGGGCGCGCCTGGCGCCTGGCCGGTTATCGCGACGGCTTGCGCCGCGCGGGCATCGCTTACGACGCCAAGCTGGTCGTCGATGGCGGTTTCACCTTCGACGACGGCGTCGCCGGCACTAGGCAACTACTCGACCTGAAGCATCCGCCCACCGCGATCTTCGCCGCCAACGACGACAGCGCCTGCGGCGTCATGCACGAGGCGTTCGAACGCGGCCTGCGCGTTCCGCAGGACGTGTCCGTGTTCGGTTTCGACGACACGCCGGCCTCGCGCCAGATCTGGCCCAGCCTGACGACGGTGCGACAGCCGTGCCGCGAGATGGGCCGCATCGCCGCCGAACAGCTGCTCGCCGCGATCCGCGATCCGCAGGCGGGCGCGCTCGTGCGCGTGCCGTATGAACTGATGATCCGCCAGTCCGGCGGGCCCGCGCCCGCCGCGGCGAAGCGGCGCTGAGCGACGCCGCCGCCGAATGTCCACGTCCGCCACGACGAACAGGCCTCCGGTCGGCTTCTGGCAGATCTGGAACATGTGCTTCGGCTTCGTGGGGCTGCAGTTCGGTCTCGCGCTGCAGAATGCGAACGTCAGCCGCATCTTCCACACCCTCGGCGCCAGCATCGACGATATTCCCGCGCTGTGGATCGCGGCGCCGCTGACCGGATTGCTCGTGCAGCCGATCGTCGGCTATTGCTCCGATCGCACCTGGGGTTGGCTCGGCCGACGCCGGCCGTACTTGCTCGCTGGCGCGATCATCGCCGCATTGGCGCTGATCGCGATGCCGAATTCGCCGACGCTGTGGAGCGCGGCGGCGCTGCTGTGGATCCTCGACGCCGCGATCAACGTCTCGATGGGACCGTTGCGGTCGCTGGTAGGCGATCAGCTGCCGTCGTCGCAGCGGCCGGCCGGTTTCGCGATGCAGACATTGTTCATCGCGGCGGGCGCCGTCGTCGCCAGCCTGCTGCCCTGGCTGCTCGCGCAATGCGGGGTCAGCAACCTCTCCGCCGCCGGAGAAATGCCGGACACGGTGAAGCTGGCGTTCTACCTCGGCGCGGCCGTCCTGTTCGGCACGCTCGCCTGGACCGTGCTGTCGACGCGCGAGTATCCGCCCGATGCGCTCGCCGCGTTCGAGGACACGACGCCGACAACGCCGCCGCCGCTGCCCGCGCGGGTGCGCTACAAAGGCATGCTTTGGTGCGCGGCCGGATTGGCCGCGTTCCTCACCATCCACCTGAGCCGGACCGATCCGCGCCTGTACCTGCTCGCCGCCGGCCTGTTCGCCTACGGCGCGATCCAACTGATCGCCGGCTACAGTCGCGCGCGCAATCCGATCACCGCGATCATCGCCGACCTGCTGAAGATGCCCACGATCATGCGTCAGCTCGTGCCCGTGCAGTGTTTTTCCTGGTTCGCGCTGTTCGCCATGTGGATTTACACGACGGCGGCCGTCACCGGCGTGCATTTCGCCGCGACCGACACAGGCTCGGCCGCCTACAACGACGGGGCGAACTGGGCCGGCGTGCTGTTCGCCGCTTACAACGGTTTCGCCGTACCCGCGGCGATGCTGATTCCCTGGATGACGCGCCGGCTCGGCCTGCGCCTGAGCCACCTGATCAATCTCATCCTGGGCGGCTGCGGCCTGCTGTCCTTCCTGCTGATCCGCGATCCGCACTGGTTGCTGCTGTCGATGGTCGGCGTCGGCTTCGCCTGGGCATCGATCCTGTCCCTGCCCTACGCGATGCTGTCCGACAGCGTGCCGGCAGGAAAGATGGGCGTGTACATGGGCATCTTCAACCTGTTTATCGTCATCCCGCAATTGCTCGCCGCCAGCGCGCTCGGCTTCTTGCTGAAGACGTTCTTCGGCAATGCGCCGATCTATGCGTTGCTGATCGGCGGCGTCAGTCTGTTGCTGGCGGCGCTTTGTGTCCTGCGCGTCGGCGATGTTGCTGGAAAAAATCGCCTGCCATGACGGCGATGAAGTATCTGCGCATGCGGTGAGCGGGCCACGCTGCATGCCGGGTCGAGCAGTCGAGTGCCGTTCGAACTGCAGCGAGGCGGCGAGCGATCAATCAAGCCGAGCCAAGAAGCGGCTTGTGACTGAACAAAGGCGCAGCCTGGCCCGGAAGCGCGAACGCTTCCGGGCCCGCGCACTGTCTAATAGACCAGATATTCCAGACGTTTCGCGCTCAACTCCGCGGACGATTCGTTGCGCACGTCGGCACTGAAGCCTTGCCCCGTCAGGGTGCCCTGACTGATCAGGAAACTGAAGATACTCGGCCCCTTGCCTGTTGTTTTGTCCCTGGGGTATTGCGCGTTGCCGTGGCAGCCCATGCATCCGCCCATCACCAGCTGGTCGGTATTCGAAGGCAACTTCTTCACGCCCAGGATGCTCGGCAGCCCGCGCTTGGCAAGCAGAGTGAATTGCTTCTGGTCGGGGTTGGGATCCTTGACGCCGCCCTTGAACAACTGGATGCCCGGCTGGCTGCTCTCGATCACGATATTCGCCAGATAAAAATCCTGGGTAAGCGGATCGGGCTTGGCCGGCGTGACCGAGCTGTCCTCGCTCGTCGGCAACACCTGCAGCCCCACGAGACGGTAATACCGCCACACCGAATCCTTGAACGCGGGCGAGCTGGCCATGGCTTGCTGGACTTCGGTGTTGATGTCAAAGACAGCGCTTGTCGCCACCGGTGGATTCTGGACCTTGATCGGGCCCGAAAATCCGTCAGGCAAAGTGTATTTTCCGGGAATGACATCGTAGCCGTGGGCGCTGTCTATCGCGCCCGCCGAAGGCAGCGTGACCGCTGTCCGATTGGGGCCCGAATTGAGGATCGCCGTCGGCCGCGTCCCTGGCGGCACCGATGCATCGTATTGCAGTTGGTCATACAGATTGATGAGATACAAGCCGGTGTCTTTGCTGTCCGGCGTGGTCAGGCTGTCCACCTGTTCGAAGGTGGTGTAGACGAACGTCGGGTAGTTTTCCATCTTGCGCAGGATGTGCAGGCCGACCAGACCGAAGGTGGCCACCCGAGCCTGGGTCACGCCATTTTCCTTGTAGTAGTACAAGGCCTCGGCGGTGTGATAGCGGCCGGACGCGATCAACTCGGGCGTCATTTCCCGCCATGCCGACTTGACCTCCACCGATTCGCTCTGGCTCGTCGCGTTGGGCGGCAATTCGAGCGAAGCCGGCGGATTTCCGGCGTTGTAGATGGATTTTATATAGTCGTATTCGACCGGATTCACCTTGGCCTGGAACAAGATGATGTGATCGTCCTGAGGATTGGCCGACGGCGTGTTGCCGTTTTTAGGGAAGAAGATCTGGTTCTGGCCGATCTGGGTGTTTTCGTCGAGATTGTTGAATCGGGCATCGGTCGAGGCGACCTTCAAATTCGCCTGGAACACGTACTCGGGATCCAGGGCCGCCAGGTTCCCTTTGGGCGCCGATCCCGCGGGGAACAGCTCGGACCGGTGAGCGAAGGTCTCCCAGACCAGCTGATTGCTGCTGAAGTTGGAAGCGGCGGTTCTGCCGCTTTCGTAAAAGTCGCTGGCGCCGGACGCGGCGAAGTTGCGGCTCGGATCGATGCTTCCCCGCACGACCGGCGACTTGCCGGCGGCATCGACGCCATTCTTCTGCGCGGGGGAATTGAAGTGTATGAACTGCCGCCAGGCAAAGCGAGCGTATTCGGCATGGGTGATGTTGGGGTTGTAGGGGTCGTAGTTGTACGCCGGCGGGGCGGCGGGCAGAGCCGCCGGGGTCGCGGTCAAATCAGCCGCCGTGATCGGTGCGCCGCCCGGAAACGGTGTTTCCTGATCCTTGGACACCGATGAAACAGCGGCAGTGGGTTCGGTTTTCGTACACGATGCGGACATCGCCAGCACACTGGCGAGTGCGCCGAACATAATGATCCTGGTCTTCATTGCCGCACTCCGTCATTGTTGCGCCGCGCGGCGAATCCACGCGATCCATCGCGGCAGCCATGGGAATTCATGAGTTGTCATGCTGCCCCGCTTCAATCGGAAGCGGGGGCGGAAGCGGGTCAGCCCACGTACTGGTACCACTGGATTACGAAGCTGGTGTCGTTGTAATCATTATCGGTACCGTCTTCCGTAACGTATAAGGTGCCGCCACCGAAGATCTTGTTGATGAAGAACACGACCGGCGTGCCCGCCGAGACCTTAGGAACGTAGGGCCCGCTGCTGCCGAACTGGACCTGCATCCCGGACGCCATGGTGAACCTGCCGGCTCCGTTCTGAAGGAAGCCGACATTGACGCCGCTGCCCGAGATCGGGAACGTCGCCTGGCTGCCATCGAGGCAATAGAAACTGATGGGGTTGCCGTCGGCGTCGATGATCTGGACGTATTGCGTGTACTCGGCCTGATGCATCGCCGTGAACGTCACGAGCTTGCCGTCGGGGATGTAGGCCAGGGATTGAGCGGCCGACCATTGGACGTCTGCCATAACGGAATCTCCTTATATCTGTTTGGCTTTCAGGACTGGGTGAGGTGGCGCTGCCGCCTTCACCGGCGGTGATGCCATTGGCTCCGTTGAACCGGTGTTGCATGGCACATGCTTACCGGAACAGCGTCGTCGAGCAGTTTGTGGATCATGAAGTTTTCTTCCACCGGCTCACGTCGACAGCGTCGTGGGTGACGGTGCGGAACTGTTGCAAGCACACTTCGAATGGGCGCTACCGCTCTGGCGATAGCTCTCCATTTCAAAGGAACATCGTTCTCTACTCCCCTCCCAACCCAGCCAGACGCCCGTCAAAACATGCGGACTTAACTAGGGTCTAGTGCTTCGCGCGGCGACTTTCCTTGATCAACGACACAGGGCGATAAGCGACGAAATAGCCTTAACGCCCATGCATAGCCTTCCTGTGAGACGGAAGCACCGTCGTCTTGGGTTCAAGCATCTGCGTCTTGGCGTATCACCAGCTACTACGCTGTTAAGCGGAAGCTGCGGCCAGTTCTTTTGATCGATGCTTGATTGAGCTCACAAAATTTGGCTTCTATTTCGCACCAATGCGACTTAAATCGCAAAAGCATCAATAGCCAACGAGAGAGATGTTTCATGCGTGAAGCAGCCAAAGCGGCGCCGATGCTTCGAAAAAAATTCGATTTGCCCTGAAGCCAGGCAACCACGAGACCATTCTCACCAGCGAACTTACAACGCGAAAGACAGCGCGGAGTACGGCATCGAATCGGTAAAGAGGGACGCTGGGTTCGATGAACGCTGCGAGCGTAGAGACTCAAGCAGTGGCTAGCCGATGCTCAACCTCAAGGCCTCGAATGGCCGAGCGATCGACGCCAGAGAACTCCATTCGAGCGAATCGGCTTGTGATGGTAGCGTTGCTTCGGTGAAGACCAGCGGGCCGACGGCGATGTGAAACGACCAGGCGCACTGGTAGAAGGCCCAGCAGGGCCTGGTCGGATGCTGGGATTGCGTCACTGGCGCTGAGTGAGCTGGCCTGGTCGAGAGGACGCACTGCCCCGCGCGGATCCCGCCGCTCACCGTTCTGCTTTCCTGTAGTCCGGGAGGGCGGGGCTTGCCGCGACGCGCGCCGACGCAATGGTTGCGCCAACCCCAAGTCACGCTGGTCGCCGCCAGGATCGACTGCGATCGCGGCGAATGCGAAGCCTGCGAACGGCGGTCGAAGGAGCGGCTGCCGAGGAATTACGAGCCTGCGTATTTCTGCCCGCCCCGATACCAGGCTCCATCGGGCCTGAGATACCAATCCGGTGTTTGCACGGACCCCAAGGCACCGGGTCCGCTGCGGGTATCGTCGATGAAGCTGATCCGATCGATATTCACCGTTCGGTCCTGATCGTAGGTGCTGTTGTGCACCACGAGCGTGCGCTTGTCCCAGTTGATGCTCTTCAACACCCCTTGCTCGATCGTCGGGTTGATGGAGTTGTCGTGCTTGCCCCAGATCATCAAGTACTTGCCGATCGGATATTTCTTGAGATCAGCATCGAACGTGACTGGAGTTTTCGTCTGACTACCGTACTTACTGATGGTGTCGACATCTCCGAACTTGCACTCGACGAGATCCTCGCGCTCGACTTTTCCGTCAAAACCGATGTAGACAGCGGCTCGAATAACGAAGCAGTCTTTCGCCAAATCGATTTTCGACAGATATCCCTGGAGCGTCTCTCCGTTCGTCTGCAGGATCACCACGGCATCATTCTGAGAAAAGCCCTTGACCATCTCATTCTTGTCCACGTCGTGCCTCCTTCGCTAATGGACGCAAGCCACCAAAGAGCGCGTTGTGAGCGGGCTCAAGTGGGCATCCTTGGATATTTTCATATCGCCGGCCCGCGGCCGGAACCATCGAAGCATGGAGCAACATTCCTGCCGGCCACGCCGCAATGCTAGACGGCAGTTCCGCGCCAATTTGGGATTTCGCGCCGTGTTCTGAAGACTGATCGCCGGCGTGTCTCCGAATTACGATCTTCTGCTGCTTTCAGGCGAGCTTGCCGCGCTAGTTCTCAGCGGCGTGAATCGCGTCTTTCGGCATGCACCACCGAGGCGGCCTCGGCGCCAGTGAAAGCCGCTTGGCAGCGGCTGCAGCGTGCTTTGCACGCATAGGCCCGACCGCCTGCCGCAGCCGTACCAGGAGGCTGAAGGAGTAGTTACTGATCGGACATGGCGGCGCTCGCGAAATCACTTCGATCCATTGTGAGCCTAAGTGAGCAAAGCGCTCGATGCGGCGTTTAGCAAACCAGATCGCGGACTCAAGCAGACGCCCAGGAGTACATCGTTGAGCTAGCCGAATAGTTCATCGTCCATTGCTACGGGAGCCAGCCATGAGCCGCAACCGTTGTGTGTCGCGTATCGCGCTCACGTGCCTCGCCGCACTGGCCCCGGGAGGTCCCGCATCGGCTTTAGCGCAGCCGGTCGATATGGGCACGCTGGGCGGAAACGTTTGCCTGACCGGCAGCACCAACGATGCAGGCGCCGCTATCGGCACCTGTCGCAATCCGGATGGGGACCTGGTGGCCGCCTATTGGGCTCCGACCACAGGGCCTGCTCCGTTAACGGTGCTAGCCGTCGACGACCCTTGCGATGCGACGGACATCAATAGCGCCAGTGTCATCGTCGGCAATTGCGAACTGGGAGCCGCAGGCGAATGGTTTCCCGTCGTGTGGACGGCGTCCATTCCAGGAGGCGCGCCGACACAACTTAAAGCAATACCCAACCACGCCAAGGCGATTGCGTGGCAGATCAATCAGGCCGGTGTCATCGCAGGATCGAGCGTCGCCGCTGATGGATCCTCTACCGCGGTGATCTGGATGGCGGGTTCGCGTACACCCACCCGTTTGCCTGAGCTCGGCTTGCTGCCCCCTCTGATCCCGAGCACGACCGAGTGCGTAATCTCAGACATGGACAACACCGATCAGCCTGTGGTCGTAGGCATTTGCGGACTACGCGACGGTGGAACCGTCGCAGTTCGGTGGGAACCCGGCCTATTCGGATACGTAGCCACTGAGTTGCCCAGAGTACCTGGAGGTTCCAACTGCGTGGTCGCGGCGGTCAATTCAAGTCACGCAGTTGCAGGCACATGCGAAACCGGTGACGGCGATGTGGTGGCCGTTCGCTGGGGATCGGATGGAACCTCGGTTACTTATCTCGACTATCTTGAGGCCACCGGGGTATCGCGGCAGCAACTGGTGGCCGTCGATATAAATGAAGCGGGTGTCGTTGTGGGGAACTACATCACCGACGATGGGCTGGCCAGGTCTTTTGTCTGGGTCCCCGTTGGAATTCCGGATCAAGAGCAAGGCCTGGATATCGGCAGCCTCGGCGGGCCTTGGATCAAGGCCGTCGATATCGCCGATAACGGAAGCGTCGTTGGCACCGGCCAATCATCTATTGGGTTAAGCGAAGCATTCGTATGGAACCCCGTTTCTGGAATCCATGGACTCGGCACCCTGGGCGGTTTTTCCAGTCAAAGCATCGCACTCAGTGACGATGGATCCAAGCTGATAGGCAATAGTCAGACCGCTTCCGGGCATGTCCATGCATTCATGGTGGGAGGGCCAGATCGAAACATCCGACCTCCGAAAGGCAGCCTGGCTTTGGCTGCGTCCGACACCGCGAGCAAGGCCACGGAGCTTCACGGTCTTGTCAAAGGCAAGATCGATGCGCTCAACCCGGAAGCAAAAGAATTTGTCACTGGCATCATCGAGAAAACTAGAGCGCTTCGGCCCAAGGGCGGCGAGAAACCGAATTTGGAAGAGCTCCGTTACAGTGGCAACGAAGTCGGCGAAAAGTACAAAGCACTCTCCGACGATGCCAAAGAGAGCCTGAAATCCAGCTTCCCGACGATCTACTCGATGCTTTAGCGCAAACCCATTTTTTGGTTGACGCCAGCTGGTTTTTGGCCACGCCTCCGCATCGGAAATCGGCGAGGAAGGACCCGCCGATTTCCTGCAAGAAACTTCAGGCAGATCAGCCGGCAGCCGAGATCGCTCGCAAGACGCAGCCGCCGCGACGAAAGACGAACAAGGTCGCTCCCAAGCACCGCGACCCAGGCAATAAGCGCAACGCTTGGTCAGGCCGTGAGCGGATGCCGCGATGGCTAGCCCCAGAAGACGAAGTATGGCTGGAGCATCACTGATTTCCCGATCCCCGGCCTTGCGTAGCCCACGGCACGAAAAACCAACAGGGCAGGCAAAAGACGCTCATCAAGCGGGGTTGACGCAGCGCCAGCACTGACTGGTTTCGGTGGCTAAATGGGCCAGCGATTCTTTACTTCTGGGCGATTCAAAATCGGTATCGCCACCTTTCTGGATCCGGACAACGCATACCTAGTTTGCCGCCGCTTGGGCGGGCGCGCTCCTTGGTGCTACGATTTCCTGCGCATTTTGGAGATTAAGGAGGATTGTCCATGCATTTTGCGAAGCATTTTTTGGTCGCCGGGGGACTGATCACGGCACTGTTGGCGGCTCCATCAGCGATCGCCCAAATTCCCTCTGAACTTCTGCAGGGAGGGGGAGGAGGCCAGGGCTCGCTCTATAGCGACGCATTCTACAAATCGAAAGACGGCTATTGGGTGCTGATGCGTAGCCGCGAAGACAACGGCCTGCGCTGCTCCGTCAGCTACATCATGCTCGACAGTTTGTATGCCATTCATGGCCCCGGAAACGCCGAGGAGGCCAGCAGGGGCGCGGGGCAGATCTGGTTCAGCGGCGACAAGATCCGTTCGCCAGCGGCCACCGAGCAGGTTGAGATCGTCATAAACGCCCGGGGCAAGACCGTTACCTATCCCACCGCGCTCGTCAAGATCGTCCCAAATCGCGGGACGTTCGTAATGTTCCTCGACGTCAAGAACTACCTGCGCAAGGTGATCAAGAAGGGCGAGGACACCGACGAGTTTACTGTCCGGCTCGAAGGCAAGGAAGTCTACGCAGTCAAGCTACCCCAGTTGCAGAAAGCCTACCGGATGCTGGACAAGTGCATGGCCAGCGGTGGCGCCAAGCAGTGATCGGACGTCGGACGGCACGGTCATGCCGCGGCCGGCGCACCCCGCGCCGGCCGGTGCGAGCTAGTTCCTTGGCGCGTTGAGCAGGCTCGAACATACATAGGCTCGGCCAGGACCGCTGCGATTTTCCTCGACCACCACATCAGCCACGCGCATCGCGCCAGAGGCATCGGGCTTCAGCACGAATTGCACCTGGCAGCTTTCGTACAGCCCCTGAGTCGAAATGTGGTCCCCACCGGCGGTAACCAATGCGAAACGGCTGTCGTAATCGCGCGCATAGGTCAGATAGCGCAGCCCGCCCGCTTCGCTGACCACAGGCGCGCCCATCGCCGCCACGACGTCGCTTTCGTTCTTACCGAGCCAGACACTGATCATCGTCTGCTCGGTGCCGCTGATGCGGCGGCCGCCGCGCATTCTCGCAGCCTCCGCAATGAAGCTGTTCTCGTCGTCGACCTTCTTGATGCGGGCACCGACAGCGTCACGTTGGCTTTCCAACACGGCGATCTGGTCCTGTAACTGCTTCTCGAACGCGGCGGCCTCTTTCGCCGTCAGCTGGCGGCCGTTGTTGAGCGCGGGCTTGGGCGCGCCCTTCCAGAAGTGCTCCCAGGTGTAACTGGCCAGCACGTTCATCGACAAGCCTTCCGTAGGCAGGAACTCGGCCACGTCGAAACCCAGCTCGCGCATGCTTTGGCGCAAGGCTACCGGATCCATCTTGCCGTTCGGCATCGCGGCAGCCTGCTTGGCGCCGCGGATGGCGGCGTCGCTGCAGGCGACCCGATAGACCTTGAGCATCAGATAGTTCGATGCGGATTGCCAACCACTGCCCGTGAGGGGCCGGATCTCCGGCGAATCCTTCATCCGCTTGTGCCCGCCGACCATGCGGAACTCGACCGCGTCGACATCAGGCAACGCCCCAGGAGCCTCGGCGGCCGCTTGCTCGGGCTTGCGCGAAGCCTTCTTGGCGCGAACGGCGACAGGACACTTGAACTGCAGCGTAGTCTCGGTCCAATAGGGCTGCTTTGCCGCTTCGTACACCATGGTCAGGACGATCTCGCGGATGTCGCCCGAGCCGTCGCCGATTCCCGACTTGTCGGTCGAATAATCGTTGACATAAGTCAGGATGCGATCGGGCGAGGATCCGCTGGCGTCGATCACCATCCTGTCGGTCGCCATCGCTGGAGCGGCCATCGCTGCCAGTACAGCGCCTATCATCACGCGCGCCTTCGCGCCGGTATTCGCCTTCCGCATGGCCTGCCCTTCCGTGCTTGGATCGGCGATAAATACACTGAGTCAGAAACCCTCGTCAAACCCGGCTGACTCCGAGCCGGATTGCCCGCGACTTCATAACCACTTACCTTTGTTCGGCAAGCGATACGGCTCCGGCATCATCATTCGCAGTGCGCGGGATTCATGAATGCGCATGATCCATTAAGCGCAGCATTCATCGGCCCATCGCTATCTGCGCGCGTTCAATAGGCCTCGCCCTATAGAAGGCTGTGGTACCCGGCTGGAATCCCAGTGATCATGTGGATCGCGAAAAAACTCGCCTGGTAAGTCCAAGGCTAATCCATCGATCCCAAGCCCCAAAAAACGCAGCCTTTGGCTCGCGGCTCAAAGGTGCGGGGAAAACGGAGAAAATTCGGCGACCTTCGCCAAGAACCGCGTGCGTCGAACTTGACGAATCCAAAGCCTGAAGCCGAAAACGCCAAAAACAAGCCGTTTTCGTGAGGCGCGAAGTGGAGAAAGTGCGCGATCCAGTGAAGTTGGTCCGCAGCCGTCCATTATAGTTTGTCCGCGCGCATCTAATGAAAATCTGAACGCGCCGCAGATCTATTGATCAACGGCGGATCGGGAGTTTGGATAACTGATCCAGGGACAACGCTATCGAGGCGGACAGACTAGCGACGACCTCGTAGATGGACTTGCCACCTTCTGCAAGAGCGTGCGGCAGATCAGGAGTGGTATCCGCCCAGCACAAGAATCTGACTGCGTATAGCTTCCAGAGAAGCGAGTTTCAAGGTTGCAAAGCAATTGCCAGGTCGATTAATGCGCCTTCCTCTGCCGCTTCCCTGTCTTTCTGTGTATTGACGGCTCTATCCGTGCCTCCCACTGCGCGATCAGTGTCGCCAGCGGAACATCTAGTGCTGCGCAATAGTCTCGTACCTCGACGAGATCCAGGCGCTTAATCCCCAACTCCACATTGCTGACGTAGGTCTGCCCTCGGCCCAGCCGCACCGCGAACTGAGTCTGGGTCTGGCCCGTGGCCTCCCGAATCTCTCGTAGGACGGCCGCTAGTTCAAGGTTTTCAGGGCGATACAGGCTCTTGGCCAAGAGGGGGCTCCGGAGATCGGAAGCGCCCAAAGCTATTCTTCATATCCGGATACTCAGATACCCGGTATTCGGGTATTCTGGTTCAATCAAAGGCCTTGATGAGGCTTCAGGATGCACGCGATACATCGCACGCTGCTGATTCCGATTACTGTTTTCGTTGCCGTTTGCTTGTGGCTCGCTCCCACCTCAACCATCGCGCAGAACCTCTGGCGAGAGGCGAAGATCGGCATGCCGCTGGAGGCGATTCGGGAGCAGTTCCCTGGCGCGACTCCACCCCTGAGGCCCACAAAACTACGCGATGGAAGCCAAGAAGCATTGCGCCTGTCTGGAGTTTCGGTTGAAGATCACACCTTCGATGCGATGTTCTTCTTCAAGAACAAAAAGCTCGTTCAGATCAATTTAGAGCTTCAAGAGAAGGGCACTGCCGTCTTTGGTCTACAGACCTCTCGAGGTATCAGGTCCGCGTTCGAATCGAAGTACGGCCCACCCGACGATGAGCAAGACTATAAGGGCCCTACGGGACCGGCGTTGTTGCAATTGGTCTCTTGGCGATCAGGACGCACGCTGATCACCCTGTCCTATGCGACTGCCGCCGGGAAACTGCAACTACTGAACATTGCGTACCGACTCGTGCCTGGTGGTAGAAAAGACGACATCTAAGCCTACAGAACAAGTTTCATCGATCTTCCGAGCAACACTCATTCGGGAGGCGCACATGCCTGAACTGAACACGAAAATGCTTTTGCGCTGGCACGAATTGGGGCCACGGGAACAGATGGTTTGGGCAGCTGTATTTGCGCAGGCCGATGAAGAGCCAGTCTCCGCGGCCCATGCCGCCGACGAAACAGTCTTGTCATTGCGAGCGTTGGCGATCGATGGTGAAGCTCGCGCACCGGAGTACGATCTGGCCAAGCTAGGACTAAACATTGACCGCGAGGCGTTTGATCCGTGGTACCGCATCGCATACCAAATCACTTATCCCCGGGACTATTCGGGCCTCGGATTGACGGAGAGTGCCTGCGCAGCGGCGTATGAGCGCTATCGACTATCGAGGGCAGATTTCTACTAGTTGTGCGCTCATTTCGCGGACAGTGGCGCGATCCCTGCGAGCAGGACGATTTCAAAGCTGACATGCTCCGCATGAGACATACCCACTTAACGCATCCATGTTGAGCGACGATCTCGAACACTGCTCATAAAACCATTGAATGGTTCCGCGAACCGGGGCAGACCTACCTTCCCCTACCAAGTTCGCACAGGCCCTCGAGATGGATCTATCTGTCCTGGCTAATGCATCGGGTGTACACCGAAATACGATGCGCCTGTATCCAGATGACCCTCGCACACAGCAGAGCGCGCGTCAAAAAATCTCCCCTGCCCGGCCTGATGGCAATGAGGTCGCACGGTGCGGTGGGCAACGTCATTTGTGAGTCCAGGCGCAAGGAGGGGCGGTCTACCGAAAAATCGGCAACCCGTTTGCTGGCCCCATTTGCCCGCGGCTGCAATTGTGCAAGTGTCGCTTGCATAAATTAAGGCCGGGAGTCATGTAGCCGTTGCAGAGTCGCCAGCGGCAGCCAGGCCAATGGGCCCCAGAAGGAGCCAAAGCAATTCGCCCATATCGCGCTGAAATGAACGCGGGGTGGGAGTCGAAAACTCGGCTGCCCGATTGGACCATCCGCCCGCGCCCGGAATTGTGAAGCAACCTGCTGCACAATTCTGGCTGGTGGCATGCAGCCGTTCAAGTGTGGTCTGCGGCCCTCTAGGGAACCTCTGAATAACTCGTCATTCCGGCGAAATCTGGAATCCAGCTCTTCGGCAAGTCACGGAAAAGCTGGATCCCGGCTTTCGCCGGGATGACGAGGTGAGAGCTGTTCAGAGGTTCCCTAGGGGCGCTGCGCCCGCTTACGAACGATCGCCGCGGAGCAATGGAAGTGACCTCGCTTGGGCACTCCTGGCTGGAGCGTCACCTTGGCTGAGCCACTTTCCCTGGTTAACGCAATTCGCAAGGACGATATCGATGCGTCATTGATCACAACCTTAAATGCGAACCTGCCCTACTACGAGGATTTCATCCTTCGGCGCCTTGCCTCGGTGGGATGCCGGAACAACGTTCTGCTGGTTGACCAGAAGCAGCTCTCATCAGCCTATTTGAGCGAAGCCACCCGTCCTCGCCGCGCAGGAATCGACTACACCATGGTGCCAATCGACGTGCAGGGCGCCTTTCATCCAAAGATCTGCCTACTCGCTGGCAAGAAGAGAGCAAGCCTGTTCGTGGGCAGCCACAACCTGACCGTTTCCGGCTTCGGGTATAACCGGGAAGTTACGAACCATCTGGAGATTCCGGGCGCAAACTGGAAGTCGGAGCCCAACCTGTTTTCACAGGCATGGGCGAGTGCAAGGGACTGGATCATGTCGATGTCGGATCGGTTGCCGTCGGCCTTGCTTGAATCCGCCTATACACTGGATAACGCATTCGGTGGCGCGCCCGGGAAAGCGGCGCCGAAGGGAGGCGCTGGATTCCTGACGCAGTTTCCCGGCGGAGAGTCATTGCTGGACCAGCTCGCGCACGGCTTCGATGAAGAAGTCAGGCAGATCACGCTCCTGGGAGTATTTTTCGATACCCGCGCCGAATTTCTACTCGAGCTGCTGAAGCGATGGCCGAAGAGCGAAGCCATCGTGGGTATCCACCCAGATACGGTCTGGCTCTCGCATATCCCCTCCGGCCAGACCCTTCCGGCGCAGCCATCACAGGTCATTGAGGCGGAACGTTGGTTCGATAAGCATAGGGCAATCGCACATCGATTGTCGGGCATGGCGGATGATCATTTGTCGTCCGTCTCTGGACCGATATTCCTTGGCGATATCGTGCACGCTCCGCCGCGAGTTAGCTTTCCAACAATCGCTGTTGATAGCGACGGCAACTACGTTTCCGTTGTCGAGGAAGAGGGCAAAGAACTGAGGTTTCTCGCCACGCGTGTTGTAACGTTGGCTCGGATCTAGATTCACCTCGCCATCAACCACTGGATCTGTGAAACGAAAGCTTAGATGTAGCTACCGTCTTGTTCTCTTGCAAACTTTGGCCAAGCCATCCGCACGTTGCCGCTGTTCCAGACACGATCAATAGAGACTTCGCTCTGCTTATCCCGACATAGAGTAACTCCTCACAGCGAGCCAAATCGATCGTATCCAGCCCCCATAGGATGACCACTGGAGACTCCAGTCCCTTGAAGCGCGGAATCGTGTCGATAAGGACGGTGTTAGCATCTCGAACACCTTCTTCGAGCCAAGCTGCCGGTTTTGGCAATGGGAGTCGCCGCAAGGTCGCGTAGTAGTCGTCCTTGCGCAATGCATCCGCAATCAGGACGGTGATGTCACCAGCGGCAACTCCCTGACGAGCAACAAAATCAACAATTCGTGCATTGATCTTCGCGGCCTGAGCATCTCGACCAGGCGACGCGTCGAAGTGGAGTTCATCACCTTCAATATCAGGAGGGCTGACCGGCACCCCTTTGTAATGTTTGTACGCAGCCATATGGATCGGCGCGGTGTTCCGGCAGTTCGTCGTCAGCGTGAAAGGTTCACCCCGTATCGGGAATGTGCCCACCCGCGCATAGATATTCTGGTTGTCATCATAGAAGATGTACAGCGGGCTTCGCTCGTAGTCGGAAAGTAAAAGCTCCAGTGGGACCCAAAACTCCTCGCGGAAATCTTGTCCTTCATCACACACGATTGCGTCGTAGCGGTCCGGTAGGACCTCAAGCGAATATGCAAACGCATTGGGCAGTTGTACGTCGTAGAGATCCTTGCCCGGGTATGTCACTTTCGCTTCCGTAACGAGATCCCGACCCGACGCCTGATTTGCTCCTTCGACCTGTCGATAGCAAAGCTGATGGAAGCTCATTACCTCCAGGTTGCTTGTGCCGGAACACATGCTCGACAAGTGATCGGCCAGTTGCCTGTTGTAGCAAGTGAGTAGAGTCTTGAAGCCCTCCGAGGCGAGGCGGCGGGCTTTTTCGAGCGCCAGAACGGTCTTGCCCGTGCCGGCACCGCCGCTGACTGCGGCCCTTCGGTGACAACGTAGGAAATCAAGAACTCGCATCTGGTCCTTAGTGAGAACCAGTCTGCGAGCCTCCTGCTCTGCAAGGCGAGATGCCACAAGTGGCACCACTACGAACGACCTCGCAAATACCTCACGAACCACATCAATGCCGCGACGGCCGATGGGGGTGAAGCTGCCCGCGTCGTTTCCCCAGTAAGCGAACGCGCTGTCGATCCACGCCTTGGGCTCCTGAAGAGTCTTCGCCGAGCCGATCAGTACGGCGGGCATATCCGGGCGACTAAGTACGTTCGCGTCACCGACGTCAGGAAAGAACACCGCGTGGCCGCGAAGCACATTCCCAAGGGAGAGATCGCGCCATCGTGGATGCTCATTCAGTTTCGATCGAATCGAGTACTTGGCCCTAAGTGCCTGACCGATCGGATTGTTGATGGAGTGCTTCTGCCGGTGACGGTCCACTGAGAACCATTCGCCGTTGCCCGCGTCAAACCCCACACCACCGCCTTTCACCTCGATACACAGATAGCCGTGGTCGGGATGGCAAACAAGGAAGTCGGCTTCCCCATCCTTCGCTTGCTCCTCTTCTCGTCGCAGTATCCAACCAACTTGAAAAAAGACGACGTACTCCTGCGGAAGCTTGTCCCTCAGTGCTCGGTAGACTTTCGCCTCTGCTTGAGATGGCAAGTCATTAAGTTGCGCCTCAGAGAGATCAGGAATCATTGTTGTCATCGGCGTCTTCCACAATGCGCATGCGAAGCAAGTTCAGGGTCACGTTGGGCGTCGCTTGAGCCTTCCCATCAAATAAGATCGTCAGCAGCTTCGTGCTTCCACGATAAATGACATCGCAAATGGTCCCCGCCCCCATGTCTTGATGATGAATCCGCACACCAGACGCAAATAGCGCCGACGGGTCGGCTCGCTCATCCGTCACTGCGTCCCGCCAGTTTCCGTCGAACATGAATGACGTGACTTGAGTGGCCGGACTGCGGATGGGGTGAACGCAAATGTGTTCTGGATCGGAAACAAACTCAACTACGTACAGCCAGTAGCGGTCGCCGTAGTCCTGGGCATTGCTGAATTGGAGTCGCGAAAGACCGACGCCGGTGTGGTTCCACTCACCGTTGACGCCTTTTACCTCAATAAACCGATCCTCGTCGGTAAGCGGATTGCGACTGATGATGTCGTACCCAGGATGCGTTTGTGCCATCTGCTCGGCAACACGACCCCGTTCCTTTTCGTAGGCGCACACGGCGCTGCGGGCCATCACTTCAACGGCGAGGTTGTGCTTCAATGGATTGTTCTGATCGTCCTCTTCCGATTTTCCCTCCTGCCTCTGCCGAACATAGGAAAGCAGGCGTCGGTCCCATTGTTCTTTGTGCTTGGGACGGGATTTCTTCGCGCGCCGCTCGCCTTCACCGGGGCCTCTGTTGCTACCGACGCCACTTGCGGAGCCATTCTGTTCGGTGTCGTCTCGGCGTGAGCCGCCGGATTCCGATCCACGCCCAGGTCGCTCTGCTGACTCTCCTCCCGGCGGGCGCTCTGACGTATCGGGCTGCCGATTTCCGTGTTTACTTCCAGGAGCACCGATCTGTTCGCCAGAATCGCAATCTGATGTAGGTTCTGCCTCGGTTTCCCCCTGGCTGTCTGATCCCGTTATGCCGTCCATCTCATCGAGGTCTGGCGACGTCAGGTCTTCCATTTCTCCACTCCCAGGCTCTGCATCTAGATAGGGAATGCCGGCATCACTCAATTCGCGATGTGCTTCTTCAACCGCCATCCCAATGAGAGGACGCACACTTAGGGTCAGCTTCGAGATTTCGCTGCCTGACTCCTCGGGCATCAGTTGGTGGAACAACGCATTGAGCACGTGCGCCCAACTCCGATCTCCCACCGGGCGGGCGAGGATCAAGTACCCATCTCCGATATCGTAGAACGCCTGCGCCGAAGTGGGAGGCGCGGATGCCTGATCTCCTCCAACATGCACAGATGCCCTAATGCGGACAACGTCGTAGCTGAGAGCCTTCATCTTCGAAAGAGCGCTCCGAATCTTCGCTCTTACCGTTGTTGGTTTGTCATGGAGCAAACGGGCGAGGATGTCCATCCTATCCATCAGCTTCTCGGCGAACTGTGTTTCGTCGACTTGCGGACCATCGGCGAATTCGAGGGCAACCTTCGCGCGCTCACTTAGCCGGCTGACACCGATCTCTTCCACGAATGACCAAAGCTCAGGGACAGGTTTGCACAAGGCTTGGTCGAGTTCCCCGCCAAAGAATCCAGCATGCCACTCGCTATCTTGGAGCAAGATCTCGTCCGGATGAGTGAGCTGACCCCGCAAGTTCAAGACGGTTGGCGCCTCTTGCAGACGTTGCAGGTCAGACGGGGTTAGCTCTTCATGTTCATGTGCGGTAGCAACGCTGGCCAGGCAGATGTCATAGACCGCGCGGTCTGGACCTGTCAGCGGCTTGGACTGTTCGAAGTACTCGCCGACGATGTCCAAAAGTATGTCAACGAAGTCGCGACCATCCGGTGCATTCTTAACTCCGATTACGTCGAAGAGCGGCTTGAAGGACTCGTAGTTTCCAGGAAGCGTGTATGCATAGCGGCCGAGTTGCTGCGGCACCCAGTACACCTGGTTGGGACGAACGAACGTCTTTTGGCTCTCGACGTAAATGCACCGTGAGCCAGCGAGTGTCGCGATGAGCGGGTCGGATCGTTGAGCTCGCTCGTTCAACACCTGATACGTCGAGACATGCGGCTGCACGCCCGCGCTGACGCAATGCTGCAGATGCTCGATGACGAGCCGGGGCTCCGGATTGATGGAAACATCAAGCTCCTCCAACAACTCGGTTTTCAGTCGTGCCGTGCTCCGGAAGTCAAGGATCTTGGCTTGGGAGCGGAAAGCGTCGGCACGGTAAGGTGCATAGAGAGAGTCTGCTGTGTGCCATTCTTCGGAATCCCCATCTGCGGGAAAACAGGCAGCCCGTTGAAGATCCGCGATGGCATCCTGAACGACCTTCTTTTCTTTCCATTCGTCGTAGTTGTCGCACAGTACGTAGAACGCCTCGCTGCTCGCACGTTTTGCATCCTCGGTCGGCAGGTACTTCTCGGCAATGGATAGCATGCGATCGACTAGGTGCCTGGCGATCGGCGATCTTCGGATTCCCAGGCTGTCGATGAATGTGAGCACTGATCGCGTATTTGGAACGCGGCTGGAGTCCAGCCAGAGGTGGTGTGCGTCTCCGAGAACCTTCACAAGGTCTTCAGTACGATGGTAAGTGTTGACGGGGCGCGACCAACCGCCATTTTGCGTAGGCACGATCGGAAGCGACCCAAGCAACCGCCGGATGGCATCGTCGTTTACAAGCGCTGGGTGATTGGCGAGCTCGTTGATGATCCGTGTGTACTTGGTTGCATCCAGCGGGCCGTCGTCGTCGAAAAACGTCGGCAACACGGCCTGCACGAACGCCTCGATCGTCTGCGTCTGTACCGCCAGCCTTGTCGATAGGAATTCCCGGGCTGATTCGGTTAGAACGGATGTGTCCAGCAAATCCGCCTGACCGGTCGGGTCAGTGAAGTCTCCCGGCAAAAGTGCTTGCGTTGCCTTGACCAGCCCAAGGCTTGACTTCCAGATGGGCAGGCCGCGTAGCTGCTGATAAATCGTCTTTTCACCGGCACCCTGGTGGTCGAGGTCCGCGAACAACGAGTACAGGTCGCGCAGGTCCTTCTGCTCGACGCCAATGACGTATTCAACTGGCTCCTTGTCGCACATCGAACTGATGTGCGATACCACTACGCTAAGATCGAGCAATTTTATCAGCCGGGTTATCTTTGGGAACCCTGAAAGAAGACGAGAGGTGATGGCGAGTCTGGGCAACAGGGCTGCAATGCGATCAGCTTCCAGCGCGCCCGGCGCGGCATAAGACTGATTTATGGTTACCGCGAACAGATCCTCGGTGACGACAAACGGCAAACCCAACAAGCGTTGCACTGCTGGGTTTGCGCTTGGATTCGCAGCTCCCACCTCTGGCAGTAGATCGTTGATGATGCTCCACAGAGGTCGATAGAAATGCTCCAGCTTCTGTTTGTCGACCGCCGTAGCCCCCGCCGCCTGTTGAACCATCGCTGATGCCAACAGCGCGACTAGCCGTTCGAGGGTCAGGATCGGGGCACCCAATTGGTTCATCGCTGTTTGGAACGGTCGCAGGTCTTCCGCAACGAGCCTGCCCCCTACCTCTAGCAATGCTTTTGCCTGGTGTTCGTTCAGGGGGCTGCGAGGCAGGAATACGCCATTGGGACACTGAAGGCTGCCGTCCTGTGCTAGAGCAATATGCGCTTGTGGCGCAGTCGCCTTCAGGTGTTCCCAAAATCGCTTGAAGCACAACGGATGTCCCGACGGCCTGAAAGAGAGGTCGTATGCCCGGCCAAGGATTGGCCATAGCTGATTGGAGCCGACCATTTTCAGCAAGCCTTCTGGATCCCGAGCCAGTTCAGCCGCTGCGGTGTCAATGAGCATTTCGTTCCAGGCCTGCTCGTGCTGGTGCCCAGCAAATATCACCGCTTTACGATCAGACTCCGGGAAGAAGTCTGCGTTGATATGCAGGGGTAGCCCAGTCAACTGCTCGGTGGGCAAGAATGCGTAGAGCAAGCCCTCAGACAGCGGCTCTGGATCAATTCGCAGCCCTATGCTTATCTTGGTGCTTCGATGAAGTGTTTCCAGTCTTGGGTGCGTCGCGTAAAGACGCTGAGCGGCATCTGCTGCGTCAGCGCGAAGGATGTGCCAGTGCTCAATTTCGCCGCTTGGCCTGAAGCTGACGATGAGGTCAGAGTCTTCGCATCTATCGAGGTCGCAGGCCAGCAGTAGTTGTCCATTTCGTCGCACCTCAGCCTTTCGGACGTGGCGAAGAAACAGCAGGCTCTTGCGTAGAACGGTCTGGAAATCGTCTGCGAGCTGATCGATGTGGGCGGGGCTGACGTGCGAGACCCCAAGCGCCAGCCGCGCCTCAGTATTGGGATCAGTCGCCCAAGGCAAAAAGAAGGACGTGCCGTTTGGTTCTTCGAAGGCCTCGATAAACCATTGCCCTCGCTCGGGGTAGAGCGCCAGCTTGATACCTGACGAGCGGATCTCGGGGTGGTCCGTAACCTGGTAGGTAGAGACAAAGCCTATGCCAAAGCGACCAATATTTTCGCCACGTGAGAGTTTCCCGCCGCTGCCAACATCGGTTATGCGGTGGTAATCACATTTGTAGCTCCCCTCAGCAACAGACGCGCAAGGCTTATCCAGATCGCCGCAGTACGTGAACTCGCCGCTGTTGCGCACCAGCAAGCCGGTGTCCGTGATGTCGAATACGATCTCCACGGCTTTCGCGTCATCCGCATTCTGGATGAGCTCCAGCGCCATCACGTCATAGCCCTGTAGCCCAGCCAGGTGGCTCCGGATGTTACCGAGGAGGTTTGCCGTGTATTGCCCGCTCGTCCTGCCTTCTACGTGAACCACAGTTCCCCCCTGGCACTTGCTATGGTCGCCTCTTTTCGTCATCCGCCCTTAGCCAATAGGCGGACTGTCAGTCTCTCTCGCTGGATTTTTCACGTCCCTTCGAACAGGTGTTTTCGATGCCAAGAAAGATATGGAATATGGCCCGGACTAAGGGTTCGCAGGCGCAGTCCATCCGTAATTGAAAAATGCCCTCGTACCGACGCATCCAGACGTCGTGAGCACAACAGCAGGCCATCGTCGCTGAAGGCGATCAGGCCCGTATCAAACATCACGTCCAAGTGAATAGACAGGAGCAGACCATTAAACGGGTCAAGGCGCTCGGAGTGGGTGGCTTTGGCCCACGGTTTTGCATGGCTGGCTCGCAACAATTGTGACGGGAGCGCTAGACCAGTTACCGCACAGCGCCCTTGCCATAGGTCCATCAACGCCTCGCGGAACACATCTTGACCTATCCGTTGACGCACTTCCCTCGTTCGTTCCGTTTCAGGAATTGCCGCCAAGCGCGCCTCGACCTTGGCATCCAGCACGGCAACCGGATGGACCAGCAAGGAGTGAAGCATCCGCAAGGCTTCATAAATATGGAAGGCGCCTCTTGCCAGTCCGACACTGGTCATTCCCGCGGGCGGCACCTGATCTGAAGTCTCTAGACCGATCCGCGCCGCGGCGCCCGCTTCTGGCACGGCCAGGAAGACGCCTTCTTCGTTGATTTGTATGAGCACTCTTGCCGGAGATCCACTGATCCCAGCAACGAACCAGTCGCCATCCTGCGCTGAAATCAGATCATAGCCGCTGTCAGTGAGCGCCTTTGCAACAAGCGCAGGCATCACCTTCATCGCCGCCCCTTCCCGTGCTCAGGAAGCGAGTGCTGCTCGACACCGAAACGGCGACCGAACAGCAGACTCTCATTCGAACTTGGATCTAGCTCCAAGCGCACCACGCCCTCTCGCAAGTCGGTCGGGGGAGGGGTGGTAGTCGTCACGATATATTGGAATGGCGGCTCGACACCTACGAACCCTTCCTTTTCAAGTGAGCTCACTAAAGAAAAGTAGTTCTCGTACAAGCCTATGCTCATGTCCGCTTCTCTAGGACAGTCATGAATCACGAAGCCAGGAAGAGAGCTTGCAGATCCCGCGCTATCGAGCATGCAAGCGATATCGCCCAGCAATACTTCTAGAACTCGATAGGCCTCTCCGCCTCGCATTGATAAGCGAAATGGACGATCTTCGTCGCGCGGGTCGAAGGCACCGAAGGCACCATCCGGCAATAGGGTCTGCGTCAACGCGTCGGTTATGGACGCCAATGCTTTCTCTCGGGCTGACTTGTCCTGATGCAGCAAGGTCAGTTGCATTTGTGCACTTCCGAGTTCCCTTTCAATCCTAAGAATCTCGGCTTGCATCGCATCGACCTCCGCCTGAGCCGAAGCCGAGCCAGCCGAGCCGTCCCAGCGGGTAAGCTCATCCAGCAAGTTCGGCCACTTGCTGGCTTCGATTTCGGCCGTTCTCCTGGACATTCGAACCTTGTTCAGCGCGGCTTTGAGCGCTTCTTCCTGCCGTTCAAGCACCTGAAGCTTTGATGTCATTTCGTTCTTGCGCACCAGGGCTGTCACAGATCTACTCGACGATTCGTTCATCGCATTTTCGAGGCTCTGCTTGTCACGCTGATCTTGAAAGCTGCTCAAAGAAAGGAGGCTGATCTCTGTCTGCACATGCTGGCACTGAGAAAATGGGATATTTCCTTCTTCACAATGCCCGGCAAGGTTCCTGAGCTTCAACAGCTTGGCCCCAACCGACTTATATGCCTCCTCATCGCCGCGCCGGCCGGCATCCGCAAGGTCGTACTCAGCGACAGCCCTCTCGCTCTCGCTTCGGCGCAGCTTCAAATCTGCCCGAAGTTCAGCCAGATTCTGATCAGCCTGTTCCTGCTCAAGCTCCAACTGTGCGAGACGACTTGTTACCTTCTCACTCGCAGTCCTGATGCGATTCTCCACCGAGTCATCGAACAGGCCTGCGGCACGTATTGGTAGATCGTCGGGAAGCGACCCCATCGCGCGAAGATTGGACTCAATGCGACGCCGGATTAACGCTGGCTCTCTCTGCAGATCGCCCCTTTTCTGCCTTGCCTGATCCAACTCATGTTCCAGCGCCGCAATACGGCCCATCAGCAACGATTCGGATTGATCCATCAGTCCGAGTACGGCTCGCATAACGATGGGCGGGTCTTGACGACTACGCTGCAGGCCTGATCCCTCGCCCTCACGCCAAGCGAAGAACGATTTGAATCGCGAGCCCTGATCTCGACTGATCCAGGCCAAGATATGCCTCCATTCAATCGCCTGGCCCGTATCCGGGATGTTGCCCGGTGACACGGAACTCATCATGTCGCTAGCCAGGCGCTTCAGGAAATCCCGATCGTTACTATCTGCCTCTTGTGCCCAGACATCCTCTGCACCTTCACCATCAATGGCGAAGCCATCCTTGTGGGGGTTGAAGTAGCGGCATAGCGTGAAAGGGCGACCTTCCACATGTATGACCGCGATCACGCCACCCCTTGGGAACTCGCTACAAAGCTCGTCACGGAGCTCGGTTACCGCCTTTGATGGGTCCCCCAAGCAGTAGCGAAGCAACAGGCACAGCGATGTCTTTCCAACACCGTGACCGGCGGCATGGAGTCCGACTGCACTGCCCGCAGCGGGCTCCTTGGCCCATACTACGTTGAGTCCGCGCCTGAAGGGCACGGTCCTGATAATGTTCGCCGTATCAGGTTCCGAAAAAATGGAGAGCTGCTTGAACCACAGGCGCGGGGCTTGCCTGTCCTTTGGTAGATACTGGATCAACTGCTCCATTCCGCTACTCCATCATTCAGGCTCGTTTCGCCGAGGTGTCGGTGGATTCTTCACCGTCAATCGCCAGCGTCCGTACAGAAGCTTGTGCTGCGGCCCTAGTCAGAATGTCCGCGACACGCGTCGCAGCCTCATCAACTATTACTTCGCTGGGGAGAACGGCGCCTTGGACGACCAGTAGCTGAGTTGAGTCGGTTCGTATTACGCCAGCCGACTCGTAATGGCGAAGCCAGTTCTGGATGCGATCGCCTGCCAGCCGGCTGGCGTCGAAGATCCCGAGATGGTTGTTTTGGAACTCGGCAACGAAAGCGGCGTCCTGTGCACCAGCGAGGCCGCTCAGCGTGCTCGGTTGCGCTGCAATGGCCACAGCATCGGCAAACTGGCGGCGAGGCAGGTGCCCGGGCTGTCTAATCATGGTGAGCAGAAGTCCAGCCAGTCGCGCATCAACCTCATCCCGGATGATGCCGTGGGGTGAATAGGTCGACGTTGCATGCTGCCCTGGTGGCGGATTCAAGAGGCTTGAATAGGGCTCGCCATTTGCCTCGGCAAGCGCCATGCGGTCGAACTCACGGAGAACCAGGTTGCGAGTGCGGTATTCGCCGAACTCACGCAATTCACTGTTCTTGAGGACGCGGAAGGTTTCGCTAGGATAGTCCTCGCCCATCACATCGGCAGGATCAAGGATATAGCGCAGTTCGTCTCGGGTCAGACCGTAGAGGCGAGCGTAGTAAGCGTCCAACTCGGCGCGCACCACTGCACGGCGTACGGTGTCGAATGTAAACGGCTGCCCATCGAAACCGAGATCCCGCGCCCAGGGACGGATGTCGTGGGCGGTGTAGGTCAACTCCAGCACACGTGGGACGATGAAGGCGAGATCGGCGTCGGCGTAGCGGTCAGGCGGCAGAACGGGGAGCTGCTTCAGATATCCGTAGGTCAGATGTGTTCCACCGACCTTAACCCGCGCGATGTAATCCAGGACGAGCGCATCAAAATTGCCAAGCAATGCTGCCGTATGCTGTGGCGACTGCTCAGCCATGAATAGTGGAAGGGTGTGTCCTACACCCGCCATAGGGATTACGCTCGCAATCACTGTGCGAATTTTCTCGACGCCAGTAATATCACGCCAACCCATCAGCCAATTCCGCTTCCAGGTTTTGCTTGCCAATCGCTCGGTCACTTCATGGCGGGCCACCCAATAACGCGGGATGACTGAGAAGTCATGATTAGCCTTCTCTGGAGCAGTGACGTCGCGGCTGTCGCATTCGTCGGCGTAGGTGGCCCAGCGGTGGTCGAACTGATGGATTAGCTTGGCCTCGTACAACGGCAGCAGATCTTCGCCCCGTGCGTCGGCGAACAGGTGGCTGTCGCTGGCCATGTTGAACAAGCCCTGCGAAAAGCGAATACCCCACGGATTGCCATGGGCGCGCTTCTCGTCAATCAACACCGGTGCGGCGCGGTAGAGCTTCTTGGTCAGCTCGGCATCGCGTTCGCTGCGAAATACAGGACAGGTGAGCGTGTTGGGATTAATCAACCGGAACTCATCGGGCGTGAGGGTGAACCGACGGCGCGAATCGTGAATCTGAGCCGGCTGTCTTGCAAAGAAGACGAACTCAGATTCGTCGTTCTTGCCAAGCGTTAGCAAGCAGAAACGGAAGGCGTGATGCACCGAGGGAAAGATGAACTCCTCGTTCTCGAAGGCAAGCAACGTCGCCAGCGATCCACTTTGCGTTAGGAATGAGAAGAACGCTTTGGTGCTGTCGTCGGTAGCGATTCCGGTGGGTACGATGAAGCCCGCACGCCCTGATTCTGACGTGACTTGGCTGATTGTTTCGGCAAACAGGGGATAAGTATTCAGCTTTCCAACTGCGGTCAACGGGTAGCGTCCGGATTCGCGATAGAACGTATTGCACGCAGCAGTCCGATGGCTTTCGGATAGGAACTCCAGCCAGAGTCTCGGACTCTCGCGTTCCAGTTCAGCGATAGCCTTCTTGCGTGCGGCGCCTGCAAGCGAAGCAATGTGCGCGTCACGCGAGGCAAAAAACTCTTCTTCGCCAAGTTGCGAAACCTCCCACGGCGGATTTCCCAACACGCATGCGAAGCCGCCGGCTGCGTGCACCAGCGGGAAGGCCAGCGGCCAGTGCAGCACGCGGGATTCTCTGCATATTTGGCGCGCGGCTGCGCGCTTTTCCCCATGATGCTCTGCACCATGCTCGCCCAGCAGTTCCTGTCCAACGCTGTTCGATGTGGGTACAGCACGCTGGTTGGCCTTGCTCTTGGGCAGCAGGAAGGCGGCGAGCAGCATGTCCGCCGCATGGTGCAATGGGCTTTCGGCGGACTCATCGGCGATGGCCTGCCATGCCGCCTGCTTGGCGGCGATCTGAGCAAGCGTGGAGTCGGGTAGCGACTCCAGCGCCTGCAACTTGTCGAGTCCGCCCACCCGCAGGCCGAGCAGATCGCGCTGTCCGAAGGACTGTGCCGTGCGCTTGCGCTGCAAATCATTCAGTTCCGCGGCATTTTGTTTCGCCAGTTCCTTGCAAACGCCCTTGTCGTCGCCGGATAGGGGCTTGAACGCATCTTTGGGGACACCCTGCTCAAGCGTGGACAGGTCGGTGAGACCCAGCAAGGCATCACCACATTGCAAGTGGTGATCGAGGAAGCCCAACGGGCGATCCGGGGTCATCGCCTCGAGCCATAGCGACATGCGCGCCAGTTCTATGGCCATGGGATTTCGATCCACCCCGAAGATGCAGTGGGTGATGACATCACGCAGAGCGTGGCGGAAGTCCTCGCCGCTGGGCGTGCCTTGCGCACGCAGCTGGGCGAGACGCGTAGCGAGTCGACGCGCGGCTCCGAGCAGGAAGTGGCCGCTGCCGCATGCCGGATCGCAGACAGTGATGGACAGTAGCGCGACCTCGGGATCGGTGGCGCCGCTGATGCGCTGCTGGATGACCGGCTCCAGCGCGGAATCCAGCAACTCCTGCACCAGCGAATCCGGCGTGTAGTAGCTGCCGCTGGTCTTGCGCGCATTGCCCTTGGAACTTTCCGCATTGGCGAAGCGGAACACGCGGCCGTCGGCGCTGATGTCGGGCACCAGCTCCAGCAGGCTTTCGTACACGCTGCCCAGTTCTTCCGGGCCCATGTCGCGCCAATTGATGCGGGCGAGACTGCGGTCACTGCGCATCCAGCCGAGCTTCGCGACCGCTTCCAACAGGGCGCAGTTGCCCAAGGTGCTGGCGTCCAGATCCGGACACTGGTCTTCGGCGAAGAGGCCGCCGAGCGCCGGCAGGGCCAGCAGCGGCTGACCATTTGCCAAGCCGGTGAGAACAGGTTTCAACCCATCCCACAGATCGGTGTGTCGGTCGAAGGCGCGGCGCTTGCGGGCGCGTTCGCGCAGACGGCGCAGGCTGTAGCCATCGGCATAAAGCTTCACTGCATCGGCGTTGGCGTCGGCCGGATGCAGCAGGCCACGCTCTTCGATGGTGAGCAAGAAGATCAGCCGGTAGACCAGACGCAGTAGTTGCTGGAAATAGACGTTGCGGTCGAGCCTGCCACTGGCCAGCGCGTCGCGCAGGGGTTGATTGGCGGCCTCCACCAGGAAACCTTGGCCCAGTGCGACCAATGCTTCTTCCACGCCTTGGCGAAGCTGCTCACGGGCACGGGTACCCTGCTCCTTACTGCCCTCGCGCCAAGCTTCCAGCGGACATTGCTGCGGTAGATTGCCTGGGTTGCCGAAGCGGCTGGCGTGGATCAACAGCCACAGCAGGGAGAAATCGGCGTAACGCTCCTCGCTGAAGATCCGCTCCAGATCGGCCTCGATCCACGCAGGACGAGTGAGGCTGGCGTTGTCGCGAGCGAGACGAAGTTGCAAGCCGTTGCTGGCGATGCCCCACAGGGCCGCGTCGCTGGCATTGAGCCAGTCCTGCAGCAGGCCGAAAGCGCTGCGCTGGCGGTTGCTGTCACCGTAGCGGCGGTCGCGCTCGTCCAGACGCTGACCAACGGGGGCCACCACCAGCGGCAGACGGCCTTCGCGGGCGATGGCGGCAACGGGGTATTGGCGTTCGGAAATGACCTGTGGCGCGGCCTGCGGTTGCAGGTCGGTGGCGCCGAACACCTCACGCAATAGGGCCTGCACGAAGCGGGCGGTCAGGGCGTGTGGGTTGTCGGCGCGCGAGCGAGCGGTGTCGAACTCGCTCCAGTGGGCCTGGGCGATACGCCAGTAGCGGCCCAGCTCGTCACGCAGGTTGAGGCCCTTGGGAATGCCATAGTCGGCCGGCGACTGATGGGCGGCCTTCAGTGCCGCGATGTTGCTCAACCATTCGGCCGGCAAGAGGCCACCTTCGATGTGGATGGCGTCGAACTCCAAGGCGACAGTACGACGACTCACGCCACACCGCCGGGCATCAGCACGAAGGCGGCGATGACATCCACTGGCTTGAGAGCACGCACCTCGTAGCGACCTCGTGCATCGGCGGCCTCGCGCACGCGGCGGTGGTCGGCCAGCAGGCGCTCGGCTTGCGCGTCAGCCAGTTGCTCCAGAACTTCGCGTCGCTCTTCCAGCAATGCAAGCACGTTTTGCATTTCGCGCTGGCGCACTGGCTCGGGCAAGTTGCCAGTGGCCGGAGCCTGCAGCCAGGCCAGCATCTGCTCGCCCTGCACCTCGGCAGGATTGGCGCGACCCTGCCAGGCCACCGATAGCGCTTCTTCCACCAGCAGCACGCTGCTTCGCCCAGAGCGGGTAGTGGTGATCTGGTGGCGCAGGCGCAACAGCAGCACGATAGTGATGGTGTCCACCGCTGGACTGCGCCAAACGCCGATGCGGCCAAGTGTGGCGAGTTGCCGGTTGTCGCGGGTTTCGCCGCTGACGGCACGCTCCAACAGCTCATCGGCCAGCGTACTTACCAGTGGGTGACTGCGACTGACATAGCGGCAGCGCGGCGCAGGTGGCTGAGTGAAATCGATGCCGATGTCGCCGGTTAGGTTTGCCGCCTCCAGACGCTCGCGTAGAGCTTGCGGCAATGCGGAAATCGGTGCGGTGGCGCCACGCTTCGGACGGAACTGCAGGCCAGCGCCAAGCCGAGCCATGGCTTGGGTGGTGAATCGCTTGACGTCATCGCTAGCGCCCAGCACGGCTTTCATGCGCTCCCATTCGGGCAGTACGTCGGCCGGGCGCAGGCGGCGCTGGGCGAACACGGTGCGATTGCGCTTGGCCTTTTCGGCCAGGTCGGTCCAGCGCACGTCCAGCGCACAGCTTTCCTCGTACTGATCGAAGTCGAACGCCTGCTGCGGGCCACCGGCTCGCTCGCTGCGCAGCATCACCGCCTTCATCAGCGCCTGAGTCAGCGTGTGGTCGTCATCGGGCAGTGGCACGGGAACGCCGAGCTCCTGTCGGATCTTCTCCGCCTTGCGCAGGATCACCTGCAGCACCGCACCGTCGACCGGGTTGTTGGCGCCATACATCAGGGTCGCGCGTACCTTGGGGCTGGGTTGACCAAAGCGGTCCACGCGGCCTTCGCGTTGCTCGTGGCGAGTGGGATTCCACGAAAGGTCGTAATGGACCACGGCGTCGAACTGTTCCTGCAGGTTGACGCCCTCGGACAGACAATCGGTAGCGATCAGCAGGCGGCGCTCGGCTTCGCCCAGCGTTTCGACGCGGCGCTCGCGCTCCTCGGACGGGAATTCGCCGGTGACCGCATCCACAGCAACGCCACGGAACTTGCCGTCCAGATGCTCGCGCAGGTAGTTGGCGGTGGCGATGTATCGACAGAACACCACCGGGTTGAAGCCGTCGGCGATGAGCTGCTTAAGGTGCTCGGTGAGCAGGCGCAGCTTGGGATCGCCCTCCTCGCCCGCCAGCTTGCGGGCCTGGGCCAACAATGCATGCAGGTCAGGATCGCCCGTATCAGCGGCCGGCGCCACGTCGTCCTGATCCAGCGCGTCCTCGCTGCCGTCGAACAGGGTTTCCAGCACCTCCTGCGGTGCGTTATCCACCTGTCCGGCAAGTAAGCGGGTCTGCAGGGCCTGCACGGCCGCGGCGGGACTGGAGGCCACACAGCGCATCAACGCCAGCGTGCCCCAGAAGCTCAGACGCTGGCGGCGTGCGTCATCGCCGACGCGCTGCGTGACATCACGGCAGTAGTCGAGCACGTCCTGGAAAAAGCTGTCCCACTGGCCACTGAGGTGATAGATGGCTTCGCCAATTTCCCGCTTTGGGAAAATGCTGCCGTCACGCCATTCATCGATGTCCGGGCGGCGGCGCTGGACGAAGTGCTGGGCGAGTTGTTCGCGCAACTTGTCCTTATTGTCGCCACTGGCCGTGGCGAGCTGGGTGAACACAGGCTTGAGCAAGGCCAGCAGGCTGTAAAAGGCGTCCTGGTCGCCGCTGTGCGGGGTCGCCGTGAGTAGCACTAGGTGGCGCTCGGCATCGGCGGCCAACTCGCGCAGCAACTCGAAGCGCTGCTGGCGCGCCTGGCCTGTGCTGACACAGGTGTGCGCCTCGTCGACGATGACAAATTCCGGGCAGGCACGGATGAAGTCGTGGCGATGCCGGTCGGACTTGATGTAGTCCAAGCTGACCACGGTAAAGGCATGGGCGTGGAAGATCGAATCGCCGATCGGCAACCCACGCTCAAGGCGGGCGGCGCTGCTGGCGGTAACCGCCATCGCCGGGATATGGAAGCGCTCATTGAGCTCGCGTACCCACTGCTCGACGAGATGCGGCGGGCACAGCACGGCCATGCGCTGAATTTCGCCGCGGTCAAGCAACTCACGGGCAATCAGCGCGGCCTCGATGGTCTTGCCGACGCCCACATCGTCGGCGATCAGTAGGCGCACCGGATCCAGGCGCAGCGCCATTAGCAGTGGCACCAGTTGGTAGGTGCGCGGCTCTACCGAGATATTGCCGAAGCAGCGAAACGGTCCGGCGCCGCGACGCAGTGCCATGCGCAAGGCATCGGCCAACAACAGGGCATCGTGCTGACCGCCTTCTTGCGCCGGATCGGGGGCGGGGAAGTGTGCGGGGCCGATGTCCGGCTCCAGGCCGGTATGCATGAGCGCGCTTTCATCCTCTCCACCAGCGAGCGGCCGCAGCCGCAGCAAGGGCGCAACACTGCCGGGTTCGACGATCCACTCGCGGCCGCGGGCTCGAACGAGTGAGCCAGGAGTGTATTGGGCGACGGGCGTATTCATTGGCAGGGTTTCAATGGCCTAGTAGCCGCGCCAAGCGCTGGAAAAGTGGTGTCCAGGCGTCGGGATCAGCAGGAAAACGGATGAAGGTGTAGCCGCGGTCTTCCCACGCGGACTGCAACTCGCGCGGGGTATCGGGCAGGGCGATCGCGGCGTAGTGGTCGGGCCAGTGCAGGACGGTGCAAGCATCGACTTGAGCAGTGGCCGGTAGCGGTAGCAACGCAGCGTGCTGGTCGCGTGCATGCAGCCATTGACCGGACCAGCCGGGCTGGGCGACGGGCTCCGATGACGGCACAGGCGTGTGTGCCGCCACCTGCAGCTCGGTCTGCACTTGGGCCAAGCGCCAGAGGGCACGCAGGGCCTGCGGGTCGCGCCGGTCGATCAGCTCGTGGTCGGGCTGGTTGTAGTACGAGAGGAGGCAGCGGTAGCACCCGGCAACGCACTTCACATCGTCCTGATCGGATAGCGTGTCGAAGTCGGGCATCGCTCCTTCGGCGGGCACATCGTAGTGCATGACGCGTAGTGCCTGCCGCGCGACTTGGGCAAGCGCGTCAGGCTCGTTGGCCAAACGCGTCAGTACGCCGGCGCCGCCTTCGGTCGTCTCGTAAAACAGCACGCCACGACGCAGGCGGGCATCAGGTAGTGGTTCGGCCAACAACTCGGCTTCTTCGAGCTGGTAAATCGCTTCGATGCCGCGCTTGAGTGCGTGTTGCAGCGTGGCCAAGGTGACTGGGGCGCAATCACCATGCGGTTGCAGCAGCAGTGCGTTCTTGTGGTCCTGCACGAACGGCACAATGCGCTGCGGCGGGAGCCTGTCGTCGTTGCCTCCGCCGCTGCCGTCGTCCACCTCCTCCTTCACCCACCAGCCGGTGCGTGGGTTGATGAAGAAGCCGAACAAGTTGGGGTTCCTGCGTCGGCGCAGACCTTTGTTGATTCGGGTGACGGTGGCCTGGGGACCGTAGCGCAAAGTCAGAATGTCGCCCTCACCATCACAAGCCAGAACGGTACGAACATCCACTTGTCCGCCACGGACTCCCCATTTGAATACGGTCTGCAGCTCGAAGGCCTGGCGCTGACGCTCCTCGTCGTTGGCGGTGATGCGCTCGGCCGGCTCGGTGTCGACGTTCTCGATGCGGAACATGCCGTTGATCTGCTCGGCATCGTGCAGCGGCCTGGCGCAGGAATGACAGTCGTTCCAGTGGCTTTCGAAATGCGCCGCGCCGCAATGCGCACACACGCGCGTTGCCTGGGTGGCAAGCAAGCCGCCGGCTGTAGCTTGGTCGGCCGCGGACAACGCGATGCGCGCGCGTACCACGCGGTAGGCGCGGCCTTCGTGATAGACGAGGCTGCGCGGGCCGAACTCGGACAGCGCCAGGAACCGGGGTCGCTGCAAGAACAGGTTGCCGCTGCGTACGTCGGCGCGACCCGGCACATAGGCCATCAACGGCAGGCGCGGGAAGTTGTAGCCAGGCAGGAAACCCTCGGTCGCCAGATACCGGTAGGTGTAGAAGTCGCTGGACAGGGAGTCGCGCCCATGCAGCAGCAAATTGATCTGGTCGATGGCCTGATTCAAACGGCGTCTGGCGTCGTCCCGCTCGCGGCGGTCTGTGATGGCGTAGTTGTCCAAGGTAGCCTGTGCGAGCCGCTTCTGTCGCTCGGCCGAACTGAGCAAGTCACGCCAGCGATTGAACGCTGCATTGAATTGAGCCGCAGCATCGGCAATGACCTGTTGTGCGAATGCATCGGGGCCCGGGTACCACAGAGCGCGCTCCGCGTCGATGTGGCCGGCCATTGCCTGGAGAATGCGCGCGGCCCGCGCCGTCGCGTCTACCCTTGCCTGCTCAGTGCCCATGGCAGTCGCAAGCGCATCGCGCACCGGCGCAAGGGGCAAGCTCGGATCGACTACGTTGGAGATCGAGCGATCAAGCTGCTGCCCGGTGGCGGCCAGCCAGATCGCCTGCAGGTGACTGCGGATCAGGGCTTCGTTGGCCAGATCAAGCAGCGGCGCCCTGACCACACCGTGGACCATGGCCGACGGTTCACGGAAGAAGTACTGGTCATGCGGGCTGCGCGCGGCGCAATACGTGACCACGAGTGCCGCCTGACCGCTGCGCCCGGCACGGCCCGCTCGCTGGACGTAGTTGGCGGGCGTGGGCGGCACGTTGCGCAGATAGACGGCATTGAGCGCGGAGATGTCCACGCCCAGCTCCATGGTCGGCGAGCAGAACATCACCGGCAGAAAACGATTGGGTTCGCCGTGCTCACGTGCAGTCGCCTTCAGCTCACCGGCAAGCTTCTGCTGCTCAGGCTCGCCGAAACGGAAGCGGATCTCGCGCAGGGCACGCAGTTCGGCATCCACCTGGGCAGTGTGCTCGCGCGCTTCCATCGCAAACAGCGAGCGGTCTTGCTGTGCCAGAACGTCGGCAATGCCCCGGTACTGCTCGATGAAGAATGCGTTGGCGGCCGTTCCGCCTTCACCAGCAAGGAAGCGGATGCGCCCAGCGTTGAGGCGGTACCCAGGAAGGTTGAAGTCGGTGTGCTCGTCCCTGCGGATGAAGCCACCTGCCTGCGCGATGCGTATCATGAACTCGAACAGCGTCTGGTACTCGTTGCGGCTCAGCGAGCCTGCGTGTGCGTCCTCCCACAGCCGGGAGTCGCGCAGGGTCTTGCCGAGCAGAGTCTGCAGCCCGCCTCGCAGGATCAGTTCCTCGTCCCGCCCACGCAGCGCCTGTGCGGGTGGCGGCTGCAGAAACAGCCAGCGTCGGCCCAGCAGGAGCTCCTCGCGGCTGAATCCCCAAGGGTTGCGCAGCAAGCGCAATGCCTCATCCCGGCGCTGGGCCAGCATTTGCGCGTCGAGCGCTGCGGCATCCACAGCTAGGCCCTTGCGCATGTAGTTGAACAGCGCGCGGAAGGCACGCTCGCGTACCACTGCACTGGCATTGCGAAACAGCGGGGGTGCATCGACGAAAATCTTGGCGTCGGCACAAAGAGCGGATAGTCCCTGGTAGTCAGTTCGAAGCAGGCCGAGCTCTTCCAGGTTCGGATTCGTGTAGCGCCAGCCGCGTCGCTGGTCGTACCAGGCGCGATACGCCAGCAAGAAGCGAAGCGCCTCTTTGGCATCGGCTAGATCGCGTCCGATCGCTGCGGGATCCTGCATCCATTCCCGACGGTGGCTCTCAGTTGGGTCTTCCCCTTGGCCAAGCTCTCTGTTGAAGCCGAGCGCACCGAGCACGGCGGTGCCAATTTCGCTGTCTGACAGACCGTCGTCGCCAGCTTCGCGCAACGCCCGATAGATCGCTCCGCGCAGCAGCATGACAAAGGTGAAGTCGTTGAAATGACCGGCTTGGAGCGCGGCGTCCTGGCGGTTGTCGGTAAAACCGAGCAGTTTGCGCTTGTCCGTTTCGATGGCCTTCCCATCCGGACCGTGCATCCAGCGCAGGACGCTGGTGGCGAGCAGCGTCGTGGCCGAGCTCCGGCCCTCGGCCGACAATGCGGACAATCGATTGATGTCCTTGCCTTGTGCGCCATGTACGTCCCGGCACTGCAGACAGAAGCGAAACTTACCGGGCAGGAACCAGTAGTTCCGCCCCGTACCGATTCGCCCGTCCGGTTGCACCAGAAGCTGCTCGGCTGCTAGATGACGATGGGTTCGCTTGAGCCGCGGCTCGCCGGCAGGCGAGGTTTCGATCCACGATTCCGGGTAGTCCTCCACACGCCCTGTGAAATCCAGGGTTTCCGGTGCCGGGTCGCCCAGGACGAACCCGAGCCTCTCACCTTGTGCATCATCATCGGCATCGAACCCGTCCTCGTTTTGGCCGGTCTGCTTTGGCATGTCGTCGATGTCGCGCGCCAGCAACATGCGCCCGCCGTCCTCATGGCGCAGGCGCACCGGGTGGTAGTCCTGGCCGCAGGTGCGGCAGAAATAGGTGGAGTACAGGCGCTTGGTTGGGTCGGCGGGCAGGAACTGCTGCCCCTCAAGCTCCACCGGCCGCGAGTTATACGGATCGAGCGTCGTGTACGCCACGCCAGCGCCGCTGATGAACTGATGTAGTCGGAATGCGAAGAAGGCTTTCTCGCTTGCGTCCTTGCTGGCGATTCGAATGTTCTCCGGCATAGCAGCTGTCAGCAGGATGTCGCGCAGTGCGCGTCCTGCTGCGTCAGTATCTCGCCCTGATTCCGCGGCCAACAAACTGGTCGCCATGGCCACGGTCAACGGCTTGGCTCGTACCCATTTCTGTCCCTGGTCGCGGGTAATGCCCAGGCGGGTCTCGACCCAGATCGCCAAGGGATGTTCATGCAGCGCCTGATCGCTGAGGTCGGACCGGATACCAGCATCGATTGCAGTCGCGAGTTCGCTTGCAACTGATTCAGCGGTTCTCGCGGGATGGGTGGCTCGATCGAGATCCTCTGTGATGATGTTGAAGTGCGGAATCGTCGTGGCAAACAGCGTCGATGCCACTTCCGCCACTTGGCGGTTCTGGTCCTGCTGAGTGCCACCTGACGCCATGGTGGCCGAAGTGCCGATGCACTGCAGGCGCTCCGGGGCCATCCGCTCACGCACGCGCCGTACCAGCATGGCCACGTCGGCACCCTGCCGGCCACGATAGGTATGCAGTTCGTCAAGAACGAGGAACTGAAGTCCCGAACAGTTGCGAATCACCTGCGTGTCCAGTTCGGACTGACGCGTCATGAGCATTTCCAGCATCATGAAGTTGGTCAGCAGGATGTCTGGCGGGTTGTCCTTGATCCGCTGACGCTCCGCTTCATCTTCCTGGCCTGTGTAGCGGGCAAATGTCACCGGCCCCGCTTCACCGAGAAACTTGATCAGCTCCTCGCGCTGGCTATTGGCCAGAGCATTCATCGGATAGATGACGATGGCGCGGGTTCGCGGGGTCCTGTCCTGCTCCTTGGCGCGAAGTACGGCGTCAACGATGGGCAGAAAGAAACACATCGACTTGCCCGAACCCGTACCCGTAGTGACCACGAAGCTCTCGCCCTTGGAGCCAAAGGCAATCGCCTGCTCCTGATGGCGATAGAGGCCGATCGGAAAGCACTTCGCCGTCTGCGGAGACAGTTCGCCTGCCACGGCAAGTTCCGCTGTCGAGCGACCTTGCTGGTAGCGGGGATTAATCTGGATCAGCGGCTCCGGCCAATAGCGCCCACTGGAATAAGCATCATCGATGCCGCGCCGCAGATCGTCGGCCAGGATTGTCGTGAATGAACGAGCGAATCGACTGTAATCCCCGATCAATTGTTCCCGTAGCGAAAAAACATCCATTCCCTTCCCCCTATGCTGACTCTATTCCCTACATCCTTCAGAAAATTCCTCGCCTACCTTTTCTTCGCGAGATCTATCTGCCATGCGGCGACCGCCACCATCAAAAAGGCAAAGCCTGCAAATATCCAGCGACGGTCGTCGTCAGGCAGCACGATAACGAGCAGCATCAGGAAAACTGCCAGCAGCATTAGCGCTATGCCAAACCTGTAGCGCTTCACATTGCCGGTTGGGGTCGGTGGATAAGAGATGATCCTACCGATTCGGGTACTCAAAGTACTCCGGCTCATCATCCAGCTCACGCAACTGCTTGCGAATCTGCTGAACCTGTTCCTTGGTAAGTCCAGCTTTCTGGCTTTTGCTCATTTGACTAACCGAAAAGTTGCTCGCATCTGCTCGATATCGATGCGGTTGTCAGCGCAAAATTGCGCGTAGAGATTGCGAAGCAGATCGTTTCGCTCCGCTGGAGGGGTGGGCTTACCTCGCTCGCCTATCCATTCATCGACCAAGGCCGAGATCTCGAATAGCAGTTCCCACTGCACACCAGGTGCCGCACGACGCCCGGTCAACAGCCAATGCACATCGACCCCTACTTCGGATACCCGGGCCAAATAGGTAGCGTCCGGCCGGGTGCTGTCAGCTTCGTAAGCGACCTGGGTGGCCTTGCTGACCCCGCCAATCTGGGCGAGCTCAGACTGATTGAGCCCAAGACGAAGTCTCTCAATCTTGATATTCTTTCCAAAAAGTCGATTTTCTTGTCTTTTTTCGTTCATTGCCCTAAATTCTAAAGAATCCCCGACTCGGAGCCCACTTTGCCATGGCTCAGACGTCATCAGAGTTTTACGAGGCCCTCGCCGAAGCAGGGCCAGCCGCTCAAAGGCTAACGGAAGAGGCTCTTACACGCCTCGGCCTCTCGCCCGAAGGGCTCTCATACGTCATTGAGACCGGAATTTCGCCGCCAGCCAGGAAGGTAGGGCGCAAGCGGCGCCGAAATCTGATCTTCGACGTTCCTCTAAAAAGCATCCCGGGCGTGGTACTCCAAGCCGAGTCAATGACAGGGGAATTCAATTTCCTCGTCGAACTCGATCGACGCAGTGATCTGCTTGCGGTCTTTGACCAACCGATCACCATCAAAGTTGGGATCACAGACAACATAGGACGTCGGACCCGAACCACTTACACCGCTGACTATCTGGCGATCGACCGGCAAAGAGTTTGCGTCTACGAGATCAAAGCGGACTCCGAACTCGAGAGGCTGATCCGCGAACGACCTGAGGATTGGATCCTCGACAAAGACGGCTACCACTATCTCCCGGTATCGAAGCATTTCAATTCGATGGGTATAGAACATGTCATCGTTCCGATCAGTTCATTGAGCTCGCTCCGCGCTGACAATCTGCGACTGCTCACCAGCGCTCGGGAGGCACCGGACACTAAGAAGTACCGGAAAGCTCGCCAAGGTATCCGACACCTGCTCAAGCATGAGTCAACCATGCGCGTCTCCGACCTGCTTGAACGAATCGGAGAATTTGATGAAACCCCAGTTCTTCAGCTCCTAGATTCGGAAGAAGTATTTGCCGATCTGGACCGCGTAACGCTCTCTGATCCAAGTAGTGTTTGGATTTCAACTCGTCCGGAATTCGCCAAGATTGCTCAAGAAGCAAGCAGCAGTCTTGCAAACTTGCTCCGCTCTTCTGCGATCGATACCAACGATGTCATTGATCCTCGATACGAGCTTGAAGTTGCAACTCGGCTCGCGATTATCCAAGGAACTAAGCGCACTAACAGCAATGGAGAGGAAGTCTCAGAGCGAACCATCCGCCGATATCGCAAGGCTTTTCGAGAAGCCGATGGTGATCCGCGCAGCCTAGTTCCGCTGTGGGGAAACTGCGGAAACAAAGACCCCATGATCGGAACGGTCCACCTGTCTTTTTTGGAGGCTTTTATCCGCGCAGGGAAAGGCGACAAAAACGACCTCTCCACCAGCTCATGCTTTATCGCCTACGAAAAAGCGTTTCCACAGGCCAAAGTTGATCTTGGGTTCTTCGATGACCGACCCGTGTGCCGATCCACCTTCTACACGTATTGGGATCGCATATCGCTAAAGAATGAAGACTCATTCAATAAGGGCGGCCGTCGCTTGGAGAATCAGCAGGCGGACTCGTTTGACCCGGCAAAGAAGACGATCATTGCAACCAGACCTTTCGCGGTTGCCCATATCGATCACTGGAAGACCGATCTACACCTAGTGGTCGGCTACATCAATGGAGCGAAAATCACCAAACGCGCTTGGCTGACTGCCATGGTCGACGCCTTTAATGGCGAAGTACTTGCGATCTGGCTTTCTTTCGCTGATCCGAGCAAAAAGTCTTGCACGATGGTGATTCGTGACTGCGCCCGGCGTCATGGCCGGTTGCCTGAGATGATCATCGTCGATGGCGGTAGCGACTTCAGGAGTAGCCACTTCTTCGTCATGCTTGCAACGTTGAAGGTTGTGCGCTGTGAACGGCCGCCAGAAGACCCCCGCTTCGGACAGCAAGTCGAACGTCTCTTCAAGGATTTCAAAGACCGGTTCGCGCGGGGCCTTCCAGGATTTGGCATCAGCATCGAACGTTCTCGCGCAGTTTCAGCTGCATTCAAAGCTGCTAAGAGCTCCAGCTTGACGCTCCTTGAGGCCTTTGAAGCCATAGAGGCCTTTGCGTTCCGTGGCTATAACAATAGCCCAAAACCTGGCGAGACATCGTCACGCTACGCCATTCGCCAGAAGGCCGAGAGGTCGTATCCGCACGGCGGCCGCAAGGTCTCGTGGGATATGAAATTCCTAATCGCGACATCAATCGAATCGCCCGACGACCACTACAAGCTTTGGACTGGCAGGGGCATTCACGTCTATGACAAGTGGTACAGCTCGCCGCGACTGTTGGTGTACCGCGGGTACAAGAAGGACATCTCTGTGCGACTTGAACCCTACGCAGATTCCGTCATCTACGTTTGCATCGAGGGCAAATGGCTGGAATGCAGGAGTTCCGAAGCGCCCCTGCAGCTAGCCATGAGCGAAACCAGCTTGCTGTTCAGAAGTGCTGAACGCCACGATCTTTCTGCACTCCGGGCGGAACTTACTAACGACATGAATCGTTGCGTAGCCGAAATCGTCAACGAGAAGCTTCGCGAGATTGCAGAACGCAAGGAGTCGGGCAGTTCTCAGCCGACCGCCTCTGATGTCAATTCCGACGATTCGCCGGAGCTATCTACTTTCGTGCCCTTCAATTTCGATGATATCGAACCATACGAGAATGAGACGCCATAAATGAATCGCGTATCGCGAGTTACCAACGGCGTAATCAAACACCCACTTCTTGAAAGAGCGAGGGACATGTTCATCCCCCTCTGTCGCGATGCAACCGACGGAATTGTATTGCTTCTCCTAGGACCGACGCAGTGCGCCAAATCAATAATCTTCCACGAGATCGTCCCAATACTGTAGAATTCCTTCCAACACAAGCGTCCCGGCGCGATCCCTATCGTTGATTTGCAAATTGAGACGGTGAGCGAGGGGCGGACAAAGCCGAAATGGATTGGGATTGAGCTACTGAAGGCCCTGAACCATCCGATATACAAGCACATAGGAAGCTTCGAGGAGAATGAGCACTACTTCCCATCAAAGGGCAGAGATGAATCCACAATTCGCATTGCGCTGAAAGAGGCGTTTACTAATAGGTTCACTCGTCGCACCTGTTTGGATGAAGCGCACCTCCTTACTCGAACCAAAGATCCAGAACTCCGCGCTGCGATCCTTGAGTCCATCAAATCAACATGCGCAATAGATCGGTCTCTCATTGCTTGCGGGGGCTACGAGATGGCCTACAAAGGACTATTCGAGTCTGCCCACTTCTGCGGGCGCGTGATCAGCTTCGATTTTGGTCACTACTCCGTGAGTAGCCCGGATGACATCAAATCATGGGCGCGCATACTCAAAACCTACAGCAGCAAGCTTGACCTGAAGCCCAAGTCCCTACTCTTGGACGAGGCTATCAACCTTCTGCACTGGAACAATGGAACGGTTGGCTTACTCGACAAGCACCTCTGGTCCTGCAGCATTCAAGCCAAAGCCCGCCATCAACCAATAGATAGGACGATTCTTCGAGCGTGTGCCCCTCCCGAAAAAGAAAGAAAGGCAGTCGCAGAGGACATCAGGAAGGGCAAAGAAGCCCTCCAACCAAGTTCGCAGTTCGCCGTTCCTCCTGCGTCACAGCCACCGCAGAAGAAAGATCAGCCTGACGTAAGCAAGGATGGCCATAAACAAGGAACCCCGCCGTTCCAGCGCAAGCCCAATCGAAATGTTGCTGTGGAGATCGCCCTCCATGACGATGACTGAGTATTTTCCTCTTTCGCCGATTGGTGTCGGAAACTGGGAAATTGAAGCGTTTGGATCCTTTTATTGCCGCATGGCTCGCGCGCACTCGATATCCATCTATGCCCTGACCACTCATCTACGCACTTGGTGGAGGCAGAAGCACCCAGATGACGACAGTGCAAAGAAGAATGTCACGAACGCTATGAACCCCATGCTTTGCGGCATAGGCCCAAATGTTGCGACCTTCACAAACATTGTCGGCGATGCAACTGGATGCACTATTCTCGAGAGAACCACCCTGCTGTCACTCAGGCCCGCCATATCCCAGAATGGCCACGCCCTGGTTCGTAAGGGCCGTGCCTAGTGCCCTGCCTGCATGGCAGAGAGTACGGAGAGCAAAAGCCCGTTCTACGACCGTCTTATTTGGGCAATCCCAGCCATTAAGAATTGTCCCGCACACAAAGTTGCGTTGGAGTCAAAGTGTCCTCAGTGCGGATACTCGCAGGCCCACTATCACCATCTTGGGCACATGGAGCTGTGCTGCGTGTGCAAAAGGCCATTGCTCAGCGAACCTTCCAGGTGGGAAGTCGTATTTCATCCAGCCCCTTATGAAAAGGAATGCATTGGGCTGGTGAAACAAATTTCGGCTGGAGACCTTACATCTGCGGTCGATGACGCGTATGGAGTGTTTATCAAGGACTTTGCTGACTATCTTTCTCCCATTGGGTTGAAGATTAGTCGACATACCTACCGTGCTCCCAGGCGACCTCAGAACGCCAGAGAGGTCACTCGCCCGAGGTTCATGACATTGTTGAGAAGATGCGTGGCATTCGGTATCGATCCTTCGGATCTTTTCCTGGATCCCGTCGGGGCGGCAAAATCCGCATGCTTACTGGAATTTGCGCGACTAGATCTTCCCGCTGACATCAAGCCACGGAAGTCGGTCGAACTAGTTGGATTAGCGCTGGATCGCCTGCAGTCGGAACTCTCTAAATCCGACTATGACCAGCTTCCATCATTGACTGAGATCGCGCACCAGCTTGGTGTATCCAAAGGCTTCTTGAACTACCACCATGGCGACCTTTGCGCAAAGTATGCGCGCCATCGCACTGGATGCAGGAACAAAAAAGCCGGGGCCGAAATTGAGCGCTCCACCGATTTTCTACTTAGTGGCCCCATCGCGCAGTACCCCTCTGGCAAGTTCCCAAGCCTCGACCATCTGGCCGAGGCGGCGGTACAGGAGCTTGGGGTTGGGGTACGGATAGCCAGAATTGCCGTGGGCGTCGTCCTCAAAAAGCAACTCGGCAGACGGGAAGCCACCCGACGCCGAAAAGCGTCCGTCTAGACAAGCTCTCTGCCACTCCTCACCGGCCTTCATCCGCAAGGTTTCCTGCCTAGACACTCGCGTTCGCAAAATGGCCAAACTTGCTGGACATCCATCGAGGTTTGGCCGAATTGGCCAAACATGGCTGGATCGCGCAGAAAGCCGTTTGACGTTACGCAATGGTGGGCCCACCAGGATTCGAACCTGGAACCAAAGGATTATGAGTCCTCTGCTCTAACCGTTGAGCTATAGGCCCGCGCGAGGCGCGAGCGGGAATTCTAATGGCTCGCCGGGCCGGGCGTAAGCCGCGGTCGAGCGGATGGATACGAAAAGGCCCGGGTGCGGGAGCCCGGGCCTTTCGTGGTTACGTCAAATGCCGTGGTTCGGCCCGGGGTTGCGGCGCGGCGGCCGGTCGGCGCGTCAACCGGCCGCGGCGGCCGCAGTCATCCAACCCAGAGCCACCACCCTCACCGCCCCACACTCATCGAATACGGCCGCAGCTTCGGATCCGTCGCCCACGCCTTGTTCGGCTGCGCCTGCATCACAAACCGCAGTTCCCCGCCCGCGACGATTTCCTCGTGGCGCAGGAAGCTGCGATTCAAGGGCTTGCCGTTGAGGGTCGCGCTGCCGATGTAGGTATGCGCCTCGTCCAGCCCCTCGGCGATCACGCTGAAGCGCTTGCCGTTCGGCAGGTTGAGGGTGGCGCGCGGCAGGAACGGGCGGCCGATGGCGTATTCGTTGCTCGCCGGGGCGACGGGGTAGAAGCCCAGGGCGGTGAAGACGTACCAGGCCGACATCTGGCCGAGGTCGTCGTTGCCTGCCAGGCCGTCGGGGCGCGGGGCGTATTGGGTCGCCATGATCTGCTTGAGGCGCTCCTGGGTGCGCCAGGGCTGGCCGGCGTAGCCGTACAGGTAGGCGACGTGGTGGCTGGGTTCGTTGCCGTGCGCGTACCAGCCGATCAGGCCGGTGATGTCTTCCATGTGTTCGAAAATTTTCGGGTCTACCTTGGCGTCGAACACCTGGTCGAGTTTGTCGACCAGTTTGGCGTCGCCGCCGAGCGCCTGGGTCAGGCCGGCGACGTCCTGCGGTACGTACCACGAGTACTGCCAGGCGTTGCCTTCGGTGTAGTCGCTGCCGTAGCCGCTGACGGTCGGGTCGAAGGGTTCGCGGAAGCTGCCGTCGCGTTTGCGCGCGCGCATGAAGCCACTCGACGCGTCGAATGCATGTTTCCAGTTACCCGCACGCTTGGAGAACTGCGCGGCGATGTCCTTGCGCCCCATATCGGCGGCCACGCGCGAAATCGTCCAATCGTCGAACGCGTACTCCAGCGTCTTCGACGCAGCCTCGCCTTCTTCGTCGATCGGCACGTAGCCCAGCTCCATGTACTGGGCGATGCCGTCGTAGGGGCCGTAACTCGCGCTGGCGACCATCGCGTCCAGCGCTTCCTTGGTGTCGTAGCCGCGGATGCCTTTCATGTAGGCATCGGCGATCACCGGCACCGCGTGGTAGCCGACCATGCACCAGGTTTCCTGGCCATGGAATGCCCACACCGGCAGGATGCCGTAGGGGCTGTCGCGGCGCGAGGCCAGCAGCGAGTTGATGAAGTCGTTATTGCGTTGCTCGGGTTGCACCAAGGTCAGCAGCGGATGCAGCGCGCGGTAGGTGTCCCACAGCGAGAAGGTCGAGTGATAACGAAAGCCTTTCGCCTGATGCACGGCGTTGTCGGGCCCGCGATAACGGCCGTCGCTGTCCATGAACAGACTCGGCCCCATCAGCGTGTGGTACAGCGCGGTGTAGAAGCTCTTGCGCATCGGCTCGGGCGCGTCGGCGTCGATCGCCGACAAGGCCTGCGTCCAGGTCGCACGCGCCTTGGCGCGCACGCCGTCGAAATCGAAGCCCGGCACTTCGGCTTCGAGGTTGGCGATCGCGCTGTCTTCGCTGACCGGCGAGATCGAAACTTTCACCACCAACTCTTTGCCGGCGGCGTCGTTGAAATCGAAGCTGCCGACCAGTTGCCGGCCTTCGATCTGCGCGCGCTTGCTCGGGTCTTTTTCGCCCGGCGGCGGGAAGCCCTTGTAGGCGACGTCGGCTTCGGTGTCGTGGAAACCGTGACCGCTGACCGGCCGCGAGAAGCGCATCGCGAAATACAGCTGCCGGCCCGGCGCCCAGCCGCGGGTTTCGCGAAAGCCGGTGACGGTGCCGTCGGCGCGCAGACGCAGGCGCGACCACAGCACCTTGCCGGGGTAGTCGTACAGGCTGGTGCGCAGGTCGATCAGCACATGCGCGGCCTGCCCTTGCGGGAACCGGTAGCGGTGCACGCCGACGCGCTCGCTCGCGGTGAGTTCGGCGCGGATCTTGTAGTCGTCTAGGGTGACGGCGTAGTAACCCGGCTGGGCGACCTCGTCGTCGTGGCGGAAGCTCGACCGATAACCGCTGCGCGCGACCTTGGAATCGCCGCGCTCGAGTTTCACCTCGCCGGCGATCGGCATCAGCAGCACGTCGCCCAGGTCGGAATGGCCGGTGCCGGAGAAATGCGTGTGCGAGAAGCCGACGATGCTGCTGTCGGTATAGCGGTAACCGGCGGCCCAGCCGTAGGCGTCCTTGCGCGGCTTGATTTCGGTGTCGGGGCTAAGCTGGATCATGCCGAACGGCACGGTCGCACCGGGGAAGGTGTGGCCTTCGCCGCCGGTGCCGATGAACGGGTCGACCGCCTCGTACGCCCGGCGACCGGCCTCGCTTGCGGTCGCCGCGGATGCCGCGAAGGTGCAAGCCACCAGCATGGCGGCACTCAGGCCACGCCATAAACGGCGCGCGCCGCGTGCCATGGCGGTAGGCTGGGGCAATTGGGTCGGCCGGGTCATCCGGAGTACTCCATCTCAGACAGGATCGGGTGGGGCCGGCCGCCAGGGGTTCGGGGCTGGACACTTTTAGATCGTTCTAAATACGGGCAAGCTAACACGGCCCCAGGACGCGTTCATGCTGCATTGCAGAATGCAGGGACGGGCCTCAAGCCGCAGGATGACGGCATTTAGAACGATCCAAAAGCCTTCAGCGCGAGCCCGCCATGATCCGCCACCGCCCTATTCCAGCGAGGTGTCACCGATGAACGACGCGCCCGCCCCCCGAGGCCGGGTCACCCTGGCCGACATCGCCCGTGCCTGCGGCCTGTCGCGCGCGACCGTGTCGCTGGTGCTGCGCGGCAGTCCGCTGGTCCACAGCGAAACCCGGGCCCGGGTCGAGGCCGAGCTCAAGCGCCAAGGCTACGTCTATCACCGCGGCGCGGCCAACCTGCGGCGCAAGGTGTCGACCGGCGTGGCGCTGGTGATCAACGACCTGTCCAACCCGTTCTTCGCCGAATTCGCCGCCGGCGTGGACGAATGGCTGGCCACGGCCGGCTTCGTCACCCTGCTCGGCAGCACCAACGAATCGGTCGAACGCCAGCAGGCGGTGCTGACCTCGCTGATGGAGCACGACCCGGCCGGAATCATCCTGTCGCCGGCCGAAGGCAGCGACGGCGCGCGCGTGCGCGCCCAGGTCGGCGGACGCACGCCGGTGCTGGTGTTCAACCGCGAGCTCGACGCCACCGACTGGGATTTCCTCGCCCTCGACAACACCCACGGCGCGCGCCTGGCCACGCGCCATCTGCTCGAACGCGGCCATCGCCGCATCGCGTTCTTCGGCGGCCATCGCGATTCGTCCTCGTGCCGGCAACGCCGCCAGGGCTATCGCGAGGCGCTGGCCGAAGCCGGCATCGAACCCGAACCGCAGTGGCTGGTCGAATGCGCGCCCACCCGGCTTGAAGCCGCGCAACAGACCGGCGCGTTGTTCGTGCGCGATCCCGCGCCGACCGCGGCGGTCTGCTACAACGACGCGGTCGCGCTGGGCCTGATGGCCGGCCTGGTTGCGCGCGGCCGCCGTCCCGGCGGCGATTTCGCGGTGATCGGGTTCGACGACATTCCCGAAGCCTCGGTCGCCTCGCCCACCCTCACCACGATCGCGGTCGATCCGCGCGCGCGCGGCCGCCAGGCCGCCGAACTGATCCTCAAGCGCCTGCGCGAACCCGAGCTGCCGCGCGCCCACACCGTCGCCCCGGTCCGGCTGCAGGCACGCAGCAGCAGCGAGGTGCTTGTTCCGCCGTCCGGAGAATCCGCATGAGTCGTCGCGACATGTCCTACACCGCCGCGCTGGCGGTGGTGACCATCATCTTCTTCACCTGGGGCGGGCTGACCAGCCTCAACGACGTGCTGATACCGCATCTCAAAGCGGTGTTCCAGATGAACTACACCGAGTCGATGCTGATCCAGTCGACGTTCTTCGGCGCCTACTTCCTGATGTCGCTGCCGGCGAGCAAGGTGGTGGCGAAGTTCGGCTACAAGAACAGCATCGTGATCGGCCTGATCGTCGCGGCGATCGGCGCGGCGATGTTCTTCCCGGCCGCGCGCCTGCCCTCGTATCCGTTGTTCCTGAGCGCGCTGTTCGTGCTCGCCAGCGGCATCACCCTGCTGCAGGTGTCGGCCAACCCCTACATCAGCCTGCTCGGCGATCCGGCCGGCGCGCCGAGCCGTTTGAATCTCGCCCAGGCGTTGAACTCGCTCGGCACCACGGTGTTTCCGTACGTGATCGGCCCGCTGATCCTGTCCGGCGTGGTGCTCAGCGTCGACGAGCTGGCGGCCAAGCCGGTCGCCGAACAGCTCGCGTACCGCGCGCACGAAGCGGCGTCGGTGCAGATCCCGTACATGATCATCGCCGCCGGCCTGCTGTTGCTCGCGGTGTTCGTCTACACCATGCGCATCCCCTCGCTCGCCGAAGCCACCGAGAGCGCCGATCCGGTGCATCACAGCTTCGCCGAGGTGCTGGGGCAGAAGCATCTGTTCTACGGCGTGATCGCGATCTTCGTCTACGTCGGCGCGGAAGTGTCGATCGGCAGCTTCCTGATCAACTACATCTCCGCGCCCGAGATCGGCAACATGGATCACGCCACCGCGAGCGAGCATCTGCCGTATTACTGGGGCGGCGCGATGGTCGGCCGCTTCATCGGCGCGGCGCTGCTGCAGCGCTTCGACGCGCGCCGACTGCTGGCGCTGTTCGCGGTGGTCGCGATGGTGTTGCTCGCGCTGACCATGCTGACCCAGGGCACGGTGTCGATGTGGGCGGTGCTGGCGATCGGCCTGTTCAACTCGATCATGTTCCCGACCATCTTCACCATCGCGATCGAACGGCTAGGGCCGATGACCAGCAAGGCCTCGAGCCTGCTGATCATGGGCATCGTCGGCGGCGCGTTGATTCCGCTGCTGCAGGGCGTGCTGTCGGATCGCTTCGGCATCCAGCATTCGTTCGTGCTGCCGCTGGCGTGCTACGCCTTCATCGTCTGGTACGGCCTGAGCGGTTCGCGCATCCGCGCCGGCCAGGGCCAGCACGCCAACGCCCAGGCTTCCGGAGTGATGCATTGATGTCTGTTGCACCCGTGGTATCCGATTCCGTCGTATCCAATCCCTCGTCGTCGCGCGGCGGCGCCATCGTGTGTTTCGGCGAGGCGCTGATCGACTTTCTCGCCCGTCCGTCATCGGTCGCGGGCGAGCCGCGCCATTTCGTCGAATACGCCGGCGGCGCGCCGGCCAATGTCGCGGTCGCGGCGGCAAGGCTGGGCGGCAATGCGCGCTTCGTCGGCATGCTCGGCGAGGACATGTTCGGCGACTTCCTGGCTGAGCAGTTCCAACACTACGGCGTCGACACCCAACACGTGGTGCGCACCGCTCAAGCCAAGACCGCGCTCGCATTCGTTTCGCTCGACGGCCACGGCGAACGCAGCTTCAGTTTCTATCGGCCGCCGGCCGCCGACCTGTTGTTCCGCGATTCGGATTTCAGCGTCGACAGTTTCGTCGACGCGGGCGTGTTCCATGTCTGCTCCAACAGCCTGACCGAGGAAGCGATCGCCGCTGCGACCCTGGCCGGCATGCGCCGCGCGCGCATGGCCGGCGCGCTGGTCAGCATGGACATGAACCTGCGTCCGTCGCTGTGGCCGAGCGATGTCGATCCCGCGCCGCGGCTGCTCGCCGCGTTGCTGGAAGCCGACCTGATCAAGCTGTGCCAGAGCGAGCTGGATTTCCTCGCCCGCCATCTCGGCGGCGAACGAGCCGCGTTGCAGCGTCTGTGGGTCGGTTACGCGACCTGCGTGCTGATCACCGACGGCGCCACCCCGATCCGCTGGCACACGCGCACGCGATCGGGCGAAGTGGCGACGTTCAAAATCGCGCCGGCCGACACCACCGGCGCCGGCGATGCCTTCGTCGGCGGCCTGCTGCACCGTCTGGCCGCGTTGAAGGTCGACGCGGCGAACTTCACCGGCTTCCTCGAAAACGAAAAAGCTTTCGTCGACGCGCTGCGCTACGCCGCCGCGGTCGGCGCGCTCGCCACCACCCGCCACGGCGCGTTCGCGGCGATGCCGAGCGCCGACGAGGTCGAACGTCTGATGCAGGAGCAAGCATGAACCTTCCCGCGAATCCCTTGCCCGATTTCCGCCAGGCCGATGTGTTGCGCGCGCATGTCGCCGACACGATGGCGTTCTACGATCCGGTCGCGCTCGACCCGAACGGCGGGTTCTTTCACTATTTCCGCGACGACGGCTCGGTGCACGACGCATCGCACCGGCACCTCGTCAGCAGCACCCGTTTCGTCTTCAACTACGCGATGGCGGCGATCGAATTCAAGCGCGAGGACTACCGCGAACGCGCGCGTCATGGCCTGCGCTATCTGCGCGAGGCGCATCGCAATCCGATCGGCGGCGGCTACGCCTGGACGATCCGCGACGGCGTCGCCGAAGACCGGATGAATCATTGCTACGGCGTGGCCTTCGTGCTGCTCGCCTACTCGACCGCGCTCAAGGCCGGCATCGACGAAGCGGCGGCGTGGATGGACGAAACCTGGGACCTGCTCGAAGCGCGCTTCTGGGAAACCGACCACGGCCTGTACCGCGACGAAGCCGACGCCGACTGGAATTTCAGCGATTACCGCGGCCAGAACGCCAACATGCATATGTGCGAGGCGATGCTGGCCGCGTTCGAGGCGAGCGGCAAGACGCGTTATCTCGAGCGCGCGCTGACCCTCGCGCAGAACATGACCCTGCGCCAGGCCGCGCAGGCCGACGGGCTGGTGTGGGAACACTACGACCGCGACTGGACGATCGACTGGGACTATCACCGCGACGATCCCAAGCACCTGTTTCGCCCCTGGGGTTTCCAGCCCGGCCATCAGACCGAGTGGGCGAAGCTGCTGCTGATCCTGGATCGTCACCTGTCCGCGCGCGGCGATGCGCCGCAGTGGCTGGTGCCGACCGCGCGGCATCTGTTCGATGTCGCGGTCGCGCGCTCCTGGGACGACGCGCGCGGCGGCCTGTACTACGGCTTCGCGCCCGACGGTTCGGTCTGCGACGACGACAAGTACTTCTGGGTGCAGGCCGAATCGCTGGCGACCGCGGCATTGCTCGGCGCGCGCACCGGCGACGATCTGTACTGGCAGTGGTACGACAAGCTGTGGGCCTATGCGTGGAACCACATGGTCGACCACCGCTACGGCGCCTGGTATCGGATCCTGGACGCCGACAACCGCAAGTACGACGACGAAAAGAGCCCGGCCGGCAAGACCGACTATCACACCATGGGCGCGTGCTACGAAGTGATGCGCTTGCTGCGTTCGCGCGACGCCTGAGCCGCGCATGCGCCGCGTCGCGACCGGGCCGGCGCATGCAGATAACGCCTGAGCGCACGGCGATGCGAGCGGTCGCTGACGTCGGCTAGTCTGTCGGCCTTCGCCAGCAGAGGACGCGCGCATGCGCTCGATACGCTTCCACGCCGCGCATCCGCGCGCGCTTCGTTCGCCGCGCGGGTTCGCGCCGCGGCGTTTGTCGTTGCTCGCGTTGGCCTTGCTTGCAACCACCTCGCTCGCAACGGCAGGGGTCTCTACCGCCGACACCGCAAGCGCATCCACGTCCACGTCCACGTCCGCGCCGGCGACAACGACCGCGGCGTCTGCCGCGATCGCCTGGGAACACCGACTGCGCCCGACCGTGATCCAGGCCGGCGACGCCCAGCCGGCGTGGTCGCTGAACGAACGCATGAGCCATTACCGCGTCCCGGGCGTCGCGGTGGCGATCCTGCGCGACGGCAAGGTCGTGTCCAGCCGCGGCTACGGCGTGCGCGACAGCGTCAGCCGCGAACCGATCGACGCGCAGACGTTGTTTTCGACCGGCTCGGTCAGCAAGGTGGTCACCGCCGCGACCACGTTGCGATTGAACGCCGCCGGCAAGCTCGACCTGGATCGCAACGTCAACGATTACCTCAAGCAATGGCGGGTGCCGACGGATCCGAAATGGCCCGATGCGCGGATCACGCTGCGCATGCTGATGTCGCACACCGGCGGCTTCAACGTGCACGGCTTTCCCGACCTACAGCCCGGCGAACCCTTGCCGAGCCTGCTGCAGACCTTGAACGGCCAGCCGCCGTCGAAGACCGAAGCGGTGCGACTGATCCATGCGCCCGGCGCGCAGCAGGACTATTCCGGCGGCGGCGTGACCATCGAGCAGGCGGTGATCGAAGCGGTCGAGGCGCGCGGCCTGGACGCGGTCGCGCGTCGCGAAGTGTTCGAGCCGTTGCGCATGCGTCGCAGCGGTTTCATCGCCGAATTGCCGGCGACCACGGCGAACGTGGCCAAGGCCCACGACGAGAAAGGCCAGCCGACCGCGTTGCCGCGCGGCTGGGAGTCGTTCCCCGAACTGGGCGCGTCCGGACTGTGGACCAATGCCGACGATCTGGCCGGCTTCGTCGCCGCGCTGCTCGGCAGCTATCGCGGTTCCAGCGATTTCCTGCCGCGCGCGTTGGCGACGGCGATGATGACCGAGGTCGCGCCGGGCAACTTCGGCCTGGGTCCGCGCCTCAACGGCGCCGGCCGCGGCCGCGTGTTCCATCACGGCGGCGCCAACGATCATTACTACGCTTGGATCGAAGGCCATCTCGACAGCGGCGACGGCCTGGTCGTGCTGACCAATGGCGCCGAAGGCGACCGCCTGATCACCGAGATCCGCAACGCGGTGACCGACGCCGCGCATTGGCCTCTAAACGAACCGGTGCGTAGCGTGACGCTCGCCGCGGACGCGGTCGCGAGCGCCGATTATCGCGGCCGCTATCGGCTCGACCCGCGGCAGCCGATGGACCTGCGCGGCGTGCTCGCCGACATGTTCGACGTCGAATCGCTGGTGATCGGCGGCGACGATGCTGGCGCGATCACACTGCAGGCCGCCGGCTCCAAGCGCGTGCATCCGCTGCTGCCGTTGACGCCCAACCGCTACGTCGCGCCGGAAGTCAGCGTGCCGGCGACGACCTTGCAAGTCGAGTTCCACCGCGGCGCCGACGGCCGCGTGCAGGCGCTGACCGTGCTGTGCGGCGAATCGCGCGCGCATTACCTGCGCGAGTGAGCGCCGGCTCGCGCGCGAGGGCGACCGTCGATCTGAATGAATGCGCGGGTGATGCCTGTCATCGCGCGCACCTGACGTCCGTGCGCGGCGTCTTGATGCCGCCTTGCCTATGCTGGGCGCTCCCCTCAACGGAGCGCCGCCATGGACATCCAGCAGATCGCCAACCGCTACGTCGAACTGTGCCGCGCAGGCAAGCACGAACAGATCCAGGACGAGTTGTACGCCGACGATGCGGTCAGCCTGGAAGCGCCCGGCAACGAGGCCGGTCCGCTCGGCAACGTCAGCGGTCTCGACGCGATCCGCGCGAAGGGCCGCAAATTCCAGGAAGACGTGATCGAAGTCCACGACAGCTGGTGCAGCGACGCGGTGGTCGGCGGCAACTGGTTCAGCGTCGCGATGGGCATCGACGCGACCTACAAGAGCATGGGCCGCATGCCGATGGCCGAGGTCGCGGTGTATCGGGTGCGCGACGGCAAGATCGTGCATGAGCAGTTCTTTTACGGCTGAGCCGCAGCGCGTACCGGGCCAGCAGCGTTGGCCGAGTCCGCCCGGCCGCACAAACGAAACAAACCTCGTCGCTGGGCCTGCTTCGGCCCAGACTGGGTCGCCGCATGATTCCGCATCAAGCAGCCAAATCCCGTCGGCACCCCGCGAACGGCCTCAAGCGAACTCGACGCCGAATCCATAGATGGCGATAGCGACCACGAGCACCGCTACCGCCATCAGAGCGAGCACAGCCAATAAACCGATACCCGCGGCGACCCAATTGGAACGCATCGGCAATCCTGCCGCGACGCGCGCAGCGATCGCATCGCCTTGCAGCGTCTGCTTCAGCCAATAGCTGACCACGGCCATTTGCGGAATCAGATAGACCACACCGGGAATCTTTTCCGGCAGCAGCAACGACAGCACCACCACGGTGATAATGCCGGCCAATCCGGACCAACGCGCTTTACGCGCCAGGTCGTGTTGACCCAGCGCATCGTGGTTCATGGCGAGCACCCAACCGCCGGCGAGGATCGACCCCATGAAGGTGGCGATGTAAATCCCGCTGGTGCGAAATACGGGCAGTCCGGTATCGCCTTGCACATCGAGAATGGCACTGGCGGGGGCTTCGTAAGGGTTGTTGGAATCCATTCGTTGTTCTCCTGATGGTCATCGCGTCGTTACGCGGGATAGCTATCGGTGGCCGGACCAACGCCCGGCGGTCTGAGGTGGTCTTCGTGCCTGGAGGATCGTCTCGACTGCGCGCGCCGGAGCACCGGGCGATGCCCGTCCAATGTATCGCCATCTTATCCGCCCGCAATGGCACGCAGACCAAGGGCGAGCAACAGGAACCACAACATCAGCGTCGCCCAAACCCCAGCGATCAAGCCCGCGCTCGCCAGCCATGAGCGCATCGGCAACCTGGCACGATAACGCGCACTCAATTCCTCGCCCTGCAGCCAATAGGCCAGGGCGCCGACGATCATCGCCTGGATCAGCATCGATATCGTCAAGTCGATCCAGGTGAAACTGCTGTCGTGGTTGTAGCTCAACACGAGCAGCACGTGACTGAAGGCAACGACGAACGGCGCGACCAACGCGAGCGCCGCAATTCGCAACCCCCACGACAGACGCTTGCTGCCATGCGCTGCATAGTTCAGCGCGATCATGAGCAAGCCGGCGACCGAGGTCGCCAGCACGGTGGCGATGATGATCGCTCCGAGGTTGAACCATGACTGCCGGGGATCGAGCGCCGGATCGCGGAAGGGGGCGGCCGGAGCCACGCGGGTGTGAATGCCTTCGTTCATGACGGTGTATCCACATGGCGGCGGTGCGGCCGCGATCGGACGATATCACCGCCGGCCGCTGCTGCGAACGCGTCCGCCAAAACGCAACAGGCCCCGCGAACGGGGCCTGTTGCTTGCTACTCACGCGGTCCGCGACATCAATCGATATCGAGGAAGCTGCGCAGCTGTTCCGACCGGCTCGGATGACGCAGCTTGCGCAGCGCCTTGGCTTCGATCTGGCGGATGCGCTCGCGGGTCACGTCGAACTGCTTGCCGACTTCCTCGAGGGTGTGGTCGGTGTTCATGTCGATGCCGAAACGCATGCGCAACACCTTGGCCTCGCGCGGGGTCAGGCCGGCGAGCACGTCGCGGACCGTTTCCGACAGGTTGATGTTGGTGGTGGCTTCGACCGGGGACTCCACGTTGGTGTCCTCGATGAAGTCGCCCAGGTGCGAGTCTTCGTCGTCGCCGATCGGAGTTTCCATCGAGATGGGCTCCTTGGCGATCTTCATGACCTTGCGGATCTTGTCCTCGGGCATGTCCATTTCTTTCGCAAGCTCTTCCGGCGTGGCTTCGCGGCCGTACTGCTGGAGCATCTGACGCGAGATGCGGTTGAGCTTGTTGATCGTCTCGATCATGTGCACCGGGATACGGATGGTGCGGGCCTGATCGGCGATCGAACGGGTGATGGCCTGACGGATCCACCACGTGGCGTAGGTCGAGAACTTGAAGCCGCGGCGGAATTCGAACTTGTCGACCGCCTTCATCAGACCGATGTTGCCTTCCTGGATCAGGTCGAGGAACTGCAGACCGCGGTTGGTGTACTTCTTCGCGATCGAGATCACCAGACGCAGGTTGGCCTCGACCATTTCCTTCTTGGCCTTGCGCGCCTTGGCTTCGCCGTAGGCCATCGCGCGGCTGATTTCCTTGATGTCGTTCAAGGTCAGCAGCGAGGCCTGTTCGATCTCGATCGTCGTCTGCTGTTCGACGATGATCTGATCCTTGACGTCGCGCAGGCCCGACGACCACTTCTGCTTGCGCTTGAGCAGTTCGTCGACCCATTCCAGATTGGTCTGGTTGCCTTCCCACGCGCGGATGAAATCCTTGCGCGGCATCTTGGCGACGCGGGTGGCCAGATCCAGGATCTTGCGCTCGCGGTCCTTGATCGAACCGACCACGTCGCGCAGGTTGCGCATCAGGCTGTCGGTCAGGGCGAGCGGCAGCTTGAGGGTGACGAACACGGCGGCGATGTCTTCGCGCAGCTTGGTCACGGTCTTGTGGCCGGCGCCGTTCTTGGCCTGGGCCTTGACGAACTTGCCGTACAGGTCGGCGATGACCTCCATGCGCGCGGCGACTTCGACCGGGTCGGGGCCGGACGTGGTTTCCTCGGCGTCGGCATCGTCGCCGGCGGCTTCGACTTCTTCGTCGTCGTCCGCGTCGGCGTCGGTTTCGGCCACCACCACCGGCGGCGCCGGCGGTTCGGGTTCTTCGTCGAGGTGATCGTTGAAGCCCACGACGATCTCGGCCAGGCGCTTCTTGCCGGCCTTGTGGGTTTCGTAGTCCTCCAGGATCAGCTGGATGGTGGACGGGAACAGAGCGAGCGAAGCCTGGACCTGGTTGAGGCCTTCTTCGATGCGCTTGGCGATGGCGATTTCGCCTTCGCGGGTCAGCAGTTCCACCGTGCCCATTTCGCGCATGTACATGCGCACCGGGTCGGTGGTACGGCCGCCTTCGCCGTCGAGCGCAGTCAGCGCCGCCGCGGCTTCTTCAGCGGCGGTGTCGTCGACTTCGCGGTTACCGGTATTGCCGTCGGCGAGCAACAGCGTTTCGGCATCGGGCGCAACTTCATGCACCTCGATGCCCATGCCGTTGATCATGCCGATGATGTCTTCGATCTGTTCGGCGTCGACGAGATCGTCGGGCAGGTGATCGTTGACCTCGGCATAGGTCAGATAGCCCTGCTCCAAGCCCTTGCTGATCAGGAGCTTGATATCGGACGGAGGGGGCTGACGTTCGTTGGCCATGGGCTGCGCCACCGCGCTATTGAGGGTAGGGAACGCTCCAGTATAGCAGGTCCGGGCCGGTAGGCCGGGTCATGCACGCCGGAGGCTTGGGTCGAGCGGGTCGATCAGGGCGGTCGGATGGACCGGTCAGGCGCGGAGCAGGAAGGTCACCGGACCGTCGTTGACCAGGCTGACCACCATATGGGCACCGAAGCGGCCGGTTTCCACCCCCCCGGCATGACGTTGCCGGCAGGTTTCGACCAAACGGTTGAATAGCGGTTCAGCCAGGGCCGGGGCGGCCGCGGTACTGAAGCCTGGACGCATGCCGCTGCTGGTGTCGGCCGCCAGGGTGAACTGGCTGACCAGCAGCAGCCCGCCGCCGCTGTCGGCCAGGCCGCGATTCATGCGGCCGGCGTCGTCGGCGAAGACCCGGTACCCGAGCAGGCGTTCGGCCATGCGAGCGATCTGGGGTTCGCCGTCGCCCGGTTCAACCCCGACCAGGGCCAACAGCCCCGGGCCGATCGCGCCGACGGTTTCGCCGTCGACCACCACGCTGGCCTGGGTCACGCGCTGGATCAGGCTCAGCATGCCGCACACCTGTTCGAAAAGTCGGGAACGCTAGTGTAAAGCCTGGATCGCGCCGGCATCTGCGGCGTTCGTCCGCCGAACCGCCGCGGCCGCCAAGATCGGGGCCGAACGGGCAGCCGCTACACTCGCGCCATGAGCTCATTCGTCGCCCGCGTGCTGTATGTCCTGGCCGGCCTGCTCGGCCGCCTGCCGTGGTCGTGGCAACGGCGCCTGGGCGACGCCATCGCGGCCTTGTGGCTGCGCCGCGACGCCCGCGAGAGCCGGGTGGTCCGGGTCAACCTGGAACTGGCCCACCCCGGCCTGCCGCCGGCCGAACGCGCGCAGTGGCAGCGCGCGATCATGCGCACCACCGCGCGCCAGGCGGTCGAGACCTTGCGCCTGTGGACCCGGCCGCATGCGGAAAATCTGCGCCTGTTGCGTGAGCAGCACGGCACCGAACTGTTCGACGCGGCCTTGGCCTCGGGCAAGGGCCTGATCGTGGCCGCGCCGCATTACGGCAACTGGGAGCTGCTGAACCAGTGGCTGGCCTCGCGCACGCCGCTGGCGATCCTGTACCGGCCGCCGGAATCGGCGATCGGCGAGGCCTTCCTGAATCTGGTTCGGGCCGATACCGATGCCGAACGCGTGACCCAGGTACGCGCCGAAGGTGCCGCCGTGCGCCAGCTGTGGAAACGGCTCAATGCCGGCGGCGTGGTCGGCATCCTGCCCGACCAGCAGCCGAAGGCCGGCGACGGCGAGTTCGCGCCGTTCTTCGGCGTGCCGGCGCTGACCATGACCCTGCTCGGCCGGCTGGCCGAACGCACCGGCGCGACCGTGCTGTTCGCGTATTGCGAACGCATCGGCACCGATGCCGACCCGCTCGGCTTCGCCCTGCGCATCGAGGCCGCGCCCGACGGCATCGCCGACCCCGATCCGCAACGCGCCTGCGTGGCGCTCAACGCCGCGGTCGAACGCATCGCGCGGCGCGATCCGGCCCAGTACCAGTGGACCTACAAGCGCTACACCCTGCGTCCGTCCGGCGACGGCAACGACAATCCGTATCGATCCCGTTGAACCTCTGAGTCACGTTGAGTCCTGGCTCGCACTGAGCGCAGCGGCGGCGACGCGCGCCTTTTGCAGGCGCGATCAAACATCGCCGCGCGCGCGTGCGCCCATGCCGTTCCACGCCCTGCGCCGACGACTACACTGCAAGCTGACTCGCCCGATGGCCGCAGGATGACGCAGACCGATCACGACGACGCAGCGCCCGCCTCCGCGCCAGCCGCGCAGACCGAGCCCGCGCCCGATCCGCCCGCGTCGCCGACGGACGCCGGCGGCGACTGGCAGCGCCTGCCGGCGCGCGCGATCCCGCTGTGCACGATCGACATCAGCCTGTCGCTGGCGTTCGTGTTCGGCATCGCCGGCACCATCGTCGGCGTGCTCAGCCTGGGCCGCTATGCCGGCCTGGCCAGCGGCCTGGCCGGCGCGCTGTTCGGCGCCGGCATCGGCATGTGGATCGGCTTCCGCCGTTACCGCAACACCCTGTGGCGATTGGACGACTACGGGTTCGCGGTGCGCCGCGGCGTGGCCTGGCAACGCGAAACGCTGGTGCCGCTGACCCGGGTGCAGCATCTGGACCTCAAGCACGGCCCGCTGCAACGCATGCGCCGCCTGTCGACCCTGGTCGTGCACACCGCCGGCACCCGCCACAGCGCGGTCTCGATCGATCATCTCGACGCCGACGACGCCCAGCGCCTGCGCGAACGCCTGGGCCGCCAGCTCGATCACGAAGACGACGAGGCCTGATGAGCGCGTCCGAGATCGAGCCCGCCGCGCCGGCCGAATCCGCCGCGGCCGCAAGCGCCCACCCAACCAGCGCCAACCCGGCCGCGGCCGCCGTCGACGCCGACCGCCGCCTGCATCCGATGTCGTGGCTGTTCGTGCTGATCCAGCAGCTGCGCCAGTTCATCGTGCCGCTGCTGGCGCTGCTGTTCTTCGGCCGTGGCGACCGCAACGAGCTGTGGTCGCTGATCGGCGTCGGCGTGCTGGTGCTGGTGTCGCTGTGGCGCTATTTCACCTATCGCTACGGCATCGGCGGCGACAGCGTGGTGGTGCGCAGCGGGCTGCTCAACCGCAGCCTGCGGGTGATCCCGTTCGTGCGCATCCAGAACGTGGCCCTGCATCAGAACGTCTTGCACCGTTTGTTCGGCGTGGCCGAAGTGCGGCTGGAATCGGCCGGCAGCAAGGAGGCCGAGGCGCATATGCGCGTGCTCAAGCTCGACGACGCGCTGGCGCTGGAGTCGCTGGTGCGCCGGCGCGGCGCGGGCGCGGCCGAAACGGTCGAGGAGCGCGCCGACATCCTGTTGCGGCTGAGCACGGCCGAGGTGCTGCGGCTCGGGCTGGTCTCCAACGGCGGCCTGGTGCTAGTCGGCGCGGGCCTGGCCGCGCTGTCGCAGATGGTGCCCGACGTCAACGGCCGGATTCCCGAACGGGTGCTGCGCCAGGGCCTGCGTTGGGTGTCGGGCCATGTCGACGTGCATCACTTCGATACGGCCGGTTATGCGCTGCTGGCGGTCGGCGTGATCGGCGCGACCGCGGTCGCGCTGAAGACGCTGTCGATCGCGCTGGCGCTGCTGCGTTACCACGGGTTCGAACTGAGCGAGCAAGGCCGCCGGCTGACCGCCGAACGCGGCCTGCTAGGGCGTTGGCGCACCACCGTGCCGCGTCGGCGAATCCAGGCCTGGACCTTGGAAGAAGGCCTGATGCACCGCCTGCTCGGCCGCCGCCGGCTGGCGGTGGACACGGTCGGCGCGGACGAGGACGACGAGGGTCGCGCGCTCAAGGACCTGGCGCCGATCGCGACGCCGGCGACCTGCGATGCGCTGGTCGAACATCTGCTGCCGCGCGCGCATTGGGACCGATTGCAGTGGCGGGCGCTGCCCGGCGCGACCTGGTGGCGGCTGTTCCTGCCGGACGTGCCGTGGACCGTGCTGACGACGTTCGCGTTGCATTGGCACGTGGGCGCATGGGGCCTGCTCGCGCTGCTGTGGCTGCCGTGGACCGCGTTCAAGGCGCGCCGGCGCGCGCAGCGGATCGGTTATGCCTACAGCGAGGATCTGATCGCGGTGCGCGAAGGCTGGTGGCATCGTTATTGGCGTTTCGCCGAACTCGACAAGCTGCAGGCGCTGCAGATCAAGCGTTCGCCGATCGACCGCCGCTGCGGCACCGCCACCTTGTGGCTGGACACCGCCGGCGCCGGCACCCTTGCGCCGCCGCTGCGGATCCGTTTTCTGCCGGAAGCCGACGCCCGGCGCATCTACGAGACGCTGGCCGCGACGCTGTCGAAACGGCCGCTGCGCTGGTAACGCCCGGCCGGCGCGAGATCACGATGCCGTTATCGCGGCGAGCATGATCTGAAAACCACCCGCGCGAATCGCGCAGGCCATCCATGCGATCAGCGCGCCGATCCCCAATAACCGATGCGGCGGCGGATCTTCAGCTTGCGCCACCAGTTGCGCGGCTTGGGCTTGCGGTTGACGCCGCCGCGGGCGATGAACTCGTCGATCGCCTCGAGCACGCGCTCGCTGGAACGTCCGTCGTGATACGGATGAATCGCCTGGCCGTATTCGCGGATCGCCTGCATCAATTCCGCGGGCCGCGACAAGGCGCGCTCGATCGCCGGCTCGAACTCGGCGACGTCCTGGATGTCGATCAGCTGCGGGCCGGGACGGCGGTTGCGGAACGTCACCACCGGCTTGCCGGTAAGCAGGAATTCGTTGAGCGCCGAGGAGGTGTCCGAACACATCATGTCGACCTGGGCGAACAGTTCGAAGATGTTGTCGTTCTCGGCGAACGTCAGGTACTCGTTCTGCAGCGCCTTGTAGCGCGCGACGGTGTCGGGATTCATTTTCGGATGGAAGGTCACGATCCAGCGCTTGCTGCCGTCGCGCGACATCCGCTTGACCTCTTCGTACAACGTCTCGGCGGCGCTCCACGACGGCGAGAAGGTCGAGTGGTAGAGGATCGTCGGCGGCCGGCGCAGCGGTTCGGGCTGGCCGGACAACTGATCGGCGAACGGGTCGAGCTTGGGCCAGCCGGTTTCGACCACGCTGAAGTGGCCGACGCGGTCGGCGATCTCGCCGAACTGGGCGGTATCGCGCGGCCCGGTGGTGCAGTACAGGTCGAAGAAGCCGCGGATGTAGATATGCCGGGGCTTGCCGGCATCGAAGCCGTGGAAGGTTTCGACCTTCACTCCAGGAAAGAAATGCGGCACGGCGTTGCTGGAGGTGATGACCGCTTCGGGCCGCCAGCGCCGCACTTCGGCCACGCTGAGCAGGCGCTCGCCTTCGACCAGATCTTCCGCGCCGGGGCCGTCGAAGAACCACGCGGCCTCGTCGCCGCGCGCGCGGATCGCGCGCTGCAGCGGCCGCAGGATCGCCAGCGCGTAACGCTCGGAACCGTAGAGCAGATAGTGTTTTGGCATGTTCAGCGATCAAGTCCGTGGCGCCGCAACACCGTGCGCGCCTGTTCGATCGACGCGGGATTGCGCCGCATTTCGTAATAGCGGATGCGCTTGTAGACCGCGTACGCCGCGGCGACATGCGACACGATCAGGCCGCGCCAGCCGTCTAGGATCGCCAGCCGCATCACGTAGTCGCGCAGGAACGCCGACAGATACACCAGCGGCGTCTGCCACATCCGCACCGGGCGGTTCTTGTCGTTCCAGTCCAGGCATTTGAGTTCGGCGTAGCGCAGCACCTTGAGGTGCTTGTGCGCCAGGGTCGGGTTGTGCGCGTGGTCGAACGGCGCCTTGAAATCGACCGATTCGCCGTCCCAGCGCAGCGATTCGTGCACGCGCGCATCGGTCCAGCGAGCGCGGCCGCGGTGATACAGCCGCGCCAGGCGCTCGCCGCGCATCGGCCGGTACCAGCGCATCGGCGCGCCCATGTAGGAGGTGCGCCGGCGCAGGATCGCGACCGCGGCCTGGGAGTTCAGTAACTCCGGCAGGCGCTCGCGCAGTTCGGCGCTCAACTGCGGCGTCAACGATTCGTCGGCGTCGAGAAACAATATCCAGTCGTGCCGCGAATGCGCGGCGGCGGCGTTGCGTTGCGGGCCGAAGCCCAGCCAGTCCTGATGCACCACCCGGGCGCCGTGCGCCTGGGCGATGGCGACGGTGTCGTCGTCGCTGCCGCTGTCGACCACCAGCTTCTCGGCCGCGAACGGAACGCTGTCGAGACAGGCCGCGATATTGGCCGCCTCGTTGTGAGTGATGACGATCAGGGAAAACGGCAGTTCGACCATGCCCGAATCATACCCGATGGGCCCAGGCCGCCAATCTCGCCCCGGCCTGATTACCGCGGCGCGCAATGCAGCGCGCCGACGGCATGGCGGCGGCGGACTCACTGTCGATCGACACCGGCAAGGCTCAGCGCCAAGCCGTTACGCAAGCGCCGACTTGCGCTCCGTCGCGGTCCGAGCGCTGCGAGCTTCGCGGGCTTCGCGCAAGGCGAAGCCGTACAGCGTGCCGACCGCCACCGCATAGAACGACGCGATCAACTGATGCGCGAACATCGACTGGGTCAGACCGCAGGCGACATAGACCAGCACCAGCACCAGGCCGGCCAGCGCCGCGCTGCGCGCGCGTCCGTCCGGCAGTTCGCGCAGGCGCCGCGCGAACAAGAACAGCGGCAGCAGATAAACGCCCAGGATCGCCAACAGACCCGGCACGCCCATGGTCGCCGCCCATTCGGGCAGATCGCTGTGGGCATGACCGAGCCTGCACAGTCCGGGGCGCGACGCCGGCGGCTGGCATTGCGGCAGATCGCGCACCGCGCGGCCGAAACTGCCCACGCCGATCCCGGTGACCGGGTGTTCGGCGAAGGTCTCGCCGGCCAGCGACAGCAGGACCAGGCGCTCGCCCAGCGAGGATGCGGCGTCGCCTTCCATGTATCGGTCGACGTCCGAGCGCAATTCCTCGATGCGGGTCTGCTCGGCCAGCGGCGGGATCCACCACGACGCGATCACCGTCAGCGCCAGCACCGCCAGCAAGCTCAGCAACAGCTTGCGGGCGCGGCCGGCACTGACCAGCAGGCCGATCACCAGCACCAGCGCCAGGCCCGGCCAGATGCCGCGGCTGCCGCTCAGGGCCACCGCGCCGATGCCGATCGCGCAGGCCAGGGTCGTCCACAGCAACTCGCCGGGCGGACGGCAGAACACCGCCAGCACGATCAAGGCGATCAAGGCGTCGGCGAACATGATCGCGTTGTCGGTCCAGCCCAGCGCGCGATCCACGCCGTTGCCCACCTGCCAGGCCGCGACCACGAACGCGCCGACCAGGCCGGCCAGGGCCCCGGCCCACAGCCAGCGCCGCGAAGGCCGGTAGGCATAGACCATCAGGGCGAAGAACGGCAGGGTCAGCAAGCGCAGCCGGTTGTCGACCTCGCGCCAGCGCACGTCGAAGATGAACTTCGACATCACCACCACCACCGTCACCGCCAGCACCAGCGCCAGCAACAGCCGCAGCGAACGGCCGATCTCGCGCTTGCCGCGCAGCAGCTGATCGGGCGCCATCAGCAGCGCGGCCAGGGCGAACGCGGTGAACGGGGTCAGCCCCCAGGGCGTGGAGATAAGCAGCGCCGGCAGACAGAACAGGCCGATCTCGAGCACCCGCCGCGCCCGCAGCAGGCGCGGCGATTCCACGCTCGCGATGGCGGCGTCGGCGGTCAGGTGGATGCGCGATTCGGGCAAGGGCATTGGCGATGCGGGCACGGACTCAGTCCAGGTCTGCTTTGTCTATCCCGCTGATCGCCGGCGCGGCCGAACAGGTGACCCGCGCCGAATACGGCACCAGCCACCAATTGCGCCGATTGGAAACACCGACCTTGGCCTGGCTGCGATCGACGCAGTCCGGCACCGCCGGCTCCTGGATCAGCAACCAGCGCCGTTGCGGCGACTGCGCCTGCCAGGCCAGGCCCATCGCCAATTGCCGGTTCCACGGCACCGAGTAGCCGAAGTCCTTGGTGCCTGGCGGGCTCATCAGCATGTTCTGCACCCGCCAACCCACCAGACCGAGTTCCGCGTCCGGCCCGATCGTGTGCGCGACCCGGGTCATCACGCCGCGGGCGGACGAGGCGTCGTTGAAAATCGGCGGAATCAGCAAGCCGTACAGCACCCACAGCCCGGCCAGGGTCGCGATCAGGCCGTGGTACGGCCGCTTCCACCCCGCCCACAACAAGGCCGCCGTGCCCCATGCGCCGATCGCCAGCACCGCGACGGTCAGCTGGTGCGCGCCGTCGGTCAGCTGACGCTCGACGATGAGACGCCGCTCGAAGCCCGGATCGCCGAACCACATCGCCAGACCGACGCCGAGCGCGGCCAGGGTCAACGCTGCGGCGAAGGCGATCGCGAACACCCGCAGCGCGCGCCGGCGCAGCAGCCCCGGCAACAGCGGCGCCAGCGCCAGGCACACCATCGGCAGCGCCGGCATGATGTAGACGTCGCGCTTGCCGGCGGGAATCGAGAAGAACACGATCACCAGCGCCCACCACACCAGCGGCAGCAGATAGCGGCCGTCGAGCCGGCGCAGCCGCCGGCGCCAGGCCGGGATCGCCCACGGCAGCGCGAACATGGTCGGCAGCCACATCGTGGCCATGACGCCGAAGTGGTACCAGAACGGCTGGTGGTGGTCCCAGGAGCGCGAATAGCGCCCGGCGGTCTGCCGGAACAGGATGTCGTTGAGATACGCCTGATGGGCCGGATCGCCGCTGGACAACACGCCCGCGACCATCGGCACGATCCATAGCGACACCGCCACCACGAACGCCAGCGGCCCCAGCCAGAAGCGCGGATTGCCGATGCCGGCGCGCACCGGCATGCGCGTCCACGCCAGCAGCCGCGCGCCGGCGCCGCCCGGCGCCATCGCGGCGTGCAGCGGCCGCAGCACCGCCGCCAGCGCCACCGGCGCCAGCATCAGCAATGCGATCACGCCGACGCCCTTGGTGATGGTGCCGATGCCGGCGGCGAACCAGCCGATCGCCCACCAGCGCCAGGCCGGGCCGGCCAGCAGATGCCGCAACAGGCCGTAGTTGGCCAGGGTGATCCAAAACACCACCGACGGATCGATCTGCGCCTTCTTGCCCTGGAACACGAATTGAATCGTGATCAGCAAGGCCCAGCCCGCGTACAGGCCGACCCGCGGGGTCCACAGGCGCCGGCCCAGATCGACCACGCACCACAGCGTGCCCAGCGCCGCCAGCAGCGACGGCAACAGAAACGCGATGCGCCAGTTGCCGGTCAACAAATACGAGACCGCCTGGGTCCACATGAACAACGGCGGCTTGTCCGAATACAGCTCGATGCCGCGATGCGGGAACAGCCACACCCCGGTGTCGACCATCTGCTTGGCGACCAGGGCGAACCGCGGCTCGTCGGTGGGCCACGGATCGCGCAGGCCCAGACCGGCGACCAGCACCAGCGAGGCGACGACCCAGAACAACCACAGATGTCGCTTGGTGGCTCGATTGAATGCGGTGATAGGCATGGCGCGGATGATACCCAACGAACTAGAAACCAGTGCGGGGCGGCGCCGTCGACGGCGCCGGCTGCTTACATTGCACTCATCCTGGGCGCGCGGCGCCGTCCGGCGGCGAACGGCGAAGGCGCGCGTAGAAGAATCCGTCGCCGTCGTCCTCGCCGGGCAGGCGCTGGCGGCCGACCTCGCGATCGTGGCCGTAACGCGCGTCCAGCGCCTCGCTGCGCGCGTCCGGGGTGCGGGCGAGGAACGCGCGCACCTGCGCCTCGTTCTCCTCCTGCAGAATCGAACAGGTCGCGTACACCAGCACGCCGCCGGGCGCGACGGTGTGCCACAACGCATCCAGCAGGCGTGCCTGCAGGACGGTAAGCGCGGGAATGTCGGATTCGCGTCGGTGCAGGACCACGTCGGGTTGACGGCGCACGATGCCGGTGGCCGAGCACGGCGCGTCCAGCAGCACCGCATCGAACGGCCGGCCGTCCCACCACGCGTCCAGCTCGGCCGCGTCGGCGGCGAGCAGTTCGACCCGATCGGCGAACCCCTGCCGGATCAGCCCGCCGCGCACGCGCTGCAAGCGCTGCGCGTCGATGTCGAGCGCGGTCAGGCGCAGCGCGCCGTCGCGTTCGAGCAGGTGCGCGCTCTTGCCGCCGGGCGCGGCGCAGGCGTCGAGCACGCGCGCGCCGGGCGCGGGCGACAAGGCATCGGCGACCAGTTGCGCGGACAGGTCCTGGATCGACACCAGGCCTTCGGCGAAGCCGGGCAACGTCGAGACCGGCACCGCTTCCTGCAGCCGCAGCGCTTCGACCGGCACGGCCGGCGCGATGCTCGCGATGCCGGCCTGGGCGAGCTGGGCGCGATAGTCCTCGCGCCCGACCCGCGCGGCGTTGACGCGCAGCCACATCGGCGGCGCGATCGCGCTGTTGGCCAGGATCGCGTCGAAGTGGTCGGGCCATTGCTTGCGCAGCAGGCCGCGCAACCAACTGGGCCAATGCGAATGGCGCGGGTCGGTGGCCGGCAGACCGTCGCGCTGGGCGCGGCGCAGCAGCGCGTTGACCAGTCCGGCCTGGTGTTTGCGGCCGAGCGCGCGGGTCGCTTCGACCGTCGCGGCGAGCGCGGCGTGCGCGGGCAATTGCAGCGGATCGAGCTGGGCCAGTCCGGCGTACAGCAAGGCGCGCAGGTCGCCGTCGCGACGCGACAGCGCGCGCGGCATCCACGCCTCGAGCGCGGCCTCGTACCGCAACGGCTGGCGCAGCACCGCGAAGCACATCGCCTCGACCAGGGCGCGATCGCGCGGATCGGGCAAGGTCGGCAGCGCGGTGGCGAGTTCGGCTTTCAGCGAACGGCCGCGATGCAGCACCGCGTCGAGCACGCGCGCGGCGATCGCGCGCGGCTGCGCGCCGGGCAGCAACGGCGGCGGCGCGGGCCGGGCGACGGCCGGTTTACCGGCGCCGCCTTCGGCGCGGCGCGGCGGCGCGCCACCGGGCCGATCGCCGGCGCGCGGGGCGGCGCGATACACCGACTTTCCCTCGCCTGGCTGTCCGGCAGCCGACTTCGCCCGATACGCCTTGGTGCCGCCGGGCTTGGCCGCGCCCGGCGTGGCGTCGGCCTCGGCGCGCGGGTCACGTGCGCCCGGCGATCCATCGACGCGTCCGCCTCGCGGCCCACCCGGGCCTTTCGGCGGCGGAGTCGATTCGCTCATGCGCCGCGCGCCGCGATCAGATCGCGGCGGCCGTTCAAATAATCGGCCGCGGTGATCGCCTTGCCGCCGTCGCGCTGCAGCACCCGCACGCGCAAGGCGCCGACGCCGCAGGCGATGTCGATGCCGTCGCGACCGGTCAGCAGCACCGTGCCGGGCTCGGCGCGATGCTCCAGCGGCAACGCGATCGCGCCGTGGATGCGCACGCGCTCGCCGGCGATCAGCGCATCGGCCATCGGCCAGGGATTGAACGCGCGCACCTTGTTGGCCAATGCGATCGCGCTGTGGCTCCAGTCCAGCCGCGCCTCGGCCTTGTCGAGCTTATGCGCGTAGGTCACCCCGGCCTCGGGTTGGATCCACGGCCGCGGGAACAGCTCCGCGCGCGCCAGGCCCAGGCCGTCGCCGAGCACCTCCGCGCCGAGTTCGCTGAGCCGGTCGTGCAGCTGCCCGCCGGTCTCGGTATCGCCGATCGACAGCTTGGCCTGCAGCAGCACCGGGCCGCTGTCGAGGCCCTTCTCCATCTGCATCAGGCACACGCCGGTCTCGGCGTCGCCGGCCTCGATCGCGCGCTGGATCGGCGCGGCGCCGCGCCAGCGCGGCAGCAGCGAGGCATGCACGTTCCAGCAACCGTAGGTCGGAATGTCGAGCACCGACTGCGGCAGGATCAAGCCGTAGGCGACCACGATCATCAGGTCCGGCTGCAACGCGCGCAGCGCCTCGCGCGCGGCGCGGGTCTTGAAGTTTTCCGGCTGGAATACCGGGATCCCGCGCAGCAGCGCCTCGCGCTTGACCGGCGAGATCGACAGCTCGCGGCCGCGTCCGGCCGGACGATCGGGCTGGGTGTACACGCCCACCACCTCGCCGCGTTGCGCGGCCGCGCGCAGGCTCGGTACGGCGAAGTCGGGGGTACCGGCGAAGATCAGGCGCATTGGTGCTCGGGAATGGGGAATCGGGAATGGGGAATCGGCGCGCATCATCGCGCCGGCAGCAACGCTAAGAACACCAGACTACAGAAACGAAGAACGGGAGCAGAAAACCTGCGCGCGCCACACGGCGCCGCGCCGATTCCCCACTCCCGACTCCCGATTCCCGGCCGTTAAGCCGACTGCCGCCGCTGCTTGGCCAGCTTCTTGCGCACCATCTCGCGCTTGAGCGGCGAGAGGTAGTCGACGAACAGCTTGCCGTCGAGGTGATCCATCTCGTGCTGGATGCACACCGCCAGCAGGCCGTCGGTGCTCAGCTCGAACGGCTGGCCGTCGCGGCCGATCGCCTGCACGGTGATTTCGTTGGCGCGGGTCACGTCGGCGAAGATGCCCGGTACCGACAGGCAACCTTCCTGGTAGACCTGCTCGCCGGATTTAGCGACGATCTGCGGGTTGACGAACACCAGCGGCCGGTCTTTCTCTTCCGACACGTCGATGACCATGAACCGCTGATGCACGTCGACCTGGCTGGCCGCCAGGCCGATGCCGGGGCATTCGTACATGGTCTGGAACATATCGTCGAGCAACTGCTGGAATGCAGGCGACGTTACGTGCGAGGCTTCGACCGGCACCGCTTTGGTCCGCAGGCGGGGGTCGGGAAATTCGAGGATGGGGAGCAGGGCCATGGGCGTCAAAAATGGGGGCGTGGGTCACATACGCAAGCTTTGGTTGCATTGTACCCCCGTTATAGGCTGTAAATGCCTGCTAGTGTTCGCAACTCTTGGGCTATAGTCCGGGTGCCCGCAGAGGGCAAACCTGGAAGGGGAATCAGGTAGATGGCCGCCATGTTTAAACCTATCCGTGCGGTTTTTACCGCAGCGTTGCTGACTGTTGCCACGTACGCCCTCGCGGCGGAACTGCGTGGCGACCACCCCAACACCTACACGGTGAAACGGGGCGACACCCTGTGGGACATTTCCGCGCGCTTCTTGAAGAAGCCGTGGCTGTGGCCGGAAATCTGGCAAGCCAACCCGCAGATCAAGAACCCGCACCTCATCTATCCCGGTGACGTGATCTCGCTGGCCTACCTCGACCGCGTCGCCGCGGCCCAGGTCCAGCCCGGTCCGCGCCAGGAAGCGCCGCTCACCGGCGTGCCGTTGTCGGAGATCGAGCCGTTCCTGAAGAACCTGCGCGTGGTCGACGACTTCGAACAGCTGCCCTACGTGGTCGGCCTCGAGGAAGACCGCCTGCGGGTGACTCAGGGCCAGGCCGCCTACGTCAAAGGCCTGACCGACCAGAGCCCGGGCACGCGTTACGCCGTGGTCCGTCCGACCCAGCGCTACACCCGCCTGGACCGCGTCGCCTGCTGCGACATCATGCGCGCGGCCGATCTGGACTACCGCGGCAAGCGCACGGTCGACTTCGACGCGATCTGGACCGACGTGGTGGTGCCCGACAAGGGCCGCGAACTGCTCGGCTACGAGCTGCTGCAGGTCGCCACCGGCACGCTCAGCCGCGGCGCCGTCGGCGGCATGCAGGCCTCGACCCTGGTGATCGACGACACCGGCCGCGAAATCCGCGTCGGCGACCGCCTGATTCCGGTCCAGGCCCAGCCCTACGACCTGCAGTTCTTCCCGCATCCGCCCAAGGCCCAGTTCGACTACGGTCGCGCCCAGGTGCTGTCGGTCGCCGATCTGGTCAAGAACGGCGGTCCGCGCGACGTGATCGCGCTGTCGGTCGGCTCCAAGGACGGCATCGACAACGGCACGGTGTTCTCGACCTGGCGCGTCGGCACGAGCAAGCCCGACCGGGTCAAGGTCGGTCCGGACCGCGCCGAGGACCTGTTCGGCAAGAATTCGCGGGTGCGTCTGCCCGACGAGTTCTCCGGCCACGCGATGGTGTTCCGCACCTTCGACAAGGTCAGCTATGCCTTGATCATGGACGGCGTGCGTCCGACCAAGGTCGGCTACGAGCTCAAGCACCCCGACTCGTCGTACTGAGTCCGGCGAAGCCGCGCGGCCCTCGCCGCACGGACTTTTCCTACAGCATCACGCGACGGCGCCTTCGGGCGCCGTCGTCGTTTGCGGGCTAGGCTGGGGCATGAACCAGACCGACCCCGACACCGCCCGCGACGACGCCCTCGCCCTGCTGAACCTGATCGACGCCGGCGGCGCGGCCGCGCCGCGACGGCTGCTGATCGAACAACACGGCAGCGCGGCGGCCGTGCTGGCGGCCGGGCCGCGCGCGTGGCGGGCGGCGGAGCTGTCGGAAAAGCAGATCGACCGCCTGCGTACCCCACAGGCCGAGACCCTGGAGCGGGCCAGCCGCTGGCTCGGCGACCCCAATCACCACCTGATCGCGTGGAACCACCCCGACTACCCGCCGCTGCTGCGGCGCGCGCCCAGCCCGCCGCTGGCGCTGTTCGTGGTCGGCGAACCGGCGCTGCTGTGGCACCCGTCGGTGGCCGTGGTCGGCAGCCGCTCGCCGACCCCGGCCGGCACCGACAACGCCGCCGATTTCTCCCGCGCCCTGGCCCGCAGCGGCCTGGCGGTGATCAGCGGCTTGGCCGCGGGCATCGACACCGCCGCGCATCGCGCCGCCCTGGACGCCGGCGGGCTGACCGTGGCCGTGCTCGGCACCGGCCCCGACATCGCCTACCCGCGCAGCAACGCCGAGCTGCTGGCGCGGATCGGCCAGGTCGGCGCGGTGGTCAGCGAACACCTGCCCGGCACCCAGGCCCGGCCCGAGCACTTTCCCAGCCGCAACCGGATCCTGGCCGGGCTCAGCCTGGGCACCCTGGTGATCGAGGCGGCCGAGCGCTCCGGCGCGCTGATCACCGCGCGACTAGCCAGCGAATGCGGGCGCGAGGTGTTCGCGGTGCCCGGCTCGATCCACAACCCGCTCGCGCGCGGCTGCCACCGCCTGATCCGCGAGGGCGCCGGGCTGGTCGAAAGCGCCATTGAGGTGACCGCGGCCTTAGCGCCGCTGGCGGCCGAACTGGCCGACGGCTTGCGCAGGCGCCTGGGCGTCCCCACTACATCGGGCCATGCCAGCGACGAGGCGATGCCCCCGGCGGATCACGCCGGCCACGCGAGCGTCACACACGACGATCACGATGGCCGCGAGCGAGTTTCCGGAGCGCCGCCGCAAGCGCAATACGCCGATCCCGACTACCAGCGCTTGTGGAATGCGCTGGGTTACGACCCCACCGGTATGGATCGCCTGGTCGATCGCACCGGATTGACGATCGCCGAACTGTCCTCCATGCTGCTGGTCATGGAGCTTGAGGGTCGCGTCGCGGCGCTGCATGGCCGTTACTTCCGCAACCGCTGAATCCGAATCGGCATCGATCTGCCGGCGGGTCATTCGGTCAATCAGCAACTCCTGACCCACCGCGCCGCATGCGGCGCAGGCCGAGGGAAATGAAAGAGAGCATCCTGGACGTCCTGCTGTACCTGTTCGAGCATTACTTCACCGACGATGCGGACCTTGTCCGCGACCGCGATTCGCTCCGCAGCGGCCCCCTGTTCGATGAATTGGGTCAGGCCGGTTTCAGCCCCGCCGAGATCAACAAAGCCATCGAATGGCTCGATGCGCTGGCCCAGCAACGGCCCAGCGTCAACGCGCCGCGCGTGGGCGGACCGACCCGGATCTATTTCGGCCCGGAACTCGACAAGCTCGATGTCGAATGCCGCGGCTTCCTGCTGTTCCTGGAACAGCACGGCATCCTCGATGCCGATCAGCGCGAACTCGTGCTGGATCGGGCGATGGCGCTGGATCAGGAGGAACTCGACCTGGACGACCTGAAATGGGTCGTGCTGATGGTCCTGTTCAACCAGCCCGGTTCCGAGGCGGCGTACGCCTGGATGGAAACCCAGATGTTCGCCGACGAGCCCGAGCCGGTGCATTGACCCCGCGCGCCGGCCGTCTGACGCCGGCGCGCAGCCCTCGCCGCGCCGGCCCTGCCGGCGTGGCGGCACCGATCCGGCGTCCTCGCGCCGCGCACCCTAAGACCGTCCCACCCGGCCGCCGCGCGCCGCCGTTCATCGCCGAGCGCGCGCCGCGGCTGCGGCCTGCGTCACGTTTTCCGCTCTCCGTGCTAGTTTCTTGCGTCTCGCGCACGCCCCAGGGGGCGGCGGCGCGGCAGCATGCCATCGTCCGCGCGGCCGCCCTGCCGGGCCCGGTCCGCCGCCACGATGGTCTTCACTACACAGGGACGATCGCAAGATCAGGGGGAACGAGATGACGAACTGGTACTACCACGATCCGGCCCAGGGCCGCGTCGGTCCGATCGACGCCGACGCGCTGCGCGGCCATTTCCGCGAAGGCCGCATCCAGCGCGACACCTTGCTGTGGCGCGAGGGCCTGCGCGAATGGCAGCCGCTGGAACGCCTGTCGGCCGAACTGGGCCTGGACGGCGACCTGCTGTCGTCGACCCCGCGCGCGCCCGCGCCGCCGCCGTTGCCGCCCGGCGCCAACGACGCGCCGGCGTACTCGGCCGCTCCGGGTCCGAACGGTCCGGGACCGTCCACCGGCAACAACCCCGCCGACGCCGCGGCCGCGCATTTCAATCGCCGGCCGGCCGCGCCGCCGCCGCGCAAGGGCCTGTCGGGCTGCGTGATCGTGCTCATCGTGCTGGCCGTGCTGGCGATTCCGGTGCTCGGCATCCTGATCGCGATCGCCCTGCCGGCCTACCAGGACTACACCTTCCGCGCCAAGGTCGCCCAGGCCATGGCCGTCGCCGGCAGCCACAAGATCGCGGTCGCCGAGTTCGTGCAGTCCAACGAAGCCTGCCCGGGCAACGACAGCGAAGGCTTCCAGCCCGCCGCCGACTACGCCGACACCTACATCGCCGGGATCAGCTTCGGCCACCTCACCGAGAACGGCCAGTGCGCGATCCAGGTCGAACTGCGCGGTATCGGCGCCAGGATCGACGGCAAGCACATCGTGCAGTCGTACGATCCGAGCAGCGGCGGCTGGAGCTGCACCTCGGACATCGAAAAGCGCTCGGTCCTGCCGATGGAGTGCCGCGACTAAGTCTGCCCCCCGGCGCATCGCGACGGCAGTCGATGGCATCATGCGGGGCATTGCGGCCCCGCTACCGGGCCCACGACCGCCAGAGACTCGCGATGACCCAGTGGTACTACAGCGACAACGAACGTAACCGGCACGGACCGCTGGACGGCGCGCAGATGATCGAGCGCCACGGTCGCGGCGAGCTGGGTCCCGATACCCTGGTGTGGCGCGACGGCCTGCCGCAGTGGCAGCCGTGGCGCGATCTGGCCGGTGAACTGATCGCCGATCCCGGCTTCGGCGCCGCGCCCGATCCGGCCCAGGTCCTGGCCGAGCGCGTCGACAGCGTGGTCGGCACCGCCGTCGCCGACGCCCACGAACGGGCCGACGACGCGGTCGACGCGGCCGCCGCGCGCAACCCGGCCGGCACCGCCGCGCCGCTTCAGGATGAACCGCAGGCGAGTCCGGCCGAAGCACTTCGGACCGAGCCGGCATCGGCCAACGCCGGCGATACCGCTGCGTTCGCGTCGACTTCGTCGGCGAAACCCAGCGACACCTACATCCCCGCGCGGGCCGTCGACGAGCCCGATTCGCCCTACGCCGCGCCGCGCGCCGGCGTGGCCGAGGACATGTCGGTGGTGCTGGGCCACGAGGTGGTCTATGCCGGGTTCTGGAAGCGCCTGGCCGCGTACATGATCGACGGCCTGCTGGTCACCATCACCTATTACGCGGTCAATACCGTGCTGGTGCTCGGCGGCATGGTCGCCTTCGGCGCCGCCAGCGGCTTCGATTCGGCCAAATGGCTGACCAGCGGCGCCGACAGCATGTTCATCCTGTACACGGTGCTGTCGTACGTGCTGATGGGCGCGATCAGCCTGAGCTACTACGCCGGCTTCGAGTCGTCCTCGATGCAGGCCACGCTGGGCAAGCTCGCGGTCGGGATCAAGGTGGTCGACGCGCAGGGCCGCAGGCTCAGCCGCGGACGCGCGATCGGCCGCTGGTTCGCGGCCATGCTGTCCTACCTGAGCCTGTACGTGGGCTACCTGTTGATCGCCTTCACCGACCGCAAGCAGGGCCTGCACGACATGGTCGCCAAGACCCAGGTGGTCGACCGTTGGGCCTACACTGCGCGCCCGGAACTGCAGAACCGGACCCTCGGCACGGTGGCCCTGGTGATTCTGATCCTGGCCGGCCTGATCTGGGCGGCGGTGGTCGGCGTGCTGCTGGTCGCGCTGGGATTTGCCGCCTTCTCGAGCTGAGTCGCAACGCGCTGGCAGCTGAACAGGACACAATCCATCACATCTTCTTCAAGCAATTGAGTGCCACTTTATTGGCGGTTCCGAGGGGCCGAGCTTGACAGCTCCGCCCGGCTCGTGATTCCACTAGAAAGAGGAAACCTGAACGCCCGCCGCCGAACGCTGCGGGCGTCGCCTTCTTAAACCTTCGCAGCGCCGGGCCCGTTCCGACGCTGCCCGCCGCAACAGAACACGCTGTCGAGCAGGCGCCCCGCCCCGGGCCCTGCGGAGTACCAATGGCCAAGAACCTCCTCATCGTCGAGTCGCCCGCCAAGGCCAAGACGATCAACAAGTACCTCGGCAAGGACTTCACCGTCCTGGCCTCCTACGGCCATGTCCGCGACCTGGTGCCGAAAGAGGGCGCGGTCGATCCCGACAATCACTTCGCGATGGACTACGCCGTCATCGAGAAGAACGAAAAACACGTCGACGCGATCGCCAAGGCCGCCAAGAGCGCCGACAACGTGTTTCTGGCGACCGACCCGGACCGCGAGGGCGAGGCGATCAGCTGGCACATCGGCGAGATCCTGCGCGAGCGCGGCCTGCTGGAAGGCAAGCCGCTGCAGCGGGTGGTGTTCACCGAAATCACCCCGCGCGCGATCAAGGAGGCCATGAGCCACCCGCGCGAGATCGCCAGCGACCTGGTCGATGCGCAGCAGGCCCGCCGCGCGCTCGACTACCTGGTCGGCTTCAACCTGTCGCCGGTGCTGTGGCGCAAGGTCCAGCGCGGCCTGTCCGCCGGCCGGGTGCAGTCGCCGGCGCTGCGCATGATCGTCGAGCGCGAAGAGGAAATCGAAGCCTTCGTCGCCCGCGAATACTGGTCGATCGAGGCCGAGTGCGCGCATCCGCAGCAGGCGTTCACCGCCAAGCTCAACAAGCTCGACGGCAAGAAGTTCGAGCAGTTCACCATCACCGAGGGCGACAGCGCCGAGGCCGCGCGCAAGCGCATCGTCGCCGCCGCCAACGGCGCGCTGCACGTCACCGACGTCACCAGCAAGGAACGCAAGCGCCGCCCGGCCGCGCCGTTCACCACCTCGACCCTGCAGCAGGAAGCCTCGCGCAAGCTCGGCTTCACCACCTCGCGGACCATGCGCGTGGCGCAGAAGCTGTACGAGGGCATGGCGCTCGGCGACGAGGGCACGGTCGGCCTGATCAGCTACATGCGTACCGACTCGGTGAGCCTGTCGCAGGAAGCCGTGGCCGAAATCCGCGACGTGATCGCGCGCGACTTCGGCACCAAGGCGCTGCCGGACAAGCCCAACACCTACCAGACCAAGTCGAAGAACGCGCAGGAAGCGCACGAAGCGATCCGTCCGACCTCGGCATTGCGCACGCCGGCGCAGGTCGCGCGCTTCCTCGACGACGACGGCCGCCGCCTGTACGAACTGATCTGGAAGCGCGCCGTCGCTTCGCAGATGGTGCCGGCCACGCTCAACACCGTCAGCGTCGACCTCGCCGCCGGCACCGAGCACAGCTTCCGCGCCTCGGGCACGACCGTGATCGATCCGGGCTTCCTCGCCGTGTACGAGGAAGGCAAGGACGCCAAGGCCGCCGAGGACGAAGACGAAGGCCGCAAGCTGCCGTTGATGAAGACCGGCGACCGCATCCCGGTCGACCGCATCCACGCCGACCAGCACTTCACCGAGCCGCCGCCGCGCTTCTCGGAAGCCTCCCTGGTCAAGACGCTCGAGGAATACGGCATCGGCCGTCCCTCGACCTACGCCTCGATCATCCAGACCTTGCTGTTCCGCAAGTACGTCGAACTCGACAGCCGCCGCTTCCGTCCCAGCGACGTCGGCCGCGCGGTGTCGAAGTTCCTGTCCGGCCATTTCACCCAGTACGTCGACTACGACTTCACCGCCAAGCTCGAGGACGAGCTCGATGCGGTGTCGCGCGGCGAAGAGGACTGGGTGCCGCTGATGGAGCGCTTCTGGGGCCCGTTCAAGCAATTGGTCGAGGACAAGAAAGAATCGGTCGATCGCAACGAAGCCACCGGCGCGCGCGAACTGGGCACCGACCCCAAGAGCGGCAAGCCGGTCAGCGTGCGCCTGGGCCGCTATGGACCGTACGCGCAGATCGGCACCGCCGAGGACGAGGACAAGCCGACCTTCGCATCGCTGCGTCCGGGCCAGAGCATGCACACCATTTCGCTCGAGGACTCGCTCGAGCTGTTCAAGCTGCCGCGCAAGCTCGGCCTGGACAAGGACGAGGAAGTCAGCGTCGGCGTCGGCCGCTTCGGTCCGTTCGCCAAGCGCGGCAGCGTGTACGCCTCGCTGAAGAAGGAAGACGACCCGTACACGATCGACCTGGCGCGCGCGGTGTTCCTGATCGAAGAGAAGGAAGAGATCGCGCGCAACCGGATCATCAAGGAATTCGACGGCAGCGACATCCAGGTGCTCAACGGCCGCTTCGGTCCCTACATCAGCGACGGCAAGCTCAACGGCCGCATCCCGAAGGATCGCGAACCCGCTTCGCTGACCCTGGAGGAAGTGGTCAAGCTGATGGAGGAAACCGGCAAGCCGATGCGCGGCCGCTTCGGCAAGAAGACCGCGGCCAAGAAGGAACCGGCCAAGAAGGCGGCGAAGAAAGCCGCCAAGAAGGTCGTGAGCGCCGATGGCGAAGCCAAGGCACCGGTGAAGAAGGCCGCGGCCAAGAAGGCGCCGGCTAAGAAGGCGACGAAGAAAGCCGCGAAGAAAACCGCGACCAAGAAAGCCGCGAAAAAGGTCGTCAAGAAGGCCGTGGCGAAAACCGCCTGATGGCGCGATCGCCGCGCTAAGCGGCGATCGAAATCGACGAGTGAACAGCGGGCGCCGGTTGCGGCGCCCGTTGCGTTTGCGCGACGGCCCGCGCGCGCGACGCGCCGCAACAAACGCCAGCGACACGCTGTCGCAGCCGCGTCGCCAAGCCGTGACGCCGCTTCCGCTTTCACATCGCCGTCGCCACCACACGCCCGCGCATGTCGCCGCCAGCGACCGCTCGCACAGATTCAGCCCGCACCGGCCACTAGGATCGGCCCCACATCGCGGGCCGGTCCATGGACCGAAGCCCGACTCAGACGCGATCCAAATCGCGCGCGCATCACGACCAGCACGAAGACCTGTTCCCTGGGGGGTGTCTTTCACCTATCCCATCGACAGGAGTCGTCATGACCCGCGCCACTCGTATTTCCCTGCTCTCCGCCGCCGTCGCCCTGTGCGCGGCCGCCCTGCCGGCGTCCTCGGCCTTCGCCCACGGCACCTTCGTCAATCCGCAAAGCCGGATCTACAAGTGCTACCTGGGCAACAAGGAAAATCCCGCCGATCCGGCCTGCCGCGCCGCCTGGGCGGTCGCCGGTTCGCAGCTGTTCTACGACTGGAACGGCATCAACCAGGCCAACGCCAACAGCAACCACCGCGCCGTGGTGCCCGACGGCAAGCAGTGCAGCGGCAACAACCCGACCTTCCGCGGCCTGGACGTGATCCGCAGCGACTGGCAGACCAGCAACCTGCGTTCGGGATCGAGCTACACCTTCACCTTCTACGCGACCGCGCCGCACGCGACCAAGGACTGGACTTTCTTCGTCACCCCGCAGGGCTGGAACCCGAACACGGCGCTGCGCTGGAACGACCTGCAGCAGTTCTGCAAGACCGGCCCGGTGCCGCTGTCGAGCGGCAACAACTACCACATCACCTGCACCCTGCCCGCGCGCAGCGGCCGCCACGTGATCTACAACACCTGGCAACGCTCGGATTCGACCGAAGCGTTCTACACCTGCATGGACGTCAACTTCACCAACTCGGTCGCCGATGCGAAGTCGCCGTGGCGCGAGTCGGGCAGCGTCAACGTGGTCAACGACTACCCGGTCGGCACCGCGGTGACCCTGCGCGTGTTCAACCCCGACGGCAGCGACGCGGAGAAGATCGAAACCGTGCTGCGCGAAGGCGAAACCTCGATCGTCGCCTGGCCGCGCCGGGTCGCCGAACAAGTCAACGCGCGCGCCAGGTTCGCCCGCATCGGCGAGCAGCGCGGCGGTCAGGTGCAGGCGAAGGACGGCCCGGGTAATCGCGTCTACCTCAGCGGCAATCGCTCCTACGCCTTCGACGTGCGCCTGCCGGCATCGGCCAAGCCGTTCGCCGACGAGCACGCGCATCACGATCACTGAGATCGGCTTGAGCGGCCCTCGGTGTTGCGAGGCGGCTTGCCGTTTCGCAACGCCGATCGGGTGAAACCGGTTCGCGTGCAGGTCGATCTCGATCGCCATGTCCGCGTTCGCCGTCGATCCCGTGCGTTCGCCGTCGACGGCATCGATCGGTGCCGTCGAACGGCGCATTGCTGCCTGGCCCTGCAGCCGGCGGCATTCGTCGAGCACGCACGATGCGTACTTGTCTGATTGTTCTCGCGCTTAGCGTGCCTACGCTGGCTTGTCCGGATGCCCCCGGACGCCATTCCCAGGAACGCTCATGACCCCGATTCCCCCGATACGGTCCGCCCTTCTCGCTCTCGCCGTGCTGACCGTGCTGCCGCTCGCGCAGGTTCACGCCCACGGCTCGATGATCAAACCCAAGAGCCGCGTCGTCGCCTGCGCCGACGGCAACCGCGAAAACCCGACCGACCCGGCCTGCGCCGCCGCGCATCGGGTCTCGGGCTTGGCGATGTTCTACGACTGGATGAGCATCAATCAGGCCGCCGCCAACGGCAACCATCGCGCCGTGGTCGCCGACGGCAAGCTGTGCAGCGGCGGCAATCCCACCTTCGAAGGCCTGAACCTCGCCCGCGCCGACTGGCAGGCGCAGCCGATCGCCGCCGACGCCAACGGCCGCTACGAATTCCTGTTCAAGGGCACCGCGCCGCACGCCACCCGCGAGTGGACCTTCTATGTCACCCGCGACGGCTGGAACCCGAACCAGCCGCTGCGCTGGGCCGACCTGGAACCGTTCTGCACGGTCGGCAACACCGCGCTCGCGTCCGACGGCAACTACCATTTGAACTGCCCGCTGCCCAAGCGCAGCGGCCGTCATGTGATCTACAACACCTGGCAACGCTCGGATTCGACCGAGGCGTTCTACACCTGCATGGACGTGGCGTTTTCCGGCGCGGGCACGCCGCCCTCGCCGACCACCTGGACCGACGCCGGCGCATTGAGCGCACACACCGCGTTGCCGATCGGCACCAGCGTGAGCCTGCGGGTGTTCGAAGCCAACGGTAACGACGCCGAACGCATCGAGGTCACGCTCAAGGCCGGCGAGACCGCGGCGACCGCCTGGCCGCTGCGCCTGGGCCGGCAGGTCAACGCGACCGCGCGCTACGCCCGCATCGGCGTGCACAGCAACGGCGCGATCACGCCGCAGCCTTCGGCCAGCGCCAATCGTGTCTTCCTCAGCGGCAGCGGCCGCCGTTACCAGCTCGACATCCGGCAGCCCGCGCCCAATCCCAATCCCAATCCGAACCCGAGTCCGGGCACGCCGTCGGGTTACGACTACGTCTACCCCGACGGCATCGGCCGCTATGTGCCCGGCGCCACCGTGGTCAAGGGCAGCGACGGCAAGCTGTACGGCTGCCGGCCGTTCCCCGAAGGCGGCTGGTGCAATATCAACGCCGACGCCTACCGTCCCGGCACCGGTTACGCCTGGAAGGACGCCTGGGTGCCGTACTGAGCTCCGTCGTACTCAGTTCGAACCAAGCCCGGCTCTGGCCCGAACGGGTCGATCCCGACGCCACGACCGCCATGCGACACTGCGCCATCGCCCCCTGCGCCCGATCCGCATGCCTGAGCTGAGCCTCGAACACGCCGCCGCCGCGCTCGCCCGCGGCGGCGTCGTCGTCTATCCGACCGAAGCGGTGTGGGGGATCGGCTGCGATCCGTTCGACCAGGCCGCGGTGCTGCGTCTGCTGGCGATCAAGCAACGGCCGGTGGACAAGGGCGTGATCCTGATCGCGGCCTCGGTCGAGCAGTTCGATGGCCTGATCGACTGGTCGGCGTTGCCGGCCGAGCGCGCCGAGACGGTCCGGGCCAGCTGGCCCGGGCCGAACACCTGGGCGGTGCCCGCCACCGCCGCGGTCCCCGCCTGGATCCGCGGCAGCCACGAAAGTGTCGCCGTGCGCGTCACCGCGCATCCGCAGGCACGCGCGCTGTGCCAGGCGCTCGGCCGCCCCCTCGTTTCCACCAGCGCCAACCTCGCCGGCCAGCCGCCGGCGTTCCAGCGCGAGCAGCTCGACCGCGCCCTGCTCGCGCTCGCCGACGGCGTGTGCGCCGGCGAAACCGGCGGCCTGTCCGCGCCGACCCCGATCCGCGTCGCCACGACCGGCGAGGTCCTGCGGGGCTGACCGGGCTCCGACGCGGCCGGGGCTATCCTCGCCCTGTCCCGGCCTTGAGGTCCCGCCATGAACCCTGTCACCAGCCCGTTCCCCGCCTGGGCGCTGTGGGCGCTGCTGTCGGCCGTGTTCGCGGCCATGACCGCGGTGCTGGCCAAGGTCGGCGTGCAGGGCGTGAGCGCCGACTACGCCACCCTGGTCCGCACCGTGGTGATCGTTATCGCCCTGGCGCTGCTGGTGCCGCTGAGCGGGCAATGGGTCGATCCGCGCACGTTGCCGTCGCGTTCGCTGCTGTTCCTGATCCTGTCCGGCTTGGCCACCGGCGCCTCGTGGCTGTGCTACTACCGCGCGCTGAAACTCGGCGACGTGGCCCAGGTGGTGCCGGTCGACAAGCTCAGCGTGGTCCTGGCCGCGCTGTTCGCGGTGAGCTTCCTGGGCGAGCGGCCGAGCGCGCGCGAGTGGCTGGGGCTGCTGATGGTCGGTAGCGGCGTGCTGGTGCTGGTCTGGCGGCGCTGAACCGGCCGTCGCCGAAGGGGCCGTCGCCAAGCCGGCCCTCGCTAAACCCGCCCTCAACGCCCGCGAACGGCGCCCCGATTCGACTTCCCCGTAACGCAGGCGAGGCGCAAGATGCATGCATGAACGCCATCCACGCCCGCCGTCGAAGCCTGGTCCTGGCCGCCCTGCTGTCCACCGGCGCATCGCTGGGGACGGCGCAGGCCGCCGAGGTGCTCATCTATCGCTGCACCGACGATCGCGGCCAGCTGAGCCTGCGCGACACGCCCTGCGCAAAGGGCCAGCGTCAGCAGACCTTGAGCATGGCCCGCCCGGTCGACCCGCCGCCGCGGACGATCGAAGCTTCGGCCGCGCCGGCCCCGGCCTCGCGTCCGGCCATCGACAGCAGGCCACGCGTGCTGGTGGTGCGCAATCCGCAACCGATGTTCGACTGCGTGCGCCCGGACGGCAGCCGCTACGCCAGCAGCAACGGCGACGGCAATCCGCGCATGGTGCCGATCGTCGACCTGGGCTACGGCGTGCCGGTCTACAACAACAACCACACCTCGCTCGGCGGCCGCATCGGCGCGCCCCGGCCGCGCCTGGGCGACCCGTCCGCGGTGCTCAATTCCACCAGCTCCCGTTCCATGGGCATCGGCTCGGCGGGCATCGCGGTGGCCGCCAACGGCCGCCACGGCAGTGTCAGCTATGCGAGCACCGCCTACTCGGGCGGGTATTATTCCGGTGGCTACAACTACGGCTCCGGCGTGTACTACGGCAGCCAGTTGATCCGCGACGAATGCGAGCAACTGCCTCAGGAAGAAGTGTGCTCGCGCCTGCGCGACGACCGCTACCAGGGCGATCGCCGCTACAACAGCGCGCTGCAGAGCGAGCGCGAACAGATCACCCGGGAACAGCGCATCATCGATGCGCGAATGAACGCCGATTGCGGAGCTTACTGATGCGTGTGTGGTGGTTGTCGGTTTTGTTGCTGGCCAGCGCCGGCACGCATGCGCAAGGCGGCAAGGTGGTGATCTACCGCTGCACCGATGCCCTGGGCCAGTTGACGGTGCAGAACAACACCCCGTGCCCGAAGGGCCAGCAGCAGGAAAAACGCGTGCTCGAAGGCGTGTCGACCTCGTCCGCGCCGCCGACCTTCATCGGTTCGCCGGTGGCGCCGTACGCGCCGGCCAACGCGCCGCCGCCGCACCCGCCGGTGTCCTCGCAGCTGCCGTCGGTGAAGACGCCCGCGGCCGCCAATAAAGCCCCGCCCGTGCCGGCCGGCCCGCAGATCGCCGACGCCGACCGACTGCCGCCGCCGGTGCTGTTCGAATGCCGCACCTACGACAACGGCCGCTACCTCAACGACGACGGCAACCCGCCGCAGCGTTGCGCGCAGCTGCAGACCACCGGCCTGGGCGGCACCACCAGCCCCGGCGTCGGCGTCGCCTGCCAGATGGTCACCGACCAATGCCAGCGCCTGCCCGACGAGGCCCTGTGCGAAAACTGGAAGCAGCGCCTGCGCGAAGCGCAATCGGCGCTGCGTTTCGGCCGCAGCGACAGCCGCGACGCGTCGGCGGCCGAGGTCGCAAGAATCCAGCGGATCGTGACCGAGAGCACCTGCGGCAAGTAAGTTCGCGCGTATCGCCCGGCGGATTTCGGCAACGTTCGGCCTGTTCGCGGTGGGCGATTACCCGTATCGCAACCGGTCGCGCCCCGGCCTATAGTCGAATGCCGTGCGAAGGATCGCGACATGCCGCAACCCGCTCCCAACCCTGGTCTGGACCTCAACTGGCGATTCACCGTCAAGATCGTGCTCATCGTGGTCGTCGCGATGGGCTTGATGTCCTGGTCCTCATGGGCCTGCGAGCGTTTTCTGCCTTCGCCCGAGGTGCTTTGGCTGAAGCTGCTGTTGAGCGCCTGCGCGGTGGCCGCCGCGATCTGCACGTTCATCGTGATGCAGCGCGGCTTCGACCTGCGATCGCCGCCGCGCCTGCTCGGCTCGCGCGACACCGCCTCCCTCAGCGCGATATACGCGGTGCTCACGCTCGTGTTTTTGTACGTGTTCCTGCCCGGGCTGCTGCCGCTGTTGCATCGGCTCGCTCCCTCCCAGCCGGTGGTGTTGATCGAGCCGGTCCAGATGGATGCGGGCAGTGCACGCGGCTGCCGCAAGCACGCCTCGTTTCCGGGCGATTCGCTGTGGATGCGGCGCAGACTGTGCAAGCTCGATCCCGCGAGCTATGGCGCGCTGGCGAAAACCGGACGCATCGAAATCGCCGGTTCGGCCTCGTATTTCGGCATCGCGGTAAGCCAGTTCAAGGCCGCGCCGGCGGTCGAGGATCGCGCCGGTCACAACCCATAACGCCGAGGCTGGTCAGCGCGGCGCGGGCGGCGCAGCGTCGTAACCCTCGACCGAAATGCCGAAGTACGAGCGCGTGCCGCGCAGCTCGATGCGTTCGCTGTGGCGTAAGGCGCCGAAGGTGTTGGGCGCAATCTTGCACAGGCGACGACGCAGCAGGAAGCCGTCGCCGGGCAGCACGGCCGAGGTGCGGCAACCGCGGAAACTCGATTCGCGCACGCGCACCGCTTCGATCTGGGTCGCCGGCCGCGGGCCGGCCAGGTGGTGCAGCAGTATCGGCAACCCGAAGCGCAGCGCGCTGTGTGCGATGAAGAAGCACGCCACGCACAGCAGCACCTGGATCGCGCCGCCGTTGCTCCGGCCGGACGACGCGTCCAGCGACAGCGGCCAACCGTATAGCAGCACGATCACGCCGACGGCCACCGCCGCGGCCAACAACACCATCACCGGGCCCAGCCAAGCCGCCTCCAGCGACGGCACGAACGGGTCCAGCATGGTCGGGAGTCCCATCGCCAGCAAGGTCGCGCCGAACAAGGCCCATCCGGAACCCGACGTGCGCATATCGATGACGGCCGGCGCTTTGTCGCGAGCGGGCATGGCGGCGTCCTCAGAATCCGTAACGCTGAAACCCGCCATCGACCGCGATGCATTCGCCGGTGATGTAACCCGCCGCCGGCAGACACAAAAACGCGACCGCCGCGGCCACTTCCTCGGGTTCGCCGATGCGGCCGGCCGGCGTGCGCAGCAGCACTTCGTCGAGATAATCCGGATCGGCCAGCTTGTCGGAGGTGCGGCGGGTGCGGATGTACCACGGCGCGACCGCGTTGACGCGCACGCCGTCCTCGGCCCATTCCACCGCGAGGTTGCGGGTCATCTGGTGCATCGCCGCCTTGCTCATGCCGTAGGGCGAGCCGGTGCGCACGTGCAGGTTGCCCGACACGCTGCCGACGTTGACGATGCTCGACGCGGCGTGGCGGGTCAGCAGCGCATGCGCGTAGCGCGACAGTTCGAACGCCGAGAACACGTTGATCTCGAAGATCTGCCGCCACTCGTCCTCGGTGTAGTCGTTGGTCGGCTTGCTCAGGTTGCCGCCGGCGTTGTTGACCAGGATATGCAGGCCTTCGCCGAAGTCCTCGACCCAGTCCAGCAGTTCGCGCCGCTGTTCGTCGTCGGCGACGTCGGCGACGAAGCCGTGGATGTCGCGGTCGGGAAAGTCCTCCAGCAGTTCGGCGCGCGCCGATTCCAGCGCGGTCGCGTCGCGCGCGGCCAGCAGCACGTCGGCGCCGAAGCCGAGCAATTCGCGCGCGATCGCGCGGCCGATGCCGGCGCTGCCGCCGGTGACCAATGCGAGCTGTCCGTCCAGTCGCCAGCGCTTGGGGTCCATGGCTTGTCTCCGGGTGTGCGGTGGATCGCCGCGCTGCGCGCGCGACCGGCGTAGCATAACGGCCGGACCGACCGAGGATGCCGCGATGAAACCACGCCGTATCGTATCGACCTTCGCCTGCGCCGCGCTGCTGTGCGCGCTGGGCGCATGCTCCAAGCCCGCGCCGCCGGAGAAGGAGCGGCCGGTGGACCCGCAGGCGACGCAGATGCGCGACGCGATTCAGCAGCCGATCGAGCAGGCCAAGTCAGTCGAGGGCGCGGTCGATCAGGGCGCGCAGCAGACCCGCGACGCGATCGACGCCGCGGGCGGGTGAATCGGCGGCGGATGCGACCGGGCGCGATGCGACCCGTCGTGCGTGGTCGCATGGTGATTGTTGCGGACGGGGTATCGGCATCGCCGCGTTCGGTTCGGCTCGCGAAACGACAACGGGCCGCGATGCGGCCCGTTGGCTTGTGACTGTTCGCGGCTGCGGCCCTCACCCCAGCCCTCTCCCGCGGGGCGGGAGAGGGAGTGGAATCGCCGCGGTGGTTGCAGCTCGCAGAAGCACTACGCCAGCGACTTCACCGGTCGGTTCGGCTCGCGCGGATGTTTCGTCGCGATCGCAGCGAGCGGCTTTCGGCTTGCGAAACGCCAACGGGCCGCGATGCGGCCCGTTGGCTTGTGACTGTTCGCGGCTGCGGTCCTCACCCCAGCCCTCTCCCGCGGGGCGGGAGAGGGAGTGGAATCGCCGCGGTGGTTACAGCTCGCAGAAGCAATACGCCAGCGACTTCACCGGCACGCCGCTGGTCGGCTTGATCGAGCTTTCCAGAAAGCGCAGGTCCGATGCGGTCTGCGGCAAGGCCTTGGCCAGCAGGCCGCGGGCGAGGTCGGAACGGCCCAGCAGCGCGCTGCCGGCCTGGCTCTGGGCGAGACCGGCGAAGAAACGCTCGAACGGGGTCGGCATCTTCTCGACGTAACGCACGCGGTACTCGCCGGCCTTGCCGAGCTTGGCGCGCGCGGCGACGTCGGTGATCGCGTCGGGCAGGCCGCCCAGCGCGTCGACCAGACCGCGTTCCTTGGCCTGCGCGCCGCTCCACACGCGACCGCGCGCGATCGCGTCGATCTCGGCCACCGGCTTCTTGCGCGCGTTGGCGACGCGGCCGGTGAAATCGGCATAGCCCTTGTTGATCACGGTCTGGATGACCTGGCCGACTTCCGGCGCCAGCGGCCGGGTGATGTCGAAGGAACCGGCGAAGCGGGTGGTGCCCACGCCGTCGGTATGCACGCCGATCTTTTCCAGCGCGCGCGGCACGGTCGGGATCATGCCGAAGATGCCGATCGAACCGGTGATGGTCGAGGCGTCGGCGTAGATCTTGTCGGCGTTCATCGAGATCCAGTAACCGCCCGAGGCGGCCAGATCGCCCATCGACACCACCACCGGCTTGCCGGCGGCCTTCAGCGCGACGATCTCGCGACGGATCTGCTCGGAGGCGAACACTTCGCCGCCGGGCGAATCCACCCGCAGCACCACCGCCTTGACGTGCTCGTCGTCGCGCGCGTCGCGCAGCAGCGCCGCGGTGCTGACGCCACCGACCGAACCGGGCGGCTGCTCGCCGCCGGCGATCTCGCCTTCGGCGACCACGATCGCGACCTGCGGACGCTGATCGGCCGGATTGACCATGCGGTCCATGCCGGCGACGTAGGCGTCGAACGAAATCTGGCGGAACCCGCCCTCGGCGTCGGCATCGGCGGCGCCGCGCTTGGTCAGCAGGGTGTCGACTTCCTCGCGGGTCTTCAAACCATCGATCAGCTTGAGCTGCAACGCGTACTTGCCCAGGTCGCCCTGGACCGCGTCCAGGCGCTGCGGCAGTTCGTCGATCGCGGCGGTCAGGTCGGCGGCCTTGAGCTTGCGCGCCTTGGCCACGTCGTCGAGATAGCGCGACCACAGGTCGTTCATCCAGAACAGGTCGGCGGTCTTGGACTCTTCCGAGGCGGCGTCGAGGATGTACGGCTCGGCCGCCGACTTGAACTCGCCGACGCGGAACAGGTGCACGTCCACGCCGAGCTTGTCCTGCAGGCCTTCGCGGTAGTACTGGCGATAACGGCCCAGGCCCTCGAGCATCAACCCGCCCATGGGGTCGAGGAAGATTTCGCTGGACTGCGAGGCGACCAGGTACTGCTTCTGGTCCATGGTCTCGGCGAAGGTGATGACTTCCTTCTTGCTCGCGCGCACCCGCGCCACGGCGGCGGCGACTTCGCGCAGCGAGGCCATGCCGGCCGCCTGCAGCTTGTCCAGGCGCAGCACGACGCGCTCGATGCGCTTGTCGTCCTTGGCCGCGTCCAGCGCGCGGATCACGTCGCGCAACTGCACTTCCGGATTCTTGTCGCCGAACGCGCGGCTGAGCGCGCGCGAGGCCGGGTCGGAGCTGTACTGCTCGACCAGATTGCCTTCCGGCGCGATCACCAGGGTGGTGCGCTCCTGCAACGGCTTGGCGCCGCCGCCGCTGAACAGCAGCATGGCGAGGAACAGCAACAGGAAGCCGAAGAACAGCAGGTTGAAGATCAACCGGCGGGTGAAATTCATCGTGTCCCAGACGCCGACGAAGAATCGCATCAACGGCCCGCGACTTGGGGTGGTTTGGTTCATTGCACAGACTCCATGTGTACCGGGTCAGACTAACCCGGCACGGGTTGCGGTTTCACCCGCCATTCGTACTGTGAAGGCCGGGAATCGGGAATCGGGAATAGGGAATCGGAAGATCAAGGGCCGGGGTTTCGGCTTTTCCGATTCCCGACTCCCAATTCCCGATTCCCGCTCTCTCAGGTGCAGCCGGTCTCATGCGGATCCACCTCATGCGGCGCCTCGGTCGCCATCCGCGCGGCCAGCCGCTCGGGCTGGCTGGAACGCAGGAAACGCAGGCCCAGCAACACCGAGGCCACGGTCAGGCCGGCGATCAGGCCGATCCACATGCCCTTGGGCCCCCAGCCCAGCCCCAGACCGAGCCCGGCGCCGACCGGCATGCCCACGCCCCAATAGGCCAGCGCGGCCAGGATCATCGGCATGCGGGTGTCCTTGAGGCCGCGCAGGGCGCCGGCCGACAGCACCTGAATGCCGTCGGGGAACTGGAACATCGCCGAATACAGCAGCAACGACGCGGCCAGGGTCGCGACCGCGGCGTCGGCGGTGTAGAAACTCACCAGTAGCTCGTTCGCGCTCAACAGCAGGATGCCCGAGCACAACTGGGTGGCGATCACGATCGCGTAGCCGGCGTAACCGGCCCGGCGCACGCCGAGGTAGTCGCGCCGGCCCATCGCATGGCCGACCCGCACCGTGGTCGCTTCGGCCAGGCCCATCGGCACCATGAAGCACAGCGCCGACAGGTTGATCGCGATCTGATGCGCCGACGCCGGCACTTCGCCCAGGCGGCCGATCAGCAGCGCGGTCACGATGAACAAACTGCCCTCCATCAGCACGGTCACGCCGATCGGCAGGCCGGTCGCGAGCAGGCCGCGGATGGTCGGCCAATGCGGCTTGTCGAAGCGCTCGAACAGGCGCAGGTCGGCGAAGCGCTTGGCGCGGCTGAGGACCACGAAGAAACCGATCGCCTGCGCCCACAGCATCGCCGCCGAGGCGATGCCCAGGCCGCCGGCGCCCATTTCCGGCAGGCCGAACTTGCCGAAGGTCAGCACATAGCCCAGCGGCGCCAGGATCAGCAGGCCGCCGGCGCTGAGCAGCATCGTCGGCAAGGTCCAGTGCAGGCCCTCGCTGAGATAGCGCATGCAGAAGAACAGGGTCAGCGCCGGCACGCCCCAGCGGATGCCGTGCAGGAAATCGCGCGCGCCGGGGATGATGCCCGGGGCGATGCCCATCGCACCCAGCGCATACGGGATCAGGGTCAGGAACGCGAACAGGAACACGCTCAGCAGCACCGCCATCCACAGCGCCTGGCGGAACAGCGCGCCGATTTCGCCGCGGCGGCCGGCGCCTTCGAGCTGCGACACCGACGGCGGCACCGACAGCAAGGTCCCGATCGGCACCATCATCGGCAGCCACCACAGCGCGGTGCCGATGGTCACCGAGGCCAGCGTGGTGGTGCTGTGGTGACCGGCGAGGGTGTTGTCGACGAAGCCGATCAGGCCGGTGGACACGTGGCCGGCCACCAGCGGCGCGGCAAGAATCAAGGTGGTGCGGATCTCGCCCGCCAGGCCGGAACGGGCGGCGGGGCGGGAATCGGTGGGGGATGACGCGGACATGGGAGAGGACCAACAGCACGACTGCGGCCGCGCATCCGGTCTAGGGCGCTGGCGCCGGGTCGCGGCGGACGGCTATCTTACCCGCTCGAAAGTGAAGGCCGGGGAGCCTCTTTTCTCGATTCCCAATGAGCGCAACCACTTCTTCAGGCGCCAGCCATGCTGGCGAGCACGAACCCGGCCACGAGCAGGACCGCGAGCAAGGCCACGCCCCCGGCGACGGCCACGGCCATCCCAGCCATTGCGAAAACTGCGCTGCGCCGCTGCAGGGCCACTATTGCCACGTCTGCGGCCAGTCGATCATCAACCCGATCCGCCACGCCGGGCATGCGCTGGAGGAAGTGTTCGAATCGTTCTGGCATCTCGACGGCCGCATCTTCCGGACTTTGCGCGATCTGCTGTCTCCGGGCCGGGTCGCCAAGAATTACATCGCCGGCCATCGCGTGCGCTATGTCGCGCCGCTGCGGCTGTTCGTGATCGTCTCGGTGCTGACCTTCTTCGTCGCCCAGTTCACCGTGCATTTCGACGAAACCAAGCCCGGCTTCGAGGTCGTCGACCTGCAAGGCACCACGGTGCGCATGGGCAACCGGCAGAAGCAGATCAAGAAAGCCGATTCGGTCGCCGAAGTCGAATCGCTGCGCCTGCAGACCATCAAGGAACTGCAGGCCGCGCGCGAAGCGATACCGGCCTCCGCCCGCGGCGCCATCGACAAGTCGATCGAGGGCGTGCAGCGCCAGGCCGACCTGCGCATCGAGACCTTGCGCGGCGAGCAAAGCCTCGACGAAACCGACATCGCCGAGGGCAAGGCCGAGGGCGCGCGCGACGCCGCCGAAGCGCTGGAGCCGCCGAACGGCATCGCCGCGGCCAAGACCCTGGCCGAGGTCGAACAACGCCGCGACGCGCTGATCGCGCCGCTCAAGGCGCAACTGGCGACCGCGCCGGCCGGTTCGAAAGCGCGCGACAGGACCAACCGCGAAATCGCCAAGACCAACGCCGAAGCCGGTTGCCGCATCGCCGCGCTGCAGATCGCGCACGCCACGATCAGCCAGGGCGCGCCGCCGCGCCCGCTCGACGCGCAGCGTTACGGCGACACCGATTGCGACGACGGCAGCCCGCTGTCGTTCAACGGCCGCGCCTGGGACGCCAAGACCAATCCGCTGACGGTGAGCTGGTGGCCGCAATTCGCCAACGACTGGCTCAACCGCCAGGTCGGCCGCGGCGAGATCAACTTCAAGCGCGCCAGCAAGGAACCGTGGCTGTACATCCACTCGCTGATCGCCGCGGTGCCGTCGGCGCTGTTCCTGATGGTGCCGATCTTCGCGCTGCTGCTGAAGCTGACCTACCTGGGTTCGGGCCGCGGCTATCTCGAACATCTGGCGGTGGCGTTGTACAGCCATGTCTACCTGTGCCTGTCGATCCTGGCGATGTTCGTGCTGGTGCTGCTGAGCAACGCGATCTCGCCGCACTGGAGCGGCTTCGCCTGGATCAGCGGCCTCGGCATCAGCGCGCTGTGGATATGGATGCCGATCTATCTGCTGCTGATGGAAAAACGCGTGTACGGCAACGGCTGGTTGCTGACCCTTGTGCGCTACACCGTGATCGGCACGCTGTACTTCGTCCTGCTGAGCTTCGCGGTGACCGCGCTGGCGTTCGCCGCGCTGGTACGGATGTGAGCACGGCGCGCGCGGACGCTGCCGGCGACATGGCCGGCGCGATCTACGAGGTCAACCTCGACCTCGACGCCGCCATCGCCGACGACTACCTCGCCTGGCTGCGCGAGCACATCGCGCAGATCTGCGCCCTGCCCGGGTTTCTCGGCGCGACGCTGCACCTTGTCGCCGACCCGCTCGCCGAACCCGGCCGCCGCGCGCTGTGCGTGCAGTACCGATTGCGCGACCAGGCCGCGCTGGACGATTACCTGCGCGACCACGCCCCGCGATTGCGCGCCGACGGCATGGCCCGTTTCGGCGGCAAGTTCAGCGCGTCGCGGCGAATCCTGCATCCCATCGCAAACTAAGCGCAGCCCCCGTAGGAGCGGCGCGAGCCGCGACCGCGCCACTTCGCTTGCATCGAAACCACCATCGTACGCGTCGAATCCCGCACCCCATCGCAAACTAAGCGCAGCCCCTGTAGGAGCGGCGCAAGCCGCGACCGCGCCACTTCGCTTGCATCGAAACCACCATCGTACGCACCGAATCCCGCATCCCACAGCAAACTGATCGCAGCCCCTGTCGGAGCGGCGCAAGCCGCGACCGCGCCACTTCGCTTGCATCGAAACCACCATCGTACGCACCGAATCCCGCACCCCATCGCAAAATGAGCGCAGCCCCTGTAGGAGCGGCGTAAGCCGCGACCGCGCCACCGCGCTTGCATCGAAACCACCATCGTACGCACCGAATCCCGCACCCCATCGCAAACTAAGCGCAGCCCCTGTAGGAGCGGCGTAAGCCGCGACCGCGGCATTTCGGCTACGGCGGAGGTTTCGATGCAAGCGAAATGTCGCGGTCGCGGCTCGCGCCGCTCCTACAGGTAGCTAAAGCTCAAACGAGCGATCGCTGCGATCCGGGCGAAAAGCGTCGGGGCTGAAGTCATTCCCACAACAACGGCCAGGTATTCGCGCAACACGCTTGCGTCGCTCAATCAAAGCAAGCCAAGCCGACCTAAACCGACATCGACGGTCGCATCCACTGCAATCAAACTTCCGCATCGGCGTGCTCGCCACGACCGCATCCAACACCGCAACGCCGAACCGATGCGCCGTATCGCTACTCACGCGCACCATGAACCAGTGCGATATCGCACCTGTACGCACAACCAATACACCACCACCTCACACATCGCACTAGCCGCATCGCCATCGCGCGAATCGTGGCATCGCGATGAACGCGCGCGATGCCGTTTCGCTTCGCCGACCAAACTGCCAACCGGGTTACAACATCCACGCGCCAACGCATCGACGAGGTGGGGTGAGCGCGTCGGGCCGCGTTTCGGCAACGTGTTCCCCACGAAACACCGACTGCATTCGACAAGCACATGCGCATCGGCAAGGTGGGATGCCCGCGCTCGGTCCTAGCCCAAGGAATCACTCATCATGAGCCACAAAAAATCCGCGCTGAATCTTCTCGCGTTCGCGTTGTCCGCGAGCCTGACCTCGGCGGCCTTCGCGTCGCAGCCCGCGCCCACGTCGATGGGGCCGGCGCCGGTTACCGCCGCGCCGCAGGCCGCCGCGCTGGGCGACGCGCAGATGCTGACCGTGCCCGCGAAATCCACCAAGCGCGCGGTCAGCCTGATCGCGCCCAGCCGCGCGGTTCTCGACAAATTCAAGGCGCGTCGTTCCGCTTCGAACCAACTCAAGACCCTGAGCATCGGCTTTGGCCGCAAGGTCGAGCGCAGCCGGATCGAACTGGGCGCGTTGGCGTGGGAGCCGCAGCAAGACGGCTCGAGCGCGGCGCGATTCGTCGTCGCCTCCGACGGCGCCAAAGCGCTGCGCGCGCAGCTGGCGCTGAAGGCGACCCACGGCGCGCGCGCCGACGCCGCGAGCGTGAGCCTGCGTTTCGCCGGCAGCGACGGCCGCGTCTTCGCCGAAAACGCAAGCGCATTCGCCGCCGGCGCGGGCTGGAGCCCGATCGTCTCGGGCGATTCGATGACCATCGAAATCCAACTGCCGAAGGGCGTCAGCCCGGAGTCCTATCGCCTCGACGTTCCGGCGCTGTCGCATCTGGTTTTCGATCCGCTCACCGATCGCGAGGACATCGGCAAGTCCTTCGGCGACATCGGCACCAGCGGCGCCTGCGAACAAGACATCGTCTGCCGGGCCAATCCGACCCCGGGCTTTATCGCGGCCAGCAACGCGGTGGCGCACATCGCCGTCACCCGCGGCACCGGCGATACCGGCTGGTGCACCGGTACCTTGCTCAACAACAGCAAGACGCCCAAGCGCGCCCTGCTGTGGACCGCGGCGCATTGCGTCGCCGATCAGGCCCAGGCCAGTTCGTTCGTGACCTACTGGTTCTTCGATGCGACCGCGTGCAACAGCAGGAAAGCCAGCGCGAGAACCGTGGTGCTGAGCGGCGGCACGACGCTGCTGTACCGCGATCGCACGAGCGATGTGACCCTGCTGGAGCTCAGGGCCGCGCCGCCCACCGGTGCGTTTTACGCCGGCTGGAGCAGCGAGGCGATCGCGACGGTCGGCACGCTGGCCGAGGGCATCCATCACCCGGCGGGCGACCTGAAGAAATACTCGCTGGCGAAAGTGACTTCGCTGTCGAGCCAGCAGACCATCGGCGGCGTGCTGACCAAGCCGGTGACCACCGCAAGCTGGACCGGAAGCGGCGTCACCGAGGGCGGCTCGTCCGGCTCGGGCTTGTTCACCATCGACGCCAGCGGCAATTACCTGCTGCGCGGCGGCTTGTCCGGCGGTCCGTCGTCGTGCAGCGCCAGCACGGCCAACAAGAAGGACTACTACTCGCAGCTGTCCTTTGCCTGGCCGAAGATCTCGCAGTTTTTCTCGCCCTGAGCCCGAGCAAGTCTTGAACGCTTGAAAACGGCGCGCTGCCGGCAAGGCCGGCAGCGTGTCCGTCGAGTCGGGCGCGCGTGGCTTGAGCCACGCCGCCAGCGCCACGTGTCGCCGCGACACGCGCGAAATTCAGCGGCCGACGCTCACCGCGGCGTCGCGCCGATCGTCCCATCCCCAAGCGCGAACATCAGCGCGCGCTCATCGGGTCAACGCCTCCTGCAACCACGCGCCACGCCGCGCCACCGGCACCGCGAGCAGATCGCCGCGCAGGCGCTCGCGATCCTGCGGCGCGGTGCGCTGCACCAGCACCGCCAGATCCTTGCGCTGGGCCGGGGTCAGCGCGCGCAGCGCGCTCAACAGCGCGGCGTGCTGGGCCTGCGGCAATTGCGCCAGCAACGGCTGCAACCCGGGATAGTCCGCACCAAGCGAGGGACCGAGCAACCAGCCGCGACGCTCGCTGCGATCGAGCGCGTCGAACTGCTCGCGCAAGGCGCGTTGCTGCTCCGGCGGCAAGGCGGCGTAGCGCGCGGCCGCGGCCTGCAGCTGCGCGCGTTCGTCCGCGCTCAGCGCCTGCCAGGCTTGGTAACGTTCGCGGCGCTCGCCGCGCTGGGCGTCGCTGAGTTCGCCCCATTGCGCGGCGCGGCGGCCGAAGTCGCGGCGCTGGTCTTCGTTCCAGCCGTCCCAGCGCTGGCCGTTGTCGCGCAGGCGGGCCTGGGCGTCGGCCGGCAGGCGCGGCAAGGCCTGCTCCAGTTCCGGCGGCAACGCGCTCGCCGGCCACAACACCGACATCACAACCAACGCGGTTGCGGCCAGCGTCATCCGGCGCGATCGGGCGCGCGAGCAAGGCGATGCATGACGCGGCATCACTCGCCCTCCGAGGCGTCGGTTTCCGACGATTGGGTTTCGCTGCCCGGCGCGGCCGGCGCATCGGGCACGACCGGGGTCTCCAGCGGCACCGCGGCGACGGCCGTGATCGTGCCGGCGTCGCGCGCGGCCAGCCAGCTGCGGAAATCCACGTCGGTCGCGGCGGCTTCGGCCTCCGGGTCGGCGAGCAGGGCGAAGTCGCGGTGGGCGATCAGTCCGGCCTCGCGGCCGTACCGTTCGGCCGGCGCGGACGCCTGCGGCAATGCGCTGATCTGGACGCCGTCGGGCGCGCCGAGCCAGCCGCCGGTCAGGCCGCCGCCGGGCCAGAACGTGGCCGCGAACGCCAGCACGCACAACGCCAGCAGGGTCCACAGCAACGGCATCAGCCAGCGCGGGCGCGACCGCGGCGCGCGGTTCGCGCGTCCCGGCGCCGACACCGGCGCGGCGCTCGCCGGCCCGCCGCTGAGCGCGAGTTCGCGCGCCTGGGCCAGCCGCTGCAGACGCTCGGGCGGCAGGGTCTTGATCCGGCGGTGGACCTGTTCGCGCAATTGCTGCCAGGCCTGCGGATCGGCGCGGCCGTCGGCGTGCCGCGGCAGCGCGCGCTGCAGCGCCAGCCGGTAGGTCGCCGGGGCGACCCCGAGCACGGCCGCGGCCTCGCCTTCGCTGAGCCCGGCGGCCAGCCGCAGCAGCAGCGCCGCGCGCGGTCCGCTGCCCAGTTCGGCCAGGCGGTCGGTGGCCTCGACCGCGATCGCGACTGGGGTGCGATGGGCCAGGCCGGGCTGGGTCAGCAGCAGCGACCAGAACCGGCTCGGCCAGTCGCTGAGCGCGGCGTCGGCGGCGATCGCGCGGAATGCGCCCATCGCCGCGGCCAGCGCGGCGTCGCCGGCGGCGGCGTCGCCGGCCTGCAATTCGGCCAGCACCGCGCCGCGCCGTTCGACGCCTCGCAGGAACGCGGACAGCGCCGCCGGAGCGGTCGAACGCGGTGCGGAAGGGCCCGTAGCGGGGGTCGTGGAACTCATCGGGACGGCTTCACCATACGGCGCATCATAGCGATGCGAGCGGCACACAAAACCGCTTGACAAACCGTGCAGACGCGTCCGCACGAAGCAGGACGCGGCTTGCAGCCAAATCCGGTTGTGCACAGCAGTAATAGAACCGTCATCCGCCTCAATTTCGCACCGCGCCGCGCCCGCATTACAACGATGTTTCACGAGCAAAGCCTTGATACGCAAGGGATTGGCGCGTCTGGCGATTTTTTCACCAACCTAACCCGAGGGCTTATTTCAACGCCCTCGCGCATCGCTGCGGACCCGCCATGCACAGATTTATCCACAGGCGGTGTGGATAAGGAGATTTTCCCTTCGAACTCGGCCACTTGCGTGATTATTGTCACTCAATGCAGAGCAATGCCCCGCAACTGACGCGTCTGCCGCCGTTCGCTCCAGCTCGCTAGACTGAGGCATGCCCGAGGCCCTGTTTCCACCGCCGTCGACCGTCTGGCGGGTCGCGTTGCCGCTGCCGTTGCCGCGGCTGTTCGACTACCTGCCGCCCGCCGAACCGAGCGCCGCGGGCGACCCGGTCGGCTGCCGGGTGCGGGTGCCGTTCGGGCGCCGCGAACTGATCGGCGTGGTCGTCGAAGTCGGCCCGCCCGAGGCCGGCACCGACCCGGCCGCGCTCAAGGCGGTCGCCGTCCGGCTCGACCCCGAGCCGCTGCTGCACGGCGAACTGCTCGACTCGCTGCGCTGGCTGGCCCGCTACACCCATGCCCCGCTCGGCGAAGTCCTGGCCACCGCCCTGCCCGGCCCGCTGCGCCGCGGCGAGGCGCTGGCCAATACCCATGCCTGGGCCTGGCGCCTGACCGAGGCCGGCGCCACCGCCCGCGAACGTCTGCGCGCCGGCAAGCCGCGCCGGCTCGCCGACCTGCTGGCCGAACACGGCGCGCTCGACGAGGACCGCCTGGACGAACTGCTCGAGGACTGGCGCAGCGCCGCGCGCGCCCTGGCCAAGCGCGAACACGCGCAGCGGATCGCGGTGCCGGCCGCGCAGCGCGCGCCGACGCCGCAGCCCGGCCCGGCGCTCAACGACGAACAGCGGGCGGCGACCGATTCGGTGCTGGCCGCGGGCGGCCGCTTCGCCGCGTTCCTGCTCGATGGGGTCACCGGCAGCGGCAAGACCGAGGTCTACCTGCACGCGATCGCCGACTGCCTGGCGCGCGGCAAGCAGGCGCTGATCCTGGTCCCCGAGATCGGCCTGACCCCGCAGACCCTGGCCCGCTTCCGCGCCCGCCTGGGCGTGCCGGTGCATGCGCTGCACTCGGGCCTGAGCGACGGCGAACGCGCCCGCACCTGGGCCGCGTTCGCGCGCGGGCAAGCGCGGGTCGCGGTCGGCACGCGCTCGGCGGTGTTCCTGCCGCTGCGCGAGCCGGGCCTGATCGTGATCGACGAAGAACACGACGGCAGCTTCAAGCAGCTCGACGGCATCCGCTATCACGCCCGCGACTTCGCCCTGGTCCGGGCCAAGGCGCTGGACGTGCCGGTGCTGCTCGGCAGCGCCACGCCGTCGCTGGAATCGCTGCGCAACGCCCAGGCCGGGCGCTACGGCCATCTGCAACTCAAACGCCGCGCCGGCCAGGCGCAGCCGCCGCGGGTACGCGTGCTCGACGTGCGCAAGCGCCCGCTCGAAGCCGGCCTGTCGCCGGAGCTGATCGAGCGCATCGGCGGCGAACTGCGCGCCGGCGGCCAGGTGCTGGTGTTCAAGAACCGGCGCGGCTACGCCCCGGTGCTGCTGTGCCACGACTGCGGCTGGACCGCGCACTGCCCGCGCTGTTCAACCCCGCTCAAGGGCACGCCGATGACCGTGCATGGCGGCGGCCGGCGCCTGCAATGCCACCACTGCGGCACCCGCCGGCCGGCGCCGGACGCGTGTCCGGACTGCGGCGGGCTGGCCCTGCAATCGCAGGGCGCGGGCACCGAGCGGATCGAGGAATCGCTGGCCGCGCGGTTTCCGGATTTTCCGGTCCTGCGCATCGATCGCGGCAGCACCCAGAAGCGCGATGCGCTGGAACAGATGCTCGGCGAATTCGGCACCACGCCGGGCGTCCTGGTCGGCACCCAGATGCTCGCCAAGGGCCACGACCTGCCGAACCTGACCCTGGTCGCGGTGGTCGGCATCGACGAGGGCTTGTTCAGCGCCGACTTCCGCGCGCCGGAAAAACTCGCGCAGTTGCTGATCCAGGTCGCCGGCCGCGCCGGCCGCGCCGACAAACCCGGCGAGGTGATGCTGCAGACCCATCACCCCGATCACGAACTGATGCACACCCTGCTGTCCGGCGGCTATCCGGCGTTCGCCGAAGTCGAACTGGCGCAGCGCGAAGCCGCCGGGTTTCCGCCGTTCGCGCACATGGCGTTGATCCGCGCCGAGGCGCAGGAAGTCGAAGCGGCGAACGCGTTCCTGGCGATGGCGCGGCGCGAGTTCGAACGCGTCGCCGGACCGCGCGGCCGCGCGGACACGGTGCTGGAAGTCAACGGCCCGGTGCCCGCGCCGATGCCGCGCCGCGCCGGTTACCTGCGCGCGCAGCTGATCCTGTCCGCGCCCGAACGCCGCCCATTGCACGCCGCGCTCGACGCCGCGCTGCCGGCGATCCACGCCGCGCCGGAAGCGCGCAAGGTGCGCTGGTCGCTGGATGTCGATCCTGCCGATCTGTACTGAACGCCCCAAGCCATTGCAGCGACTCATACCGCGCAGATGCTTCGTCGCTCCCTGTAGGAGCGGCGCAAGCCGCGACCGCGACATCTCGCTTGCGTCGTAGGTGCGATGTCGCGGTCGCGGCTCGCGCCGCTCCTACAGGGGTTACCGGCGGCTCGCGCGCGCTCAGCGCACCTCGATCTTCAGCGAATACTTCACCACCGCGCCGCGACGCGCGCTGGCTCGCGGCTGATACATCTGGATGCGATACACGCCATCGGCCGGCAGACGCGCGCTGCGGGTGTCGTCGCCTTCCAGCGGCAAGGCGAGCTGTTGCGGATCGGGCAGCACGTAGTCGGCCGGCGGAAACACGTTGAGGTTGGCGTTGCTGCTGCCGCTCACCTTCACGCTCAGCACCTGGCCGGCCTTGGCGGTGAGCAGATACTCGACGGTGTCGTAGCCCTTGAACGAGCCGTTGAGCGTGGTCGCGCTCTGGCCCTTGGCGAAATGCACCGGCACCTGACTGACCTTGTCGGTGGCCGAAGCGACCGACGAGGACATCAGCAAGGACAGTGCGAGCAAAGCAGCCGAAACGGGGCGAGCGATCATGGTTAAGTTCCATGGAGATGGGCGACGACCTTAGCCCAAGCCACGCCGCCGAATCGTGAACCGCACCGATGCGGCGAGATGACGTACCACCCTGCCCGCTCATCGCACGCAAAACAGCACACGGCCTCACGCGGCAACACCGACGCGGCGCGCGTTACCGCCTCACCGACGCAAGCCCGTGCCCGTCGCGTGCTTTCATCGCCGGAGATTCCGCCGACGGCGACACGCTGGCGCGCGCATTGACCGATCGCTGATAACCGACCGCGATCGCCGACGCCCCGTACAACTCCAAACCGACGCCGCTGCGATTCGCGCCGGCCAACCCCGTCGTGTTCATCGCCGCGACCGACATCGCGCCGCTCATCGCGCCCATCCGATCCAGACGCTGGTCGATATCGCCGCAACGCTGACGAGGTTGCGGACGAACGCGGATCAGGCCTGCGGCTTGCCCGCGGGTTTCGCGGGCGCGACCGGTTTGGGCGCGGGTTGCTGTTTCGCTTGTTGTTTCGGTTGTTGCTTGGTCTGCTGCTTTGGCTGCTGCTTGGCTTGTTGCTTTGGATTCTGCTTGGCTTGCTTCTGCGGCTGCGGCTGTTTCTTGGGTTGCGGCGCGGCCTGCGGCTTGGCTTGCGCCGCGGCCGGTTGCGCGGCTTTCTGCGCAGGCTCCGCCAGCGACTGCGCCGGCAAGGCCACGGGCTTGGTCACGCTTTTATTCTTGTCGCGTATCCACACATTGAGCGGATCGCGCCGAATCTCGAACAGACCCATCGCCTCGATCAGGTCGCTGAGCTTGGGATACCCATAATTGCGCGGATCGAACGAGGCCTGATTGCCGACCTGCTGTCCGACCGTCGCCAACCGCGACCAGCCATCGTCGCCGCTGGCCGAATCGGTCGCACGCCGCAGCATCTGCACCAACCGGGTATCGCCGCGCAGGTCCTTGGCGCTGCGCGGCGGCGTGGTCGCGACCTCGTCGGGCGGCGCGTCCTCGCTGGCCGGTTGGCCCAGGCCTTCGACATAGGTGAATTTCGAACACGCGTTGACGAACGGATCGGGCGTTTTCTTTTCGCCGAAGCCGTAGACCTTGACCCCGTCGGTAAGCAGACGCATCACCAGCGGGGTGAAGTCGGCATCGCTGGAGACGATCGCGAAGCCGTCGAGGTTGCGCGCATACAACAGATCCATCGCGTCGATCACCATCGCCATGTCGGACGCGTTCTTGCCCTTGCTGTAGGCGAACTGCTGGATCGGCCGGATCGCGAACTCGTGCAGCACCGCCTCCCAGCTCTTGAGGTTCGGGCTTTTCCAGTCGCCGTAGGCGCGGCGCACGTTGGCCACGCCGTAGCGCGCCACCTCGGCCAGGATCACCTCGATCTTCGCCGCCGGCGCGTTGTCGGCATCGATCAGCAGCGCGATGCGTTTTTCTTCCGAGGCCAGGCCCATGCGCGCGTTCTCCCTGCCGCCGGCCCGGACGCGGGCGGGCGTTGTCGCGGCCAGCCTAGCGCAACCGCCGCCGCGGCGCGTGGCACTGAAGATAGGCCAGCTTCATGACGGCCTAACCCCGATGCGGGACAATGGCGTGGAATCCGACGACAAGACCATCCCCCATGAGCAATCAACTCGAACAACTGCGCGCGCTGTCCACGGTGGTCGCCGACACCGGCGACATCGACGCGATCGCCCGCTTCCATCCGCAGGACGCCACCACCAACCCCTCGCTGCTGCTCAAGGCCGCCAGCCTGCCGAACTATGCGCCGCTGATCGACGCGGCCCTGCGCGGCGCCCAGGGCGACGACGAAGCCGCGCGCGTGAGCGACGCCGGTCTGCGCCTGGCGGTGGCGATCGGCGGCGAAATCCTCAAGCTGATCCCCGGCCGCGTGTCGACCGAAGTCGACGCGCGCCTGAGCTTCGACACCCAGGCCAGCCTGGCCCAGGCGCACCGCATCGTCGAGCTGTACGAGCAGGCCGGGATCGGCCGCGACCGCCTGCTGATCAAGCTCGCCTCGACCTGGGAAGGCATCCGCGCCGCCGAGCAGCTCGAGCGCGAAGGCATCCACTGCAATCTCACCTTGCTGTTCTCGTTCGCCCAGGCGGTGGCCTGCGCCGAAGCCGGCGTGTACCTGATCTCGCCCTTCGTCGGCCGCATCCTCGACTGGCACCTCGCCAACGGCATGGCCAAGCCGGCGACGCCGCAGGACGATCCGGGCGTGCAGTCGGTCACCCGCATCTGGGAGTACTACAAGCGCAACGGCTACCCGACCGTGGTGATGGGCGCGAGCTTCCGCAACACCGGACAGGTGCTGGCGCTGGCCGGCTGCGACCGGCTGACGATTTCGCCGGAACTGCTCGGCGAACTCGAATCCACCCAGGCCGACGTCAAACGCGCCCTGTCCGACGACGGCCAACGCGACCAACCGTCTGCGACGCTCAGCGAATCCGCCTTCCGCTGGCAGCACAACGAAGACGCGATGGCGACCGACAAGCTCGCCGACGGCATCCGCCGCTTCGCCGCCGACCAGCGCAAGCTCGAAGAACAGCTTGCCCAGCGCCTGCGCGGCTGAGCCCGTCGCGATGAGCAACGATCCGCGCAAGCACGTCGTCATCGTCGGCGGCGGTTTCGGCGGTCTGTGGACGACGCGCGCGCTGGCCTCGGCCGACGTGCGCATCACTCTCATCGATCGCCGCAACCACCATCTGTTTCAGCCGCTGCTGTATCAGGTCGCCACCGCCGGCCTGTCGGCGCCGGACATCGCCGCGCCGCTGCGTCATATCCTGCGCAAGCAGGCCAACGTCGAAGTGCGGCTGGGCGAAGTGGTCGGCCTGGACGCGGTCGCGCGCAGCGTCACGCTCGCCGACGGCGAGGTGATCGCTTACGACTACCTGCTGCTGGCCAGCGGCGCGACCCACGCCTATTTCGGTCACGACGAATGGGCGCAGCATGCGCCCGGCCTGAAGACGCTCGACGACGCGCTGCACATCCGCCGTCGCGTGCTGACCGCGTTCGAACGCGCCGAAGCGAGCGACGACGAAGCCGAACGCGCGGCGTGGCTGCATTTCGCCGTGGTCGGCGGCGGCCCGACCGGGGTCGAACTCGCCGGCACCCTGGCCGAGATCGCGCACAAGACCCTGCGCCGCGAATTCCGCCGCATCGACCCGTCGCAGGCGAAGGTCCGATTGATCGAAGCCGGGCCGCGCGTGCTCGCGAGCTTTCCCGAGTCGCTGTCGGAAAAAGCCCGCGCGCAGTTGCAGCGACTGGGCGTGGAAGTCGTCACCGGCACGCCGGTCGGCGCGATCGGACGCGACGGCTACAGCCTCGGCGCCGAGTTCGTGCCCGCGCGCACCGTGCTGTGGGCGGCCGGCGTCGCCGCCTCGCCGCTGGGCGCGCTGCTCGACGCGCCGCGCGACCGCGCCGGCCGGGTGCGGGTCGAACCCGACCTGACCGTGCCCGGCTATCCGGACATCTTCGTCGCCGGCGATCTGGCGAGCATCCAGCAAGCCAATGGCCAACCGGTGCCGGGTGTCGCGCCGGGCGCCAAGCAGATGGGCAGCTACGTCGCCCGCGCCATCCGCGCGCGCCTCGACGGCCGCACCATCGATGCCTTCCGTTACGTCGACTACGGCAACCTGGCCACCATCGGCCGCCGCGCCGCGGTGGTCGACCTGCGCGGCTTGAAGTTCTCCGGCTTTCTGGCCTGGGCGTTCTGGCTGGCCGCGCACGTGTTCTTCCTGATCGGCTTCCGCAACCGCCTGATCGTGATGCTCAACTGGTCGTGGGCGTATTTCACCTACCAGCGCCACGCGCGGATCATTTTCGGCGGCGCCGGCGAAGACGGCGACGGCAAGGACGACGACGCCGGCTGAGCCAAGCGATCTTCACCGCAACGACGAAGGGCGCCTCGCGGCGCCCTTCGTTTTTTCGATCGGGTCGAACGCGGCGATCGATCAGGTGTAACCGTCGTAATAGAACGCGGTGGCCTGCACGTTCTTGGTCGCGCCGGTATCGAGATCGGTGATGGTCACGCGCAAGGTGGCCTCGCCGTCGCCCTGGGTTTCGGTGCTGATCGACTTCTCGCAATAAGACTGATTGCCGCAACCGGCCGGCACGGTGTTGGTCTCCAGGTCGCGCCAGGCATAGGAATAATTGCCCGCGCCCAGGCCGGCGACCTGGAACAGCGCGGTGGTCGGATTGGTCGCGCCGCCCGGCCGCCACACCGAGGTGCAGCTGAAGGCCTCGGGCACGTCCAGTGCAAAGGTGTCGACAAAGCAGGTCACCACCGCATTGCTCATGTCGCCCGCTCGTGCCGGCTGGCTGTGCGCCAGCCCAAGAACTGCAATCAACGCGCCCACCGCCCATAGCTTGATGCCGTGCATACACCCTCCATTGGTCTGCGTGACGCGGGCCGCGATCGGCCCGCGCGATTCGGGAAACCGCCGGTCCGGGCGGCTTCGAGCGCGAGTCTAGACAGGCCCGCGGGCGCGCAGACGCCTGGCGCGGCGGGCGCATGCGGGAGTGCGATGCGGCTTCCACTTTATCCCCGATGCGCAGCACGTCCTGGCGGAATCGCATCGCAAGTGCAGCATGCCGGCCATCGCCGGGCGCGCGCCGATCGCATCGGCCGATGACGGTCCGAACGCCGACTCAGTGCCGATCGATCCGGCACAGGAAGCAGCCGAACCGCGCGTTATGCGCCATCACGCTGACCACGCCGTCGATCGCGAACAGCAACTGCAGTTCGTCCTGCGCCGCCGCGCCCTCGACCGCGCGCGCATCGCGCATCCAGCCGTCGCCGTCGTAGGCGCGCAGCGACAGATACCGGGTCGCCAGGATCGGCGGCAGTTCGTTGCGATACGTCGGCGCCTGCAGCGCGGCCTCGCGCACGAAGATCGGACCGCTGGCGCGATACGGCCCCAGCGCATGGTGTTCGTACGGCAGCAGCAACAACGTCTCGCCGACCGCGGCGTCGGTCAGCGACACCCGGCAGGGATAACCGCGCGGCGAATCGGCGACGACGCGGCGCATGTCGTGGGCGCGCAGGCGGTCGTCGTCGAGCGCGAACAAGGGACGGAACGGTTCGGGCGACAGGCCGCTGATGCGATAGGCGTTCATGGGCGACTCCAGGCGATGGCTTGGCGTCACGATAGCCATCGCCTCGCGCGGTCGATATCCGGATCTTGTCGCGGCCGCGCCCGCGCATGCGCCGCCTGTCGCGGCGGTGATCGGCCCATAAAAACGGCCCGGTTTCCCGGGCCGTTGGATTGCATCGTCTTGTTCGAAGCTGCTTACGCCGCGAACAGACCGCGCATTTTCTTCAGCGCGTTGGCTTCGATCTGGCGGATACGCTCGGCGCTGACGCCGTATTCGTCGGCCAGTTCCTGCAGGGTGATCTTGCTGTCGTCGTCGAGCCAGCGGCGCTTGATGATGTCGCGCGAACGCGCATCCAGGCCGGACAGACCTTCGCGCAGCAGACCCAGCTTGCTGTCTTCTTCGTCTTCGCGCTCGTAGGACTGCGACGGGTCTTCCTCGGCGGCGCGCAGGTACGCGGCCGGCGAAGGCGGCGCGTGATCGTCGTCCTCATCGGACGGCGCGTCGAAGCCGATGTCGCGACCCGACAAACGCGATTCCATCTCGAGCACTTCGCGCTCGGAGACGTTGAGGTCCTTGGCGACCTGGCTCACCTCTTCGGCGTTCATCCAGCCCAGGCGCTTCTTGCTCTTGCGCAGGTTGAAGAACAGCTTGCGCTGGGCCTTGGTCGTGGCGACCTTGACGATGCGCCAGTTCTTGAGGATGAACTCGTGCATCTCGGCGCGGATCCAATGCACCGCGAACGAAACCAGGCGGACGCCCTGGTCGGGGTCGAAGCGCTTGACCGCCTTCATCAGGCCGATATTGCCTTCCTGGATGAGGTCGCCGATCTGCAGGCCATAGCCGTTGTAGCCGCGGGCCACGTGGACCACGAAGCGCAGATGCGAATGGACGAGTTCGCGCGCCGCGTCGAGGTCTTCGTCCTCGCGGAAACGGCGGGCCAGGGCCTGCTCGTCTTCGGCGGTCAGCACCGGGATCTGATGCACCGCGCCGATATACGCGTCCAGCGAACCGAGCGCGCTGGGCACAGGCAGGTTGTTGGTGACGAGAGCAGCGGATTGGGCAATAGAGGTCATGGGCGTCATCTTAGCAGTCGGCATATAGGACTGCTAAAGGGGGAAAAGGTTCCGCTGTGTTGCGGGATTGGAACGCACGAACGCGATCGCGGGGTGTCGGTCGCATTCGCTGGTACGGGCCTTGGCCGACAGTCCGGTCAAAACCATGAAACCGAGTCGAAAATTCAACAACATCAATATGTTACAAAATACAGCCGGTAAATCCTTGTGAATCTTTCCGCGCGCCGGCCGAATCTGGCGTGCGTTATTCGGCGCTACCGGGCGTCCAATCCGGCGGTTTATTGCCAATTCGAGCCGAATCCCTTTATCCGCGGTTACGCCAGCGGTTTTTCGCGGCGCGGCGGCGGGCGGGATAACTATTTGAACCTTATGAATTAAAAGATTATTAAGAACGGGCGTCACAGCCGCTCCACCAGCCCTTCGCAGGGCCCGGGCCTCATCGATCACGACCCAGATCGACCGCAAAACCGGGCCGTTTCCGGCATCTTCCAGACTGCTTGATCGGCGCCAAAGGCGACAATTAGCGTTCGATCGCCTTCATTTCGCCGACAAAGCGCGCCGTGATGTTCTGCGGGCGGGTAATGGCACTGCCTATGACCACGAAATCCGCGCCGAGTTGCAGCGCGCGGGCGGCCTGCTGAGGCGTGTCGATCCCGCCTTCAGCCACCAGCAGGCAACCGTCGACAGCCCGGCGCATGCGCCGGAACGCGGCGAAGTCGTCGTCCGGCAGGCGCTGCCCCCGGGTGGCCTGCGTATGGCCGAGCGCCGCGCTGGACACGCAGTCGAAACCCAGCGCCTGCGCCCGCAGGGCCTCGACCGTGGTCGCCACCTCGGCCATCAGCCGCAGGCCCGGATGTCGCTTGCGGATCGCGGCGTAGAAGTCGGCCAGGCGCTGGCCGCCCGGGCGACGACGCTCGCTCGCGTCCAGGCCGGCCATGTCGGCGCCGGCCTGCGCCACCTGATCGATCTCGGCCAGGGTCGGGGTCAGCGCGATCTCGCAATCCGAATAGACCTGGGTCAGCACGCCGATCAGCGGCGCATCCACGGCGGCGCGGATCCGGGCGATGTCGTTGCCGCCGTTGGCCAGCACCCCGCAGGCGCCGCCCTCGATCGCCGCGCGCGCCATCGCCGGCATGCAACCGTGCATGGGTTCGCCGGGCAAGGCCTGGCACGACACCACCAAGCCGCCGCGCAGGCGTTCGAACAAGCGGCTCATCGTCCTGCGTCGCCGCGCACCGTCGGCAGCGGCGCATCGTTGAGCAGACGCGCATCGAGCAGGTCCCACCAGCGATCCTGTTCGATCCGCCGCTGCTCCCAGGCCGGGTTCGCGGAACGGCGCGACACCTCGCGACGGTAATCGCCCCAGCCGGCCTCGTCCGCGAACGAAATCCAGTGCTCCAGGCTGTGCACGCCCGGCCCGACCGTGCACACGTACCAGCGCGGAGCGTGGGCCATCTCCAGGCCGTCGTAGAACCAGCGTTCGCGTTCGCCGACCCAGCGCCAGAACGCGGGCAGATCGGCGCGCGCGGCGGCGGTCGGGCGGAAGGTGTAGATCAGATGCAGCATGGCGCCTCCGCGTGCATGGACTACAGAAACGCTCGCCAGGCCGGGCTCAGGTGCGCGCCCAGTTCGCGCCGATGGCGCTCGGCGAAGCGCCGGTTGTGCCGGCGCACCGCGATCGGATCGAGCGAGCGATCGGTCAGCAGCACCGCCGCGGCCAGCGGCTCGATGCGCGCGCCGCGCTTGGCTTTCGCGTGCAGGGCCGAAGTCGACAAGCGCAGTTCGCCGAGTCCCGCGCGGGCGGCGTAGTCGATCGGTTCGTAGCAGGTCAGGACGAAGTAGCGGAAATCGCGATCGTCCAGGCGGTAATCGCAACCGTAGTAGCGCGCATGCAGCGCGCGGCCGAAGCGATACAGCAGGCACAGCGCGACGATGCGCTGGTCGCGTCGCGCCACGACCGCGATGGGCAACACGCCCGCGCGGCGTTGCGCCTCGAGCATCCGCTGCATCCAGGCCGCGCCCTGCGTGCTGCCGTAGCGGGCGCGGTTGCAGGCGATCAGTTCCGCCACCCGCGCCTGCTCGGAAGGATCGATGGCGCCCCATTCGACCCGATTGCCGCAGCGCGCGAACGCGGCGATCTCGGCCCTGACTTCGAAGCGATCGTGGCTGTTCCGCCCCGCCATCAGCCCGGCCAGTCCGCCCGGCGGAACCTCGATGTTCGCTTCGGCCGAATGCAGCAGCACGCTGGCGCCGCAAATCTCGGCCAGTTCGCGCGCGACCGCCAGCGGCAGATACGGCAGGACCACGCCGGCGTCGCCGCGCTCGCGCGCGATGCCGGCCATCGCCGGCAGCAGGCGCCTCAATGCCTGCGCGCGCCGGCGCCCGCTCACGCACGGCACCTGGTTATGGGTCGAACGCCGTCCACCGCCCCAGACGAAGCCACGCGTCCACGGGCCGCGAACGTCGCTGAAGAAAGCGCCGAGCTCGAACAGTTCGTCGTCGCGTTCGCCAGCCCATAGCGGGCACGCGGCTAGCAATCCGGCCGCGCTCCAGACCGCAAGCACCTCGCACGCGCCCAGGGCGTAATCCAGCCCGGCCAGCCAGGCATGGCTGTTGTAGAAATTCTGATCGCTGACCAGCGCATCCCACTCGTGCTCGTCGATGGCGGCGACGCCCCGACACAGCGACACCTTCAGCGCATCATCCGCTTCGCCGGTGCGTTCGGCCCGTGGCTGCAGCAGACAGGCGCGCATGGCCTCAGGCTTTGCGGGCGAGAATCAGCGCCGCATGCGGACGATCCAGGTACGCGCGCAGCAACGGCGCCGCAGCGGACGGGTCGGACGCGGTGCTGGGATCGCGCCAGACCAGATCGGTCATGCCGGCCTCGCGCAATGCCGCTTCCAATGTCGCGCGCGACCAGTACCAGGCATGCACGCTCGCCTGATAGCGGCCGTGGCACAGCTCCAGGCGGATGCGCGCGCCGTCGCTGCGCGGCGGGCGATCGTGGTCGTCGTCGGGAATCAGGCGAAAGCCGTAGGCCTGGTAATAGTCCGGATCGGGCTGGTAGTCCGGATGGATCGGCAGCGCGACCAATCGCCCGCCGGGACGCAGCAATCCGGCGAGCGCGCCGCACATCTCGCCCAGCTCCTTCACGCTGGTGGCGTAAGGCAGCACATAGACGCTGAGCACCACATCGAAACGGCCGGCGAAGCGCGGCTGCAGTTCCGATACGAACTCGATGTCCAGCCCTTCTTTCTCGGCCCGGCGCCGGGCGTAACCGAGCATGCCGTCGGCCAGGTCGTAGCCGACCACCGAGCGGGCGCCGCTGCGTTTGAGAAGACGCGAATACAGACCGCTGCCGCAACCGAAGTCGAGCACGTCCAGGCCATGCAGATCGCCGAGCGCCGCGATCACGCTCGGCGTCTCGATATCGTGCCGGAACGGCCAACTCGCCATGTCCTCGTACAACGCGGCCAGCTCATCGAACTGCGCGGCGACTTCCTTGCTCATCGGACTCTCCCGGCGATCGAGCGATCGTTTTGTGCGAGTCGCGAGTTAGGCAAATCCGCGCGCGCGCGGTAGCGCCGGCAATCACGTTTCCAAAGCGGCGCGGCTAACCGACGCTCACACTGGGACGGCGATCGTGCATGCCGCCACGGCCGTCGCCCGGGGCGTTCAAATCTGCAACAACGCATGCGTTCGCACGCACCGGAAAACGAACAGGCCGACTTGCGCCGGCCTGTTCGTGGACACCTGTCTTTGTCGCGCGGGCGATCAGAAATTGAACAGGTAGCTGAACTTCATGAAAAGCTGCTTGCCGGTGTGCAGGTCGAGATCGCGCGTGGGCACGACGATGTTCGGGTTCTGGTTGATGCGCAGGTTCTTCTGCTGGTCGGTATAGCCCAGGTAGAACGAAGTGCCCGGGTTCGGCGAGTAGCTGACCAGCAGGTCGGTGACCAGGGTCTTGTCGCGCGGAATCAGGAACAGGTCGGTGTTGCTGTCGAGTGCGCGGTAATCGAAGATCACGTGCGCGGCCCAGAAGCGGCTGAACTGGTACTTGACCTTGGTGCGCGACTGGATGCCTCGGAACACCTTGGCATCGGACTCGCTGCCGGCGATCGAATACTGCGTGCGCAATTCGTCCCAGATGAAGGACTGGTCGATGCGCAGCTGGGCGAACGGGCTGACCGTCAGCTTGATGATCGCCTGGCGCTGATCGCCGAGGAACGGCTCCACGCCCGCGGCCGGCAGGTAGTTGATCTTGTCGCGGACGATGATCTTGGCCTCGGCGGTCAGCCAGCGCCACCACTCGGTGCTGGCGCCCAGGGTGAAGCCGTCCATGTAGAACTTCTTGCCGCCGAAGTATTCGAAGCCGCGGATCAGGCTGCCTTCGAACTTGGTCTGCAGCAGGCCGTTGACCACGAAGCCGGGTTCGAAATTCCAGTCCTGCACTTCGCCGTCCTGGTCCCAGGTGTGCTGGGCGAGCAGGGTCGGGCCCATGTTGATGAGCCACGGCGCATCGGGGAACTGCTTGAGGTAGGACGACTTCTGATAGAACTGGCGGATGTTCACCCGCGGCACGAAGCCCAGCTGGGATTCGAAGTTGTCGGTGGCGTCGAAGTACTGGCCGTCGAAGTTGAAATCGCGGCCGCCGCGGATCGCTTGCAGGAACACCATGCGTCCGTCGTAATCGAGATTGTTGGCGCCCTCGGACTCGCTGCGCGCCAGCTGGCCGTTGACGCTCCAGTTGTCGTTCAACTTCACGCGCGAATCGACGCCGAGCACGCGATTGAACTGGTCGCCGACGGTGCGGTCGGTCAGCATGACGCCGACGTTGGACTGCTGGCCGATGTCGCGCTGCACGCGCGCCACGCCGATGTTGCCGGTCTTGCCGAAGTCGTCGCCGACCACGGTCAGGCCGGCGGACTCGTCGTCCATCAGCAGGCCGCCGACCGCCCAACGGCCCAGCCGGCCGGACACGCGCGCGCCGTACTGCGGGTTGACGATCCGGCGTGAATAGAACAACGGCACCGGCAGGCCGAAGATGCCGCTGTTCTCGAGGAAGAACGGCCGCTTCTCGAGGAAGTTCTGCTCGTAGCGCTCGTTGACGATGACCTGCGGCTCGTCGGTCTCGACTTCGCTGAAGTCGGGGTTGACGGTGAGGTCGACCGCGATCGAGTCCTTGATCACGAACTTGGCGTCGACGCCCAGCTCGCTGCGCTCATGCCGGCGCATCGAGGGGTCGCCGGCCGAATTCACGCCCAGGGTGCGCGCGTCGCGGTAGGTCAGGTGCGGAATGACCTGGATGTTGCGGCCCGGCTGGATCGAATCGTCGATGCGCGCATGCGCGAACTGAGCGACGAAACCTTCCTTGCGCTCGGTGATGTAGGGCCAGTAGACGAATTCGTTGGTGCGCGGAATGATCCGGTTGACCGCGATGCCCCAGTCCTGCACGTTGCCGCGCTCGAAACGCAGGCTCTTGAACGGGATCTGCATGGTCACGACGTAGCCGTCGTCGGTCAGGCGGCCGTCGGAGGTCCACTGGGTGTCGAAGTTGAAGTCGTAGCTCAGGCCCTCGGTGTAGCGGCTGTCCATCTGCGCGCCGTAGGGATTGACCGTGAACACGAACGCGCGCTGCTTGTCGTGGTAGGTGTCGAGCATCAACTGAACGCCGTCGTCGCCGAACACCGCGTCGCGTCGCGCGATGCGCGCGCGTACCTGCTTGGGATCGTCCTTGCACACGAACACCACGTACAGGTTGTGGTCGTCGTAGGACAGATAGGCGCGGGTTTCCAGGGTCGCCGGATTGCCGTCGCCGGGCTTGTTCTGGACGAAGTCCTTGACCTCGATACCGGCATCGGCGGGGACGCCGCCGACGTAATCCTCGAGCCTGGGCGCGTGGTCCGCGCGCGGAATGTTCAAAGTGTCCTGGGCCTGCGCCGAAAACGCGCTGCCCAACAGCGCGAGCATGACCGCCCACAGAGTATTACGCCGCATCACGTTGCCACCTTCGTAGTATCAAGAGAAAAGAAATCGTCGTCGGCCGCCGCGGCGGTCGTGGAATCGTCGTTCTGCCAGGAATGGGTCGGGACGCCCGCGCGCAGCGCGCGCGGCTTGCGCAGCACCGCCCACACGCACAGCGCCAGCGCGATCACCTGGATCGCCAGGGCCAGCACGATGCGCGTATGCACTTCGGGCAGTTCGATGCCGCCGACCGGGATCACCGCGGTGCAGACCAGCCAGCCCAGCACCACCAGCACCGCCTTGCGCGGTGTGAGCACGGTCGCCGCGGCGATCAGGCTCCACAGCCACATCGGCGCGATCAGGCCGCTGTGATCGGGCAGGAACGGGCTGCGCATGGTCGCAAGTCCAAGCACCGCGACCCACACCGCCGCGCGTTCCAGCCGCGACATCGATGCATTACGCAGGGCCGCGACGATCGTCAGCACGACCGCGATCGCCGTCCACACCCAGGCGACCGTGCCCATGGTCGCGCGGGTCATGCCGTCGAGACCGAGGATCTTGGCTTTCAGCACCAGCCCCGGCACCGATTGGTTGAGCGCGCTGACCCATTCCAGCCCCGGGATCTCCAGGAACGCCCAGGCCTCGCCGCTGGCGATGCGCGGCGCCTGATAGTGCAAGAACGCTTCGAACGGATGCGCGCCCAGCCACAGCCAGGCGATCGCGGTGTACAGCGCCGAGAACGCGAAGGTCCAGATCGCCGCGCGCCATCGCCTGGTCACCAGCAGATAGATGCCGAGCAGGCCCGGGAACAATTTGAAGATCGCGAAGCCGAGCAGCGCCCCGCCGAGCGCATTGCGGCCGCGCTCGAACTGGATCATCGCCAGCACCGACATCGCGATCGCGGCGAGCTGGAAATTGCCGACCTGCAAGGTCACCAGGATCGGGCTCGACAGCATCACCGCCGGAATCAGCAGCCACGCGCGGCGACCGACGCCGGCGCCGATCCAGCGCGCCAGCGACCACAACGCGGCCATCGTGATCGCCGCCTCCAGGCCGAACCACACCGCGCGCATGCTGTAGAAATCGCCGCCGAACAACAGCCCGAGTTCCGGCAGCAGCACGAACTGCGGCAGGTACATGAACTCGTCGAGCTTGATGTGGTCGACCGAGCCGGTGTACAGCGCGGTGTCGTAGAGATTGGCCACGCCTTCGCGCGCCAGCTCGGCCGCCTGCCAATACGCCGAATAGCAGCTGTGGCCGATATAGAACGGGTCGAACCAGAACGCGGAGAATTCCGGGTGCTTGGCGTCGGCCATGTACCAGGCCACGCCGAGCAATCGCGCGATCGCCAGCAAGCCGACCACCAACAATACGGCGCTCGCCAGCCCGTGGCCGCGGCGTTGCCCGTCCCATTGCGCCGGCAGACGCCGCGCCAGCGGCAACCACGCCGCCGCGAACGGCACCGCGGCCACGATCAGCGCGACCGCGAACGACAGGCCGAATCCGGCCAGCGCGGACGCCAGCATCGGCCAGCCCAGCGCCACGGTCAGCGCCGCGACGACCGAGCGTTCAACGGAGATTTTTCTCACTGCGGTGTTCATCGCGCTGCGCACTCCTTTTGCCGATCGCAATGGCGCGCGCGCGACAACGTCGGGCGTGCCGCCGCGTTCGCTACGCGCGCGTTCATCTCGACCGGATCGACCGCGACACGGTCATCGCGTCGCTCAACGTTTCTGGATGCCATCGACCTTCCCCGAGAAAAAGTAGTGGTGCAGTTCTGTGAAATCGTCGAATTCGACATCGCAGCCGGTGCCCTTGGCCTCATGGCTGCGGTCCACCCGCAACAGCGTGCTGATGCCGAACGGACGCGCGCCGGCGATGTCGTTGACCGGGTGGTCGCCGATCATCCAGATCTGCGCCGGGTCGATGCCGAGCTTGTCGATCGCCAGGCGGAACGGCGCTTCCTGCGGCTTGTCGGCGCCGGCCTCTTCCGAGGTCACGACGTAATCGAAACAATCGTCCAGGCCGAAGTAGATGATCTTGCGGAACTGAATCTGCGAGGTCAGGTCGGTGATGATCGCCGTGCCGATGCCGCTGCTGCGCAAGGCCAGCAGGAATTCGCGCACACCGGGAAACAGCTCGCAGTGGGCGAGGAAGGTGCGCCAGTAGGTCTGCTCCAGATCCAGCGTGATCACCAGCTGGGTCTTGCGCCCGAGGATCTCGATGCCGCGCTGGAAATACAGCAGGCGGCTGTGCGAACTGGCGGTCTTGCCGAGCTGGCGCTTGACGTCCTCGCGCGCTTGCGCGAATGCGTTGCGCACCTCGCCCGGGTCGACCCCGAGCAACCGCACCGCCTTGCTTTCCGCCGCCGCCAGCGCCTGGGTATGCGGATGGTCGTAGGCATACAAGGTGTTGTCGGTGTCGAAAATAATCGCCTGCGGCGCGCGCAGGACCTTGTCCGAGTTGTGAATTCTCAGGGTCATTTGATCCGGCTCTTCAACGATTCTTCGATCTGGATCAGGACCAGCAATTGCATGATCCCGCTCATGCCGTCCTCCCATTGAGGGTGGATATCGAGCATTTCCTGCAGGCCCGGCACCAACTGCCGCGCGGCCATGGCGATGTCTTCGGCGGCGACTTCGCCTTCGATGGTCATTTCGACTTCGCGCCCGTCTTCCGAGGGCTGCACGTCCAGGTGCAGGCCGCAGATGCCGATCAAAATCCGCGCCATGCGCTCGTGCGAGGTGCCGTTGCGGATCAGCGCGACCAGCTTGAGCCGCACCTGGCCCATCGCGGTGCTGGACTCGAGCTGATGGGCGTTGACCGGCGCGAGCCTGAGCACCAAGCCGGCGTCGCGGCGCTGCGGATGGATGTGCAGGCGCGAATCGGCCATGCGTTTCTCGATCGACGCCAGCACCGTGGCCAGCGCGTGGCCGCGCTGATGCACGTCGCGCTCGATCTTCCAGGCCCGGCGCAGGTCTTCGTCCACATCCAGGAAGATGCTGACGTCGAAACGCTCGCGCAGCCGCTGCATGTGCAGCGCGTGCAGGCCCGAGGCGATCACCACGTCGTTCTTGTCGAGCAGGGTCGGCGGGGTGAAGCGACCGGCGCCGTGATCGTAGCGGCGGCACATGATCGCCTTGCCGTCCATCAGCGCCAGCACGTCGTTGTTGAAGCGCTGCAGATCGTTGGCGCGCGGGTTGAGGTGGGTCAGGCCCTTCCACATCGGCGCGTAACGGTCCCAGACGTGGTAGTCGTCGCCCGACACGTGCACCACCGAGTGCTCGCCGAAGATCCCGGCCAGCGCGCGGCTCAAGGTGTCCTTGCCCGAGCCCGAATCGCCGGCGATGCCGAGCGTCACCGGCTTCTGGCCGATGCGGTAGTAGTCGTTGCGCGACACCCGCTCGCGCAGCATCTGCACCAGCAGCACCAGCCCGGCGGCGACCAGCAAGGTGTAGCCCAGCGAATGCAGATGCGGGCTCATCAACGCGCCGAGACGGGCGATGGCCGGCGCCGGATCCAGCCCGAGCACCGGCAGCGACGCGCCGCTGGAATAGATCAGGTGCATGCCGATCAACAGCGCCGAGAACATGCCGGTCAACAGGCGCGCGCTGCGATCGCTGTGCAGCTGATGCGCGACCAGGAACGGCACCAGCCACAGATACCAGCCCGGCGGCGCCGGCGTGGCCAGCACCACCAGGAAGAACGACAGGCCGATCGCGGCGATCAACAGTTCGAAACTGATCCGGCGCAGCCGCCACAGCCCGTACACCGCCAGCAGGTACAGCAGCGGGGTCAGGTACAGGCGCAGGCCGTTGCCCAACGGCAGGGCCAGATCGAACAGGCGCAGCGATTCAGGCGTACCGAACACCATGCGCACGAAGCCCGGCGAGGCCAGCCACGGCACCACCGAAATCAATGCCGTCGCGCCGCAAGCGATCGCGAACGGCCGCATCAGGCCGCGCAGGCGTTTGTTGCGCCACAGATAAATCGCCACGAACGGCGCGGCGAGCAGCATGCTGAACTTCGCCGCCAGCGCCAGCCCGAGCGCGACGCCGCCCAGACCCACCCGGTACTGGCGCAGCAATAACAGCGACCACAGCACCAGCGCGACCGGCACGATGTCGGTCTGACCGTTCCAGTAGGTCACGTACAACGCGATCGGCGACCACCAGTACAGCCACAGCAACAGCCGCGGACGCTCCGGCCACAGCCGCGACAGCAGATACAAAGTCGCGATATCCGCGCCGAGCAGGCCCAGGCGGAAGCCCATGCCGGTGAAATAGTCCGATCCGCTCAAGGCCGCGGCGATCATGCCCAGCGCGGTGCCGGGCAGATGCGCCAGCAGCATCGCCGGCCCGTACGGATAGGCCATCGGGTCGCCGCCGGCGGCGAGGAAACTCGACCACGGGTCCAGCGACGGCTGCGCGATCGCGTGCTGCACGAACGGCACGAACCAGGCCTGCTGGATCTGCGGCACGAGCAACACCACCAACGCGACCTTGAACAACAGGCCGAGTCGGAACACGGGATCGCGCCAGATCCGGTTCGCGTTCATCGCCAAAGTGCTGGCTCCTTGGTGCAGACCGCTTCGGCGGCGATGCCCTCGCGCGCCAGCAGCGCGCGCAGTTCGGCGATCTCAAGGCTGCTGCGTCCCTGCAGCTCCGGCGAGACCAGGCACAGCTTGAAACCGGCGTCCTGCAGGCGTCGCGCCTGCGCGCCGTCGAGCGGGAAACGGGTGAAGCAATCGACCCACACCCAATCGATCTGTCCGGCCAGGCTCAGCGCGGTGTCGATCGATTCGAATTCCGAGACCCGCACCGCGCAACGCGATTCGCCGCGCCTTGCGGTGCGCACCAGGAACGGAAACGACTGGTCGAGGAAGAAATAATCCTCGATGCCGCGTTCGCGCATCAGCGCGATCAGCCGATCCTCCAGCCCCTCTTCCTTGACGTTGAGGATCAGCAGACCGTGCCGATAACCGTCGAGCCAATCCTCGAAACGTTCGCCGTCGACGAAGGCGTCGTGATGGATGATCAGCTCCTCGCCGCGGCTGCGCAGGTCCAGTTCGATGCCCAGGTCGCGCGGCGTCGCGCGCAGTTCTTCCAGGGTGTTGCGGCGGTGACGGACGATGATCATGCGCGCTCCTGCAGGCCCTGACGCAGGCGCAGACTGAAATCGACGGTGCGCTTGATGAAGCGCAGCTTGGCTTGCCAGTTCACGTTCCAGTGCGAGCTGCCGTGCGCGCGTTCGCCGAAGCGCACCGCGAATCGCTGCACGCGCAGGCCGTCGCGCAGGGCCTGGTAATAGGCGTACAGATCCAGCGCGAAATCGTGCGGCGGTTCGCGCCAGCGTTCGAAGAAGGCGCGCGGAAACAGGGTGGGCTGCGCATTGATGTCCCACATGCGCCGGCTCATCAGCACGGTCTCGAACACCGACATGCCCACGGTGAAAGCGACATCCGCGGCCGGGCGACCGTAGCGGCGGCCCTTGACGAACAAACGCGCCGGATCGGCGGCCTGGTCGTACAGCGCCAGCCCGCGCAAGGCGTCCTGCGGATCGGTCTGCATGTCGGCGTGGGTCCAGCCGAGCACGTCGCCGCGCGCCGCGCGCAGACCGGTCAGGATGCCGTAGCCGTACCCCTGGTTGACCTCGACCCGCACGCTGCGGATGCGTTCCTGCCCGGCCAGCAACCGCGCCAGCACCGCCGGCGAATCGTCGGTCGAGCCGTTGTCGACCAGCACCACTTCGGCGCGGTCCTCGAGGAAGGTTTCGCGCAGTCGCGCGACCAGCAGCGGCAGATTGGCCGCTTCGTTGTAGCAGGGGATCACCAGCGACAGGCTCAGCCGGGCGGCGCCATCGGCGCGCGCGGGCGCCGCCGTGGTCGCCTGCACCGCGGCGTTCGCGCCGGCATCGCCCGCGCCGAACACGAACAGCTTCAGGCCGACGAAGTTCATCGCCGCCGATACCCCGGTCGCGGCCACGAAGGCCGAGGCCAGCGCGATCTCGCCGCGTCCTAGCACCGCCAGCACCAGCGAGTTCACCGCCACGTTCGCGGCCAACGCGATCAGATACACGGCGATGAAGCTCAACAGCTCGCGCTGGCGCCATTGCGCGCCGACGCGGAAGGTGAAGCTGCGGTTGGCGAAGTAGCCGAACACCGCGCCGGCGATATAGCCCGCGGTCTTGGCCGGATGCACCGCGATCGCCAGCGCCAGCAGCCCGCGATAGACCGCGAAGTCGATCACCACCGAGGTGATGCCGACCAGCAGGAACCGCGCGAGTTCGCCGCGCAGCCGGCCCGATGCGGCGGTGGACAACGCATTCACCACGTCGCGCGCTCCGGTTGACGCATGCGGAACCGCTCGGCCAGCGCCGCGCGCGCCGGCTCGGCGATGCGCGGGTCGTGCTCGATCCGGTACGGATGCACCGGCCATTTGTGGAAGCACGATTGCCAGTATTCGTAAGTGCGCAGATCGTCCGGCGTGCCCCAGCACAGGTAGTGCGAGACCTCGAACACCCGCACCTTCAGGCCCAGCGCGAGCGCGTCGTTGATGCAGGTGTCGACGTAGAACTCGCCGTTGACGCGGCCGTCGCGGGCGATCATCGCCTCGGCGGCGGCGACGAAATCGCCGGCGCGGCGGAAGCTGAAGGTGCCCAGCACGATCGGATCGCGCGCCGGATCGGCCAGCGGCTGTTTGACCGAGACCGAGCGCACCGCGCCGTCGGCTTCATCGACCCAGCCGTAATGGGTCGGCCGCCGCGCCGCGCCGGGATAGCCGCGCGCGACCCACACCAGCACGTCGGTATCGGCATCGTCGAGCAAGACCGACAACGCCTGCGCATCGAACACCGCGCCGTTGTCGCAGGCGCCGATGGTCAAAGGCTGCCGCGGATCGATCCCGTCCAGGCCGAGCAGGCAGGTGCGCGCCTGTCCGTCGGTGACCCGCTCCAGATCGATCAGCACGCAATCGGGAAAGCGGCTGCGCAGCGCTTCGGCGATGCGGCCGCGGCCGGGAATGTCGCGGCGCTGCACGAACACGCGCTGCGCCGGCTCAGGCAGATCGCGCGCGGCCTGCACCACCATCGGCTCGCCCGATACGTCGATCAACGGCTTCGGGTCGGCATAGCCTTCGGCGCTGAAACGCGAACCCAGACCGGCCATCGGCACCATCACCGCGCCGCGCTGGCGCGGCGGCGGTTGCGCGCGCGCCGGATCGGCCAGACCGCGGAACGCCTCGGACCAGTAGCGGTATTCCTCCAGGTCCTGCGGCGTACCCCACTGCATGAAGTGGTTGAGTTCGTAGACCGCGATGCGGCGGCCGTCTTCGAGCATCGGCTTGTAGGCCAGGCTGACATAGCGCTCGCCGCCGACGATCAGGTCCGGCCGCGCCATCGTGCGCTCGAACGCGTCGCGCATCAGCGCGCCGGAGCCGAAGTAATAAGTGCCGCTGGAGGCGAATTCGCTGCGCGGCTGATCGGTGTAGGGCTGTTTTTCCTGGATGTCGAGCACCCGCCCGCGATCGCTGCGCACGTAGGCGTAGTTGGTCGAGCCCATCATGTGCGGATGAAAGCCGGTGTAGCAGGGGATCGCGCCGTCGCAACCGCTGCTCAGCACGAAATCCTTGAAATCCGCGTAATCCCAGCTGCAAGTGAAATCGCAGTAATTGACCACCGTCGGCTCGGCCGGATCGATGTGCTCGATCGCCTGCAACACCGCGTTGACCGGGCCGAGCTTGTGCGGCGCGATGCCGACGATGCGGCCGGTCGGGCAGTATCGCGCCAGCTGTTCGGCCATGCGGTACGACGGTTCGTCCAGATGCTCGCGATTGCAGATGAAGACGAACTGGGTTTCGCCCGGAAACAGGTCGATGACGTGAGCGATGATCGGCTTTCCGTCGACTTCGATCAGCGGCTTGGGCACGCGATAGCCCGCGCGCCTGAAGCGTTCGCCGAAACCGGACATGGGAACTACGATCTGCATGGATTCCTTCCGTGGATCTGTTCGCGATGGATGGATCAGTTGTGTGTCCGCACCAGCGAACGTCGGTATTTCTCGGCTTCCCAGTCGATAAGCGCGGCCACGTCGGCCTCGCCCAGGCGCACCAGGCCGTCGTCCTCGCACACCCGCAGCGCGACCAGCGCCAGGCACTGCAACATCGCCTGCGCACCGTCCGACAGGCCCGGCACGGTCAGCACGCCGGCGCCGGGCACCAGCGCGAACGCCGGCGCGACGCCACTGTCGGCGGTGGTGCGTTCGACCGCCTGCGACAAGGATTCGCCCTCGCCCACCACCGCCGCGCAATGCCCCAGGAACACCGCGTGATCGGGGTACAGCACGCCGGCGCGCGCGATCTGCAAAGCCTGCGCATCGGTCGCCAGCCCGTGCACCGATTCGGTGCCCGGCAGCGCCCACTGCAGATCATTGACCGCAGCCAGTCGCTGCGGCTGCGACGGCGGCGCGACGCGTTCGACGATCGCCACGCGGCGTTCGACCTCGGCCAGCAGCGCATCGGCCTGAACGCGGTCGTTCGCGCCGATCACCAGGCCGTGATTGGCCAGCACCAGCACGTCCGGCGAGCGCGCGGACAGCACCTGGGCGACCGCGCGCGTCAGCGGATAGCCAGGTCGTTGATACGGAATCCACGCCCAGTCGAGGCCATCGAGCAGCGTCGCCAACCGCGCTTGCGCGCGTGTGCGTATAGCCCACGCGATCGTGTTCACCGAGTGCACATGGACCACCAGCGGATGCGGCAGCAGTGCATGCAGCGAGGTTTCGATCGACGGCCGCAGCGTCAGCGCGCTGCCGAGCTGGGCCAGACGGGCTTCGCCGTCCTCGTGCCGCAGCGCGTCGCGCACCTTAGCTAATGGCAGCGGGACGAAGATGTCGCGCTCGCGCGCATGCGCAAGCCACGTGCCAGAAGCCTTCACCCACAGCACGTCATCGCGTTTAAGCGATGTGTTGCCGCCACCACCCTGCACCAACAACGGATCGGCACCGATCCGCGCAGACAGGTCGATTAGATCGGTCAAAAAGTCGATGTTGACCACATCACCCACCCATGGGCAATGCTCGTTTCCGGCACCTTCGGCGCCTGTATGAACAGCCATTCCATGCATAGCCCCCCGGCTAAAAAAAACTCCTGAAATCCCCTTAACGCAGCGGTATTTGAGAATCGGACGCCCCCGTCCGTTCCCTGCAGCGCGCCGTTGGTCGGCACCGTAATCGTTTCCCCTGCCGAGAATTCGAGGTCTCGACAACCGATTGCGGCCCGCTTTGTGCCTAAGCCCCGTTATGTGGATAGGATATACGCGGGGGGCACAGCCAACAGCATGCCTAGGATGATAGCGGCCACATGCCGTGCGTAACAACATCTCATGGTTTGCGAATAGTGCGTGCCATAAAAACGCCGACAGGGTAGGTCGGCTGACGAGAGTCGTCACAAGGAAGGTAGAGGGATGAGCGAGATTGACCATCGCATCGCAGGGTTGTCCCCGGCGAAGCGGGAACTGCTGCGCCAGATCGCGGCGCGCCAACGCGGTAGCAACCAGATTCAAGCCCGGCCACGGCCCGAGCGGATCCCGCTGACCTTCGGTCAGCGCCGCCTGTGGTGGCTGGACCAGTTCACTCCCGGCATGACCGCGTACAACTCGCCGGCCGCGCTGTGGCTGGAGGGCACGCTCGATCGCGATGCGCTGCATGCGGCGGTGCAGGCATTGGCCGATCGCCACGAAGCGCTGCGCACGGTGTACCGCAAGCACGACGGCGAACCGTTCCAGCGGATTCTCGATCAGGTGCGGGCGCCGTGGCGCGAGCTGCGCGCGGACGGCGCGACGGCGCAGGCGCGACGCGAGGCCGCGCTCGAGATCGCGCGCGCCGAAATCCGCGGCACTTTCGACCTGAGCGCCGACGCGATGCTGCGCGCGGCGCTGATCGAAGTCGAACCGCGACTGCATCTGCTGGTGCTGACCTTTCACCACATCGCCATCGACGGCTGGTCGATCAGCAAGCTGCTCGACGAGATGTACACGGTCTACAACGCGCGCCTGGCCGGCGAAGCGCCCCAGCTCGACGCGCTGCCGCTGCAGATCGCCGACATCGCGCTGTGGCAGCAGGAAACCCTCGGCGAAACCGGCCTGCAGCCGCAGCTGGACTACTGGCGCGAGCGCCTGACGGGCGCTGCGACCACGCTGGATCTGCCGGCCGATCGCCCGCGTCCGGCGGTGCAGAGTTTCCGCGGCGCGCTGTATCGCGTGGAGATCCCGGCCGCGCTCAACGAACGCATCGAAGCGTTCGCCCGCGAGAGCCAGTCGACCCTGTCGATGGTGTTCATGGCCGCGTATCAGGCGCTGCTGGCGCGCTACACCGGCCAGGACGACATCACCGTCGCGATGGGCATCGCCGGGCGCAACCGGATCGAACTCGAATCGGTGGTCGGCTTCTTCGTCAACACCCTGGCGCTGCGCACCACCTTCGAAGGCGATCCGAGTTTCGCCCAGTTGCTCGAACGCGTGCGCGAAAGCGTGCTGGCGGCGATGGAAAACGGCGACGCGCCGCTGGACAAGGTGCTCGAAAGCCTGCGCCTGCCGCGTTCGTCCAGCCACACGCCGCTGGCGCAGGTGATGTTCTTCTTCCAGAACTACCCCGCGATCGAGTCGCAATTGACCGGCCTGCGGGTCGAATCGATGCCGCTGACCGAACTGCAGCCGGGCAACGCGCAGGGCGACCTGAGCCTGTTCGTGACCCAGGATGCCAAGCGCGAGATGGTGTTCGAATACAGCACCGACCTGTTCGACGCCGCGCGCATCGAACGCCTGGCCGAGCATCTGCTGACCCTGCTCGAGCATGCGGTCGCCGCGCCGGACACGCGCGTGGCCGAACTGCGTTTAATGAACGCGGCCGAGCAAGCCGAACTGGCGCACTGGAACGACACCGTGCGCGAATTGCCCGCGCAGCGCACCTTGTCGACCCTGATCCAGGCCCAGGTCGAGCGCACGCCCGATGCGATCGCGCTGAGCTTCGGCGCGCGCGAGATCAGCTATCGCGAACTCGACCGCCGCGCCAATGCGCTCGCGCACGAGTTGCGCGCGGCCGGCGTGGTCGCGGGGTCCCTGGTCGGCCTGTATGTCGAACGCACGCCGGAGATGCTGATCGGCCTGCTCGGCATCCTCAAGGCCGGCGGCGCCTACGTGCCGCTGGACCCGACCTACCCGGCCGATCGCCTGGCCTACATGCTGGAAACCTCGGCCTCGCGCGTGCTGGTGACCCAGCGCGAACTGGCCGCCACGCCGCCGGCTGAAGTCGAAAAAGTCGTGCTCGCCGACGCCGACGCGGCGCTCGGCGACAACGCCGATCATCCGCCCGCCGATGGCGCCAGCGAAGACGATCTGGCCTATGTGATCTTCACTTCCGGCTCGACCGGCAAGCCCAAGGGCGTGGAAATCCGCAACCGTTCGGCGGTGAACCTGCTGCGTTCGGTCGCGCGCGAACCCGGCCTGGCCCAGGGCCAGAAGCTGTGCGCGATCAGCACGCTGTCGTTCGACATCGCGCTGTTCGAACTGGTGCTGCCGTTGACCGTCGGCGCGAGCATCGTGCTGGTCGACCGCGACACCGCGCGCGACGGCATGAGCCTGCGCCGCCTGGTCGACAACGCCCATCTCCACGTCATGCAGGCCACTCCGGCCACCTGGCGCATGCTGCTGGAAGTGGGCTGGCGCGGCAACGACACGATCAAGATCATCTCCACCGGCGAAGCGCTGCCGCGCGAACTCGCCGACCGCCTGCTGCCGTGCTGCGGCGAGCTGTGGAACCTGTACGGCCCGACCGAAACCACGGTGTATTCGGCGCTGTGCCGCGTGCACGCCGGCGAAGGCCCGATCCTGGTCGGCAAGCCGGTCGACAACACCCAGATCCACATCGTCGACCGCAACATGCAGATGCTGCCGGTCGGCGTGCCGGGCGAGTTGCTGATCGGCGGCGACGGCCTGGCCGCGGGTTACAGCGGGCGTCCGGACCTGACCGAAGAGAAGTTCATCCCCGATCCGTTCAGCGCCGTTCCCGGCGCGCGTCTGTACCGCACCGGCGACCTGGCGCTGTGGCGCCGCGACGGCACGATCGAGGTGATCGGCCGCATCGATCACCAGATCAAGCTGCGCGGCTTCCGCATCGAACTGGGCGAAATCGAATCGGTGCTGGCGCAGTACGACGGCGTCACCCAGGCGGTCGTGCATTGCCGCGAAGACACGCCCGGCGACAAGCGCCTGGTCGCCTACGTCACCGCCGAAGGCGCCGCGCCCGCGCCGACCGCCTTGCGCGATCACCTGCGCGCCGCCCTGCCCGACTACATGGTGCCCAGCGCGTTCGTGGTGCTCGATCAGTTCCCGCTGACCCCGAACGGCAAGGTCGACCGACGCGCGTTGCCGGCGCCGGAAACCGCGACCGGCGCGCAGGACGGCGAGGCCGACGTGCTCGCGCCGCGCACGCCCGAGGAAGAAATGCTGGTCGAGCTGTGGCAGCAGTTGCTCAATCTGCGCAGCGTCGATGTGCGGGCGAATTTCTTCGATCTCGGCGGCCATTCGCTGCTCGCCACCCGGCTGCTGTCGCGCATCGATCAGGCCTACGGCGTGGAACTGCCGCTGCGCACCCTGTTCGCGGCGCCGACCCTGGAGCAACTGGCGGTGTGCGTCGCCGATGCGCGCGCGCAGTTCCAGCCCGACGATCTGGAAGCCCTGCTCGCCAGCCTGGAAAACCTCAGCGACGAAGAAGCCAGCGCGCAGTTGAACGCGGCCTTGCAGCCCGGAGCGTCGTCATGAGTGAGCTCGACGCACGTCTGGCCGGCCTGTCGCCGGAAAAACGCGCGCTGCTGTTGCAGCAACTGGGCCGCAAGCAAAACGCGGCCCCGAAGCAGGACATCGTTCGTCGTCAGCGGCCGGCGCGCCTGCCGCTGTCGTTCGCCCAGCAGCGCCTGTGGATCCTCGACCAGCTCGACCCGGGCTCGGCGGTCTACAACGTGCCGTTGACCCTGTGGCTGCGCGGCCCGCTCGACGCCGCGCTGATCCAGCGCGCGCTCGACGAGATCCTGCGCCGTCACGAAAGCCTGCGCTCGGTCGCGCGCGCCGACGACGACGGCCCGTTCCAGGTGGTGCTGCCGCCGACCACGGTGCAGATGGCGCAGCAGGACCTGCGTCATCTGGCCGAACCGGCGCGCGAAGCGGCGGCGTTCGAACTCGCGCGCGCCGAGGCGGCGCGCTCGTTCGACATCCACAACGGCCCGTTGTTGAGCGCCACGCTGAGCCGGGTCGAGGACGAACGTCACCTGCTGACCGTCAACGCCCATCACATCGCCGTCGACGGCTGGTCGCTCGGCATCGTGCTGGACGAGTTGCAGCAGCTGTACGCGGCTTATCGCGACGGCGGCCCCTCGCCGCTGGCCGAGCCGGAGGTGCAATACGTCGATTACGCGCTGTGGCAGCGCGATCAGTTCGAAAACCAGGTGCTGGCCAAGCAGCTCGACTACTGGAAGCAGCAGTTGTCCGGGCGCCTGCCGGTGCTGGAACTGCCGGGCGACCGCTCGCGTCCGGCCTTGCAGAGCCATCGCGGCCAGGTGTTCCGCGACGCGGTGCCGGCCGAGTTGTACGAGGACGTCAAGCGCCTGAGCCGGCAGGAAGGCGCGACCGCGTTCATGACCGTGCTGGCCGCGTTCAACACCCTGCTGATGCGTTATTCGGGTCAGTCCGACCAGATCGTCGGCGTCGGCATCGCCAACCGCAATCGCCAGGAACTCGAGTCGCTGGTCGGCTTCTTCGTCAACACCCTGGCGGTGCGCAACGACCTGTCCGGCGATCCGAGCTTCCGCGAGCTGCTCGCGCGGGTGCGCGACACCACCCTCAACGCCCAGTCCAATCAGGATCTGCCGATCGAGCGGTTGATGGAAGAGCTCGATCTGGACCGGGCGCTGAGCCATTCGCCGTTGTTCCAGGTCATGCTGTTCTTCCAGAATTTCCCCGGCGAATCCAACCGCGTCTCCGGCCTCGACATGAGTCCGGTGACCTTCGACGCGATCAACCAGGGCACCGCGCGCAACGACCTGTCGCTGTTCGCCAGCGAGCATCACGGCGCCTTGCAGCTGTTCTTCGAATACGCGAGCGATCTGTTCGACGAAGCCACCGTGGCCGCGTTCTCGCGCCATCTGATCCAGCTGCTGCGCTCGGTGGTCGCCGACCCGTCCAAGCGCCTGAGCGAAATCGACATCCTCGGCGACGACGAACGCCGGCAACTGCTGCGCGACTGGAACGACACCGCGCGCGCGCTGCCGGCCGATCCGACCCTGCATGCCTTGTTCGAAGCGCAGGCCGCGCGCACCCCCGATGCGATCGCGGTCGAGCAGAACGGCGTGCGCGTGAGCTACGCCGAACTCGACGCCCAGGCCGAGGCCATCGCCCGCGCCCTGGTCGCGCGCGGCACCGCGCGCGGCGACATGATCGGCCTGTTCGTCGAACGCAGTCCGCGCATGCTCGCGGCGATGCTCGGCGCGCTCAAGGCCGGCGCGGCCTACGTGCCGATGGACCCGAGTTATCCGAGCGAACGGCTGCGCTTCATGCTCGAGGACGCCGCCCCGCGCGTGGTCCTCGGCGAACGCGCCCTGCTCGCGCAGTTGCCGGCATCGACCAGCCCGACCCTCGCCCTCGAGGACGCGCTCGCCGCGCCCGCGGGTCAGCGCGTCGCCGCCGGCGTCGGTCCCGACGACATCGCCTATGTGATCTTCACCTCGGGCTCTACCGGCCGCCCCAAGGGCGTGCAGATCCCGCACCGCGCCGCCGCCAACTTCCTGAGCTCGATGGCGCGCGAACCCGGCCTGAGCGCCGGCGATGCGGTCTGCGCGGTGACCACGCTGTCGTTCGACATCGCCCTGCTCGAGCTGATGCTGCCGCTCACCGTCGGCGCGCGCGTGGTGCTGGCCGATCGCGAAACCGTCGGCGACGGCGCCGCCCTGGCGCGCTTGATCGAACGCTCGGCCAGCACCGTCATGCAGGCCACGCCGGCGACCTGGCGCATGTTGCTCGACGCCGGCTGGCGCGGCGCCGCGAACCTGCGCCTGCTGTGCGGCGGCGAAGCGCTGCCGCGCGAACTCGCCGACCGACTGCTGGCGTGCTGCGGCGAACTGTGGAACCTGTACGGCCCGACCGAAACCACGGTGTGGTCGACGGTCGAACGCGTGCGGCCCGGCGAGGAAGCGATCAGCATCGGCACGCCGATCGCCAACACCCAGGTCTACATCGTCGATCGCCAGATGCAGCCGGTTCCGGCCGGCGTGCCCGGCGAATTGCTGATCGGCGGCCTCGGCGTCGCCCGCGGCTACCTCGACCGGCCCGATCTGACCGGCGAAAAGTTCATCGCCGATCCGTTCGGTGCGCACGCAGACACGAATGCCGACGCGCGCCTGTACCGCACCGGCGATCTCGCCCGCTGGCGTCGCGACGGTCGTCTGGAAGTGCTCGGCCGCATCGATCATCAGGTCAAGCTGCGCGGCTTCCGCATCGAACTGGGCGAAATCGAATCGGTCCTGGCCGAACAGCCCAACGTGCTGCAGGCGGTGGTGATCTGCCGCGAAGACCGTCCCGGCGACAAGCGTTTGGTGGCTTACATCGTGCCGCGCGCGAGCGACGCGTTCGACACCGGCGCCGCGCGTGCCGCCGCGCGCCAGCGCCTGCCCGACTACATGCTGCCCTCGGCCTGGGTCGTGCTGGAGCAACTGCCGCTGACGCCGAACGGCAAGGTCGATCGCCTCGCCCTGCCGGCGCCGGAAGCCGGCGCCGCCGAAGCCGATCGCTACCTCGCGCCGCGCAACGGCGAAGAAGCCACGCTGGCCGCTCTGTGGGCGGAAGTGTTGGGGCTCGAACGCGTCAGCATCGACGGCGATTTCTTCGAACTCGGCGGCCACTCGCTGCTCGCGACCCAGCTGGTCACCCGCATCAACAAGGCCTTCGGCGGCGAAACCCCGCTGCGCGCCTTGTTCGAAGCGCCGACCGTGGCCGGCTTCGCGCAGTGGCTGATGCAACAGCGGGTCGACAGCGTCGACGCCGACGATCTGCTCGGCATGCTCGATCAGCTCGAAGGCTTGTCCGACGACGAAATCCAGGCCCTGCTCGCCGACGCCGGCGCTTGATCGCACTTTCAAGGACGAACCGCACCGCATGAACCCGTCTTCCTCCAATCCCGCCGACACCGGCGCCGACACCACCGTCTCCGACGCGGCGGCCGAGCGACTGGCGCGACTGAGCCCGCAACAGCGCGAACTGCTGTTGCGTCAGCTCGCCGCGCGCAACGCCGCGGCCGCGCCGAAGCCCGACGCGGTGACGCGCCGCAGCGTCGCCGGCATGGCGTTGCCGTTGTCGCCGGCGCAGCAGCGGATGTGGTTCTTCGAGCGGTTCCAGCCGGGCACCGGCGCGTATCACGTCTGCGATCACCTTCGCCTGCGCGGCGCGCTCGATGTCGCCGTCTTGCGCAACGCGTTCGCGCATATCGTTCGCCGTCACGACACCTTGCGCACCGGCTTCAGCGAAGTCGCCGGCGAGCCGCGCCAGACCGTGTTAGAAGACGTGGCCTTCGACATTCCGACCATCGACCTGAGCCATCTGGCGCCGGAACTGCGCGAGCAGGAAATCCAGCGTCTGGTCGACGCCGAGACCGAGCGTCCGTTCGATCTGGGCAAGCCGCCGCTGATGCGCGCGAGCCTGCTGCGGGTCGACGCGCACGATCACGTGCTGATGGTCGTGCTGCATCACATCGTCTCCGACGCGTGGTCGATCGGAGTGATCTACGACGAACTCGGCCGTCTGTACGCGGCCGGCCTCGACGGCGCGTCGCTCGACGCGGCATTGCCCGAACTGGCCGTGCAGTTCGGCGACTGCGTGTTGTGGCAGCGCGAACCGGCGCAGGAACAGCGCGTCGCCGCGCACATGGCGTTCTGGCGCGATGCGTTGGCCGGCCATGCCGGCCTGCTCGATCTGCCGACCGACCAGCCGCGTTCGGCGACCGCGCTCGGACGCGGACGCCGGCAGTCGCTGCAGCTGCCCAAGGCCTTGGCCGACGGCGTGGCCGAACTCGCGCGGCGCGAAGGCGCGACCTTGTTCATGGCCTTGCTGGCCGCGTTCCAGACCCTGCTCGCGCGTCACAGCGGCCAGGACGACATCGTGGTCGGTTCGCCGGTCGCCAACCGCGGCCTGGCCGAATCGACGCCGTTGATCGGCCTGTTCGTCAACACCGTGGCGCTGCGCGGCGACCTGAGCGGCGATCCCTCGTTCCGTCAGTTGCTGGCGCGCACGCGCTCGCATTGCCTGGACGCGTTCGAACACGTGCAGGCGCCGCTTGAGCGCGTGGTCGATCAATTGCGGATCGAGCGCGTGCCCGGCCGCACGCCGCTGTTCCAGACCATGTTCGTGCTGCAGAACGCGGTCGGCGCGCCGCTGAGCCTGCCCGGCCTGGAACTGGACTGGATCAATCCGCAGACCCAGGCCGCGCGCTTCGAACTGACCTTGTCGCTGGCCGCCGGCTCCGACGGCATCAACGGCGTGCTCGACTACGACATCGACCTGTTCGACGCCGGCACCGCGCAGCGTCTGCTGCGCCAGTTCGAACACCTGCTCGGCGATGCGCTCGCGCATCCCGACCGGCCGCTGTCGCAGCTCGCGCTGCTGGACGAGGCCGATCGCAATGAATTGCTGCGTCTGGGCCATGGCGGCGACGCCGAGCTCGACGAGGCGCACGAGCATCTGTACGCGATGTTCGCGCAGCAGGCCGCGCGCACGCCCGATGCGGTCGCCTTGATCGAACCCGACCGCGAGCTGACCTATCGCGAGCTGCTGCAACGCGCCAACGGCCTCGGCCTTGCGTTGCAGGCGCTCGGCGTCGGCGCGGAATCGCGGGTCGGCGTATTGACCGATCGCTCGATCGAGGCGCTGGTCGCGGTGCTCGGCGTGCTCGCCGCGGGCGCGGCCTATCTGCCGCTCGACCCGGCGCATCCGGACGAACGCCTGCATTTCCTGCTCGACGACACCGCCGCGCTGGCGCTGGTGGCGCCGCCGCAGTGGCGCGCGCGCGCCGACGCCTTGAACCTGCGCGTGCCGGTGCTGATCAGCGACGAAATCGCCGCGTCGGCGAATGCGCCCGCGCTCGAATTCGCGCCCGGACACGCCGCCTACGTCATCTACACCTCCGGTTCGACCGGCCAGCCCAAGGGCGTGGTGATCGAGCACCGCGGCGCGGCGAATCTGACCCGCGGCTTCATGGCGCGGCACGATTTCAAGGATCAGCGCTTGCTGATGATCCCGCCGCTGGTGTTCGACGCCTCGGTCGGCGATGTGTTCCCGGCCTTGGCGAGCGGTTCGGCGTTGGTGCTGCATCCCAATCCGACCGAGCTGGGCCCGTTCGAACTCGAAGCGTTCTGCCGCGAGCACCGGATCAGCGCGATCGACGCGCCGGCCGCGCTGTGGCGGCGCTGGAGCGAAGGCTGGTCGACGATCGTGCGCAGCGAGCCGCTGCTGCCGCATCTGCGCTTGATGATGATCGGCGGCGAGAGCGTCGCGGTCGAACAGGTGCGCCGCTTCGCCCAGATCACCGACGGCCGGGTTGCGCTGAGCAATCACTACGGCCCGACCGAGACGTCGGTGTGCGCGGCCATGCTCAGCACGGTCGATGCCAGCGAATACGTCGCGCGCGAGCTGCCGATCGGCCGTCCGTTGCCGGGCGTGCGGCTGTACGTGCTCGATCCGCACGGCGCATTGGCGCCGCGCGGCGTGGTCGGCGAGCTGTGCATCGGCGGCCTCGGCGTGGCGCGCGGCTATCTCAATCAACCCGAGCTCAGCGCGACGAGTTTTCCGCCCGATCCGTTCGCGGCCGATGGCCGGCTGTACCGCACCGGCGATCTTGCGCGCTGGAACAGCGACGGCAGTCTGCAATTCCTCGGCCGCCGCGATCATCAGATCAAGCTGCGCGGCTTCCGCATCGAACTGGGCGAGATCGAAACCGCGCTGGAGTCGCATGCGCAGGTCGAAGCCGCGGTGGTGCTGCTGCGCGAAGACCGGCCCGGCGACAAGCGCCTGGTCGCCTACGTCGTCGCCGACGACGCCAGCGGCCCGAACCAGTGGCGCGAGCATCTCGCCCGCAGCCTGCCCGAAGCGCTGCTGCCCTCGGCGTATGTGCGTCTGCCGGCGATGCCGCTCAACCGCAACGGCAAGGTCGATCGCAAGGCGCTGCCCGAACCGAGCGCCGAACTGCTGGTCGAACGTACCGTAATCGAAGCGCGGACCGACACCGAACGCGCCGTGCTCGCGGTCTGGCGCGACGTGCTCGGCCGCGAGGAGATCAGCGCCGACGACGATTTCTTCTCGATCGGCGGCGATTCGCTGATGACCCTGCCGCTGGTGTTCAAGCTGCATGCCGCGCTCGGCGTGGAACTACCGCTGGCCTCGGTGTTCGCCGCGCCGACCCTGGCCGCGCAGGCGCGTCGCATCGACGAGCTGCTGTCGGGCGAAGCGGCCGACGAATTCGATCTGGCCGCGCAGGTACAGCTCGCCGACGAAATTCATCCGCGCAACGCCGCATTGCCGGCCGCATCGCGCGCCAACCCGCGCTCGGCCTTCATCACCGGCGCCACCGGCTTCCTCGGCGCCTACATGGTGCGCGAACTGCTCGACGTGAGCAGCGCCGAAGTCGTCTGCCTGGTGCGCGCCGCCGATGCCGACGAAGGCCTCGCGCGCATTCGCGCCAACCTGCACGGCTACGGCCTGTGGCGCAGCGGCGACGAAGCGCGTCTGGCGATCGTGCTCGGCGACCTCGCGCAACCGCGCATGGGCCTGGACGAAGCCGCATTCGATGCGCTCGCGCAGCGCGCCGAGGTGATCTTCCACAACGGCGGCCAGGTCAATTTCCTAGCGCCCTATCAGCATCTGGAAGCGGCCAATGTCGGCGGCACCCGCGAAGTGCTGCGGCTGGCGACCTTGCACCGGCTCAAGCCGGTGCATCTGGTCTCCACCCTCGGCGTCTGCCTGACCGCGTCGAATCTCGACCGCACCGTGTTCGAATCCGATCCGCCGCCGAGCGCCGACGAACAGTACGGCGGCTACAACCAGAGCAAATGGGTCGGCGAACAACTGGCCCTGGTCGCGCGCGAACGCGGCCTGCCGGTGGCGATCTATCGGCCGGCGCGGATCACCGGCGACAGCCACACCGGCGCCAGCAATCTGGGCGATTACTTCAACGCCTGGCTCAAGGGCTGCGTGCAGATGGGTCGCGCGCCGCACCTGCCCAACGAAGCCTTCGACATGGCGCCGGTGGACTACGTCGGCCGCTCGATCGTGCGCATCGCGCTCGGCGCGGGCGACGCCAACGGCAACTTCCATTTCTACAACCGCCGCCGCCTGCCGATCCCGACCGCCGTGGCGACCCTGCGCGAAGCCGGCTTGGCGCTGGAGGAAATCGACTACCAGCAGTGGCGGCGCGAATTGCTAGCGAACGCGGCGGTGTCGCGCGACAACGCACTGGCGCCGTTCGCCGGTTTGTTCCCGGCCAATCCCGATCCGCGCGAACCCAGCTTCGATTGCAGCGCGGTCACCCGCGCGGTCGAACCGCTCGGCTTGATCTGTCCGCCGGCCGACGCGGCCTTGCTGCGTCTGTACGTGCGCTTCATGCAATCGCGCGATTTCTTTCCCGCGAACACGAAGGCGATCGCGGAGGTGAGCGCATGAATCCGTGGGCCGGCCTGCGCAACTTCCTGCTGATCTGGTTCGGCCAGCTGGTCTCCGGCGTCGGCTCGCGCCTGACCGCGTTCGCGCTGGGCGTGTGGGTGTTGCAGACCACCGGCTCGACCACGCGCTTCGCGATGGTGTTCGTGGCGATGGCGGTGCCGTCGCTGCTGATCTCGCCGATCGCCGGCGCCCTGGTCGATCGCTGGGACCGTCGCCGCACCATGATCGCGTGCGAGGCGATCTCGGCCACCACCATGCTCGCGATGGCCGGCCTGCTGGCCAGCGGCCATCTGGCCATGTGGCATATCTACGTCGGCGTCGGCATCACCGCGCTCGCCAACGCGTTCCTGCAACCGGCCTACGCCGCGAGCATTCCGCTGCTGGCCACCTCCGATCAGCTGACCCGGGTCAACGGCCTGGTCCAGACCGGTTTCGCGATCGCCCAGGTCGGCGGCCCGCTGCTGGCCGGCATCCTGGTCAGCACGATCTCGATGCAGGGCGTGCTGATCGTCGACGCGCTGACCTTCGTGACCGGCCTGCTGGCGCTGGTGTGGGCGCGGATACCGCGTCCGCAGCGCAGCTCGGACGACGAGGAACGCGGCCTGTGGCACGAAGCGGCGACGGGCTTTGCCTACGTGCGCGATCGCCGCGGCCTGTTCGGCCTGCTGATCGTGTTCGGCCTGAGCAACTTCATGTTCGGCATCGCCAGCATCGCGATCACGCCGCTGATCCTGTCGTTGGCCGATCCGGCCTTGCTCGGCATGCAGATGGCGATCGGCGGCGTCGGCCTGCTGGTCGGCGGCGTGGCGATGACCACCTGGGGCGGACCGCGCCGGCGCGTGGTCGGCGTGCTCGGCTTCTCGATGCTGGCCGGCGTGTTCCTGGCCGCGCACGGGCTGCGGCCGTCGTTCGCGCTGGTGGTGGTGGCCGGGTTCCTGTTCTTCCTCAGCGTTCCGATCATCAACGCCAGCAACGCCACGCTGTGGCAGAGCAAGGTGCCGGCCGATCTGCAGGGCCGCTGCTTCGCGATCCAGCGCGTGCTCGCCGAGGCGGCGATGCCGTTGGCGTTCTGCCTGGCCGGACCGCTGGCCGAGCACGTGTTCGAACCGTTGATGGCGGTCGACGGCCCGCTGGCCGGTTCGATCGGCCTGTTGATCGGCACCGGTCCCGGCCGAGGCCTGAGCCTGATGTTCATCGTGCTGGGCCTGTCGATGGTGGCGATCGCCGCGGTCGCCTGGTCGGTGCGTTCCATTCGCGAAGTCGAAGAGCAGTTGCCCGACGCGCCGGTCGCGGTCGAGCAAGGCGAGATCGACCAGACCCCAATCAAATGCGTGGCCTGAGTCGCTCAGGCATCAACAAGGAGTCGTTCATGCAAGACCCACTCATCGATCCAGGGCCGTATCGCGCGGTACGCGACCGTCGCGACCGAAGCTGTACACCGCCGCTCGACGATGCGTTCGCCGGCGGCGAGCGCGGGTAAGGATTCAACCGCAGTGCCTCGCCGATGCCGGCGAGTTATGGACGGACACGCGCGCGCATACACCGCGGCGCGGTCTGAGCTAAGCCAAGTGATGCAGGGATGAAATGGCAATGACCCCAGACAACGACTCGACCCCGGTCATCGATTCCGACCGCCTGCTGATGCAGGGACAGGCTTTCGTCGAGAGCCCGATCGCCGCGGTGCGCGGCAAACTGCTGCAGGCCTCCGTGGTCGAACGCGAACAGGACCCGAGCGCGCCGCTGCCGCAGACCGTGGCGTGGATACGCACCTTCCTCGCCCGTCCGCACCCGGACGTGGGCCGGCCGGGACCGGTGTGTCCGTTCACGCCGACCGCGCTCGCGCTCGACACGATCTGGCTGGCGGAGATCCACGACCGCGATGTCAGCGTCGACAGGATTACCCAACTGATCGGCGAATACCGCGACCTGTTCGCCGAAATCGAACCGCGCACCGGGCAGGTGGCGATCAACAAGACCGTGCTGATCGTGTTCCCGCATCTGGGCGACGAAGCGGCGGCGTTCATCGACGAAGTGCAGCAGCAATTGAAGCCGAGCTTCGTCGACCTGGGCCTGATGCTCGGCGAGTTCCATGCGACCAACGAAAGCCCCGGCTTGCGCAATCCGGACTTCCGTCCGCTGCGCAGCCCGGTGCCGATGCTCGCGATCCGGCACATGGTCGAAACCGACCTGCCGTTCCTGCGCCGCTCGCTGGACACGCCGCAGGTGCGCGGCCAGTACCTGCGTTCCTACCTGCGCCGGCTCGGCCCGACGGTGCGGCGCAACTATTTCGAGCAGGCGGTCACCGCGCTGGTCGATGCGGAACTGGAAGTGCGCGCGCTGAAGCGGCCCAAGGCCGACAAGTCGGCCGACAAGGCCGAAAAAGCCGACAAACCGGTGCGCGCCTGAGTCGCCGCCGACACCTTCGAATGTACGGATACTGACTTCGATGACTGAGCAAGACATCAACGCCGGCGGACGCGTGGCGATCGTCGGCGGCGGCCTGGCCGGTTCGCTGCTGGCCTTGTCGCTGGCGCGCCAGGGCGTGGGCGTGGACGTGTACGAACGGCGCCCGGACCCGCGCGTCGGCCTGAGCGAGGGCGGACGCTCGATCAACCTGGGCCTGTCCAAGCGCGGCATCCAGGCGCTGACCGAGGTCGGCCTGATCGATCAGGTGATGCCGCTGTCGGTGGTGATGGGCGGCCGGGTGATCCATGCGCCCGACGGCAGCACCCGCTTCCAGCCCTACGGCAAGGATCGCGGCGAAGTGCTGCATTCGATAGACCGCAACGAACTCAATCGCTTGCTGCTCGATCACGCCCAGCGTCATCCGCAGGTGCGCCTGCATTTCAACCATCGCCTGGAGCGGATCGACAAGGCCCGGCGCGAGCTGGAGTTCGATCACGACGGCGAGAAAGTGCGCGCGCAACCGGCCTGGGTGGTCGGCGCGGACGGCGCGTTTTCGCGCGCGCGCCAGGAAATGCAGCGCGGCGAACGCGCCGATTACCACCAGGAATACCTGGAGTGGGGCTACAAGGAACTCAGTCTGGCGGCGCTGCCCGGCGGCGGTTCGCAGATCGAACTCGAAGCGCTGCATGTGTGGCCGCGCGTGCATTGCTTCTTCGTCTCGCATCCCAACCGCGACGGCTCGCATACGCTGACCTTGTTCCTGCCGCATGAAGGTCCCGACAGCTTCGCGACCACGCGTACGCCGGACGAGGTGCGCGCGTTGTTCAACAAATATTTTCCGGACTTGATCCCGCTGCTGCCCAACTTGGTCGACGATTGGGTCAGTCACCCGACCGGCTCGCTGATCACCACCCGCACCGCGCCGTGGAGCATGGACGAGTGGATCGTGCTGGTCGGCGATGCCTGCCACGCGGTGTATCCGTTCTACGGCCAGGGCATGAACTCGGCGTTCGAGGATTGCTCGGCGCTGATGGCCGCGTTCGCCGCGCACCCGCGCGACCGCCGCGCCGCCTTTATCGCCTACGAGCAGTCGCGCAGGCCGCACACCGACACCCTGGCCGAGCTGTCGAAGGCCAATTTCATCGAGCTCAAGCAGAAGGTGCAGTCGTTCTGGTTCCTCGCGCGCAAGCGCGTCGACGCCGCTCTGAACCGGCTGCTGCCCAAGACCTGGCTGCCGCTGTACACGATGATCGCCCACACCACCATGCCGTATGGCGATGCGCTCAAGCGCTCGCGGCAGCAGGAAAAAATCCTGCTCGGCGCGGTCTCGGCGTTGGCGCTGGTGGTGGTCGGCGCGGGCGTGTGGGTGGGCCGGCTGCTGTGAGCCGGCGCCACCGGTGAGCCGCTTGCCGCAAGCGGCTTTCATCGGATCGACACGATCTTGCGATAAGGATATCGGCATGAACGAGAACTCTGCGATCCAAGCCCGCCTGCCCCAGGCCGCCCTGACCGACGCCGAAGGCATCGAAACCGGCCTGAGCCAGGCCGCCCTGACCGACGCCGAAGGCATCGAAACCGGCCTGAGCCAGGACGGGCTCGCCCGCTGCGGCGAGCGCGAACTGGGGCTGTTGCGCGCGTTGCATGGCTCGCGCGACGACGCGGCCATCCGGATGCCGTCGCATGGCGGCGCCGACCCGGGCCTGGGCGGCGGCTTGAGCCCCGACGAGCGGGCGCTGCTGCTGGCCGCGTTCGGCATCGATGCGCGCACTCGCCCGTTGAGCCTGCTCGCGGTCGATTTCATCCGCACCCGCCGGCGTCTGCGCGACGCGCGGCCACGGACCGCCGAGGCGACCTGCTGAGTCGGCCGCGGCGCAGCACGACTAAACTGATGGCGTCCGAACCGCCGCCATCGCGTACCGATCGATGATCCGCCGCAAGACCCAGCTCGACAGCACCGGTTGCGGCCTGGCCTGCGTGGCCATGCTGGGCCATATCGGCTATGCGCAGGCGCGTTCGCTCGCGCGCCAGCTCGGCATCGTGCCGAAAACGTTGGGCGAAGCCAGCGGCGGCAACGCTCGTCACAGACGCAAGGCCTACTACACCAGCGCCAACGAACTGGCGCGGATGCTGCGCCTGCTCGGCGCGCGCCCCGGCCGCGAGCGCATGCTCGAGCGCGCCGACGCGCTCGACAGCGACGGCATTCTCGGCATCAACCCCAACCCGCGTGACGGCAGCTGGCATTGGGTGGTGTACATCCACGACGACCCCGGCGGCTACGTGCTCGACCCGAATCCGCGCGTACGCAGCGAACGCCGCACCGATCTGCGCCGGATGCGCTGCCGCAGTTTCCTGCCGGTGGCTGTTCGCGTGGAGTGATCGCGACGCGACGAGCGCGCCGGTTACAGCGATTCCAGCGCGCGCCGTACCCGCCGCAACGCCACGCCGATCTCGTCGGCATCGATCACCCCGTAACCGAAGGTGATCGCCGGCCGCGGCAGCGGCGCGATCGCGTAGTCGTCGATCGTCTGCGCGCCCGGCAACAGCGGCAGCGCGCGCGCCAGGATCGCCGGCGCGAGCGCCGGATCGCGGATGCGCGCGGCCAGATGCAAGCCTGCTTCGGATGGGATCGGCTGCATCCACGGGTCCAGTTCGTCGCGCAGTCCCGTCAGCAAGGCGTCGCGCCGTTCGCCGTAGATCGCGCGCATGCGCCGCACATGGCGGGCCAGATGGCCATCGCGGATGAACGCGGCGAGCACCGACTGGCCGACGGTGTCGCAATGCGAATCGGCGCAGTGCTTGACCGTGATCAGAGCATCGCGCGCCCACGCCGGGGCGACGATGAAGCCCTTGCGCAGCGCCGGAAACAGACTTTTTGAAAACGTGCCGACGTAGAACACCAGCGCATCGCGGTCCAGAGTCTGCAGCGCATCCAGCGGCCGGCCGCCGAAGCGGAACTCGCCGTCGTAGTCGTCCTCGATCACGATCGCATTGCACCGTCGCGCGAAGTCGAGCAAGGCGCGCCGCCGCGACAGCGACAAGGCCACGCCGGTCGGCGACTGATGCGACGGGGTCACGCTGATCACCCGCACGTCCTCGGGCAACTGCTCCACGCACAGGCCTTCGTCGTCGACCGGCATCGGCACCAGCCGCGCACCGGCGGCGGCGAACGCGGCGCGCACCGGCGGGTAACCGGGCTCTTCGACCGCGACTTTCGTAACGCCCGGCGTCACCAGCAAACGCGCGAGCAGATCGAAGGCCTGCTGCGCGCCCGAGGTCACGATCACATCGTCGGCGACGCAGGCCACCGCGCGCGCGAACGCGACGTGCTGGGCGATCGCCTCGCGCAATTCGGCGATGCCCTCCGACGGCGGATAGCTGAAACGGGTCTTCGACCACGCGCGCAGCGATTGCGCCGACAGGCGTCGCCACACGTCGTGCGGGAAATGGCGGTGATCGGGAATGCCGAGGCGGAAGCAGCGCTCGGGCAGCCGCCGCGGCGGCTCGGGGCGCAGGAACGGCGTGCGCCAGAACGGGTTGAGCCGCGGGTCTTCGATGCCGGCCGCCAGCGACCGCGGCCCGCGCCGGTCGCGGCGTCCGGCGACGTCGGCGACCACCGCCTTGGCGCCCGCGCGCGGCGTCGCGTAGCCCTCGGCGATCAACAGGTCGTACGCGGTCACCACGGTGTTGCGGGCGATCCCCAGCGCGCTGGCGACCTGGCGCGTGGCCGGCAGCGCCGAGCCCGCGGCCAGGCGGCCGTCGAGGATCGCCGCGCGCAGTTGCTGGTGCAGCGCCTGGGTCAGGGTGCCCTGGCCGCGCTCCGGCAAGACCAGCGGAAACTGGAAAACTGGTTCCATTGAATCTCCCCAATCTGGACCAACCATGGCACCAGCTTACGCCTAAGCTGCAGTCATGAAAGCGGCCCCTGCCGCGCGGAGCGCCCCGATGATCGACCTGTATTTCGCCGCCACGCCCAACGGCCTCAAGCTGCGCCTGTACCTGGAAGAGACCGGCCTGGCCCACCGCGTGGTGCCGGTCAAGCTGTCGGCCGGCGAGCAGTTCCAGCCGGAGTTCCTGGCGATTTCGCCGAACAACAAGATCCCGGCGATCGTCGACCACGCGCCCGCCGACGGCGGCGAGCCGCTGGCGGTGTTCGAATCCGGCGCGATCTTGCTCTACCTCGCGCGCAAGACCGGGCTGCTGTGGCCGCGCGAAGAACGCGCGCAACTGCAGGCCACCCAATGGCTGTTCTGGCAGATGGCCGGGCTCGGCCCGATGGCCGGCCAGGCCGGACACTTCCGCGCCCACGCGCCCGAAGCGGTGCCGTATGCAATCGAACGCTACACCCGCGAGGTGAAGCGCCTGTTCGGTGTGCTCGACCGGCAATTGCAGGGCCGCGACTTCATCGTCGGCGAGACTTACTCGATCGCCGATATCGCCTGCTATCCGTGGATCGTGCCGCACGCCGGCCTGGGCCAGACCCTCGCCGACACCCCGAATCTGCAAGCCTGGTTCGAACGCATCCGCGCGCGGCCGGCGACGCAGCGCGCGTATCAGGGCGTCGACGACCCGTATGCGAAAACGGCGAACTTCAGCGACGAGGAACGCAAGGTCTTGTTCGGTCAAGGCGCGCAGAAGTAAGCCGCGACTTCGCCGCAAGCGACACCGCGACACGGATACCCATACCGCTGCGCCGTTTCGATAGCGACACACCACATCCCCGCCCGTCCGCATTTACGGGAATGACGGACTCATAAAAACGAATCCAACCGAAGACGGTCCACGCCGTCACGGCAGCGCTTTGCCCGCTTGAACCACAAACCCACATCGCCACCTCGACGAGGCCCGCCATGCATCCGATCTGCGAAACCTGCGGCACCCAGTTCGCCGAAGCCTCCGCGCCGCCCGAGCGCTGCCCGATCTGCGAAGACGAACGCCAGTACGTCGGCTGGAACGGCCAGCGCTGGACCACCCATGAAGCGATGGCGCAACGCTACAGCCTGCGTTTCGAAGACGACGCCGGCGTGCTCGGCATCGGCCTGAGCCCGGACTTCGCCATCAACCAGCGCGCGATCTACCTGCAGACCGATGCCGGCAACATCCTGTGGGAATGCCTGACCCTGGTCACTGACGAAGCCGTGGCCGAATTGAAGGCGCGCGGCGGTGTCGACCTGATCGCGATCTCGCACCCGCACTTCTACGCCTCGATGGTCGAGTGGAGCCAGGCGCTCGGCGGCGTGCCGATCTATCTGCACGAGGCCGACCGCGAATGGGTGCAACGCGATTCGCCGCTGATCCGCTACTGGAGCGGCGACGAACTGGCGCTGTCGCCCGACGTCACCCTGATCCGCTGCGGCGGCCACTTCACCGGCAGCACCGCGCTGCACTGGCGGCGCGGCGGCGAACGCGGCGATGCGCTGTTCCCCGGCGACGCGCTGCAGGTCGTGTCCGACCGCCGCCACGTGACCTTCATGTACAGCTACCCGAACTACATCCCGATGAAGCCGAGCGACGTGCATGCGATGCAAGAGCGCGTGTCGCGCTACGGCTTCGGGGATGTGTACGGCTACACCTGGGGTCGCAACATCGTCGGCGGCGGGCGCGATGCGGTGGATGCGTCGTTTGAGCGTTATTTCGCTGCGATTGCGGGTTGATGAGTGGTTGTTCGATCGAAGACTGCCTGAGCGACGACGACACGCTTGATGGACGGCGTGTCGTTTATTGAGGTTCTTCGGTCCCTTCTGAATTTTCGACCTCTACTGGAGCTATTGCCATGACTCTTGGCCCCGACACACTGCATCAATACCTGCCCGCGCGCATCAGCACCAGCGCCGACCTGCCCTGGATCCCCTCGGCCACCCGCGGCAAGTACGCCAAGCCGCTGCGCTTCTTCGCCGATGACCGCGGCTTCGTCGAACTGCTGCGCATGGACCCCGGCGTGACCATGCCGCTACACCGGCATACCGGCGAGATCCACGCCTACAACCTCAGCGGCACCCGCCAGCTGTGCACCGGCGAACTGATCGGCCCGGGCGATTACGTGTTCGAACCGCCCGGCAACGTCGACTGGTGGAAGATCGTCGGCAACGAACCGATGATCGCGCTGGTGGTGGTGATGGGCACGGTCGAATTCCTCGGCCCTGGCGGCAGCGTGCGCGCCCGCGCCAACGCCACGACCCAACGCGCGGAGTACGAGCAGTACTGCCGCGAGCATCGGCGGGCGGTGCTGGATCTGACCGATCGGTGAGGGTCCGGGCGTTGCCGCGATCAGCCCTCGACGAACGCCTGCAACCGCAACAGCGCCTGCTCCCACTGTCCGGCGATGCTTTCCAGCGAACGTCGCGCCTCGTCGATCTGCGCGGGCTCGAACTCCCACAAGCGCTCGCGCCCGACCTTCAGATCGCGCGCCAGCCCGGCTTCGGCCAAGACCTGAAGGTGCTTGGTCACCGCCTGCCGGGTGATCTGCGTGGTCGCGGTCAACTGCGCGATCGAAAACGCCCCGCCCGCGCACAAGGCCACCAGCAGGCGCAGCCGCGTCTCGTCGCCGAGCGCGCCGAACACCCGCGCCGACTTGCGCAGCGCGGGCGCTTTCAATGCCGCCGGCTTAGCTGACATAGCGTTCGATATTCTTGATCTGCTCGTCCCAGCCGCCGGAATTCATCCGGAACGCCTCTTCGCGCCGCGCCGCCGGCACCTTGTCGAAGCCCGACTCGACCGTACGCAACAGCGTGCCGCCTTCGACCTCTTCCAAAGTGAACTCGACCAGGGTCGGCTCCTCGGTGGAGTAATCGATCGCCGGATCGACCGCATACGGATGCCAGTTGAACGAGAACAGCCGCTGCGGTTGCAGTTCGCGCACGACCACCCGCATCAGCAGATGCTCGTAACCGGGGTAGGTGATGTAGCCCTGGGTGACTTCCCCGGGGACAAAGCGCTGACCCTCGAACTTCACGCCGAACCACTGGCCGAAGGACTCGGCGTCGGTCAGTGCGTGCCAGACCTTGGCGCGCGGGGCCTTGAGCAGGATCTGGCGTTCGATACGGTCGGTGGATGATGCGTTCATGACAGGCAACCTCCTGGGTGCATTTCGTGGCGGCATGCTGCCATGGCTTAAATGCAACCGTCAAGTTGCTTGTTTATCTTCCGGAAGACTCCGCCCGAGGTCGGCGCCAAACCGGCGCAGGCGTTCAGGACGGCGGTTGCTGCCTGCGTTTCCTGGATCGACGGGAACAGCCCATGAGCGCGCCTCATCGCCTCATCTATCGACGTATCCGACCTCAACCCACCGAAATGGTCGTGTCCACGCCGAACCTCACGCCCGTCAGCCGCACCGATCGCGCCACCGTCGCGAGCTCCTCGGGAAGCTCGTCGCGGCGAATCGCAGCGGCGGGAATCGCAATCAATTCGTAGGCGTCGAGGTGTCCGGAACCTCGGCTTATGTCGGTCCAGTCGTACACATACAAGCCCCGGCTCGCCAGGTCGATGTAAGAGTCCGGGCGCGGCACCTTGACCAGCATCTTGACGCCCTCGCGGTCCCGAACGCTCATGTCCAGGACCCTGGGCTCGACCTCGACGATGGGGAAGAATTCGCCGTTCAACGCCGCACTCGCGATCGGCCCCTCGCCCGCGGTAATGAATATGCCGACATTTCCGTGATCGTCGGACGCAATCCAGCCACAGTCCCTGGCGTGCGGATACGCTTGCTGATTCATATCGCTCCTTGCATGTGAATCATTCGCCGGGTCATAAGCTTGCAGGAGAAACCGGCCAGATCGGGACCGAACCCGCGCGAACGCTCAGAACGGCCACTTCCTGCCTACGATCTCGTCGATCGACCGGAACTGCTTGTGATCGCATTGGTTGAAGTGTTCCACACAACCGTAGGCATCGGTATACGCGGATCCGAGCGTACGCTGCAGCTCCTGGTTGAGGTAGGCGAGGGTCAGGTGCAAATGACAGGCCTCCATGTCGATGCGCGCCTGCCCGTCGCCGAGATAGCGCGCGATCTTCCGCACCACATCGTTCGCCAGCGGGAAGAACGAAGCGCTGACCACCGGATCGCGCCGCCACCGATTCATCAGCCTCAGTCGTATCAGCCGAGGAATTGAACTGAGCCGATCACCCGCATCCAGGCGAACGCCGCCCCAGAAAAAATCGCACACCACAGCCGGTACCGCGCTGTGCTCGCGCAGATAGTCCGTCAACACATGACGTGGATGGCCGGTGGCCCGATGCAGGGACAGATCGACCTGGCGCAGGTAGGCGCCCAGACCGACGGCGACCAGGCGATCGACTTTCTGGTGCTTCATGCAAGCCGCCTCCTTGGCAATCGGTATTCCGTATAAAGAACCGGACCCAGACGTCTGGGAAATTCTTCATCGCCAGATCCCGTCCATGGATTGGTTGTCCGGACCGGCTGGCGCGCTTGAAACGCCGCCGCGGCTAGATAGCACGCCGGCTGCGAGCACAACAAGCGCGGGCCAGAATTCTTCGCGAGCGGACACCGTCCGGTGCGCGGCCGTCGGGTCAAAGCCATCCGGAACGAATATCGCTCCACGCTCGCGGCGCATGCCTGATCGATGGTGGCGCCAGCTCCGTCCGCAAGCGCTCGAAAATAATCGCTCGGCAAGCCCGCGAACATCGGAATACGGATCTTTCCCGCGGCGCCCGCATGACGTTTGTCATCGATCGCCACTGCACCGCGTCCGATCGCCGGCATCCCGTCAATGCGCGCGTCACGCCGCATACAATGCGCGGGTCTCCACGCGCGCCGCGGACTCGCGCGTACGCTCGCGGACCAAGGCTTGCAACCTATCAGCCGCTCGCGGCATCACCACTATCAACGCCCCCGCCAGACCGATACTGGATGCCCCCATCGCCGCGTCACCGATACGATGGACAGTCGCCCGGCTCGTCCCCTCGACGCATCGTCCGCCGTCTGCGTTCGCGCGATCGTCGCTCCGCCCGCATGCCGAACGAGGGCGAGCTTCGCGCCGGCTGTGTTGGTTTGCTTCGCCCCGACCGACCGCAGCGGCCGGGACAACCCCGCCGGCCCGCATGAGGTGGCCATGAACAAAGTCCTGCTGATCGAGGACGACGCCCGTCTGGCCGGGTTGATCTCCGAATACCTGCAACGCTACGACTTTCAGACCCGCGTGGTGCTGCGCGGCGACCAGGCCTTGACCGCGATCGAGGCCGATCCGCCCGACGTGATCGTGCTCGACCTGATGTTGCCGGGCATGGACGGCTTCGATGTCTGCCGCCAGATCCGCAAGCAATCGGACCTGCCGATCGTGATGCTGACCGCGCGCGCGGATCTGTTCGATCAGGTGACCGGGCTGGAAGTCGGCGCCGACGATTACGTGCTCAAGCCGGTCGAGCCGCGCCTGCTGCTGGCGCGGCTGCGCGCGATCCTGCGCCGCAGCCAGGCGCAGCCGCAGAGCGCTGCGCCGTCGCTGTTGAGTTACGGCGGGCTGCAGATCGACATGAGCGCGCGCCAGGTGTATTGGCGCGGCGAGGAGATCGACCTGAAGACCGCCGACTACAACCTGTTCGTGATCCTGGCCCAGGCCGCCGGCCGCGTGCTCAGCCGCGACGAACTGCTGCGGCGCTGGCGCGGCATCGGCTTCGACGGGGTCGATCGCACCGTCGATGTCAGCATCTCGCGGCTGCGCCGGCATTTCGCCGACGATGCGCACGAGCCGCGCAAGATCAAGACGGTGTGGGGCCGCGGCTACTTGTTCAGCCCGATCGCCTGGGAGGACTGACCCCATGCTGCAGATGCTGGTGCGGCTGTACCTGACCGTGGCCGGGCTGCTGCTGTGCTCGTTCCTGTTGGTGCAGCAGGTGTTTCCGTATGTGTTCCCGGATCAGTACGGCGAATCGGCGCGGCAGGAATTCGTCGGCGAACTGGCCTTGCTGCGCGAGCGCCTGGCCGGCGCGAGCGGCGAGGAACTGCGCGCCCGCGTCGCCGCGCTCAACCGCGTCACCGCCGATCGCTATCGGCTGCTGCCGCTATCGCAGCAGAGCGCATTGTCGGCGCAGGTGCGCGACGACCTGCGCCGGTCCGATACCGCCAGCGATCACGGCAACAACGATCGCCACCACGTCTATCTGCGCCTGCGCGGCGGCGAGGTGATCCAGATCGGCTACGACGAAGGCGATTTCCCGATCCGCTACATCGCCTACTTCACCGTGTTCACCATGGTGCTGCTGGGGCTGATGATCTGGCTGCAGCCGCACTGGCGCGACCTGGAGCGCCTGCGCGACGCCGCCGCGCGTTTCGGCGACGGCGACCTGAGCGCGCGCGCGCGATTGCGCGGCGGCTCCTCGATCCGCCATCTGTGCATGTACTTCAACAACATGGCCGACCAGATCGGCCGGCTGATCCAGTCGCAGCGCGACATGGTCAATGCCGCCTCGCACGAGTTGCGCACGCCGATCATGCGGCTGGAGTTCGGCCTGGCGAATCTGGCCGACACCCTCGACGACCGGGTCGCGCGCGCCCGTGTGCATGCGCTGCGCTGCGACGTCGAGGAACTCGATCTGCTGGTCGGCGAACTGCTGACCCTGGGCATGATGGAACGCAACGGTCCGCTGCCGACCCTGGAGCATGTCGACCTGGGCGCGCTGTTGCGCGCGTCCACCGGGGTCTCGGCCGAGGAGCTGCGGATTCGCGCGACCACGATCGAATGGGCGATCGCGCCGGGTCTGGAGCAGATCGCGGTGGAGCCGCGCAGCCTCGGCCGCGCCTTCTCCAATCTGATGCGCAACGCGCTGCGCTATGCCGACAGCACGATCCGGGTCAGCGCCGAGGGCGACGGCGCGGGCTGGCGATTGATCGTCGAGGACGACGGCGTGGGCATTCCGGCCGAGGACCGACACCGGGTGTTCGAGCCGTTCTACCGCCTGGACCGCAGCCGCGACCGCGCCACCGGCGGCTTCGGCCTGGGCCTGAGCATCGTGCGCCAGGTGATCGAACGCCACGGCGGCGAGATCCAGGTCGACGGCTCGCCGCTGGGCGGCGCGCGTTTCGTCGCGCGCCTGCCGCGGCACCAGCCCGGCCCGTGGGCGGGCCGCAACCGCGGCGAGGGCGAGGAACTGGACGAGCTGGAGCACTCTTTCCACATTCAATGACCCTTTTTCGGCGCAAGCGGCGTTACTTGGTACGCAAGCTCCCTTTACCGCCCTACCGGCTTCCAGGAAGGAACCCCAAGGACATCTCATGCATATGGATATGAATGCGTTCCCCGACGCCTCTCGCCACGACGGCGGCGCCACCGAGTTGCTGTTCGACGACGTCGAGTCGCAGGTGCTGGACTTGGCCAATCAGGCGATCGGCTACCTGGCCAGCGAACAACCCCGCCAGGCCGCCCAGCACTGGGCACGCGCGATCGCGCTGGCCGACGCCGGCCTGCCCGGGGACGAAATCCGCTTCTGGTTGCGCAGCGGCGTCGCCGAGGCTTATTTCCAGTTGGGCAACGATGCGGCCTGCATCCATGCCGCGCGCGAGGCAAGGGCGTGGTGTCTGCAACAGCAGGCGCCGCTGGCGACTCTGCTGCTGGGCCAGGCCTTGCTGCGCAGCGGTCAGGTCGACGCGGCGCTGGACGCGCTGCGCGAGGCGCGCTCGCTGATCGGCGGCGATTTCTTCGAAGCGCTGGACCCGTCCTTGCGCGATACCATCGCCGAGCTGCTGGCGCAGACCCGCGCGGCCTGAGCGGCGCGGCGCCGCCTCAGCAGGGCCAACGAACGCGAAGACACGCGACGCGGTTCAAAACCGCGTCCACCACTGCACCGAGCGTTCGAAATAGCCGATCAAGGTCTGGCTGAGGCGTTGCCGGTCGGCCGGCTCGCCGCTGGCGATCACCCGGTCGACCGCGCTGTGCATCGCGGTGAAGAAGATCACCGCGGTCAGGCGCGGGTCCGGCGCGACCCACACCCGCGCGGCGATCCCGCCTTCGAGCAGCTCGACCAGCCGCTCGATCACCGGGTTTTCCTGCCAGGCTTGGCGATCGTGGCTGCGCTGGTCGTGAAAGACCACGTCGTGCAAGGCGACGTGATCCAGATAGCCGTCGACGCCGGTGCGCACGAAGGTGCGCAGGCGCGCGCTCCAGTCGCCCGGCGGGCAGCGCGCCATGGCCGCGTCGAGGTGCGCGCAGTAATCGCTAACGAAGCGATCCTGCAAGGCCTGCAGCAACCGCTCGCGGGTGGCGTAGTGCGCGCGCGCCGCGCGCGGCGGCAGGCCGGCGGCCGCGGCGATGTCGGCTAGGCCGACGCGCTCGACCCCGCGTTCGATGAACAAGCGCTCGGCAGCATCCATCAACGCGGTCGCGGCGGCAGGCGGCACGGGCGGCGGCGAAACGGCGAGCGCGGACGACCGGAGCGTCGTCATCGGGGGCACCTTTCAAATGAGAATGGTTCTCATCATAGCCGATTCACCGGCGCCGTGTGGCCGGTCCGGACCGGACCGAACCGGCATGTCCGGCGCGGACATCCGTGCTTCGCATCGCCGCGCGACAACGCTCCGATTTTCCCGTGGCGATAAATTTTCACCATTCCTCACCAGCGTTTGCGACGACGATCGATATTCGCATGAGACAAATCCATTCGCGCGCGAGAAAACCGATCGGCGTTCGCCGGAAACAAATCCGAAATCATCACAACCATTCCGTGAACTGCAACGTGCTTGCGAGCGCGCGAGAAAACACGCGGTTTTTCAGGGAAAAACGCGACGTCCGACGGGTCGTCCGGATTATTCGCGACACAGTCGATGGCTGTATAAAAAGCTTCACATATCCGTCTTGTGATCCGGCTCTCACCGCACGCTTCGTAAATACTCGACTTGTGATCCGGCTCTCACCGATCTCGATGGACACGGCCTGAGCGCTCGGGGATATTGATTCCGCAGGTGGCGAACGGCACTGCCGATATGCCACTTGCGAGTCACCGCTTTGGAAGCGAGCCGCTTTTTCGCACGCTGCGCTCTCGAAGATGCATCGCCTCCCAAGCACGCGCCACGCAGGACCGTCAGCACACCAATAAGAACTCAGGCCCCGCCGTTCGCGCGCAAGCGCGCTGGATGCAATACGGACAGGGTCATGCCCAGGCGCGCTGCGCCCAGGCCATGGCGGTATTTGAATCGCGACACATGGAGAGGGGGCCACTCGTAACAACGAGCTGGCCGCAGGCTCGCGCGCGTCGAACACACGTGCCGTCGGACAGCGTCCGCCGGCCGCCGGCGGCGTGCGGCCCCACGGTCGCTCAAAGGAAGCGCAATGAACGAACTCCATTCCCCCGGCCTGCCCCTGACCACCGCCCAGCGCGGCCTGTGGGTCGGGCACAAACTCGCTTCGGTCGAAGCCACGTTGAACATCGCCGAAGCGGTGGAGATCCACGGGCCGATCGAACCGGCCTTGTTCCTGCGCGCGCTGCGTCAATTCACTCAGGAGGCCGAGGCCACCCGGGTGCGCATCGTCGAGCAAGGCGGACTGCCTTATCAGATCGTGCGCGAGCACTACGAATTCGATTTCCCCTACTTCGACCTGAGCCAGGACGCCGACCCGCGCGCCGCGGCCGAGCGCTGGATGCAGGCGGAAATCGTCAAGCCGGTCGATCTGGTCCACGATCCGCTGTGGGTCGGCGCGCTGTTCAAATTCGCCGACGACCTGTTCTGCTGGTACCAGCGCGCGCACCACACCGTCTACGACGGCTTCAGCGGCGGCATGGCGGCCAAGCGCATCAACGAACTGTATTGCGCCTACCTCGAAGGCCGCGAGCCCGAGCCCAGCGACTACGGCACGGTGGCTTCGCTGGTCGAGGCCGAGGCCGGCTATCGCCAGTCCGAGCGCTGCCGCCGCGATCGCGAGTACTGGCTGGAACAACTCGCCGACCTGCCCGAAGCGGTGACGCTCGCGCGTCGGCGCGTGCGCAACAACGGCGGCCTGCGCCGGGTCAGCGGACACGTGCCGGAACATGCGCGCGAGCGTCTGTCGCAGATCGCGCGCGATTGTGGCGTCAGTCTGCCGCAGGTGCTGATCGCGCTGATCGCGGCCTATTACCACCGCGCCAGCGGCGCCAACGACCTGGTGTTCGGCATGCCGGTGACCGGTCGCGTCAATCACGCGCTGCGCAATACGCCCGGCATGGTCGCCAACGTGGTCGCGATCCGACTGGCGATGCGGCCGGACATGGGCATGAGCGAGCTGTTCGGACAGGTCTCGCGCGTGGTCAAGTCGGCGCTGCGCCATCAGCAGTACCGCTATGAGGATCTGCGTCGCGACCTGGGCCTGGTCAACACCGACCAGCACATGGCCTGGCTCGGCATCAACATCGAACCCTACGACTACGGCAGCTTCGGCGGTCATCGCGCCAGCGGCCGCAACCTGCACAACGGCACCGCCGAAGACCTGACCGTGTTCGTGTTCGACCGCCTCGACGGCAACGGCCTGAGCTTCGATTTCGACGCCAACCCGACCCTGTATCCGGCGGCCGAACTCGACGAACACCTGCGCCGGCTGATGCGGCTGATCGACGCGGTGCTGGAAAACCCCGACGCCACCCTCGGCGCGATCGACATCCTCGGCGCCGACGAGCGCGAACGCCTGCTGCTGGGCTGGAACGACACCGACGCGCCGTTGCCGGAAGCCACCGCGCTGGCGCAATTCCAGCAGCAGGCCGCGCGCACGCCCGACGCGATCGCGGTCATCAGCGGCGACACCAGCCTGAGCTATCGCGAACTCGACGAAGGCAGCACGCGCCTGGCCCAGCGCCTGATCGCGCGCGGCGTGCAGCCCGGCGCGATCGTCGCGATCGCGTTGCCGCGCGACGAAATCCTGATCGCCGCGTTGCTGGCGGTGTGGAAGGTCGGCGCGGCCTATCTGCCGCTGGATCCGGAAGCGCCGATCGAACGCATCGCCATGACCCTGGACGATGCCGCGCCGAGCCTGCTGCTGACCACGGCGAATTTCGCCGACGCCTTCGGCGCTCACGGCGTGCCCTTGCTGTTCGCGCACGAACAGGACGAACGCTACGACGCCGACGCGGCGGTGCCGCTGCCGCAGACCCACGCCGATGCCGACGCGTATCTGATCTACACCTCAGGCTCGACCGGACGGCCCAAGGGCGTGCGCGTGAGCCAGGGCAACCTGAGCAACTTCCTGCTCGCCACCCAGCGCCTGTTCGCGCCGACCTCGGCCGATCGTTTCCTGGCCCAGACCACGGTCGCGTTCGATATCGCCTGCTTCGAGCTGTTCCTGCCGCTCAGCGTCGGCGCGCGGATCGTGCTGACCACCGCCGAGGTGATCCGCAACCCGCTCGCGCTCGGCCGCCTGATCGGCGAACACGCGCTCAACTTCGTCCAGGCCACGCCGTCGTTGTGGCGCATGCTGCTGGCCAATCCCGATGTGCGCCTGGACGGCGTGCATGCGCTGTCGACCGGCGAAGCGCTGCCGCCGGAACTCGCCCAGCGCCTGATGGCCGCGGCCGCGCGGGTCACCAATCTGTACGGACCGACCGAAACCACGGTGTGGGCCAGCGCGATCGAACTGAGCGCGCACGACGTCGCCGACGGTGCCGCGCCGCCGATCGGCCGGCCGCTGTTGAACACCCGCGCTTACGTGCTCGATTCGCAGTGGCAGCCGGTGCCGACCGGGAGCGTCGGCGAGTTGTACATCGGCGGCGCCTGCGTGGCCCAGGGCTATCTCAACCGAGACGATCTGACCGCCGAGCGCTTCCTCGACGATCCGTTCGCCGGCGACGGCGCGCGCATGTACCGCACCGGCGACCTGGCGCGCTGGCGCGACGACGGGGTGATCGAATACCTCGGACGCGCCGACCAGCAGGTCAAGATCCGCGGGCATCGGGTCGAACTGGGCGAGATCGAAACCCTGCTCGGCGCCGACGACAGCGTCGCGCAAGCGGCGGTCGCGCTGCACACCGACGCGGCCGGTCACGCCTTGCTCGCCGCGTACGTGGTGCCGGCGCCCGGCGCGCGGCTCGACAGCGACGCGCTGCGCCGCCGCCTGGCGCTGAAACTGCCCGACTACATGGTGCCCAGCGTGTACAGCGAACTGGCCGCGCTGCCGCTGAGCGCGAGCGGCAAGCTCGACCGCAAGGCGCTGGCGCCGCCCGAACGCAGCCGCAGCGCGCGCTACGTGGCGCCGCGCAGCGAAACCGAGCACAAGCTCGCGCTGATCTGGCAGCAGATCTTCGGCCTGGAGCAGATCGGCATCCACGACAACTTCTTCGAACTCGGCGGCGATTCGCTCAGCGCCGCCGAACTGGTCGCGGCATTCCCGCGCCACTTCGGCAGCGAGCTGTCGCTGGGCGCCTTGTTCGAAGGCTCCACCATCGCCGGACTGGCCGCGCATCTGGAACGCAACGGCGGCGAGAACGATCCGCTTGCCGGGCTGCTGTCGCTGCGTCCGTCCGAGCGCGACCGGCCGCTGTTCTGCATCCACCCGGTCACCGGCTTCAGTTGGTCCTACGCCGGCATGCTGCGCCACCTCGACGACATGCCGGTGTATGCCTTGCAGTCGCGCGGCCTGCGCGGCGGCGGCGCGCTGCCCGGCAGCATCGAGGAAATCGCCGCCGACTACATCGCGCAGATGCGCAAGGTGCAGCCGTACGGGCCGTACCGCCTGCTCGGCTGGTCGCTGGGCGGCCTGATCGGCCACGCCATCGCCGCGCAGTTGCAGGCCAACGGCGAACGGGTCGAGCTGCTGGCGATGATGGATTCGTATCCCTTCGTCGCCGACAACGCCGATGCCAGCGAGGCGCAGCAGGCGCTGGCCGTGCTCAAGTTCCTCGGCTTCCACCAGCGCGCGCGCGAAAACCCGCCGCAGGACATGCGCGGCCTGGCCGATCTGCTGTGTCAGGAATACGAGGTGTTCTCGATTCCGTTGGTGCAGGAAATCATGAAGGCCGATACGCGCCTGATCGAGAACGTCGCCGCGGTGACCCGCAACAACCTGATGCTGGCGCGGCGCTACCGGCCCACCGCGATCGACGCCGACGTGGTGTTCTTCAACGCGCGGCTGAAGGAACACGTCGACCTCGACGGCCTGCTGCACTACCACCCCAAGGCCTGGCAGCCCTTCGTCGGTGGACGCATCGACGTGCACGACATCGACTGCCATCACCAGAGCATGCTCGAGCCGCGCGCCGCCGCGCAGATCGCGCGCCTGTTGCGCGAGCGCCTGCAACCGCCGCAGGCCGAGCCGCAACGCCTGGAATCGCCCTTGCCGGCGGCCGCCGCGCCGCGCGCCATCGCCGCCTACTCGTAAGGAGACGCACGTGTCCGCACCGACCTTAGCCCTGCCCGCCGCCGGCCCGGCCGCCAACGACCACAGCGTCGACGGCCCGGTCCAGCCCGGCGCGATCGTGATCTTCACCGTCGGCACCCAGGGCGACGCGCGCCCGTGCATCGGCCTGGGCCAGGCGCTGCATCGCGCTGGTTATCCGGTGCGCATCGTCACCAGCGACAACTTCGCGCCGCTGGTGCGCGAGGCCGGGCTGGAGTTCTGCGCGATCAGCGCCGATTTCAGCGATCTGCTGACCAACAACCCCGAGACCGTCGACAAGGCGCTCAATCCCTGGTTCCTGGTCAAGCACACGCGGGCGAAATTCGCCGAGTGGGCGGCGACCTGGGCCAAGGAAGCGCGACCGGCCTGCCAGGGCGCGGCGCTGCTGATCGGCACCGGCATCGTCACCCAGCTCGCCAAGGCGCTGGGCGAGGCCGAGAACGTGCCGTTCCTGCAAGCGCATCTGCAGCCGTTCACGCCGTCGCGCAAACTCTCGCCGCTGTCGTTCTGGTCCAAGCGCGAGTTTCCCGGCTGGGCCAACATGGCGTTGTTCTCGGTGATGAAGCTGCTGGCCTGGTACACGCTCAAGCCGGCGGTCAACGGCGCGATCCGTCCGCAGCTCAAGCTGCCGCTGTATCCGTGGTACGGCCCGTACTTCGACAAGGACCCCGAGCGCATGCGGGTGTTGTACGGCTACAGCCGGCACATCCTGCCGCGGCCCGACGACTGGCCCGAACAGGTCTGCGTCACCGGCAGCTGGTTCCTCGATCAGGCCGGTGAGTGGCAACCGCCGCAGTCGCTGACCGACTTCCTGGCCGAAGGCGAGAAACCCATCTACATCGGATTCGGCAGCATGCTGGCCAACAACGCCGAAGCCTTCACCGACATCGTGGTCGACGCGGTGCGCCTGAGCGGCCGTCGCGCGGTGCTGGCGACCGGCTGGGGCGGTCTACGTCGCGAGCCGGGACGCATGGACGATCAGATCTACGTAATCGAAGCCGCGCCGCACGACTGGCTGTTCCCGCGCATGGCGATGGCGATGCATCACGGCGGCGCCGGCACCACGGTGGCGGCCGCGCGCGCCGGCATTCCGTCGGTGTTCGTGCCGTTCTTCGGCGACCAACCGTTCTGGGCGCGACGCATGAACGAATTGGGCGTGGCGCCGCCGGCGCTGGACCGGCGCATCGTCGACGCCGCGCAGATGGCGCAGGCGATCGCGCAGGCGCTGGAGCCGCAGCGCATCGAAGCGGCGCACGTACTGGGCGAAAAAATCCGCGCCGAAAACGGCAACGCGACCGCGGTGCGAACCTTAGGGGAGTGGGGCCTGCTGCCGCCGTTGCGCGGCGGCCACGAGGCGGCGACGCCGGCAACCGCGCCAACCAGCGAACCGCTGGTGCAGGTGGCCTGAGCGACCGCGCCGGCCCGGGCGCGAGCGCTGCGGCCTCTGTCTTGCGCGACACAGGCCGCAGCGCGGCGAGTACATCGTCTTGCCCGTCATATCCCCTGTAGGAGCGGCGCAAGCCGCGACCGCGAAACCAGGCTGACGACGCCGCTTCATTGGCGCGGTCGCGGCTCACGCCGCTCCTACATCAGCACCGAGCCTCTCCCACAACCGAAGAAGCCATCAAAGCCCCTCTCCCGCTTGCGGGAGAGGGGTTGGGGTGAGGGCTCAATCGCAGCGTAAGCGACACCCCTGTCGGACAATAACCGGCTGCCAGCGCGGTCCCCCACCGCGCCGCAAACCGTGAGGCGTCCGCGATGAAAAGCACCGATGTCGAACTCGAACGTCTGCGCATCCGCCGCGAAGCGCTGCGCGCCGAACTGGCCGCCGACACCAGTCGCGCGACCGAACGCGCAGGACGCGCGCTATGCCTGTCCGGCGGCGGCTACCGCGCCGCGCTGTTCCACCTGGGCTCGCTGCTGCGGCTGCACGAAACCGGCCTGCTCGCCGGCACCACGTTATTCAGCTCGGTCTCCGGCGGCAGCATCGTCTCGGCCTGGCTGGCCTGCCGTTACCTCGACACGCGCACGTCCAGCGACGAATCCTTCGCCGCCTGGAGCGACCGCATCGATTTCCGCGCGAGCGTGGTCGAACCGTTCCGCGCCGTGGCCGCGCGCGACCTGCGCACCTGGCCGGTGCTGGCCACCCTCGCCCACAACTGGCTCGCGCCCTGGCACCGCATCGCCCTGCTCGAACGCGGCTACATCCGCGCGCTCGGCGAACGCACGCTCGACGATCTGCCCGAAGCGCCGGCATTCGTGTTCTGCGCGACCGACCTGACCTTCGGCGTGAACTGGGAATTCTCGCGCCGCCGGGTCGGCGACTACCTCGCCGGCTATTTGCGCGACGGCGCTCAGCGCACGCGCTTGAGCGCCGCGGTCGCGGCCTCGTCGTCGTTCCCGCCGGTATTCGGCCCGGTGCGCTTCGAAGCCGCGCCCGGCGACTATCAGCGCGGCAATTACCAAGGCGACGATGCGCCGCTGTTGCGCTCGCGGATCGAACTCAGCGACGGCGGCGTCTACGACAACCTGGCCACCGAACCGAGTCTGCGCCGCTACCGCGAAGTGCTGGTGTCCGACGCGGGCGGGCCGTTCGTGTTCGAAAGCAAGCGCTGGTGGCTGCAAAAGCTGATGCGCTACACCCAGGTGATGAGCAACCAGGCCGAAGCGCTGCGCAAGCGCCTGTTCTTCGGCCAGGCCGGCAGCGGCGCGATGATCGGCGCGTACTGGGGCCTGACCGGCGACCGCGACGAAGGCGCCGATGGTTACAGCCCGGCGCTGGTGCGCGAGGTGATCGGACGAATCCGCACCGACCTCGACCGCTTCCTCGATCCGGAGTTCGAGGTGCTGGTCAACCACGGCTATTTCGCCTGCGTCGACGCGTTGTGGCGGCAGGACGACTGGATCTCGCCGAACACGCAGGCCGCGACCTGGCCGTACCCGCAGCGCGCCAACGAGAACGAGGTGCGCCGCTGGCTGCGTTACAGCCATCGGCGCGTACTGCATCGGCGCTGGTGGGGCGCGAGTTGAATCGAGCCCGATTGCGGCGACGGCGTGCCGCAGCCCGAAGCCTGCGATGAGAAAGAGCTTAGGCCCCGACGCTTTGTTTCAGATCGCGCCGCGTCGGGCCACAGCCGTTACACCGCCCACGCAAACGGCCTTCGCGCCGCGGCGAATATCGGCGGCGAACGATCAGCCCTGCGCCGTCGCGCCCCGCTGACACGGCGCGAACAGGTCCTTGCGCTTCTCATACACCCGGGTGTTGACCTGCATCAGGCCCAGCACCGAGTGGAACAGGTTGTCCTGGCTCGCCGGCCTGGCCGCTTCGTCGCGCAGGCAGCGCAGGTCCAGGCCGCGCGCGGCGCTGAAGCCCGGCGAGAACCACATCACCATCGGCACCCGGGTCTGGGTCTTGGGCGCGATCGCGTACGGCACGCCGTGCAGGTACAGACCGTTCTCGCCCAGCGACTCGCCGTGATCGGACAGATAAATCATCGCGGTGTCGCGCGAGCTGTCCTGGGCCAGGTAACGGATCGTGCGCGCCAGGAATTCGTCGGTGGCCAGCACCGCGTTGTCGTAGGCGTTGACGATCTGCTGCTGGCTGCACTGGCCCAGCTCGCTGGTTTCGCAGGTCGGGGTGTAACGGCGCAGGCGCTGCGGATAGCGCAGGTAATAGCTCGGCCCATGGTTGCCGAGCTGGTGCAGGATCACCACCGCGTCGCCGGGCTTGGCGTCGATGCGCTCGCGCAGGCCTTGCAGCATGACTTCGTCGAAACAGCCTTCGGCGGTGCAGAACTTGGGATCGGTGCCGTGTTCGAACGACTCGAACGCCAGGTCCTTGCACACGTTCTTGCAGCCGGTCTGGTTGTCGCGCCACAGAGTATGTATGCCGGCGTACTCGAGCACGTTGAGCAACGACTCCGAGCCCTGGATGCGGTCCTTGTTGTAATTCTCGCGGCCGTACGGCGAGAACATGCACGGCACCGACACCTCGGTGCTGCTGCCGCACGCGGTCATGTCGGGGAAATTGATCGGCGCGATCCGCGCCAGTTCCGGCGTGGTCTGGCGCGCGTAACCGTTCAAGCCCCAGTTCTGCGCGCGCACGGTTTCGCCGACCACGATCACCAGCAGGCGCGGCTTGCTGCCCGCCGGCCGCGCGGCCACGCGCGCATCGGTGCCGATCGGCGTGCGGCCGCGCACGCGCGAGGCCGAGTCGTCCAGCGCCACGCGAGTCAGCGAGACCAGATAATTCGCCGGCGTGACCAGATGACGGACTTCCTTGTGATTGCGCAGCAGCGAGGACACGTCCTGGTACGAACCCAGCAAGGCCAGCCCGGCGATCACCAGCGAGGCGAGCAGCAAGCCCACCCGGATCAGCAGCGCGCGGCCCAGCGCGCGGGTCTTCAGCCGCACCCGCCACAGCAGCGACGCCGGCAGCAGTCCGTACAGCAGCACCGAAAACAGCATGCCGCCGGTGATCAGCTCGCGCGATTCCTTGGTGTCGGACTGCAGCACGTTGCGGATCATGCCGGTGTCCATGTAGACGCCGTAGTGGCTCATGAAATACGCGGCGCCCGCGCTGACCAGCAGCAACACCGTCAGCAATGGCTTCAGCGTCCATCGATTGAGCAATATGCCCAGCAGCAGGAAGGTGATCGCCACCACCGCCACGAACACGCAGACCGCGACCCAGGCGCCGTGCATGCCGCTAAGTACGCCGGCCGCCGCGGTCGCGCGCCAGAACGCGCTGTTGGCGCATAGCGCGAAGTAGACGCTGGCCATCAGCACCACCGCGTCGACGCCGAATTCGGGCCGATACGAGAACCAGGCCGGCCAACGCAGCTGGGTGCGTGCAATGACGTTCATCGCGCGGCGCCTCCCAGCAGCGGCAGCGCATCGCGCACGGCCATCGGCGCCTCGCGCCGGGCCATCGCCAGATACAGCGCGAGCGCGACGAACCAGCTGATCGCCAGCGTCCACACGTCGTGCGAAAGAAAATGCGCGCCGCGCAACTGCTGGGCGAAGCCGAACAACAAGCCGGTCCCCAGACCGATCGCGAGCCCGGCCCAGCGCAGGCGCGGCCGCAGCATCAGGAAGAAGAAGTACAAGGCGACCCAGGCATAGCCCGCGCTGGCGTGGCCGGCGGGGAAGCACACGCCGCGCGCGAGCGCGGCCGGTCGCGCATCGAACAAGCCGAAGAACGCGCGGTCGCCGCCGTAGCGGCTCAGGTCCCAGGGGCAGTCCATGTTGGTCAGCGACTTGAGCCCCGACGCCAGCACGATCGCGATCAGGGTCGACAGCAGCAGATAGGCCAGCGGCCGGCGCCAGTGCGCCAGCGCCGGACGGCCGCGGGCGAACAGCCACAGCGCGAACACGCCGATCCACGCGGCGGTGCTGGCGTCGCGGCCGAAGCGGTGGATCACGTGCTCGGTCAGGAATGCGTTCTGCAGGCTCCAGTGCCCGCCCTGCCAGGCGTACAACCGATCGGCGAGCCAGAAGTCGCCGCCCAGGCCCATGCTCAGCAGCGACAGCGCCAGCCACGCCAGCAGCGGCCACAGCGCATGCCGCCGCAGGAACACCCGGGACGACCACCCGTACGACAGCCGCGGCGCGAAGCCGGGCAAGGCGGGCGAAGTGGCCACCGTCGGGCGGGGCCAGGAAGCGGAACGGTTCATCGACGGCAGCGGGCTCGAAGGCGATCAGGGAACCGGTGCAACACATGGACGTCGTGGAACCGGATGCGGCGATGATCGAAACGGCGCTGTCGGAGAGCGGTCGGAGCGGGGTTGCGGCTTCGTTAAAAGCACTCGGCGCGCGTAAATCGTGTGGCTGATCGTTCAGCCTTGGGCGCCGATCGGACCCGCCTGGCTGAATCTCCGCCAGATTCCGACAAGGCTCCGACGCTCGCGCCCGCAAGCTGGCGGTTTGGTTCCATGCCGTCGTCGGCGCGGACCATCGCCGGACCCGATCCGGACTGTTCCGATGGGGGAACCCCAGCGGCCCCGCGGATGGGGCACTATCGCAATCGCCGCTCCCGCGGCATGGAGAACTCGGCGCATGCGCCTGTTGGTGGTGGAAGACAACCGCAGCCTGGTCGCCAACCTCTTCGATTATTTCGAAGCGCGCGGCTACACCCTCGACGCCGCGCCCGACGGCCCGACCGGCCTGCACCTGGCGGTGACCCAGCGTTACGACGCGATCGTGCTGGACTGGATGCTGCCGCGCCTGGACGGGCGCGAAGTGCTGCGCAGTCTGCGCGAGGAAGCCGGTTCGGACGTGCCGGTGCTGATGTTGACCGCGCGCGACGAACTGCCCGACAAGATCGCCGGTTTCCGCGCCGGCGCCGACGACTACCTGACCAAGCCCTTCGCCCTGCCCGAACTGGAAGTGCGGCTGGAAGCGCTGGCCGCGCGCGCCGCCGGCCGCGGCCGCAGCCGGGTGCTGCAGGTCGCCGACCTCAAGCTCGACCTGACCACGCTGGAAGTCAGCCGCGGCGGCCGCGCCCTGCACCTGTACCCGGCCTGCCGCAAGTTGCTGGAAGTGCTGCTGCAGTCCAGCCCCGGCGCGGTCACCCGCGAACGCCTGGAACAGGCCTTGTGGGGCGACAGCCCGCCCGACGGCGACATGCTGCGCTCGCATATCTACGAATTGCGCCGCGCGGTCGACGGCCCTTATCCGATCAAGCTGATCCAGACTTTGCCGCGCGTGGGCTACCGGCTCGCGATCCCGCCGGCCGCGGACCCCGCGAGCGATGACGACGCCGGCTGATCCCATACCGAACGGCTCCGCGACCGCCACGCCGACCGCGCGCAACGCGCGCTCGAGCCTGCGCAATCGCATCCTGCTGGGCCTGTTCGGCTACACCGCGCTGCTGTCGATCGCGGTGGTCGTGCAGGGCGTGATCGTCAACGAACACGCCGAGCATCTGGTCTGGACCTCGCTGATGGACACCGAGCTCGACCATTTCGTCGAGCGCAGCCGCCTGGATCCGGATTACCGCTGGACCGACACCCAGGCGCTGAACCTGTACGACGACGCCACCCGGCCGCCGCCGCCCGAGCTGCGTTCGCTGGAACCGGGCGTCCACGACGAGATCGTGGTCCACGGCACCGAGTATGTCGCGCTGGTGCGCGACGTCGACGGCCGCCGCCTGACCCTGGCGCTCGACATCGACGACATGGAGCACCGCGAGTTCGATCTCGCCCTGACCATCGCCGGCTCGGCGATCACCACCTTGCTGCTGCTGTGCGCGGTGATCGGCTGGGGCGTGCATCGGCTGGTGCGGCCGCTGAGCAACATGGCCCGGCGCATCGGCACCTTGCAGCCCGATCGCGCCGGCCAACGCATCGACGTGCCCGAGTCGGCGAGCTCGGAACTGGTCGTGATCGCCGACGCGGTCAACGATTACGTCGAGCGCCACGACCGCTTCGTCGCGCGCGAACGCGCCTTCATCGACAGCGCCAGCCACGAACTGCGCACGCCGATCGCGGTGATCGCCGGCTCGACCGAAATCGCGCTCGACCAGCCCGACCTGTCGCCGGCCACGCGCAACCAGCTCGGCCGCATCCATCGCACCGCGCGCGATGTCGAGCAACTGATTTCGCTGCTGCTGGTGCTGGCCAAGGACCCCAAGCGCCTGACCGCGAGCAGCGACCGCTTTTCGCTGGATCAGCTGCTGCCGGAAATCATCGAGGACCATCGCCATCTGACCCGCGACAAGGACCTGACCGTGACGCTGGCGCCGATCAGCCCGTGCGAAATCGTCGCGCCGCTGCCGATCGTGCAGGCCGCGATCGGCAACCTGCTGCGCAATGCGATCGAGAACAGCGACCGCGGCGAGATCACCGTGCGGCTGGAACCCGAAGCCACCGTGGTAATCGAAGACCCGGGCCACGGCATGACCCCGGAGGAAATCAGCGAGATCTACACCCGGGTCGCGCGCGGCGGCCGCGAAGGCGGCGGCATCGGCCTGGACCTGATCTCGCGCCTGTGCGAACACCTGGGCTGGAACCTGCGCTTCGACAAGGCCGAGCGCGGAACGCGCACGACGCTGGTGCTGCGCGGCGGTCAGTGAGGCTTATGGGTTCGCGGTAATCCGGGAACAAGCGTCCGGGCTGAAGTCGCTGCCACAACCACCGCTTCGCATGCTGCCGACGCGAATGTCGGAAGGGCTGCGTGGAGTCTCAGCGAACGCCCGACCTTTCCCGCGAGAGCGGCTTGCGCGCCGACGCCACGCGCCCGGATCGCCGCCTCACTCGCCGCCGTGCTGCAACGCAGGCAACGCGCCCTCGCCCGCCTTGACCTGCCGATACGCCCGCTCCACCGCCTGCGCGCCGTACTTGCGCTCCAACCGCTTGACGATGAAATGCCCGCGCGCCATGTCCTGGTAGTGATTGGTGAACAACACATTCATCGTCGCCGCGGTCGCCGCGCCGATCACCGGCACCAGCTGCGCGGCGGTCTTTTCGGTGATGATCACGCCGAAGCGCGTGGCCACCGCGTCGATCAGCTTGGCCATCCACGCCGCGCCCTGTTTCTTGGCATAAGCATGGGTGACCTGTTCCGCGCCGCGATGCCCGGCCAGATGCACCAGCTCGCGCGTGGCGTTCTTGGTCAACTCCGACAACACGCCGCGCGAGGCGTAATAGCCCGACTCCGACGCATCGTCGTCCTTGCTGTTGCCGCCGAACGCGAACACCTCCACGCACGCCGCCTGCACCCACGGCTCGGACACCGAAAAACCTTCGCTGCGGGCGATGTCGGCGACCGAACGCATCATGATCACGGTGGTGACCGGCAGCTCCAGGGTCAATCCGAGCGCGCCGAACATCCCGCCGGCCACGCCCGACGCCGCCGCGGCGAGTTTGTGGGTCTTGGTCGACGACCCCTTGTTCGGCACGTCCTTGACCGTCCACAACGCCGCCGAGGCCGCCTTGTGCAAGGCCGCGTGCACGGTCTTCTGAATGCCGCGGTGCGCGAACTTCGGCAGCTTGGACATGCCGAATTCGATCGGCGCCCCGGCCAGCGCGGCCATGCGCGCGGTCAGCGACGGGGTTTCCAGCAGCGCGACCGCGCGCTTGAGATCGGATGCGTCGCGCGCATCGTCGAAGAGATTCGTTCCCTGCTCGGTCGTATCGCTCTGGGTCATATCGCTTCGCTCGCTCCTGCCGCACGATGCCGCGGCCGGACGGCCTGGGCCTGTGAAACATAGGGACGATGCACGAGTACGGCAAGGTCGGCGTCGGCGCTCGCTCGATAGCCGTCGAGGCGAAACGCGGTCGGCCGGTGGCCGCGGCTTATTCCTGCCCCACCCTCGCCAGCAGCCGATCCAGCAAGGGCCGGTACAACCCACCGCCGCGCAAACCGGTGCCCAACGTTCGGGTATCGCCGCGATACCCTCGCGCAAACCGGCCACCCCACCGGCGATGCAGGCCGTCGTGTCGGTATCGCGCCCCAGGCCGATGGCGGCCCGCACCACTTGCTCGTAGGTCGGCAGCGACGATGCCCAGAGCGCCGAACGCAAGCTGTCGACCACATAGCCCGAACCTTGGCCGATGGCCGGTTCGTCCGGCCGCAACGACCACTCCAACTCTTCCAGCGCCTGAGCGTCATCGACCCATAGCGCGCGCAGGGTCGTCACCGCATCGCGCCACGGATCGTCCGCGGCCTGCAATATCCGCCGGGCCCACAGGCAATACAGCGCGCAACACACCTGCGAGCGCATATGCCCGTGGGTGACGCACGACTGCAGTCGCGCATCGCCCACCAGCTCGGCATCGCTACCTTGATGCCACAGCGCCAGAGGCAGCGAGCGCATCAACGCGCCGTTGCCATGGCTGCTGTGCTCGCCATCGCGGTGTCCGGCGGCCAACGGCGACGCGCCGGCACGCAGTGCGAGCAAGGCGCGGCCGGTTGCCACGCCGACATCGAACACCACGCCATCCACGGCCAGATGCCCGTCGTCGTACCAGCGCACCAGACGCCGCGCAAAATCGTCGAGATCCAGACGATCGCATTCGAGTAGCGATTCGAGCAGGCAAAGCGCCTGCGCGCCGTCGTCCGACCATGTGCCCGGTTGAACCGACTTGTGCGAACGGTCGAATCCAGGCGGCGGCGTGTACTCGATATCGCCGGCAGGCGGAATCTCCCGAGGCGGATGGAATTCGTAAGGCACGCCCAGCGCGTCGCCCACCAGCAGGCCGACCAGGCCGCCGGCGATACGATCCCGTCTATCGAGTTGTGCCGATTTCATCCGCTGCGCCCTTGTTCCGATCGATGCGGCCTTGACGCGCCGACGCCTCGCTCATTCGAAGCTTCAATCGCGCGGCGCGGCCACCCGCACCATCCGCTGCAACAGATGCTCGACGATCGCATCGGCCTGCAGGCAGCGTCCGGTGTGCACCGGCGAGAGCTGGATGATCGAGCTGCGCTTGGCGGTCAGCCAATGGAAACGCGCGCGCGGCGGCAGCTGGCCGATCGGGCCGGAATCGACGCCGCCTGCGCAGATCTTCTCGATCGCCTGCAGATGCAGGCGCACCGCGTCGATGTCGACATCGGGATCGAGCGCGAGCAGGCGCCGCGGGTCGAGTTCGATGCCGGCGACCAGCAACTTGGCCTGCGGGCACGACACCAGCACGCCGACGTTGACGAATTCCTCGCGCTCGACCCGCGGCACCACGCGGATCACCGCATAGTCATAGCTGGAGCGAACGGGCATGCAGCGCCTCCTCGACGAAAGCGCGCGGCGCACGCACGCGGCGGTTGAGGTAGTCGGCGTAGGCGCGGCGGTGTGCGTCCGCGTCGCTGAAACCGGGTTCGTCGATCAGCCAGCTGTCGGGGATCAGGTCGACGATGGCCTGCACCAGTTGCGGGGTGATCTGCGCGGCCAGGGCCTCGTCGACCTGGGCGAGCCGGTCGGCCAGCGGCAGCAGCACGTGGTCCTTGATCGGCGCGAAACGGCTCGCCGCGGCATCGGCCGCGCCGGCCCAGTTGTGATGGAAGTACAGCGCCGCGCCGTGATCGATCAGGGTCAGGCGACGGTGCCACAGCAGCATGTTGGTGTTGCGCGGCGTGCGGTCGACATTGGTCACGAACGCATCGAACCAGACGATGCGCGAAGCCAGTTCCGCGTTCGGCCGATCCACCAGCGGGTCGTAGTTGACCGAGCCGGGCAAGTAATCGAGGGCGAGATTGAGGCCCGCGCTTTCGCGGATCAGGTGCTGGATTTCCGGGTCGGGTTCGGTCCGCGCCATGTCGGGGTCGAGTTCGATCAGCACGATCTCGGGCACCGGCAGGCCGAGCCGGCGCGCGAGTTCGCCGCCGACGATTTCGGCGATCAGCGCCTTGCGGCCCTGTCCGGCGCCGCGGAACTTCATCACGTACAACCCGTCGTCGTCGGCCTCGACCACGGCCGGCAGCGAGCCGCCCTCGCGCAGCGGGGTGACGTAACGGGTGGCGCACACGGTTCTCAACACGGCGGTGTCATCGGTCGGTTCTCGCACGACGGCGATCGCGGCGGGCGACGCGATCCGGTCGCCCACCTTAGGTCCGGGCGGTGAAAAGTCCAAGCCCGGGCCGTGCCGGACCTCGCCGATCACGCGCGCGCGGATCGCCCGCGATTGGTCACGCGGCGGCCCGGGTCGCGCGTTCGCGCGAAAGCCGTTGCACCAACGCGTCCACCTGCGCTTCGGCGCGTTCGATCGAGGCGCGCAGATCCTCGCCGCCGAATTCGTCGTACTCCACCGCCGCGCCGTGGCTGTCGGTGATGCCGAGGTAGCGCATCGGGGTCAGCACCGCCGGTTCGACATGGTTGATGTGGGCCAGCCGTTCGCCGGCGCCGTAGCCGTAGTCGCCGCGCGAGCTGAGCAGCACCAGGGTCTTGCCGGCGTCGCTGAGCATCGGCCAGTACGGCTCGCCTTCGCGCTGACGGTCGAAGCCGAAGGTGCGGCCGACCCGCACCACGTTGTCGATCCAGGCCTTGAACGGCGCCGGCACGCCGAAGTTGTACATCGGCACGCCGGCGACGATCAGGTCGGCGGCCAGCAACTCGTCGACCAGACCGTCGCTTTCGGCCAGCACCTGCGTCATCCACGGCTCGCGCCGGGCCGGCGGGGTGAACGCGGCGTGGATCCAGCGGTCGCTGACCGGGGTCGGCGGCGCGAGACCGACGTCGCGCACGACGATTTCGTCGCCGGGGTTGAGTTCGCGCCAGCCGCGGACGAAACGCTGGCTCAGGCGGCGGCTGTGCGAGCCGTGGGCGTGAGTGTCCGAGCCGTGCAGGCGGGCGCTGGCGTCGATGTGCAGAAGGCGGGTCATGGGCGGGTCCGGGTCGTTGATGGATGAGCGCTTATTGCTGTCGATGCAGCGATCGGCGGTATAAGCACATGTTGAATCTGGCCACCCGGCCCGACAAACTCCGATTTCTCAGCCAACGCATGAGTAAATTTCATCCATGAGCGGACGCCGCCTGCCCCCGCTGGGCACCCTGCGCGCCTTCGAGGCCGCGGCCCGGCTGCGCAGCTTCAAGCGCGCCGCCGAGGAGTTGTCGGTCACCCCGACCGCGATCAGTCACCAGATCCGTGCGCTGGAAGCGCAGCTCGGCCTGCGCCTGTTCGAGCGCGAGACCCGGCGGGTGCGGCCGACCGCCGAGGCCGAACGGCTGTACCCGGTGCTGCGCGACGGCTTCGATGCCTTCGCCCAGGCGATCGCCGAACTGACCGCGCGGCCGCGGCGGCAGGCGCTGACGATCTCGGCGACCTTGTCGTTCACCGCGAAATGGCTGGTGCCGCGGGTGGCCTCGTTCCATGCCGCGTATCCGGACCTGGACCTGCGCCTGCACGCCTCCGACGATCCGGTCGATCTGCACGCCGGCGTCGCCGACGCGGCGATCCGCTACGGCCGCGGGCCCTATCCGGGCCTGGTCGCCGAACCGTTGATCGACAACCGCTTCGCGCCGGTGTGCAGCCCGCGCCTGGACCTGCGCGACCCCGACGATCTGCGCCGGCACACCCTGCTGCATTCGGAATGGCGGCACCCGACCCAGGATTCGCCGACCTGGCGCGGCTGGTGCCTGCAGGCCGGGCTGGACGGGCTCGATGTCGACGCCGGGCTGCGCTTCACCGACGAAAGCCACGCGATCCAGTCGGCGATCGCCGGCCACGGCGTGGCCCTGCTGAGCCTGACCCTGGTCGCCGACGACCTCGCCGCGGGCACGCTGGTGCAGCCGTTCGGGCCGGCGCTGCAGGGCCATCCGCATTGGTTCGTGCATGCCGATGCGAACCCGAGCCCGCAGGCGCGGGCCTTGCGCGATTGGTTGCGGGCGCAGGTGGCGCTGGGCGATCGGGGCTGAGTCGGCCTGGTCGCCTGTTCGGCCTGACGGACCTCGCGATCGCCCGCAACGATGCGGCGCGGAAGACCGGAATCGGCTGAATCGTCGCGCCCGCGCCGATCCGCGCGATCAGTCCTTCGCGCCCAGTTGGGCGAGCTGATAGCGACGCTCCTGGGTCAGCCCGCCATAACCATAAGCCGCCGCACGCGCGTCGATCACATGGATGTAGGACGTCTCGTGCACCTCGCCGATCAGCGCCGACAGCTGCGCATGCACCTGCTGCAGATAGCGCGCTTTCTCGCCCTTGGTGTTGGTTTCGTCGGTGATGCTGATGTCCAGATGAAACGCGTCGCGGTTCCACTCGGCCAGCGGACGCCCATCGATGAACCAGTGCGCGCGGTCGACGTAATGGATCGCGATCGCGATCAACTCGCGCGGCTTGCCCAGCACCTCGACGGTGAGGTCGGCGATCAAGGCCGCGGCGCGGCGGCTGAGGTCGGGGTTCGGCGATCCGGACAGTTGCAGGTTCAGGTGCGGCATGGCGGCGGGCTCTGAGGCGGGCCGGCATGACTCGGCCCCGGGATGCAGGTCCAGATTAGGCTTGCCACAGCCATCGGAATAGCGGGAAGATCTGATCCCATCCATCGGCCTGACCGATAGCCGGAGCCCCCATGCGCAGCCTCGATCTGGAACAGCTCCGCGCCCTGGTCGCGGTCGCCGACGCCGGCAGCATTTCCGGCGGCGCCGGCCGGGTGTTCCGCTCGCAGTCGGCGATCAGCGAACAGATCCAGAAGCTCGAACTGGCGGCCGGCGCGCCGCTGTTGCTGCGTTCGCGCAACGGAGTCGTGCCGACGCCGGCCGGCGAGCGCCTGCTCGGGCATGCGCGGCAGATGCTCGCGCTCGGCGAGCTGGCGCTGCACGACGTACGCCGCGAACTGCATCGCACGCAGGTGCGGCTGGCGATCAGCGATTACTTCCGGCCCGACGAGATCGCCGCCCTGCTCGGCCATCTCGCCCGCCACTGCCCGCAACTGCAGTTGCAGGTGACGATGGGCCAGAGCGCGGCGCTCGCTCGGACGCATGCCGAAGGCGGTTTCGATCTGGCCCTGACCATGGACCTCGAAACCCCCGCGCAAAGCCGCCAACGCGACCGCGGCGACGTGCTGCGACGCGAACCGCTGGCCTGGGTGGCCGCGCCCGGCCTGGATTTGCGCGGCGAATCCGAGCTGCCGTTGATCCTGCTGCCGGCCAGTTGCAGCCTGCACCAGACCGCGGTGCGGCGTTTGCAGCAGCAGCGGGTCGGGCACCGGATCGCGCATATCGGCAGCGGCGTCGCCGGTGTGCAGGCGGCGCTGCGCGCCGGGCTGGGTCTGGGGTGCCTGAATACTTCGTCGATCGCGCCGGGATTGGCGATCGCGCGTTCCACGCGCTTGCCGAGCCTGCCGAGCTGTCGCTTCGTCCTGCTGCCTCCGCCCGACGACGCGGCGCCGGGATTGCGCGAGGCGGACGCGGTATTACGCGCGTTCTTTCGCTGACTGCGATCGCGGGTCGCGACGGGGCGCTGGCGGCGGGCATGCGATCGAGTGTCTCGCCCGGATCCGCGCGATGTTCGCATGCGCTGGCGTTTCGCGACGAGTCCATCGCCAGCGGATACGCGCAGGCATGGGCGATGTCGTGATTGCGTCGTGAGCCGATGATGCGGAAGCGGTTCGTGTTGACCGCCTTATCCAAGCCGATTCACTCAGGCCGCTTCATCTGGGCCGCTTCATTTAGACCGACTTATCTAGGCCATGCATTTAGGCCGAGTCATCCAAGCCGATTCATAGGCATGGCTCAGCGGGAGTGACCGCCGTAACCGATCCATGAGGACCGACTCAGAAGAGCCGGTTCGCGGCACGCTCGCGCCGCGTCTTGTCGTTCGTGGTAATCCATCGCCGGCTCGATTGCGATGATCGAACCTGATTCGATGGGGTCAAGAATGGGGCTGAAACCTGTCATGCAATGACGCCGCATCTTCCGGTATGCGGCGAGGCCATTGGTCACATCATGCGGGTCGTGCAGGTCACAACAGCATCAGTTCGGAACGCTCCTTGGTGCTGTTGTCGACGAAGAACATCTTCTTGCCCTTGTCTGCGCGATCCTCGACCACCTGGTACAGGCGCAGCGCCTGACGGATGGCCGCGGTCTTGCTGACACCCTTGCGCACACACAGCTCTTCGAGAAACTGCATCTCGCTGCCGGCCAGATTAAGGGTCATACGGCGCCGGGTCTCTTTCATTGGTACACCTCATTGTTAGCTGAATTGGCAAAAAGTCGTGGCCTTGCTTGGCACGACCGAAGGTATCGACTTGTCGCTCCTGTTCTCTTGCTTGCCTTCCTTGCGGGTGTCGCACTTGCCATGCGCATGGGTTCGCCGTGTGTCACCGGAAAACCCATCCGCATCGTGGGCGCAAAGGCCCACACGTCCACGGCCGGGGAGCGGCCGCTTCCGGAAATCGGCATCGCCGCGAGCCCGCGAGGCTGGGCCCGCGGCGATGCATCAGTAACTCCCGACCATGTTGAGAAACCAGCCACGATGGTCGTAATCGAAATTGGTGAGGTCGTCGCTGAACTGCGTGAAGTTGTAGCCCACGCCGACGCGGAAATTCTTGCCGATGTCGCGATCGACGCCGATCAGCGCGCCCTGCTTGCGGCCGCCGTCCTTGACGTCCAGCCACCGGTATTCGGCCAGGCCGTGCCAGACCTCCTTGAACTCGTAGCGCGCCTGCAGCGCGGCGAAGGTGGTCGAGGAATCGGCCCACTCGCCCTGCAGCCGGCCGAAACGCACCTCGCCGACCCGCCGCGCCAGCTTGCCGGCGAACTCCCAGCGGTGGTTCGGGTGGTAGATGCCTTCGAACGCCAGCACTTGGCTGCGCTGATCGTAATCGGCGATGTTCGGACCGACCTGCTCCAGCGCCGAAACGTCGTACAGGAAGGTGTACTTGCCCAGCAGCGCCCAGCGCGTGTCGTTGTAGGGACGCCATGAGAAACCGACATTGCTTTCGACGAACTTGGCGCCGGCGTCGCGGTTGATCTGATCGCGGGTCTGCGAATAGTTCAGCCGCCCGGCGACGCGGAAGCTGTCGTTGAGCTTGTGCAGGAAGCGGTTGCTCGAGGTCCACTGCTCGCGTCGCTCCGCGCCGCTGTCGCGCCGCCATTCGAGCTTGCTCGACCATTGGGTATCGACCGAATTGCGGCCGCCGCTGAGGCTGACCGCGCGGCGGTTGACCTGACCCAGTTCGGCGGCGCGATCGAGCGTCGCCTGCTGCAGGGTGAAGCCCAGGTTCCAGCCTTCGCCGGGATAGAAATCCATGCCGTAGGTGTGGGCCAGGCCGGATTCGTTGGGCGCCTTGAGGAACTGGCTTTCGTTGAACAGGTTGACCTGGTTCGACAGGCGCCAGCGCTGGCCCAGGATCCAGCCGCTGTTGAGGCGGTCGTTGAACAGCGGGTCGTGCTCGGTGGTGTCGGTCGAATAGGTGTAGCTGCCGTACAGGCTGTGATCGGGCGCGAGACGGTATTCGGCGTTGACCTTGGCCGCGTCGCCGCGATCGCCGGTGGTGAGTTCGGCGCCGACGCTGGACAGTTCGCCGAACAGGTACTTGGCGCCGACGCTCAGCGCATCGTTGTCGGCGTAGCGGCCGTCATCGTCGTCGACGGTGACCTGCGCGGTGCCGAACAGCTCCAGCTGGGCGCTGAGCTGCTGGCGGTAGTCGAGCGCGGCCAGGGTGCCGTTGGCCTCGCCGCTCAGGCGCTGCTCCTGCACCCGCCGCACTTCGCCGCTCACGGTGATGTCGTCGTTGAGGCGCCATTCGCCGGTCAGCTGGGCCTGGGTCAACGACTCCTTGCCGCGTTCGGCCACGCTGTAGCGGCCGAACAAACGCAGCGCCGGGGTCAGTTCGCCGTTGAACTCGAAGCCGCGCTCTTCGATCGGCTCGCCGATGTCGTAACGCGAAATCGAATAGCCGGCGTCGACCTTGCGCCACCACGAGCCCACGGTCCAGTCGCTTTGCGTCCAGCCCAGTTCGCGCAGATTGGCCCGCGCCTCGACCGAGCGCGCCTTGCCTTCGCGGTCCTTGAGACCGGAATTGAGTTCGGTGAAGCTCAGGCCGCCGTTGTCGGAGAAGAACACCGGCGCGCTGGTCGCCTGGGTCTGGGTCTGTTCGAGCTTGAGGTAGGTGCCGCGGCCGGCCTGCAGGGTGAGGTCGGCGCCCTTGAGGCTGTAGTCCTCGCCCGAGCGCTTTTCGTCGATGTAGGTGCCGCCCACCGCGACGTGATCGCCGAACCAGTGCTTGCCGCGGAAACCGGTCGCCATGTCGTCGGCGTCGAACCCGCTGGGCACGTATTCGTAATCGACCAACAGGATCTGCTGATAGCCGTCGAGCGGAGTGTCGTGGGTCAAGGTGCGCAAGCCGTCGCGCGACACTTGCGACAGCGGCTTGTCGAGCAGGATGCGGCCCTGCAGTTCATCGATTTCGTAATCGGCGCCGCGCACCAGGTCGACCCGGTTCTCGACCCGGCCGGTGGTGGGGTCGCGCACTTCGATGGTGAGCTTCTCCGAGCCCGGCAACACATCGCCGTGCTTGAGGTAGTACAGGCGCGCACCGGTGCCGAGCAGTTCGGTATGGCCCGGCGCGGTCTGCGCCTGCGATCCGAACACGCGCAGCTGCGAACCGGCCTCGCCGATCGCGGTGGTGCGACGGCTGCGCCAATCGAACGCGCCGCCGTACAGCGAACGGTTGTACTGGGCGTATTCGGTGCCGGTGATGCCGGTGTTGAAGTTGCCCCACAGCGCCTGGTTCTTGTCCCAGTCCACGCGCAGGTACAGGCGGCCCATGGTGTCGACGTCGCGGTAGGTCACCGAGTCGTCGCCGTACACCGGGTAGTACAGGTCCGGGTCGAGGCGGCGGAACACGTCCTGCGGGTCGGCGTCCCAGAAGCCGTTGAACAGCTCGCGGATCTCGCGTTCCTGGGTATCGGCCTGGGCGGTGACCAGGTACTTGCCCTTGACCTTGCCCTTCAGATAGAACGCCAGGCGCCCATCGATCAGGAAGTTGTCGTCGTAGCGATCGTCCGGCGTCACCGGCTCGACCGAACCCGACGCGCTGTTGCCCGACACGGTGACATCGGCCATCGCCACCGCGAACAGATAGCGGCCGGTGACATCGACGTCGATCGCGTGATGCAGCGCCGGCTCGTCCTTGCGGCCGCCGACTTCGATATCGAAGCGATGCTTGCCGACCGGCACCAGGTACTCGGCGACCAGCTTGCGCTCCAGATCGACCGGATGCATGCGGCCGTTGATCTTGATCGACATGCCGTCGGGGATGTTGCGCCCCTGCAGGCGCACGCGCGAGCCGTAGATCGGGATGTTCTGCTGGCGCAGGTTGTCCTGGCCGAAGATGCTGTCGATCTGGCTGCGCTGTTCGGCGTCCTGCTCGCTCAGCGAGGCGCCGAATTGGCGCTCGGTGGCGTTGCGCAGGATCTGCGCGCCGCGTTCGGCTTCTTCCGGCCGGACCAGTTGGATCCGCCGCGGGAAGGTTTCGTCGAAGCTGCCGTCCTCGCCGTAGGCGCGGACGATATAGATGAGTTCATCGTCCGCGCGCAGCTTGAGCTCGGCCGGCAACGCGCCGTCCCATTCGACATCGCTGACCGCCGCGAGCGGCATCGGCACCGTCGCGATCGGGCTGACCAGGTCGGAATCGCTCGCGCGGTAGATCAACACCTCCGCGCGTTTGATGAAGGCCGCGTAGTTGTTGTAGGCATAGAAGCGGACCGGCTTGACGATCCTGCTGCCGTCGAACGCGATCAGCGACGGCGCCGACACGGTCATTTCCGGACGGCCGAGGTTGGGATCCTCGGTCGCCCAGATCACGCCGCCACCGGGCAGTTGCATCGACCATTTGCCGACCACGACCGCCTTGCCGGGCACCGGCGTCTGCTGCCAGACCGAGTTGCTGTCCTCGGCTTCGATCGTGACCCGGCGGTCGGGTTGCAAGACCTCCGAGGAGGAACGCTCGCTGGTGCCTTGCGTGACCGGCTGCCGTTTGCCGCGCGTGCGCAGTTCGAACAGCACGCCCTGATCGCTGCCGCAGCCGGCGTCGTTGCACTCGACCTCGCTGCTGTCCTGCGGCTTGTCCGGCGCGGCGCCGGGCGGAGTCGCCGGCGGCGCGGTTTGCGCGCCGGCGACCTTGACCAGGCCACCGAGGATGCAGATCAGGGTGTAATCGAGCAGTTTCATTTTCATGGCAGGCCCCCTCACTTGCCCGGCTTATCGGCAGGGGCTGCCGGGTCGTTGCTGATATCGACGCGCAGATGCTGGCGCAGCTCCGGGGTGGCGTGGGCGACGATCGCCTCGAACACCGCCCGCGTGCGGCGCATGCCGAGCGCGACGTTGTACTCGTCCGAAGCGCGCAGATCGGTGTGGCCGGTGATGACCACACGCGTCCCGCGCAATTGCTCCAGCGCCGCGGCCACCTTGGCGATCACCGGCAGGTACTTGGGCTTGATCGTCGCCTTGTCGGTATCGAACAGCACCGTGCCCAGCAGCGGCCATTGGGCGAAGCCCACCACCATCGTCGCCGGGTCCTGCGGATCGGTGCGGACACTGATCCGCAGGGCCTTGAACAGCTGCGGGTCGACCATGGTCTCCAGCGACTTGCGCACCGCCAGGGCACGGTCCATCGCCAGCGTCTCGTTCTCGCCGTTGGCGGTGATGACGATCTCGCCGCCGCCGTACTGCTTGATCTTCGACGCCATGTTCTCGATCGCCGGCAGGTATTGCGGCGTGACCTGGGCGCTGGCCGGCGAGAACATCACCTCGCCGATCCGCATCTCGACCTGTTCCTGCGTGCCGGGGATTTCTCCCGGCGGCAGCTTGACGCCGAAGTCGAAGCGCACCGGGATGCCCGGAGTCAGACGCCGCACCAACGGGTTGTCGGTGGTGAACGTCGCGCCCGGCGGCAAGGTGGCCGGATCGACCTTGAGGATGAAGTTGCGGCCGCGTTCCCACGGACCGCCCGCCACGCCCTCGAGGTGGTAACGGCCGAACTGGTCGGTTTCGATCAACAGGCCTTCGACCGAGGCGATGCGCACACCGGGAATGCCGCGTTCGTCGATGCCGTGATTGCTCACGATGTAGTCGACGCGGTAGCCCTCGGCGGTCTGCGCGACTTGGCGTTCGACCTTCGGCTCGGCGGCCGTGAGGTTCTTGGCCGCGTCGCCGCTGAGCTCAGTGCGGGTGTTGCCGGCCGCATCCATGCGCACGGTGATGCCCTGCGCGGTGGTCAGCGCGAAGCCGTCGTCGAACTTGGGTTCGCGCAGCGTCTGGCTGATCACCACGCGATGGTCGGCGACCGGATCGGCCTCGGACTGACGCGCACTGATCTTGCCCAGGTCGATGCCGTGCAGCATCGGCGAGCTCGCGTCGGGCTCGGGCTTGGCGCCGTCGCCGCGATCGACCGTGGTCGAGTTGGCGACATAGGCGTCGACCGCGAAGCCGCCCTGCACGCGCACCCGACTCAGGTCGGCCGAATCCTGCCAGCCGTCGCCGTCGCGATCGTCGAACACGGTGCCGAGCAGCAGCGACTCGTCGAGCAGCGGATCGGCGATCAGCTGCACTTCGGCCGTCGCCTCGTTCGAGCGCACGTCGCCGTCCTCGGCATAGGCGCGGTTGACGTGAGTACCGGGACGCACGCCGGCGCCGACCCGCAGCAGATACATCACGGTCGCGCTTTCGCCGGCCTTGATGTCGATCTGGTCGACCTTGATCGGGTAGCTGCCGACCTGGCGGCCGCCGCCATCGCGATCGGCCACTTGCACGCTGCCTTCGACCAGGGTGAAGCCGGCCGGCGGGGTGTCGGTCAACGTCGCATCGACCGTGTCGACCTGGCCGACGTTCTTGATCGTCAGCGTGTAGCGGACCAGATCGCCGATCTTCACGTCGCGCGGATTGGCCTGCTTGGTCACGAACAGATCGCTGCTCGCCTCGGGCTCGACTGGAACGATCGCGGTCGCATCGGCGGTCGCCGTGCCGGTGGCGGTTCCGCCGCCGCCGAGATTGCCGTAGCGCGCGGTCACCTTGACCATGTTGTCCAGCGTGCCGCCGGCGTTGGCTTCCTCGCGGGTGATGGTGTGCGTGTACGCATTGCAGTCCGTGCTCGCCCCCGGTGCGAGCGAGGTCGCGCCGCAGCTCAGCGTGGTGGCCGGATAGTTCTCCAGCACGTCGCTGGTGGCCATGTCGTTGAGGGTGATGTTGCCGGTGTTGCTGATGCGCACCGAATAGGTGATCACGTCGCCGGCATTGCCCACGCCCTGCTTGCCTTCGTCCACGGTCAGGGTCGCGACCTTGACGATGGCCACGGCCGGACGCGCCTCGATCGGCACGGTGACGGTGGGATGGCAGCGCGCTTCGGTCGAACCCGCCGGGCAGACGTTCGGCGTGCTGGTGCTCACCGTCGCGGTGTTCACCACCGAGCCGTTGTCGGCGTCGACCTGGACGACCTTGTAGGTACCGGTCAGCACGCAGGTGCCGGTCGGCGCGACGCTGGCGCAGGTGATCGTGTTCGGCGTGATCTTGTCGTCGCTGACGACCACGTCGGTCAGATCGATGTTGCCGGTGTTGGTCGCGGTGACGGTGTAGGTCAGCGTGTCGCCCACGCTCACCCGTCCGTCGCCGTCCTCGTCGGCGTTGGCGGTCATGGCCTTGGCCGAGCTCAGATTCGGCATCTGGGTCACCGGCACATCGACGCGCGGGTTGCACTTCGGATCGGCCGAACCGACCGGGCAGACCGGCTGGCCACCCGGAGGCGGCGTGTCCACCACCGTGGCGGCGTTACGGATCGTGCCCGCGTTGGCGTCGGCCGGCGTGACCCGATACGTACCGGTCAGCACGCAGGTCGCGCCCGGCACCACGATCGCGCAGGTCGTCGTGTTCGGCGTGATCTTGTCGTCGGTCACCACCACGTTGCCGAGATCGATATTGCCGATGTTGGTCACGGTGATCGTGTAGCTCAGGGTATCGCCCACCGTCACCGAGCCGCTGCCGTCTTCGTCGGCGTTGGCGGTCATCGCCTTGGTCGAACGCAGCTCGCCGTTGCGCGGCAGCGGGGTCTGGGTGGATGCGGGGCTCGACGTCACCGGCGTTCCGCTGGGCGGCGTACCGGTGGCGGTCGCGGTGTTGTCCGACGTACCGGCGTTCACTTCCTCCTGGGTGATGGTGTGGGTGCCGGTGCAGGTCGTGCTCGCATTCGGCGCCAGCGTGGTCGCATTGCAGATCGCCGGCGCGTCGAGCTTGGCGTCGTTCACCACCACGTTGGTCAGGTTCACGTTGCCGGTGTTGGTGATCACGAAGGTGTAGCCGATCGTGTCGCCCGCATCGGTCACGCTGGCGTTGGCGCCCAGGTTCGTGGTCGGTGCGCCCGCGGTCTTGGTGATGGTCAACGCAGGGTTGACCAACACCGGGTGGGTCGTGGTGCAGGACGTGCACTCCGGATCGGGATCGCCGCCGCCGTTGCCGACGACGCTGTTACCGACCGTGCCCGATGCATTGGCATTGATCGTGGTCGTGTAGCTGACCGCGTAGGTGCCTGGCGCGGTACCGGCCGGCAGGGTGCAGACCACCGGACCGGTGCCCGTGCAGGTGTACGCACCCGGCGCGGTGATCGCAGCGAACGTCTGATCGCCGGTGATCGTGTCGGTCAGGGTGTAGGCCGACGTCAGCGCCGCAGTGCCCACCGTGGTGGTGACCGTGTAGGTGATCGTCGCGCTCGGGTTGACCGTGGTGCCGGTCGCCGGGTCGGACGACTTGCTAGTGCTGATCACCGGCAACGCCACGGTGTGGGTCGTGGTGCAGGACGTGCACTCCGGATCCGGGTCGCCGCCGCCGTTGCCGACGACGCTGTTACCGACCGTGCCCGATGCATTGGCATTGATCGTGGTCGTGTAGCTGACCGCGTAGGTGCCTGGCGCGGTACCGGCCGGCAGGGTGCAGACCACCGGACCGGTGCCCGTGCAGGTGTACGCACCCGGCGCGGTGATCGCAGCGAACGTCTGATCGCCGGTGATCGTGTCAGTCAGGGTGTAGGCCGACGTCAGCGTCGCGGTGCCCACCGTGGTGGTGACCGTGTAGGTGATTGTCGCGCCCGGATTGACGCTCGTGCCCGATGCGGGGTCGGACGCCTTGGTGGTGCTGATCACGGGCGCCGCGACCGTGTGGGTCGTCGTGCAGTTGGTGCACTCCGGATCCGGATCGCCGCCGCCAGTACCGGTCACGCTGTTACCGACCGTGCCGGCCGCATCGGCGTCGACGGTGGTCGTGTAGGTCAGCGTGTAGGTGCCCGGCAAGGTGCCGGCCGGCAGGGTGCAGGACAGCGCACCCGTGCAGGTGTAGCTGCCCGCATTGGTCACCGAACCAAAGGTCTGATCGCCGCTGATGGTGTCGGTCAGGGTGTAAACCGACGTCAGTGCCGCCGTCGTCACCGTGGTCGACAAGGTGTAGGTGATCGTCGCGCCCGGGTTGACCGTGGTGCCCGTCGCCGGATCCGACGACTTGCTGCTGCTAATCACAGGCGCCGCGACCGGATGGGTCGTGGTGCAGTTGGTGCACTCCGGATCCGGATCGCCGCCACCGGTACCCGTCACGCTGTTACCGACCGTGCCGGCCGCATCGGCGTTGACGGTGGTCGTGTAGGTCAGCGTGTAGGTGCCCGGCAAGGTGCCGGCCGGCAAGGTGCACGACAACGCACCCGTGCAGGTGTAGCTGCCCGCATTGGTCACCGAGCCAAAGGTCTGATCGCCGCTGATGGTGTCGGTCAAGGTGTAGACCGACGTCAGCGCCGCGGTACTGATCGTGGTGCTCAGGGTGTAAGTGATCGTCGCACCCGGATTGACCGTGGTGCCGGTCGCCGGATCCGACGACTTGCTGCTGCTGATCACCGGCGCGGCGACCGTATGGGTCGTGGTGCAGTTGGTGCACTCCGGATCGGGATCGCCACCGCCGGTACCGGTCACGCTGTTGCCGACCGTGCCCGCCGCATCGGCGTCGACGGTGGTCGTGTAGGTCAGCGTGTAGGTGCCCGGCAACGTGCCAGCCGGCAGGGTGCACGACAACGCACCCGTGCAGGTGTAGCTGCCCGCGTTGGTGACCGAACCAAAGGTCTGATCGCCGCTGATCGTGTCGGTCAGGGTGTAGACCGACGTCAACGCCGCCGTCGTCACCGTGGTCGACAAGGTGTACGTGATCGTCGCGCCCGGATTGACCGTGGTGCCGGTCGCCGGATCCGACGACTTGCTGCTGCTGATCACGGGCGCGGCGACCGTATGGGTCGTCGTGCAGTTGGTGCACTCCGGATCGGGATCGCCGCCACCGGTACCCGTCACGCTGTTACCGACCGTGCCGGCCGCATCCGCGTCGACAGTGGTCGTGTAGGTCAGCGTGTAGGTGCCAGGCAACGTGCCGGCCGGCAAGGTGCACGACAGCGCACCCGTGCAGGTGTAGCTGCCCGCGTTGGTGACCGAACCAAAGGTCTGATCGCCACTGATGGTGTCGGTCAGGGTGTAAACCGACGTCAGTGCCGCCGTCGTCACCGTGGTCGACAAGGTGTAGGTGATCGTCGCGCCCGGGTTGACCGTGGTGCCCGTCGCGGGATCCGACGACTTGCTGCTGCTGATCACGGGCGCGGCGACCGTATGGGTCGTCGTGCAGTTGGTGCACTCCGGATCGGGATCGCCACCGCCGGTACCGGTCACGCTGTTGCCGACCGTGCCGGCCGCATCCGCGTCGACAGTGGTCGTGTAGGTCAGCGTGTAGGTGCCCGGCAACGTGCCGGCCGGCAAGGTGCACGACAGCACACCTGTGCAGGTGTACGAACCCGCATTGGTCACCGAACCAAAGGTCTGATCGCCGGTGATCGTGTCGGTCAGGGTGTAGACCGACGTCAATGCCGCCGTCGTCACCGTGGTCGACAAGGTGTAGGTGATCGTCGTGCCCGGATTGACCGTGGTGCCCGTCGCCGGATCCGACGACTTGCTGCTGCTAATCACAGGCGCCGCGACCGGATGGGTCGTGGTGCAGTTGGTGCACTCCGGATCCGGATCGCCACCGCCGGTACCGGTCACGCTGTTGCCGACCGTGCCGGCCGCATCGGCGTCGACGGTGGTCGTGTAGGTCAACGTGTAGGTGCCTGGCGCGGTACCGGCCGGCAGGGTGCAGACCACCGGACCGGTGCCCGAGCAGGTGTACGCACCCGGCGCGGTGATCGCAGCGAACGTCTGATCGCCGCTGATCGTGTCGGTCAGGGTGTAGACCGACGTCAGCGCCGCGGTGCTGATCGTGGTGCTCAGGGTGTAGGTGATCGTCGCACCCGGATTGACCGTGGTGCCCGTCGCCGGATCCGACGACTTGCTGCTGCTAATCACAGGCGCCGCGACCGGATGGGTCGTGGTGCAGTTGGTGCACTCCGGATCCGGATCGCCGCCACCGGTACCCGTCACGCTGTTACCGACCGTGCCGGCCGCATCGGCGTTGACGGTGGTCGTGTAGGTCAGCGTGTAGGTGCCCGGCAAGGTGCCCGCCGGCAAGGTGCACGACAGCGCACCCGTGCAGGTGTAGCTGCCCGCATTGGTCACCGAACCGAACGTCTGATCGCCGCTGATGGTATCGGTCAGGGTGTAGACCGACGTCAGCGCTGCGGTGCTGATCGTGGTGCTCAGGGTGTAGGTGATCGTCGCGCCCGGGTTGACCGTGGTGCCGGTCGCCGGATCCGACGACTTGCTGCTGCTGATCACCGGGGCCGCAACCGGATGGGTCGTGGTGCAGTTGGTGCACTCCGGATCGGGATCGCCGCCACCGGTACCGGTCACGCTGTTACCGACCGTGCCGGCCGCATCCGCGTCGACGGTGGTCGTGTAGGTCAGCGTGTAGGTGCCCGGCAAGGTGCCCGCCGGCAAGGTGCACGACAGCGCACCCGTGCAGGTGTAGCTGCCCGCATTGGTCACCGAACCAAAGGTCTGATCGCCGCTGATCGTGTCGGTCAGGGTGTAGATCGACGTCAGCGCCGCCGTCGTCACCGTGGTCGACAAGGTGTAGGTGATCGTCGCGCCCGGATTGACCGTGGTACCGGTCGCGGGATCCGACGACTTGCTGCTGCTGATCACGGGCGCGGCGACCGTATGGGTCGTCGTGCAGTTGGTGCACTCCGGATCCGGATCGCCGCCGCCAGTACCGGTCACGCTGTTGCCGACCGTGCCGGCCGCATCCGCGTCGACGGTGGTCGTGTAGGTCAGCGTGTAGGTGCCCGGCAAGGTGCCGGCCGGCAGGGTGCACGACAGCGGACCGGTGCCGGTGCAGGTGTAGCTGCCCGCATTGGTGACCGAACCGAACGTCTGATCGCCGCTGATCGTGTCGGTCAGGGTGTAGACCGACGTCAGCGCCGCCGTCGTCACCGTGGTCGACAAGGTGTAGGTGATCGTCGCGCCCGGGTTGACCGTGGTGCCCGTCGCGGGATCCGACGACTTGCTGCTGCTGATCACGGGCGCGGCGACCGTATGGGTCGTCGTGCAGTTGGTGCACTCCGGATCGGGATCGCCACCGCCGGTACCGGTCACGCTGTTGCCGACCGTGCCGGCCGCATCGGCGTCGACGGTGGTCGTGTAGGTCAGCGTGTAGGTGCCCGGCAAGGTGCCGGCCGGCAAGGTGCACGACAACGCACCCGTGCAGGTGTAGCTGCCCGCATTGGTCACCGAGCCAAAGGTCTGATCGCCGCTGATGGTGTCGGTCAAGGTGTAGACCGACGTCAGCGCCGCGGTACTGATCGTGGTGCTCAGGGTGTAAGTGATCGTCGCACCCGGATTGACCGTGGTGCCGGTCGCCGGATCCGACGACTTGCTGCTGCTGATCACCGGTGCGGCGACCGTATGGGTCGTGGTGCAGTTGGTGCACTCCGGATCGGGATCGCCACCGCCGGTACCGGTCACGCTGTTGCCGACCGTGCCCGCCGCATCGGCGTCGACGGTGGTCGTGTAGGTCAGCGTGTAGGTGCCCGGCAACGTGCCAGCCGGCAGGGTGCACGACAACGCACCCGTGCAGGTGTAGCTGCCCGCGTTGGTGACCGAACCAAAGGTCTGATCGCCGCTGATCGTGTCGGTCAGGGTGTAGACCGACGTCAACGCCGCCGTCGTCACCGTGGTCGACAAGGTGTACGTGATCGTCGCGCCCGGATTGACCGTGGTGCCGGTCGCCGGATCCGACGACTTGCTGCTGCTGATCACGGGCGCGGCGACCGTATGGGTCGTGGTGCAGTTGGTGCACTCCGGATCGGGATCGCCGCCACCGGTACCCGTCACGCTGTTACCGACCGTGCCGGCCGCATCCGCGTCGACAGTGGTCGTGTAGGTCAGCGTGTAGGTGCCAGGCAACGTGCCGGCCGGCAAGGTGCACGACAGCGCACCCGTGCAGGTGTAGCTGCCGGCATTGGTCACGCTGCCGAACGTCTGGTCGCCACTGATCGTGTCGGTCAGGGTGTAGACCGACGTCAGCGCCGCGGTGCTGATCGTGGTGCTCAGGGTGTAGGTGATCGTCGTGCCCGGGTTGACCGTGGTGCCCGTGGCCGGATCCGACGACTTGCTGCTGCTGATCACCGGGGCCGCAACCGGGTGGGTCGTCGTGCAGTTGGTGCACTCCGGATCCGGATCGCCGCCGCCAGTACCGGTCACGCTGTTACCGACCGTGCCGGCCGCATCGGCGTCGACGGTGGTCGTGTAGGTCAGCGTGTAGGTGCCCGGCAACGTGCCGGCCGGCAGGGTGCACGACAGCGGACCGGTGCCGGTGCAGGTGTACGAACCGGCATTGGTCACCGAACCGAACGTCTGATCGCCACTGATCGTGTCGGTCAGGGTGTAGACCGACGTCAGTGCCGCGGTGCTGATCGTGGTGCTCAGGGTGTAGGTGATCGTCGCACCCGGATTGACCGTGGTGCCCGTCGCCGGATCCGACGACTTGCTGCTGCTGATCACCGGCGCCGCGACCGTATGGGTCGTGGTGCAGTTGGTGCACTCCGGATCCGGATCGCCACCGCCAGTGCCGGTCACGCTGTTACCGACCGTGCCGGCCGCATCGGCGTCGACGGTGGCCGTGTAGGTCAGCGTGTAGGTGCCCGGCAAGGTGCCGGCCGGCAAGGTGCAGGACAGCGCACCCGTGCAGGTGTAGCTGCCGGCATTGGTCACGCTGCCGAACGTCTGATCGCCGCTGATGGTGTCGGTCAGGGTGTAGACCGACGTCAGTGCCGCCGTCGTCACCGTAGTCGACAAGGTGTAGGTGATCGTCGCACCCGGATTGACCGTGGTGCCCGTCGCCGGATCCGACGACTTGCTGCTGCTGATCACCGGCGCGGCGACCGGGTGGGTCGTCGTGCAGTTGGTGCACTCCGGATCCGGATCGCCGCCGCCGCTACCGGTCACGCTGTTACCGACCGTGCCGGCCGCATCGGCGTCGACGGTGGTCGTGTAGGTCAGCGTGTAGGTACCCGGCAACGTGCCGGCCGGCAAGGTGCACGACAGCGGACCGGTGCCGGTGCAGGTGTACGAACCCGCATTGGTCACCGAACCAAAGGTCTGGTCACCACTAATCGTGTCGGTCAAGGTGTAGACCGACGTCAGTGCCGCCGTCGTCACCGTGGTCGACAAGGTGTAGGTGATCGTCGTGCCCGGGTTGACCGTGGTACCGGTCGCGGGATCCGACGATTTGCTGCTGCTGATCACCGGCGCGGCGACCGTATGGGTCGTGGTGCAGTTGGTGCACTCCGGATCGGGATCGCCGCCACCGCTGCCGGTCACGCTGTTGCCGACCGTGCCGGCCGCATCGGCGTCGACGGTGGTCGTGTAGGTCAACGTGTAGGTGCCCGGCAAGGTGCCGGCCGGCAAGGTGCACGACAGCGCACCCGTGCAGGTGTAGCTGCCCGCATTGGTCACCGAACCAAAGGTCTGGTCACCACTGATCGTGTCGGTCAGGGTGTAGACCGACGTCAGTGCCGCCGTCGTCACCGTGGTCGACAAGGTGTAGGTGATCGTCGTGCCCGGGTTGACCGTGGTGCCGGTCGCCGGATCCGACGACTTGCTGCTGCTGATCACGGGTGCCGCGACCGGGTGAGTCGTGGTGCAGTTGATGCACTCCGGATCGGGATCGCCACCGCCAGTACCGGTCACGCTGTTGCCGACCGTGCCGGCCGCATCGGCGTCGACGGTGGTCGTGTAGGTCAACGTGTAGGTGCCCGGCAAGGTGCCGGCCGGCAAGGTGCACGACAGCGGACCGGTGCCGGTGCAGGTGTACGAACCGGCATTGGTCACCGAACCGAACGTCTGATCGCCACTGATGGTGTCGGTCAGGGTGTAGACCGACGTCAGCGCCGCGGTGCCCACCGTGGTGGTGACCGTGTAGGTGATCGTCGCGCCCGGATTGACCGTGGTGCCGGTCACCGGATCCGACGATTTACTGCTGCTGATCACCGGCGCGGCGACCGGGTGGGTCGTGGTGCAGTTGGTGCACTCCGGATCGGGATCGCCACCGCCAGTACCGGTCACGCTGTTGCCGACCGTGCCGGCCGCATCGGCGTCGACAGTGGTCGTGTAGGTCAGCGTGTAGGTGCCAGGCAACGTGCCGGCCGGCAGGGTGCAGGACAGCGCACCCGTGCAGGTGTAGCTGCCCGCATTGGTCACCGAACCAAAGGTTTGATCGCCACTGATCGTGTCGGTCAGGGTGTAGACCGACGTCAACGCCGCCGTCGTCACCGTGGTCGACAAGGTGTAGGTGATCGTCGTGCCCGGGTTGACCGTGGTGCCGGTCGCCGGATCCGACGACTTGCTGCTGCTGATCACGGGTGCCGCGACCGGGTGGGTCGTGGTGCAGTTGATGCACTCCGGATCGGGATCACCGCCACCGGTACCGGTCACGCTGTTACCGACCGTGCCGGCCGCATCGGCGTCGACGGTGGTCGTGTAGGTCAGCGTGTAGGTACCCGGCAACGTGCCGGCCGGCAAGGTGCACGACAGCGGACCGGTGCCGGTGCAGGTGTAGCTGCCCGCATTGGTCACCGAACCAAAGGTCTGATCGCCACTGATGGTGTCGATCAAGGTGTAGACCGACGTCAACGCCGCCGTCGTCACCGTGGTCGACAAGGTGTACGTGATCGTCGCGCCCGGATTGACCGTGGTGCCGGTCACCGGATCCGACGACTTGCTGCTGCTGATCACGGGCGCGGCGACCGGGTGGGTCGTGGTGCAGTTGGTGCACTCCGGATCGGGATCGCCACCGCCGCTACCGGTCACGCTGTTGCCGACCGTGCCGGCCGCATCGGCGTCGACAGTGGTCGTGTAGGTCAGCGTGTAGGTGCCCGGCAACGTGCCGGCCGGCAAGGTGCACGACAACGCACCCGTGCAGGTGTAGCTGCCCGCATTGGTCACGCTGCCGAACGTCTGATCGCCGCTGATGGTGTCGGTCAGGGTGTAGACCGACGTCAACGCCGCCGTCGTCACCGTGGTCGACAAGGTGTAGGTGATCGTCGTGCCCGGGTTGACCGTGGTGCCGGTCGCGGGATCGGACGACTTGCTGCTGCTTACCTCCGGTCCCGCAATATCGTCGTTGGTAATGCTGCACTCCGCATCATCACCGTTGGACAGCAACAGACTGTTTCCAGTCAAGGTACCGCCCGTACACGACCACGCACCGGCGGCGTAACCGGCGAGATTGGTTTCAGTGAGCGTATAGGTGCCCGAACTGACCACCGCGTCGGTCACTGCTGGAGCACCGCTCGTACCACTAATCGACGTCGGCCCCGCGGCCGTCAGCGTGAAGTCTGCCGTCGTCGCCGTACCACGGTTGTCGTTAATCACCGTCTTGACCAAGGTCAGCGTCGCCGCCTGGTCATCGTTATTGATCGTGCAGGTCGCGTTATCACCCGCGGCCAGTGCCACGGTGTTGTTCACCACCGCCGCACCGCCGTTGATCACGCAGCTGTAGGTACCCGCCGTGTAACCCGTCGGACCACCGGTCTCGGACAAGGTGTAGCTGCCCGGGTTGACCGAGGCATTGGTCACCGCGGCCGAACCGGTGGCGCCGGTGATGTTCGTCGGACCCGCGGCTTCCAGCGTCCACGCGGTTGCCACCGCGCTGCCACCGTTGTCGTTGGTCACCGTCTTGACCAGGGTCAGCGTCGCCGCCTGGTCGTCGTTGTTGATGGTGCAGGTCGCGTTGTCGCCTGCGGCCAGCGCCACGGTGTTGTTCACTACCGCCGCGCCGCCGTTGATCACACAGCTGTAGGTGCCCGCCGTGTAACCCGCCGGACCGCCGGTCTCGGACAAGGTGTAGCTGCCCGGGTTGACCGATGCATTGGTCACCGCGGCCGAGCCGGTGGCACCAGTGATGTTCGTCGGACCTGCCGCTTCCAGCGTCCACGCGGTTGCTATCGCGCTGCCGCCGTTGTCGTTGGTCACCGTCTTGACCAAGGTCAGCGTCGCCGCCCGGTCGTCGTTGTTGATGGTGCAGGTCGCGTTATCACCCGCGACCAGCGCCACGGTGTTGCTCACCACCGCCGCGCCGCTGTTGATCACGCAGCTGTAGGTGCCCGCGGTATAACCCGCCGGGCCACCGGTCTCGGACAAGGTGTAGCTGCCCGGATTGACCGAGGCATTGGTCACCGCGGCCGAGCCGGTGGCGCCGGTGATGTTCGTCGGACCTGCGGCCTCCAGCGTCCACGCGGTTGCCACCGCGCTGCCGCCGTTGTCGTTGGTCACCGTCTTGACCAGGGTCAGCGTCGCCGCCCGGTCGTCGTTGTTGATGGTGCAGGTCGCGTTGTCGCCTGCCGCGAGCGTGATCGAATTGGCGACGACCGCGGCGCCACCATTGAGGACGCAGCTATAGGTACCCGCCGTGTAACCCGCCGGACCGCCGGTCTCGGACAAGGTGTAGCTGCCCGGATTGACCGAGGCATTGGTCACCGCGGCCGAACCGGTGGCGCCGGTGATATTCGTCGGACCTGCGGCTTCCAGCGTCCACGCGGTTGCCACCGCGGTGCCACCGTTGTCGTTGGTCACCGTCTTGACCAAGGTCAGCGTCGCCGCCTGGTCGTCGTTGTTGATGGTGCAGGTCGCGTTGTCGCCTGCCGCGAGCGTGATCGAATTGGCGACGACCGCGGCGCCACCATTGAGGACGCAGCTGTAGGTACCCGCCGTGTAACCCGCCGGACCGCCGGTCTCGGACAAGGTGTAGCTGCCCGGGTTGACCGAGGCATTGGTCACCGCGGCCGAACCGGTGGCGCCGGTGATGTTCGTCGGACCCGCGGCTTCCAGCGTCCACGCGGTTGCCACCGCGCTGCCGCCGTTGTCGTTGGTCACCGTCTTGACCAGGGTCAGCGTCGCCGCCCGGTCATCATTGTTGATGGTGCAGGTCGCGTTGTCGCCCGCGGCCAGCGCCACGGTGTTGTTCACTACCGCGGCGCCGCTGTTGATCACGCAGCTGTAGGTACCCGCCGTGTAACCCGCCGGACCGCCGGTCTCGGACAAGGTGTAGCTGCCCGGGTTGACCGAGGCATTGGTCACCGCGGCCGAACCCGTGGCGCCGGTGATGTTCGTCGGACCTGCGGCTTCCAGCGTCCACGCGGTTGCCACCGCGCTGCCGCCGTTATCGTTGGTCACCGTCTTGACTAGGGTCAGCGTCGCCGCCCGGTCATCATTGTTGATGGTGCAGGTCGCGTTGTCGCCCGCGGCCAGTGCCACGGTGTTGTTCACTACCGCCGCGCCGCCGTTGATCACACAGCTATAGGTGCCCGCGGTGTAACCCGCCGGACCGCCGGTCTCGGACAAGGTGTAGCTGCCCGGGTTGACCGAGGCATTGGTCACCGCGGCCGAACCCGTGGCGCCGGTGATATTCGTCGGACCCGCGGCTTCCAGCGTCCACGCGGTTGCCACCGCGCTGCCGCCGTTGTCGTTGGTCACCGTCTTGACCAGGGTCAGCGTCGCCGCCCGGTCGTCGTTGTTGATGGTGCAAGTCGCGTTGTCGCCCGCGGCCAGCGCCACGGTGTTGTTCACCACCGCCGCGCCGCCGTTGACCACACAGCTGTAGGTGCCCGCCGTGTAACCCGCCGGACCGCCGGTCTCGGACAAGGTGTAGCTGCCCGGGTTGACCGAGGCATTGGTCACCGAGGCCGAACCCGTGGCGCCGGTGATGTTCGTCGGACCTGCGGCTTCCAGCGTCCACGCGGTTGCCACCGCGCTGCCGCCGTTGTCGTTGGTCACCGTCTTGACCAGGGTCAGCGTCGCCGCCCGGTCATCATTGTTGATGGTGCAGGTCGCGTTGTCGCCCGCGGCCAGCGCCACGGTGTTGTTCACCACCGCCGCGCCGCCGTTGACCACACAGCTGTAGGTGCCCGCCGTGTAACCCGCCGGACCGCCGGTCTCGGACAAGGTGTAGCTGCCCGGATTGACCGATGCATTGGTCACCGCGGCCGAACCCGTGGCGCCGGTGATGTTCGTCGGACCTGCGGCCTCCAGCGTCCACGCGGTTGCCACCGCGCTGCCGCCGTTGTCGTTGGTCACCGTCTTGACTAGGGTCAGCGTCGCCGCCTGGTCGTCGTTGTTGATCGTGCAGGTCGCGTTGTCGCCTGCCGCGAGCGTGATCGAATTGGCGACGACCGCGGCGCCACCATTGAGGACGCAGCTATAGGTGCCCGCGGTATAACCCGCCGGGCCACCGGTCTCGGACAAGCTGTAGGTACCGACGTTGACCGACGCGGCGGTTACCGCCGGCGTCCCAGTGACGCCGCTGATGTTGCTCGGACCCGCCGCCCTCAGCGTCCACGCCGTCGCCACCGCGGCGCCGCCGTTGTTGTTGGTGACGGTCTTGATCAGGGTCAGGCGGGGCTGGACCGGATCGCTGTCCTCCGAGGTGCAGACTCCACCGCTGAAGGTCTGGCCGGGGTTGTTGCAGCTCGTTCCGGTGTTGGTCACTCCGGTCGGGGGAGCGACGGAGGCGCGGTTGACTGCGTTCTGCGACAGCGCCGGCAATGCGAAGGCCGTTGCCACCACCAGTAACAGCGACTGGCTGACACGGCACAGCAATGCCCGAACGGCTTGTTTGGAATCAGCGGTCACAACGCCCCCTAAAACTGAAATCGACTAGTGCGCAGCCGCGGCGGACGCTTTTGTTCGCGTCGCCATTGCGCACACTACTCCTGATCGGAGAATTATCCCGTCACAGGACATGCGCGCAAATCTCGTGCCAAATTCGAGAAATGGGGGGATGCCCGTTTTTTTAGGCGCTGAAGTCGTGTAAGCCCGAAAAAATGACGATTAACGTCATTTATTGACTACTGACGTCATAAAAATAGAGACAAAAGGAAGATTCGAGCGCTATTCGCCCGAGCCCGGATTAGGAAATTCAGACAAATCCGAGATGATTTTTCACTTAAAGAAACAACCTAAAGTACGATCGCCGCGCCGCTGGCGCGGACACGCTCGGCAATCGTCTTGTCTCAGAAGCTCTGGAGACGCCCGGCCCGAAATTGGCGATACGGGGCAAGTCATCACTAAATGTGAGAAAGTTCTCCACGGAGAGACGCAACAAGTCCGATCCGCATACATTTATCTGCAGATATCGCGTGACTTGGCAATGCTTCTCAACCGCCCAGATGTCCCGGCGATATCCGTTGGCCTCGTCCCGCCCGACCAGTCCCGATCTCGCCGCCAAACCGGAGATACGGATGAAGTCGCAACAACCGACCATCGGCGGCCTGCTGCGCTCGCTGCGCGCCCGCAACCAGTGGACGTTGAAACAGATGAGCCAGCACTCGGGAATCCCGCTGTCGACACTGTCCAAGATCGAACACGACCGGCTGTCCCTGACCTACGACAAGCTGCTGCAGCTGAGCCAGCGTCTGGACATCAGCATGTCCGAGCTGTTCGCCGAAACCCCCACGCCGCCACGCCGCACGGTCACCGCCCGCCGCAGCATCGGCCGCATCCGCGACGCGATGCGGGTGACCGGCAAGAACTACGACTCCTACTACCTGTGCTCGGAACTGCGGCGCAAACGCATGACGCCGGTGATCAGCCACATCCGCGCGCGCAACCTCAAGGAATTCGGCGGCTTCGTGCGCCGTTCGGGCGAGGAGTTCGTGTACGTGCTCAAAGGCGCGGTCGCCTTGCACACCGAGTACTACGACACCACCGTGCTGCAGACCGGCGAAGGCAGCTACATCGACTCGAACATGGGCCAGGCCTATGTGCTGGCCGAGGGCTGCGACGCGGCCACGGTGCTGGCGGTGTGCTCGTCGGACGACAATGAGGAACTGCTGGCGTCGTTGATGGCCAGCCAGGACGAAGCCTGAGCAGGCGCGGCCGGCGCGGGCAAACCCGGCGCCGGCCACGTGGCTTCGCATCGCTCAGCGGTATGCACGCACATGCGTCATTCGGCAACGGTCAGGACGAAGACGCGTCCGGTTACAGCGCGCTGCGCGGCGGCAAGGTCCAGTCGATCTCGGGCTGGCCTTGCTTGGACAGGTACTCGTTGGCGGCGGAGAAATGCCCGCAGCCGATGAAGCCGCGGTGCGCCGACAACGGCGAGGGATGCGGCGCCTTGAGCACGCGATGCCGGCGCGGGTCGATTACCTTGCCCTTGGCCTGGGCATAGCTGCCCCACAGCAGGAACACCAGGCCTTCGCGCTCGCGATTGAGCACATCGACCACGTGATCGGTGAAGCCTTCCCAACCCTTGCCCTGATGCGCGCCGGCGCGGCCTTCTTCGACCGTCAGCACGGCGTTGAGCAACAGCACGCCGCGATGCGCCCACGGCATCAGATAGCCGTGATCGGGCCGGGTGATGCCGAGGTCGCGGTGGATTTCCTTGAAGATGTTGTCGAGCGACGGCGGCACCGACACGCCGGGCAGCACCGAGAAGCACAGGCCGTGGGCCTGGCCGTAACCGTGGTACGGGTCCTGGCCGAGGATCACCACTTTCACCTGATCGAACGGCGTGGCGTCGAACGCGGCGAAGATCTGCGGCCCCGGCGGGAAGATCCGCGCGCCCGCGGCCTTGCGCTCGCGCAGGAAGGCCGACAACGCCTGCATGTCGTCGCGCGCGAACCAGTCGCCGACGCGCTGCTTCCACGAGGGTTCGAGTTTGATGCCGCGGTCGCCGTCGCTCATGCCGTCACCGCCGCGACCGGTTCGGACAGCCGCGCCAGGCGCAGCTGGAACAAGGTCTTGGTCACCAGCAGGCGCTCCTCGATCGGCTTGAGCACCAGGTCGTTGGCGCCGGCGCGCAGCAATTCGCTCTGGTTGTCGCGATTGGCGTCGCCGGTCATCACCAGCACCGGCAGACGCCGCTTGCCGTAGCCGAAGTCGTTGCGCAGTCGCGCGAGCAGGTCCTTGCCGCCCAACTCGCCCTTCAGGTAAACGTCGGTCAGCACCAGATCGGCGCCGGCATCGCCGCCGTCGCGGCCGCTGGCGCGGTGCGCTTCCAGATGCTCCAGCGCTTCTTCCACGCCGATGAAATGCAGCACCTGCAGCGCATGGCGTTCGAGCATGCGCTTGGTCGCGACCGCGACCACCCGGCTGTCTTCGACGTACAGCACGCGCGCGCCCGGAATCGCCTGCGGCTGCACGTAGCCGCGGATGAATTCGGCCAGCGCGCTGGGGCCGAGCGATTTGTCGAAATAATCGGTGACGTCCTCGGTGAAACGGCGCGCTTCCAGATGCGCCTGGGCGTCGCCGGACACCACGATCACCGGTACGTAGGCCTGCGTGGCCGCCTCGCGCACGGCGCGCGCGAGCGCGATGCCGTCGCCGTCGGGCAGGACCAGCGCGGTGGTGACCAGATCGACCTCGCCGTGATCGAGCGCGACCCGCGCCTCGATGATGCTGCCGCACTGGACGATGCGCGCATTGGGCAATTCGCGCAGCAACACGTCGGCGATGAGCTTGCGAACCAGTTTGGAACCGTCGACCACCATCACGCGGGGCGAGGTGTTATCGAAGTGGCGAAGATTCTGGCTGTGCATACGTGTGGACAATACCGTCTCGGCGACGCGGAACAGGCGGGGCGCGGAGCGCCTGCGCGGAACCGAGTGAGGATCATGCGGGGGAGCACGATTCTAGGCGCAAGCGGGGTTCGATTCCGAGCCTTGCGCAACATCATGGCAACCGTGTGTCGGCGAAACCGGCCTTGTGTCGAGTTGCGGCACGCGATGGCGCGGCGGCGTGCGTGGCCGGGCGAGGCTCGATGAGGCCGGTGCGATGCAACTTCGAAACGCACACGGGCGGGCGTTTTGGCGGCGGCGGCAGGGCTAAGACCCGACGCCCTCGGACCGATCTAGACACACAGCGCATGGCGACCTGAGCGGACAGCGTCGGGGCTGAAACCCCTCTCACAAAAAGCTCGGTCGGCTCCGCGGCCGATTCAGCCCTGCCCGGCCCGGGTCTGACGCAGGTAGTGGCCGGTCACCAGCCCCGCCCCCAGCCAGCCCAGCGCGGCGGCGCCGGCCAGGATCGCCAGCGCCGGTCCCAGCTCGAAGCCCTGCAGCTGGAAGTGACTGCCGTAACTGAGCGCGAGCGCGGTCAAGGGCTCGCGCAGGCTGTGGTCGGCCACGGTCAGCAAGGCCAGCGCGACCGCGCCGGCGGCCAGGCCGTAGCAGGCGCCCAGGTACAGGAACGGACGGCGGATGAAGCCGTCGGTGGCGCCGAGCAATTGCAGCACGCCGATTTCGTCACGCCGCGACTGGATGTCCAGGCGCACGGTATTGCCGACCACCAGCAAGGCGCCCAGGCCCAGCATCGCCGCAAGCACCCAGGCCAGGCGGCTGCCGAACCGCAGCCAGCCGTCCAGGCGCTGGCGCCAGCCGGCATCGTGCTGGACCAGATCGGCCTCGGCCAGTTGTTCCAGCGATTGCGCCAGGGCCAGTTCGTCGCCCTTGGGCGTCACCACCAGCAGGCTCGGCAGCGGGTTGCCCTCGATCGCCGACAGCGTGTCGCCCAGGCCGCTTTTCTCGCGCAGATCGGCCAGGCCTTGTTCGGGCGTGCGCAGATCGACCGCGCCGACCTCGGGCCGCGCGCGCAGTTCCTCGGCCAGGGCGCGGGCGCGTTCGAGCTTGACCTCGGGTTTGAGGAACAGGCTGATCTGGCGCGAGCGCTGCACGTCGCCGGCGAAACGTTCGACGTTGTTCAACGCCGCCCACAGCCCCAGCGGCAGCGCCAGCGCCACCGCCATCACGCCAATGGTCAGCAACGCCGCCCATGGCTTGCGCAGCAGGCGGCCGAGGCTGGCGACCAAGCTGTAGAGGTGATGATCGAGCCACGCGCCGAAACGCGACTGCGGCGCCGAATCGATCGCGATGTCGATCTCGCGGTCGGCGCCGGGGATCGGTTCTGAAGTCGTCCCGGAAGAATTCACGCTGCTCATTCGGCCAGGTCCTCGGGCGCGATATCGTCCACCAGGCGGCCGTGGTTCAACACCAGCACGCGCTTGCGCATGCGCTTGACCAACGCGAGATCGTGGCTGGCGACCAGCACGCTGGTGCCGCGCTCGGGCAAGGACTGGAACAAGGTCATGATTTCGGCCGACAGGGTCGGGTCGAGGTTGCCGGTGGGTTCGTCGGCGACCAACAGCCGCGGCTCGCCGATGATCGCGCGCGCGATCCCCACCCGCTGTTGTTCGCCGGCCGACAATTCGCCCGGCAGCGCGGTCGCGCGCGCGCCCAGGCCGACTTTCTCCAGGGTCGTGCGCACGCGCCGGCCGATGTCGGCGCGGCGCAGGCCGCGCAGCAACAGCGGCAGGGCCACGTTGTCGGCGACGCTGCGATCGGCGAGCAGGCGATGGTCTTGAAACACCACCCCGACCTCGCGCCGGTGCAGGGCGATGCGACGCCCGCCGACCTTGAGCAGATTTCGTTCGCCGAACAGCACCGCGCCGCGGCTGGGCCGCTCGCTGAGGTGGATCAGCTTGAGCAAGGTGCTTTTGCCCGCGCCGGAGTGGCCGGTCACGAACAGCATCTCGCCCGGGGCCACCTCGAAGCTGACTTCGCTCAAGGCCTCGTGGGCGCTGCTGTAGCGTTTGCTGACGTTGTCGAAGCGCAATACGGTCATGGCCGGGAGTATCGCAGAGCGAATCGCCGGAAATCATCACGTTTCGGCTTTTGCGTTTGGCCTATGTTCGCGCTGCGGTCGTCGCAGCCACGCGGACGCGCATCGACGACATCGACCGGCCGCCCTCGCGGGCGCCACAGGCCGGCACCCGCTTCACGACCGCTACCACCGCCGCGCCGGGCCGCGCCGCCGCGCGCGACGCCCTGTCCACGCGGGACTCGCAACACCGCGCACGTCCGACATTGCAACGCACGCCATCGACCCGCCGGGCCGATCGGAACCGCTTGCCATCCTTCAATGGAGTCAGACGCCATGCTCACGACCAAGACCTCGCTCGCCCTCGCCGCCCTGCTCGCCCTGGGCCTGCTGCCCAGCGGCGGCGCGCGCGCCGAACAGTACGACGCGCCGATCAACATCGGCACCCTCGCCTGCCCGGCCGGCTCGACCGGTTACGGCAACGCCCGTTTCATCGTGTTTCCGTTCTTCACCAACACCGTGCCGAACTACCGCATGACGATCTGGTGCAACGCCGCGGGCAGCGGCCGTCGCGGCCACTACGAACCCGGCGTCGGCGGCGTGTTCGTGGCCTGGCCGTACGCGGGCGGTTCGTTCGGCGTGGGTTGGCCGGCCTCGCCCAATCACAGCAATCAGTATCAGTTGCTGGATGTCGACAGCGACGGCGACCTGGACGTGTTCCAGTTGCTGGAAACCTCGCCGAATACCTGGTCGGTGTTCTTGAGCCGCACCCAATAGGCCCGGCCCGCCAATCCGAGCGCGATCGCTGCCTCGCGCATGCGCGGATTCGCGGTTCGGCTTTTGCTCAAGAACCCCGCGAATGCGGGGTTCTTGCCGTGATCGGCACGAACGCGGGGCTTGTCCGTCGTTGCGCCGATCGCGGAACCGCGACGACCGGACAGCGCTCGTCATCCCGCGAATGCGGAGATCAAGCGCTTTGCCGCGGCATGACCATCACCGCCATGCCGCGATCAATTCGCAGCCAGCATGCCGAACACGAAAGCGAAGCGGCGTTGCGCCGCTTCGCGAATCGATCCGCCGATCAGTGCTGCGTACGCGGCGGACGCGCGACCAGCGACTTGAGCTTGCGGCCGATCCGGCCCAGCAACGACGGCTTGCCGTCGCCCGAAGCGGCCGGTGCCGACGCCGCCGCGGGCTTGGCCGCGGCCGGCTTGTTGGCGGCAACCGGCTTGGCCGTCGGCGCCGCCGCATTCGCGGCCGCCTGCGCGCCTTCGGCGCCTTCGATCCGGCGACCACCGCGACGGCGACGACGCTTGCGCGGCGCGCGTTCGCCTTCGGCGGCGGCGGGGTTGGCGGCCGCGGCATCGGGATTGACCGCCGCGCCTTCGACCCGCGGCTTGCGCGGCGGACGCGGCGCGGCCGGCGCGCCGTCCTGCGCGGGAGCGCCTTCGACCGGCTTGACCTCGGTGCTCTTGGCCGGACCGCCTTCGCTGCGCGGACGACGCGGCGGCGCGCCATCGCGGCGACCTTCGCTGCGCCCGCCACGGCCCGCGCCGGGACCGCCGGAACCGCTGCGGCTGCGACCGCCGCCACGGCGTTCTTCATCGGCGGCGCGCTGTTCGCGCGCTTCCTTGAAGATCGCGCCGATGCTTTCGTTCTCCTCGCCTTCCTCGCCCGCCGGCACTTCGCGCGGCGTGCGCGGCAGCGACACCAGCAGCTCGGCGTCGACCGGCGCGGTCGGCAGCTTCTGCTCGATGTAGGCCTCGATGTCGGGCAGGCTCATCGCATAGCGTTCGCAGGCGAAGCTGATCGCGTCGCCCTCGGCGCCCAGGCGCGCGGTGCGGCCGATGCGGTGCACGTAGTCTTCCGCGTCGAACGGCAGATCGTAGTTGTAGACGTGGCTGACGCCGTCGATGTGCAGGCCGCGCGCGGCCACGTCGGTGGCGACCAGGATTTCCAGCTGGCCCTTCTGGAACTTGTTGAGCAGCGATTCGCGCTTCTTCTGCGGCACGTCGCCCGACAGCACGCCGACGCGATACCCGCCGCGCTCGAGCGAACGCGCCACGCGCTCCACCCAGACCTTGGTGTTGACGAACACCATGGTGCGCGCGCCTTCGCTGCGCGACAGCAGGCCCAGCAGCAGCGGGATCTTTTCTTCGTCGGACGGGAAGTACACCTTCTGCCGGACCTTGGCCGCGGTGATGAACTCGGTCTCGACCACGAGCTTCTCGGGCTCGTTCATGTGCTCGTAGGCCAGTTCCAGCACGCGATGGCTCAGCGTGGCCGAGAACAGCAGGGTCTGGCGCTCGGTGCGGATCGGCATGCGCCGCAGCAGGAAGCGGATGTCCTTGATGAAGCCCAGGTCGAACATGCGGTCGGCTTCGTCGAGCACGCAGATCTCGCAGGCGTGCAGCGACACGACCTTGTGCTGCTTAACGTAGTCGATCAGGCGGCCCGGGGTCGCGATGATGACGTCGGCGCCGCTCTGCAGGATTTCGCGCTGTTTGTCGTAGTCCACGCCGCCGTAGACCAGGGCGAATTTCAGGCCGAGGTCGGAACCGAACTTGACCGCGTCCTTGTGGATCTGGATCGCCAGTTCGCGGGTCGGCGCCAGGATCAGCGCGCGCGGGTCCTCGGGCTTGCGCTCGGCCAGGGCCGGGCTGGTCAGCAGGCGGTTGATCACCGCGACCAGGAACGCCAGCGTCTTACCGGTGCCGGTCTGCGCCTGGCCGGCGACATCGCGCCCGGTCAGCGCCAGCGGCAGGGTCAGGGCCTGAATCGGCGTGCAGCGCGAGAACCCGGCGGCTTCGAGGCCGGCCAACAGGGTCGGGTGCAGGTCGAACGAGGAGAAAGTGATATCGGTTAAAGGCTTGTCGCTCATGCGTTTCAGAAGTCCGCGCCGATCAGGCGCCGTAGAGTGTCGCTTGCGTGGGTGGCGTCGGCGAAGCAGACTGCCGGGGCCGAGCCGGCGCCCGAGTTGAACTCTGAAGGCAGGCTCGATGAGGCCGTGGCGCAGCCCTTGAAGGTGCCGCGAAACGCCCCAGTTTAGCGTAAGCCCCCGCCCGGCATGGGCCGCCCGGGGTTCCATTCTAGATTAGCCTGATCCGTATGGATCTGGCACCCCCGCAGGAGACCCCCGTGAGCGAAAAAGTTCTGCATGCTGGCGATTCCGACTTCGACGCCACCGTGCTGCAGTCGTCCGAACCCGTCCTGGTCGATTTCTGGGCCCCGTGGTGCGGCCCGTGCAAGGCGATCGGCCCGATCGTCGAGCAGCTCGCCGACCAGTACCAGGGCAAGGCCAAGGTGGTGAAGGTCGACGTGCAGGAATTCCCGTCGCTGGGCGTTCGCTATAACGTGCGCAGCATCCCCATGCTGCTGATGTTCAAGGACGGCCAGGTCCATTCCAGCCAGTTGGGCGCGCCGCCGAACATCAAGTCGCTGCTCACCCAGATGATCGACAAGGCCATCTGAAGCGCGTGATCTGAACCGCGTGACGCATGCGCCCGCCCCGGGCGCGTGCGTTCCGGGCCCGACCCGGCAACGTGAACGGTATAGCCCGGGAAGCTTGCCGCCACGCGGCAGCAGTGCTAGTTTCGCAACACCCGGCGTCGGACTTCGCGTCCCCACGCCGCACCCCGTCTAGATACTCATCATCAACCCACGTCCCTGACGTCCCGCTCGCCCGATGCGAGCGCTCGCCGCTTAGCGAGGAACCTCCGCTTGTCCGATAAGACCCCCGACGCTGGCGATACCGCCGAGAAGCGCGTGCGTAAACCGCGCGCCAGCAAAACCGCCGACGCCGCTCCGGCCGTCGTGAGCGATGCCAGCCCACTGATTCCGGCCAGACCGGCCCCCGCCGCGCCGGCACCTGTCGTGCCCGCGCCGGCCAAACCCGCACCCGCCGCCCCGGCTCCGGCCGCCGCATCCGAATCCTCCAGCGCGCCCGCCGCGCCGGTCGCTCCCAAAGCCCCCGCTCCGGCCGCGCATGCCGGCGGCGATTCCGCTCCGGCCGCCTCCGGCGCCAGCGATTCGTCCGCCTCGCACGGTCACGACGGCAATGGCGGTCAGCAGCAGCAAGGCCAGAACCAGCAGGGCCAGCAGCGCGACGGCGCCTACGACGCCAACCGTGGCGGCAACAATCGCCGCGACCGTTTCCGTAACCGTCGCGACCGCGATCGCAGCGGTGGCGGTGGCGGTGGCGGCGGTGGTGGCGGCAACAACCGTCCGCAGCAGCGCGGCGGCGGCGACGATTTCGACAACGGCGAGAACTTCGTCCCGCGTCCGCACCCGCAGGTGCCCGAGGGCTTCCCGCAGTACTCGCTGGGCGACCTCAAGCGCATGCCCGCGCCGAAGCTGATGGATCTGGCCGACCAGCTGAGCATCCAGGAAGGCGTCGCCCGCGCGCGCAAGCAGGACGTGATCTTCGCCCTGCTGAAAGTGCTGACCCGCCACGGCGAAGGCGTCGCCGCCGACGGCGTGCTGGAAATCCTGCCCGACGGCTTCGGCTTCCTGCGCGCGGCCGAGGCGAGCTACCTCGCCGGCCCGGACGATACCTACATCTCGCCCAGCCAGATCCGCCGCTTCAACCTGCGCACCGGCGATCACCTGTCCGGCCGCATCCGCTTCCCGAAGGACGGCGAACGCTATTTCGCCCTGTCGGTCGTCGACAGCATCAACGGCGAGCCGCTGGAAGCGTCGAAGAACAAGGTCCTGTTCGAAAACCTGACCCCGCTGTTCCCGCGCCGCAAGTTCAAGCTCGAGCGCGCCGACGGTTCGACCGAGGACATCACCGGCCGCATCCTCGACCTGATGGCGCCGCAGGGCAAAGGCCAGCGCGCGCTGATCGTCTCGCCGCCCAAGGCCGGTAAGACGATGATGATGCAGCAGGTCGCCACCGCGATCACGCACAACCATCCCGACGTGCACCTGATCGTGCTGCTGGTCGACGAGCGTCCGGAAGAAGTGACCGAAATGCAGCGCACCGTGCGCGGCGAAGTGGTTTCCTCGACCTTCGACGAACCGGCCGCGCGCCACGTGCAGGTCGCCGAGATGGTGATCGAGCGCGCCAAGCGCCTGGTCGAACACAAGAAGGACGTGGTGATCCTGCTCGACTCGATCACCCGCCTGGCCCGCGCCTACAACAACGTCGTGCCGAGTTCGGGCAAGGTGCTGTCGGGCGGCGTCGACGCCAACGCCCTGCACCGTCCGAAGCGATTCTTCGGCGCCGCGCGTAACGTCGAGGAAGGCGGCTCGCTGACGATCATCGCCACCGCCCTGATCGACACCGGCAGCAAGATGGACGAGGTGATCTACGAAGAGTTCAAGGGCACCGGCAACTCGGAAGTCCACTTGAACCGCCGTATCGCCGAAAAGCGCGTATACCCGGCGATCGACATCAACCGTTCCGGCACCCGTCGCGAAGACCTGCTGATCGAGCCCGAGCTGCTGCAGAAGATTTGGATCCTGCGCAAGCTGCTGCACGGCATGGACGAAATCGGCGCGATGGAATTCCTGCTCGACAAGATGAAGACCACCAAGTCGAACGACGAATTCTTCAGCTCGATGAAGCGCTGACCGCGCGAGATCGACGAAGAGCGCCAAAGAAAACGCCCCGCATCGCGGGGCGTTTTTGTTTACGGCGATCGCTCGGGCCGCGAGCGTGTTTATCGATCGATAAGCACGCCCGATCCGCAGAGCGAGATCAGAACCCGCGGCCGCCCGGCGTGGCCTGCTGCTGGGTCGGCGACTCGGTCGCGGCGGTGTGGCGCGCGGCGAGCTGACTGCTCGTCTCCACGCTCTGATGCGAAGCGCTGGCGACATCGAGCGTGACCATGCGCCGCGCCGGCGATTGCAGATCGCCCTGCACCGCGAACAGCTTGCTGCCGTCCTTGCTCGCGAGCAGGTGATCGACCTGGGTCAGGCCGCCGTCGCGCGCGGCCGGGACCAAGGCCGCGGCGAGGTTCTTCTGCTGCTGCTCGCTGAGCCGGTTCTGCGGGATCTCGGTGCCTTTGACCTTGTCGAGCATGTCGCGGTACTGCCCGTTCAAGGCGTTCGCGCTGCTGCTGAGAATACCGGCCACGCGCAGGCCTTCCTCGAGCGTGCCGCCGACCTTGTTGGTGTTGCGGTTGGCCGCGTCGCGCAGCTCCGGCGGCAGCAGGTAGGTGCCGCGCTCGCGCTCGCCGTCGCGATCGCGCACGTAGCGCTTGACGTCGTTGAGCTCCAGATCGAGGAACTCGCGCGCCGAGCCCTTGGCCGACTGCGCCAGCTGGATCGCCTGCGGCGCGGTGAGCTTGTCCAGGCCCTGGCCCGAGGCCAGGGCGTCGACCAGCGATTCGGGATGCACTTTCTGCTTGAGGAAGGACAGAAAGCGCTCGCGCGTTTCCGGATTCTGGCCCAGGCCATCGAGCACGCGCGTGGCGGTGGACAGCGCATTGGCGCCGTCGGTCGGCATGCCGGCGATATTGCGCATCACCCCGTTGATGGCCTGCTTGGGTTCCAGGCCCTCGCCGAACGGGAAACGCTCGCGGAATTCGTCCCAGCGCGGCTTGAGCAGCGCTTCGCGCGCGTGCTTGATCAGCTCGAAGGCGCCGGCGGCGAACGCCACCACCGCGATGCCGATCGGCGCGATGCCGATCAGGCCGCCGACCAGGCCCGCATTGCGCGCGCCGAACATGGTCGCGATGTTGCCGATATTACCGACGGTCTTGAAGCCGCCGTTGAGCAGATCGAACGCGGAGTCGACGCGCTGGTTGGTGGTCAGCGGCATGCCGGTCAGCGGGTCGCGGCCGTTGAACACGCGGCCGGCGTTCTGGCCGATGTCCCTGACGTCATGCGCCACGTCCTTGATCGCGCTGTAGCGCTCGAGGATCTTCGCCGCTTCGCGTTCGCGGCCGGTGCGGTTGGCGAACTCCAGCACCGCGGCCATCGCCGCCGCATCGAGCGGCTGGCCGTTGAGATGGGCGGCGTTGCCGGACTTGATCGCCGCGTCCAGCGCTTCCAGGGTCTGGGTGATGTCGCCGTGGCCGCCGTTGACCGCGAGCTGCTTGAGTTCGCGCAGATGCTCGTCGACCGGCGCCGGGCCGTTGGCGTCGCGCTGCGCCGACCAGGTCTTGGAGTATTCGACCAGCGCGTTCTGCGCGTTCGCCGGCAACTCCACTTCGTAACCGTGGAACGGCGGCGCAACGCGGCCGTCGGCGCGGGTTTCGCCCGGATGCAGTTTCCAGCTCAGCTCGACATCGGCCAGCGCGCCGCCGGGCGCGGAGGCCGAGGCGATGGTGGCTTCGAGCGTGTCCTCGTCGACCACCTGGCCGTTGCGTTGCAACGCATCGGCGACGAACGCGCGCAGCACGGTGTCGCGCGACCACTCGGCGTCGGCGGGCAGCAGCGCGGTATAGGTTTGCGCGTGTTCCTGCGCGGCGCCTTGCCCGGCGTAATGACGCGGGTTGGCGGCGGCATCGCTGCGCGGCAGGTGGGCGTCCAGGATCGAATCGACTGCTGCATTCATATGCACGGCTCCATGTCGGAGGGGTCATCCCCATGACCCCGAGCGCCGGCGGCAGGTCCGCGGGCGGACTCGCATGATGCCCCCGTCGCTGAACGAGAGCAATTCCGCGCTGATTTCCATGCAGTTTTTGGCTTTTCCGTACGGCGCCGAGGATTACGCGCCGCACGGGGGCCGACTGTCGCGGCGCGCCGCCTCAATCGGTTCCATGGCCGCTCGACGGCCCGCAGACGCGGGGCGGGCGCGTGGACACGTCGTTCGAAACATCGGCATCCCAAAGCGCGAACTGATGCGGCGCCATTTCGTCCATGGCGGGGTTGCAACCGCTCAGCATCGCCATCGTCAGCATCAGATACAACGTCGGCATCCACTTGCATTGCTTCACGGTGAACCTCCCTGTAGGTCGAGATGATTGCGCTCCTGCGCTATCCCGCCGATCGCGTCGCGACCGGCGGTGCCCGTCATTGTGCGTGTCGGCCGTCGCTCAACCTGCGAATGAATTGGGCCGGTATTCGCCATTGCGACGGCGTCGAAGTTCGCCGTCATGTCGATCTTTTCGGGCAAAAAAAACGCCTCCCGAAGGAGGCGTTCGATGCGACTTTCGCGGCAGCGGCCGTGCCGTATTTTTCAGCCTACGATCGACTGAATGCCCTCGCCTTCGTACCAGCGCACGCAGGTATTTTCGGCGGCGACGATTTTGTTTCCTTCCACGACAACACGCCGGGCCGATCGCGATCGAATCGTTCGCGACCGCCGCATCGCGGCCGCGAACGGCGGCGATGTTTACTGATTGATGATGAAACTCAGCACAGGCGTAATGTCGGCGACGACCTGGAACACGCTGTCGGCCGATGGCGCGCTGCAGGCGGCGTTGGTGCAGGCGGTGACCCGGTAGCGATAAGTACCGGCCTGGGTGCCGACCGCGGTCCACTGGGTGACCGGACCGAGATAAACCGTGCCCCACACGCCATCCTCGCCCACGCGATCGAGCTGATAGGTATCGGCGCCCGCCGAGGCGGTCCAGGTCACGGTGTGATTCGGCCCTACCTGGATCGACGCAGGCAGCGTCGGCGTGGGCGGCGGATCCGACACGATGATCACGACCACAGAAGAGTACGGACTTCCGCTACCGCCGATATCGCGCACCCGGTACTCGTAGTTGCCCACGGCCGCGGCAGTTTGGGTCCAACTGGTGGCTGAGCCTTTGTAGCGCTCTTTCCAGCCGCGTCCGGAGACCGCCTGTTCCAGCACATAACGCGACGGGCTCTTGCTCGACCAACTGACCGTGTGGTCGATGCCGTTACGCACCGGTGGATAAATCGTAGGCGGTGGCAAGGGCGGCGGTGGCGGTGGCGGCGTGGTGTCCTTGGTACAGGTCACCGTCGCCCATGCGCGATACAGGCTGTTGATCGCGTTCGGAGGCTGATAGGTATACCCCTTCAATACGCACGCCGAATAGCCGGCCTGCTGGGCGTTGAATTCTGCCCGGCGGGTAGCGCCTTCCACCGCGGACGGAGCGCTGAACCCGTCGGAATAGCCCTCGAAATCGAAGGTAATGATGGCCGTGGGCGACGGTTGCGCGTGAGCCTGCCCGATCGGCAGTACGGCCATGCATACGCTCAGTACGAGACTCGATAGCGTGGTCTTGTTCATTGCCCGAACTCCCTGTCGTGCGCTTGGGCGACGGCCGGCATTCGGGCATCGATCACCCCGGTTTGCACCCTGACGGACACGCCGGTGTATGCCTGCTGGTTCATGAGCCCGGCCTCAGTTGAAGACGGCGGTGACAATGACCACCGGGAAATTCTGCTCGCAACCGTTGACGTGCAGTTGCACCTGCTTGCCGGAGGCCTGGGCCGACAACAGCATCGCGTACATTTCCTTGAAGAACGGATCGCTTGGGCGCAGCAGCAGATGATCGCTGCGGCCGCAGCCATCGGGATTGATCATGTTCTGATGCTGGATCAGCACGCCGTTGTGGGCGGGCCAGATCTGCACCGAGTTGATCTTGCCCAGGGTGGTGACGCCGCCGGCCTGGGCGACGAATGCGGACAGGCACAGCACGGTGGTGGCAATGAAACGACGCATGTGAAGCTCCTTGATGGTGGGTGCGACCGATGCCGGTCGCGTCCTTGTGTGCCCGCGGATGCGGAGCCATCCGTCGATCGGGCCTTGGCTGAACTCCGAAAACGTCAATGGGGTGCCGGCGCGATGCCTGCCCGACATCACGCGGCTAGCGGTCCATGCGGTGTCGCGACGATGCAACGCGAGTGATCGCAATCCTCGAACCAGTGTCGGCCCGCGGCGTCCCCCGCATTGAGATTGACGTTCGCAGCCGTCGTCGCGACGGCGCGGCTTCAGCTGTTGCGGTCGATCGGCGTAAGCAAACGCCGGCCCCGACCGACCGATTGGATGCGCTCGTCGCCGAAGGCATCGACGCCGGCGGTCGCATCGTGGTCGGCGTCGATCCACGGCGCGCGCTGGCGCGGACCGGGGATGTAGAGGTCCCACTGCCCGTAAGCCGGGGTCTTGTCGCGCTTGAGTTTGTAGGCCACCGGCACCCGGACCAGCCAGTGCGCCTCATCGGCATACGGGCCTTGGGTCGGCGGCGCGAACTGCCACTGCCTGGCGGTGGTCAGCGTGGACTGGGCCAGCAGCTCGCGGAACCGCTTCATCTGCGCTTCGCTGCCGACCGCGTTGAGGTTGACCTGTTCGGCGAAGGCATCCTCGACCCGGCCGTCGCGGCCGATCCGCGCCACCACGTAGACCAGGCCCGATACGTTGGAACGCGCGGCCAGTTCCGGATAGGTCGGCGGCTGCATCTGCGCCTGGCTGGGCAGATGCGAGGGCTCGTCGCGGCCGAAATGGGCGCTGCCCAGGCGCAGTTCGTAGGCTTCCTCGGCCTGCCCGTACAGCCGGCGCGCGACCACCCGCAGGTTCATCGGCGTGTCGGTCGCGGCCGCGGCGTCCGGCGTCGCCAGCGGCTCGAACCGCCATTGCGGGACGTTCTGCCGGATCAGGTCGGCGACGGCCTTGGGGATCTCGCTTTCGCGATCGATGCGCACGTCGTCGACCCGGCCGTCGGCCGCGATGCGGACCTGGCCGGTCACGACCATGCTCATTTCGGCCTGCTTGCGCACCGCGCCCGGGCCCTTGCCGGCCGCGAACGCCGGCGATGCGAACGCCATCGCCATCGCCATCGCCATCGCCATCGCCAGCCACATCGCAACGTAATTCCACATCCTGTGATGGATCATGTCTGCGTCCTTGATTGTGTGTCGTCGACTGTGTCGTCGCCCATTTACCACCAGCACCCGGGCGCCGCGATTACCTGGCCGGCGATTGAAATCCGCCGGCCCGGCAACCATAGCAAACCATCGGCGTCATCCGCCCTCGTTACGATGCGTTGCATTCACAGCGTTCGTTCCGCCACCTCAGCCTCGGCGCAGCGCGCCATAATCCCCCCAGGAGGTGCCCATGCACGGTGGCGGTCTAGAACTCGCGTTGTTGTTTCTGCTCGCCGCGGTCATCGCGGTGCCGGTGTTCCGCAAGTTCGGGCTGGGCGCGGTGCTGGGCTATCTGGCCGCGGGCGTGGTGCTGGGCCCATATGGCGTGAAAGTCATCAGCGACGCCGAACCGGTGCTCGCGGCCTCGGAAATCGGCGTGGTCATGATGCTGTTCGTGATCGGCCTGGAGCTGTCGCCGGCGCGCTTGCGGGTGATGCGCAAGCCGGTGTTCGGCGCCGGCGGCCTGCAGGTGCTGCTCAGCGGCCTGGCCCTGGGCGCGCTGGCGATGTTCGGCGGCCACCTGGGCTGGAAGGCGGCGACCGTGGTCGGCCTGGGCCTGGCGCTGTCCTCGACCGCGGTGTGCCTGCAGTTGTTGTCCGAACGCAAAGGGCTCGCCGCGGATTACGGCCGGCTCGCGTTCGCGATCCTGCTGTTCCAGGATCTCGCGGCGATCCCGCTGCTGGCGGCGATTCCGCTGCTCGGCAAGTCCGCGGCGGTGGAAGGCCTGAACTGGATCGCGGTGGCCAAGGCGGTCGGCGCGATCGCGGCGGTGGTGTTCGGCGGCCGGGTGCTGCTGCGCCAGGTGTTCCGGATCGTCGCGCGCACCCAGATGCCCGAGGTGTTCACCGGCGCGGCCCTGCTGACCGTGCTGGGGTCGGCGTGGATCCTGCAGACCGCCGGGCTGTCGGCCGGCCTGGGCGCGTTCCTGGCCGGCGTGCTGCTGGCCGATTCGGAATTCCGCCACGAGCTGGAATCGCAGATCGAGCCGTTCAAGGGCCTGCTGCTGGGCCTGTTCTTCATGGCCGTGGGCATGAGCATCGACCTGCAGCGCGTGCTCAACGAGCCGCTGCTGATCGGTTCGATCGTGGCCGCGTTGCTGACGGTGAAATTCCTGCTGCTGTTCGGCGTGGGCATCAGCGCCGGCGGCCTGGACAAGCGCGGCGCGTTCCAGTTGGCCACGGTGATGTCGCTGGGCGGCGAGTTCGCCTTCATCGTGTTCAACGAAGCGGTCAAGGCCAATCTGCTGGACGATCCGACCCGCGACCGTCTGATCGCCGCGGTCGGCGTGTCGATGGCGCTGACCCCGCTGCTGGTGATCGGCGCGCAGCGCATGCTCGACGCCGCGCCCGCGGCCAAGCCCAAGCGGCCGTTCGACGAGATTCCCGATCATCACCCGCAGGTGCTGATCGCCGGCATGGGCCGGTTCGGCCAGATCATCGCGCGCCTGCTGGTCGCGCACCGCACGCCGTTCATCGCGATCGAGAACAGCGCCGAGCAGGTCGATTTCATGCGCCGCTTCGGCAATGCGATCTACTACGGCGACCCGGCCCGGCCCGAACTGCTGCGTTCGGCCGGCGCGGCCCAGGTCAAGATCTTCGTGATCGCGATCGACGACCGCGACAGCGGCATCCGCACGGTGCGCACGATCCGGCGCCTGTATCCGAAGGCCAAGGTGTTCGCCCGCGCGCGCGATCGCCGGCACGCCTGGGACCTGATGGACCTGGGCGCCGAGCCGATGCGCGAAACCTTCCATTCCAGCCTGAAACTGGGCGAGGACGTGCTGATCGAACTGGGCGTGGAAGCCGAGACCGCGCGCGACCATGTCGAGCGGTTCCGCGAACTCGACGAACGCATGCTCGAGGCGCAGTACCTGGTCCACGACGACGAAGACGCGCTGATCCAGACCGCGCGCGATGCGCGCAAGGAACTGGAGGAGTTGTTCAACGCCGATCGCGGCGAGGGCATGTTGGCCGACATGGTCGACAAGCGGGCGACGCCGGCGCCGGAGAATGCGACGCGGCATTGAGGGACGGGTGGCGTCGTGGGTTTGGTTGCGGCGGCTGTGATCGGCGGTTGCGATTGACCGCCTGATCGTGGCGCCGGGACTTTAGTTGGCGCGGTCGCGGCTCGCGCCGCTCCTACAGTCGCTTCGTCCCATCACGCGGCCCTGTAGGAGCGGCGCGAGCCGCGACCGCGAAACTTCAAACGCCCGCGCAGGCCCCGACAGCGGCCGCGAACTCAGCCGCGGCCCGCCGGCTCATGCCCGATCGCTTCGAACCGAAGCTTCAGTTCCCCGGCCCGCGCAAAAACCGCGCCATCGATACCCCGTTGCCGGCATTGCCCGACGGCGTGCTCGGCGCGAATTCGGCCGCGATATCGACGAAACCGCGCATCACCGCGATCTCGCGCGGGGTGCGGTTGAGCGCGTCGCGCAGGTCCGGGTTGGCGCCGTTGCGCAGCAGGCGCTGCACCACGCGCAACAGGCCGTGCAGCGCGGCCAGGTGCAGCGGGCCGAAGCCGCGCGGGTCCTGCACGTCGAGCGAGGCTTCGTGATCGAGCAGCAGTTCCAGGCCGGCGATCAGCACGTCCTCGTCGGCCGCGGTGCCCGGTTCGGCGCGCGCGCCGAGCAGCAGCAGCAGCGGCGTCGCGCCCGCGGCGGACTGGTCGGCGTCGACGCCGGCCAGCAGCAAGGTGTCGAACAAGGCGACCAGACGGCTGCGTTCGCGCGCGGTGAAGCCGAACATCGCCGCGCAATGCAGGGCCATGCGGCCTTGCGCGTCGCGCGCCTGGACGTCTGCGCCGGCGGCGAGCAGGCGCGCGGCCAGGTCGGTCAGGCCGAGCGCGCAGGCGACCATCAGCACGGTCAGATCGCCGGGCAGGCGCTGTTCCAGCGAGGCGCCGGCCGACACCAGCCGGTCGACGATTTCGCCATGGCGCATGCTGACCGCCGCCGACAGCGGGGTCGCGCCGGAATTGGCCGCGCGCTGCGGGTCGGCGCCACGCGCGAGCAGCAGGTCCACGACCGCGCGATGACCGCCACCGGCGGCGCGCAGCAGCGCGGTGCAGCCCTGACTGTCGGGCGAATCGACCGACAGGCCCAGATCGAGCAAGCGTCGCACCGCGTCGGCGTCGCCGACGATCGCCGCGGCCGGCACGTCGGCGGCCTGCAGCGGACGCCGCGGCAGCGCCCAGCCGCGCCAGTCCAGCCAGTCGGCCAGATCGCGCCGGCCCGAGGCCAGGGCCACGCCGAGCGGGGTCTGGCCGTCGGCGGCGAGCAGATTCGGATCGGCGCCGTGCGCGACCAGCCGCTTGAGCATGCCGTCGCGGCCGAGCGCGGCGGCCAGATGCAGCGCGCTCATGCCGTGGCTGTCGCGGGTATTGAGGTCGACGCCGGCGGCGAGCAGGCGCTCGAGCAGGCGCGACCAGCCCAGCCGCACCGCGATCGCCAGCGGCGGATCGCCGGCCGGGGTGCGCGAAAACGCATCGGCGCCGCGTTCGAGCAGATCGAGCGCGAACTGTTCCAGCCCGCGCGCGGCCTGATCGCCGGCCGAGCAGGTCGCCAGGAACCGGCCCAGGCCGCCGCGGCCGGCCGGCGACACGCCGTGGCGCAGCAGCGCCTGCAGCGCCGGCAGCGAGGCCGGGGCCTGACCGAGCAGCGCGAACAGCACGGTATCGCCGTGGGCGTCGTAGACATTGGCGTCGGCGCCCTGGCCGAGCAGCCAGTCGATGCGTTCGGCGGTCGGTACGTGGCCGTCTTCTTCGAACAGTTGCGCGCCCAGTTCGGCCGGGCTCAGCAGCTTGGCCAGCCCGGTCAGTTCCGAGGCGCGGCCGTCGCGCAGGCCGTCGCGCAGCAGCGCGGCCGGCATGCGGTCGACGATCACCCGCTCGCCGTCGGGTGCGTCGCTGTCGCCCTCGCCGCTGACCGCGGTCGGCAGCGGATAGGCGCGATCGAGCGCGGCGACCAGCGACCAGCGTCCGGCCTCGGCGGCGCGATCGACCGCGCGCTTGCCTTGGCGGTCGCGCAGTTCCGGATCGATGCCCAGGTCGAGCAGACGCACCACCAGCGGCGGCGAAGCGGTTTCGGCCTGGCAGGCCAGGATCAGCGCGCTGGCGCCGTCGGCGTCGAGCGCCTTGGCCTCGGCCGCGCCGCCTTGCGGCAGGTGTTCGAGCAAGCGTTCCAGCACCGCCGCGCGACCGCCGCGCGCGGCCTCGAGCAGCGGCGTGCGCTGCAACCGGTCGATCGCGTTGGCGTCGGCGCCGGCCGCCAGCAGGGCGGTGACGATATCGAGATGTCCGGCGAACGACGCGGCATGCAGCGCGCTGCGGCGCTGACCGTCGCGCGCGTCGATCCGCGCCTTGTGCTTGAGCAGCAGCAGCGCGCCGGCCGGATCGTCCTCTTCGCCGCCGGCCGCGGCCAGCAGCGCCGGCACGCCGTCGGCCTGTTCGGTCTTGGCGCCGCGCTCGAGCAGGAACTTGGCCAGGCGCCAATTGCCGCTGGCGCAGGCCACGCCGAGCGGCGACAGGCCGTCGTGGTTGAGCGGGTCCAGATCGGCCTGGGCGTCGCGCAGCAGCGCGGCCACGCCCGGGTCGGAGCTGCGCGCGGCGTGGTGCAGCGGGGTGTTGCCGTCCAGGTCGGCCAGGCGCGGGTCGGCGCCGTTGGCCAGCAGGGTCATGACCGCGTCGGGGCGGCCGTGCCAGCTGTCGCGGGTCGCGGCCAGCAGCGGGGTCATGCCGGCGGTGGCGGCGTTGAGATCGACGCCGCGGGCGATCAGCTCGCGCAGCAGGCGCAGGTCCGGCAGCACCGCGGCCAGCACCGGCAGGCTGCGGCGGTCGCGCTCGTCGCCGATCGGCGCGGCGTCGATGTCGGCGCCCAGCTCGATCAGTTCCAGCGCGCGCTCGACCTTGCCGGTGCGCGCGGCGGCGTACAGCGCCGGCTCCAGCGGGTCGTCCTCGCCGAGCAATTCGTCGGCGTTGTGGACGGTGTCGAGTTCGGGATCGAACTCCACGCCCGGCAGCGCCTGCGCCGGGGCGATCGTCTGCAGCAGCACGTGCAAGGCCGGCGAGGCCAGCGCGAACACGACCGCGAGCGACCAGCGCACCGCCTCGCTCAACAACCCCGGCCAGGCCAGCACCAGCGCCAGCCCGGACAGGCCGGCGACGATCGCCGCCACGCCCAGCCCGCGCCAGGCGCCGACATCGAGATCGGCCAGGCGCGCCCACTGCGGCGCCAGCGCCGCGCCGTCGCGCTCGGCCGCCTGCCACAGTGGCCACAGCCGCCACAGGCCGAGCAGGATCAGCCCGGCGACCACGCTCAGGCCGAGCACCGCGAGCAGCGAGCCGCTCTGCAGCAACGCGCTCAGCGGCCAGGCGACCAACGCCGCGGTGGCCGCAGTCGTGCCGCCCCACAGCGCGGCCAGCGCGCCCAGTTCGGGTTTCCAGTCGATCGCCGCGTCGCGCCGCCGCCACAGCCGCGCGGCCAGGGCGAACGCGGGTTGGGCCAGGGCGCCGCCGATCAGCGCGATCGCCGCGCCGCCGATGCTGCCGCCGAAACCGGTCGCCAGCGCCAGCACCAGGCCGGCGGCCAGGGCCAGGCCGAGAGTGCGGGCACCGCCGCGCGCAATGGGAGCGTCAGGCATCGGGCGTCGGCGCCTCGGCGAAGTACGGCGCGTCCACCGACGGCGGCAACTGGAGATGGAAGCCGTTGGCGAGCAGGTTCTGCCGCACCTGGGCGGCGTCGGCGCGGGCCAGTTTGCGCTGCTCGGTCAACTCCAGATCCAGCACGAACTGCAGCGAACCCAACTGCGCGCGCAGCGAGTCGGGCAGGCGCGCGAAATCGTCGCGCGCGCTCAGAAAAACGTAGGTGTCTGCCTTGCGGAGACTTTTGTATACGTAGGCTTGCATGGGGCGGGCGATACAGCCGGGGGAGACTGTTTTTCTGCGTCGCAGATGTGATGCACAGCATACCTGCCCACTCGCGCTACGCGAACTTTCATGTTCAGCGCAAGGCCCGGACGGGGGTGGTAAGGCCCGCCGGCCTGTGGGGCGATCGGCGGACGCCGGTCCGCCGAAGGATTCGCCGGCACGCTCGCCGGACCGGACCGAGGACGTCCCGCCCGCGCGCTCACCCGCCCCGCGCCGGTCAGTGATAGCCCACGTCGGCCGCGATCTTTCCGCTGAACACCCGGTACGACCAGTAGGTGTAGCCCAGGATCGCCGGCAACAGCACCACCAGCCCGACCAGTACGAAACCCTGCGACGACGGCGGCGAGGCCGCGTCCCAGATCGTCAGCCCCGGCACGATGTTGGGCCAGATGCCCAGCACCAGCCCGGCGAAGCCGAGCACGAAGAACAGCAGCGCGTACACGAACGGATGCCCGTCGCGGCCCTCGCGCATTACCGAGCGCCACAGCGCCCAGGCGTTGGCGACCACCAGCAGCGGCACCGGGAACAGCCAGTAGAAATTCCCGTCTTCGAACCAGCGCGCCATGATCCGCGAGTCCAGGAACGGCAGCCACGCGCTGACCAGGCCGATGAACACCGCCACCACCAACACCAGCGGCCGCGCCAGAGTCCGCGCGATCAACTGCATGCGCCCCTCGGTCTTGAGGATCAGCCAGGTCGAACCGAGCAAGGCGTAACCGAACACCACCGCCGCGCCGGTCAGCATCGAGAACGGACTGAACCAGTCGAAGATGCCGCCGACGTACTTGCCGCCCTGCAGCGGCATGCCTTCCACGATCGCGCCGAGGATCACCCCCTGGGCGAACGCGCACAGCAGCGAACCCAGCGAAAACGCCGCGCCCCAGGCCGATTTGGCGCGCTTGGCCTTGAACCGGAACTCGAACGCCACGCCGCGGAACACCAGCGCGATCAGCATCAACAGCACCGGCAGGTACAGCGCCGACAGCACCAGCGCATAGGCCTTGGGAAACGCCGCGAGCAGGCCCGCGCCGCCGAGCACCAGCCAGGTTTCGTTGCCGTCCCAGATCGGCGCGGCGGTGTTCATCATGTGATCGAGCTGATGTTCGTCCTCGGCGAACGGCGCCAGGATGCCCAGGCCGAGCACGAAGCCGTCGAGCAGCACGTACATCAACACGCCGAAACCGATCACGCCGAACCAGATCACCGGCAGCCAGTAGTCCATCGTCCTACTCCGTCTTGCTGGGCGAGGTCGCGATCAAGCGACCGTTGCGTGCGTTTGCGCGGGTGCGAACGCGCGCGCCGAGTGCGATCGTCGCGAATGCGCCTGGGATGGAAAGGTTCATGCGCCGGTCTCGCTGGATTCGTCGGGCACCGACAGCGGCCGCGCCGGGGTCTTGTCGCCCAAGCCGGCGCGCGGTGGCGGCTCGTGCGGATGCGGGCCCTTGCGGATCAGTTTGACGATGTAGCGAAACCCCGCGCCGAACACGGTGAAGTAGACCAGCGCGAACACGATCAGCGAGGTCATCACGCTGGCCGCCGCGATCGGACTGACCGCGTCGGCGGTGCGCAACAAGCCGTAGATCACGTACGGCTGGCGGCCGATCTCGACCACGTACCAACCGGCCAGGATCGCGACGAACCCGCTCATGGTCAGCACCCGCCAGCCCCACAGCACCGCGCGCGATTGATACAGCCGCTTGCGCCACAGCAGCAACAGCGACACCAACACCAACGCCAGCATCGCCATGCCCAGACCGACCATCACCCGGAAGGCGTAGAACACCGGCTTGACCGGCGGCCGCTCGCTGGCCGGCACCGACTTGAGCGGCTGGATATCGCCGTCGAGGGTATGGGTGAGGATCACGCTGCCGAGTTTTGGAATCGCGACCTCGTAGTCGTTGCGCTCGGCCTTTTCGTTGGGCACCGCGAACAGAATCAGCGGCACGCCCTCGCCCGGCTCGCCCGACTCCCAATGCGCTTCCATCGCCGCGACCTTGATCGGCTGATGCTCGCGCACGTTCAGGCCATGCAGATCGCCGACGAACACCTGCATCGGCACGGTGATCGCGGCGAAGATCACCGCGGCGCGCAGCATCCGCTTGCCTGCCTCGACATGCACCCCGCGCAGCAGGTACGACGCACCGACGCCGCCGATCACGAAACAGGTGGTGATGAACGCGGCCAGCACCATGTGCGCGAGGCGGTACGGGAACGAGGGATTGAAGACGATCGCCCACCAATCGGCGGGTTCGAACACGCCGTTGACGATCGTGTAGCCGGTCGGCGTCTGCATCCAGCTGTTGGCCGAGATGATCCAGAACGTCGAGATCAGCGTGCCCAGCGCGACCATGCAGGTCGCCAGAAAATGCATCTTTTCGTCGACCCGACTCCAGCCGAACAGCATCACCCCGAGGAAAGTCGCTTCCAGAAAGAACGCGGTCAGCACCTCGTACGACAGCAGCGGGCCGAGGATGTTGCCGGCCTGTTCGCTGAGCACCGCCCAGTTGGTGCCGAACTGGAAACTCATCACGATGCCCGAGACCACGCCCATGCCGAACGACACGGCGAACACCTTGGTCCAGAAGAAATACAGATCGCGCCAGAGCGTGTCGCGTGTGCGCAGCCAGCGCCATTCGACGAAGGCCAGCCAGCTGGCTAGGCCGATGGTGAAGGCCGGGAACAGGATATGAAACGAGATCACGAAGCCGAACTGGATACGCGACAGCAACAGGGCGTCCACGTGCATTGCCTCCATGGCACGGAACATCGCGCCAGCGGGTTCATTTTGCGCCGCAACATGCACGCGGAGCGGCGGCTCGGTGGAATCACATAAACCGCAAAGGCGGTGAGCGTGATGTGGTGGAGGTCTGCAGCGGCCTCGTTCGCGACGCCGCATCGTCGCGCGGGCATGCTGGAACAAGCACTTGGACCGCGACCGCGGGCGTCACTGTCTCATGATCGCCGCGTGTTCGGTAGCTCGACGCGGCATGCGCAGTGCGACAAAACGCGGCAAGGCGACGAAGCGTTTTTCGCTCGCCACCACCGCCCGTATCGCTCACGTCCGCTCACCTTGAGACGTTTTGTCCAATGGCGCCGTTGCTGCCTTCTCCCGCCAAGCGGGAGAAGGTGCCCGAAGGGCGGATGAGAGCCGCCTTTCATCGCGCGCCCCACCTCACCCCAGCCCCTCTCAGCCCTGCACTCCCTTCGGTCGCCGCAAGCGGGAGAGGGGCTTCCTGCGATTGGCAAGAATCGTCCAGCCAGAACCCACCAAATCACCGATCCTGCAAAGCCCGCGCTTCTGCGCCATCCACCGCACCGCCAATCCTCGCCCCCCATGACCAACGGCCGGCCCGACGCCCGCCCCCGGACTGTTAACCTGCGCCCACTTTTGTCCTAGAGCCCGCTCGATGCGCATCTCCTTTGCCACGCTCGCCGCGCTGCCCCTGGCGCTGTTGTCCACCGCTGCGTTCGCGCAGGCCGCCGCGCCCCTGACCCTCGCCGACACCATGGCCAATCCCGACTGGATCGGACCGCCGGTCGAGCGCGCCTGGTGGGCCTGGGACGGCCAGCGCGTGCAGTACCAGATCAAACGCGACGACGGGATCATCCGCGATACCTGGCAGACCGGCGTCGCCGGCGGCACGCCGCAGCGCCTGGACGGCGCCGCGCGCAACGAACTCGACGCGGCCAACCCGGCCTACGACGCGCAGCGCACGCGCATGGCCTTCGTGCGCAACGGCGACGTGTTCGTGCGCGATCTGCGCAGCGGCGCGTTGACCCAGGTCACCCGCAGCAATGACACCGAGTCGCGCCCGCAATTCAGCCGCGACGGCAACCTGGTGTTCCGGATCGACAACCAGTGGTACCAGTGGCGCGCCGGTCAGGGCATCAGCCAGGCCGCGCAGGTCCGCGCCGAGAAGGATCCCGCGCAGCCGCCCAAGGCCGACGCGCTGCGCGATTATCAGCTCGCCACCATCGACACCCTGCGCAACGACCGCGCCCAGCGCGACGCCGCGCGCGAACAGGACGAGGCCTGGCGCCGCGGCGACGGCAGCCGCGCGCCCAAGCCGGTGTACCTCGGCGACGAAGTCGAGATCATCGACAGCGCCCTGTCGCCCGACGCGCGCTGGCTGCTGGTGGTGACCCAGGAAAAGAAGGGCGATGCCGGCACCGGCGGCAAGATGCCCAAGTACGTGACCGAATCGGGTTACGAAGAATTCGAGGAAGTCCGCACCCGCGTCGGCCGCAACGATCCCTTGCCGCAGAAGCTGTGGCTGGTCGACGTGGCCAACGCCAAGGTCAGCGAACTCGGCTTCGACGGCCTGCCCGGCATCAAGGACGATCCGCTCGCCGCCTTGCGCAAGGCCGCCAAGCAGGATCCGCTCAAGGGCGAGCGCCCGGTGCGGATCGAATCCGACGGCGACGGCAGCGGCGTATCGATCCGCTGGAGCGACGACGGCCGCCACGCCGCGGTGCTGGTGCGCGCGATCGACAACAAGGACCGCTGGCTGACCTCGGTCGACCTGGCCCGGACCCGTCTGGAAACCCGCCACCGCCTGACCGACAAGGCCTGGATCAACTGGAATTTCAACGATTTCGGCTGGCTGCCCGACAGCGGCAAGAGCGGCGCCAGCGATCTGTGGCTGCTGTCGGAACAAAGCGGCTACTCGCACCTGTACCTCAGCCAGGACGGCGCCGCGCCGCGCGCGCTGACCTCGGGCAAGTGGGAAGTGTCCGAGCCCGAACTGGCCGCCGACGGCAAGACCTTCTTCTTCCTGTGCAATCGCAAGTGGCCGGGCGATTACGAAGTCTGCGCGGTCGACCGCAACGGCGGCGCGGTGCGCGAAGTCACCGCGCTCGACGGCGTGGAGAACTTCACCCTCTCGCCCGACGGCCGCAAGGTGCTCGCGCGTTATTCGGAAAGCTACCTGCCGCCGCAACTGGCGGTGGTCGATGCCGGCGGCGGCGACGCGGTCAAGCTCACCGACACGCGCAAGCCCGAGTTCAAGAACCGCCAGTGGATCCAGCCCGAGTACGTGCAGGTCCCGTCCAAGCACGGCGCCGGCACGGTCTGGGGCAAGTTCTACGGCCCGAAGAATTACGACCCGGACAAGAAGTACCCGATCGTGATGTTCGTGCACGGCGCCGGTTACCTGCAGAACGTCAGCGCGCGCTACCCGAACTATTTCCGCGAGCAGATGTTCCACAACCTGCTGGTCGACAAGGGCTACGTGGTGCTCGACCTCGACTATCGCGCCTCCGAGGGCTACGGCCGCGACTGGCGCACCGCGATCTACCGGCAGATGGGCCATCCCGAACTCGAGGATTACCAGGACGGCCTGGACTGGCTGGTCGCCAACAAGCACGGCGACCGCGACCGCGCCGGCATCTACGGCGGTTCCTACGGCGGCTTCATGACCTTCATGGCGCTGTACCGCGCCCCGGGCCTGTTCAAGGCCGGCGCCGCGTTGCGTCCGGTCTCGGACTGGTCGCAGTACAACCACGAATACACCGCCAACATCCTCAACACGCCCGAGCTCGATCCGGAGGCCTACAAGAAGTCTTCGCCGATCGAGTACGCCGCCGGCCTCAAGGACAACCTGCTGATCGCCCACGGCATGATTGACGATAACGTGTTCTTCAAGGACTCGGTGATGATGACCCAGAAGCTGATCGAGCTGCGCAAGGACAAGTGGGAAATCGCGCCGTACCCGCTGGAGCGCCACAGCTTCGTGCATGCCGATGCTTGGTACGACGAGTATCGGCGTATTTATGAGTTGTTTGAGCGGACGTTGAAGTAAGCGAAGTCGAAGGACGTTTCGCGATATCCGACAAGAACACCATTCGCCGCCTTACGCGACCTGCCAGCACGGTGAAGCGAGCAGGTCGCGTTAGCAACGGCACACGAGGATGGCGACGCGCACGGATGCGCGTCGCGCGTCATCGGGACATGAGTGTCTCGTCCGCTTCGAGCTTGCGACTTTCTGATTCACAACAAAGCATTTTCTTTGGTTACCTTGCCTGCGCCGCAGTTGCGTTTTCGCGGTCGCGGCTCGCGCCGCTCCTACAGGGTGGCCATGCAGCTTTGCTCGGGCTTGAAGCCGCGCAGTTCATCCAACGCTGCGAAGCCACTGACTCGCGTCAGCAACAGCACACCCGTATGCGCCTGGTTCGCCGTAGCCCTGTAGGAGCGGCGCGAGCCGCGACCGCGGGAATGCAGTTGCGATGAAGGGTTCGAGTTAGTCGCAATGACGCGGTCGCGGCGCGCGCCGCTCCTACAGGTAGGCCATGCCGCTTTTGCTCGGGCTTGAAGCCGCGCAGTTCACTCAACGCTGCGAAGCCATTGACTCGCGTCAGCAACAGCACAGCCGTATGCGCCTGGTTCGCCGTAACCCTGTAGGAGCGGCGCGAGCCGCGACTGCGGGAATGCAGTTGCGATGAAGGGTTCGAGTTAGTCGCAATGACGCGGTCGCGGCTTGCGCCGCTCCTACAGGGTGGCCATGCCGCTTTTGCTTGGGTTTGAAGTCGCGCAGTTCACCCAGCGCTGCGAAGCCACTGACTCGCGTCAGCAACAGCACACCCGTATGCGCCTGGTTCGCCGTAATCCTGTAGGAGCGGCGCGAGCCGCGACTGCGGGAATGCAGTTGCGATGAAGGGTTCGAGTTAGTCGCAATGACGCGGTCGCGGCTCGCGCTGCTCCTACAGGTAGGCCATGCCGCTTTCGCTTGAAGCCGCGCAGTTCATCCAGCGCTGCGAGGCCACTTACTCGCGTTAGCAAAAGCACACCCGAAGGGCGGCGTGCAGGATGCACGCCGTGCGCTACCGGGACATGGATGTCCCGTGTGGCGCATGCCTGCGCAAGCTCCGCACTTGCGGGCCCTTGATTCACAAAAAGCGTTTTTCTTTGGTTACCTTTCTTTTGTCGCTTTTGACAAAAGAAAGTAACTCGGCCGCTTGCGGACGAAAGCTGTTGATCTTGCCTCTGGCTTCATAAGCTCTAGAGCTTCGAAGCTGTGCAGCCTTTAGAGCTGCAAGCGGGATCAAAAGCGTTCCGCCGCTGAAGCGGCGGGTCACTTTCTTTTGTCTAAAGCAACAAAAGAAAAGTAACCAAAGAAAAATGCTTTTCTTTGAATCAAGGGCCCGCGCGATCGATGCAGACGCGGGCATGCGCCACACGGGACATCCTGTCCCGGTGGCGCACGGCGCACATCCATGTGCGCCGCCCTTCGGGTGTGCTGTTGTTCTCGCGAGCTCCAAGCTTCGCAGCGCTGGATGGACTGCGCGGCTTCAGGCTCAAGCAAAATCGCTGGATGTTCGGCTTCGCCGAGTCAAAGCGGAGCCCGCGTTCGCGGGAATGAGGGAATGAGGGTCTACGGCCGACTTCGAGTTTCTGCGGCCGCGCAATCACAAGCACCCAAAAGCCCTGCCAAGCAATACGCACCCCCGCTAGAATGCGCCCATGAGCGACTTCGACCGCGTACGCGAATATTTATCCGGCCTGCAGGACCGCCTGTGCGCCGCCATCGAGCAAGCCGACGGCGAAGCCCGCTTCGCCGAGGACCTGTGGCAACGCCCCGAGGGCGGCGGCGGGCGCACCCGCATCCTGCGCGGCGGCAAGGTGTTCGAACAGGCCGGCATCGGCTTCTCCGACGTCTCGGGCACGAAACTGCCGCCGTCGGCGACCGCCGCCCGGCCGGAACTGGCCGGCGCCTCGTGGCGCGCGGTCGGCGTGTCGCTGGTGTTCCATCCGAACAATCCCTACCTGCCCACCACCCACGCCAACGTGCGCCATTTCCGCGCGATGCGCGACGGCGAGACCGTGGCCTGGTGGTTCGGCGGCGGGTTCGACCTGACCCCGTTCTACCCGTTCGACGAAGACGTGCGCCACTGGCATCGCACCGCGCGCACCTTGTGCGAACCGTTCGGCGGCGAGGAACGCTACCAGGCGCACAAGCGCTGGTGCGACGAATACTTCTTCCTCAAGCATCGCAACGAAACCCGCGGCGTCGGCGGTCTGTTCTTCGACGACCTGCATGGCGATTTCGAACGCGACTTCGCCTATCAGCGCGCGGTCGGCGACGGTTTTCTCGATGCCTACCTGCCGCTGGTCGAACGCCGCCGCGACACGCCGTACGGCGAACGCGAGCGCCAGTTCCAGCTGTACCGCCGCGGCCGTTACGTCGAATTCAATCTGGTGTTCGACCGCGGCACCTTGTTCGGCCTGCAATCGGGCGGCCGCACCGAATCGATCCTGATGAGCCTGCCGCCGCTGGTGCGCTGGGAATACGGCTTCAGCCCCGAAGCCGACAGCGACGAGGCGAAGCTGGCGCAGTATCTGGTCCCGCGCGATTGGCTGGGCGAAGCCGAAGCCTGAGTTCGCAGTCACCCAACGCTGCGCCGTTTCGTATCCCCCTGTAGGAGCTGCGCGAGCTGCGACCGCGACATCGCAGTGGCGTCGTAAGCCGGATGTCGCGGTCGCAGCTTGCGCAGCTCCTACAGGGCGCTATCGTGGCAGCGTTGGCGGCAATTGAGCTTTCCGCGCGGCTACTTGGCCTTGGTCAAGATCGTGATATGCCCATTGGTCTCCAGCATCGCCAGACCGATGTGGTCGATCTCGTCGCAATCGTTCTCGCGCATCGCCTTCTCGAAATCGGCGCGGCTGACCAACTCGCGGCGCAGCACGTCGCGGAACACATGGCCGTCGCGCGCCAGCACCACCGGCTCGCCTTCCAGCACGCGCTCGGCGCGCGCGCTGCGCGCGGCGACATAGCCGACCGTCCAGTTCAGCACGATCAAGGTCGCCGCCAGGATCAAGCCGCCGCTGACCGAATTGTCGGAACCGAGCAAGGCGTTCTGCACCGCATTGCCGAGCAGCACCACCAGCAGCATGTCGAACGAAGTGAACTGGCCCATCGAGCGCTTGCCCGATACCCGGATCATGCCCAGCAGCACGAAGTAGACGATGCAGGCGCGCACCAAGTACTCCCACCACGGCATCGACAGATGAAAGGCGTCGGACATCGGGCGGGCTCCAAAGGCGGGTAGTGAAGGCGATTGTGGCGCGTGCGCGCGTGCAACGCGCGTTACGGCCCAGGCGTGCGTGGCGCCGCGCGCCCGCATCGCGCAGGCAACGAAGACCGGACCCCGCAGCGGACACCGTCACGCGTGCGCGCAGCCATCGAATCGATAGCCGCTCGCATTTGCATCATCCGGTCCGCGCCCGCAGAATGCGCACGCTTCGCCCGCCCCAGCGCCCCGCGCACCAGCAGCCAGCGGAAGCCTTCCCCTTATCGCACCCGCCCCCGACCGGCCTGTCACGGCCCGGCCGCGCGGCGCTGCGCCTGACCCGAAGGATCGCCCGCTCATGACCGTTGCCGTCTCCCGTCCGCTTCGCCCGGCCGCCCTCGCCTGCGCCTTGCTCGCCTGCGCGCCGTTCGCCGGCGCCGTCCATGCCGCCGATGCGTCCGACAGCGGCGACGCCGCGCGCACCCTGGATTCGATCACCGTCGTCGCCGAGCGCGAACCGGGCAACTTCGACCTCGACCGCGGCGAGATCGAACTGACCCAGGCCTCCGACCTGAGCGATCTGCTGTCGAACGAATCGGGCGTGGCCGTCGGCGGCGGTTCGCCGGTGGCGCAGAAGGTCTACGTGCGCGGCTTCGAAGACACCCTGCTCAACGTGACCATCGACGGCGCGCAGGAGCCGGCCGAGCTGTATCACCACCAGACCCGGGTGCAGATCGAACCCGAATTCATCAAGTCGATCGAACTCGACGCCGGCGCGGGCGCGGCCACCCAGGGCGCCGGCGCGCTGACCGGCGCGATGCGCGTGCGCACCCGCGACGCCTTCGACCTGCTGCGACCGGGCCAGGACGCCGGCTTCCTGATCAAGGGCGCGGCCGGCCTCAACGGCGGCAACAGCAGCAAGGGCGTGCTCGCCGGTTACGGCCGCCTGTCCGATCATCTGGGCGTGCTGGCGACCTATGTCTACCAGGACGGCGGCGACTACGAAGACGGCCACGGCGACCGGGTCAAGCCGACCGCGTTCGAACACGAGCGCGCCCAGTTCAAGCTCAGCGGCGTGTTCGACGCGCACAGCTTCGACCTGTCGGCCGAACACCTCGACGACACCGGCACGTACTACGAACGGCCGCACATGACCAACTTCACCGGCCGTTACATCCTGTCCGATCATCAGATGCGTCGCGACACGGTGTCTTACGAACACCGCTTCGATCCCGACGGCGACGCGGTCGATGCGCGCTTCACCGCCTACCGCACCCGCAGCAGCTACGAGAACCGTCGCAACACCACCGGCATTCTCTACAGCTGGGGCGAGCAGACCAGCACCGGCATGGACCTGCGCAACACCTCGACCTGGGACGCGCTGTCGCTGACCTACGGCCTGGATTACCGCGGCGACCGTCTGCACGCGCGCCAGCAGGCCACGCCGCCGCCGTTCTGGGGCCGCACCGAGCAGACCGCGCGGGTGTTCGGCGCGTACGCGCAAGGCCACTGGACGCTGTCGCCGCAATGGAAGTTGTCGGCCGGCCTGCGTTACGACGACTACCGCCACGAGGGCAAGGCCGGCGTCAGCGCCGGTGCGAAGAACAGCCAAGCCAAGGCCAGCCCCAACGCCTCGATCGAATGGACCCCGATCGAGCCGCTGACCTTCCGCCTGGCCTATTCGCAAGCCTTCCGCGGCGTCACCATCCGCGAAGCCTTCTTCAGCGCGCTGTACACCCATCGCGGCGATCTGGACGGCGAGCAGGCCGACAACCTCGAGTTCGGCGTGTCCTGGGAAAAGGACGGCTACTTCGCCCGCGCCACCGCGTATCGCCAGCGCATCAAGAACTACATTTCCGCGGTCTACGACGGCGGCGCGGCCTGGGGCTATTGGGAAAACATCGGCACCGCCAAGGTCGAGGGCTACGAGGCCGAGATCGGCAAGCGCTGGCAGCGCATGGGCGTCAGCGTCGGCGTGTGGAATTCGGATAACACCTTCAACGACCGGCCGCTCAACGACGCCGACCTGGGTCTGGGCACCAGCATCGGCCGCACCTGGACCGCGCGCTTCGACTGGCAGCCGGCGTCGCAGCAGGCCAACTACGCGGTGCGCGCGCGCCTGGTCGAGGACGAGCGCAACTCGATCGCGCCGAGCGCGCCGGACAAGCCCGGCTACGCGGTGGTGGACGTGATGGCCAACTGGAACCTGCTCGGCGACGACCGGCTCAAGCTGGGCGCGGTGGTCAACAACCTGTTCGACCGGTTCTATTACGACCATGGCACCTACGGTTATCAGGCCGGCTCGGGCAGGTATATCGGCTTTCCGTCGCCGGGGCGCGAGTTGTCGCTGTCGGTGACGTATCGGTTCTAAGTAATTCTAAATTTTGCGTAGTCGCCGATGTCCGGAGATCTTCCGGGCATCCGGTTTGTTTATGTCGTTACTCGCCTGATGTGATTACTCGCTTGCCAACCGAAGCGACGGATTAGCCGCAGCGCCGCCCTAACCTACCGTCATTCCCGCGAACGCGGGAATCCAGCGACTTTCGCGAAAGCGCACGAAGTCTCGCGGAAGTCTTCGCACTCATAGAGCAAAGTCACTGGATTCCCGCGTTCGCGGGAATGACGGATTGAGAGTTCGCGGGCGTACCCGTCATTACGACGCTCAAGCATTCAGCGCTATCCGCAATCCTCTGCGGCGCTTATGCACGCATGCCCAGAACCAAGGCGGCGCTCAGCTGAGCACCCAAACAAAAAGCCGCCCTGCACAAGCAAGGCGGCTTTCGGCGACACAAATAAAAAGCCCCGCAGGCAGGGGGGGCCGGCGGGGCTGGTGGAGCGTGCCCTGGGGAGGGGGCGTTCGCTCCGGGGGATCACTCCAGGGGAGGGAGAGATCGGCGACAGACGTTGCATCTGTCGCGACCTATATGACCACCTGGCACATGGATAGTTCGTGAAGATCAGAGTTAATAAATTGTTGGATTCAGGACCGATTCATTCTACCAAACCCAGCAAAATCAAGGCTTTCACGATATTTAATGCGCTTCGTCCCAGTTAATACCGATACCGGTGTCAACAACCAGAGGAACGCGAAGTGTGGCTGCGGTCGCCATCCGCTGTGAGGCCTGGGCGATCAAGGTATCGGCGAATGCGCTCTCGACCTCGAACACCAGTTCGTCGTGCACCTGCAGGATCATCTTGGCACGGTCGGCGTGCTGTGACAGCCAGCCGTCGATGTCGATCATCGCGCGCTTGATGATGTCGGCCGCGGTGCCCTGCATCGGCGCGTTGATCGCGGCGCGTTCGGCGCCCGCGCGCAGGCCCTGGTTCGACGCCTTGATGTTCTCCAGATACAGGCGACGGCCGAACACGGTTTCGACATAGCCCTTGTCGCGCGCGTCCTGACGGGTGCGCTCCATGAAATCGCGCACGCCCGGATAACGGCTGAAATACAGCGCGATGTAGTCCTGCGCCTCGCCGCGGCCGATGCCGAGCTGACGCGCCAGGCCGAACGCGCTCATGCCGTACATCAGACCGAAGTTGATCGCCTTGGCCGCGCGCCGTTCGTTCGCGCTGACCTCTTCGAGCGACTTCTTGCCGAACACTTCGGCCGCGGTCGCGCGATGCACGTCGGCGCCGGATTCGAACGCGCGCACCAGGCCCGGATCTTCCGACAGGTGGGCCATGATCCGCAGTTCGATCTGCGAGTAATCGCAGGCGACCAGACGCCGCCCTTCCGGCGCGACGAAGGCGCGGCGGATGCGGCGGCCGTCGTCGGTGCGGATCGGAATGTTCTGCAGGTTCGGATCGCTCGACGCCAGGCGCCCGGTCGCCGCGCCCGCCTGGTGATAACTGGTGTGGACGCGGCCGGTGTGCGGATTGACCATCTCCGACAGTTTGTCGGTGTAGGTGCTGCGCAGTTTCGCCAAGCCGCGGTATTCCAAAATCACCCGCGGCAGTTCGTGCTGATCGGCGATCGCTTCGAGCGCTTCCTCGTTGGTGCTCGGCTGGCCGGTCGGCGTCTTCACCAGCACCGGCAATTTGAGTTCGTCGAACAACAAGGCCTGCAACTGCTTGGGCGAATCCAGGTTGAAGGTCCGACCGGCCAGTTCGGTGGCCTTGATCTGCGCGGCGAGCATGCGCTTGCCCAGGTCCTGCGATTGCCGGCGCAGTTCGTCGCCGTCGATCATCACGCCGTTGGCCTCGATGCGTTCGAGCACCGGCACCAGCGGCATTTCGATCTCGCGGTAGACCTTTTCCAGCTCCGGCTCGGCGGCCAGACGCGCGCCGAGCACGCGGTGCAGGCGCAAGGTCACGTCGGCGTCTTCAGCGGCGTATCGGGTCGCGTCGTCGAGAGCGACCTGCGAGAACAGGATCTGCTTGGCGCCCTTGCCGGCGACATCGGCGTACTTGATCGTGTCGTAACCCAGGTAACGCTTGGCCAGCGAGTCCATGTCGTGACGGCTGCCGGTGGCGTTGTAGACGAAGCTCTCCAGCATGGTGTCGTCGGCGTAACCGAGCACGTCCAGGCCATGCCGGCGCAGGACGTGCAGGTCGTACTTGCCGTGCTGGCCGAGCTTGCGCCGCGCCGGATCGGCGAACACCGGCCGCAATGCATCGAGCACGGCCTGGCGATCGAGCTGCGCCGGCACGCCGGGATAATCGTGGGCCAGCGGGATATACACCGCGCGGCCGGGCTCGGTCGCGAAACTCAATCCGACCAGATTGGCCATCATCGGGTCGAGCGAATCGGTTTCGCTGTCGAAGGCGAATTCCTCGCTCGACTGCAGCGCCGCGACCAGCGCGTCGAGCTGCGGCTGGGTCACGATCGCCTCGTACTCGCCCTTCGCCGAGAGCGCGGCGTCGGGCGTTTCGCCGGCCGCGTTGGAACGCGCGTGGCCGGCCGCGGTCGCGCGCAGGCCGGCGCGGTCGGCGGCGATCTCGTTGGCGGTGGTGGCCGCCGCGCCTTCGATCTCGCGCAGCGCCTGCTTGAAGCCGTAGCGCGCGTACAGCGCGCGCAGCGCCTCGGTGTCGCGCTCGCGCAGGGCGAGCTGCTGCGGGACGCGGTCGAGTTCGACGTCGGTCTTGATCGTGGTCAGCTCGCGATTGAGCGGCAACCGGCCCAGCACCGCGCGCAGGTTCTCGCCGATCTTGCCCTTGATCTGGTCGGCGTGTGCGATCACCCCTTCCAGGGTGTCGTACTCGGCCAGCCACTTGGCCGCGGTCTTCGGCCCGCATTTCTCCACGCCGGGCACGTTGTCGACGCTGTCGCCCATCAGCGAGAGCAGGTCGACGATCTGATTCGGACGCACGCCGAACTTGGCGATCACCGCCTCGTCGGAATCCATGCGGCTGCCGCTCATGGTGTTGACCAGCACCACGCCGGGCCGCACCAACTGGGCGAAATCCTTGTCGCCGGTGGAAATGGTGACGTCGATCGCATCGCCGGCCGCGCGCAGCGCGAGGGTGCCGATCACGTCGTCCGCCTCGACCCCGTCGATGCGCAGGATCGGGATGCCCAGGGCCTCGACGATCTCGCACATCGGCAGCACCTGGGCGCGCAGGTCGTCGGGCATCGGCGGACGATTGGCCTTGTACTGCGGGTCCAGGTCGTCGCGGAAGGTCTTGCCGGGCGCGTCGACCACGAAGGCCACGTAGTCGGGGCGTTCGGCCAGGGTCGAGCGCAGCATGTTGACCACGCCGAACAGCGCGCCGGTCGGCTCGCCGGCGTCGTTGGTCAACGGCGGCAGCGCATGGAAGGCGCGGTAGAGGTAGCTGGAACCATCGATCAGGACGAGTCTTTTCATGCCCGCGATTCTACGCTGCCCGGTCGCCGGGTCTGCGAACGCGGCCCGCCCGCGGCCGATGAATGCGGCGCGGCCGGACCGCCAAACCGATGCACACGCTTAACGCAGCCGCGGCGTATGCTGACGGCCTGATACACGGAGATTCGCCATGCGCGCCCCACTCGCATCGCCGCACGCCCCGACCGGCCGCCTGCGCGCCCTCGTCCCCGCCCTGACCGCCCTCGCCGCCGCGGCCCTGATGGCCGGCTGCGCCAGCATGGGCGGCGCGAGCGACGACCCCACCGCCGCGCTCAAGGGCGCCGAGGTCTACACCCGCAGCGTCGAGAACGGCGATACCGTCGAGGAGTACCGGGTCGGCGGCCAGCTGCGCGCGGTCAAGGTCACCCCGTCGCGCGGCCCGGTCTATTACCTGGTCGACAACGACGGCGACGGCCGCCTCGACAGCAGCAAGGGCGAAGGCACGGTCTCGCCGGTGTATTACAAACTCTTCAGTTGGTGATGCGCGGCAGGCCGCGGCCGACGCGCCGACCGGTTGGTGCCGCGTCGGCGCTGCGCCGGTGCGCGTCCTATTTCTAGTCCGACCGCTCCGATTCGATCCCTCCGATCCCACTGCCTTCTGCAATGACAACCGCCGAAATCCGCACCATCGTCGGCGACACCGAACTGCGCGCGGTATGGCCGGTGGTGTCGCAACTGCGCCCCGAATTCGACGAAGCGCGCTTCCTCGCCCAGATGCACCGCCAGATCGCCGAGGGCTGCCGCGCGACGGTGGCCTACGACGCCCAGGGCGTGCCGCGCGCGTTCGCGTGCTGGCGGGTCATGGAGATGCTCGCGGTCGGTCTGCACGTCTACGTCGACGACCTGATCACCGACGAGGCCGTGCGCGGCCAGGGCTACGGCAAGGCGATGCTGGATTGGCTCAAGGCCGAGGCCAAGCGACTGGGCTGCGTGCGGCTGCAGCTCGACTCCGGCACGCATCGGCAGGACGCGCATGCGTTTTATCTGCGCGAGCGGCTGCGGATCGAGGCGTTTCATTTTGGGGTGAAGCTGGATTAGTGGCGCGGACGCAGGCGATCGGCTGGGCTGCTGATTGATGGCGATGAATTGCCGGCGTTCGCGAGTGCGCTGGACTTCGCATCCCTGCTTGCGGTTACGCGGGCTGTTCAACCCCCGACGATGCCTGAAGCAACGAAGCCACGATCTGTTGCCCACTTTGAAAAAGGGGGCGAGCGCCCGGCGTACTTTCCGCGCCGAAAGAAATCGTAGCGCGGGGGATTTGCTTTCGCGCCGCCAACGGTTGAAGCGGTCGGTCTTGCGGGGAAGAGCAAATCCCCCCTAACCCCCCTTTTTCAAAGGGGGGGAACTGTGACGCAGCGAGACGGGGAGACCGACGCGCTTACTCGGTTCGCGCTGTTGCGCCGCCATCGCCTGGCTGCAAAGCCGTTCCGGCAGCGGGTTTCTCCGCCCTGGGCTTATTGCGATACCGCTCGAACCACCCCAGCGTATTGAGCACCTGCGCCAGCGTTTCGCTAGGCCGCGCGCCGATCCCATGCGAGGCGCCGGGGATGCGGATCATCGCGCTGTCGACGCGATGCAGCTTGAGCGCGGTGTAGTACTGCTCGGTCTCCGAGATCGGCGTGCGGTAGTCGCTTTCGCCGGTGATCAGCATGGTCGGGGTGGTGACGTTGCCGACGTAGGCCAGCGGCGAACGCTTCCAGTAGTTTTCCTGCGCCTGCCACGGCGGGCCGGGGAACCAGTGTTGGGTGATGTAGGACGGGCCGTCGGAGGTCAGCGCGAAACTGGTCCAGTTGATCACCGGCTTGGCCACCACCGCGGCGCGGAAACGATCGGTGTGGCCGACGATCCACGCGGTCAGCACGCCGCCGCCGGAACCGCCGGTGACGTACAGCTGCTGCGGATCGACATAGCCCTTGGCGATGGTCGCGTCGACCGCGCTCATCAGATCGTCGTAATCGTGGCTGGGATAGTTCTGATGGATGTGGTCGGCGAAGGCCTGCCCATAACTGGTGCTGCCGCGCGGGTTGACGTACAGCACCACATAGCCGGCGGCGGCGTACAACTGGGTTTCCACGGCGAAGCGCGGGCCGTAGTTCGCATACGGGCCGCCATGGATTTCCAGCAGCAGCGGATAACGCTTGCCGGCCTCGTACTGCGGCGGTTTCACGATCCAGGCCTGCACCGACAGGCCGTCGGCCGACGACTTGGTCCACAGCGTTTCGACTTCGCCCAGCCGCTTGCGCGCCAGCGAGTCGGCATTGAGGTCGGTCAACACCCGCGACTTGCCGCCGCGCGCCACCACCGCCACGTCGGCCATGCGCGACGCGCTGCCGTGGGTGTAGGCGACACGGCCGCCGCCGACCGAAAAACTGCCGCCCGGGTAGGGCCGGCCGACCGCGGTACCGCCGACCGCGTCGCTGACCGATTCGACCGCGCCGCCGCTCGCCGCGACCCAGCCCAGATGGCTCACGCCTTCGCGGTCGTAGCCGAAATACAGCCCGCGCCCGCCGCTGTCCCAGCGTGGGTTCTCGATCTCGTAATCGAAACGCTCGGTCAATGCGCGCGACGCGCCGCTGTCGAGATCGAGCACGTACAGATGCGCGACCTGATAACCGAGCTTGCGATCGTCGTAACCCAGGTAGGCGAGCTGGCGCCCGTCCGGCGACAAGGTCGGCGACACATCGGGGCCGCGCCGGTCGGTCAGCGCCACGGTCGCGCCGCTGGCCACGTCGACGCGGTAGATGTCCTGGTCGATCGGGTGGTATTCGGCCTCGGGGCCGCGATTGGACACCACGTACAGCGAGCGGCCGTCGCGGCTCCACACCGGGGTGCCCTCGTAATCGAAATCGCCCTGGGTGATCTGGCGTGGCGTGCCGCCGTCGGCCGGCATCACGAACACGTGCTCGTAGCCGGGCTTGAGATAGCCGGCGCCGTCGGCGCGGTAGTTCATCCGGTCGATCAGCTTGACCGCGTCGGCCCACTGCGCGCCCTCGGGCTTGTCCGGCAGCTTGGCCAGCGGCGTGGTGTCGGCGGCGACGTGCTGGGTGAAGGCGATCCAGCGCCCGTCCGGCGACCAGGCCAGATTCGACGGGCCTTCGCTCAGGCGGCTGATCGGCGACTGCTGGCCGCTGTCCATCCAGCGCACCCAGATCTGCGCAGAACCGTCGCGGTCGGACACCCAGGCGATGCGGTCGCCACTGGGCGACCACACCGCGGCGCCGTCGCCGTAGGCGCCGCTGGTCAGCGGCCGCTGCTTGCCGCTGTCGGCCTCGACCAGCCACAGATTGCTGCGCCGCCGGTCCTTCATGATGTCGAAGAACTTGCGCTGATAGACGATGCGGCGGCCGTCGGGCGAGATCGACGGCGCGTCGGCCCATTCCAGGTCGAACAGGTCCTTGGGTTGCAGATTGCGCGGATCGGCGTGCAGGTCGGCGGCGCGCGCCGGCGATACGGATGACGGCAGCACGCACAGGGCGAGCGCGGCGGCGAAGACGAAACGTGCGGACATCGGTGGGTCCCGTTCGGCAGGCATGAAGCCGCAGCCTAGGCCGGCGGCGGTCGCCGTTCCCAGTGTCGTTGGTCGTGCCCGGGCGCCCGCGCGGCGCGGCGGCACACGCGCGCGACGCAATGGGCTGCTAGGGTGGGCCGAGTCCACAGGGGGACGACATAAGGAGGATGTCGATGGCTCATGCTCGCGCAGTACATCGTGTCGCCAGCGGCTGGCTGGCCGCCGGCCTGGCCCTGCTGCTCGCCGGCTGCGGCGAACCGGCCGCGAACGTGTCGGCGCCCAAGCCCTACGACCGGCTCGGCGTCCACGTGCAGCTTCCGGGCAACTGGAAAGTCAGCGACGACCAGCGCGTCGCCGGCTCGCATTACCTGACCGTGGAAAGCCCCGGCTCGGCGATCTTCATCGCGATCGTGCAGGCCGACCGCGGGCTGGAACTGGAAACCTTCGCTCGCGATTTTTCCGCCGAGGCCGACAAGCAGACGCCGTCGGTGCTGCGCCGCGAGACCCGTTTCGACCTGTCGCGCTTCGCCGAAGGCACGATCCGCGAGCACTACACCGTCAGCCTGGCCGGGGTGAAGGTTCCGCACCTGCGCGAGTACCGCAAGATCACCGGCGCGCATCGCAGCGCGTTCCTGATCACCCAGAGCGCGGACGAGGACCTGGCCCGGACTCAGCCGGGCTTCGATTTGCTGGTGAAGTCGTTCAAGCTCACCGATCGGTAAGGCAGGAACGAGTGCAGAGGGGTGAGAAACGAGTAACAGCGGCTCTTACTCGTTCCTCACTGCTCTGCACTCTTTTTCTCTGCTCCCGGGCCTCAGCCCGAGCAGCGGCTGCGCAAGCCCAAGGCCCGAGCCACATCGCGCCAGTCGAACGCGCCGACCGCCTGATCGTCGTGGACCGCGTAGAACACGCCGTCAGGGAAACGCACTGAGCCGTTCTGCTGCAGCCACACGCCGTCGGTGTTGCCGACGGTCTTGCCGGCGAAGGCGCCCAGGTGGCGCAGGCTGGCGCGGTCGAACACATGGAACACGCTGCGGTCCTTGAACTGGTCGGTGGCGATCCAGTAACCGCTGCCGTCGTCGCACTGCCACAACGCGATGCCTTCGGCCTGGGCTTTGAACAGGTCCTGGCCGATGGTCTGGCCGCGATAACGGCCGTCGAGGCGGTAGTCGCGCACCGCGGTGCCGGTGGCGAGATCTTCCTCGGCGATCAGCAGGCGGTCGTGCGCGGGATCGCCCCAGATCGACTCGGGCACGCGGATCGCGCCGGCCGCGCTGGTGTCGCCGAACGCCGCGACATGCTGCGCGACCGGCGCGCCGGCGCCGAGTTGCAGGCGATAGCGCTGCATGCGCCGGCCGAGTTGCGCCAGCGGCGGCGGAATTTCATTGCCGTCGGCGTCCTCGCCGGCCATGTAGGCGTCGGTGACGATCACTTCGAGTTGCTGCGGGCCGAGCGCGCGCACCCACAAGCCATACGGCTGTTGCAGTTGCTGCTGACCGAAACTCATCAGCGCGCGCAGTCGCGGCGCGCGCGTGTCGGCGACCCCGACCGCGCGACTGGTCGCGACCGGCATCGACAGCGACAGCACCTGCACGCGGCGGTTGTCGCGTTCGACCACGAACGCCAGATCGCCGAGCACGGCGATGCCGTTGGGCCGGCGGAATTCGCCGAGCGCATCGCCTTCGCGGCCGAAGCGGCCGACCGCGCGGCCGTCGTCGCCGTCGTAGATCGTCAGCGCGCCGCCCTGCTTGGCCGTCGCCAGCAGCCACAAGCGGCCGTTGGGCGCGCGCCACACCGCGGGCGAATCGATATTGTCTTGCGGCGTGGCCGGGGTCACGAAGGCTTCTTCGACGACCTGATGGGCGATGCCGGCACGCGACAGCAGCGGATCGGCGCCGGCCTGCTCGTCGGGTTCGCGCTGGTCGGGCGCGCGCTCGACCAGCGGCGTGGCCGGTTCGGAGACGCGCGGTGTCTCGGGCGTCGCGCAAGCGGACAACGCCAGCAACACCGGCAACAGGACGGACACACATACAGTTGGACGCATCGGCGTGCTCGAATTCACAGGTTCCCCAGCGGCTGTTATAGAACCGTCACATGCATAATTGATGACACAGCGCGCGACGGCGGCCAACGCAAAAGCGACAAAGTGCGCCGGCCGTCATCGTCCTGCCATTGCCCGGACTTACAACGTTCGCCAACTCTTCACCGGCGAACACCATGCGCAGTCCGCGACGTCCCTCGCTTCACCATCGCGCACTCAGCGCCGCGCTGTTGGCCGCGCTCGCCGGCCCGGCGCTCGCGATCGATACGCTCGCGCCGGCCGGCCCCGGCGGCGCGAGCGACGCGGCGACCGAGCTCGATCGCGTCACCGTCACCGGCGATATCGCCTACCGCGACCGCAGCGAGGCGACCGCGCCGACCCTGAGCTACGGCCTGGACTACTTCCAGCGTTTCGAACCGCTGACCGTGGGCGACATGCTCAAGCGCGTGCCGAGCGTGGGGTTCGTGTCCGACGTGCTCGAATTCGACGGCGCGCGTCTGCGTGGCCTGGACCCGGGCTACACCCAGATCCTGATCAACGGCAAGAAAGTGCCCGGCGCCGGCGGCGATCGTTCGTTCTATGTCGACCGCATCCCGGCCGAACTGGTCGAACGCATCGAAATCATCCGCAGCCCCAGCGCGAACCGCTCCGGCGACGCGGTGGCCGGCGCGCTCAACATCGTGCTGCGCGACGCCTACCAGTTCGACGGCGGCTATCTGCGCACCGGCGCGGCCTACTTCGACGACGGCGAGGTCAAGCCGGTGTTCGGCGCGGTCGGCAGTGGCGATGTCGCCGGCGGCCGCCTGCTCGGCGGCGTCAACGTGCAGGGCCGCCATAATCCCAAGCGCAAGCGCAGCGATCGCTTCGACGCGCCCGACGGCGATTTCGTCGACCGCGAAGACCAGAGCGACGTACGCGACGGCACCGACTACTCCGGCAACCTGTCCTACAGCCGCGAGATCGGCACCGGCAAGCTGAGCCTGGACGGCTTCTATGTGCGCACCGACCGCACCGAGACCGAGCACTCGCTGGAGTACAACGACCCGGCCACCCGCGCGCGCGATCATCTGCTGTCGGTCAACGACCAGAAAGTCGACATCAAGCAGCGCAACGCCACGCTCAATGCGAGCTACGCCTTCGACATGGCCGGCGGCCGCAGTGAGATCGACCTGGGTTATGCGCGCTTCGACGACAAGCGCTTCGACACCGAGCAGGAGATCGGCTACGACGACGAAGACACGCCGCCCTCGTTCGATGGCTTCGAAGGCACCCGCATCCTCGGCGACACCCGCGATAGCGAGCTGAGCTTCAAGCTCGCGCATACGCGCGCGCTCGGCGCGGCGAAGATGGAATTCGGCGTCGACGGGCTGGACAAGCGCCGCAAGACTTCATTGCGCACCAGCGAGGTCGAAGCCGAGGACGAAGGCGAGCCGTTGCCGCCCTACGAGGATTTCAGTGTCCAGCGCAGCCGCATCGAGGAGCGCCGGATCGACCCGTACCTGATGTTTTCCGGCAAGCACGAACGGATCGACTGGGAAACCGGCCTGCGCTACGAGACCACGCGTTCGAAGATCGTCAGCAGCGCCGAAGAAGGCGACGACAGACGTCGCGACCAGAAGGATTACGGCCTGCTGCTGCCGTCCGCGCATCTGCGCTACAACCTGACCGAGCACGACCGGCTCAGCGCATCGCTCGCGCGCACGGTGCGCCGCCCGAATTTCGATCAACTGCTTCCGCTGACTTTGGAAGAGGAATACGGCGACAACGATTTCCTCGGCAATCCCGCGCTGCGACCGGAAACCGCATGGGGCCTGGACCTGGGCTACGAGCGCCGGCTCGGCAAGCGAGGCGTGGTCGGGATCAACCTGTTCTACCGCAAGGTGCGCGACCTGATCGAAATCGTCGGCACCGGCCGGCCTAGCGCGACCGCGCTGGACGATCATGAGGATGCGATCGAAGAGTTCCTCGACGAGAACCCGGGCGCCGGCCCGGGCACGCCGGGCTACCCGGTACTGGATCCGGACAGCTTCGTGTTCACCGCCGCCAACGTCGGCGACGCGCGCGTCTACGGCGCCGAATTCGACCTGTCGACGCCGTTGACCGCCCTGGGCCTGCCCGACACCGGCGTGTTCCTCAATTACTCGTGGCTCGACAGCGAAGTCGACGACGATTTCGGCCGGCGCCGTTTCAACAACCAGCCCAGCTCGGTGCTCAACGTCGGTTTCATCCAGGACCTGCCGTCGCTGGGGATGTCGTTCGGCGCGAGTTACCGGCGCCAGGGCGATGCCTATTCGCGCCTGCTCGGCGAGGAAGTGTCGACCCATTACGGCGCCGATCTGGAAGCTTTCGTCGAGAAGCGCTTCGGCTCGCGGGTCGCGGTGCGGCTGACCGGTTCGAATCTTTTGAACGCGTCGAAGGATGAGGCGTTCAACAAGTTCAATACGCTCGCGGAGCAGGTCGATCGCGAGTACGACGAGTATGAGCGGGAGAGCGAGAAGGCTGGGCGGGTGTATCAGGTGGTTGTGCGGTATGCGTTTTGAGGGATGAGGTTGGAGGTTGAGGGGGCGACGAAACATCACTCTCGCCTCCACTTCCGCATCCACTTTTATCTCCACCAATCCCGAATTCTTCGGATCGTCATTCCCGCGAACGCGGGCTCTGCTTTACTTCGGCGAAGCCGAACATCCAGCGTCTTTCGTGCAGGTTGCGTCAAAGTCACTGGATTCCCGCGTTCGCGGGAATGACGGTCTTGAGGGGCCGCGGGTGAATGAAGCTGATCTAACGACACGAATCACGCGATATGGATCAGGCCGTACGGAACAGACCGCACGAATCAATTCATCGCCATCCCATCCACCCGATTTTCGACACGACTCACCTACCCGTCATCCCCGCGAAGGCGGGGATCCAGAGACTTCAGAGTCCTGTCGCGGTGAAGCCCTGGATCCCCGCCTTCGCGGGGATGACGGGCTCAAGCCGGCGTTATGAACTGAGCGCACACCTCGGAGCCGGCAATAAGCTGGGCGGTCAAACTCACGCGCTTACGCCCTTCTCGCCCTCACTCCGTACGTCCTGACGCCCGCAGCCCCAAGGCCCTCACGCCCTCACGCCCTCACGCCCTCACGCCGGAACCAGATTCGCATACGCCAACACCAGCCACTTGCTGCCGACGTCATCGAAATTCACCTGCACCCGCGCATGCGCGCCGCTGCCTTCGTAATCGGTGACCGTGCCGGTGCCGAAACTCGCATGACGCACCTGCGCGCCCAGCTTGACCGGCGGCGCTTCGATCGCCGCGTGGCCGCGGTTAAGGCCGCCGCCGTCGCGACGCCCTGAGTTGTTGTACATCGGCCGCGACACCTGCACCTTCGGCCGCACCTCGTGCAGCAACTGGCTCGGAATCTCGCGCAGGAAGCGCGACGGCGAGCCGTAGGTCTCCATGCCGTGGATGCGCCGGGTTTCGGCGTAGCTCAGCACCAATTTTTCGCGCGCACGGGTGATGCCGACGTACGCCAGGCGCCGCTCCTCTTCCAGCCGACCGGACTCCTCGGTCGAACGGCTGCTCGGAAACAGCCCCTCTTCCAGGCCGCCGAGGAACACCAGCGGAAACTCCAGGCCCTTGGCGCTGTGCAAGGTCATCAGCTGCACGCCGTCCTCGCCGGCCTGGGCCTGGCCTTCGCCGGCCTCGAGCGCGGCGTAGCTGAGGAAGGCGATCAGTTCCGGCATCGCCGCGGCTTCGTCTTCGTCGCTGCGGCTGAAGCGCGAGGCGACCGAGACCAGTTCGTCGAGGTTGTCGGTGCGCGAATCGAGCTGGCCGCGCGACTCGTTGGCGTAGTGATCGCGCAAGCCCGAGCGTTGCAGCACGTGGTCGATCTTCTCCGGCAGCGGCATGTCGACGACATCGCTCTCGAGCGCTTCGATCAGCGCCATGAACCCGGCCAGCGCATTGCGCGCGCGCGCGGCGAGCACGTTCTCGGCCGCCACCAGCCGCACCGCGTCCCACAGCGACACCGCCTCGGCGCGCGCGCGTTTGCGCACTTCGTCCAGGGTACGGTCGCCGATGCCGCGGGTCGGGGTGTTGACCGCGCGTTCGAACGCGGCGTCGTCGGCGCGGTTGGTCAGCAGGCGCAGATAGGCCAGCGTGTCCTTGATTTCGGCGCGCTCGAAGAAGCGCTGGCCGCCGTACACGCGGTACGGCACCTGTTCGGACAACAAGGCTTCTTCGTAGGCGCGCGATTGCGCGTTGCTGCGGTAGAGGATCGCCACGTCGCCGTAGCTGCCGCCGTCGCGCACCCACTGGCGCAGGCGCTCGATCACGAACCGCGCCTCGTCCATCTCGTTGTAAGCCGCGTACAGATCGATCGGCTCGCCGTGGCCGGTGTCGGTCCACAGTTTCTTGCCCAGGCGGTCGGGGTTGTGAGCGATGACCGCGTTGGCGGCGTCGAGGATGTTGGCGCTGGAGCGGTAGTTCTGCTCCAGGCGGATGGTCTGCGCGCCGGGGAAATCGCGCAGGAATTTCTGCACGTTCTCGACCTTGGCGCCGCGCCAGCCGTAGATCGCCTGATCGTCGTCGCCGACCACGAACACATGGCCGCTGTCGCCGGCCAGCACGCGCACGAAGGCATACTGGATCGCGTTGGTGTCCTGGAATTCGTCGACCAAGATCTCGCGGAAACGGGTCCGGTAGTGAGTGAGCAAGGCCGGGTTGTCGCGCAGCAGTTCATGCGCGCGCAGCAGCAGCTCGGCGAAATCGACCAGACCGGCGCGCTCGCAGCGCTCCTGATAGGCCTCGTAACAGCGCAGCATCACGTCGGCCCAATCGTCGTTGGCCGGCTGGATGTTGCGCGGGCGCCGGCCCTCGTCCTTCTGCGCGTTGATCCACCAGGCGATCTGGCGCGGCGGGAAGCGGGTTTCGTCCAGCTCCAACGCCTGCACCACGCGCTTGACCAGGCGCAGCTGATCGTCGCTGTCGAGCACCTGGAAGCCTTCGGGCAGCTTGGCCTCCTGCCAGTGCAGGCGCAGCAGGCGATGGGCCAGGCCATGGAAGGTGCCGATCCACATGCCGCGCGCGCCGCGCGGCAGCTGCGCGTCGACGCGCGCTCGCATCTCGCCGGCCGCCTTGTTGGTAAACGTCACCGCGAGGATGCCGTGGTTGGGCACGCCGAAGACTTCGTTGAGCCAGGCGATGCGGTGGGTCAGCACGCGGGTCTTGCCGCTGCCGGCGCCCGCGAGGACCAGATAATGGCCGGCGGGCGCCGAAACGGCTTCGCGCTGGGCCGGATTGAGTGCGTCGAGCAGGTGCGATACGTCCATCGCCCCATTGTACCGGCGATGCCGCGGGAACCTTCCCGTCCGATGGAGTTCCAATGCCGATCATGTCCGTCCGCGCCGCAGCCTTGCTGAGTTTGCTCGTTTGCGCCGGCGCGGCACGGCCGGTGCACGCGGCCGAGTCCGCCGCCGCGACAAATGCCGCGAACCTCGCCGCCGATCCGGCCGATCCGACCGCCGAATGGACGATCCGCGCCGGCGACACCCGTCTGCGGGTGCGCATCGAGAACCCGCCCGACGTCGCGCGCGTCGCGCAGCTGCGCCGCTGGATCGGCGAATGCGCGAACGCCGCATTGACCTCCTCGGGCCGGTTCCCGCTGCGCGACGCGCTGGTGCGCATCCGCCTGGTGCCGCGGCGCGGCCGCGATTCCAGCCCGGTGCCGTGGGGCCAGACCCGCCGCGACGACGGCGTCTCGGTGCTGCTGTACGTGCGCGACGACGCGACTTATCAGGAATTGCGCGACGACTGGACCGCCGTGCACGAGCTCTCGCACCTGATGCATCCCTACCTCGGCGACGACGGCCGCTGGCTGGCCGAGGGCCTGGCCAGCTACTACCAGAACGTGTCGCGCGCGCGCGCCGGCCTGCTCGACGGCGACGAGGCCTGGCGCCGGATCGAAGCCGGGTTCCAGCGTGGCCGCAAGGTCGGCGCGGGCGCGCGCATGGACCAGATCGGCCGCAACCGCGGCAGCACCATGCGCGTTTATTGGGCCGGCGCGGCGTTCTGGCTCGACGCCGACTTGGCCCTGCGCCGCGAACAGCGCACCGACCTGGACCGCGTGCTCGCCGCGTATACGCGCTGCTGCCTTGACGGCAATACGCAGCTGGAACCGCAGGAGTTCGTCGCCGCGCTCGATCGCGCCGGCGGCAACGGCGTGCTCGCCCGTCTGTACCGCCGCTACGCCGCGATGCAGGACTTCCCCTCGCAGGACGAGGCCTATCGCGCGCTGGGCCTGCAGCGCGCGGACAACGGCGAACTGCGCTTCTCGGACCGGCCCGATGCGCTGCGGCTGCGACGCGCGATCATGGCGCCGCGCTCGCCTCAACCCGGCGAGTGATCGCGTTCACACGCTCCGATCGCATTCCGACCGCGCAAACGAAAGAGCCCGAGGCGCAGGCCCCGGGCTCTTCGATATCACCAACCTCGTTCCGGCCGCGCGCGCGGGTCGCAGCCCGCGTCGCGCTCGTCGCCGCGTCAGTGCGCGTTCTTGCCGGGCTTGGCCACCGTGGTGCTCATCAGCTTGTCGGTCCAGGCGATGCCGATCGCCGAGATGATGAACAGGAAGTGGATCAGCGACTGCCACATCACGCCTTCGGAGGTCAGCTCCGAGCAGCGCGCGGTCGCGTTGGCGACGCCGTTCGCGGTGGCCTGGGCCGCCGCCTGCGCCGCGGTGAACGCTTCGGGTGAGCCGCACAACGGCAGGCCGAGGTTGCCGGCGCCGATGAAGGTCTTGAGCAGGTGGATCGAGGAGATGCCGATGATCGCCATCGCCAGCTTGACCTTGAGCACGCTCGCGTTGACGTGGCTCAGCCATTCGGGCTGATCGGGATGGCCTTCCAGATGCAGGCGCGACACGAAGGTCTCGTAGCCGCCGACGATCACCATCACCAGCAGGTTGGAGATCATCACCACGTCGATCAGACCCAGCACGATCAGCATGATGCCCTGCTCGGTCAGGGTCGTCGCATCCTGCACGAGGTGGACCAGTTCCTTGACGAACTGGAACACGTAGACGCCCTGGGCGACGATCAGGCCCAGGTACAGCGGCAGCTGCAGCCAGCGCGAACTGAAGATCAGGGCCGGCAGGGGGTTGAGTCGGTTGATCTTGGGATCGGTCATGCGGAACTCGTGAATGTGAAGACGGTACAGGCGGCCAAGAGTAGCCGCCCGGGGGTGACATCGCCACGTCGGGGCCACCCGAGGGTTCATCTGCGCGGCGTTTTCACTGGCGCGAAACCCTTGCAAGGCCCGCCTCGGCGCGGTTTGCGGCACACGCCATTCCATCGGCGCGGCGGCGGCGCGCGAGCGGGCGCACTTACACTCCAGGCTTTCTCCGCGGAGCGCATCCCATGATCGACCTGCATTACTGGCCCACGCCCAACGGCCACAAGATCACCTTGTTTCTGGAAGAGGCCAACGAGGCCGGCGCGGCGCTGGAGTATTCGATCAAGCCGGTCGATATCGGCGCGGGCGATCAGTTCAAGCCCGAATTCCTGGCGATTTCGCCGAACAACCGCATGCCCGCGATCGTCGACCATGCGCCGTCGGATGGCGGCGCGGCGATCAGCGTTTTCGAATCCGGCGCGATTTTGCAGTATCTGGCGGCCAAGACCGGCCGCTTCTCGCCCGGCGACGTGCGCGGCCAGGTCGAAGTCAACGAATGGCTGTTCTGGCAGGTCGGCGGCTACGGCCCGATGCTCGGCCAGAATCACCATTTCACCCGCTACGCGCCCGAGCAGGTGCCATACGCGATCGACCGCTACCAGCGCGAGACCGAGCGCCTGTACGGCGTGCTCGACCGGCGTCTGGCCGGGCGCGAGTTCATCGCCGCCGATACACTCAGCCTCGCCGATTTCGCCTGCCACCCCTGGGCCCACGAACACGCATGGCACCATGTCGACTTGGCCCGCTATCCGAACGTGCAGCGCTGGCACGACGAACTGGCCGCGCGCCCGGCCTTCCAGCGGGCCTACGAAATGGGCAAGGTGTACCGCGCCGACAAGACCATGACCGATGAAATGCGCCGCCATCTGTTCGGCTCGCCGGCGCAGCCCACCTGATGCCTCACCCGCAGCACGTCCCGGACCGATCGCCCTGATGAAGACCACCCGCCTTGCCTTGTGCCTGCTCGCCATGTCGCTGACCACCCCCGCCTTCGCTGCTCCGGCCGCACCCGTCGCCGGCCGCTTGACGCTTGAAGCGCTCACCGGCGACGCGCCGCTGTCCGGCCCCAGCCTGGTCAAGCCGAAGATCGCGCCGGACGGCAGCCGGGTCGGTTTCCTGCGCGGCAAGGCCCGCGACAAGAACCGCCTGGATCTGTGGGCCTACGACATCGCCAGCGGCAAGACCACGCTGCTGGTCGATTCCGACGACGTGCTGCCGGGCGCGGAAGTGCTCAGCGACGCCGAGAAGGCGCGCCGCGAACGCCAGCGCATCGCCGCGCTGTCGGGCATCGTCGATTACCAGTGGTCGCCCGACGGCAAGCGCCTGCTGTTTCCGCTCGGCGGCGAGCTGTACCTGTACGACCTGGCCAAGACCGGCAAGGCCGCGGTGCGCAAGCTCACCCACGGCGAAGGCTTCGCCACCGATCCCAAGCTGTCGCCCAAGGGCGGCTTCGTCAGCTTCGTGCGCGAGCGCAACCTGTGGGTGATCGATCTGGCCGACGGCAAGGCGACGCAGCTTACGAAGGACGGCAGCGACATCATCGGCAACGGCGTGGCCGAATTCGTCGCCGACGAGGAAATGGACCGTCACACCGGTTACTGGTGGGCGCCCGACGATTCGGCGATCGCGTTCGCGCGCATCGACGAATCGCCGGTGCCGGTGCAAAAGCGCTACGAGGTCTATCCCGATCGCACCGACGTGGTCGAGCAGCGCTATCCGGCCGCGGGCGATCCCAACGTGCGCGTGCGCCTGCTGGTCGCGCGCGTCGGCGCGCAGGCCGCCGCGCCGAGCGAGATCGACCTGGGCAAGGAACAGGACATCTATCTGGCGCGCGTGGATTGGCGCGACGCCGACCGCGTCACCTTCCAGCGCCAGTCGCGCGACCAGCACAAACTCGAATTGATCGAAGCCGATCTGCGCAGCGGCAAGCAACGCACGCTGATCACCGAAACCTCCAAGACCTGGGTGCCGCTGCACAACGATCTGCGCTTCCTCAAGGACGACCGCATCCTGTGGAACAGCGAGCGCAGCGGTTACGAACATCTGTACCTGCTCTCGGCCGACGGCAAGCAGGCGCAGGCGCTGACTTCGGGCGAATGGCCGGTGGACACCGTGCTCGCGGTCGATGAAGACGCCGGCCAGGTGTACTTCGCCGCGGGCAAGGATTCGCCGCTGGATTCGCAGGTGTATCGCGTGCCGCTGAGCGGCGGCGCGATCGAGCGCATCAGCAAGGCCGACGGTTATCACAGCCCGAGCTTCGCCCTCAACGCCAGCGTGTTCGTCGATGCCTGGTCGAACCCGACCACGCCGCCGCAACTGGAGCTGTACCGCAACGACGGCACCCGCATCGCCGCGTTGATCGCCAACGATCTCGACGACGCCAAGCATCCGTTCGCGCCGTACCGCGCCGCGCAGCGGCCGATCGAATACGGCGAAATCCAGGCCGCCGACGGCAAGACCGCGCTGCACTACAGCCTGATCAAGCCCAGCGGGTTCGATGCGGGCAAGCGCTATCCGGTGGTGGTCAACGTGTACGGCGGCCCGGCCTCGCAGACGGTCAAGCGGGTGTGGTCGCCGGATTTCAATCAGTACCTCGCGCAGCACGGCTATGTGGTGTTCTCGGTCGACAACCGCGGCACGCCGCGGCGCGGCGCGGCGTTCGGTGGCGCGCTGTATCGCAAGCAGGGCACGGTCGAAGTGGCCGATCAGCTCAAGGGCGTGGAGTGGTTGAAGTCGCAGCCGTGGGTCGATGGCGACAAGATCGGCGTGTACGGCTGGTCGAACGGCGGCTACATGACCCTGATGCTGCTGGCGAAGGCGAGCAACGCCTACGCCTGCGGCGTCGCCGGCGCGCCGGTCACCGATTGGGGCCTGTACGACAGCCATTACACCGAGCGTTACATGGGCCTGCCGAAGAGCAACCCCGATGGCTATCGCGAAGGGCGCGTGCTCGAGCATCTGGACGGCTTGACCTCCAAGCTGCTGCTGATCCACGGCATGGCCGACGACAACGTGCTGTTCACCAATTCCACCGTGTTGATGAGCGCCTTGCAGCAGCGGGGGCAGCCGTTCGAGTTGATGACGTATCCGGGTGCGAAGCACGGCTTGCGCGGGCGCGACAATCTGCATCGGTTTCGCTTGACCGAGGATTTTTTTGATCGGTGCTTGAAGCGCTGAGGTCACGCGCGACCCTCACCCCAACCCTCTCCCGCAAGCGGGAGAGGGAGAGGGAGAGGGAGGCAAGCAGGACGCCGTTGTTGCTTGAAATTGCTTTAGCCCCCCTCCCGCTTGCGGCGACCGAAGGGAGTGCAGAGCTGAGAGGGGTTGGGGTGAGGGCCGCTCTCCCTTGATCCACCCACATGACCTTCGGCGCTTGGCCCAGACCGCCGCGAAGCCGATGCTGGAGCCCTTCACTCCACCCGGGTCACCTCATGAAGCCGCTCGTTCTCGCCGTCGCCCTGGCGCTGTCCGCGCCCGTCCTGGTCCTGTCCGCCGCGCCCGCGCACGCCGCCGATGCGGCCAAATCCGACACCCAAGCCAAGGCGCCCGCCGCCAAACCCTCGCCGGCCTGGGTCGAAACGAGCAACCGCTACACCCAGATCCTGATCAAGGCCCAGGCCGATTTCGCCCCGGAAGGCTTCTCCTTCTTCGGCATTCCCGGCTACGACGACAAGGTCACCGACCTCAAGCCGCAGGTGAACCAGCGCTTCCGCGCCGCCATGGCCAAGGCCAAGAGCGAGCTGCGCGAGAAGCTGCAGGTCGAACGCGATCCCAACGTGCGCCAGGATCTGGAAATCCTGATCGGCGCGATCGACGACAACGTCGAGGGCAACGAACTCAACGAACGCCTGATGCTGCCGTGGTTCGACGCGCCGCAGACGGTGTTCTCCGGCATCAACGGCCTGCTCTCCGACCAGACCCCGCCCGAACGCCGCGCCCAGGCGCTCGCGCGCCTGCAAGCCTATGTCGGCCTGGCGCCGGGCAGCGAACCGCTGACCGCCCTCGCCCGCCAGCGCTACGAAGAACGCCTGGCCGCCGATTCCAGCCTGCTGCAGCCGACCAAGCTCGAAGTCGATCAGGCCCTGGGCAACGTCGACACCTACGTCGCCGGCATCCGCAAGCTGTTCGACAAATACAAGATCCAGGGCGCCGAGCCCGCGCTCAAGGCGATGGAAACCCAGTTGCGCGAATACGGCCAGTGGACCCGCGGCGCGGTGCTGCCCAAGGCGCGCAGCGACGCGCGCCTGCCGCCGGAGTTGTACGCATATCAGCTCAAGCAGTACGGCATCGACATCGATCCGCAGCTGCTGATGCGCCGCGCCCAGGTCGAATTCATGGAAACCCGCGCGGCGATGCGCCAGCTCGCGCCGCTGGTGGCGCAGGCCAAGGGCCTGAAGGTCGCCGATCCGCACGATTACGTCGCGGTGATCCGCGCGCTCAAGCAGGACACCATTCCCAACGATCAGCTCGAACCGCGCTACCGCAAGGTCATCGACGCGATCGATCCGATCATCCGCAAGGAACAGATCGTCGACGTGCCGCAGCGGCCGATGGTGATGCGCCTGGGCAGCGACGCCGAGTCGGCCTCGCAGCCGGCGCCGCACTTCCTGCCCGCGCCGCTGGTCGGCAACACCGGTCAGCAGGGCCAGTTCGTGCTGCCGGTGGCGGTGCCCAATCCGTCCGGCAAGACCCTGCACTACGACGACTTCAACTACGAATCGGCGGCGTGGACCTTGTCGGCGCACGAAGGCCGCCCGGGCCATGAGCTGCAGTTCACCGCGATGATCGAGCGCGGCATTTCGCTGGCGCGTTCGATGTTCGCGTTCAACTCGGTCAACGTCGAAGGCTGGGCGCTGTACGCCGAAGCCGAGATGGTGCCGTACGAGCCGCTCGACGGGCAGTTGATCGCGTTGCAGTTCCGCCTGCTGCGCGCCTCGCGCGCGATGCTCGACCCGATGCTCAACCTCGGCCTGATCGATCGCGCCAGCGCCGGCAAGCTGCTGCAGGAGCAGGTCGGTTTCTCCGAGGCGATGACCAAGCAGGAACTCGATCGCTACATGTTCAACGCTCCGGGTCAGGCCGGCAGTTATTTTTACGGTTACAGCCGCATCCTGGAGCTGCGCATGCAGACCGAGCTGGCCACCGGCGATCGCTTCGACCGTTTGAAGTTCAACAATTTCCTGCTCGATCAGGGGCTGTTGCCGCCGGCGCTGTTGGCCAAGGCGGTGCAGGAGAACTTCGTGCCGGCGCAGAACAAGACCAAGCGCTGATGTTCAATCGCAAATCGGCGTTTCGATTTGCACCTGCAATCTAATTCGCCGTTGCCGTTGCCGTTGCCCTGGCTTGGCTCGCGCTCGACGTCGAGTTCCACCACCAGCGCTGCGAGGCTCGTAACTCGCGTTAGCAACAGGACACCCGAAGGGCGGCGCACATGGATGTGCGCCGTGCGCCACCGAGACAGGATGTCTCGTGTGGCGCATGCCCGCGTAAGCACCGCACTTGCGGGCCTTTGATTCAAAGAAAAGCATTTTTCTTTGGTTACCTTTCTTTTGTTGCTTTAGACAAAAGAAAGTGACCCGCCGCTTCAGCGGCGGAACGCTTTTGATCCTGCTTGCAGCTTTAAAGGCTTCAAAGCTCTAGAGCTTTGAAGCCAAAGGCAAGATCAACAGCTTTCGTCCGCAAGCGGCCGAGTTACTTTCTTTTGTCAAAAGCGACAAAAGAAAGGTAACCAAAGAAAAACGCTTTTCTTTGAATCAAGTACCCGCAAGTGCGGAGCATTCGCGGGCATGCGCCACACGGGACATCCTGTCCCGGTGGCGCACGGCGCACATCCATGTGCGCCGCCCTTCGGGTGTACTTTTGCTAACGCGAGTTACAGGCTTCGCAGCGCTGGATGCGTGGACTGAAATGAGGCTTGAAGCAAAGCAACGACAGCGGCAGTGATGCGGGGCTGTCGCGTTGATGCGCGTCGATAAATCATTGAAGTTAGATCGCGACTCACGTCGCGCGACGATGAGCGCCCGGTTCAAGACCGACGGCAACATCGCACCGAAAAAAAGCCGAGAAACCCTCGGCCTTTTCGTTGCCTGCAGAAGAAGCCGCGCTCGCCTCAATACACCAGCGACCAACTCATCGTCTTCAACGCGAACACGAACCAGACCGTCGCCACGCAAGCCGCCGCGATCGCCACCGCGCACACCCGCCGCAGGCGCTGCAACGGCCCCCGCCACGCGGCGCGCGCGTTGAGGCAGGCGACGATCGCGATCGGCACGCTCAGCAATCCCAGCAACTGGGCCAGACGCATCCAGCCATCCAGGCCGCCGTCGAGCGCGCGAACCGAAGCCTCGGCGCGGGCGAGCAGCCACCACCACAACCCGGCCAGCGATAGGTTGGCGATCAGGCCGAACATCGTCAGCAATCGCAGATCGCGCTCGCGGCCGTCCAGACGCAGACGACGCTGGGTCTGGTAGCGCACGATCGCGGCGATCGGCCACAGGCACAGCGCGAGCGCCTGCACGCCCAGGGTCGCGAACAGCAACGGCAGCATCCAGCCGGGCGAACGCCAGCCCGGGACCGGCTGCAGCCACATCGCCGCGGGCACGTCGTCGCTGCTGATCGCGACCACCTCGGCGCCGCTCATCTTCGCCGCGAGCCGGCTGTCGCCGCCGACTTCGCGCCACACATACGGCTCGATCTCGCGCCAGCGCTTGATCCGGCCGTCGCGGCCGCGCAACGACGACACCGCGATCGTGTCGTCATCGTTCAAGACCACCGTCGCGCCGCCGAACAAGCGCGCCATCGCCAGGAAATTGCTGGCCGAGCCGCGGCTGTTTTCGTAACGCCCGCGCAACTGCTCGCCGTGCAGATGCGCGGTCGGCAGGGTCGGCAGGTCGGCGAGCGGACTGGGGTAATAACGCTGGATCACGCCTTCGACCAGATCGCGATGCAGCGCGCGCCCGGCGCGGGCCGGGCCGTCGGCGGATACGAACACGCCGAGCCGGTGCGCCGGCAACAGCATCAGGCTGCTCTGGAACGCTTCGGTGGCGCCGCCATGACCGATCACCACCGGACCGCGGCCGTCGCGACGGAAAAAGCCCAGCGCCATCGCATCCAGCCCCGGGATCGGCCGCAGCGCGGTCGCCTGCATCGATTGCAGGGTGTGCGGCTGCAGGATCACGTCGCTGCCGTAACGGCCCTGATCGAGCTGGGCGAGCATGAAATGCGCCATGTCCTCGCCGGTGCTCGACAGGCTGCCGGCCGGCGCGGGATTGACCAGTTCGAACGGCACCGGCGCGGCGCCGGCGGCGACGTAGCTTTGCGCCATGTCGCCGGCCAGGCCCTTCGGCAAGGGCTGACGGAAACTCGAACGGTGCATGCGCAACGGTTCGAACAGATGCTCTTCGACGTAGTCGTCGAACGGCTGGTCGGCGACGCGTTCGACGATGTAACCGGCCAGGGCCGCGCCGTAGTTCGAATACGCCGGCACCGTGCCGGGCGCGTAGATGCGGCGCGGCTACACCGCCTTGAGGTAGTCGCCGAGCTTGCGCAGGCGCGAGGGATCGGCGGCGAACAGATGTTTGCTCGATTCCTCGAAGCCGGCGCTGTGGGTCATCAGATGACGCAGGGTGATCGACTGGCCGTAGTAGTCGCGGATCTTGAAGTCCAGGTAGGTGTTGACGTCCGCGTCCAGGTCGAGCTTGCCGCGTTCGACCAGTTGCATCACCGCGGTCCAGGTGAACAGCTTGGAGATCGAACCCGGCCGCAGCAGGGTGCGCGCCGGGTCCATCGGCTTGCGCCGCTCCACGTCGGCGTAGCCGTAGCCCTTGGACAGCAGCAGCTGGCCGTCCTTGACCACCACCACGACCGCGCCGGCCAGGCCGCCGCGCGCGATCGCCTGCGGCACCAGGCCGTCGACATAGGCTTCCAGATCGGCCGCGCCGAGTTGCGGGATCGGCGCGGCGCCGACGGCCTCGACCAGGATCGCGCCGGGCGCGCTGGCGGCGCTCGGGTCGAGCGCGAGGTCGGGGGTGGCGGCCGACGGCAGCGGCGGCAGCGCTTCGATCCTGGCCGGGTCGGACGCGTGCAAGGGGTTGGCCGAGCTCTGGGACGCGGTGGGGTCGGTGTCGGACAGGACCACCGTGGGCGCGGGTTGCGATGCCGGCGCAGGCGACGACGGCGGTGGCGCGGGCGAGGGACGCGCAGTCGGCAGATTCGCTGGCGCGGGTGGCATCGGTGCGGGTTTGGCCGCGACCGCCCCGGCAGGCGCGGTGCTCGGCGCGGCGGGTTTCGGCGATGGCGGGCTGGGTTCCGGCTTGCGCGTGGCTGCGGCCGGGGTCGATGGGGTCGGCGCGTTCGAGGGCTTGGCCGGCGACGGCGACGGCCTGGTCGCGGCCGCCGGCGCTTTCGCGGGCATGCGCGGCGCGGGCGCGGCGCGCGACGGGGCGCCGGCCCGGGCCGGCGTGGTTTCGATGCGGCTGGGCGCGGCGGAAGCGGGCGGCGCGGGGATCTGCACGCCCGCGGGCGGCGCGACCCTCGGGGTGGCGGCGGCGCGCGCGATCGCCGCGGCCGGCGATTCGCGCTCCTGCGGCGGCGGCGGCCGCAGTGGCTCGCTCGGTGTCGGGCTGGGCGGCGGCGCGGGCGCCGGGCGCAACGGCAAGGCCGTGGTGGTGGCGGGAAACGCCGACGCCGGGGGGCGGGTGTCGGTGGCGCGGGTCGATGAGGCGTTCGTGGCCGGCGGCGTCTGCTGCGCTCCGGCCGAGCCGGCCGCGAGCAACAGCCCGCCCACGACACCCGCCGCACCGATGGCGCGCATCCAACGTTTGGACTTCATGGTTCCCCCGACCTTGCGCCCCGAGCCGCGCGCGAGCGCGTTCAGGACGCGGTCGCGGACGATGCCGACCGAGCGTCGGCGCGCAGAGTGTAAGCGCGGAAACCGCTGAATTCAGGCCTGATTCGCGTCATCCGGGGCGGTGGCGGCGATGTTGTGGCGAAGCATGTCGACGCGAATCACAACGAAGTGCAGCAGGTATGTTTACCGGCACGCAAAATGTCGCCAGCTCTCCCGTGGACGCGCGCGAACCAGCGCCGAGCGTCGACCTCGTCGCAAAACCGCACTTCAACCGTGCGCTTCCGATCCAGCCGCGTCCGCTTTCCAAACCGCCAAACGTATTTCTCAACATGAACATCCCGCCAGGCATCGCGCTTGGCAAGGCAGGGGCGGCCGCCTAGAGTCGCCGTGACCCCTCTCGGCCGCCTCCATGCCCGCCAAGCGCAGCAAGCACCTCACCTCCGCCGCGCCGACCACCACCCACAACCCGGGCGTGGCCCTGCGCGCGCTGCGCCGTCAGCGCGGCTGGACCCTGGCCGAGATCGGCGCGCGCACCGGTCTGCCGATTTCGACCCTGTCCAAGATCGAGAACGGCAAGATGTCGCTGAGCTTCGACAAGCTCACCCGCATCGCCCAGGGGCTGGAAGTCGATATCGGCGAATTGTTCTCGTCGCAGTCGCCGGTCGGCAACGACACCTTCAGCGGACGCCGCAGCATCACCCGCGCCGGCGAGGGCTATGCGATCCGCACCGAACACTACGATCACCTGTACCCGGCTTCGGAACTGCTCAACAAGCGGCTGGTGCCGATCATCGCCGAGGTCCACGCGCGCTCGCTGGAAGAGTTCGGCGAACTGATCCGCCACACCGGCGAGGAATTCGCGCTGGTGCTGGAGGGCGTGATCGAACTGCACAGCGAGCTGTACGCGCCGGCGCGGCTGGAGGCCGGCGACTCGATCTATTTCGACAGCGCGATGGGCCACGCCTACATCGCCGCCGCGCCCGGCCCCTGCCGCGTGCTCGCGGTGTGCTCGGGCGGCGAGTCGCATCTGCGCGACGCGATGCTGCGCCAGAACGGCGCCGAGGCCGCGCGCCCGGCCGCCGGCCGCGGCGCCAGGAAACCGCGCGCCGACGACGCCTGAGCCGCCGCGCCTGCCACAAATCCCGGCGCAACGCAGCGCGGTACGCAAGCGTCGTTGGCCCGTCATTGCCGATAGCGGTCACAAGACCCGCAGACAGCGATCACGGCGCGCGGTTTTCGATTCCGGAAAATGACATTCACATGACGGTGCGATCGCGGCGTAGTGCGTTCAATCGCGCAGCCGCCGCAAGCCGTGGCATTGGTCCAGCCATTCCAGCAAGGCGTTCGCCGCGCGGCGATGCGCCGCCGTGCCGCGCAGCAACTCGCTCACCCGCGCGGTTTCGCCGCCGTGCATCCGCGCCAGCAGCGCGCGCTCGACCGCCGCATCGCCCTGCACGCGCAGGCCGTGGCCGTTGATCGCGAACTGCCACGCATCGCGATCGCGTCGCTGCAATACCCGCTCGCCGGTGGACAAGGCGATGCGTTGCGCCGGCGTCAAAGCGCGCGCGCGTCGGCGCGGCGGCACCGGTTCGAAACCACCGGCCGACAAGCGCTGCAACGACAGCGCGCCGATTCGCGCGGCCAGGGCGCGCGGATCGGTGAGTTGCGCGCTCAGGCGCCAGGCTTGCGCCAGCGCCAGCGGCAATTGGTCGGCGAGCACGCCGTCGGCATCGATCGCATCGCGCGCGCTCACCGGCACGTCGTCGCGCATGAGCGCGCGCAGCAGTTGCGCGGACGGATCGATCAAGGCGTCGGCCTGGCCGATATCGACCAGCAAATCCTCCAGTTCGTAGACCGGCCGATGCTCGGTGCGCGGCACGCCAAGATTGACGCTGGTGGCGACGCCGCCGCCGATGCTTTCGCCGACGTGGTAGTAATCGGCCGGCCAATACAGCACGTCGCCGGGCTCGGCCTCGACCACGAACGAACCGGCCAGATGGCCGCGGTAATCGGGCAAGGTCGACACCGCGTCGGCCCACGGCTTGGCGGTCCAGAAGCGCATGCGCTTGCGGCCTTCTACCGGGATCATGAAGGTCGCGAAGCGATCGCGATGCACGCCGACCGGGGTGGATTCGTAATTGCCGTGGAACAGCGTGGTGATCGCGCCGGTGATCGGCAGGCCGGCGTGACGCCACAGCGGCGCGAAGAATTCGCGCTCGCTGCGCCACAGCGCGAATCGATAACTGTGGAAGGCGCTGATCACCAACGCATAGCGCCGCTCGCCGAGCGCGCCCAGCATGCGCTGGCGATACCCGGCCATCGAGCCGTCTTCGCGTCGCGGCATCCACGGCGTGGGATCGAGTTGTTGCAGACGATCGAGGGTGACCAGGCTGTTGTCGGGTTCGCCGGGCAGGCGGCGACGGCTGCGCGCGGTCGCGGCCAGCGCGCTGCGGAACACTTCGTCCAGCGCGAACGGACGGCCGTGGGCGACGCCCTTGAACAGCACCGGTCGGCGGTCCCAGTCGTCGCGCACGAACGCGGCCCAGTCGAGCGATTCACGGACGTGCAGATCGGGAGCCGGCGGATCGGTCATGCGCAAGTCCGCGCTCATTCGGCCTCCTCGCCGCTGCGCAGCACCGCGCGCAACGCGTACAGGCGCTGCAGCAGATCGAGCACGCCGCGGTCGATACGGCCACGGCGTTGCGAGCGGCACAGGTCGGCGACGCGTTGCCGTTGGCCGTCGCGCAGCTCATCGAGCAGTTGCTGCGCGCGCGGATGCTCGGGCATGGCGAATACATGGCCGTTGATTGCCCACACCCAGCCCTCGCCATCGCGCAGACGCAGCAGCGGGCTGCGCGGGTCGAGTTGCACGCAATCGTCTTCGTGCAGGGTCGATTCCTCGCGCGGCGCCGGCACCGGTTCCAGCGCCCATGCGCTGGCGCGCGCGGCCCAGGTCAGGCGCAACGCGTGCTCCAGACCGCCGCCGGCCACCGCCGCCGTCGCCGCCGCGCCCACTCGGGTCAACGGCGCGAGCGCGGCGATGCCGTGGCGACCCGCGCGCGGCGGAAACGCCAGCATCGCGACGCGTTCGTCCTCGCCGAGCGCATCGTCGACCTGTTCGGCCAGCAGGTTCTTGGTCGCGATCATCGCGTCGGCGGCGTGGGTGGGAATCGCCAGGGCCAGACCGAGAGTGGCGCCGTCGTCGGCTTCCTCGTACCAGCGGCGCCCGGGCCAGCACAGCAGTTCGCCGGGTCGCGCGCGCAGGACTTGCTCGGGCGCGCGCTCGCGTCGCGGACGCCTGCGCCACAGCCGCACCTCGCTCGCGCCCAGCAGCGGCAGGCGCAAACACGCGTGGCGCGGGTCCAGGCGCGCGCCGAGCGTTTGCGGCTGCGCGTCGCCGATCCACAACGCCGCGTCGACCGGCAACGCGGGACAGCCGATCGCCGCGAACAAACCCGCGAGCAGGTCGCGTGTCGCCGACCACAAACGCTCGTCCAGAAACAGCGGCTGGCTGACCCGCAACTGGAACCGCGCGCCGTGCAGGCGTTCGCGCACCCGCCGCACATAGGCCGGCGCATCGCGATCCTCTTCGCCCGGCAGCAGATCGCCGGGCGCGCGCATCAATCCGCCGTCGAGATAAAACCGCACGTCCGGCAACGCCATGAAGCGGGTGCCGGCGCGGAACGGCGCGGCCGCTTGCACGATCAGGGCGAACGCGCGCTCGGGCGTGAGCCGGTGGGCGACACCCGGCAGGCAGTACGGGCGCCGATCCCAATGCGGCAGCAACGGCGACCAATCGATCATGACGCGGCCCCGTTCGATGCGAACGTCGCGCGAATGCGTTGCGCGTACTCGGCCAGAGGTTCCAGACCCATCTCGCGACGGCGCGCATCGACCTGCGTCGGCCGTTCGATCGGGCACGGCACCAGCGCCGAACCGCGACGCCGGAACTTGGTGCCGAAGCATTGCCTGCGCCCGCGCTGCACGCGCAAGGCATCGGTGAGATAAGCCAGATCGCGCAGGCTCATCTCGCCGTCGCGCGCGGCCTGTGCGATCAACGTCAGGCATCGATCCTGAAACTCGCGCGGCCCGTCGGCGTGCTGCAGCAATCGGCACGCGGCCGCCGCCGCATCTTCGCCGACCAGGCTGCGGCCGGGCCAGCCATGACGATCGACGACCTCGCGCAGCCACGCCATCGCCGCCTGCACCTGCGCCTGCAACTGCGCTTCCAATGCGGTATCGCTGAAACCGCCGTCGCTCCACGGCGTGCGCAAGGCCGTATCGATGCGATCGATGCGCAGCAGGCGTTCGCGGATCGCATCGGCATCGTCGAGCGCGTCGTCGTCGGCCGGCGTGGTCGCATCGGAGATCGCCTCGATCCGCAGCCCGATCGTTTCGCCGGCCCATCGGTACACCAGCCGCCGGTCTTCGCCCGGCCACTCGAACGCGACCTCGCCGTCCTGCGCGCCCTGCCATTGCAGACGCACGCCCAGGCGCGGGTCGTCGAGTTCGCCCAGCAGCCCGCCGCGCGCGCTCAGCTCGGGCAGCACATAGGCGACCGCGTCGCGCAGCGCGACGCCGAGTTGCAGCAGATCCCAGCTGTCGCCGGCCAAGAACTCCGGCGACGGATTGATCTCGTCGCCCGCGCGCGGCTGCGCCCCGACCCCCTGCGGCGTCCAGGCCTGCGGCGGCGGCGCGAGCGCCAGCAGCGGCGCGTCGGCCTGGATGCGGCGGAAGAAATACGGCACGTCGCCGCGCCGCAGTTGCGCGCGCTCGCTGGCGCTGAAGGCCGGCGCGGGTTCGTCCGATTCCGTGGTCGCGGCCGCGACGCCGAACGGATCGCGCGCCACGGCGTAATCGGCGGTCGCGCGCACCAGCACGCGGGTGTAACGGCCGCGCACGGCGCGGCGCAGATCGCGCTGCACGTCGTCGCGATGCAGATGCACCAGCATCCACAGATCGAACATGCCGCGCAGGAACTCCAGCGGATACGCGCCATACCCCGCCTTGCCTTCGCGATCCACGACCAGGCTGCGCGCCTGCTCGCGCCGCCACGGACGCACCGTCGCGCGCAGCCGCCGCACGCCGTCGCCATCGGCGAAGAACGCCACGGCCGGGCCGTCGATCTCGCCCGTCAGCTTGCGTTCCAGACCGGCCGGATAGCGGCCGTGATCGCGCTCGCCGGTCACAAGGCCGGTGTCTTCCAGGCGCCGCGCCGGAAACAGGCACACTTCCAGATCGACCGGGATCAGCATCGTCTCGCCGTCGCGTTCGCCGCACAGCACATTGCCCGGACCGAGATCGACCAGACCGAAGCCGAAGCAGGCCGCGGCGAGGGAACCGGCGCGATGCCAGAACCGCCGTGCCTGCCGCGCCGGCAACACCGTCGCATGCACGCGCCCGTGCGCGGCCGGCAAACACCGATAACGGCCGGGCGGTTCGATCCATTCCTGCCACAGATAGGCCGCGCGATCGCCGCCGCGGCCATGGAACACGCGCAGCGTCGGCAGACGGATCGCGCCCGAGGCCGGCGCCAACCGGTTGAGCCGCGCGAACACGCCGCCGCCATCGTGTTCGGCGAGAAAAGCGATTTCGCTGTCGGCCGGGCGCGGCTTGTAGGCCAGCGCGCCGCCGCGTTCGAACTGCAATCGCAGCACGCTCTGGCGGCCGTTGTGGGTTTCCTCGGGATTGGCCCACAGCGCCTGGACGCGGCCGTGATACCCATGATCGGCCAACACGCCGCCGCGGCGGTCGCGCGCGAGCCGGCGCAGGAACAGGCGCAGGAAGTCGCGATGACGTTCGCCCAGCTCGCGCAGCCGCGACGGCACCCGGCGCCCGCTCAGGCAGATCAGCAAGGCCTCGCGCACCACCGGCGCATGCAGCGCGCCGTTGTCGAGCGACAACGCGGCGGCGGCGACCGTCACGGCATGGCGCCGCGCGAAGGCCTTGCAGTCGCGATCGAGAATGTCGAGAAATTCGCCCCAGCGCCGCAGCCGTGGATCGCGCAAGGCCACACCGATGCGCGCCGCATCGCGCGGCCCTGTCCACGCGCCGGCCGGTTGCAGCAGTCCGTCGTCGTCGATGCGCACCCGCGGCGGCCACCACCACGCCTCGCCGTCGCGCGTGCTCAACGCGGCCAGCCAGCGGCGCAATACCGACGATGATTCGGGCTCGACCGGGGCTGCAGCGCGAGCGGCCCGGGCCGGCAGTTCGATCGACAAATCGCTCATCGCACTCCGCGGCGACGTCCGTGTGCGGGGCGTCGACGCGCGCGGCGCGCGAAGACGGCGAACGCATCGCGGCCGGCGTCGGGCCGGCCGCGATGCGAGTGATTCAAAGCCGTCGCCGGCTCAGAGCAGGCAATACACGCGGATGCAGGTGCGCGCGCGATAGTTCGCCGCGCTCGGCGACTTGGTCTGCATTTCGCCGATCTGCAAGGCGCTGGCCTTGCGCTTGGCCGGCAGCGGCTTGTGCGCGGTCGAGGCTTTCTTCATTTTCATGTGGCGTTCTCCAGTGCGGTGTTCGAAGGCGTAAGCGGTGGCGACCCGCGGATCAGACGCAGTAGATGAAACGGCTGCAGCTGCGCGGCGCGTACTGGCCCTGTTGCGGGGCCTTCTTCTCGAACTGCGCGGGGGTGAGCTGCAACTTGGCGGCCGACGGCTTGGACGCGGAAACGGCCTTGTGGGCGGTGGCGATCTGCTTCATGTGAACTCTCCTTGAGACGACTCGTTGTCTGCGCGGAGCGCCGGCGGCGCGGCCGCGAACGATGTGCCCGACGGTGATGAATCACGCAGCAGCGCGATCGCCGCAAGGCGTTCCGACTCTAGCCGAAGCCTCCGCGCCGACTGTTTTTATCTGTCCAATCCGTGAGCCGGTTCTCACGACGCGGCCTGCGTCTGAACGCACGCAAACGAACGGACCGGACCGCGACAGCGAAAAAATCCCTTGAAAACAGCGCGATCGAGCCGATCGTACGATCGGCGATGGCTGCCGGCGATTGTGCGTTTGCAACAAGAACCGGCGACGGGCGGCGAATACGCCTTGCGACCGGCTTAACCGTTCATCCCGTCGGCGCCGATGACGCGGACAGCGCCGGCGCCGCGCTCACTTCAGGCGCGAGAGCATGCGCCGGTTGCCGGTCAGTTTCGCCCAGCGCGCGCCGACGTCGCTCATGCACACGTAGGCCGCTTCGCCGGCCAGCCGCAGCAGCATGCGCGGCCCCAGTTCCAGCCGCGGCTCGGCCGCGCACAGTTCCCAGTCGTAGCCCAGATGACGCGCGAACCAGGCGCAGCGCGCGAGGTGATAGCGGCTGCTGAGCAAGGTCACCCGCGAGCGCATGCCGTCGCCGAGCACGATCCGCGCGTTGCGCAGGTTCTGCAGGGTGTCGCGCGAATCCTGTTCCAGCCGCAGCGGCGCGTCGTCGCTCAGGCCGCGCGCGACCAGACCGCGGCGCGCGAGTTCGGCTTCGCTGGGTTCGCCGATCGGGCCGCCGCCGAGCAGCAACATGCTATGCGGCGGACGCTCGCGCCACAGCGAAACGGTGCGGTCCAGGCGGGCTTCGAAATCGCGATCGATGCGCCCGCCCGGTGCGTGCTTGCCGAACAGCAGCACGCACTCGCCGCGCTCGGGCCGGCACGGCGCGGTGCGCGCGACCCGCAGCACGTGCAGGAAATAGCCGACATAGACCAAGCCGGCGCTGAGCACGCACACCGCGCCGGTCACCACCGCGACATGCAGGATGTCGCGATCGCCGAACAGTGCGATGCGGTGGGCGGTGCGGGTGGTCACGGCGGTGGGATCGATGCGGAAGACGGGTCGGGATGGATCGATCCGGCGAACGCGCCGGGCCGCTGCGAAGCTGGGGTCGGTCGGCCACGATGGCACTGAGGCGATCGGCCCGAACCCGCGCGAGCCGAAACCGCGTCGCCGCGAACCGGCGCCGACGATGAACCAGCCCGCCCCCTTCATGATACGCGCCGCCGTCGCGGCCGGCCGCTGCCGCCGCTTGGCTATACTTCCGCCCTCACCGCCAGCAACGACACACACAGATAGTGCCATCCAACGTCTCAGCGATGCCGCCTCTGGCGATCCGCGCCTACACCGCGACCACCGCCCTCGGCCGCGGCCTCGATGCCCAGGCCCGCGCCCTGCGCGAGCGTCGCAGCGGCCTGCGCCGCAACGATTTCGCCCCGCTGGCGCCGGGCGAGGCGCCGCTGGATTGCTGGATCGGCCGGGTCGAAGGGGTCGAGCAGGCGCCGCTGCCGGCGCATCTGGCGTCGTGGGAATGCCGCAACAACCGCCTGGCCTGGCTGAGCCTGCAACCCGACGGCCTGCTCGAGGCGATCGCCGCCGCGGTCGCGCGCCACGGCGCCGAGCGGGTCGCGGTGATCGTCGGCACCTCGACCTCCAGCATCGGCGCGACCGAGGAAGCCTATGCGCGGCTGGAGGGCGAGGATCGGCATTTTCCCGCCGATCTGAGCCGTCCGCTGCTGCATACCCCGCACTCGCTGGGCGCCTTCGTCGCCGCCGCCACCGGTTTGAGCGGCCCGTGCGTGACCGTCGCCACCGCCTGCTCGTCCAGCGCCAAGGTGTTCGCCCAGGCCGCGCGGCTGATCCAGGCCGGCCTGGCCGACGCGGCCCTGGTCGGCGGCGTCGACACCTTGTGCGGCAGCGTGCTGTTCGGTTTCAACTCGCTGCAACTGGTGTCGAGCGAGCCGTGCCTGCCGTTCGATGCGCACCGCGTCGGCCTGTCGCTCGGCGAGGCCGGCGGGTTCGCCGTGCTCGAACGCTGCGACGGCGACGAAGCGCCGGGCTCGCTGCAATTGCGCGGCTACGGCGAATCCAGCGACGCCCACCACATGTCCTCGCCGCACCCCGAAGGCCTCGGCGCGCGGCTGGCGATGATCGATGCCCTGGCGCGCGCCGGCATCGGCGCCGAACGCGTCGGCTATCTGAATCTGCACGGCACCGCGACCCCGGCCAACGACCAGATCGAAGCGTTCGCGGTGGCCTCGCTGTTTCCGCCCACGCTGCATGCCAGTTCGACCAAGGGCTGGACCGGCCACACCCTCGGCGCGGCCGGCATCGTCGAATCGGCGATCGCGCTGCTCGCGCTGCAACACGGCCATCTGCCCGGCATCCTCAACAGCCGCGTGCCCGATCCGGCCAACGGCCCGCAGATCCGCTTCGACAACGCCGAGGCGACGATCGACTACGCCATGAACAATTCCTTCGGCTTCGGCGGCAACAACTGCTCGCTGGTGTTCGCGCGCGCATGAGCGATTCCCGTCAACCTGCGGCCGTGTTGAGCGCGGTGATCGAAGGCATCGGCTACTGGAGCCGCGGCCTGCCCTCGTGGGAGGCCGCGCGCGCCTTTGCGCTGGGCGGCGCGGAGGTCGCCGATGCGCCGTCGCGGCCGTCGCCGCTGCTGCTCGCCGCCAACGAACGCCGGCGCGCGCCGGAAACGGTCGCGGTCGCGCTCGACGTCGCCCTCGCCGCCTGCCAAGCGGCCGGCCGCGATCCGGCCGCGTTGCCGTCGGTGTTCGCCTCCAGCCACGGCGACATGGCGATCACCGATTACATGTGCAGCACGCTGGCCTGCGAGCCGCGCACGATCTCGCCGACGCGTTTCCACAATTCGGTGCATAACGCCGCGGCCGGTTACTGGACCATCGGCGCCGGCGCGATGCGCCCGGCGACCGCGCTCAGCGCGCTGGAAGCCAGCTTCGCCCAGGGCTTGATCGAGGCGCTGGTGCAACTCGCCGCCGGCGACGACGCGGTGTTGCTGGTCGGCTACGACGGCGCCGCGACCGGGCCGTTGGCGCGGGTCGCCGCCAGCCGCGGTTTGCTCGGCGCGGCGCTGGTGCTGGCGCGGCCGGACCGGCGCGGCGCGGCCGCCGGCCCGCTGCTGCGCGCCTGGCTCGGCGACGGCGAGGCCGGTGTCGGCGACGGCAAGCTGTCCGCCCGCGAAACCGGCAACGCCAGCGCGGCGATGCTGCCCTTGTTCGACGCCCTCGCCGCGCGCCATGATCGCCTCGCGCTGCCGGCAGGCGCCGGTCGCATTTTGCAGGTGGAATTGGCCCATGACTGATCTCGCCTCGTCGCCAGGACGCGACCGTGCCTCGCCGGCCACGGCGCCGGAGCGTGGCCGTCCCGCGCGACTGGACCGCGGCAACATCGCGGTAGTGATTCCCGCCCTCAACGAGGCCTTGCGCATCCGCGAGGTGGTCGAAGGCGCGCTGGCCCAATGCGCCAACGTGATCGTGATCGACGACGGTTCCGACGACGGCACCGGCGAGCGCATCGCCGATCTGCCGGTCACCGTGCTGCGGCATGCGCAACGCCAGGGCAAGGGCGCGAGCCTGCGCGACGGCTTCGCCGAGGCGCAGCGGCGCGGGTTCCTGGCGGTGATCACCATGGACGGCGACGGCCAGCATTCGGCCGACGACATCCCGCGCCTGATCGACAGCGGCAACCGCCATCCGGGCCATATCGTGATCGGCGCGCGCCTGCGCAAACGCGCGGCGCAGCCGACCTATCGCCGGCTGGCCAACAACTTCGGCGATTGGGGCGTGGCCTGGGGCACCGGCTATCAGGTCGCCGACAGCCAGAGCGGCCAGCGCCTGTACCCGGCCGAGGTGATCGCTTTGCGCGACGTGCCCGGCGAGGACTTCGTGTTCGAAGCGCAGATCCTGATGTCGGCCGCGCAGCAGTTGGGTACGCGCTGCGTGTCGGTGCCGATCGAATCGCGCTACAGCAGCGACGCCTCCGACGAACAATTCCGCGCCAGCCACTTCAAACCGCTGCGCGACTTCAGCCGCATCACCTCGCACATCGTGCTGCAGTGCCTGCGCCGCGGCGGCGTGCCCGACGTGTACCGCAGCATCCGCGCCAACCCGCCGCTGATCGACGACCCGACCGGCGAGTTCGCCACGATGGGCGATAAGATTCACGCGAATACGCGGTGAGTTGACCGCGTTGCAAACGCGGCGCTGCGCGCGACACGTTGCAACCGCGAATCACCGGACACCCATGCGTTCCCCCCCTTTGTAAAAGGGGGCAGGGGGGATTCGCTTTTGCCTTTAGCTTCGCTCAAAGCCAAAAGCAAAAGCTCAAATCCCCCGCATCCGCTGCGCGGATGCCGCCCCCTTTTTCTAAAGTGGGCAAAAGCAACGGCGCGACTATCGACATCGTATTGCTCATGCACGTCGTGTCGCGCGTGCGGACCGAAGTTCTGCGCAATCTTGTTCGAGCTGCTTCGCTCCTGCGGCTTCGCTCCCGCTGCTTCGCTCTTACTGCTTCGCTCTTACTGCTTTGCGCTTACTGCTTTGCGCTTACCGCTCCGCCTGCACCGCCCTGCCCTAACGCTGCCTGAGCCAACCGCTCGGCCTCACTCGCGCGGCGGAACCGGCGGCGGAACCGGCGCCATCGGACCCTGCGGGCCGCGATCGCTCATCGGCGGCGGATTGAGCACATAGATCGCGGTGCCGCGCGCGAATTTCTGCCGCGGGCTGATGCTGACGCCGACACCGCCGCCGCTGAAATGACGCCCGCCGCCATAGCTGCCGCCGCCCGCGCCCAGGCTCACGCCGGTGCCGCCGCCACTGTCTTCGGTGCCCTGGAACAACACCCCGTTGGCGCCGAGCTTGGCCGCCTCGACGCGCAGCTTGTCGAGCACCGAATTCATCTTGTTCTGCTCGCCGTAGGTGAACGCGCCGCTATTGCTCTGCAACAGGGCGATTTCCTCGTAACGGCTCGGCGGCGGGGCGAAATACACCCGCACCTGCTCCACCGGCACCGGCGGTCGCGGTTGCCCGGTCAGCACGTGGGAACTGGCGCAGGCCGCCAGCAAGGAGACAAATGCGATGAGAATCAATGATCTAAGCATGATACGACTCCAATCCCCGGTCCGCCCCATGCTACGCCCAGACGAGATCAGGTAACACAACCCGGCGGCCGGGTATTCCACGCGGGCTCATACAGGTGAGCGCAGGTCGATCCGACCGAACCTCGCCGGCCCGGCACGGCCCGAAGAATCGCCCATCCCCGCGCCCTGCGCGCCTACTCAGGTGAATCTTGATCAGACTGCGACGCGATCGGGCAAACGCGAACGGCGTCCGCCCGGCGCCGCGCACGCCACTTAGAACTTGCTGCGCCGGCGCGGCGCGAACAGCCGTCCGCCCTCGCGCGATGCACGCATACGCAAACGCCCCGATCACACCATCGATCGCAAGCGGACAAACGCCCACCGGCGTCTGCCCGGCACCGCGCACGCCCCTCAGGACTTGCCGCGTTCGTCCTTGCGATTCTTTTCATTCTTGCCGGTGCGCCCGCCGACCGCCTGATCGCGGTTGTCGGTCAGATAGGTCGCGACCATTTCGCTGATGCGGATGTTCATCGCCTTGTCGGTGCCGCCGAACGAATACGCCGCGCCCCAGGCGTTGGCATGCTGATAGAACTCCGGCTCGGCGATCACCTCGCCGCTGGCCGCGTCGGTCATCTTGACCGTGACCAGGATCGCCGAGCCGCCCGCGAGCACGCCGCCGAGCAGGCGTTTGCCGCCGCTGATGTAGCGGATGTGGCGCACCACCGGCTCGATCTTCAAGGTGCGCGGCGCATCAGCCGAGCTGGCCGACTCGTTCCAAGCCTTGAGGATCGGCGGCACCCGCAGATCCAGATTCGCCTGCAGGCGCTCGCGCGCGAGTTCGTTGCCGCGCTGTCCGGCGTACGGCGCGTCCATGCCCAGCGGCGCGATTTCGAAACGATCGAAGCGCTTCAACGGCAGCGACGGCGGCGGATTCATCTCGTTGCGCGCCTCGACGTACTCGACCAGCTCGCCGTCCGCATACGCCGCCAACGGCGCGGACATTGCCCACGCCAGAGCTATCGCCAGAGCGATTTTCTTTACCGATTGCATACCCACCCCCCGTGAATACGACGATGTCGCGCGCAGCCGCGCGTCGTCGATGTTGTCGTTTTGATGAAGCGACGACCGATCCCCATCGGTCGTCGCGCCGAGCACTATGCCGCCATGAGCTGACGTGCACAAATCCGCTTCGGCCAAGCCCATCGACCGCGAGCCGGCGCGCGATCCCGCGGCGGCATCGCATTCCACTTGAACAGCCGGCGCGCCGACGCCGCGCTTTCACGCGGCATGTCCTCAGCCCATCGCGCCGTTGATGCCGATCACCTGGCCGTTGATGTAACCGGCCTGCTCGCCGCACAGGAAGCTCACCAAGGCCGCGACTTCCTCGACCCGGCCGGCGCGGCCGGCGGGCACCATCTGCTTGATCGCTTCGGGCGGAAACGCCTGCGCCGCCATGCGGCCTTCGATCACCCCGGGCGCGACCACGTTGACGGTGATGCCGCGACTGGCCATTTCGCGGGCCAGCGATTTGCTCGCGCCATGCAAACCGGCCTTGGCCGCGGCGTAATTGGTCTGGCCGCGATTGCCCAGCACGGCCGCCACCGACGACACGCTGACGATGCGGCCCCAGCGCGTGCGCGCCATCGGCAGCAGCAACGGCTGGGTGACATGGAAGAAGCCGTGCAGCGATACGTCGATGACCCGCTTCCACTGCGCGTCGCTCATCCCCGCCATCGGCGCGTCGTCGTGGATGCCGGCGTTGTTGACCACGCCCTGGATCGGACCGGCTTCGAGCAGGCCTTCGATCGCCGCGCGCGCGGCCTCGCCGTCGGCGACATCGAACGCGATCGCTTCGGCCTCGCCGCCGCTGTCGCGGATTCGCGCGACGACCTCCTGCGCGCGCTGCAACTGGCCGTTGGCATGCACGATCACCCGCCAGCCGTCGGCGGCCAGGCGCGTGCAGATCGCGCCGCCGAGATCGCCGCTGCCGCCGGTGACCAGGGCGCGGCGCGCGGAATTGACAGACTCAGGCATGCGGACGGCTCCGTGGACGGTAGCCGATTGTCCCCGTCCCGCCGCCGCGACGGAAGCGGCGCGGAACGGGGACCCGCCGGAGACGGTGCGCGACGATCGCCGGGAGCGACGATCCGACGCGCGCCGATCAATACTGCGGACGGTCGTCCGGATGCGGCGGCTGATCGCTGCGGCCATGCAGCGACTGCGCCGGCGTGAGCGTGTGGGTGAACACCCGGCCCTCGCCGTCGCAGGCCAGTTCCTGCACGCCGCGCCACATCGCCCACTCGCGCGCGTCGCCCTCGTCGCCGTGCTCGTCCTCGCCGTCGACCACCACCACGCACCACTCCAGGGTGCGTCGCGCGTACGGTTGCAGCGGCATGCACGACACGGCGGGGAATTCGAGTTCGGTGCGGCCGTTATCGACCGTGGTGTCCAGCCACGACTGGAACACCGGCAGATCCGTGGCGAACAAGCGGTGCATGTCGACCCAGGTGTCCTGCGGGATATCGCGGTTGTCGTGGCGATCGTTGCGTTCGAACCAGGCCAGCTGCGCGCCGCGACGCTGATTGAGCCGGACCCGCAGGGTGAAGCGATGGCCGACCTGCGCTTCGTCGTGGTGCAGGCTCAGATCGTCGAAATGGAATTGCATGGGCATGGGACCGGTCCTCGGCGAGCACGCGGCATGAGCGCGTTTGTCGGGAGGAACGCCTCGGGAGCGCGGGTGTGAAATCATGGCACCCGGATTCGACAGGCATGCCGTCATGCACCAGGAAGAAACCGCGCGCGCGCTTTATGTCCAGGTCAAGGCCGAAACCCAGGATCCCATCGCGGCGATACGGGCGATCCGGACCCGATACGGACTATCACTTGCGGCAGCCAAGGAAATCGGATTGCAGGCGGACGGAATCGCACCCTCACTGGATGCGCATCAAGAACGGCTGATTCCAGCGATTGCCCAAGCGCTTGAAGATTCCTGCGGTCCAGATGATGACGACCCACACCGTCCAACACGTACTTAAGACGACTGATCCGATCACGCCATCTGGCGTCATGCATTACGAAGATCATTCGCAATACGAGGTTCTTCTTCGGAGCGGCGTCAGCCGATAAACCTCATCCGATACGATCGCGCCGGCCGATCAGCCCGGCCGCGCCATCACCGCCGCGCGCCCCTGCGCGATCAGATCGCCGGCATGACGGATCTCGAATTCGTACTGCCAGCTCTCGCCGGTATCGATCAGCTTGCGCGCCGTGCCTTCGAGCGCGCCGGGCAAGTCGTCGATGCGCGCGAGCCGCAACTGCACCCCGCGCAGCGCGACTAGCACGCCGGGACGAATCGCCGCGCCGTCGCGCGCGGCCAGCAGGCCGCCATGCACGGCCATGGTCTGCGCGCCGTATTCGCACAGATGCACCGCATGCAGACGCTGCGCATGCCGCAACGGATGCGCCGGATCGCGATGGCCGAGGCTGCGCAGCACGATGCGTTCGTCATCCCAATCGACCACTTCCTCCCACAGGCACATCAGGCCCTGGTGCGGAATCAGCGCGGCGATCGCCTCACGCGTGCGCATCGCTACCCATCCACAGATCCAATATCGAATCGGACTCGAACCGATACAACGCCGAGCGCCGTACACCGGTCGATCCATGGCCGGCTCGCAATGGGAAGATTGCCGGGGAACGGGTTTTGGTCGAACAAACTCTCATCGAGCCAATCTCATCGCGATGATTACCATCGATAGCGCAGACCAAAGCCCAGATTACGCGAACGCAGGTCATCGCCGTGCCGATAGCCATAATTCAGAAACAGCTCGGTCCGTTCGCCGTGCCTCAGGTGCAGGCCGACATCGGCCAGCGCCCGCTGCTTCGGCAGGCTGGCGCCGCGAGTCTGGAAGACGACGGCCGGAGCGCTCTCGAAGGTCGCGTCAAGACGCGCGTAATCGTCAGCGTAGCCGCGCAGCGTGCGCGCCTCCAGGCTCGGCGATACGATCCAATCGCCGATGCCAAAGTTGGCGCTCCAACGCAAGCCGAGGCTCGCGGTAAAGCGGTCGACCTTCAACGCCCCGCCGCTCAAGCCGAGGCCCTGCGCTCCGCTCTCGCGGAAGCCTTCATTGTCAAGACGGGTGTAACTAACGCCCAGCAACGGCTGCAACCGGGCCGCGCCCAGGTCGAAGATCCAACCGGCTTCAAGATAGGCACTGTAGCTATGCCCGCCATAATGCGAATCGGCGTGCCGCGAGATGTCGCCTACGACGATGCCGCGTTCGATCTTGTTGTCCCAACGCGCGTAACCCACCACGGCGTTCAAATATCCCTTATCGCCGTGCAGGCCCGCGTACAAGTCCAGCGCTCCGATATCGGCTCGGCCGCGGTCGCGCGGTCGCAGATCGGCATCGTATTTCTTGAACTGTGCGCTGGCGCCGAGCAGCAGCGAATCGTTGATCCAGCCGTCTATGCCGAGCGTGGTCGCGCGCGTGTCGAGATCCCAGCCGTGAGCGTTGCCGTCGCCGCCGAACTTCGAGGACGCGGCTTCGACGCGCACCCATGCGCCTCCGCCGTCACGCCCGCCGCCGTCTCCGCGTTGCGCGAGTACGCGTCGGCTCAGATCCTGACCGTACAAACTTTGCTCATCGAGCAGCGCGCCCGCGAAATCGGCGTGCGCATCGCCGGACAACCGATCCATGCCGGCCAGCGCGCCCGCGACGCTGAGCGTGGTCAATTCTTCAATTACTGCTTGCATGTCCGCGCCAGGACGACCGGAGGCCGAGATCGTGTCCAGCGCGCCGGCGACGCCGCAACGATTGGGCGTGTCGCAAACGTCCGCGAATTGGGTATCGCTGCGCAATACGTCGAGATAGGCACGTTCGGCGTCGTAAGCCATCGCCAGCTTCAGGAACGGCTGGTTCTGAGTCAGCATGTCGAAACGGCCGCTCACTCCACCTTGCGCGTAGATGAGCGTATAGCGGGTTCCGTAAGCGTACTGCCCCGGTGCCTTAATCACGTCGACGCTACCTTGAAGCGTCGCGTTGCCCACGACCGACAGAATATCCGACGCCCCATTGGGTGAGATGTCGATCGCCAGTCGACCTCCGGGGCGCTGCACGTAATTGCCTAGCACGCGGATGGGGCCATCGGGCGCGACCGTGCCTTCGTTGATCAGATCGCGCACGCCGCCGCTGCCGACCAACGAGCCTGCCGCCCGGATAACAGTCGTTCCACCGTGCGACATCGTCTTGAGCAGCAGGCGGCCTTCTTTGACGTCGGTGGTGCCCTGAAAGTACTGGTCATCGTCGCGCAGGATCGAGAGCGTTCCGGTTCCGATTTTCAACACCGTGCCGCTACCGTGCAGCTCACCGACCTGGTCGTCGCGCCCGAGCAGGCCGAGTGTCAGGCTGCCGCCACCTAATACGACGCTGTTTTCCGTCCAAAGCGATCCGATCGAAAGCGGGATGCGCATCTCCGACAACTGCATGGACGGCCCGAACCGACCGCCCATAGCGGTCAGCGACAGACCGTCGGCACGGGCGTTGTCGCGAAAAACGACCGCCCCGCGTGTGACGACGGTCGCCTGCCCCGCATCGGCGGAGTCCATGAACGTAAGTACACTCTGCTGAGGCAGGTCGATGATCGAGCGGCCAGCGTTGCTGCGACCACTGAAGTTCACGCTTCCGCCCCAGACCGAGGAAATTCTTGCGTTGCCCGCGCTGGATTCGCCTTCGAAACCGACCACGCCGAACCGATCCTCCAAGTTGACCCGGTTATCGATGACGATGTTGGCGTTGCCGGCGCTGGCCTGATCGACGAAACGCAGTCTCGTACGGCCCAGCGAGAAACCGTTGACCAGGGTAATGTCGCGCGCGCCGGCGTTGGCCGCGCCCTGGAACCGGATTTCGCTTAGGTCGAGCGCGCTGAGCGAACCGCTACCGAGCGCGCCGGTCGCCGAAATGGCCAGGACGGCCGAGTTGCCCACCGTCGTGCCACCGCCGTAGGTATTGCCCTGGCCGCTAAGCAGCAAGGTACCCGCGCCGGACACGGTCAAGCCGCCGGCACCAGTGATCGTCGAGTCGATCGTAGCTTGGGTGGCCGCATCGACCACGATCGCGGCCCGCGGCGCGCCGATCGCGAGCTCGCCGGCGGCGGCGCCGAGCAAGCGATAGCCGTTGGTGTTGCTTCTGAACTCTAGGCCGGTGAAGGTTTGCGCGCCGTCCACCGTGACTGTGTCGCCGGCCGCCGCGGTGCGGAACACGGCCACGCCCGGGATCCAGACGCCGGTGCTGCCGTCCTCACGCGTCCAATTGGCATTGCCGGCGTTCCACACGCCGCTACCGTTGTCCCAATAGTTGATCGGATCGGCAGCCGAGGCCGCTCCTGGCGTCAGCAACCCCATCGTTACCGCAAGCGTGAGCACGCTGCGGAAGGCTCGGCAATCACCGGCCATCGATTTCACTCGCCCCGCCCCAAGAATAGCCGTGTTCATCTTCATCGTCCCTGTCCTCTATCAACAGCCGCAATGCATCGCGTATCACGCGAGCATGCCCTCATGTCATCGCACGGCATGATATCCGCGAATCACGTCGCGACCGGTGGCGATGGGCTAAAGCGCCGTTCAACCGCTAATCCGGGGTGGGGTTACGTCGAACTCGCGCTTCACCGCGTCATGACTCAGCATCGGACATCACCGTCGGCTCACGCACGATCAGCAGCGCGAGCACGAAATTGAACGCCACGCCCAACGCGACGGTGGCGCCGATCGCGCGCAGCACCGGGATCGACGACAGGCCCAGCAATGCGAACACCAGCAGCGTCGTCAGGCTGCACACGATCACCGCGTGCAAGGTGCGCAGTTGTTCGGCGCGGTCGTCGCCGGCGTGGTCGAAGAACAAGGCGTAATCCAGGCCCAGGCCGGCTGCGAGGATCAGCGAGACCAGGTGGAACAGATTCAATTCCACGCCCAGGCCGCGCAACACCGCGAGGATCAACAGCGTGGTCAACGCCATCGGCGCGAGCACGCGCAGCACCCGCCGCGGCGAGCGCAGCGCGATCCATACCGCGGCGGCGAGCAGCACGCCGGCCAAGCCCAGGGCCAGCAACACCCGGCCGCGGTATTCGGCGACCAGCGACTCCGACGCCTGCTTGAGATCGAGCAACTGGCCGCCGTGTCTGCGCACGACCTGCGCCACCGCGCCCGGATCGTGCAGGCCGCTCAGCGACACCAGCGCGGTGGCATGATCGCCGCGCTGCAGCAGCAGTCCGTCGACGCTGACCGCCAGCGGCGTATCGGCCAGATCGCGCGGCGTCAGCGGCGGCGCGTGCCGCGCGCGTTCGACATCATCGAGGAACTCGGCGAAGGCGTCGCTGCGGAACGGCGTCGCCGCGACCGCGCTGTCGAGCGCGGCGCGCAGATTCGTCGCATCGGGCAACCGGCGCTGACGTTCGCGCTGGGTCTTGATGCTCGGCAGGTAGCGCGCGGCCAGATCGTAGCCGGCGATCGCGCCGCGCTGTCGCAGCAGCGGCAGCTCCGGCAGCAGCGCTTCGGACGCCTGCAACGCGGCCTCGGCGTCGCGGCCTTCGATGGCGATGATGTAGCGCACGTCCGGCGCGCCGAGTTCGCCGCGCAATTGCGCGTCGCGCGCCAGCGCCGCGTCCGGCACCGGGGTCAGCTTGGCCAGATCGTTCTGCCAGAACGCGCCCGGCACGAACAGGATCACCGCCAACGCCAGCGCCGCGATCAGCGACACGCTGGTCACGCCCAGGCGCGGCCAGCGCGCGAGCGCGCTCCACACCCGCGCCAGTCGCACCGAGGTGGCGACATCGCGCGGCGCCGGATCGATCAGCGCCGGTAGCACGAAGCGCGTCGCCAGCGCGGCGGTGGCGAGGCCGACGATGGTGAACACCGCGAGTTGCTGCAGTCCGTCGACGCCGGACACGAAGAAGGTCAGATAGGCGATGCAGGTCGAAGCCACGCCGGTGCCCAGCGTCGGCCACAAACTGCGCGCGCTGGCCCACGGCGACAGCCCGGGCCGCTGATGACTGAACAAATGGATCGGGTAATCCTGGACCACGCCGATCAAGGTGAAACCGAACGCGACGGTGATGCCGTGCACGCCGTCGAAGATCGCCGCGACCGCGCCCAAACCGGCCAAGCCCGCGGTCGCCAGCGGCAGGCCGCCGATCAGCGGCGCCTTCCAACTGCGATACGCAAGCCACAACAGCGCGATGAACACCAGGCTGTCGATGCTGCCGATCAGGCTGGCTTCGCGCTGGGTGCGGCCGCCGATCTCGACCGAGAACGCGCCCGGCCCGCTGATGGTGATGCGCGATGCGCTGGTGCCGCGCGCCTGTTCGAACGCGCCGCGGATGGCGTCGATCGCGCTTTGCTGACCGGTCGGATCGAACCCGGCCGCGCGCGTTTCCACCGCCAGCAAGGCCTGCTTGCCGGCGCGGTCGAACCACACCCCGTCGAGCGTCTGCGGCGCCTGCGCCGGTTGCCAGGCCTCGGCCAGGCGCAGCATTTCCAGGGTCGGATCGCTGGCCAGCAGCGGTTCGATCAATTCGCCGGCCGGCGAACCCAGGTCCTGCACGCGGGTGTCGAGCTGGTCGCGCAGATAGGCCGCGTCCAGCGGTTGAGCGTCGAACGTCGGCGACAGCAGATAGCGGTAGGGACGCAGCCGCTCGGGCACAGACTCCAGGCCGAACCCGCCGCCGTTGGCGACCAGCTTGAACTGCGGCTGCGCGCTCAGGCGTTCGCGCAGCGCCGTCGATTGCGCGGCCAGCGCGGCCGGGTCGTCGCCTTCGAGCGCGATCAACAGCAGGCGCGAACCCGGGCCTTCGCCGAGTTCGTCGATCAGCAGTTTCTGCGCGGGGGTCTGCGCGCTCGGCATGAACCGGCGCAGATCGCCGCTGAGCTTGAGCTGGCTGCCGATCGCCCAGCCGGCCAGCGCGAGCAGCGCCAGCCACAGCAGGGCGAAGCCGATCCGACGCGCGGGCGTCATCAACGCGCGGCGCCGTGGCCGCGGCACAACGCCGCGAGCCGGCTCGCATCGTCGATGCCGACGGCGTCGCGCGCGGCGCTGCTGAGCAAGGTGCGCTGTTGTTCGTTGCCGCGGGCCGGACGGGTTTCGATGCAGCGCAGTTCATCGTCGCGGCCGAGCAGCACGATCTCGCGGATGCGCGCGGCGAGCTTGGCGTCCTTCGGCGTCATCGTGATCGTCCACTGCCGGCGGGTGCCTTGCGCGCTCAGGCGATAGTGCTGTTCGAGCGCGGCGCGATCGCCGCCGAGCAGCGCGCCGAAACTGGCCTGCAATGCGACCAGTTCGGGCGCGCGCGACAGCGAGAATTTTTTCGCCGGCTTTCCGGCGCGGGCGATGCTGACTTCGCCCTGGCCCGGCTGGGCGCCGGTGCGGATGGTCGTGGTCTCGGCGTAGGGCGCGCGCACTTCGCGCACCAAGGTCGAGGCATCGGGCCGGCGGTATTCGCCGGACACGCGCAGCGGCGCCTTGAGCAGGGCCGAGCCGCGCACCTCAACGAAATCGGTGCGCGCCGGAATCGGCTGGGCCAGACGCGGCAGGATCACCGCGGGATCGGCCGGCGCTTCGCCCGCTGTCGCGGACGCCGCCGCTGCTTGCGCGAGCGCGGCCTCAGTAACCGGAGCGGCGTGCAGCGACCCGACGCTGGACATCAGCGCCAACGCCAGCGTCAGGCAGTGCTTGTTGGGGGTCATCGGCATGCCAGAAATCGTAGAAGTTGAACCAGTTGTAGGGCGCGCTGCGGGCGTGGGCCTGCAGGCGCTCGGCGTAGCGCTGGACCAGCGCTGCGAGGATCGCCGGACGGTTATGCCGTTCGATCGCCACACCCTCGCTGAACGTTTCGAACACCAGGTCGTAGTGCGAGCCGCCGCGGTACAGGCCGAAGCCCAGCACCACCGGCAGTTTCAGCGCCGCCGCGATCAGCCACGGCGCGGTCGGAAACTGCGCGCTCGCGCCAAGGAACGAAGCGCTGGTCGACGGTTCGCCGGGCGCGGCGCGATCGACCAGCAGCGCGACCAGCGCGCCCTCGTCGGTGGCCTGCTTGATCGCGAACACGATCGACGGCCCGTCCTGGCCGGCGTCGATGACGTTGCGCGCGATCTGCGGATCCATCGCATCGAGCAACTGGGTGAGCTGCGGGTTGTGGGCGCGATCGAGCACCACCCGCACCTTCAGGTCCGGCCGTTGCCGCGCGAGCACGCGCAGCGCTTCGAAGCTGCCCAGGTGCGAGCCGAACAGCAGCATGCCCTGGCCGCGGTCGAGCTGGCGGTCGATCGGCTCCAGGCCGCTGATGTTGACCTTGAACCGGTCCATGCCGCGGCTGAGCATGTACACGCGGTCGAGGATGGTCGCGGCGAAGGTGTGGATATGGCGGGCGACGTCTAGCAAGGTCGGCGGACGATCGAGCACCCGCGTCAGGTACGCGCGCGAGGCGCGGCGCTCGGGGCCGCGCACGATCAGGAAGTAGGCGACGATCGGGTACAGCGTGAGCCGCGCGATCGAGCGGCCGCCGTTGCTGGCGATGAAGCGGATCAGGTGGAAGGCGAAACGGCTGCCGCCTTCGGGGCGTTGCTTCCAATGCGAATCGTTCATGCCGGTTCGTCCGTGGCGGTCGCCGGAGCCGACGGCGGCTCGGCGACGATCTCGCCGCTGGCCAACAGCTCGCCCGCATGCAGCACGCGAAACCGCCAGCGCGCCGCGCCGAGGGTGTCCAGTTCGATCTGCGCCGACTGCTGCGGCAGCAACGGCCGCAGGAACTTCACCTGCGGCAGGCGCAGACCGCTCAGCGGCCCATGCAGCGCTTCGACCGCTTCGATCACTCGATCGAGCAGCACCACGCCGGGCACCAGCGGGCGGCCCGGAAAATGGCCCGGCAGGCAGGGATGATCGGCGGCGAGGGCGAACGGCATGATGCGGACAGGCTACGGCGCGAAGGGTGAAGCCGAAGGATAAAGCAGGCGCCTGGGAAGCGTGACGAAAACTGCAGTTTCCCGATCAGCTCCCTCTCCCGCTTGCGGCGACCAGAGGGAGTGCAGAGCTGAGAGGGCTGGGGTGAGGGTCTCCGGCAACTGGCGGGCTCACCCACCCCTCGCGCCCTCATCCGGCCCTTCGGGCCACCTTCTCCCGCAAGCGGGAGAAGGATTCGTCACCACCGACGATACATTCCACACGGATGCCTCTAGTGCAGATATTGAGAAGCGCCAACTTACGCCGATGAATCAAACGCTCACGAAAACAACTCTTTCCAGAACCCCGGCCCCAGCTGCGCCATCTTGCGCAGGAAATCGAAGAACCCCTTCTCCGGCCGGTCCTTGAACAAACGCCGACGGACCAGGTACTCGCCGGCGAACATGCCGCCGACCACGCCGTAATTGAGGATGTTGGCGAACCACGACCACTGCTCCTGGGTGATCGCCAGCGCCGGCGTGTGGCCCAGTTGCGCCAGCACCCCATCGGGCACCGCGATCATCGCCAGCGCGCCGTTGACCAGGCCCAGCCCGGCCAGCACGCAGGCCCACAGCAGGGTCAGACGGCGGGTGTAGCGGTACAGGTCCGGCGCGAGTTCGCGCGGCGCGCAGCCGTGCAGGGCCGCGACGATGCGGGTGATCAGGCCCTCGCGCGGCGCGCGCAGGCTGCGGCCGAACCACCACGCCAGCCAGGCGTTGAACAGTACCGGCGGGGTCAGCAGCAGCATCTGTGCGTACGGTGTCGGCGCGATCGCGGCGAGCGCGCCGAGAAGCAGCGCGGTCGCAAGCCACGGCAGCGCGCGCAATCCGAGCAAACCGTCGATGGTCACGAACACCACCAAGTCGGCCAGGGCCAGCGCCGCCAGCACGCCGCTGCCCTCGTGGCTGGCCCAGTGCGCCAGCAACGGATAGGCGATCGCGAGCAGCAGTCGCGCCGGTCCGCTGAGGCTGGACGATGAATCGTTCACGGGATCGAAGGTCCGGCGGGGCGCATGGGCGGGGCGTGCATGACGGGCCACGATAACGGCGGCGCGCGCGCGATGCGCCGGCCGAACGGCATGGATGAGCGATACGAGGTCAGGCGGGACGCGCCGGAACAGGCCGAGTCACGCCGGCTGGAGCGATTGCGCCGGAACGGGTCGATAAGAGCCGTTACCGGCCGATCTGGGCCGAATCAAACGGCCCGAACCGAAGCCGCGCCCACGCCGGCGCGAAGGCTCAGGCCGCGCGGTGCTGTTCGATATGACCCGACAGCGCGCGCAGCGAGGCGAAGATGCGGCGGTTCTCGTCGCTGTCGGAGCGCAACTGGAAGCCGTAGCGCTTGGTGATCGCCAGCGCCAGTTCCAGCGCATCGATCGAATCCAGGCCCAGGCCGTCGTTGAACAGCGCCGCGTCCGGCTCGATCTGCTCCGGCGTCACGTCTTCAAGATTCAGGCTCTCGACCAGCAACTGCGCCAGTTCGCGTTCGGCGGGGCTTTGTTCAGACATCGGGCGATCCGGTAACGGCGTAAGCGAGGGGCGCCACGATCCTTCATCGCGGCGCAGCGTGCAACCGGTCACAGCGCGCCGGCCACCGGGCCGACCCGCCCGACCGCCTCATTCGTCAGCAATTTCAACCGCTTGCGCATTTTCGGCGATAAATCTGCTGCCCTGCGTCTTGACCTGACCGGCGCACAGTCGGGCGGAGCCGCAGGCTATCATTTGCGCATGAACTCACCTGCTTCCCTGCCCGGGACGGCCGCCACGCCGGTCGGCGCCGTTGCATCCCACGATTCCAAGCCACTGCCGGACGAGGTAACCCAGCTCGAGGTCGACGTGCTCGTCGTCGGCGGCGGCCCGGCCGGCACCACCGCGGCAACCCTGCTCGCGCGCAAGGGCTGGAAGGTGCTGCTGCTGGAAAAGGGCAGCCACCCGCGCTTTCACATCGGCGAATCGCTGCTGCCGATGAACCTGGCGATCCTCGAACGTCTGGGCGTGCTCGAACAGGTCCGCGCGATCGGCACCCACAAGCCCGGCGCCGAGTTCCCGATCGACGCCGATCGCTACAACACCTTCCGTTTCGAACGCGCGCTCAATCCGCAGTTCGGTTACGCCTTCCAGGTCAAGCGCGAACAGTTCGACGAATTGCTGTTCCGCCACAGCCAGGCCAACGGCGTGGACGCGCGCGAACGGGTCAAGGTCGAGAAGGTCGAGTTCAACGATCAAGGCCGCCCGGTCGCCGCGATCGCGCGCGATCACGACGGCCGCGAGCTGCGCATCCGCATGCGCTATCTGGTCGACGGCAGCGGCCGCGACACCTTCATCGGCTCGCAGCTCAAGCTCAAGCAGAAGAACACCCTGCACCAGTCGGCGGCGATTTTCAGCCACTTCACCGGCGTGCAGCGCCGCGACGGCGAGGACGCCGGCAACATCACCGTGCAGCGTTTCGCGCATGGCTGGATGTGGCTGATCCCGTTGCAGGGCGACGTGATGAGCGTGGGCGCGGTGTGTTTCCCCGAATACCTCAAGCAGCGCCGTGGCGAGACCGAGGCGTTCTTGATGAAGACGCTGGAGTCGGAACCGTCGGTGGCCAAGCGCATGCAGGGCGCGCAGCGCTGCGGCGAGGTACACGTCACCGGCAACTATTCCTATACCTGCTCGCGGATGACCGGGCCGGGCTGGGTGATGGTCGGCGATGCGTACGCGTTCGTCGATCCGGTGTTTTCCTCCGGCGTGTATCTGGGCATGAACAGCGGCGAGCAGGCCGCCTCGGTGGTCGACGGCGCGCTGCGCGAGCCGGCGCGCGAGGCCGAACTGCAGCGCGGCATGGTGGTGCGACTCAAGCGCGGGCTCAAGCATTTCCAGTGGTTCATCTACCGCTTCACCACCCCGGTGATGCGCGAACTGTTCAATGCGCCGCGCAATTTCTGGCAGGTGGAACAGGCGGTGATCTCGATGTTGGCTGGCGACGTATTCGACAACAAGGCGGTGCTGCGGCGCCTGCGCCTGTTCCGTTTCATCTATGCGATGACCGCCGTGCGCATGGCGCCGCAGGCCTTGCGCGGCTGGTTGCGGCGCAAGCGCCAGGTCGGCGTGGAGTTCCGCGGCGACACGCTGCAGCAGGGCAATCCGTGAGCGCCGCGCCCTCCATGTTGACCGGCCCGCACTTGCAGGTGGATTACCTCGACGGCACGCCCGAGCAGGTGCTCGCGCACGACGACACGCTGGCGGTGTTCGGCTTCGGCCAGGACGCGCCGCATCACGACGACCCGCGTTACTTGCGCGTGGCGCTGGAACCGTTCGGCGACCGCCGGCTGGAACGCTGGCGCGCCAGCGGCCCGGTGTCCAGCGGCCGCGACGGCGACCTGGCCTGGTCCGAGGACGGCGCGCTGCAGTTCGGCGTGATCGAACTCGACGAGCCCGAGCCGCTGCCCGGCGAAGCCACCAACGGCGAGATCGCGCGCGCGGCCGAGTACCTGTACCGCAAGCTGATCGCGTTCACCGCGCAGCGCGGTTATCCGCATCTGCTGCGGATCTGGAATTACCTCGACGGCATCACCCTGGGCCACGGCGACGAAGAACGCTATCGGGTGTTCTGCGTCGGCCGCGCCGCCGGCCTGGGCGAGTTCCCGATCGCGCGCCTGCCGGCCGCGACCGCGATCGGCCGGGTCGACGGCGCGCGCCGCCTGCAGGTGTACTGGCTGGCCTCGCGCACGCCCGGCACGCCGCTGGAAAACCCGCGCCAGGTCAGCGCTTACCGTTACCCGCGCCAGTACGGCCCGCAGTCGCCGAGCTTCGCCCGCGCGATGCTGCCGCCGCAGCCCGGCGCGATGCCGTTGCTGCTGTCGGGCACCGCGGCCGTGGTCGGTCATGAGTCCAAGCACGTCGAATCGGTGCTGGCCCAGCTCGACGAAACCCTGACCAACTTCGACAGCCTGATCGACGCCGCGCGGCAACGCTGGCCGAACCTGCCGCCCGCGTTCGGCGCCGGCAGTTGCCTGAAGGTCTACGTGCGCGACGTGCAGGACATCGACACCGTCGCCGCGGCGCTGGACCGCCGCTACGGCAACCGCGTCCCGCGCATCCTGCTGCATGCGGCGATCTGCCGGCATGAGTTGCGGGTGGAGATCGATGGGGTGCATGGGTAGGACGGGAATCGGGAATCGGGAAAGAGCTCGAGGCAGGACCAAGAAAAAGGGAGGCCGAAGCCTCCCTTTTTTATTGCGTCTTCGTATCGGGTTTGATCGGCAACGAGAATCGTCTGCCGCTTTTACGATTCCCCATTCCCGACTCCCGATTCCCGCCCCTTACAAATCGACCCCAAAGCCCACGCCGCCCGAGCTCTCCGAGCCCGAGAAGGCCGCGCCGATGCTGATCGACACGTTCTCGTTGATGCGGCGGCCGTAACCGATCGCCAGGCCGCTTTCGCCTTCCTGGAAACCGGCGCCGACCGACAAGCGGCCGCGACCGGGCTTGGCGTAGGCGTTGTTGGCCGACATCTGCGCCATCGCCGCCGACATCGCGCCGTTGCGGCTGACCCGACGATCGAGATCTTCGAAACGATCGTTGACCTCGGAACGGAAGGTGCCGAAGTCCAGGTTCAGATTGCTGATGCGCTGGTCGGTGTAGCTGTTGGCCGACTGCAGGGTGCGCGCATCGCCGGCATCGGCGCGGGTGTTGGCCTGCTGGATCTGGGTGTTGGTGTAGTTGGTCGAGGTCTGCACCGAGGCCACGTCGCCAGCCTGCATCTGCCGCAGGTTGACCGCGTCGGTCGGCGCGGCGCCGTCGGCGAGGTTGGACACGCGGGTGCCGTTGGCGCCTTCCAGGGTCAGCTGATTACGCGAGGCATCGTCGTAGTTCGCCGACAACGGCGAACCGCCCGGGCCTTGCGGACCGGTGGGGCCGTCCGGACCCTGCGGGCCCTGAGGACCTTGCGGACCCTGCGGCCCTTGCGGGCCCTGCGGACCGGCCGGGATCGCCGCGATGCGCCCGTACAGATCGGTGATCCGTCCGTCGACCGCGCCGAACGCCGAACCCACGTCGTTGAACGCGCTGCCCTGGATCGTGTAGGTCGGCGCGACGAACACGCCGCCGGTGAAGCTGGCGCCGGCGCCGAACACGCCCATCACGTTGTTGAGCTGCGACAGGTTGACCGCGTCGGTGTCCTGGCTGGCGGCCGCGACGTTGACGATCTGACGCTCGCGACCGGCCGCGCCCACCGACACGGTGTTGGCGCGATCGGCGAGCGAGCCGTTGCCCAGCGCGACCGAATCGGCCGCGGTGGTCTGGCTGTTGTTGCCGAGCACCACGCTGTCGGCGCCGCTCGCGGTGTTGCCGTTGCCCACCGCGGTGGCGTTGTCGCCGTCGACGGTGTTGGTGTTGCCCAACGCGGTGGCGTTGGCCGCGATCACCTGGTTGGTCGAACCGAAGGCGCTGCTGCCCGCGCCCTGCACCACGTTGAAGTTGCCGAACGCGCTGCTGTTTTCGCCGATCGACTGATTGACGTAGCCGAATGCGCTGGAGTAATCGCCGCTGGCGTCGTTCAAGGTACCGACCGCCGCGCTTTCCATGCCGCGGGCGGTGTTGCCGCGGCCGATCGCGCTGGAATCGGCGCCGCTGGCGACGCTCTCATAGCCCAGCGCGCTGCTGCCGACACCGCTGGATTCGCTGCCTACGCCCGCCGCCACGCTGTTCGCGCCAGTCTGGGTACCGCGAACCACGAAGCCGTCGCCGACCGTGGTGATCGCGTTCTGCAACTGACGCACGTTGACCGCATCGGTCGCCTGCGATCCGTCGGCGACGTTGACGATCTGACGCTCGGCGCCGGCCGCGCCGACCGAGACCGTGTTGGCGCGGTCGGCGATCGAGTTCGAACCCAAGGCAACCGAGTCAGCCGCGGTGGCCTGGCTGTTGAAACCGGCGGCGAGGCTGTTGGCGCCGCTGGCGGTGTTGCCGCTGCCGACCGCGGTGGCGTTGACGCCTTCGACGGTGTTGCCGTTGCCGATGGCGTTGGCGTTCTCCGCCGAGACCACGTTGTCGCCGCCGACCGCGTTGGCGTTGAGCGCCGTCACCTGGTTGTCGCGACCGAAGGCATTGGCGCCTTCGGCGGTCACGATGTTGAAGTTGCCGACCGCGCTGCTGTTCTCGCCGCTGGCCCGGTTGACGTAGCCGAGCGCGCTGGCATAGTCGCCGCTGGCTTCGTTGACCGTACCGACCGCCACGCTCTCGGCGCCGCTGGCGGCGTTGGCGCGGCCGACCGCGGTGGAATCGATGCCGCTGGCGACGCTCTGATAACCCAGCGCGCTGCTGCCCGCACCGCTCGACTCGCTGCCGGCACCGGCCGCGACGCTGTTGGCGCCGGTCTGGGTGCCGCGGATCACGAAGCCGTCGCCGGCCGTGCTGATCGCGCCCTGCAACTGACGCAGGTTGACCGCATCGGTCGCCGCAGTCGCATCGGCGACGTTGGCGATGTTGCGTTCCGCGCCCGCCGCGCCCACCGACACCGTGTTGGCGCGGTCGGCGATCGAGTTGGAACCCAACGCGACCGAATCGGCGGCCGTGGCCTGGCTGTTGAAGCCGGCGGCGAGACTGTTGGCGCCGCTGGCGGTGTTGCCGTTGCCGATCGCGGTGGCGTTGGCGCCGGTGGCTTTGTTGCTGTTGCCGAAGGCATTGGCGTTTTCGGCCGTCGCTTCGTTCTCGCCGCCGAACGCGTTGCCGTTGACCGCGGTCACCTGATTGCCGCGACCGAAGGCGTTGCCGCCCACTTCCAGCACGCTGTTGAAATTACCGAACGCGCTGCTGTTCTCGCCGAGGGTCTGGTTGACGTAACCGAACGCGCTCGAATACGCGCCCGAAGCATCGTTGGCCGTGCCGAATGCCGCGCTTTCCAGCCCGGTCGCGGTGCTGCCGAAACCCACCGCGCTGGAGCCGTCGCCGCTGGCGATGCTGAAGTTGCCCAGCGCGCTGCTGTTGGCGCCGCTGGCCTCGCTGCCGACACCGGCCGCGACCGCGTTCGCGCCAGTCTGGGTACCGCGAATCACGAAGCCATCGCCCATGGCTTGCAATTGACGCACGTTGACCGCATCGGTCGCCTGCGAACCGTCGGCGACGTTGACGATCTGACGCTCGGCGCCGGCCGCACCGACCGACACCGTGTTGGCGCGGTCGGCGATCGAGTTGGAACCCAAGGCCACCGAATCGTCGGCCGTGGCCTGGCTGTTGAAGCCGGCCGCGAAGCTGTTGGCGCCGCTGGCGACGTTGCCGCTGCCGACCGCAGTGGCGTTGGCACCAGCGACGTTGTTGCCGTTGCCGATCGCGCTGGCGTTGGCGCCACCGACGGTATTGTCGCCGCCGAAGGCATTGCCATTCACGCCGTTGACCGTATTGAGGCGACCGAAGGCATTCGAACCCACGCCATTGGCGAGGTTGAAATTGCCGAAGGCGCTGGCATCGTCGGCACCAGCGACGTTGACGAAACCGACCGCGCTGGAACCGCTGCCGCTGGCGGTATTGGCCGCGCCGACCGCGGTGCTGTCGTCGCCGCTGGCGACGCTGCCGCTGCCCAGCGCGCTGCTGCCCGCGCCGCTCGATTCGCTGCCGGCACCGGCCGCGACGCTGTTGGCGCCGGTCTGGGTGCCGCGGATCACGAAGCCATCGCCGATCGCCTGCAACTGACGCAGGTTGACCGCATCGGTCGCCGCGGTCGCATCGGCGACGTTGGCGATGTTACGTTCCGCGCCCGCCGCGCCCACCGACACCGTGTTGGCGCGGTCGGCGATCGAGTTGGAACCCAAGGCCACCGAATCGTCGGCCGTGGCCTGGCTGTTGAAGCCGGCCGCGAAGCTGTTGGCGCCGCTGGCGGTGTTGCCACTGCCGATCGCGGTGGCGTTGGCGCCGTCGACTACGTTGGCGTTGCCGAAGGCGCTGGCGTTGTCCGAGTTCACCTGGTTGGTCGAGCCGAAGGCATTGCTGCCCGCGCCCAAAACCGTATTGAAGTTGCCGAACGCACTGCTGTTCTCGCCGACGGCCTGATTGACGTAGCCGAACGCGCTGGAGTAATCGCCCTCCGCACCGTTCAAGGTACCGAACGCCGCGCTTTCCAAGCCGCTGGCGGTATTGCCCCAACCCACCGCGCTGGCGTTGTCGCCGCTGGCGATGCTGGAGTTGCCCACCGCGGTGCTGTTCGCGCCGCTGGCGAGGCTGCCGTTACCGAGCGCGCTGGCGTTGTCGCCGCTGGCCTCGCTGCCCACGCCGGCCGCGACCGCGTCGGTGCCGGTCTGGGTGCCGCGGATCACGAAGCCGTCGCCGGCGGTGGTGATCGCATCCTGCAACTGACGCACGTTGACCGCGTCGGTGTCGTCGGTGCCGTCGGCGACGTTGGCGATCTGACGCTCGGCGCCGAGGGCACCGACCGAGATCGTGTTGGCGCGATCGGCGACCGAGTTGGAACCCAGCGCGACCGAATCGTCCGCCGTGGCCTGGCTGTTGAAACCGGCGGCGAGGCTGTTGACGCCGCTGGCGGTGTTGCCGCTGCCGATCGCGGTGGCGTTGGCGCCGTCGACGGTGTTGTCGCCGCCGAAGGCATTGCCGTTCGCGCCACTCACCGTATTGTTCGCGCCGACGGCGTTGCCGGCATCGCCGTCGACCTGATTGAAGCTGCCGACCGCGTTGCTGTTGGCGGCGTTGGCGAGGTTGCCGGTGCCGATCGCGGTGGCGTTGTCGCCGTCGCTGGTGTTGTCGCCGCCGATCGCGTTGCTGTTCAAACCGTTGGCGGTGTTGCCGCGGCCTGCGGCGACGCTGCCGTTGCCGGTGGCGGTGTTGAAGTTGCCCAGCGCGCTGGCGTTGGCGCCGCCGGCGATATTGACGTAACCCACCGCGCTGGCGCCGTTGGCGCTGGCTTCGTTGGCCACGCCGATCGCGCTGGCGTCGTCGGCGCTGGCGGTGTTGTCGGTGCCCAGTGCCGCCGCGCCGACACCGCCGGCGATATTGCCGCTGCCGAAGGCGTTGCTGTTGGCGCCGCCGGCTTCATTGAGACTGCCGACCGCGCTGGCATTGTCGCCGCTGGCGATGTTGTCGCCGCCGACCGCATTGCTGTTGACGCCGGTGGCGAGGTTGAGACGGCCGACGGCGTTCGCGCCGATGCCGCTGGCTTCGTTGAAATTGCCCAGCGCGCTGCTGTCGTCGGCGCCGGCGGTGTTGACGAAACCCACCGCGCTGGCGCCGCTGCCGCTGGCGGTGTTGGCCGCGCCGACGGCGGTGCTGTCCGCGCCGCTAGCGACGCTGCCGCTGCCGAGCGCGCTGCTGCCCGCGCCGCTGGATTCGCTGCCCGCGCCCGCGGCGACGCTGTTCGCGCCGGTCTGGGTGCCGCGCACCACGAAGCCGTCGCCGAGCGCCTGCAACTGGCTCAGGTTGACCGCATCGTTGGCCTGGGTGCCGTTGGCGACGTTGGTGATCTGACGTTCGCTGCCGGCCGCGCCGACCGAAACCGTGTTGGCGCGATCGGCGACCGAGCCGTTGCCCAGCGCGACCGCGTCGTCTGCGGTGGCCTGCGCGCCGACACCGGCGGCGAGGCTGCGCGCGCCGCTGACGGTATTGCCGTTGCCCAGCGCGGTGGCGTTGATGCCGGTGACGCGGTTGTCGCCGCCGAAGGCGTTGCCGTTTTCGCTCTCGACCCGGTTGCCACGGCCCACGCCGTTGGCGCCGACGCCGGTGACGCTGTTGAAGTTGCCCAGCGCGCTGGCACCATCGGCGCCGGCGGTGTTGACGAACCCGACCGCCGTGGCGCCCTGACCGCTGGCTTCGTTGATCCGGCCCACCGCGGTGGTCTCGCCGGCGCTGGCGGTGTTGCCGCTGCCGACCGCGAGCGACGCGTCGCCCGCGGCGATGTTGCCGACGCCCGAGGCGTGGCTGCCGGCGCCGTCGGCGGCGCTGGCGTTGCCGACCGCCACCGCGCCCAGGCCCGCCGCCGAATTGTTGACGCCCAGCGCGACCGCGCCGGCGCCGTCGGCGCTGTTGTCGCTGCCGAAGGCGTTGGCGTTGTCGCCGAGCACCAGGTTGCCGCGGCCGAACGCGTTGCTGCGCGCGCCGCCGGCCTCATTGAAATTGCCGACCGCGCTGCTGTCGTCGCCGCGGGCGGTGTTGACGTAACCCAGCGCGCTGGCGCCCGCGCCGTCAGCGCTGTTGGCCTGACCGATCGAGACGCTTTCCTCGCCTTGCGCGGTGTTGCCGTTGCCGCACGCGATCGCGTCGGTGCCGTTGGCGCTGCTGCCGCCGCTGTTTTCGTTGCTGGTGTCGCCGTCGTTGAGGTCGCAGTTGTTGCCTGCGAACGCTACGGGTGCTGCGACCACGTTCATACCGATGACGCTGGCGATAGCCAGCGCCAGTAGGGTGCTGCGATTCATGCGTTTTCCCCCTAATGGCTGACAAGAACCGGATTCGGAACCGTCGAAGCGCGACCATGCTTGTGACCGCGCCCTCCCCGGCACCGGTTTGGTTAACCATAAACGTTTTTGTGCACTTTTTTACATTGGATCCGGTATATAAATTCTGTGGCCTGATGAACACACTGAGCACGGCCCCGTTCATCACGCTGCAATGCAGCAAATTCACCATGGCCGGTTTTGCCTGCTTTTTTACGTCCTTGTGTTCGATCCGGTTTCGTGCGCAAACTCGGCTGCGGCTTGTCGTTGCTTCACACAAATAACCGCATTCGTTCGTATAGAAACACCGTCCGAACGAGTCACCATTGCCAATTCTTAGGGGGATTGATCATGAGTACTCGCTTGAAAGTCGGGCTGTTGATGCCCGGCTTGCTCCTTGCCACCTGTTGCGTGGCCCAAGCCGCCGAACCGTCCACCGCGGACGCCTCGGTTTCCAGTTCCAAGGTCGGCATCGACGCGAACGGAAAGCTGCGTCCGCTGACCGAAGCCGAGAGCCAGGCGCTCGATAAGGCCGCTGCGACGCAGCAAAAGTCGACGGCGAAGGCCCGCACCTTGCGCGGCGCGTTCCCGGCCAACGCAAGCGAGGTCCGCGCCAGCGAACGTCGCCTGTCCAACGGCGCGGTCGCGCGCAAGATGCCGCTGTCGGAGATGAGCACGCTCACCGCCACCCGCGACGCGAACGGCAAGATCGTCATCCAGCACAGCGATCCCAGCGACGACGCCGCTCCCGCCACTCAGCACGGGGAGCTGCCGCGTGAATAAGTCACTGCTCGCCATTTCGATCGCACTCGCCGGCGCCTTCGCGTTCGCGCCGAGCGCGCAAGCCGCCAACCTCACCCTGATCAACGGCGACGACGGCACCGCCGTGGGCCTCAACGATCCGACTGCGGCCGCTCCGGTCGGCGGCAACCCGGGCGTGTCCATCGGCGAACAACGTCGCATCGTCTACAAGTACGCGATGGATGCGTGGGGCGCGGTGCTGCAGAGCAACGTCGAGATCAAGGTGTACGCCACCTTCGCCCGCCTGACCTGTACCGCCACCGGCGGCACCCTCGGCGCGGCCGGTACCAACTGGATCCTCAACGACTTCCCGGGCGCGATTCCGAACACGCTGTACCACTCCGCGCTCGCCGATGCGATCGCCGGCGAGGACCTCGTGCCCGACCCGGACGATCCGGCCGACATCTTCTCCCAGTTCAACGGCGACCTCGGCAAGCCGGACTGCCTGGCGGGTTCGGGCTGGTACCTGGGCCTGGACGGCAAGACCCCGGAAGGCAAGATCAATTTCCTCAACGTGGTCATGCACGAGCTCGGCCACGGTCTGGGCGCGCAAGGGTTCATCAACAAGAACACCGGCGCGCTGCTCGCGGGTCTGAGCGACGTCTACACCAGCAACGCCTACGACAACGTCCAGAACAAGGCCTTCAACGATCCGGCCATGACCGACGCGCTACGCGCCACGGCCATGAAGACCCCGGGCCGCACGGTGTGGAACGGCGCCCAGGTCAACGCTCAGGCGCCGCTGGTCCTCGACCGGCGCACCGTGCTCAACGTGACCGCGCCGGCCGCGGCCGCGGGCAGTTACGAAATCGGCTTCGCCGACTTCGGCCCGGCCCCGTCGGCGACCAGCTTCCCGGCCGGTCAGCTGGTGCTGGTCAACGACGGCGTCGCCGCCGCGTCGGTCAGCGACGGTTGCGAAACCCCGTTCGTCAACGCCGCCGCCATCGCCGGCAAGGTCGCGGTGATCGATCGCGGCACCTGCAACTTCGCGGTCAAGGCCAAGAACGCGCAACTCAACGGCGCGGTCGCGGTGGTGATCGTCAACAACACCGGCGGCGTGGCGGGCATGGGCAACTCGGCTCCGCCGATCACCGACATCACCATTCCCACGGTGATGATCTCGCAGGCCGACGGCGGGCTGGTCAAGGCCAATCTGCCGGCGACGGCGGGCGCGCTGGTCGATCCGAACTTCCTGCAGGGCGCCGACCGCAATGGCCGCACGCGGCTGTACGCGCCGACCGTCGTCGCGGTCGGCTCGACCTTCTCGCACTTCGACACCGACCTGCAGCCGAACGCGCTGATGGAACCGTTCGATACGCCGGAAGTGCAGGCCCAGTTCGACGTCGATCTGACCCCGGCGATGTTCGTCGACATCGGTTGGACGCTCAATCCGGGCAACGCGATCCTCGGCACCTGCGACACCACGGTCAAAGCCCTGGAAACGCCCGGCCTGATCATCGGCGCCAACATCACCGCCGAGAGCAAGCTGTGCGCGACTAACGCCCACGGCAGCCGTGCGCTCTACCTGCGTTGCATCTCCGATCACGCCACCGAGTTGCAGCAGATCGGCGCGATCACCACCACGCAGTTGGGCAAGGTGCGTCAGTGCGCGGCGACGGTGCGTCCGTAAGCCTCACGCTGCAAGCATCGTTATAGCGTTGCAAAAACCGGCGCCGCGAGGCGCCGGTTTTCTTTGCGCCAGCTGAAAGCGCGAAGGTCATGGCGACCTGCGGCACTTGAATTCGCCGCCGCAGACGCTACGTTGCACCCACAAGGCCAATCCGGCCGCATGCGGAGTACGACACGATGGGATTGATCAGCCTGCTCTGGGGCATTTTCGCGCTGGCGTGGATGGTCCTGGCCCTGATTCCGTTGCTCGGCTGGGGCAACTGGTTTCTGATTCCGTTCGCCGCGGTCGGCGCGATCATCGCCGCGATCGGCCTGTTGTTCACCAAGTCTGAAAACAACGGCCGGGCCAAGACCGGCCTGCTGCTCAACGCCATCGTGATCGTGGTCGGCGTGGTCCGTCTCGGCATCGGCGGCGGCATCATCTGATCCCTGCTTCACCCGATGCGTTCGCGCTGCGCCGTCGCGATGGCGGCGGCGCAGCGACGATCGATCGCAGTCAGTCGTAGCGCCAGAGTGCGCGCGACACCGTCGCGCCACCCACCCGAGGCATTCGCCTAAACCGATCCGATCACCGCCGGCCGCGCCGCCAGCAGCGCGCGCGTATGCGCGTGCCGCGGTGCGCTCAGCACCTGCGCGGTCGGCCCGGTCTCGACGATGCGTCCTGCTTCGAGCACGGCGATGCGTTCGGCCACCGCCGCGGCCGCGGCCAGATCGTGAGTCACGAACAACAACGCCAGCCCGCGTTCGCGCTTGAGCCGCGCGAGCAAGGCCAGGATCGCCGCGCGATGATGCGCATCCAGCGCCGACACCGCTTCGTCGCAGACCAACAGATCCGGCGATGTCGCCAACGCGCGCGCGATCGCGATGCGTTGGCGCTGGCCGCCGGAAAACTGATGCGGATACCGATCCAACATCGCCTCGTCCAGGCCGACATCGCGCAGCAGTTCGGCCGCGCGCGCGCGGCGTGCGGCCTTGTCCAGGTTTCCGTGGATGCGCAAGGGCTCGGCAACGATCTCGGCCACGCGCAGACGCGGGTCGAGCGAAGCATACGGATCCTGGAACACCACCCCGGTCCGCGCCCGCAACCGTCGCAAGGCCGCGGCATCCAGCGAGCCCAGATCGATCCCGTCGATCGACACGCGTCCCTGCGCACCGCGCAACAACCGCAACAACACACGACCCAAAGTGCTCTTGCCGCTGCCGCTTTCGCCGACCAGGGCCAGACCTTGGCCGCGCCTTAGTTCGATATCGACCCCATCCAGCGCCGGTCGCGGCGCACGCGGATAGCGCATCGACAAGGCTTCGCCGCGCAGCAACGGCGGCGTGTCGTTATCGGCCTGCGCCGCCGGCTCGGGCGGCAAGGCGTCGATCCGGTCGGCGGCCAGCAATTCGCGTGTGTACGCATGCGCCGGCGACGCGAACACCGTCGCAGTGTCGCCGCGCTCGACCACCTCGCCGCGTTGCAGCACCAGCAACCGCTGCGCATACGCGCCCACCAGCGGCAGGTCGTGACTGATCAGGAGCAGCGCCAGACCGTCCTCGCGACGCAGCCGATCGAGCAGATCGAGAATGTCGCGGGCGATGCGCGCATCCAGCGCCGAAGTCGGCTCGTCGGCAATCAACACCCGCGGCTGCGTCGCCAGGGCCAGTGCGATCGCGATGCGCTGACGCTGGCCGCCGGAGAACTGATGCGGATAGCGGCGCAAGGCCGCGGACGGATCGGGCAACTGCACGCGTTCGAGCAAGGCCTGCGCCTGGACACCGGCCGCCGTCGCCGACAACCCACGCACCACGCGCAAGGTTTCGTTGAGCTGCGCGCCGATCCGGCGCAGCGGATGCAAGGCCGCGAGCGGGTCCTGCGGCACCCAGGCCAGGGTGCGGCCGCGCAGTCGCGCATGCGCGGCGCTGGCGATCGCGATGTCGTCGCCATCGATGTCCAAACGCCCCTGCGCGCGCAACTGCGCCGGCAACAGGCCGAGCAAGGCCAGCGCGGTCAGACTCTTGCCGCTGCCGCTTTCGCCGACCACGCCCAGGCACTGGCCCGGATGCAGTTCCATATCGAGCGGGCCGAGCAGACGACGCGAGGGCGACGTGCCGCCATCGACTTGGATGCGCAAGCCATGCAGCGAAACCAGCGCGTTCATGCGGCCGCGGCCTGACGCGGCGCATCGCCCTGCGGCGAACGATGCACATCGAGCCAATCGCGCAACCCGTCGCCGAGAAACTGGAACGCGGCCAGCGTCGTCACCAGAAAGCCCGCCGGGAACAACAAGGTCCATGGCGCGCTGTCGAGTTCCTGCACGCCCTCGGCGAGCAGGCCGCCCCAACTGGAAGACGGCTCGTCGATCGACAGCCCGAGAAAGCCCAGGAAACTTTCGACCAGGATCGCCTGCGGCAGGATCAAACCCAAATACACGAACGCCAGCGGCATCAGATTCGGCAGCACATGCCAGCGCAGGCGCTGGCCGAAGCTCGCCCCGGCCGCCTGCGCCGCGAGCACGAACGGCGCCTCGCGCAGCCGCGCGGCCTCCGCGCGCATGACCCGGGCCAGATCGATCCAGACATAACCGCCGATCGCCGCCAGCAACAGCAGCAGCGAACGTTCGAACAAGGTCAGCAGCAGGATCACCACCAACAGGAACGGCAACGCCGAGAACACGTCGAGCACCCGCACCATCAGCCGTTCGACCCAGCCGCCCGCGAGCCCGGCGATCGCGCCGTAGCCCAGCCCGATCACCAGCGCGACCACGCTGGCCAGCAAGCCGATGCCCAACGACAAGCGCCCGCCGGCCAGAGTGCGCGCGAACACGTCGCGGCCGATCGCATCGGTGCCGAACCAATGCCCGGCGGTCCCGGGCCGGGCCGACAGCGCGTCCCAGTCGGGCAGGATCGCGCCGTAGCGGCCGAGCAGGGGCGCCAGCCAGCACAGCGCCGCCAGCGCGGCGAGAACCAACAGGCAAGTGCGCGCCAGCGGCGGCAGGGACATGAACGATCGCATTGCCGCGCATCGTACCTGCTCCAGACCGCGCCGGAGCTGGGTTTCCCCCTGTAGGAGCGGCGCAAGCCGCGACCGCGAAACCACAGCTGCGACGAAACTTTCGGTGTAACCGCGATATCGCGGTCGCGGCTCACGCCGCTCCTACCCTCGCCCCCGGCACATGCCGGGTGGTCATAAGCAGATGAAGCAATACCTTTTCCCCTGGCCCGCGCGCCCGGCCACATTCCCTACATGGTGAATGGGAAATGCTGACGATGAAGGCCAAGTACGCCCTGCGCGCGATGTGCGCGCTCGCGCGCGCCGAGCACGCCCGGCGCCCGACCGACCCCGCGCTGGTCCCGCGGCCGCGCCGCGAGCGGCTGCAGGCGCGCACCATCGCCGAACACAGCGGCGCGCCGAGCAAGTTCCTCGAAACCATCCTGGTCGACCTGCGCCAGGCCGGTTTCATCGACAGCCGGCGCGGCCAGAAGGGCGGCCACGCCCTCGCCCGCCCGGCCGACCAGATCATGGTCGGCGACCTGATCCGCGCCATCGACGGCCCGCTGGCGCCGGTGCGCTGCGCCAGCGTCAGCGCCTATCAGGCCTGCGCGGACTGCCCCGACCCGGACGCCTGCAGCCTGCGCTCGCTGATGCGCGAGGCGCGCGATGCGATCTCCGACGTGCTCGACCGGCGCAGCCTGCGCGAACTCGCGCTGGCGCCGGACTTTCTCGCCGCCTTGCCGATCGCCGAAGCGAGCCTGAGTCTCGACGGAGGCCTGTCGTGAACCGCGGCCCGGGCGCGAAACCGAAAGCCGCGTCGACGCGCAAACGCGCCACCACCGACGATGCGCAACAAGTCTCGACCGTGCGCTACCCGATCGCCCGCGACCCGGAACCCGAGATCAACATCGTCAACCTCAGCGATACCGAATACGTGTTGTTGAACGCGGTGCGCGAACTGCGCGCGGGCCGGATCGAAGTCGTCATCCAGGGTTCGCGCATCGTCGAGATCACCCGCACCCAGCGGGTCGAGGTCGACGCGGCGCAGGAGTCGTGGGCGTAAGCAACACCGTCAATTGAACGACCGCCCGCGGGGAAGCGGACGGTGGTTCGCGACATCGCGGTCAAGGGGTTCGGCGCTGGGCATTCGCGCCTCGATTGTTTTCACCGCTTTTGTTTTCTCCACTCAGTGCGTGGACCCATCCACGTCCGTCATCGATCGAAGGAGCACGTCATGCAAACCCGGGTTCGACCTGCGCTCAACGCGCGCACCGCGACCGTCTCGTTGTGGAGCGCGCTGGCCTGCGCGCTCGCCCTGCCGGTTCACGCACAGTCGAACGAGCTCACCGTCGAGCAGCTGGCCCAGCGCCTGCGCGCGATCGAGCAACGCCTGGGCGGCGGCGAGGCGATCGCCAATGCCTCCGCCGACAGCGGCAATCTCAGCGATCTCGACCAACGCCTGCGGGTGATCGAACGCAAACTCGAACTGCAGGCCGAGGAAAACGCCGCGCGCGTCGCCAGCACGCCGGTGGTATCGCTCAGCGCCAGCAAGGGCCTGTCGGTGAAATCGCCGCCGCCGGGCGATGTCGAACTCAAGTTCAAGGCGCTGGTGCAGGCCGACGGCCGTTTCTTCATCGACGACAGACAACTGCCGCAGAACGACACCTTCCTGTTCCGCCGGATCATGCCGACCATCGAAGGCACCTGGGGCCCGCTGATCGGTTTCCGCCTCACGCCCGAATTCGCCGGCGACAGCGCGACCATCGCCGATGCGTATTTCGATCTGAAGTTCGATCCGCGCGCGACCGTGCGGATCGGCAAGTTCAAGAGCCCGGTTGGCCTGGAACGTCTGCAATCCAGCGGCTCCACCGGCTTGATCGAACTGGGCTTGGCGTCGGAACTCACGCCCAACCGCGACTTGGGCGTGCAGCTGCAGGGCGAACTCGCCGGCTCGACGGTGTCGTATGCGCTGGGCGTGTTCAACGGCGCGGTCGACGGCCGCGACAGCCCGACCGTCAACCCCGACAACGAATTCGAACTCGCCGGCCGGGTGTTCGTCGAACCGTGGAAGAACGCGAGCAACGCGCTGTCGGGCCTGGGCTTCGGTGTGGCCGCGAGCAGCGGCGACCGCCGCGGCAACGGCAACAACTTCCTGCCGCGCTACCGCACCCCGGGCCAGACCCAGTTCTTCAACTACCGCAGCGCGGTGCTCGCCGACGGCGCGCAGACGCGCTGGTCGCCGCAGGCGTTCTACTACCGCAACGGCCTGAGCCTGCTCGGCGAATACGTCAGCTCCAGCCAGGACGTGCGCGTCGGCGCGTTCGCCGACGAACTCGAACACACCGCCTGGCAGCTCACCGCCGGCTACGTGCTGACCGGCGAAGACGCCGGCTACAAGGGCGTGGCTCGGCCTAACCAACCTTTTACGCTCGGTGCCGCAGGCTGGGGCGCGTTTGAACTGGTTGCGCGCTACGGCCGCCTGGAGATCGACGACGACGCCTTCCCGCGTTACGCCGACCGCAACGCCGTCGCCGCGGCCGCGCGTTCGTGGGGACTGGGCTTGAACTGGTACCTGACCGGCAACCTCAAGCTCGTCGCCAACTACACCCAGACTCAGTTCGATGGCGGCGCCGCCGCCGGACGCGACCGGGAAGACGAAAAAGCCTTCTTCACCCGCGCCCAGCTCGCATTCTGATTTGACCTCGCCCTTCCCTCACAGGAGCTACCGATGAAAACCGCACTCCGATTGACCCTGCTGGCCCTGGCGCTCGCCGCCGCGGGCACGGTCTCGGCCAAGGACACCGACCTGCTCAACGTGTCCTACGACCCCACCCGCGAGTTCTACGCCGAGGTCAATCAAGTCTTCGCCGCGCAATGGAAACAGCAGACCGGCGAAACCCTCAACATCCGCGCCTCGCACGGCGGCTCGGGCAAGCAGGCGCGCGCGGTCGTCGACGGGCTGGAAGCCGACGTGGTCACGCTCGCCCTGGCCGGCGACATCGACACCATCGCCAACGCCAAGCAGCTGCCCGCCAACTGGCAATCGCGTTTGCCGCACCAGAGCTCGCCCTACACCTCGACCATCGTGTTCCTGGTGCGCAAGGGCAACCCGAAGGGCATCAAGGACTGGGACGATTTGATCAAACCCGGCGTCGCGGTGATCACCCCGAACCCGAAGACCTCCGGCGGCGCGCGCTGGAATTATCTCGCCGCGTGGGCGTATGCCTCGACCAAGTTCCGCGACGGCGACAAGGTCGTCGACTTCCTCACCAGCCTGTTCAAGAACGTCCCCGTGCTCGACACCGGCGCGCGCGGCTCGACCACCACCTTCGTCGACCGCAAGATCGGCGACGTGCTGATCGCCTGGGAAAACGAAGCCCTGCTGACCCTGGAACAAGCCAACACCCGCGGCCAGTTCGAAGTCGTCATCCCGAGCCTGAGCATCAAGGCCGAACCGCCGGTGGCCTGGGTCGACAAGAACGTCGACAAACACGGCACCCGCAAACAAGCCGAAGCCTACCTGCGCTTCCTCTACACCCCCGAAGGCCAGCGCTTGGCCGCCAAACACGGCTACCGCCCGGCCGAACCCGACAAGGTCCCGGCGGCGGAACTGGCGAAGTTCCCGCAGGTGAAACAGGTAACCATCGACGGCGCGTTCGGGGGCTGGAAGAAGGCGCAGGCGGCGCATTTTTCGGATGGCGGGTTTTTTGACAAGATTTATTTGCCGAAGTGATCGACTTAAGCCCATAGCCACCCCAGCAAACGACAAGGCCCGCCGAAGCGGGCCTTGTCGTTTGCCGGGGTGTTCAAACCCGGAAAAACCCAACGAACTGCTCAATAAGCGCCCCCAATAGTTCTGTGGGACATCTTCGCAACTGATATATGCTCGCCTGTTCCGCGCCCGATCATCTTACGTTTCGTTGCCACCGATTGACGCTACAGAATCGAGGAGCAGTCGGCTGCCATATTCATGCCTTCACGGTGCTTAAGCACAAATGCCTCGACGACATTTGGCCGAGTCGGAACGGCACCTTTTACAGGCTGCTCCCAGGACTCCTTGAATCGAGGATACAACCGCCCTCGAAACGATACGACATCTGGAGCGCGCTGATCTGCATCTACCATCGTAAGCACTGACAGCACTATCGGCCCATTGATCAGTGTCAGGACCGGCACCCCTTTGCAATCGAATTGGATTGAATGCGACGCTGGATCGCCGGCTATCAATTCGATGCCCTTAAGTCTTAATGAAGCCTCCGCGTCGATGGCCTCTGCGCGAACTTGTGCGAACTCGTCAGCCGTCAATGGCATGAATGTTTGATGGTCAGCTTCAACAGAGACCGGGAAAAATACCCAGGCCAGAGCCAGGAAGCAAAGCCCGGTCGCAACACAGCCAGCAATTTTTGTTTTCATTTCGGATGACTCATCAGGTCCGGGCTCAGCGCGGTGGGTATCTCGAGCGTGGCCTCAGTTTGTCAGACCGATCTCACTTCGTGTTTCGAATCGGGTCCTTTTCACTCATACGACCAAGCCGCTGGTCTCATACCGCGTCCCCCATTCACTCGACTCAAACCCGGCCCCAGCCATCCCCACCCCATATCTCCATCCCGCACCTAGAAACAACCAACGCGCATTTCCCAGGAACCCCCGGAACGCGATAGCGTCCAACCCCTCTGTCCCCACAACACGTTGCCGCCCACGCCACATGAGCGAGCAAGTCCTTACTCTGCCGACCTCCGCCACCCGCTGGCGCCGGCCGCTGCCCGGTCTCGGGCTCGGGCTGGGCCTCGGGCTGACCTGGCTCGGCCTGATCGTCCTGCTGCCGCTGGCCGCGCTGATCCTGCGCTCGGGCGGGCTCGGCTTCGCCGGCTGGCTGCGCGCCATCTCCGATCCGCGGGTGATCGCCTCGCTCAAGGTCAGCTTCGGCGCCGCCTTCATCGCCGCGGTCGTGGCGCTGGTGTTCGGCGCGGTGATCGCCTGGGTGCTGGTGCGCTATCGCTTCCCCGGCCGGCGCCTGATGGACGCGATGGTCGATCTGCCGTTCGCGCTGCCGACCGCGGTCGCCGGCATCACCCTGGCCGCGATCTACGACCAGAACGGTTGGGTCGGGCAGTGGCTGCAGCCGTTCGGCATCCAGTTGGTCAACAACCTCACCGGCATCGTGATCGCGCTGATCTTCATCGGCCTGCCGTTCGCGGTGCGCACGGTGCAGCCGGTGCTGGAGACCCTCGGCCGCGAGCAGGAGGAAGCGGCGATTTCGCTCGGCGCCTCGCGTCTGACCGCGCTGCGGCGGGTGATCCTGCCCGAACTGCTGCCGGCGCTGCTGACCGGGTTCTCGCTGGCGTTCGCGCGCGGGCTGGGCGAATTCGGCTCGGTCATCTTCATCGCCGGCAATCTGCCGATGAAGACCGAGATCGCGCCGCTGCTGATCACCATCCGCCTGGAAGAGGACGGCGGCGTCACCGCCGCGATCGTGCTGGCGACCTTGCTGCTGCTGATGTCGTTCGCGTGCCTGGTCGCGATCAATGCTGCCTCGACCTTGTTCGCGCACGGGAATCGCCGCGATGGCTGACGCCCGCCTCCCGCCCGCGCGCGATCCCCTGCAGGAACCGGCCTGGGTGCGCTGGACCCTGATCGGCCTGGCCACCGCGATCATGCTGTTGATCGTGGTCATGCCGTTGTTCATGCTGCTCGGCGCCGCGCTGGGCAGCGGATTGAAGGTCTGGTTCGCCGCGGTCGTCGAGCCGCACACGATCCACGCGCTCAAGCTCACCTTGCTCACCGCCGCGATCGTGGTGCCGGTCAACGCGATCTGCGGCGTGTTCACCGCCTGGGCGGTGACCCGCTTCGAATTCCGCGGCAAGCGCACCTTGATGGCGCTGATCGACCTGCCGTTCGCGGTGTCGCCGGTGGTGGCGGGCCTGTGTCTAGTGCTGTTGTTCAGCCCGACCCACGGTTACTTCGCCGACCTGCTCAATCGCTACGACATCAAGATCCTGTTCGCCACGCCCGGCATCGTGCTGGCGACCATGTTCGTGACCTTCCCGTTCGTGGTGCGCGAGTTGATCCCGCTGATGGAACAGCAAGGCAGCGACGAGGAACTGGCCGCGCGCTCGCTCGGCGCCAATGCCTGGACCATGTTCTTCCGCGTCACCTTGCCCAACATCAAATGGGGCCTGTTGTACGGCGTGCTGTTGTGCAGCGCGCGCGCGATGGGCGAGTTCGGCGCGGTGACGGTGGTGTCGGGCAATGTCATGGGCCAGACCAATACGCTCTCGCTGCATGTCGAGGTGTTGTACAAACAGATGGGCGGCGAAGCGGCGGCGGCGTTCGCGGTGGCGTCGTTGTTGGCGGGTCTGGCCCTGGTCACCCTGGTGGTCAAGATCTGGCTGGAAGCGCGGCACGGCGATGCGCTCGCGCGTTCGCACCGAAGACACTGACGCACGCTGCGTTCGCATCGCGCTACTCGCTTCGCTCAACTCACTCCTCTCCACCGCTTCTACTGCTTGCTTCACCAGGTATCGCCACGAATGGATCTGCATCTAAAAGCCATCGCCAAGCGTTATGCGAACGTCGCCGCGCTCGACTCAGTCGATCTCGACGTCGCCTCGGGCGAGCTGGTCGCGCTGCTGGGGCCGTCGGGCTCGGGCAAGACCACGCTGCTGCGCGTGATCGCCGGCCTGCTGCAGCCCGATTCGGGCCGGCTGCTGTTCGGCGAACACGACGCGACCCGGCTGAGCCTGCGCGAACGCAATGTCGGTTTCGTGTTCCAGCACTACGCCTTGTTCAAGCACATGACCGTGGCCGAAAACATCGCCTTCGGTCTGCGCAGCCGGCCGCGCGCGCGGCGGCCGGACAAGGCCGCCATCGCCAAGCGCGTGCAGGAGCTGCTGAGCCTGATCCAGCTGCCGGAACTCGGCGCGCGCTATCCCGAACAACTGTCGGGCGGGCAGAAGCAGCGCGTCGCGCTGGCGCGCGCGCTGGCGATCGACCCGACCGTGCTGCTGCTCGACGAACCCTTCGGCGCGCTCGACGCCAAGGTGCGGGTGGAACTGCGGCGCTGGTTGCGGCGTCTGCACGAACACACCGGGCAGACCACCTTGTTCGTCACCCACGATCAGGAAGAAGCGCTGGAACTGGCCGATCGCGTGGTCGTGCTCAAGGACGGCCGGATCGAACAGATCGGCACGCCCGACGAGATCTACAGCGCGCCGGCCTCGGCCTACGTGTTCGATTTCATCGGCCGGGCCAACGTGATCGAAGGCCAGACCGAGGGCGGCGAGTTGTCGGTCAACGGCCACGCCCTGCGCCTGCCGGTGGACGGCAGCAGCCGCAGCCGCGCGCGCCTGTATGTGCGCCCGCACGACATCGCCCTGGTCGGCGAGGGCGAGGGCCTGCCGGCGCGGGTGATTTCCTCGCACCGGCTGGCCGAGCGGATCACGCTGGAACTGGTGGTCGAGGGCCAAAGCCGGCCGCTGGAGCTGGACTTGGTGGCGACGCCCGACGCGGTGACCCCGGCTTCGGGCAGCACGGTGCATGTGCGGCCGTTGCGGTATCGGGTGTATTCGGACTGAGTTCTTCTTGAGCCCCTCTCCCGTTGAGCCCCTCTCCCGCTTGCGGGAGAGGGGTTGGGGTGAGGGCAAGCGATTACGCCGCGCTGTTACGAAGCAACGCGCCTGCGGCGCTCCCTCACCCCGGCCCTCTCCCGCACGCGGGAGAGGGAGACAAGCGGCAGGCTGGAACGGGAAGCCCCTCGGCCCACCTTGCCCTGAACGGCGGAACACACCATCCCCACCGCGCCGCGACCGTCGGTCGCAGGCCTCCGCGCGGCTCGGGAGTAAACTAACCCCATGACCTATCCCCACTCGCGCCCGCGGCGGATGCGCCGCGACGACTTCTCTCGCCGCTTGATGCGCGAGACCGTCCTCACCGCCAACGACCTGATCTATCCGGTCTTCGTCCACGAACTCGACGGCCGCGCGCCGGTCGGGTCCATGCCCGGCATCGAACGCCTGTCGATCGACGAGCTGCTGCGCGTGGCCGAACGCGCCAGCGAGTTGCGCGTGCCCGCGCTGGCACTGTTCCCGGTGACCGCGCCGGAGGCCAAATCGCTCGACGCCGCCGCCGCGTGGGACGACGACGGCCTGTGCCAACGCGCGATCCGCGCGCTCAAGCAGCGCTTCCCGGAGCTGGGCGTGATCACCGATGTCGCCCTCGATCCCTACACCACCCACGGCCAGGACGGGCTGGTCGACGACAGCGGTTACGTCATGAACGACGAAACCGTCGAGGCGCTGGTCAAGCAGGCGCTGTCGCATGCCGTCGCCGGCGCCGATGTGGTCGCGCCCAGCGACATGATGGACGGCCGCATCGGCCAGATCCGCAACGCGCTGGAACGCGACGGCCATATCCACACCCGCATCCTGGCCTACAGCGCCAAGTACGCATCGAGTTTCTACGGCCCGTTCCGCGACGCGGTCGGCTCGGCCGGCGCGCTCGGCAAGGGCAACAAGTACACCTACCAGATGGACCCGGCCAACAGCGACGAAGCGATGCGCGAGATCGCGCTCGATCTCGACGAAGGCGCCGACATGATCATGGTCAAGCCGGGCATGCCCTACCTCGACATCGTGCGCCGCGCGAAGGACGAGTTCGGCGCGCCGACCTTCGTCTATCAGGTCAGCGGCGAGTACGCGATGCTGCGCGCGGCGATCCAGAACGGTTGGCTGGACGAGCGCGGTTGCGTGCTTGAGGCGTTGACTTCGATCAAGCGCGCCGGCGCAGACGGCGTGTTGACCTACTTCGCCTTGGATGCGGCGCAGTGGCTGCGCGAGGCGAACTGAGCCGCATCGATACGACGATTGCGGCGCGCGCATGTATCCCCATATGCGCGCGCGATGCGAACGGCCCGGCTTCAATCAACCGGCATTGATACTGGCCGTGAATTTGAACGCCGCGTCCGTGTTCGCGGCGTCCGGATTCGATCGATAGTGCTCGGCGCGACCTCGCGCGCCGCAAATCGCCGCGAGGCTGCAAGCAGCCCCGCGGCAACCTGCATCAATACGGGTAGAACGTGCAGGCTTCCATCACTCTCACGTTCAATTGCGAAGCGTAGCCTTGCAACTGGCCTTCGCAATCGCTCTGGGTGACGGCGACGATGTGCTCGTAATGGAAGGTGTAGCTCAGCGTGGTGCCGTTCGGACCGGACACGCTATGCGGCTCGGCCCAGCGCACCGTGGCTTGCCAGGTACCGAACGGCTGTGGCGGCTGCGGCGTGACCGGAAGGCCGCCGGGCGGCGCGGCGAAAACGGGCGCCGCCGTGGCCAGCAGCAACATCGAGAACAGCAGACCCCCAAAACTACGTTTCATGTTGCTCATAAAGATCCTTTTTATTGCCACACAACGTGGCGGGGGAAGGATAGCGGCGTCGATCGCGATCGCGATTCGCAACGGCATCGCGTCGCGCGCGCGGCCGATAAGCGGCGAGCCATCCGCGACTAGCGGAAACGCGCAAGCGCAATCCTCCGACGAACGGCCAGCCGCTTGTGCTGCAATGCGGCGCAGGCCGAACGCCAGCGCAACGGCGTCGCTCGCGCCCGTCCGTTTGTGTGTTCGCATCGCGTACAACGATGCTTCGCTGCGCCTCATGCAATGAAGCGGATGTTGCGCGCGCGAAACATCTGATGACGAAGTTCCGCGACCTTGAAAGAACTGTGCGCGACAGCTCAGATTTCGACGATGCAGATCGGCGCGCTGGGATGCCCGCCAATCAAGCGCGCCAGTTCGATCGCGTCGTCGAGACTTTCGTCCGCTTGATGGAAGGCGGTGAGAATGTCGTAACCGTCATCGCCGCCGGGCTCGCGGCCGTCGCGCAGACTCAGCTCGATGCAGGTCCAGTCGACGACGTCCTGCAATGCGGACGCATCGGTTCCGACCACGCCGACGTAACTCACGCCATCGCGCAGCCATTGCTCGACCCAGTGCGCGAGCGCGGCGCGGTCGCCGCCGCGCGAATGCACCACGATCTTGTTCGCGAAGGCGCGGTCGCGAATCACCGCGACGCTGTCGTCACGCAACCGTCCTGGCCGCTCGCGGCCGGCGCCTTCATCCGGTACAGATCCATCTTGCCGGCCTTCGGCGCCTTGGCCGAACCGCTGACCAACAGTTCGCCGGGCTTGTTCCAATCCACCGCCGGCCCGAGCGTGTAGCCCTCGGCCGTGTTGAACGACAACGCCAGCGGCGTCGCCTCGCCATAACGCGAACCATCGCACTGCGCGAGGTACAGCCGGATCGGATCGTGTTCGACGTCGCTCGAACGCGCGAACACGATGGCGCGGCCATCGCCGAGCCAGGCCGCGTCGAATTCGTCGGCGGCGGTGTTCACGCCCGGCACCGGCTTGGGATCGGCAAACGCGCGGCCGTTCCAGCTCGCGACGAACAGATCGTGCCGGCCCGCGCCGCCGAACCCGTTGCTGGCGAACAGCAGTTGCTTACCGTCGCGGCTCGGCGTCGGCGCCCATTCGTCGCCGCGGCTGTTGACGCCGGAGCCGAGGTTCTCGGCCGCGCCGTAGCTTCCGTCGGCCTGCACCACCGCGCGATACAGATCGTCGCCGCCCTTGCCGCCGGGCCGGTTGGAGAAGAAATACAGCCAACGGCCGTCGGCACTGAACAAGGGATCGAAATCGTTCGCCGCCGAGTTGATCGTCAGCGGTTCGGGCTGTTGCCAGCGGCCGTCGATCAGCCGCGCCTGCCACAGGTCCCAGCCGCCCGCGCCGCCCTTGCGGTCGGTGCTGCCCCAGACGATGCGCTGGCCGTCGGGGCGGATCGCGCCGCGCACTTCGCTGTGCGGGGTGGAGACCACGCCCATGCCTTCGATGCCGAATTCCGACAGGGCGAAGGCGCTGCCGGCGAGGGTGCAGCCCAGCAGCAGGCTCAGGCGGGAGATGGCATTGCGCATGGGGACGTGGGCTTGCGACGGGTGCTGGCAGTTTAGTCCGGCGATGCGGTCGGCTGTCGCGGTCGGGCGCGGCGTTCTCGCGTTGGCGTCGCGGCCCGGGCCTCGACCGCACGGCCGTTGCCCGGGTCCCGAACGACAAGGCGATCACTGCAATTCACAATCGCCGCACATCCCACTGTGCGCAGTCGAAACGCGACCCGTGCGGTCCGTGCCGAGTCGGGCGTTGGCGCCGGCGGCGCGCTGGTCAGCCCGCGGGCGAGGAGTAGACTTCGGGGGAACCGGACCCTGGCGCGCCGCTCGGTGCGTCTTCCCCCAGGAAGGGTCATCCGTCCAGAGAGGCGCCTGCATGTCGATCGATTCGAATTCGTCCAGCCCGGTCCTGCGTTACGCGGTGTTCGGCCATCCGGTCGCGCACTCGCTGTCGCCGCGCATCCATGCCGCGTTCGCGCGCCAGTTCGGGATCGGGCTGGAGTACACCGCGATCGATGCCGCGCCGGAACGTTTCGACGTCGCCCTGGCCGAGTTCGCCGCCGAGGGCGGACTGGGCGCCAACATCACCCTGCCGCTGAAGACCCGCGCGGCGAGCATCTGCTCGCAGCTGAGCGAGCGCGCCCAGCGCGCCGGCGCGGTCAACACCCTGATCCGCAGCGCCACCGGCTGGGAAGGCGACAACACCGACGGCGTCGGCCTGATCCGCGACCTCACCGAACGCCACGGCCTGGACCTGCGCTCGCGCCGCACCCTGCTGATCGGCGCCGGCGGCGCCGCGCGCGGCGTGGCGCCGGCGCTGCTCGATGCCGGCATCGGCGATCTGTACATCGTCAATCGCACGCCCGAACGCGCCGATGCGCTGGCCGATGCGCTGGGCCTGCCGGGCCGGGTGCATCCGCGCTATCTCGCCGACGTCAACACGCTCGGCAACTTCGATCTGATCGTCAACGCGACCTCGGCCGCGCGCATCGATGCGATGCCGACCTTGCCGATGAGCCTGGCCACGCCGCGCACCGCAGCGGTCGACCTGAGCTACGGCGAGGTGGCGGTGCCGTTCCTGGCGTGGGCGAAGGTCGCCGGCGCGCACGATCGCGTCGATGGTCTGGGCATGCTGGTCGAACAGGCCGCCGAGAGTTTCGAACGCTGGCACCGCAAGCGTCCGGATACCGATCCGGTGTATGCGCAACTGCGCCAGGGTGCGTCGGCGCTGGTCACCGCCGACTGATATCCGCGAGGCTCGCATCGTCCGGCGACGCTGAGCGGTCGCATCGGCGTAACGAGCCGCCTTTGGAAACTGCGATGGACTCCAACGATCTGTTCGTGGCGATGCTCGGCCCGCTGATGAGCTCCGCGCCGCACGTGCTGGTGTGCACGGCCGGCCTGGTGCTGTGCCTGGCGCGGCGAACCGCGCTGGGCAGCGCCGGTGTCTATGGCAGCCTGGGTTTCGCCTTGCTCATCGGCGGCTCGCTGGTCGGCCTGGCCGGCCAGGCCTGGTTCCTGTGGGGCCAAATGCATGGTGAAGCCACCCCGCGCTCGCTCGCGCTCAGCATCGGCGCATTCGGCGTCGTGACCACCGTGATGCATGCCATCGCCATGGGGTTGCTGATCGCCGCGATCCTGGCGCGGCGACCGGCGCGGGCGGCATGAACGGCGCGGACCGCGCCGCATCCTGTTGAGGCGAGATCGATGTCGACACCAACCACGCAGGCCGACGTAACGCGCCCCGACACCGTCTACCACTTCGCCGATCCGGCCGACTGGGCGCACGCGCAGGCAGCCGGCGCCTACGCGCCCGATGCGCTGCATCGCGACGGGTTCCTGCATTGCGCGACCCAGGCGCAACTGGCCGGCGTGGTCGAACGTCATCAACGCGGCCGCGGCGCGCGGGTATTGCTTACGCTGGATGCCGCCGCGTTGGGCGATGCGCTGCGCTACGACTGGAGCGAGCGCAGCGGCGATCATTTCCCGCACGTATACGGACCGATCCCGCTGTCGGCGGTGGGTTCGGCCGAACCGTTCCTCGCGCCGGCATGAACGCGATCTGCCGCGACCGCTGCGGCGCGTGCTGCATCGCGCCGTCGATCACTTCGCCGATTCCGGGCATGCCGAACGGCAAACCGGCCGGCGTGGCCTGCGTGCAACTCGACGAGCAACTGCGTTGCCGCTTGTTCGGAAAACCGGAGCGACCGAAGTTCTGCGGGTCGCTGCAGCCTTCGTTCGAGATGTGCGGGCGCGATCGCGGCGAGGCGATGAGGGCGCTGGATGCGTTGGAGCGGATGACCGCGCCGGGTTGAGGCTCGTCGAAAGATTGATCGCAGCGACCTGTGCTGTTGCCTTCTTTGACAAAGGGGGCGAACGGCCGCGGAGCGGACGTGGGGGATTTACTTTTGCTGTTGCTTGCTTCAGGAGCAAAAGCGAATCCCCCCTGCCCCCCTTTTCCAAAGGGGGGAAAAGCAGATGCGAATGTGTTGCGGTGCGCGCCGAGGGTTGGAATTGGCGCCGCTTGGCTTGGCTTGGCTGAGTTCGGCCCGGTCCGGTCCGGCATGAACCGAAGTTGGCAAACACAGCGCGGCCATGCTCGGCTATCCAGGCAAATCGCAACGACCTGTGCTTTTGCCCTCTTTGACAAAGGGGGCGAACGGCCGCGGAGCGGACGTGGGGGATTTGCTTTTGTTGTTGCTTCTTCTTCAGGGGCAAAAGCGAATCCCCCTACCCCCTTTTGCAAAGGGAGGAACAGCAAATGCCTTACAGCAACCCGTCGCGCTTGACCGCCAGATACTTCTCCACCAGCGACGCGGCCAGTTGGTCGCAGCTCACGTCCAGCACCATCACGCCGTGGTTGCGCAGCGCTTCGTGGGCGGCCACGCGCAGCTCAAGGTATTGCGCGGTCGCGCCGGCGCGGATCGCGCCGGACAGGTCTTCGACGTCTTCGCTCAAGGCCTGATCCAGCGAGCCTTCGCGCAGACTCGCCACGCACACCAGATGCCGCCCGCGCAGCATGCGCACCGCAGCGAGCAGGTCGTCCATGTCCTCGTCGCGCAGGTTGGTCACCAGCATCACCAGCGAACGGCGGCGCTGGCGCAGCGACAGTTCGGTCGCCGCGGCCAGGAAGTCGGTCGCGATCGGCTGCGGCTGCAAGGCGTAACTGGCGCGCAACAGGTTGTCGATCGCGCCGACGCCGCGCTGCGGCGGCACCCAGCGGCTTTCGCCGCCGCTGGCGAGCAGGCCCACGCCGTCGCCCTGGCGCAGCGCGAGATACGCCACCACCAAGGCCGCATCGAGCACATGATCGAAATGCGAATGCTCGCCGTCGCGCGCCATCAGGCGGCGGCCGGTGTCGAGCATCAGCACCAGTTGCTGGTTGCGTTCGTCCTGGTACTCGCGCGAGATCAGCCGGCGCGCGCGCGCGGTCGCTTTCCAGTCGATCTGGCGCAGGCTGTCGCCGACGCGGTACTCGCGCATCTGATGGAAGTCGGTGCCTTCGCCGCGACGGCGCTTGACGTGCGCGCCGACCAGGCGCGAGGCCTGTTCGGCGCTGAACATCGCGAACTTGGCCAGCGGCGCGAAGTTCGGAAACACGCGCACGCGCTGCAGGTCGCCGGACACCCGCGATTGCCACCACAGGCCCCACGACGAATGCAGGCGCAACTGCACGCCGTCGAACTGGAAATCGCCGCGGGTGTTGGCGCGCAGCTCGTATTCGAAACTCGCGCGCTCGCCGCGGCGCAGATCGAGCCGGCGCGGCAGGTTGCGCAGCGCCCAGCCGCCGGGATGCAGATCGAACGCGTCCAACCGTTGCCGGCGCGCGGTGGTTTCGAAGGTCAGCGTGACCGGGCGTTCGACGCCGATCGCCCAGGTGTCGTGCATGCGCCGCTCGACCGTCGGAGTCGGCGCGCGCAGCAATCGCACCAAGTCGACGATCAGAATCAGCGCGATCGCCGCGGTCAGCCACTGCCACACGTACGGCGCCAGCCAACCCGCGCTCGCGGCCAGACCGACCGCCGACCACGGCACCACCAGCCAGGCCCAACGCGGCGACGGCCGCGCCCAGCCGCGTCGCGGCAATGCGCGGTCGCGCGGCACCGACAGCGCGGCGGCCGGCGAGGCGACGGGCAACGGCGGCGGCACGCCTGCTTTCATCAAGGTGCACTCATTGACGCGGCGCTTCCACCGTCGCGAGCAGCGCGTGCAACACATCGTCGGGCGACTGGCCTTCGATCTGCAGCTCCGGCGCCAGCGCGATGCGATGGCGCAGCACCGGCTTGGCGATTTCGCGCACGTCGTCGGGGGTGACGAAATCGCGATCCGACAGCACCGCCTGCGCGCGCGCCGCGCGGATCAGGCCGAGGCTGCCGCGCGGACCGGCGCCGAGCGAGATGCCGGCCCAGTCGCGGGTCTTGCCGACGATGCGCACCACGTAGTCGATCACCGCCTCGTCCACCCGCACCAGCGCGGTGCCCTGCTGCATCGCCACGATCTCTTCCGGACCGAGCACGCGCCGCACCTGAGACAGATCGAAATCCGACGCGCTGCGGCCCAGGCTGACCGCGGTGACCATGCGCTTTTCGTCGGCGCGGCTGGGGTAGTCGATCAGGATCTTCAGCAGGAAACGATCCAGCTGCGCTTCGGGCAGCGGATACGTACCTTCCTGCTCGACTGGATTCTGCGTGGCCAGGGTCAGGAACGGCGGAGGCAGTTCGAAGCTGTGGCCTTCGATGGTGACCTGCAGTTCCTGCATCGCTTCGAGCAAGGCCGACTGGGTCTTGGCCGGGGCGCGGTTGATTTCGTCGGCCAACAGCAGATTGGTGAACACCGGGCCGCGACGGATGTTGAAGCTCTCCGTCTTGGGGTCGTACACCGCGTGGCCGCTGATGTCGCTGGGCATCAGGTCGGGGGTGAACTGCACGCGCGCATAGCCGCAGTCCAGGGCCTTGGACAGCGCGCGCACCACCAGGGTCTTGCCCAGGCCGGGCACGCCTTCGAGCAACGCGTGACCGCCGGCGAGCAGCGCGATCAGGATCTGGTCGAGCACGTCGGCTTGGCCGATGAAGGCCTTGCTGACTTCGTCGCGCACGGCGGCGGCGCGTTGCGCCAGCGCGGTGCCGGTGATCGGAACGAGCGGGGCGGCGTCGAGGCTCATAAGCGGTTTCTCATGCGGATCAAAGTGGCGATGCGGGTGCGGAACGCGGCGTGGTCGCGCGTCAGCGGCTGGGTCAGGGCGTCGCCGATCGCGGCGGCGCCCAGGGTCGGGTCTTGCTTGTAACGTTCCACCAGCAGCGCGACCTGTTCCTGGCCCTGCTGCGCGGCGGCGTACGGGTCGCGGCGGCGCAGGCGCAGCAGGAAGGCGCGGCGCGCGGCTTCGTACAGGATCGCGCCGTAGCCGTAGCGGTAGATGTGTTCGCCGCTGGCGACGATGTGTTCGAGCAGCGAACGCCGCTCCAGCGCCGGCGCCGGCCGCAGCGGGCCGAAGCGCTGGGTGCGCTGCCACAGCCAGCCCAGCAGCCACAGCAGCAACGGCAACCAGGCCATCCAGCTGTTGAAGATCAGGGTCTTCCACAGCGACGGCACTTCCGCCGCGTAGATCAGATGGATGGTGCCGGCGCGGTAATTCGGCGCCAGCAGCTGCCGCGCGAACGCCGCGTTGGCCGGCGCGGCGATTTCGTCGGTGCCGAAACTGAAGGCGCTCAGCAAGGGATTGGCGTTGCCGCGGTTGGACAAAAAGTCCATGTCGGCAAGCACGTCGACCGAGCCCTTGCCGCGCGGGAAGCGCGCATAGACGTAGGCTTCGTCTTCATCGCCCCAGGCGTAGTCGGGCTCGACATCGCTGTTGTAGTAGTAGAACCGGCGCGCGTTGCAGAACAGGCTCTGTTGCTCGAGCCCGCGTTCGTACAGGCCGACGCAGTCGTTGCGCTGGTCCTGCGGGCTGCTGTCCTCGGCGTCGAGCAAGGTCAGGCCGAGCGTATCGAGCACCGGCACCGGCGATTCGCCGAGCTTGTCGCGCAGCGGCGGCGTGCGCACGATCAGATGACCGCCGCGTTCGACCCAGCCGAGCAGTGCGTCGGCATCGGCTTTCGACAGCGTGCGCGGGTCGCGGTAGATCAGCACCGTGTCGCGCGGCTGCAGCGGATGCAGGGCCAGCGCCAGGCGCTGGCGCGCGTCGACCTTGACCTTGTCGTTGCGCAGGGCGAGCTTGAGGATGTACAGCGGGTTGCTGGCCGCTTCGCCGCTGCGCGGCTCTTCGACCTCTTCCTCGACCTTGACGTAGTTGCTGCGCCACAGCGAAACGCCGAGCAGCAACGCGGCGATCAGCACCACCGCGCCGACGATCGTGAACACGAGATTGCGGTTCATACCGCCCACCCGAAGCGCTGGCTGAGCTGGCCGACCAGATCGTCGAAGTCCTGCGGCTCGGGCAGGCTTTCGGCGTAGGCCGCGTACTGCCAGGTGCGCACGGCGCGCGCGAACACGTCGCGGTCCTCAGCCGAGCCGAGCTTGCGCGAGGCGCGCAGGCACTGCGCCTCGGTCGCGCCGGGCACCAGCACGATGTCGGCGCGCTTGGCCATGGACTCGACCGCCGCGCGGTACATAAGCGCGAGCGCGTCGCGATGGCGGCCGGCCTGCCACAGCCGGCGGATCGCGGTGGGCAGATTGTCGGGCAGCGGTTCGGGTTCGCTATGCACCGCGGTGCGCACGCCGGGCGGCGCCTGCTCCTCTTCGCTGGCGCCGCCGCGGAACCAGCCCAGCCAGCGGCCTAGAGTGAACAACAGCAAGCCGACGATCACCGCCACCACGGCCCACATCAGCACTTTCGCCACCGCGGCCAGTCCGCCGCCGAGGCCTTCGAACTTGGACGGATCGACCGGCTTGGGCTCGTCTTTCTTTTTCTTCTTGGCCTCGTGCTTGGGCTTCCACACCATCTGCTTGCGCTTGGGCGCGACCGTGGGGTCGTTCATCGCCTTGGCCACCGCATCGCGCATGGCGCGGTCGTCGCTGCGCTGCTCGCCGTAGATCTCGTTCAAGGTCGACGGCAGGCGCTTGGCTTTCTTGCCGTCGACCAGGCCGCGGATCGGCGCGCTGGTGGGTTCGTATTCTTCTTCATCGCCTTGTTCATCGTCGCCGCTTGCCTGCGCGGGTGGCGCCTGCGTCGACGACGGCGCCTGCACCGCGGATGCGTCGGGCGCCGACGGCTCCTGTGCTTGCGCATCGGCCAGCCAGCCGAAGGTCAGGCACAACGCCAGGAAAGTCGGCGCGGCCGCCGCGGCCAGGCGCGCGCGCAGGCGGCGGAACACGATCTCGATGTCCCAGCCTTCGATATCGGTGCGGCGATTGAGGTACAGGCCGAAACCGGCGCCGACGTAGAACGGCTCGATCACGCTGACCGCGATCCAGGCCAGCAGATTCAACATCGCGTTGAACCACTGCGGCTGCTCGGTGAACGATTCCAGCAAGGCCTTGAAGGTGTCGGGCAGGTAATCGAACGGGATGAACATCATCGCGCCGAGCAAGGTGCCGATCACCAGCAGGATTTCGAAATGCACGCACACCAGGGTCAGCAGCGCGCACATGCCGTAGACCGGCGCGCCGAGCGCCGCGCGGCGTTGACGCGCCTCGCTGCCGCTGCCGCCTTCGAGCAGGTCCACCGGCAGGTACAGCGAACGCGCCGGGCCGAGCCGGCGCCAGGTCAGGTACGGCAACCACCAGCGCGCGCCCCAGCGGAACTGGGCGCGCACGGTCTGGCGCGTGCCGGGGGTTTCGCCGAACACCGCGCGCGAGATCACGAACAACACGATGCGGTCGAACCACGGCTTGAGCCACCACATCAGCAGGCCCGACAGCCACAGCAGGTCCAGCGCCCAGCCGACCGCGTTGAGCAGCACCAGGATCGGCACGGTCACCAGCAGCCAGGGTTTCCAGATCGCGCCGGCGTGGCGGCGCACCAGGGCCATGCCGAGTTCGGCGGCTTCCCAGGAGGTGCGCGGACGCAGGGTGACGGTGAGCGCTTCGAGTTTCATGCGGCGTCTTCGTCGTCGCGATGGATCGCGTTGCGGCCGCCGCGCAGCAGCCAGGCGAACACCAGCAGCCACAGCACCGCGCCGACCGCGTACTTGATCGGCGCCGGGATGCTGGAAATCGACGACCAGAACGCCTCGACGAAGGCCGCGAACACCAGCATCGCGAACACGCCGATGCAGATCTTGGCGCCGCGCCGGCCGCCGTGGATCAGCGAATCGATGCGCCGGCGCTGGCCCGGCGCGATCAGGCTCAGGCCCAGACGCAGGCCGGCGCCGCCGGAGATCACGATCGCGGTGAGTTCGGGCGCCGAATGGCCGGCGACGAAGCGCCAGAACGGATCGCCGTGGCCGACCGCCTGCAGGTGACCGGCGACGCCGCCGATCATGATGCCGTTGAAGATCAGCACGAACACCGTGCCCAGCCCGGCCAGCAAACCGCTGGCGAAGGTCTGGAAACCGATGCCGACGTTGTTGCCGATGTAATGGGCGAACATCTGCAGATCGTCTTCGTTGGTGCGGCCCAGGTCGCCCTTGCCGGCCGGGTCGTACATCTGCTCGAAGTTGGCCAGGCTCTGCGCGTCGAACAGGCCGGCGGCGAGGTCGGGCTTGATCTGGATGGCGACGAAGATGGTCACCAGCGGCACCACGAACAACAGCGCCGCGGCCAGCATGCAGCGGGCCTCGGCGCGCACCAGCCGCGGAAAGCCGGCCAGCAGGAATTCGACCGCGCGCCGCCAATGCACCGGCTTGGTCTGGTACAGCACGCTGTGGCCGCGCTGCATCAACTGCTGCAGGCGGTCGGTGACCACCGCGCTGTAGCCGCGCCGCCGCGCCAGCGCGAGCTGCTGGCACAGCCGGCGATGGCGCGCGGGCAGTTCGTCGTCGGCGATGCCGGTCCATTCGCGCCGATGGCGGCGCGCGTCGCGCGCGCTGACCGAGCGTTTTTCCAGCCACAGCTCGAAATCGCGCCATTCGGCCTGGTGGCGTTCGACGAAGCGTTCCTGTCTCATCGGCGGCCCAGCAACCAGTTGGCGATGCCGTACAGGCGCACCACCGCGGCCTGGCCGCGCGACAGGGTCAGCGGTTCGACCAGCTCGGCCAGTTCGGCCTGACGCGCCGCGGTCAGGCGCGGCGCGCGTTCGGCGAAGGCGACCACGGCCGCCTGTTCGTGTTGCAGCAGGACGATGGTCGGCGCGAGCGCCGGCGCGACCTGCGCTTCGTACAAGGTCTGCTGGCGCGCGGCGTGGACGACCAGCGTGCCGGCGACCATGTCGCCCAGGCGCCGGCCCCAGGGATCGATCAGGCTGGTCACCAGACCGACCGCATACCCCACCGGCAGCGCATCGACCACGCGCAGCAGATTGCGGGTGAACGAGGCCATCCAGCCGACCGGCGCGCCGTCGGCGGCGACCACGCGCAGGCCCAGCGCCCATTTGCCGGGCGTGCGGCCCTGCATCAGCACTTCGAACAGGACCATGTAGAACCAGCTCAGCACGAAGGTCACCAGCATCAAGATCGCGTAGCCGGCGCCGCCGAACAGCGCGGTCAGCAATTGGTACAGCGCCAGGTAGATCGCGATGCGCGCGACCAGGTCGAGCACATAGGCGAGCGCGCGCGGCAGCGGCCCGGCCGCGCGCAGGTGCAGCGCCACGCCCTCGGGCGTCACCACATGGCGGTAGGTGTCGAGCATCAGACGATGACGACCTTGGTGTCGGCCAGCAAATCGTGCAGGCAGCGGCTTTCCTCGCCGAAGATCCATACGACATTGATCAGCGAGAACATCAAGCCGATGCACGGCACTTGTTCGATGATCCCGATCACCAGCATGCGCAGGCCGAAGATGCGGCCGAAGCTGGCATCGGTGCCGTCGTTGCGCACGATCTTGATCCGCATCCAGCGCTTGCCCAGAGTCTGCGAGGACTGCGCCAGCAGCACCAGCTGATAAATGAACAAGCCCAGCGCGGCCAGCAGCGCGACGCAGGAGGTGATCAGCTGCAGCGGCGAGGGGTCCTTGCTGTCGGGTTCGAGCCCGACCGCGACGAACAACGGAAAGAAGCACACCATCATCAGGCCCCAGTCGATCAGACGCGCGACCAGGCGAATCCACGGATCGGCCTTGATGGTCCGGTCGTCCACCCAGGCATGGGCCGGCAACGGCGGCGGCGCGGTCGGCGCGGCGTACGGATTCTGCAAGTCTTCCATGCGGTACCGAGTCCTGAGTCCTGCTTTTTCCCCTGCCGCGACTGTAAACGCGGCCACCGGGCCATGGCTAGCCCGGCGTCATGCCCAGGTAACGGTCCTTCAGGCGCACATAGTGCTGCGCGCTGTATTGCAATTGCTCGATCTCGCGCTCGCTGAGCGTGCGCGCCAGCCGGGCCGGATTGCCGACCCACAGCTCGCCCTCGCCGACCACCTTGCCCGGCGCGATCACCGCGCCGGCGCCGACGAAGCCGAAACGCGAGACGCGGGCGCCGTCGAGAATCTTCGCGCCCATGCCGATCAGGGCGAATTCGTCGATGGTGCAGGCGTGGACGATGGCGCCGTGGCCGATGGTCACGTCGTTGGCGATCACCGTCGGCAGACCGCCGGGACGGGTGAACGGACCTTCGTGGGTGACATGCACGATGGTGCCATCCTGCACATTGGTGCGCGCGCCGATGACGATCGAATTGACGTCGCCGCGGACCACGCAGCCGGGCCAGATCGACACATCGTCGCCCAGGGTGACCGCGCCGATGACGGTCGCGGCGGGATCGACGTAGACGCGTTCGCCCAGGCTGGGGAAGGCATCGAGATAAGGACGTAGGCTCATGCCGCTAGTGTAAGCGGTGAGGCGCGACGCGCGTCGCCGCGAACGGCAGTCGACACGCAGGGCAAGCCGGTCCGCGTCGGCCGCGCCGCGCATCGGCGCGGCTTGACGGCGAAACCCGGGACGTTCGTGGCGGGGTATCAGACCGGCTGCGTCCGCCGCGATCGCGACATGCACGGCCGCCTCCGCCCCGCCGCCCGCACAACGGCCGCCGCGCCCCCCTCGCCTGACCTCTGCCGCCCCACCGCCGGCACACTTCCGTGCGGCGCGGGCGACTACACTGCGGCGTATGGACATCCTCGCCGACACGCCCGTGACCGACCTGCCCGCGACTCGCGAACGCCTGCGCACCGCCTGGCAGGCCCGCAAGCCCGACCTGGCCCAGCGCCGCGCCGACCTGATCCGCCTGCGCGACGCGTTCCGCGCCCGCGTGCCGCAGATGGACGCGGCGATCCGCGCCGACTTCGGCCACCGCTCCAGCCACGAGAATCTGCTGTCCGAAGCGATGATCACCCTGGCCGAGATCGACCACGCGATCAGCCACCTGCGCCGCTGGACGCGTCCGCGCGGCGCCTCGGTCGGCTGGCGCTTCTGGCCGGCGCGCGCGGAAATCCGGCCCGAGCCGGTCGGCGTGGTCGGCATCCTGTCGCCGTGGAATTACCCGGTGAACCTGGCCCTGGTGCCGGTCGTCTCGGCGATCGCCGCCGGCAACCACGTCTTCCTCAAGCCGTCCGAGCACACCCCGCGCACCTCGCAGTTCCTGCGCGAATTGCTGGCCGACGTATTCCCCGAAGACCGCGTCGCGGTCGCGCTGGGCGGAGCGGAGGTCGGCGCGGCGTTCTCGGCGCTGCCGTTCGACCATCTGCTGTTCACCGGCTCGACCGCGGTCGGGCGCAAGGTCATGGCCGCGGCCGCGCCGCACCTGACCCCGGTGACCCTGGAACTGGGCGGCAAGGCGCCGGCGCTGATCTGCGCCGACTACCCGATCGACCTGGCCGCCGCGCGCATCGCCAGCGGCAAGTGGTTCAACGCCGGCCAGACCTGCATCGGCGTGGACTATGTGCTGGTCGACGCCGCGCGCCGCGACGAACTGGTCGCCGCGCTGCAGAAGCAATTGCGCGAGCGCTACGGCGACCTGCACGCGCCGCAGGACTACACCCGCATCATCAACGCCAGCCAGTACGCGCGCCTGTCGGGTTATCTGGACGACGCGCGCAACCGCGGCCTGCAGGTGATCGAACCGTTCGCCGATCCGGCTCTGCGCGAACAGCGTCAAGCCGAACGCATCTTCCCGCCGGCGCTGGTGATCGATCCCGATCCCGACGCGCAGGTCATGCAGCACGAAATCTTCGGCCCGATCCTGCCGGTGCTGTCCTATCGCACCCTCGATGAAGCCATCGCCCGCATCAACGCGCTCGACCGGCCGCTGGCGCTGTATCCGTTCGGCAACGACCGCGCGCAGATCGAGAAGATCCTCGCCAACACCCTGTCCGGCGGCGTCACCGTCAACGACACCCTGCTGCACTTCGGCGTCCACGACCTGCCGTTCGGCGGCATCGGCCCCAGCGGCATCGGCGCGATCCACGGCCGCAACGGCTTCGACACTTTCAGCAAGCTGCTGCCGGTGTTCCATCAGCGCCGGCTGGTCGCCAGCGATCTGCTCAAGCCGCCGTACAAGGGCACCATCGACAAGATGATCCGCTGGCTGGCGAAATAATCACCACGGTTCGGCCGGCATCGAGCGCGCGTGGCGATGCCCGCGCGCGATGCGACGATCCACCGCAGCGGCCCGATCGATGCCACGCGGATGCACACCACAAAGCCGCCGCGCGAACCGACCCGCATCGGCCCACGCAGCACGGCGAATCCGGCTTTTGCCCACTTTGAAAAAGGGGGCAGCATTCGCGCAGCGAATGCGGGGGATTTGCTTTTGCTCTTGATCTTGCTGCGACACGGACCGGCCCAAACAAAACAGCTAAATCCGCTTTGCCTTTTTCAACCGCCGGACCGGCAACAGCCAAAGCCCCACGCTTAAATCCAGGCGAATCGATGCGATGATCCGTCCGCCGGCCTCAACCCCGGCCACCGACACTGCACGAGACGCATGCCATGGCCGGCCCACCCTCGCTTCCACCACAATCGCTTCCTCCCGAGCCGCTTTCACAACAGCCGCTCCCGCCGGGCCCAACTCCCGCGCCCGCGGCGCGATCGGACTGGCGCGTGTTCTGGTACTCGCTGGCGGTCTATCCGATCGCCGCGGCGCTGTGGCTGCTGTGGATCACGCGCACCTACGGCACCGCCGAGGCCGGCGTGTTCGACTACCTCGACGCGCTCCTGACCAGCCTGGCGGTGGCCGCGGTGCTGCCGGTGCCGGTGCTGATCTGGGGCGCGTACATGCGCAAACCGCTGCAGGCGCTGGCCGGCCTCGCCTTCGGCGCGATCGCGGCGGTGATCGCGTTGCCGCTGAGCATGGAACTGGTCGGCAGCCGCCGCTACGGCCAGTTCGAACACGACAAGGCCCAGTTCGCCGCGTTCGAACAGACCGTGCGCGGCGGCGATCGCGCGCGCATCCGCGCGCAGCTGCGCGCGTTGCCGGGCGGTTTCAGCGCGCCGCGCGCGCTGTGCGGGCTCGGCGGCGGCGCCACCTACACCTTCGAACGCTGGCTGTGGTTCAACGATCACGCTTACGGCAAGCCGCTGCCGAGCGAGGACCTGCACACCGCCGCGACCGCGGTGGTCGAAGGCGATTGGCCGCGCGCGGAGAAACAGGCCGCGCTGCTGACCGTGCTGCGCTACCTGCTCGATCGCGAGGAAACCGCGCGCTTCCCGGCCTGGGCGCGGCTGTGGCGAGCGACCCTGGAGCAGCCCGATGCAGCGGCCGCGACGCTGACCGCTCCGGCTTACAAAGGCGATTACGGCGGCTGCGATCTCGGCGATCCGGCCGATCCGGTGTTCCGGCGCTGGCACGACGAAGGCCTGCGCATGTGGATGCAGGCCGGCTTCGTTTTCGCCGACGACCAGCACCGCCCGGCCCTGCGCGCGGTGCGTTCCAAGGCCATGCTCGATGCCTTGTTCGCCGCCGACCCGAGCTTCGCGAAATTGCTCCGCAGCGAGCATTACCTCGGCCAGGAAGCGTTGTCGGCGCAGGCCGACGAGCTGTCCGCGCGACTGGATCGCAGCGCCAATCCGGGCGAATTGGCCGACCTGGTCGAAGCACTGGCCAAGGCCAGCGTCGATCCGACCTTGTCCGTATCCGGCGTATCGCCGTGCCGACGCTTCGACCAGACCGAAGCGCAGCGCGACGCGATCAAGGACGCGCCGCAACGTCGCGCGGCCGCCGCGCGCATCCGCGCCGCGTTGTGTCCGGCCGGTTCGAAGCCTTCGGTCGCGAAGCTCCGGCAAGCCGAGGCAAAGGCCGAATCGGCCGCGACGCCAGACGACGCGACGCAGCAGGCAGCAACGCAGCCGGCGCCGCAGCCATGAACTCGCCCGCGCCGCCCGCACCCGCGCCGCTGCTGAAACTCACCGGCAGGCAGATCTTCGCGCTGTGCCTGATCGTGGTCGCGATCGGCAGTTGGGTCGTGCTCGAACTGCTCGCCGACGCCGACTACCCCGCCGGCCAGCGACGTTTCATGAGCGTGTTGTGCATCGCTGGCAGCGCGTTCGCGGCCCTGGTGACCGGCGTATTGGCGCGTCGCATCGGCGCGGCGCTGCTGGGCTGGGCGCTCGGGCTGATGCTCGGCATCGGCGGTCACTACCTCGTTACCCAGATGGCGGCGCAATCGGCGCGGCAACTGCAAACCGCGCGCCACGACGCGATCGAGCGGCTGTTGCGCGACGCCGCGACCAAGCGCGAACCAGCGGCGCTCGGCGCGAGCATGAAGAACCTGCCGCTGTCGGTGCCCGGCGTGTTCTGCGTGCTGGCCGATCTGGACAGCGGCGAATCGGCCCCGGCCTACGCGCCGGCCGAACCGATATCGACCGACACGTTGATGCACCTGGGCGCCGGCGTGGCCGCGGCCGGCGATCGCGCCGCGACCCTGGCGCAGCGGCAACTGGCCCTGCGCTATCTGCTGTCGGTGCTGATCGATCGCAACGAGCCCGCGCGCCTGCCGCAATGGCTGGAGCTGTGGCGGCGCAACCAGCCCGGCGGCCGCGCCGATGCGGTCGAACTGGTCGACGACGTCGGTTGGGATTCACCGGAAAACTGCCCGAACAACACCGGCGCCGACGACCTGGGCGAGGTGTTCCGCGCCTGGGGCATCGACGGCCTGCGCACCTGGCGCCAGGCCGGCTTCCGCTTCACCGCGCGGCAGCAATACCAGTTGCTCCAGTACGTGGTCGACGCGCGGTCGCTGGACCAGTTCGTCGCCGCCGGCGTCGACGTCAACGCCTCGCCTTACCCCGGCGCCGGCCCGGTGCCGCAGAACGCGTTGCTGTGGCACGCCGAACAACTCGGACAGCGCCTGGCCGCGGCCGAAGCGGATATCGCATTCGGCATGGACCTCGACCTGATCGCCGCATTCGTGCGTCATGGAGCGGACCTGCGCTCGCGCGACGAGCACGGCCGCGACGCCTGCGCGCTGTTGAACGATGGCCTGAAATCCGCGCCCGATCGCGTGCCCGTCCACCCGCAGGTCGCGCAGGCGCGGACGCTGCTGTGCCGCGCGCCGGGAGGTCCGCCGGCAAAAACGCCCGCCGCGTCCCCGCCATGAACGCGCCGCGCCGGCTACACTCACGCCCATGAAAATCGTCAGCTGGAACGTCAACTCCCTCAACGTGCGCCTGCCGCACCTGGAACAGTGGCTGGCCGGGTTCGCGCCGGACATCGTCGCGCTGCAGGAAACCAAGCTCGAGGACCCGCGCTTTCCCGATACCGCGCTCAGCGCGGCCGGTTATCGCAGCGTGTTCGCCGGGCAGAAGACCTACAACGGCGTCGCCATCGTCTCGCGCGAGAACGCGCAGGACGTGCAGATCGGCATCCCCGGGTTCGACGACGAGCAAAAGCGCGTCATCGCCGCCACCGTCGGCGGCCTGCGCATCGTCAACCTGTACGTGGTCAACGGCCAGGATGTGGGCACCGACAAATACGCCTACAAGCTGCGCTGGCTGGACGCGGTGCATGCGTGGATCGAACAGGAAATCCGCCAGTATCCGGACCTGATCGTGCTCGGCGATTTCAACATCGCCCCGGAAGCGCGCGACACCCACGATCCGGCGGTGTGGAACGAGGACCACATCCTGACCTCGACCGCCGAACGCGACGCCTTGCAGCGCTTGCTGTCGCTCGGGCTGCACGACGCCTATCGACTGCACAATCAGGAAGAAGGCCAGTTCTCGTGGTGGGATTACCGCCAGGCCGGCTTCCGCCGCAACCTGGGCCTGCGCATCGACCTGACCCTGATTTCCGAATCGCTGCGCGGCCGCTGCGTGGCCGCGGGCATCGACCGAGAGCCGCGTACCTGGGACCGGCCGAGCGATCATGCGCCGGCTTGGGTGGAGTTGGCGGGTTGAGGCTTGCTATGTGTTGACGCTTGCGACGTGCTGATAGGGCTCAACTGGATTGGGCCGTTTGCCCTGAAGTTTTTGCTTTTGCTCGTCATTCCCGCGAAGGCGGGAATCCAGTGACTTCAGGCGCTCTCGCACGAAAGTCGCTGGATTCCCGCGTTCGCGGGAATGACGCTATGGAGAGATGACGCTGAAGTCTCTGGATTCCCGCCTTCGCGGGAATGACGGCGTGGAGACATGGCGCTAAAGGCTCTGGATGTTCCGCTTCGCGGAAGCAAAGCAGAGCCCGCTTTCGCGTGAATGACGTCCTTGAAAGATTTCGCCACCCCAGCAACACAAAAGGCCCGGCAATCGCCGGGCCTTTCGCTTCTAATCGTTCAACAACGCAAACCGAAGATGCGCTCAGCGCACCCGGCCGCGGCGGAACAGGTTCACGATCGCCAGCAGCACGACCGCGCCGACCAAGGACAGCACCAAGCCGCCGAGGCTGAAACTGCCGCTGTTGATGGTGCCCGCGCCGATGCCGAGCACGCCGCCGAGCCAACCGCCCAGGAACGCGCCGACGATGCCGACGATGATGTTGAGGAACACGCCCTGCTGACCATCGGTCCTCATGATCATGCTGGCGATCCAACCGATGACGCCGCCTACGACCAGCCAAATGATGATACCGAGCATGTGCGTCCTCCTGGCAATCTGATGATGTCGAAACGTTGCGCGGTTAAGCGCGTCGTCTTGCCCTGACAGGGCGAGCGCAGTCTGGATCGCGCTGCGTGACGACAGCGTAAGAAAAACCCGGGATTGCGCGATGCATCGCAGGATGAATCAGTCACGATTCGCAGGCGTACGCACAAGGCCTGCGCGGACACGCACAACGGCTTCACACAACCCGTGACCAGACGTTTGCTTCCGTGATGCGACGGCTACGCAGCGACTACGACGCCGCGAAGAGACGATTGGGTGAAGAACCCGGCCGGCAAAAATCCGCCGCGTCGTCTTACTCGACGCTGGAGTCGGTGTCGGCGTGCAGCATCGCTTCGAGCGCATGCCGCGGCAGCTTGCCGGTTTCGTTGCGCGGCAATGCATTCACCCGCCGCAACGGCCGCGGCAGGAACACCGGATCGATGCTCTGGCGCAGCGCGTGGAGGATTTGCGGCTCGCTCAGCGTCGGCGCGACCACCAGCGCGGCGATGCGGCGCACGCCAAAGGCGTCGGCGGCATCGAGCTGGAACACCACGCCGTCGACGACGCCGTCGATCGCCAGCAGCTTGCGGGTCAGATCGCCGAGCGAGGCGCGCTTGCCGGCGATTTCCAGCAGATCCGCGCTGCGTCCGCGCAGCACGAAACGGCCGTCGGCCTCGACTTCCATCAGATCGGCCAGCACCACCGGTTCGGGCAGGTGCGGGGCGTGAATCGCGGTGCCGTCGGGTTGCGGGCATACGCGCACGCCGGGCAACGGCGTCCACGCGCTTTCGCGGGCGGTGCGGCGGCGCGCGAACACGCAGGTTTCGGTGGAACCGAACACTTCGCGCACTTCGCAGCGGTAGCGCGCTTCGGCCAGCTGCGCCAGTTCGGCCGGCAACGGCGCGGTCGCAGAGACGATGCCGGCCAGCGCCGGCAGTTCGATCCCGGATTCGACCAGCGCGCGCAGATGCACCGGCGTGGTCACCAGCAGCGGCGGGGTCGGCGCATCGCTCAAGGCGCGCGCGACATCGCCGGGGAAAAACGGGCGCTGCGCGTGGACCGCGACCGGCCCGAGCAAGGGCAGCAGCACCGACATCTCCATGCCGTACATGTGCTGCGGCGGCACGGTCGCGACCAGAAAGGTGACCTCGTCGTCGCGCAGCAGATCGCCGAGCGCGGCCAGGTTCTGCGCGGTGCTGGTGCGGAACGCCTGCCAGGTCTTCGGATTGGGCTTGGGTTGGCCGGTGCTGCCGGAGGTGAAGCCGATCGCCAACAGCGCCCGCGCATCGACCTGCAAGGGTTCGCCGTCCTGTTCGGCCAGCGTGGGCGGCAATTGCAGATAGCGCGGCGGCGCCGGGTCGAGCGCCTCGTCGCCGATGCAGTAACTGTCGGGATAGCGCGCCAACACATCCTCGACCACCGCCGGCGCGCGCGAGGACGGCAGCAGATTGGTCTGACCGCGCAAGGCCACCGCGCACAGCGCGACCAGGAAGCGATAACGGTTTTCGCACAGGTTCACCGCGTGCTGCGCCGGCGGCAGCGCGGCCGCCAGCGCGCGCACTTCGCGTTCGAAACGGGCCCGTTCGACGATGCCGTCGGCGCCGAACGCGAGCGCGCGCCGCGAAGCGCCGGCCACGAGGGCGAATACGTCGGCCTCGGGCGAGGCAAGATCCTGGCTGAGCGCGTTCTGGCTCGGATCGAAAACCGCTGACATCAAGTATTTATCCCGCGGCCCTGGCCGCTTGCCGTGTATCGCAACTTGCTCCGGTCCAGCTGATCGCAGGCTGACGGCCGATGCCGCCGCGCCCGCGCGCGCTGCCCAGAACGCCGCGCCCCCGCGCTACGTTCGTGGTCCGATCGCGTATCAACCAACCCGCCCCAAGGGTTTAGCTTACGCTGAGCGGCCCGGCGCCCGCCAAGAATCGCTCGTTCATGTCCCTGTCCGGCCGTTCACCTTTCTCCGCCGATGCGATCCACGAATCCGACGATGGCGCGGTGCGCTGGACCGGCTTGGCGCATGCGCACGGGCAACCGGCCGAACCCGAAGCGCGGCGCTGGCTGGCCGCGCAGCTGCGCGATCCGGACCTGTCGCTGTGGCGTGACGAACGCCAGCGCCCGCACCTGAGCCCGCCGCACCAGGACTACGACTGCAACTGGAGCCACAGCGGCGAGCGCCTGCTGGTCGCGCTGGCGCCGCGGGCGCGGGTCGGGGTCGATCTGGAGCGATTGCAGCGCCGGCCGCGCGCGATCCAGATCGCACAGCGCTACTTCACCGCCGCCGAAACCGCATGGCTGGCCGCGCATCCCGACCTGGACCGCGCCTTCCTGCGCCTGTGGTGCGCCAAGGAAGCGGTGCTCAAGGCGCACGGGCACGGGCTGTCGTTCGGCCTGGAGAAACTGCGTTTCGCCGAACACGACGGCGCCTTGCGCCTGATCGAATGCGACCCGGCCCTGGGCAAGCCGGCGCAATGGCGACTGAGCGAAATCGCGCCCGAGCCGGGCTACCTGGGCGCGCTGGCATGGCGCCCGCACGAAAACCCCGGTGCCTCCCTGTAGGAGCGGCGCAAGCCGCGACCGCGAAACCGCGACGACGACGCAAACGACATCACGACGCTTGCAACCCGCACCGAATCAAACGCCGCGTCGCGCCGCTACGCACCCGCCATCCATCCCGCCCCAACCAATCGCCCCCACGCGATCGGCGATAATCCCCGAATGAACGCCCCCATTTCCCTGCCGCCCGCGCTGCGCGCCGATCTCGAATCCGGCCTGTCCGCGCTCGCGCTCGACCCGGCCCTGGCCGCGCCGCTGCTGGACTACCTGGCCCTGCTCGCGCGCTGGAACCGCACCTACAACCTCACCGCCGTGCGCGACCCGCACGAGATGGTCGGCAAGCACCTGCTCGATTCGCTGGCCATGCACCGCTACGTCGACGGCCTGGCGCAGCGCGGCGGCGCCCTGGCCGACCTGGGCACCGGCGCCGGCCTGCCCGGCATTCCGCTGGCGATCGTCAAACCCGGCCTGCGCGTGACCCTGGTCGAGAGCAACGGCAAGAAGGCGCGCTTCATGCGCGAAGCATTGCGCCAGCTCGGCCTGAAGGACGCGCGCGTGGCCGAATCGCGGATCGAGGCGTTCGCCGAACCCGGCGCCTTCGATGCCATCACCGCGCGCGCCCTGGCGACCTTGCCGCTGATCCTCGAACTCGGCGGCCACCTGCTCAAGCCCGGCGGGGTGCTGCTGGCGATGAAGGGCCAGCGCCCGGACGAGGAAATCGCCGCGCTGCCGGACGGCTGGGAAGTGCGCGCGGTCGAAGCGCTGCAGGTGCCCGGGCTGGTCGGCGAGCGCCACATGGTGACCGTCGGCCGCCGCGGCGAAGGCTGAGCGGGGCGTTCGCGCCGGGCGAGTACCATACGCCGGCCCGCCCGAGCGTCTGTCGCCGGGCGTCTTGACGGCCCGCCGCCCCTCGCGCAAGCGCGGGGCAGCCGGCGCGGGCATAATCCCCAGTCCGGCCGGCGCCAGGCGCCGTCCGCTTTCTTTCGTCATCACACCGAACAGCAGGGGACGAGCCGCATGGCCCGCATCATCGCCGTCGCCAACCAGAAGGGCGGGGTCGGCAAGACCACCACCGCGGTCAATCTGGCCGCCGCGCTCGCACGTACGCCCAAGAAGGTGCTGCTCGTCGACCTGGACCCGCAGGGCAACGCGACCATGGGCAGCGGCATCGACAAGCGCCAGCTGGAGAATTCGGTGTGCGACGTGCTGCTCGGCGAGGCCGACGCGGCCGCGACGATCGTGCGCACGCAGGAGGATTTCGACCTGCTGCCCGGCAACATCGACCTGACCGCGGCCGAAATCAGCCTGATGAACCAGGACGAGCGCGAGCAGCGGCTCAAGCGCGCGCTGGCGCCGCTGCGCGGCAGCTACGACTTCATCCTGATCGACTGCCCGCCGGCGCTGTCGCTGCTGACCTTGAACGCGCTGACCGCGGCCGACTCGATCATCGTGCCGATGCAGTGCGAGTACTACGCCCTGGAAGGCCTGAGCGCGCTGGTCGACACGATCGAGGCGCTCAAGGCCAACCTCAATCCTTCACTGGAAATCGAAGGCGTGCTGCGCACCATGTTCGACGTGCGCAACAACCTCGCCAACGCCGTGTCGGCCGACCTGACCACCCACTTCGGCGACCGCGTGTTCCGCACCATCGTGCCGCGCAACGTGCGCCTGGCCGAAGCGCCGAGCTACGGCCAGAGCATCGTCGGCTACGACAAGGCCAGCCGCGGCGGCATCGCCTACATGGGCCTGGCCGGCGAAGTGCTGCGCCGCCAGCGCGAACGCGACCAGGCCGCCAAGGCCGGCGCGCGCCCCGCCAGCGCGGAGACCGCGGCATGAGCAATCCCGCCAAGAAGCGCGGCCTGGGCCGCGGCCTGGAAGCCCTGCTTGGCCCGAAGGCCGCCGCCGAGGCGCCGGCCCTGGTCGAGGCCCAGCCCGGCGACCTGCTGCGCAACCTGCCGGTCGATTCGCTGAGCGCGGGCAAGTACCAGCCGCGCAAGCACTGGGACGAAGCCAAGCTGGCCGAGCTGGCCGAATCGATCAAGGCCCAGGGCGTGATCCAGCCCATCGTGGTGCGCGAGATCGGCGAGCGCGGCGGCAAGACCTACGAAATCATCGCCGGCGAACGCCGCTGGCGCGCCTCGCGACTGGCCGGGCTGAGCACGATCCCGGTGGTGATCCGCGAAGTCGACGACCGCACCGTGGTCGCGATGGCGCTGATCGAGAACATCCAGCGCGAGGACCTCAACCCGCTGGAAGAAGCGCAGGCGCTCAGCCGCCTGATCGACGAATTCGACCTGACCCACGCCCAGGCCGCCGAAGCGGTCGGCCGGTCGCGCGCGGCGGTGTCCAACCTGCTGCGCCTGCTGGAACTGCCGGCCGAAATCCGGGTGCTGGTGGAAACCCGCGCGCTGGAAATGGGCCATGCGCGCGCATTGCTGACCTTGGCGCCGCAGGCCGCGATCGCGGTCGCGCGCCAGGCCGCCGAGGCCGGCTGGTCGGTGCGCGAAGTCGAGCATCGGGTGCAGCAGCTGGCCGCCGGCAAGATCCCGGTCGCCGGCAAGCCCAAGCCGGCCAAGGCCAAGCCGCAGGCCGACATCGCCACGCTCGAGCGCGAACTGTCCGAATCGCTGAACACCAAGGTCAACGTCCTGCACGGCCGCGCCGGCAAGGGCCGGCTGGTGATCCATTACAGCGATCTGGATTCGCTGGAAGGCGTGCTGGAAAAGCTGCGCGGCAAAGCGGTCGACTGAGTCCGCCCGAGGCTCCGATGCGGCCGGGACGAGCGCGTCGCGACCGGAGCCCCATCCGTACCTCGCGCGGCGATCGCCTGTTTCGTCGCGGCAAGTGTTGGCATGACGGCCAGGCCGTTCGAGAGCGCGACGTCAGCCCCGACGCGCTGCGATCGGCCGCCTTCGCCCCAAGTCCAGAGCACCGGCTCGACTGATCCGCACTAGCCTGTCGTCGCCCGCCCTGCGCGGGTCGCCCGGAGCCGTCCTGTGACGTCCCGCCCGGGTGCCTGGGGATATTCCACTAAACTGTCGCATTCGATCTCGTTACTGCGCCTGCCGGGCTTGCTCCGGCCGGGCGCGAAACGTCGTCGCCGCAAACGATCCACACCACCGATAAGGAGATTGCACATGAAATGGTTGGCCGCCGCCGCATTGATGCTGGCACCGGTTATGGCTTCGGCGCAGACCGGGTCCTGCCCGGAACTGAAGAATCCGGAGTTGAAGTGGAGCCAGCGCCAGGGCGCGAACTACACGATCTGCTACCTGGAGCTGCCGTCCAGCCTGGGCTCGGGCAGCGGCTTCGGCGTCTACCTGGGCAATCGCACTTTCAAGCCGAACAAGAAGGCGCGCGCCGAGAAGGGCACGGTGGGCAGCCAGCAGGTGCAGTGGTTCAAGAAGCAGACCGTCAACAACGCGCGTCCCTATTCGCGCGAAGCGCTGGTCAACCTGCCGGGCGACAAGCCCAAGAGCAAGGTGCGGATCTACACCTGGATCGATGCGGCCACCGCCGAGCAGCTGGACGAAGCCTTCGGCCTGGCGCGCCAGGTCGCGGTGCAGTAAATCGGCACGCGCCGGATCGGCATGCCGTAATGGGCATGCGGTAAACCGGTCGAGCGGCGACGGACGCATTACGCGGACCGTCGCCGCGACCCGGCGACATTGCCCCAGCCTCAGGACCGTGCGCATCCGCAACGGGTCGACCCGCTCGACCGGTTGTGGTCCGGAGACAGCGCCGCGAACCCCTGTTCCCGCCCCGATCCTCGCGCTCCCCGCGGAGCGCGCATCCGTGGATCGATGCAGCCAATGCAATCGAACTGAGCGACACTTTGCGCATCCTCAGCCAGCGTCCCCTCGCATGACCCTGCTAGTCACCGGCGCGGCCGGCTTCATCGGCGCGAACGTCTGCCGCGCCCTGCGCGCGCAGGGTCGCGATGTCGTCGGTCTCGACAACTACAACGATTACTACGACCCCCAGCTCAAGCGCGATCGCGTGCAGGCGCTATGCGCGGACGTGGACATCCGCGCGCTCGACCTGGGCGACCGCGACGGCCTGGCCGCGCTGTTCGACGAATTCGCCTTCGACCGGGTCGTCCACCTGGCCGCGCAGGCCGGCGTGCGCTATTCGCTGAGCAACCCGCATGCCTATGTCGACAGCAACCTGGTCGGCTTCGTCAACCTGCTCGAGCTGTGCCGCCATCGCGGCGTGCAGCATCTGGCCTATGCCAGTTCCTCGTCGGTGTACGGCGACTCGGCCAAACCGCCGTTCTCGGAAGACCAGCGCATCGACCAGCCGCGCTCGCTGTACGCGGCGACCAAGGCCGCCAACGAACTGATGGCGCACACCTACGCGCACTTGTACGGCCTGCGTTCGACCGGTCTGCGCTTCTTCACCGTCTACGGCCCCTGGGGCCGGCCGGACATGGCGCCGTTGCTGTTCTCGCGCGCGGTGCTCGCCGGCCGCCCGATCGACGTGTTCAACCACGGCAAGATGCGCCGCGACTTCACCTACATCGACGACATCGTCGCCGGGGTGATCGGCGCCTTGGACCATCCGCCCGAACAGGAACCGCCGCACCGGGTGTTCAACCTGGGCAACCACACCCCGGTCGAGCTGGAACGCTTCATCCAGGTCATCGCCGACGCCGCCGGCCGCCCGGCCGAAAAGATCTACAAGCCGATGCAGCCCGGCGACATGATCGAAACCATGGCCGACACCTCGCGCGCCCAGGCCGCGTTAGGGTTCGAGCCGACGACCGCGATCGAACAGGGCTTGCCGCGGGTGGTCGCGTGGTGCCGCGACTATTTCGGCGACGATGCCTGACATTCGCGACCATTACAGCGAAGTATCCCGCCCCGAACCCCGCCCGCCGACGCCGTCGCATGCCCTCGGGCACCGACAATCCACGCCGTCGGCGATCACGCCCAACACCCGCGCCTTCATGATCGCTGGCCGAACGCCGGAGCCCCGGCCGTTCACGTCAGCGCGGCCGCGGCTTAAGCTGCCGGTGTTTTTCGCCGGCGGCGACCGAACCTCGCCCGCGAACCCTGTGCCGCCACTGCCCCGGATGCGCCGCGCCGGCCTGTCCATCACTCCACGCTGACCAAGCCCCGGGCTGAAATACCCGCATTCCTCGCGAACCCCATCGATGACTCAATCCCCACACCTCTCCGTCGTCGTGCCTGTGTTCAACGAACAGGACAACGTCGCGCCCCTGATCCAGGAAATCGTCACCGCGCTGCGCGGGGTGACCGATTTCGAGATCGTCTATGTGGACGACCATTCGCGCGATGGCACCCTGGCGGCACTCGAAGCGCTCAAGGCCGGCGTGCCCGAGTTGCGCGTGCTGCACCACGTGACCCAGAGCGGCCAGAGCACCGCGGTGCGCAACGGGGTCAAGGCCGCGCGCGGCGCCTGGATCGCGACCCTCGACGGCGATGGCCAGAACGACCCGGCCGACATCCCCAAGCTGCTGGCCAAGCGCGCCGAATCGGCCAGCGACGTGCGCCTGTTCGCCGGCTGGCGGGTCAACCGCCAGGACTCGGGCAGCAAGCGCTGGGCCTCGAAATGGGCCAATGCGATCCGCCGCCGCATGCTGCGCGACGACACCCCCGACACCGGCTGCGGCATCAAGCTGTTCGAACGCGCCGCGTTCCTGGAACTGCCCTACTTCGACCACATGCACCGCTATCTGCCGGCGCTGATGCAGCGCGCCGGATGGAAGACACTGAGCGTGCCGGTCAATCACCGCCAGCGCAGCACCGGCGTGTCCAAGTACAACAACCTCAACCGTGCCCTGGTCGGCATCAGCGATCTGCGCGGGGTGGCCTGGCTGATCCGCCGCGGCAAGCTGACCCAGATCGTCGAACGCTGAGGTCGCCGCCATGGACTTCATGAATTCGCCGATCGAGTGGCTGACCTGGACCGGCCTGCACATGTCGCCGTGGAAGCTGATCGGCCTGGTCGGCGCGCTGATGTTCGGCGGCCGCTGGCTGGTCCAGTTCATCGCCAGCAAGCGCCAGGGCAAGCCGGTGATCCCGCGCGCGTTCTGGTACATGAGCCTGGTCGGCAGCGTCATGACCCTGAGTTACTTCGTGTTTTCGCAGAAGCAGGACTCGGTCGGGGTGATCCAGAACCTGTTCCCGGCCTTCACCGCCGCCTACAGCCTGTACCTGGACATCAAGCACCGCGGCTGGCACCGCGACCGCGCCAGCCACTGAGGCGCGGGCCGGGCGCCGGCCGGATCAGTCGATGATCTCGCAGCCTTGCGGCATCTGGATCCAGCGCGAGCGCCGGCCGTCGTAGACCGATACCCCCGGCGGCGGGAAGTCCGGCTCGGCGAAGGCGCCGACCGCGACCGTGACGAACGCCTCCAGCCCTTCGGCCCGCCAGTAGACGGTCGAGCCGCAGTTCGGGCAGAAGCCGAACCGGGCCGAACTGCCGCTATCGCCTCGTCGCACGTATTCGCGCGACTCGCCCGTGATGGTCACCGCCTCGCGCGGAAACCGCGCCTGCCAGCCGAACGCGCTGCCGGTGCGGCGGCGGCAACACAGGCAATGGCAGACCGAAACCCGCACCGGCTCGCCTTCGCAGGTCAGGCTTAACTGGCCGCAATCGCAGGATGCAGTGCGACGGCTCATGTGGATCTCCTTGCAAGGGCGCGAGTGGATGCCGGGACTGGATAAGGGTTCGCGGCCTGCCTGGGAGAATATCGCGCCCTCCCCGCCGACCGTTCCGAGTCGTGATCGCCAAGTGCTTGTTCCGGCTTGGATTTACCGGCATAATTCGCGGCTCGCTGCGTCCGGCTGCTCTTAGGGGCATCACCGGGCGGCCCCGGAAGCGCGATTCCGGACCGCCACGTGCGGCGTGAATTCCTTACCTGTATCGCGCGGTGCCTGCCTTCGAAAGAGCGCGGTGCCGGGGCCGCCGCCTCCCTGGCCAAGGGAAGCAAGACTCCTTTCGAGGTGCGTAATGTCCCGCGTATGCCAAGTAACGGGCAAGCGAACGACGACCGGCAACAACGTCTCGCATGCCATGAACAAGACCCGCCGCCGTTTCATGCCCAACCTGCACGAGCGCCGCTTCTGGGTCGCCAGTGAGAACCGTTGGGTGAAGCTGCGTGTTTCCGCCAATGCCCTGCGCACCATCGACAAGAACGGTATCGATTCCGTCCTCGCCGAACTCCGCGCACGCGGCGAAAAGATCTGAGGAGGATCGAACCATGGCTTCCAAGCGCGACAAGATCCGCCTGATCTCGACGGCGAACACCGGTCACTTCTACACGACCGACAAGAACAAGAAGAACACCCCGGCGAAGATGGAGGTCAAGAAGTACGACCCCGTCGTCCGCAAGCACGTGATCTACAAGGAAGGCAAGATCAAGTGACGTCTTGGCCCGTTCGCGCATGGCGCGAACGGCTTTGCCAAGGCGTCATCCCCGCGAAAGCGGGGATCCAGCGCCTTCAGAAGCGAACCCGCCTACATGGCGGGTTTTCTTTTGCGCGAAGGTTTTTGCTGAGGATCGATGCGCTCAGGACCGATGCGAAGACACCCGCATGGCGAAGCGAACATGCGCGCCAATCATGCCCACTTTGAAAAAGGGGGCGAGCGGCCGGCGCGAGTTCGAAGTCGGATCGAAACGACCGCGCGGGGGATTTGCCTTTGATGAGCGCAGAGCAAAAGCGAATCCCCCCTGCCCCCCCCCTTTTCCAAAGGGGGGAAAAGCAACGGCAATGGCGGGCTCGGGGCCGGACACGCGCGCCGACCATGCCCACTTTGAAAAAGGGGGCGAGCGCCCGTCGCGAGTTCGAAGTCGGTTCGAAACGGCCGCGCGGGGGATTCGCTTTTAGCGTGCATGTAGAGAAAAAGGCAAACACCTGCTGCTTTTTCGTGATCCTGCGATGAAAGTCGCTGGATTCCCGCGTTCGCGGGAATGACGAGCCTGGGAAGCCGACATACTCGTGCGTCGTGAGTTGCGTGCCTTGCCTTCTGCCTTCTGCCTTTTGCTTCGTGCTTCGTGCTTCGTGCTTCGTAATTCTCCGAAGCAACACCACCAAAAATCCAAACATCCCCTCAAGACCGTCATCCCCGCGAACGCGGGGATCCAGCGACTTCGCCTTCGCGCCCCCAAACAACAAGCCCGCCAATCGGCGGGCTTGTCGTTGCGCAACTACAAGACCAACTACGAACTCAGGGAATCACACCGCCAAAGTACGTAGACACCTGCGGCCAGATCAGCGAAATCTTCGCGCCCGAATTGAAACAGCCGCCGAAGTGGTGCAGCGCCAGCACCTTGCCGCTGGAACGCGCGAGCACCGGCGAACCCGAGCTGCCGCCCTCGGTGTCGCAGTAGTAGCCGACATCGCTGTTGGCCGCGTTGCCGGTCACGCTCGGCGCATCGACGCGGCACTTGCCGCCGCTGTTCTGGGTGTCGGCGACGCTGAGCTCCTTCATCCGCCCGCCGGGATGGCCGGCGATGAAGATGCCTTCATTGGCCACCGCCGCGCGCGGATCCAGGCCGAGAAAACCGAAGCTGGAAATGTTGGCGAAGTTCTTCACCGTGAACAGCGTGTAATCCAGGGTGGTGTCGGTCTTGAGCATCTGGTCGCCCGCGACCTTGGTCACCGTCGCCTGCGCGCCGGTGCAGGTGCTGCGCTGGTAGTTGAACCAGAACTCCGCGCCGGCCACGCCCGCGGCGGTGCTGATGCAATGGTTGTTGGTGAACATGCGGTTGCTCGAACTCACCCGCCACGCGGTGCACAGGCTGCCGCCGCTCATGACCGCGCGCGCGACCGGCTTGGAGCCGTTGAACGCCTGGGTGTCGCTGGTCGCATAGCAGGCCGCGGCCTGCTTGTTGTCGGTGCCGCAGATCGACTTGCCGCCGACCTGGGTGCCCAGCAGCCCTTCGTTCTGCAACTGCGGCAGCATGTCCTCCGGATAGCCTTCCAGATAACGCGACACCTTCACCCCATGGCCGGCGCGCCACGGTTCGCGCGCGGTGCCGACCAGACGCAGCACCGCGACCGGGCCGGAGATCGACATCGCCGAGAAGCTGGTCTTGCCGTCCTGACCGAGATCGGCGGCGACGGTGTGCGGATCGAGCTGCTGCGCGCTGTAGCGGTAGACCTCGCGGCCATCGGGGCTGGCGACTTCCAGGGTCACGCCCGCCGGCAGCGAGAAATGATCGAAATGCACCTTGATGAAAGACGCATCCGGGGTGCGGATCTCGACCTGCTTGCGGCCGGCATCGACGCCGGCGCGACCGACCCGACCGGGCTGCTCGCCCAGTTGCAGATCGATGCTGCGCTGATCGGCGATCTTCAACGGCGCGGGCGCGCCCGGTTCGGTCTGCGCGACGGCGGTGGCCGGCAGCGCCAGACACAGTGCGCTGGCCAGCAGCGCGGGCAGCAACAACTTCGACGGTCCATGGTTCATTCGCTGTTCCCTCCTGGGATCGAGACGGCGACCGGCCATCGAACAAACGCGCGCGCGTCCGCGCGCCGCATCTGCGGCGACAACGGGCGTGGCGATGGCTGCGCCGAGGTTTGGGTTTGAGTTGATGCGCGCGAGAGCCGAGGGTTCTGCGCGCGCGGCCGACACTGGCAAATGCCCGCCGGGCAAACCGTGACCGCAGTGGGTTCCGCGCGGCGACGGTGCGGAAGCTTGATCGGCCGCTCAGCGCGATTGTGCGGGGCGTGTGCGATGTTCAGGCGAGGCTGTGGCCGATGGCGCGGGGCAGCAAACGGCTGCGCGCGGGCCTGTGTGCCCTCATCCGCCCTGCGGGCACCTTCTCCCGCAAGCGGGAGAAGGAAGAAGCAAAAGCCCCTCTCCCGCTAGCGGGAGAGGGGTTGGGGTGAGGGCCGCGCCTGCATCCAAAGTCGAACCCCCACCCAAACCCGAGCCAATCGCCGAGGCCGTACACTCGACGCCACTCGTCCTCGCGAATCCGCGCCCTTGATCCCAGGCTGGATCCTGCTGCTGGTATCGGCCGGTTACGTCGGCCTGCTGTTCGCGGTCGCCTACTACGGCGACCAGCGCGAACGCACGCCGCGCGCGCGCTGGCTGCGCACCGCGGTCTATTCGCTCGCGCTCGCGGTGTATTGCTCCTCGTGGACCTTCTACGGCGCGGTCGGCACCGCCGCGCGCACCGGGCTGGGCTTCCTGCCGATTTATCTGGGCCCGCTGCTGATGCTGGCCTTCGGCTGGCGCATCCTCGAACGCCTGGTGCTGATCTCCGGCGAACAGCGCATCGTCTCGATCGCCGACTTTCTGTCCTCGCGCTACGGCCGCGCGCCGGGCCTGGCCGCATTGGTCGCCACCGTCGCGCTGACCGCCGCGGTGCCCTACGTCGCGCTGCAGTTCAAGGCCGTGGCGATGAGCGTGGAAGTGCTGGCCGGGGTGCCGTCCGACAGCGGCCTGCTCGCCGATCCGGCGTTCTACGTGGCGATGATGCTGGCGGTGTTCGCGATCCTGTTCGGCACCCGCCAGGTCGATGCGACCGAACACCATCACGGCATGGTCCTGGCGGTCGCGCTGGAGTCGCTGGTCAAGCTGGTCGCGTTCGTCGCCATCGGCGTGTTCGCGCTGATCCACCTGCCCGGCCTGGGCAGCTACCCCGAACGCGTCGAACAGGCCGCGCGCGTGGTCATGCAACCGGGCCTGCCGGCCGGCTTCATCACCCAGACCTTGCTCGCGTTCACCGCGATCGTGTGCCTGCCGCGCCAGTTCCACGTCGCCGTGGTCGAATGCCAGGACCCCAACGACCTGCGTTCGGCGCGCTGGCTGTTCGGCGGCTATCTGATTCTGATCAGCCTGCTGGTGGTGCCGATCACCCTGACCGGCCAGGCCGTGCTCGGCGGCAGCGGCGTATCGCCCGACACCTACGTGCTCGCGCTGCCATTGCAGTTCGACCAGCGCGCGCTGGCGCTGATGGTCTACATCGGCGGATTTTCGGCCGCGACCGGCATGGTCATCGTGTCGTCGGTGGCGCTGTCGACCATGGTCAGCAACGACCTGGTCATGCCCTTGTTGCTGCGCACCGGCGCGCTGCACGAAGGCGCGCCGCATCAAAGCCCCGGCATCGATCGCCAGGTGCTGTGGGTGCGCCGGGTCACCATCGTGCTGCTCGCGTTGATGGCCTACACCTATCACCGCGGTTCGCTCGGCGCGAACGGTCTGGCCCAGCACGGCCTGCTCGCCTTCGCCGCGGTCGCGCAGTTCGCGCCGGCGCTGATCGGCGGCCTGTACTGGCGCGGCGCGAGCCGATCCGGCGCGTTCACCGGCCTGTTCGCCGGCACCGTGGTGTGGACCTACACCTTGCTGCTGCCGGCGCTCGCGCGCGGCGGCTGGATCGGCGACGACTGGCTCGCGACCGGCCCGCTCGCGATCGCCTGGCTGCGGCCCGAGCAGTTGTTCGGCCTGGTCGGCTGGGATGCGCTGACCCACGGCACGTTCTGGTCGCTGCTGGTGAATATCGGCGCGTTCCTGTTCGTCTCGGTGCGGCAACGCCCGCGTCTGCAGGATCAGCTGCTGGCCGCGCCGTTCCTCGACCCGTACGTGCGCCGTCCCGCGCTCGGCCCGGGCGGCTGGGCCGGCAGCGTGCGCGGCGGCGAACTGCTGGCGCTGGCCGAACGCATCGTCGGCGAGCGTCACGCGCGCCGCGCGTTCGAGGATTACGCGCACCAGCAAGGCCGCGAATGGCAGCCCGAACAACCGGCCGACCGCGCCCTGGCGCAATTCACCGAACGCCTGCTCGCCGCGGCGATCGGCGCGGCCTCCGCGCGCCTGACCCTGACCAGCGCGCTGCGCGGTTCGGGCATGGAACTGGGCGAAGTGGTCGCGCTGCTCGACGAAGCCAACCAGGAACTGCGCTTCAATCGTCAGGTGCTGTCGACCACGCTGGAAAACATCAGCCAGGGCGTCAGCGTGGTCGATCCGGCGATGCGCCTGGTCGCGTGGAACCGCCGCTATCAGGAGTTGTTCGACTACCCCGACGGGATGCTTTACGTCGGCCGTCCGGTCAGCGATCTGATCCGCTGGAACGCCGAGCGCGGCGAAATGGGCCCCGGTCCGGACGACGATTACAGCCTCGACGAAACCCGCATCGACGAAATCGTGCGCCGCCGCCTCGCCCATCTGCGCGCGGGCGCGCCGCACGTGTTCGAGCGCGTGCGCGCCAACGGCCAGGTGATCGAGATGGTCGGGCGGCCGCTGATCGGCGGCGGCTACGTGACCAGCTACAGCGACGTCACCGATTACAAACGCGCCGAACAAGCATTGCGCGAAGCCAACGAAAACCTCGAACAGCGGGTCGAACAACGCACCCAGGAAGCCGAATCGGCGCAGCAGTCCAAGACCCGCTTTCTCGCCGCGGTCAGCCACGACGTGCTGCAACCGCTCAACGCCGCGCGCCTGTTCACCACCGCGCTGCGCGAAAGCGACGATGCCCACGAGCAACGCCGCCTGGCCGAACGCGTCGATGCCTCGTTGCGCGCGGCCGAAGACTTGCTCGACGGCCTGCTCGACATCTCGCGCCTGGACGCCGGCGCGCTGCGTCCGGAACTCGACGACCTCGACGCGGGCGAACTGCTGCGCGAACTCGCCGCGCAGTACGCGCCCAGCGCCGCCGGCCGCGGCCTGCACCTGCGCGTGCGGGTGCCGTCGATGCCGCTGTCGATCCGCAGCGACCGCCGCCTGCTGCGCCGCGCGCTGCAGAACTTCCTCGCCAACGCGCTGCGCTACACCCGCGAAGGCGGCGTGCTGATGGCGGCGCGCGCGCGTCCGCATTCGCGCCAGATCGAATTGCAGGTATGGGACACCGGCCCGGGCATTCCCGAGCATCACCTGGAACAGATCTTCGACGAGTTCCGCCGCTTCGACCAACCCGGCAGCGGCGGCGAACGCGGCCTGGGCCTGGGCCTGTCGATCTGCCAGCGCATCTCGCGCACCCTGGATCATCCGCTACGGGTGCGTTCGCAGATCGGCCGCGGCAGTGTGTTCTCGATCGCGGTGCCGCTGGGCGAACCGCTGCGCGAACTGCCGCCGCCGGAAACCGCGTCGCCGACGCTCGGCGATTCGCTGGCCGGGCTGCGCGTGCTGTGCATCGACAACGACCGCGAAATCCTCGACGGCATGCGCGCCCTGCTCGATCGCTGGGGCGCGACCGCGCTGCTGGCGGCGACCGTGGACGATGCGCTGGCCCTGCTCGATCAATCGCCCGACGTGGCCCTGGTCGACTACCACCTGCACGACCGTCTCGACGGCCTGGCGACCATCGACGTGCTGCGCGAACGCATCGGCGCCGCGCTGCCGGCCGCGCTGTTGACCGGCGACGGCAGCGACGCGCTCAAGCATGCCGCGCGCGAACACGGTTGCCGGGTGCTGACCAAGCCGATCAAACCGGCCTCGTTACGGGCATTCCTGGCCGCGCAGCGGTCGAACCCGCGCGCCTGAAACCCGGCGCTGATGCGGCCGCCCGGGCCGCCGTCCGCGGCGGCGGCGCACTGAATAAAACTTCGTTGCTTACGTGATGCCCGACACACTAAGCTTGCCGGGCCCGCACCTATCCAAGGACGCGATAGCGGGCCGGGCGTGGGGAACGTCCGCCAGCGTCTCATCACAGACGTCATCGAATCGAACAAGGGGATACCTCATGCGGAAGCGCCTGCTTTCCGTCCTGACCGCGCTCGCGCTGGTCGGCACCCTCGCGCCCGCCGCCGCCCAGGACACCGGCGCCGATGCGCTGGCCAATCTGGCCTGGCAGGTCGGACCGACCAACGGCAAGATCGCCGACAAGGCCAGCATCCGCGTACCCGAGGGTTACGCGTTCCTGGATGCCGCGAGCACGCGCAAGCTCAACGAAATCCTGCACAACCCGCCCACCGGCACCGACGAGTACACCCTCGCGCCGAAGGACATGAACTGGTTTTCGTTCTTCCACTACAGCGATATCGGCTATGTGAAGGACGAAGAGTCGCTCGATGCCGACGCGATCCTTGACTCGATCCGCGAAGGCACCGAGGAAGGCAACGAGGAACGCCGCAAGCGCGGCTGGGAAACCATGAAGATCGAGGGCTGGAGCTTCAAGCCCCAGTACGACAAGTCCACCCACAACCTCGAATGGGCCGTGCTCGCCTCCAGCGAAGGTTCGACCGAGAAGTTCGCCAACTACAACACCCGCCTGCTCGGCCGCCACGGCGTCACCGAGGTGATCCTGGTCGCCGACCAGACCGATCTGGACGGCGCGATCGGCCAGTTCAAGCAACTGGTGCCGGGCTATTCGTTCAACGACGGCGAGAAGTACAGCGAGTTCAAGCCCGGCGATCACGTCGCCGAATTCGGCCTGGCCGCGCTGATCACCGGCGGCGCGGCCGCGGTGGCGAGCAAGAAGGGCGTGTTCGCCGCGATCGGTCTGTTCCTGGTCAAGGCCTGGAAGCTGGTGCTGGTCGGCTTCGTCGCCGTCGGCACCGCGATCGGCAAGCTGTTCGGCCGCAACAAAGACAAGCCGAAAGACGACGCGCAGGAATGAATCTGGCGCCGGTCGAGCTGCTGCTGGTGCTCGGCGTGATCGGGTTTTATCTGCAAGACGCGCTGATGCTGCTGCACTACGACGAAATCGTCGTGGTGCGGCACGGCCGTGACTGGCGCGCGTCGACCGGTTCGAACACGCAGTGGCGCGGCCGCTATCTGTATCTGCCCGATCCGCTGCGGCCCGCGGCGCCGCTGTGGCGCTGCGGCTGGCTCGGCGATCCGGCGCAATCACCCGCCGAGCACTGGGCGGGGCTGGATCATTTCCTCCAGGCATTGCACGGCTTCGGCGCGGCCTGCCGGTTGCTGTGGATCTTGCTGCTGGTCGCGCTGCCGCTGCTGCTGTGGCGGTTTCCGCATCCGCTGGCGATGCTGGCGCTGGCGGTGTCGATCTACGCCACCGTGCTGGCGATGGGCCTGCGCATCTGGCGTTATCGGCGCGTGCTGGAGCTGAGCAGTCGACAAGCCTTGTCGCTGTCGTTCGAACTGCTGTGCTGCCCGCCGCATGCGCTCAACGTGGTGCGTCGCCTGTGCGCGCGGCGCGGCCTGCACGGCAACGCCATCGACGCGGCGCGGCGCCTGCTGCCCGCGGACGAGCGCCGGCAACTGGCCGACGCCATCGCCGAGCGCGCCGACATGGCGATCGATTTTCATGGCGACGACGCGCGCCTGCTGGGCGCGAAACAACGACTGGAGCAATTGCGATGACCTCGACCGAAGTGCTGGTGATCGTCGGCGGCGTGGCGCTGGGCTATTGGCTGGTCGCTGTGGTGTGGCCGTTGCTGAGCGGTCGCGACAACGAATCGTCGACTTCGGCCGACGGCGAGCGGCCGTGGCACGAAGTGCTCGGCGTGCCCGCGAACGCCGACCGCGCGACCATCGACGCCGCGCATCAAAGCAAACGCGCCGAACACCTGCCCGAACGCATCGCCCAACTGAGCGCGGACGCGCGCGCGCAGGCGCAGCGTCGGCGCATGCAGATCGACCGCGCGTATGCGCAGGCGATGCGGCGGTTCAACTAAGGGTGTAATGCAGCGCTTGCGCCGGGCATGCCGGGCCCTGCCGGCGAATCGCGGCCGACCGCGGCGCGTGCGGGGGCCGCGGCCTTAGTCCGCTTCTTCGGGCGGCGGCACGATCGCGCCCGGATCGAGCGCCAGGCGGCCGGCGATCAGCACCGCCTGGGTGCGATTGTTGGCGCCGAGCTTGCGCAAGATCGCGGTGACGTGGGCCTTGACCGTCGCTTCCGACACGCCCAGTTCGTAGCCGATCTGCTTGTTCAACAGGCCCGAGCCGAGCATCTGCAGCACCCGGAACTGCTGCGGGGTGAGGTCGCGCAAGCGCTGCGCGGCGTCGTGTTCCTCGGCATTGGCGGCGGGCGCCGCGAACGCGGCGGCGGGCGCCCAGCGATCGCCGTCGAGCACGGTGGTCAGGGCCTCGCCCAGGGTCACCGCATCGGCGGACTTGGGGATGAAACCGACCGCGCCGTGATCGAGCGCGCGGCGCATCGTCGCCGGTTCCTCGCGCGCGGACACCACCACGATCGGCAGCTGCGGATGCAGCGCGCGCAGATGCACCAGCGCGCTGAAGCCTTGCGCGCCGGGCATGTTGAGATCGAGCAGCAGCAGGTCGGCGTCGGATTCGGCCTCGACCAGGGCGTACAGCGCATCGACGCTGTCGGCTTCGCGCAGGGCCGCATCCGGCAGCACCCGCGCGACCGCGCCGCGCAGGGCTTCGCGGAACAGCGGGTGGTCGTCGGCGATCAGCAGGGTCGGCATGGGGGACCTCGGGTACTGCGTTGCGGCGGGTGTTGCGGCGGCGGACGTCATGCGTGGGCCGGACTTGCTGTCAGGGGAATCTTACGACCAGCGGGGGTGTGGCCCGCTATTGGACGATGGGTGAAGGTGGGTGAAATGCGGGTATGCCCCCGTATGCACAAAGTCTCAAATACCGTTCTCGCGATCTGCGCGGCGGCATGAGTGCGGCGGAGGCGCGGCTTTGGTTCCTGCTGCGCCGCAAACAGATCTTGAACGTGCCGTTCTATCGGCAGAAGCCGCTGCTGACGTATGTCGTGGATTTCTTCGCGCCCGCCGCCGGACTGGTGATCGAGGTCGACGGTTCGCAGCACCTGAGCGAGGAAGGGCTTGCGGCGGATGCGCGCCGCACTTTGGCGCTTGAGTCGCTTGGGCTCAAGGTTGTGCGGTTCGACAATCGGCAGGTGTTGACGGAGACCGCCGCGGTCATGGAAGCGATTTATTGGATCGTTTCCGAGCGGATACGTGGCTGAGAGCAAATCCCCCCTGCCCCCCTTTTTCAAAGGGGGGAACAGCAAAGGCAAAGACGGCGATTGAGGCCTTTCTCCGTGCCCAGGCCAAACGCCCAGACATCCGGCAAGCATCATTTCGAGTCCCCCCTTTGAAAAAGGGGGGCCAGGGGGGATTTGCTCTTACCGCAAGCCCCCACGTCCTCTCACTTCCCAAGCCGCTCATTAACCAAACTATCCACCACCGACGGATCGGCCAGCGTGCTGGTATCGCCCAGCTGATCCGGCGCGTTCTCGGCGATCTTGCGCAGGATGCGGCGCATGATCTTGCCCGAACGGGTCTTCGGCAAGCCCGGTGCCCATTGCAGATGGTCGGGCGTGGCGATCGGGCCGATTTCCTTGCGCACCCAGGCCACCAGTTCCTTGCGCAGCTCTTCGCCCGGCGCTTCGCCGGCGATCAGGGTCACGTAGGCGTAGATGCCCTGGCCCTTGAGGTCGTGCGGGAACCCGACCACCGCCGCTTCGGCCACCTTCGGATGCGAGACCAGCGCGCTCTCGACCTCGGCGGTGCCGATGCGATGGCCGCTGACGTTGATCACGTCGTCGACGCGACCGGTGATCCAGTAATACCCATCCGCGTCGCGACGGCAGCCGTCGCCGGTGAAGTAGCTGCCCGGATACGTCTTGAAATAAGTCTCGATGAAACGCGGATGATCGCCATAGACCGTGCGCATCTGCCCCGGCCAGGAATCCTTCAACACCAGATTGCCTTCGGCCTCGCCTTCCAGCTCGCCGCCGTTGGCGTCGACCAGCGCCGGCTGCACGCCGAAGAACGGCTGGGTCGCCGAACCGGGCTTGAGGTCGATCGCGCCCGCGAGCGGGCTGATCAGGATGCCGCCGGTCTCGGTCTGCCACCAGGTGTCGACGATCGGGCAACGCGAATCGCCCACGACTTCGTAATACCAGCGCCAGGCTTCGGGATTGATCGGCTCGCCGACCGTGCCGAGCAGGCGCAGCGAGGAACGCGAGGTCTTCTTGACCGGCTCGTCGCCGTCGCGCATCAGCGCGCGGATCGCGGTCGGCGCGGTGTAGAAGATCGTGACCTGGTGCTTGTCGATCACGTTCCAGAACCGCGACACGTCCGGATAGTTCGGCACGCCTTCGAACACCAGCGCGGTCGCGCCGTTGGCGAGCGGGCCGTAGACGATGTAGCTGTGGCCGGTGACCCAGCCGACGTCGGCGGTGCACCAGTAGATGTCGTCCTCGCGCAGGTCGAACACCGCTTCGTGGGTGAACGCGGCGTAGGTCAGATAGCCGCCGGTGGTGTGCAGCACGCCCTTGGGCTTGCCGGTGCTGCCGGAGGTGTAGAGGATGAACAACGGGTCTTCCGCATTCATGCGCTCGGGTTCGCAGGTGTCGGGCTGGCCTTCGATCACCGCGTCGTACCAGCGGTCGCGCGGCATCTGCATGTCGACCGCGGCGCCGGTGTGGCGCACCACCAGCACGGTTTCGACCGAGTTGGTGCCCGGAAGTTTCAGCGCCGCATCGACATTGGCCTTGAGCGCGATCTTCTTGCCGCCGCGCAGGCCTTCGTCGGCGGTGATGACCAGCTTGCTGGTGCAGTCGGCGATGCGGTCGGCGATCGAATTGGGCGCGAACCCGCCGAACACCACCGAGTGGATCGCGCCGACCCGCGCGCAGGCCAGCATCGCGACCACCGCTTCGGGAATCATCGGCAGGTAGATGGTGATGCGGTCGCCCTTCTTGACTCCGAGGTTGCGCAGCGCATTGGCCAGCCGGCATACGCGCGCATGCAGCTCGCGGTAGCTGATGGGCTCGGCCGGCAGGTTCGGATCGTCGTGCTCGAACAACAGCGCGGTCTTGTCGCCGCGCGTGGCCAGGTGCCGGTCCAGGCAATTGACGCTGGCGTTGAGCTCGCCGTCCTCGTACCACTTGATGCGGAAATCGCGCAGGTCGTAGCTGACGTTCTTGATCTTGGTCGGCGCCTTGAACCACTCCAGCCGTTGCGCGACGCGGCCCCAGAACCCTTCGGGATCGCTGATCGATTCGGCGTACAGGCGTTGGTAATCCTCGCGCCGATAACGCGACTGAGCGGCGAAGGCCTCGTCGACGGGATAGACGCTGGCGGGGTGACTCATTGGGGGCTCCTGCGAATATTCGGGATTCGGAGATGGCGGATTGGAGTGCCTGGCGACGATGATGCCGTGGCAGATCGCCAATCGCGACTCTCGGCCCTCAAGTGTGCCGCAACGCAGCAAGCGCCGCTGAGGTGCCTGTTTAGACCTTGGTCTAACGGCCGCGAATGGGGAATCGGGAATCAGCGCAGGCAAGGTCGCCTGGGCGATTCCCGATTCCCCATTCCCGATTCCCAGCCCCATAGACCTTGGTCGTAAACCGCGCATACAGGTGCACTTTTTACGACCAATGGCGAATGGTGACCCACTCAGGCCGCGCGCAGGCTGGCCGCGGCCGCACCGTTCGGGCGGCATTCTTCGGGAGGGGAATCATGACTGTCACTCGCGTGATGACACGCAACGCCGCGCCGCGCACAACGATCCGACGGCGGCCGCTGGCCGCGGCCTTGCTGGTCGCACTGGCCCTGCCGGGACTCGCCTTCGCGCAAACGGCGAAGGAAAAAGAACTCGAAGCGCGCGTCGCCGATCTGGAACGCATGGTCCAGCAACTGGTGTCGCAACAGCAGCAAGTCCAGACCCAGGTCACCGAGGTCAAGGCCGCGCAAGCCAGCGCGCCGGTCGCCGCGGCCGCCGCGCCGGGCAAGCCGAGCCTGCAGACCGCGCCGATCAACCCGGGCGCGAATCCCGGCACGCGTTTCAGCTACGGCGGCTTCATCAAGCTCGACGCCTCGGTCACCTCGACCAACGACGGCGACATCGCCGACGGTTCGGTCGGTCGCCTGTTCTACGTGCCCAAGGCGATTCCGGTCGGCGGCGGCGGCAATCGCGAGGGCAGCGCCGACACCGACATGGGCGCGAACTTCTCGCGCTTCTGGTTCGCCACCGACACCGATCTGGACAGCGGCGACAAGATCAAGGGCTATCTCGAATTCGATCTGTTCGGCGGCGGCACCACCGCGTTCACCGGCAACGAGATCGCCACCAACACCTATGCGCTGACCTTGCGCCAGGCCTACGTGAGCTGGAACAAGTGGCTGGCCGGCCAGACCTGGTCGAACTTCCAGGACACCGCGGCGCTGCCGGACACGGTCGACTTCCTCGGCCCCACCGAGGGCACGGTGTTCGTGCGTCAGGCGCAGTTGCGCTACACCAGCGGGCCGTGGTCGTTCTCGATCGAAAACCCGGAGACGGTGTACACGCCGTTCCGCGGCAACATGGCCCAGGTCCAAGGCGACGACGGCGCGGTCCCCGACGTCACCGCGCGCTACACCGCCAAGGGCGACTGGGGTCATTTCAGCGTCGGCGCATTGGCGCGGCAGCTCAAGTACCAGACCGGCAAGATCAACGACAGCAACACCGGTTACGGCCTGAGCGTTTCGGGCAAGTGGAACCTCGGCGCCAAGGACGACCTGCGTTACATGGTCACCGCCGGCAGCGGCATCGGCCGCTACATCGGCCTGGCGCTCAACAACGACGCGGTGCTCGACGCGAACGGCGATCTGGACAACATCGACGTCGTCTCCGGCTTCGTCGGCTGGCGCCACGTGTTCACCCCGAAGCTGCGCGGCAACCTGTTCTATTCGCGCGCGCAGTACGACCAGGACACCGCGTTGACCGGCACCGGCATCACCCACTCGGCGCAGTCGGCGCACATCAACCTGATCTACACCCCGATTCCGAAGCTCGACGTGGGCGCGGAGTACATCTGGGGCCAGCGCGAGCTCGAAACCGGCGACAAGGGCGAGATCAATCGTTTGCAGACGCATGTGAAGTACAGCTTCTGATGCTTTCCGGTCGCGGCGTCCTCTCCTACCGTCATTCCCGCGAAGGCGGGAATCCAGTGCCTTTCGTGCGAGAACGTTTGAAGTCGCTGGATTCCCGCTTTCGCGGGAATGACGTTCTTGAAGGATGGCGCTGAAGTCTCTGGATTCCCGCCTTCGCGGGAATGACGGTCGGAAGGGTCCGCAGCCCGTGACCAAACACTTTTTTAGCGATTACCGTTTCTGACACACAAAACCCCGGCGGGCCCCAAGCCCGCTCCTTCTCACTGTTCGGGGGAACAGACATGTCCAGCACCGCCGCAAACGCGCCGCCGTCCACCGCGCCGCTGACCAAGGGTCATAAGAAAGTCATTTTCGCCTCAAGCCTCGGCACCGTGTTCGAGTGGTACGACTTCTATCTGTACGGCTCGCTCGCGGTCATCATCGGCAAGCAGTTCTTCGGCGGCCTCAACGAGACCAGCCAGTTCATCTTCGCCCTGCTCGCGTTCGCCGCCGGCTTCGCGGTGCGTCCGTTCGGCGCGCTGGTGTTCGGCCGGCTCGGCGACATGATCGGACGCAAATACACCTTCCTGATCACCATCGTGCTGATGGGCCTGTCGACCTTCCTGGTCGGTATCCTGCCCAGTTACGCCACCATGGGCATCGCCGCGCCGGTGATCCTGATCGTGTTGCGCTTGCTGCAGGGCCTCGCGCTCGGCGGCGAGTACGGCGGCGCGGCGACCTATGTCGCCGAGCACGCGCCCAACGGCAAGCGCGGTCTGTACACCAGCTTCATCCAGACCACCGCGACCATCGGCCTGTTCCTGTCGCTGCTGGTGATCTGGGCCTGCCGCAACTGGCTGGGCAAGGACGACTTCGAAGCCTGGGGCTGGCGCATCCCGTTCTGGTTCTCGGTGATCCTGCTCGGCGTGTCGGTGTGGATCCGCATGCAGCTGGCCGAATCGCCGCTGTTCCAGCAGATGAAGGCCGAGGGCAAGACCTCCAAGGCGCCGATCACCGAGAGCTTCTTCTCCAGGAACGGCAAGATCGCGTTGCTCGCCCTGCTCGGCGCGACGGCGGGCCAGGCGGTGGTGTGGTACGGCGGCCAGTTCTACTCGCTGTTCTTCCTGACCAAGACCCTCGGCATGGATCCGAACCAGGCCGACATCCTGATCGCGATCGCGCTTGCGCTGGCCACCGGCGGGTTCATCCTGTTCGGCTGGCTGTCGGACAAGATCGGCCGCAAGAAGATCGTGCTGGCCGGCTGCCTGATCGCGGTGTTCACCTACTTCCCGGTGTTCAAGGCGCTCACCCACAACGTCAACCCGGCGCTGGAAGCCGCGGTCGCCGCCTCGCCGGTCACCGTCACCGCCGATCCGGACCGCTGCGCGTTCCAGTTCGATCCGGTCGGCAAGGCCGCGTTCAAGCAGTCGTGCGACGTGATCAAGTCGGCGTTGGCCAAGAAGGGCATCCCCTACATCAACGCGGCCGGCCCGGCCGGCAGTCTGGCGACGGTGAGCATCGGCGGCGCGAGCTTGAACAGCTTCGAGGGCGAAGCGCTCGACAGCGCGACGTTCAAGGCGCAGTCCGAAGCGTTCGGCAAGGAACTCAGCGCGGCATTGACCACCGCCGGCTACCCGGCCAAGGCCGATCCGGCGCAGATCAACAAGCCGATGGTGATCGTGCTGCTGACCTTCCTGGTGCTGTTGGTGACCATGGTCTACGGCCCGATCGCGGCGTGGCTGGTCGAACTGTTCCCGACCCGCATCCGCTACACCTCGATGTCGCTGCCGTACCACATCGGCAACGGCTGGTTCGGCGGCTTCCTGCCGTTCACCGCCTTCGCCATCGTCGCCGCCACCGGCGATATCTACAGCGGCCTGTGGTATCCGATCATCGTCGCGGCGATGACCGTGGTGATCGGCGCGCTGTTCCTGCCGGAAACCAAGGATCGCGATATCACTGAGTAAAGCCTCACACTAAATACGCGTCAAAAAAAAACAATGCCGGCGCTCTGCCGGCATTGTTTTTATATATATCGCCACGTCCCGAACCACTCGTCTTTCGCAGCACCCTGCGCACGAGAATTAAACATGGTAATTCTCCCACCGCAGATGACTGTAATCAGACAAAAGGACCGGCACGATGCGATTTTCGATACGGCCCCGCCGCGACTCTCATCCGACCGCGACAACGATCCGCGCCGGTGCGCAAGCGATCTCCCTGCTCATCGCGGCCTCCGCGGCATCCGTCGCGTCGGCGGTCAATCGCGACGGATTTACCGCCGAATACCCGAGCGGACAACCGGGATTGACCTTGCCTCAGGTGATCGGCGACAACCTGCCGAAGGGCTACATCGTTTTCACCTACGATGACGGCATGGATGAGCACAGCGTCGCGATGGCACGCTACCTGCAAGGACGCAACATCCGCGCCACGTTCTTCGTCAACGGTTGCCGGTTCATCGGACGCGGCGCGGGCGAACCGTGTTCGCAGCTCAAGCAGTACCCCTTGAGCACACTGGAACAACTCGTCTCGGCCGACCAACAGATCGGAAACCATACCGAGTTGCACTACGCGCTCAATAGCAACTTCAATTCGCTGGGACCGGCCAAGATAAGGCAAGACGTGCTTTTGACTCAGTCGCTGATCGCCCCCTATCAACGCGATGGCTATTCCTTTTTTCGGGCGCCGTCCAACAATTGGGGTCAAGCCCCCTACGACTTGCTGCGCAATGAGCCGGCACTGAAAGACATCGCCGGCCCGATTCTCTACGACTACCTGGGCGCGGATTGGCCTTGCAACGACACCAACTACAACAACCCGATCTTGAGTCCGGAAACCTGCGCTGAAAGAATTTACGGCACCGATCCGACACACAACAGCTACTCGCGCAGCATGCGCGGCGGCGTCGCCAAGAGCGGCATCGTGCAAATGCACGATCGCAGCCCCAACGCGGTGGGCAGCGATTACTCGTTCCGACTGACCAGGCGACTGATCGAACTGATCAAGAGCGATCCGGATACCAAATACGTTTTCACCTCGCTCGATGCCATTCCCGGCATGGTCGGGACCGATAACCGATTGACTATCGACACTTATTCGACCCAGTTCTCCGACGCCTCCGGCACCGACCAGGTCGCCGGTCATTATCGCTCGATCCGTATGGGCGACGTCGACGGCGACGGCGTCCCCGACGTCTGCGGGAAGCGGGTGGACGGCATCTACTGCATCGACGGCAGAACCCGCACGAGCGCTAAATGGCGCGATCTTCCAGACAATCAAGGCTGGTCCGAGGCGAAATATTCGGCGACCGCGCAACTGGTCGATATGGACAACGACGGCCGCGCGGATTTCTGCGTGCGTGGAGCCGCGGGAATCTATTGCATGCGCTCGCTCGGCAACGCCTTCGCCGCAACGGTGACCTGGACCACCGGCACGGTGTTCTCCGATGCCGCCGGCTGGGGCGCGAGCGAGTCCATGTATGCATCGATCCAGATGGGCGATATAGACGGCGACCATCGCCCCGACGTATGCGGACGGGACGCCACCGGAATCGTTTGCCAGTTGTTCAACGGCACTTCGTTCTCAGCGGCGCAGCGTTGGCTCACCGGTGGATTTGACGACGCCAACGCGTGGAATCACCGCGAGTACGCCGCAACGCTGCGCCTGGGCGATGTCAACGGCGACGGCCGCGCCGATTTATGCGGTCGAGCAAGCTACGGCATCATCTGCTCGCTGTCGCAAGGCAGCGCGTTTTCCGCGCCCACCTGGTGGAGCAGCGCCTTCGCCGACCAGGAACAATGGAACATTCCGGCGGCATCGGGCGACGAGCGCGTGTACTTCCAGACGCTGTCCTTGGCCGATATCAACAACGACGGCAGGGCCGACCTTTGTGGGCAGTACACCACCGGGGTTGCGTGCGCATTTTCCGATGGCACCCGGTTCAGCGCCTACCATCATGTCGACAACCGATGGATGACCGGCGCCAATGGTTACGGCAAACCGGCTTACGCGCTGCCGTTGATGATCGGCGATACGGACGGCGATCAACGCAAGGAAATTTGCACCCGCGGCGCGCAAGGCATCCGCTGCCTGCGCTGAGCCGGTCCGTCGCCGCCTGAACGCACGATGCCGACGCTACCTTGGCGTCGCGCGTTCGGGCGCCTATCGACGCCGTTCCCGGCAGGCCCTAGCATCGCGGCATGTCCTCCCTGCCGACCCTGCTGGACGAGGTGCGCGCCTGCACCCGCTGCGAAGCGCACCTGCCGCACGGGCCGCGGCCGGTGGTGCAGGTGGGCGCGAGCGCGCGGATCCTGATCGCCGGGCAGGCACCGGGACGCAAGGTCCACGAAAGCGGCATCCCGTTCGACGATGCCAGCGGCGAACGTCTGCGCGCATGGCTGGGGCTGTCGCGCGAGCAGTTCTACGACGCCGACCGGGTCGCGATCCTGCCGATGGGGTTCTGCTTTCCCGGCACCGGCCGCGCCGGCGATCTGCCGCCGCGGCCGGAATGCGCGCCGACCTGGCGCGCGCGCCTGATGTCGCGCTTGAATCATCTGCAATTGACCCTGGTCGTGGGCCAGTACGCGCAGGCCTATCACCTGCCCGATGCGGGCGCTTCGTTGACCCAGGCCGTGCAGGCGTGGCGCGACACCTGGCCCACACTGGTCGCGCTGCCGCACCCGAGCCCGCGCAACAATCTGTGGCTCAAGCGCAATGCGTGGTTCGAACGCGAACTGGTGCCGCTGCTGCGCGAACGGGTCGCGCAGGTGCTCGCGGATTCACCGGGCCGGAGTGAATTAAACCCGGTTTAAGCGGCAACGTCTGCATCGCGCCTGTCGTCTTCGCGCCGCTCCAACCGCGCAGTCGGCGCGATCACTGATAAACGAACTTCGGCATTTCCCACTCGTAACGGATCGCCAGCAGCCGCAGCGCGAAACCGCCGCCGAGGCACAGCAGCACGCTTAGGTTTTCGGCCACGCCCATGCGCAACAGCAGCAGATAGGCCACGCCGGTCAGCAGCGAGATCACCGCGTACAGCTCGCGCTGGAACACCAGCGGAATCTCGTTGCACAGCACATCGCGCAGCACGCCGCCGAAGGCGCCGGTCAGCATGCCGGCGATCACCACGATCGGGGGTTGATGGCCGGCCTCGCGCGCCACCGCGCAGCCGATCAGGGTAAATGCGATCAGGCCGAGCGCGTCCAGCCACAAAAACGTGCGGCGCAGGTAGTGCAGTTTCTTGGCCAGAAACGTGGCCGCGATCGCCGCGCCGACGGTGTAGCCCAGGTATTCGGGATGACGCACCCAGCCCAGCGGGTAGTGACCGAGCACGATGTCGCGCAGCGAGCCGCCGCCGAGCGCGGTGACGCAGGCGATGATGACCACGCCGAACAGGTCCATGCGCCGCCTCCCGGCGGACAAGGCGCCGGTCATGGCTTCGGCGCTGATGGCGAGGAGGTAGATGATCTGCAACAACATGGCGGTGCTCCGTCGGACGATGCGGAAGAACCGCGGCCGTACGGCGCGAACCCACATGCACTGCGATGCCCGCATGCGACCACCGACCGCGGCGGCGCGCGCGAAGCGACGACGCGCCGCCATGGGCCGCGCATCGTGCATGCACTCGTGAGTTTGCGCGGCATCGTCGAACGACGAAGGCCACGGCGCCGCTCCCGCTGTCCTTTTACCTGAGAGTTTGGGCGGCCCGGCGCCTCGCGTCGGACCGCTTGCCCCTTCGGTGGGCCGCGTGGCGGCCTCTCTCCAGATCGGCGATGGTGTCCGCAGTGTTTCGGCCGAACGGCCGAGCCTGAGCGATTATGGGAGCCTGCGCCTTCGGCGGGCATCGGCCGCGGGGCCGGCGCCACTCTTCTGCGAACGGGGCGGATGGTAGCAGGTGCCGGTGGGGGTGGCGTTTTCGGACTGTGTCGCCTCGTCGGCGTGGTATTTCCGGCGATGGCTGTGCATAGGTTGTGCGGTTGAGCGATTGAGTAAGAGTCGCAGTAGCTGCTGCTGTCCCTGCTCTTGCTCTTGCTCTTGCTCTTGCTGTTGCTGTTGCTGTTCCCCCCTTTGGAAAAGGGGGGCAGGGGGGATTCGCTTTTGCTTTTTAGCTTTATCTATCCAAAGCAGTGGCAACACCAACAACCGAAGCCGAAGCCGAAGCCAAAGCCAAAGCCAAAGCGAATCCCCCTACCCCCTTTTCCAAAGGGGGGAACAGCAAAAGCACAGTCGCAATCACGGCTTGCACACTGTAGGAGCGGCGCGAGCCGCGACCGCGACATCGCACACACGACGCAACCGGCAACCCCTCGGTCGCGGCTCGCGCCGCTCCTACAGTCGGGTTTCGATCAGCGCGGCGGTTCGGGATCGGCCAGAGCGTCAACCATCGATTGCTCCAACGACCGCGACGGATCGGCGCGAATCGCATCAAGCTCATCGCTCGCCCATTCCCGGCGCAAACGCCCGTCCATCAACAGCACCGCGCGATTGATGAAACGTTCGGCGACATCCAGCGAATGGGTCGCCAACAACACCGCGACGCCGCGTTCGGCGGCGAGCCGTTGCAGGTGATGCTTGAGCGCATATGCGCTCAGCGGGTCGAGCCCGTTGAGCGGTTCGTCCAGCACCAGCAACGGCGGTTCGTCGAGCAAGCCCAGCAGGATCGCGAGTTTCTGCCGCGTGCCCAGCGAGTACTGGCCGATGCGGCGATCGAGCATCGCGCTGCAGCCCAGGGTCTCGGCCAGGGCCAGAGTGGCGGCGGGGATCTCGCCCGCGCCGCGCGCGCCGGCGAACAGGCGCAGGCATTCGCGTCCGCTCAACAACGGCGGCAAGCGCGCCGGATCGACCGCGAAACCCAGTTGCCGACGCGCGGCCAGCGGCTCGCGCACGATGTCGTGGCCGCCGATCAGCACGCGACCGGCGCTGGGCCGCTGGATGCCAGCCAGGCAATGCAGCAAGGTGGTCTTGCCCGAACCGTTCGGCCCGATCAGGGCGACGAATTCGCCGCCGCGCAGGCGCAGGTCGATGCCGTGCAGCACGGCGTGTTCGTCGTAGCGATGCTGCAACGAGTCGAGTTCAAGAATGAAGCTCATCGCGGCGACACCGGCCGATGCACGCGACGCAAGCCGGACAGCGCCGGCAGCGACAGTAGCAGCACGATCGCCAGCAACACCGGCGCGGCGCGCCAGTTCAACGACAGCAGCGCCCCGCCGATCAGCATCAGCGCCATCGCGCAGACGAAGGCGAACGCAGGATAGCGCCATGCCGCGGCGGCGAAGGCGCGCGGCGCGCGCGGCGTGCTGGCGAGCAAGCGATCGGCGGCGACGGTCGCGGCGACGCAGCTCTGTACGACCAGGCTGAACCAGGCGATCGCGACGGCGATCAGCAACACGCCCAGACCGGCGGCGATCGCGGTCGAACTCGGCAGCGCCGCCAGCACCGCACCGACCATCCACGCATGCCCGCCGCGGCGCCAGCGCAGCAAGGCTTCGCGGCGTTGCCAGTCGCTCAGATGCGGCAGACGTGCATCGTCGAGCCAGCGCAGGCCGAACAGCGGCTGGCGCGCGCCTTCGCGCAAGCGATGACGCGGATGGCGGCGATGGCGCAAGGCCGAGATCAAACCCAACGACGCGCCGATGCCGAGCCCGCCGGCGACGATCCAGCACGCGCTGCGCACCTGCGCCGCCTCGCCGCCGAACGCGATCAGCACCACGGCGGCGACCAGCATCGCCAGCACGGTCGCCGCGAACGCGAGCACGATCAGGGTGCCGGTGGTGGCGGCCGGTGCGATCGGCGCGGCCGCCCACCAACCGTGGCGCAGCCGCTCATCCAGCGCGATCAAGCGGCCGCGCGCGAGCGCATAAGCCAGCGCGAGCGCGAGCAGCGCGAACGGCAACGGCAGCTGCGCGATCAAGCGCGGCACCGCGGCCGGCAGCATCGCCGCTTCGCTGCCGGACAGGCGCAGGCCCAATGGCAACAGGATCGACAAAGCCAACAACGCGATCGCGCCGCGATTGCGCCGCCATCCGCCGCCGCGCGCGGCGGCGATGCGGGCCTCGTTGAGCCAAGGGTGTAGTCGCAGCCGCATGGGTGGGTGCGCCGTTGCGCGGGAATCTGGTTCGCACACTACACGCTCGGCCTCGCCGCGTTGACAGCGCTCGGCCCCGTTGCAAGCATCCGTCCGACCGCCCCCGCACCCACGAGAAGTCCATGACCCGACCGCCCTTGCCGGAGGAGTTATTCAGGCTCGAACAGCAGCAAGAGCTCGCCGCGGACGTCGAACCGTTCGGCCGCGATCTGGCCGAGCGTGTCGCCAGCGGCCTGCAAGCCGGTTGGGTGCTGGCTTATGGCCATCGCGATTACTGCGGCATGGGCCTGCACTGGCGGGACGGCCGGTTTTGCTATGCGGAAATCTACGACGGCCGGCCCGATGAGCCGGCGCTGCGGGTGTTCGACGAGCGCGGCGCGTTCGTGGAGTGGTTCGCGCGCCAATCCACCGCCAGTCTCGCCCGCCTCGACGACCCTAAACCGTTCTTCCGCGGCAACCAGGTGATCGCGCGCTGGCGCGTCCTCGAGTTCGTGACGCAGGCCGACGCCGGGCCGCCTGCGTATCCGCAGTTGCCGCCAGACTAGGCCGCGCTCGCATCGCGCGGCGGCCGCAGGGCCGGCCCGGCCCTGCATGATCGTCGCCGCATCCGTCCAGATCCGTCGGTCAGCGCAACCCGGCCACGCAACGGCGACGCAGCGCGTCGTCGAGCGACACCTCGCCGGCCCAGGCTTCGATCCCGGCCCAGGCGCGCTCGATCGCCGCGCTCACCGCGATATCGTCGCTCAGCTCGCCCCGATCGACTTGCTTGAACAAGGCCGTCGCGCCGTCCGGCCCAGGCAGGTCCGCGGCTTCGCCGAACATCGTCCCGGCCGACACGAACACATGCCGCTCGGCCAGGCCGATCAGACAGGCCAGATGCTGGGCGAACTCGGCGGCCAGCAGGGTCAGCGGCTTGCGCGCGAAACGGTTGCGCAGCTTGCCGATCAATTCGTACAGCTCGCCGACCACGAGTTCCGACAGCGCGCGGTTGACCGCGTCGTCCTCGGGGTGCGCGGCCAGCGCGCGCAGGGTTTCGACCAGGGTGCCGTGATCGGGCGCGATCCACAGCGCGCGCGCATGCACGAACTGGCCATGACTGAGCGCCCAGTCTTCCTCGACGCTGCGGGCATAGTCCTCGACCGCGGTGCGCGAATACAGATTGACCTCGGCCTTGCCGCGGCCATGCACCCATTCCAGCGATTGATCGAAATCGATGCCGAACGCGCCGTCGTCGAGCACCGCCCACAGCTCCACGTCCGAATACGGGCCGTCGTCGTCGCGGGCGGTCGAACCGTACAGCGCGACCGCGAGCAGGCGCTCGCCGTGCTGCTCGCGCAATTGCTCGACGATCGCATCGACCAGTTCGCGGCGTTGTTCGCAGGTGACCGATTGGGGGCCGGCGAACAAGGTGTCGAGTTCGCCGCGGGGCAATGCATAGTCCATCCCGACTAGGTACCACGCGACGCACGAACGCGGCAATTGCGCGATCCGGGCATTGCGACCGGGTGCGGAGAAATACGCCGATACGCTCGATTCGCGCGCATCGCCGTGATGCACGGCGGATGCGACGCGATCGCGGTCATTGCGGCGGCGAGGCGAGTTCGCGCGCGTCGAGCCAGCCGTCGCGATTGCGATCCTGCTTGCCGAACCGCTCGGCCAGGGTCGCTCGATGCTGCTCGCGGGTCAGCGCGAGGTGACCGCGCCTGCCGGGCGGCTGCTCGCCCGCATCAAGCACGCCGTCGTGATTGGCGTCCATCGCGTCGAAGGCGTAACTCAACCAGTCCTGGTACTCGATCAGCGAAATCTTGCCGTCGCCGTCGGCGTCCATGCGCGAGAGGTAGTCGCCGGTGGAAGTGACCTGGGCCGCGACCGCGGCGGGCAGCAGGCACAGGACGAAGACGAGCGGGCGATACGGCATGAACGCGGGACCGTGGAAGACCTGAGGCGAAGGGTGAGGCCGCCGCTCGACGTGGGCAAGTGGGTACGGCGGTCGATCGCGTGCATGCGCGCGCGCCATCGTTGTCATGGGCAACAAAAAACCCGCGCATCGCTGCGCGGGTTTTCGCTTGCGGCTTGTCGCCGCGCTCAGTGCCGCGCCGGCGCCAGCGCGTAGCCCTTGAGCCGCGCCGAGAACTGCTGCAGCGCCTGGATGCCGCTGGCTTCGGCTTCCACGCACCACGCGTGCAAGCGCGCCAGGGTGGCCTGGGCGTCGTGCGAACGGTCGTCGAGCACCTGCGCCAGGCGCTGGCGGAAATCGGCCACGGTGGCCATGCGCGGACGCTCGTCGATCCAGTGCTGCAGTCGCGCGCGCGCATCGCCGTCGAGCCAGCGGCCGCCGTCGGCCAGGCCCTTGCGCAGACGCCGCGGCAGCGAACGCATGCGGTCGCCGGCATGGCCGGCTTCCTCGCGCAGCGCCGGCAGGGTGACGTTGCGGTAGTAGTCGGTCATGGCCTGGAAGCGGATCGCCAGCAGCGCCTTGAGCGTTTCGCCGTCGGGCATGGCGATGTTCGGACGCACGTCCAGCGACGGCGCGACGCGCAGCACCTTGGCCAGACGCAACGCGCTCAGGCCGCGGATCACGGTCCAGCCGATGTCGAATTCCCACTTGCGCAGGGCGAACTTGGCCGAACTCGGGAAGGCGTGATGGTTGTTGTGCAGTTCTTCGCCGCCGATCCAGAAACCCCACGGGGTCAGGTTGGTCGCGGTGTCGGTGGTCTCGAAATTGCGATAGCCCCACCAATGGCCCAGGCCGTTGACCACGCCGGCGGCCCAGAACGGGATCCACAGCATCTGCAGCGCCCAGATCGCCACGCCGGCGAAGCCGAACAGGACGAAGCTCAGCGCCAGCAGCAGCACCGGGCCCAGGGTCGCGTGCGGGGTGTAGAGCTTGCGTTCGATCCAGTCGTCCGGGCAGCCCTTGCCGTACTTCTCGATGTCGTCGCGCTCGGCGCGCGCTTCGCGGTAGAGCTCAACGCCGCGCCACATCACCGTGTCGATGCCCTTGAACTGCGGGCTGTGCGGGTCTTCCTCGGTCTCGCACTTGGCGTGGTGCTTGCGATGGATCGCCGCCCACTCCTTGGTGATCATCGAGGTGGTCAGCCAGGTCCAGAAGCGGAACACGTGCGCCAGCGCCGGATGGAAGTCGACCGAGCGGTGCGCCATCGAGCGGTGCAGGTACAAGGTGACCGACATGATCGTGAGCTGGGTCACCACCAGGAAATAGACGGCCAGTTCCCAGAAGCTGGCCTGGATCAGGCCACCGGCGAGGAAATCGATCAGGAACGCGGGCATTGCGGACTCCGGGAGCGGCGAGGGCCGGCGGCCGACGGTGGAACCGACGGGGCCAGCAGCGGACAGCTTGAACCAATTAAAAGACAGTTGTGCAGGCGATCATGCCACCTCTCGCCCACCGTTCGCGCCGGTACGGCTGCGGCTGCTGCCCAGGCGTTTGTGATGGGGTCGTGGATTCCAACGGGCAAGCCGGCGCGCAGCGGGCACGGCTGAGCGGTTCAGGGTGATCGGGGCGGCTTGAGGGGCTTCCAGCGGTGCCCGGAACTGCGTCCCGGCGGGGTCGAATCCCCTGCTGCCACGAAGCCAGCCTCAGTCCGCGCCCCCGCCCCCGCCGCCGGCGATTCGCACCCGCGAACGCGCCAGTTCGGCCTGGGCGAACCGCCGCAGCGCCGTCCGATCCTGCTTGCCGAACAGCGAGCGCTTGCCGCAGTGATCCAGCAGCAGATTCAGGTCCTGCGCCTCGCCGAGGCGTTCGATCTGGTGCTTGTCGAACTTCGGCGCGTCGCGGCCGAGCTTGGCCGTCTTCAAGGCGCGCTGCTGTTGCGACAGGCGCCGCGCGCGACGGCGCCAGCCGTGCCAGTCCTCGTCGTCGCCGCTGCGGCGCGCGTTTTCGGCCGCGCGCGCGACCCGGGCCAGGCTGACCACGACCGCTTCGCGCCAGTGCTCGGGCTCCAGCCCGGCCCAGGGCAAGGCGCGCAGGCCGGCGCGCAGCACCCGCAACAGCGAGCGGCGCGCGCCCAGGTCCGGATCGTCGAGGCGCGCCTCGCGCGCGGCCTGCGCGCGCGCGGTCGCGGCGCGGCGGCGCGTGCGCGCGAGCAGTGCGCGAACCTCGGTGTCGTTGTGATGACGCAGCAGGCGATCGAAGGTTTCGACCAGGGCATGCGCATCGCGCAGGGCCGAAAGGCCGTCGTTGAGCTTGCGCAGTTCGCGATCGATCAAGGCCGCGCCCGGCCCGAGCGCCGGCCCGCCCAAGGCCAGGGTCGCGCGCGCGCGGCGCAGGTTCTTGCGCGCCAGATGGACGCCGGCGTGAATGCGGCTGCCGCGCCAACCCAGCGCATCCAGGGCCTGATCGAGTTCGTGGGTGGCGAAAGCTCGCAGGCGCAGGCCGGGCGGGCGTGGCGCTGCGTCGGTGGCCGCGGCCGGATCGTCGCTGGCGCCCGCCGCGGCGCGGCGCGGTGCGTTCGCGGAATCGCGCCCGGAGTCCGGCCCCGAACGCGGCCCGGATCGCGCCCCGCTGGCGGCCTCCTCGGATTCGCTCGCCTGCGGCATCGCACGGACTCCCAGAATGGCGGCCCGCCGCGGACGGCGCGGGGCCTTGACCGGGATAGTACGCTGGGCACATGCCTGAATTACCTGAAGTCGAAACCACCCGACGCGGACTCGCCCCGCACCTGGAAGGCCGCCGCGTGGTCACCGCGATCCTGCGCCGGCCCGACCTGCGCTGGCCGATCCCGCTGGCGATCGAGGACACCCTGCCCGGCCAGCGCATCGACGCGGTGCGCCGCCGCGCCAAGTACCTGTTGCTCGACACCGCCGCCGGCAGCGCGCTGCTGCATCTGGGCATGTCCGGCAGCCTGCGGGTGTTGCCGGCCGACACGCCGGTGCGCGCGCACGACCACGTCGACCTGCTGCTCGATTCCGATCACGTGCTGCGCTTCAACGACCCGCGCCGCTTCGGCTGCCTGCTGTGGCAAGCGCCGGGCGAAACCCACGAGTTGCTGCGCGATCTCGGCCCCGAGCCCTTGTCGGACGACTTCGACGGCGACTATCTGTTCGAACTCAGCCGCGGCCGCAAGGCGCCGGTCAAGACATTTTTGATGGATCAGAAAGTCGTGGTCGGCGTCGGCAACATTTATGCCGCCGAAGCGCTGTTCGCCGCCGGCGTGTCGCCGTTGCGCGCCGCCGGCAAGGTCGCGCGCGAGCGTTACGTACAGCTCGCCGAATCGATCAAGACCATCCTGGGCTACGCGATCCAGCGCGGCGGCACGACCTTGCGCGACTTCATCAGCCCCGACGGCGCGCCGGGCTATTTCGAACAGGAACTGGCCGCCTACGGACGCGGCGGCGAACCCTGCCCGCGCTGCGGCCGGCCGCTCAAGCAGGCCAGCATCGGCCAGCGCACGACGGTGTGGTGCGGGCACTGCCAGCGTTGATCGCATGGCGGCGCGGCCGCTGACTTCGCGTCGATTCGAAACCGCGGGCGCGCGCGGCGGGGCATGGATGCGCCCGTTGGCGCGGGCGCGGCCATGGTGTTCGTAAACCAACGTGGCTGGCGCGGGCGTCGTCCAGCCCGGCGCGCTTGCCTGCCGCGTGCGATCTCGCCGTGTCGATCCAGCGGCGACCGCCACTCCCGCCGATGCCGCCCAACCGGCCTGTCATCCGAATGCGAGCACGTGCGTTAGCGTGACGGGGTATTTTCTGCGCCTGGGATTTCCAGGCGACACTGCCAAAATCCAGCCGGCGCAGGTGCGATTGGTGCCAAGCCTGTCGCTACCAAGGGAAGATGAACGCGCTATAGTCGCAAGGAGTCGAGGGGCATATGGCCGATAGCGCTGACATCACCATCCTGCTGGATGCCGCCCGCGAGGGCGATCGCGGCGCGCTCGATCGCGTGCTGGCGACGCTGTACCAGGAACTGCACACCATGGCCCGGCGCCAGTTGGCCGGCCAGCACGGGCAGACCTTGGACGCGACCGCGCTGGTGCACGAGGCCTATCTCAAGCTGGTCGGCCGCCGCGAGGCGCAGTTCGACGATCGCGCGCACTTCTTCGCTTATGCCGCTTCGGCCATGCGCAGCGTGGTGGTCGATTACGCGCGTCAACGGCTCGCGCAAAAGCGCGGCGGCGACCTGCACCGGGTCACCGAATTGCCCGAAGACGTCGAAGGCGGCCTGCGCCTGGACGAAGACACGCTCGGCCTGGACACCGCGCTGACCAAGCTCGCCCAAGTCGATCAACGTCTGGCCCAGGTGGTCGAACTGCGCTATTTCGCCGGCCTGTCGGAACTGGAAATCGCAGCGCTGCTGCAACGCTCCGAACGCAGCATCCGCCGCGACTGGCAGAAGGCCCGCTTGTTCCTGCTGGCCTCGCTGCAGGACGAGCCCAACCGCTGACGGCCGCGGTCGCGCCGATGATTCGCGCCGCGCGCCCTTCCGTCATGCGCATCGCCATGCACGCCGCCGCCCATTTCATCGCCGGCCGCGCCGCCACGCATTTTTCCGCCGCGCTGCGCGCACCGGCCTGATCGCGCATGGACGCCGAGCGCTGGCAACGCCTGTCTCCGCTGCTCGACGCCTTGCTCGAGCTCGAACCGGGCGCGCGCGCCGAACGCCTGCGCGAACTGCGCGCCGACGATCCCGCGCTGGCCGACGAACTGAGCGAACTGATCGGCCTGGAGGAAGGCCACGAAGACTTTCTCGCCGAACCGCTGGTGCCGCCGCAGAACGTCGGCATGCGGCCCGGCGTCGAGGTCGGCACCTATCGCCTGGAAAGCCTGCTCGGCGAAGGCGGCATGGGCCAGGTCTGGCTGGCCTCGCGCGCCGACGGTCTGTATCAGCGCCGGGTCGCGTTGAAGCTGCTGCGTCCGGGCCTGGCCGACACCAACCTGCGCACCCGCTTCACCCGCGAACGCCAGATCCTCGCCCGCCTCGCCCATCCGCACATCGCGCGACTGCTCGACGCCGGCGTGACCCGCGAAGGCCTGCCGTATCTCGCCCTGGAATACGTCGAAGGCGAACCGATCACCGATTACTGCCGCAATCAGCGCACGCCGCTGGACAAGCGCCTGCGCATGTTCCAGCAGATCTGCGACGCGGTCAGTCACGCTCACGCCAACCTGATCGTCCACCGCGACCTCAAGCCGTCCAACATCATGGTCACGCCGGCCGGCGACGTGCGCCTGCTCGACTTCGGCATCGCCAAACTGCTCGACAGCAGCGACGTGCCCTTGCCCGAGCAGACCCGCACCGGCGCGCGCGCGTTCACCCTGCACTACGCCGCGCCCGAGCAGGTGCGCGGCGAACCGGTAACGACCATGACCGACGTGTATTCGCTCGGCGTGGTGCTGTACGAACTGCTGACCGATTCCAAACCCTATCGTCTCAAGCGCCAGACCGACGCCGAATGGGAAGAGGCGATCCTCGCCGCCGATCCGCTGCGCCCTTCGCAGGCGGTGCTGCGTTACGCCGACAACGACGATGCCGACATCGACCCGGTCTCACTGCGCCGGCTCGGCCGTCAGCTCGCCGGCGATCTCGACAACATCGTGCTCAAGACCCTGGCCAAGCGCCCCGAGCAACGTTATCCGTCGGTCGAAGCGTTGTCGCTGGACTTGCAGCGGTTCGAATCCGGCCGCCCGGTGCTGGCGCGCGCGCAGAGCCTGCGCTATCGCTTCAACAAATACGTCGCGCGGCATCGCTGGGCGCTGGCGACCGCGGCGCTGGTCGCGGTGGTGCTCAGCGCCGCGCTGGGCATCGTCGCCTGGCAGGCGCGCGAAGCGGTCGGCGAAGCGGCGCGCGCGCAGGCGATGCAGGATTTCATGGTCGGCCTGTTCGAAAGCGCGCGCGGCACGCCCGAGGGCGAAGCGCTGGATCTGCGCGGCCTGCTCGACGCCTCGGTCGCGCGCGGCAATCGCGAACTCGCGCGCCAGCCGCGCGCGCGCGCCGAACTGTTCGGGGTGATCGCGCGCATGCGCACCGGCCTGGGCGACTACGGCGAAGCGCGCGCCTTGCTCGAGCGTCAGGCCACGATCATGGCCTCCACCGACGACATCCCCGACAGCCTGCGCCTGCAGTCGCTGACCCAGCGCGGCAAGGTGCTGCGCCTGCTCAACCAGCCGCGCGACTGCGCCGCGCTGATGCAACCCGAATTGATGCTGGCCCGTCGCGAACAGGCGCAGTTGCCGCTGCAATCGAGCGAGTTCTATTCCGAACTCGGCCGCTGCCGGCGCGCCAACGGCGAACGCCAGGGCGCGCGCCAGCTGTTCGAGCGTTCGCTGGCGGTGCGCCGCGAAATGCAGGAGAACACCGACGTCGGCGAAGTCGAGAACCTGATGGACCTGGCCAGCCTGCAGGCCGATGCCGGGCAAAGCCGCGAAGCGCTGCAAGGCTTCGAACAGGCACGTCGCCGCCTGCAGCAGAGCGTCGGCGACCGCCATCCGCTGCAGGTCGAGATCGGCCGCAGCCTGGCCGCGTTGCGGCGCGAACTCGGTCAGGTCAACGACGCCGAACGCGATGCCCGCGACGCGCTGGCCATCGCCCTGGAAGTCAACGGCGCGCAGCATCCGGCCACCCTCGCGGTGCGCCGCCAGCTGGCCGGCCTGCATGTCGATCAAGGCCAGTTCGCCCAGGCGCAGAGCGAGTTCGAACTGATCCGCGGCCTGCTCACGCAGCGGCTCGGCACCGGCAATCCGCAGCTGGCCAGCACTTACAGCGCGCTGGGCATCATCGCCTGGGAACGCGGCGATCTGGAGCGGGCCTTGGCCGAGCTCGATCGCGCGGTCGCGGTCGCGCGCAAGCAACCGGCGGCGGACGTGCTGGCCGACCTGCTGTTCAACCAGGCGCTGGTGCTGCACGCGGCCGGACGCGATGCGCAGGCGATGCCCTTGCTCGAGCAAAGCCGCCGCCTGCGCGCGCAGCACTTCGGCGCCGACAGCGGCGTGGTCGGCGATACCGATCGCCTGCTCGGCGATGTCGATATCGCCCTGGGCGAACGCAAGCGCGGCCTGAGTCGCCTGAGCAATGCGCTGACCCTCACCCGCAAGCATTACGGCGACCGCCATCCGCGCACCCGCCAGGTCGAACTCGATCTGGCTCATGTCCAGGCCCAGGCCGGCGATGCCGCCGCGCTGGCGCAACTCGATTCGCTGTCGGGCCTGCCGACCACCGACGAAGAACTGCGCAAGCTCGGCTGGCGCGCGCAGGCCTACGCCGCGCAGGCGCGCTGCGCCGGCGGCGAGCGCGGTCAGGCGCGCGCCAAGCTCGACGGCCTGCTGCGCGCGATCAACGACGCGCGGCCCGACGGCAGCGAAGTGGGACGCGAGGTACAGGCGATCCGCGAGGCCTGCCTGCAATAACGGCCGACGCGATCGGCCACGACCCACCGCGACGATCGCTCAGTCGATATCCAGCGTGGGAATCAACATCAGCAGATCGGTCACCCCGACATCCACCCCGGCCTGGGTCAACAAGGTGCTGACCTGACCGCGGTGATGGGTCTGGTGATTGAAGAAGTGCATCACCAGGCTGCCGAAGCGACGCCGCGACGCGACGCCCTTGGTGTTGGCGTAAGCGAGCACGTGATCCAGATCGGCCTCGCTCAGCTCGTCGACCCAGGCATCGATGACGCCGTCGAGTTGCTCGCGCGCGGCCCGCAGCGACGGCAGATCCGCATGCGCGGTCGCGCGCAGATCGCGCGGCGGCGCCGTCGTCCGCATCGGTTCCAGCGCGGCGAAACCCGCCGGATGCGTCGCGAAACGATGCAACCAGATCGTATCGGCGATCAGCAGATGGTTGAGTGTGCCGAGAATGGAGCCGAAGAACGCGCCGCGGTCTTCGGCGATCGCCGCGTCCGGCAAGCGCGCGGCGGCGGCGTAGACCTGCGCGTTCATCCAGCGGTTGTAGGCGGCCATCAGTACGGCGTGTTCGCGCAGGTTCATGCGGCGATCTTCCCGGATGCGATGCAAGCCTTCATCGGATCGCGATTGCGATAACGAAGGCGGCGCCATCGACCGATGCGCAGCGCGATCGTTTCCACGGCGAACTCATGCCCTATTTTTCCTTGCGCCAGTTGATCGAAGCGCGGTTCTCCAGCGTGCTCGACTCGACCTCGATATCGAAGCCCTTGCGCAGCAGGTACTTCAAGGTCAGCACCTGGCCGGTGCCCAGCAACGACACGCCGTAGCCGACGTACAACCGCGGCGACAGGTACTTGCCGACGCCGAGCACCGAGCCGCCGAGCGCGCGGCTTTCCATCACGCCGGCATCGTCCAGGCCGATCTTGGCGCCGAGTTGCGAAGCGATCAGGCCGCCGCCGGCCGACAAGGCCGCGCTGGCCGCGTTGAGCTGCTTGTTCTCGTCGCCGCTGACCGACGACAGCGGGCGGCCGAGCGCCAGATACGCCAGGGCCTCGGACTGCGAACTGGCCGGATCGGACCACACGTTGACCTGCGGCGAGCTGACCCGACCGCTGATGTCGACGCCGGCCTTGACCGCGCCGACTTCGCGCTCGGCGCGCACGTCGAGGATCGGATCGGACACCGGACCGTTGTTCCAGTTGAGATTGCCGCGGGTGATCTGCAGCTTCTGCCCGTACGCGGTGTAGCGGCCTTCGATGTTGAGCGCGCCGTTGGCGGTCATCTCGCGGCCCGGACGCGAACGCACCCGCATCTGTCCGCCGAGTTTGCCTTCCAGGCCGAAGCCGTTGAGCCTGACCTCGTCGCCGACCGCCAGGGTCAGGTCGAGTTCCAGCGGCGAACTGCCGGTGTCCTCCGGATTGACCGGATCGAGCACCACCACGTCCTCGGACACCGACACGCCCTGGTCCAGGCGCTCCAGGTCGATGCGCGCCGACGGAATCGTGACCTTGCCGGTCACGTTCAAGGGCTGCTTGGCGGCGTAACGCACGGTCAGTTCGGGATTGGCGACAGCGCGCAGATCGCGGGTGTCGGAAGCGAGCACGTTGGTGCCGCGCAGGTTCAACACCAGCGGCGTGTCGTCGCCCTGCCAGCCCAGGCTGCCGTCGATGTTCAAGGTACCTTCGCCCGAACGCAGGCTGCCGGCGATGCGCGCGCTGCCGTCGGGCTGCGCGTCCAGGCGCACGTCGCCGTCCTGCAGCACGATGCCGAGCGAGGGCACTTCGGTGGTGAACTGCGACAGGCGCGCCTGGCCGCCGAGCAGCGGCTTGGAGCGTGTGCCGCCCAGGGTGATGCGGCCTTCGAGCTTGCCCTTGGGCTCGACGATGTCCGGCGAGAACAACTCGACCCAGGTCAGCTCGTCGGTGTTGACCGCGACCGTGCCCGACAACGGCGCGAACGCGTCCCAGCCGGTGGCGATGGTGGCGTCGATGCGGCCGTCGTCGTTGAAGCCGGCCTTGAGTTCGGCGTTGAGCTTGTTCGGATCGAAGCTGGCCTTGAGCGACAGCTCGTTGTAACGCAGCAATTCGCGCCGCGCGCGTTCGCTGAATTTCAGGCCGCCGCCGGCCGAGCTGACATTGAACTGGCCACGCCAGCCGTTGCCGACCGGACGCAGTTCGCCGTCGAGCGCGATCTGTCCGCGCAACACCCACGGCCGCTTGTCGGCGCGTTCGGGCAGATAAGCCTGGGCGAGCAACAACGGCAGCCCCTGGCCTTTCAGATCGACACCGCGGCGCGGCCAGTCCGCGCTCGCGCACAACGAACCGCCGCTGCTCGAGGCCAGACAGGCGTTGCTCAGCGCGCCGTTGCGTCCGTCCCACCGGAACTGCGCCGGCTGCTGCAGGCTCCACGACGCGCCCTTGCTCGGCGCGAGCTGCAACGAGGCCAGCGCGCCTTGCCAGGTCGCGCCGCGCTTGTCGAGATGGCCGGACAGATCGAGATTGGCCACTTCGCTGCGCGCCTGCGCCTGCAGTTGCAGCGATTCGACCGCGCCGCGCGCATCGATATTCAACGACGACAACGCGAGACCGACATCGATCTCGCTGGCGCGCACGGCCAGTTCGCCGCCGCGGCCCTGCCAGGGCAGACGGCCCTTGGCGCTGAAACTCGCGGCCTTGTAATCGCCGAACTTCAAGCCGCTGCCGGTCAGGTCGGCGTCGATGTTCGGCGCGGTGCGCGCGCCGCTGAGCTTGAGCGTGCCGTTGACGCTGCCCGCCGCGCTCGGCAGCAGATCGTTGAGTTGCAGCGGCGCGAATTTGGCGTCCAGGTCGATGGCCTGCGCGTACTTGCCCTTGGCGTCGATGCGGCTGCCGCCGAGGCTCAGCGCCACGTCGCCTTCGAACGCGTCGTCGCTCTTGCCGGTGGCCGCGCCGTGCATGACGAAGTTGCCGCGTCCGCCGAGCGGACGATCGCGCAGGCGACCGCCGAGCTGATCGGCGCTGGCCTTGATCTCCAGGCCGCCATCGGCGCGGGTGGCGCCGGTGCTGGCGAGCTTGCCGTCGATCGCGCCCTTGAACTCGGGCGCGAAATAGCCCGGATCGAACCCCGACAGCGTCGCCTTGAAATCCCAGCCCAGCGACGGCGCCCACGCCACTTCGCCTTGGCCTTCGAGCGCGCCGGTCGGCATCTTCGCCTTGAGCGTGTTGAGGGTCATGCGCTGATCGTTGCCGCGGCCGTCGAATTCGACCGTCGCGCGCTGCTTGTCGCGCAGCAGGCTCGCGGTGCCGATCGCGGCCCAGGCCTTGACCGTGCCGGCGAAGCCGAGATCGGCGGTTTCGAGCGTCACCGCCGGCGTGTCCGGCGTCTGCGCGACTTGCGAGGGCTTGGCCACCGACTTCAACGTGGTCGGCGCGGCTTTGCCGCCCCAGGTCAGGCCGCGCGCGTTGATCGAGAACTTGAACTGGCCGTTGTCGGCATCGGTGAAATCGGCATGGCCGCGCAAAGTCGCGGTGCCGTCGAACAATTGCAGCGCCAGCGGCTGCACGTCGAGCACCTGATTCTTCAGCGACAGCTTCGACGGCAGCACCTTGATGTCGAGATCGCCCTGGCGGAACTCGCCATCGAGGTCGGCATTGCCGCCGACGCCGGCCGCGTCGAAACGCAGCGCCATCGGGGTTTCGCTGGGCGTGGCCTGCGGCGAGGTCAACAGGCCGATGTCGAGCGCGTCGCTGCGCGCATGCAGCTTCCAGTTCGGATCGTCCTTGCCGCGCAGGGTCAAGGTCACGCGCACCGGACCCGGCGCGGCGCCGGCCACCGCCACGTCCATGCGCGACAGATCGCCGCGCGCGACCAGCCCCAGCCGCGGCGGCGTGCGCCCGGGCGCGCTCGGCAGCACCGCGGTGGCGAGCAGGTCGGTCTTGAAGTCGTTGCGCGGCTCGTAATCGCCGTGCAGGGTGAAATGGCCGCGGTCGGTGTCGGCGTCGAGCTTCTCGACATGCAGCTTGCCCGACTGCGCATCCAGTCCCGCGCGCAGATGGCGCACGTCGATCAGATGCTCGCCGCCCTGGCTGAGCTTGAAGCCGTCGATGCGCACGTCGTCGGCCTGCAGGGCCAGCGGCGGTTCGATCTGCGGCAGCACCTCGGGCCAGCGCGGCAGTTCGAAGGGTTCCTCGCTCTTGGCGATGGACAAAGTCGCGTTGTCGACCTGCAGCGCGTCCACCCGCAGCTTGCGTCCGAGCAGCGGACGCAGCGCCGGCTCCAGATAGATGCGCTCGGCGGTGAACAATGTGTCCTTGTAGGCGAAGCGCACGCCGCGCAGGGTCAGCGGACCGGCCACCGGCCCTTCGGCGGACTTCCAGGTGAAGGTGGAATCGGCCGGCAGGCGCGCGACGATCTGCGCCAGCAGCACGTCGCGGCCAGCGACGGTGGAGATCAGCCAATAGATCGCGAACGCGATCAGCAAGGTCAGCACGCCGGCCGCCAGGCTGCTGCGCCAGGCCCAGCGCTTGGCCGTGGCGCGACGACGGCGACGCCGTTCGATCAGCGCCTCGACGCGCAGTTCCTCGGGTGTTTTCGGCGTATCGCTCATGTCGTTGCGTGGTCGTCCTGGCCGCGGGGCTTACAGATCGGCGCCGATGTTGATGTAGAGCTGGAAACCCGAATCCGGATTGTCCAGGCCGCGCGCGATGTCGACCCGCAGCGGCCCGACCGGCGAACGCCAGCGCACGCCGACGCCGACGCCGGTGCGCATGTCCGGTCTGTCGTCGAAGGCGCTGCCGCTGTCGACGAACACCGCGCCGCCCCAGCTGTCGTTGAAGTACTGCTCGTATTCCACGCTGCCGGTGATCACGTTCTTCGCGCCGAGTGCGAACGCCTTGCGGCCCGGGATCGCGGGAATGCGCGGTCCCACTTCGCGCCACTCGTAGCCGCGCACGCTGCGGTCGCCGCCGGCGTAGAAGCGCAGCGACGGCGGCAGGTCGACCAGCGCGTCGGTGAAGGTGTGGCCGAGTTCGCCGCGGGTGATCAAGCGGCTGCGCGCGCCCAGGCCCTTGTACCAACGCGCGGTGAGGTGGGCCTGGAGGAAATTCGCGTCCGAGCCGGCGCCCTCGATCCCGCCGCGCAGCATGCCGGTGGCGCTGATGCCGTTGCGCGGATACAGGCGATCGTCGGCATCGACGTACTCCGCGCGCAGCGAGGGATACAGGAAGGTCGCGCTGCGATAGTCGACCGGCGTGGTCGGATCGTTGTCGTCCTCGTCGGCATAGGCCCAGCGCTCGCGCAGGCCGTGCAGCGAGGCGGTCGCGGTCCAGTGCTGGTTGATCTTGCCGCTGCGGCTGGCGACCAGTTCGACCCGGCGCGAATCGATGTAATCGGTCTGCTCGTCGGTGCCCTGCAGGCTGAAGGTGTACCAGCCGTCGAGCCAGGCGAACGCGGGAATGCGGTATTGCAAGGTCGCGGTCTTGCGGCGCTGGGCGTAATCGACCTGCGCCAGCGCCTTGTGGCCGCGGTCGTTGAGGTAACGCCGCTCCACGCCCAGGCGCACGCCGGCGCCGCTGTCGGTGCCGTAGCTCAGGCCGGCGGTGTAGATGCTGCGCTTGGCCGGGGTCAGGGTGACCTTGACCGGCACCTGGCCGTCGACCGCCTGATCGGGCTGCGGTTCGATGTCGATGCTGGCGAAATAATCCAGCCGCGCCAGCGATTCGCGAAACGTGTCGAGCTTGCGCTGGTGGTAGTAGCTGCCCTGTTCCCAGTACACCAGCCGCTCGAGCAGGCTGTCGCGGATGATCCGCTTGGGCGTCTGCTCGAAGGTGATCGGGCCCATGTCGTAGCGCTGGCCGCTGGTCCAGACCAGGTCGATGTCGGCGGCATGTTCGGCGCGCGTCACCGCCACCCGGCGCGAAGTGAAATCGGCATCGAAGTAACCGCGTTCGGCCAGTCGCCGACTGATCTTGGTCTTGCTGGCCTCGTAGGCCGCGTGCTCGAACACCTGGTCCGGGCCGGGCTTGAACGCGGCCAGGTCCTGCTTGAGGTAACGGTCGTCGCTGCCGGCGCCGAGGATGGCGACATCGGAACGGCGCACCTTGACCGGCTCGCCCTTGTCGATGGTGATGGTCACGGTGATCGGCGGCGACGCGGCGCGCGCCGGCGCGGCTTGCGCGGACGCATCGACGGGCGGGGTCGCGGCTGGATCCGCGTTGCTGTCGCCGGCGGCCGCGTTGCCGGCAGTGCGCGTGTCGGCGCCGGGGTCGGCCGCAGCACCCGCATCGGCGGCGGAACGATCGCCTTCGGCCGGCGCATTCGGGTCGGTGCCTTCGCTGGTCGCGATCCGGCGGGTGCCGCGCGAATCCTCGACCTTGATCGTCGGCGAGTAATAGCCGAACGGTTCCAGCGCCTCGCGCGCCTCGTTCTCGGCCTCGCGCAGCAGATAGCCCAGGCGGCGGCCGGACACGTCCTTGCCGATCGTATCGACCAGCGACAAGGACACGCGGACGTTCTGGGTCATGGCCTCGTCGAGGCCACGGATCTCCACCTTGCTCACCTGAGCGGCTTGCGCCGCCCCAGCGATGGCAAAGCTGGAAACAGCGGCGAAGGCGAGACGAAAAATGACTGGCATGCGTGAAGGATAACCGGCAAGGACTTGTATTGCTTACGGATTTTCCCGGTGATAGTGAGGGTTTGGCCGATTTTCCGCGTTAACGGCGCGTGACGTGCTCGGCCCCGACGGCGATCGAGCCACCACTCGGGCGCCCGCATCGCGCAAATCCGCGCACAAACCGCACTGACCGCGGCCCCGCCGCCGCACTCGGCCGATCTTCGCCGCGCGGCCGATCGGGCCGGTCGAGGCGCGCGCACCTCGCGATATCGCCAGGGCCTATCACGCGTAAGCGCTCGCGCCAATTTTCATCGGCGATATTGCCGTCGATGAAAAGTGAATCGCGTCGCAGTAACCGATCGCGATTTCGATAGCCCGGATCGTGCATTTCGCCGCGCCCGCGCCAGCGCGATGCGAACCGATGTACCTCGATTGCGAACCCGCTGGGCAAGGCATCGCCGCGTATTGCATCCATGCGCGCACACGCCGTAGTTTCGGCACAGGGAATCTCGTTTCGTCGCCACGCGCAGGCACCGGTCCACGACCGGTTCCCGCGCGTTCGGTGTCGTCTTGACTGGTCATGCGCGGCGACGGCGCCGCTCCCGCCAGGTAATTCCCCGCAAGGCAATCCCCCGTAAGCCGCGCTACACACAAGCGGCGCCGTAAAAATCGAGGAACCCGACAACATGCATCGACATTTGCTAGCCACCGCCGTCCACGCCGCGCTCGGCGCCGCGTTGATCGCTTCGCCCGCCCATGCCCAGGACCCCGCGCCGAGCCCGGCACCGACCGAGATCGACAAGGTCACCGTGACCGGCTCGCTGATCCCGCGCACCGAAATCGAAACCGCCACGCCGGTGATTTCGATCAGCGCCGAAAACATCAAGCGCCAGGGCTTCAAGGACGTCTACGACGTGCTGCGCGCGCAGCCGCTGGCGACCGGCGCGGTGCAGGACTCCCAGTTCATCGGCGGCTTCACCACCAACGCCGAACCCATCAGCCTGCTCGGCCTGGACCCGGGCTTCACCCTGGTGCTGATCGACGGCCGGCCGATGGCCGACTACCCGCTGCTGTACAACGGCCAGAGCAACTTCACCGACCTGGCCAGCATTCCGACCGCGATGGTCGAGCGCATCGACATCGCCCCGGGCAACCAGTCGGCGATCTACGGCTCCAGCGCGATCGCCGGCGTGGTCAACATCATCCTGAAAAAGCGCATCGACGGCACCCACCTCAACCTGCGCTTCGGCGGTTACGACCAGGGCGGCGGCGAAAGCACCCGCCTGCAGTTGATCGGCGGCAAGAGCTTCGGCGAGCTCAACCTGACCTACGGCCTGCAATACAGCATGCAGGACCCGATCTACGGCTACGACCGCCGGCGCATCGATTCGACCAACGACAATCCCGACCCCGAAGCGCGTTACGGCACCCGCAACTTCGTCCACATCAACGCCGACGTGTCGCCCAACCAATACATCGACCCGGGCGTGGCCACCTGCGCCAGCCTCGGCAACCTGTTCAACGGCACCATCATCCGCGACTTCCGCCCCAACCGCGGCTACTACTGCGGCAGCCGCGAGGACGTCGGCTACGCCACGGTGATGAACCGCAAGCGCGACATCAGCGGCTACCTCAACGCCAGCTACCCGCTCAACGACAAGACCGAGCTGTACGGCACGCTGCTGATCGGCCGCAACAAGTCCGAAGCCAATCCCGGCACCCGCATCTGGACCACCGCCGAAGCCACCAACGGCCTGTTCCTCAACGATGTCAGCGGCCAGTTCGAAACCTATCAGCGCATTTTCGCGCCGGAGGAAACCGGCGACGTCGACGCCAACAACGAGCGTCAGACCAGCGATTCCTACAACCTGGCCCTGGGCTCGCGCGGCGGCATCGGCGATTCGGCCTGGAACTACGACGCCTACTTCGGCCGCTCGCAGTACACCGTCGACAGCAAGCAGCTGTGGCTGCTCGGCGCGGCCAGCGACGCGTTCTTCGAACAGCGCTTCCTCGGCCCGGTGATCGACCACGTCGGCCCGTATCCGGTGTACGCGCCGGGCGACGACAGCGGCTTCTACCGGCCGTTGACGCCGGCCGAGTACGCCAGCATCTCCGACGTCATCCACACCAAGTCCGAGACCTGGACCCAGAACTTCAACCTGCAGCTGACCAACACCGAGCTGTTCAACCTGCCGGCCGGCGCGGTCGGTTTCGCCGCGGTGCTGCAGGCCGGCGAACAATCGTGGAAGAACCCGACCGACCCGCGCGTGGTCAACGGCGATTTCTTCGGCCTCACCGGCACCCAGGGCGAAGGCAAGCGCCGCAACCAGGCGGTCGGCCTGGAGTTCCGCGTGCCGATCTTCAGCCAGTTGACCGCCAGCGTGTCGGGCCGTTACGACAAGTACAAGAACGTCGGCGCCGGTTCGGACTCCGACGGCACCTACAAGATCGGCCTGGAGTACCGGCCGGTGTCCTCGCTGCTGCTGCGCGCCAACTACGCGACCGCGTTCAAGGCCCCCGACATGGCCTACGTGTTCGCCGGCGACAGCGGCTACTTCACCAGCGTGGTCGACTACTACCGCTGCGCCACCGAGGAACCCGGCGAGAGCATCGGCAACTGCACCTACAACGGCGAATCGGTCTCGGGCCAGCGCAGCGGCGCCAAGGACCTCAAGTCGATCACCGCCAAGTCGTGGGGCGCGGGCATCATGTGGGCGCCGAGCGGCAACTTCGACGTCAGCGTCGATTACTACAACATCAAGATCGACGACGAGGTCAACGACCTCAACATCGACGCGGTGCTGCGCACCGAATCGGCCTGCCGCCAGGGCCAGCTCGACATCGCCTCGCCCAGCTGCGTGGACGCGCTCGCGCGCATCACCCGCCTGCCGGCCGACGCGCCGGTGCCGCTGCAGCTCGACAGCGTGCGCACAAACCCGATCAACGTGTCCAAGGAAGAAGTGCAGGGCCTCACCGCCAAGCTCAACTACCGCTGGGAGACCGAGCGTTGGGGCAACTTCGCCCTGGGCGCGAACTACAACGTCACCCTCAAGCACGAGAATCAGCAGTACCCGGGCGACCCGGTCATCGATTACCTGCGCGACCCGTTCTATTCCTCCGAGTTCCACAGCATCGGCAGCGCCTCGCTGAGCTGGATGAAGGGCCCGTGGACGACCACGCTGTACGGGACGCGTTACGGCCGCACGCCGAACTACGCTTCGCAGATCGACCCGGCCGGTTATTCGACCGAGGGCGGCGGACGGATGAAGCCCTACGTGACCTTCAACGGCAGCACGAGCTACGAGTTCGGCGAGGATGTGTCGCTGAGCTTCACGGTCAACAATCTGTTCAACAAGATGCCTGATCGCGACGAGACGTATACGGCGTATCCGTATTTCAACAACTTCAACTACAACATCTACGGCCGGTCGTTCATGGTCGAGGTGAACTGGCGGTTCGGGGCGGGGTCGCAGTAAGTCTGTCGCTGCACTCCATCGACCGCGAAAAAGGCCGGCGAAAGCCGGCCTTTTTTGTTCCTGGCTCAGTACCCGCTCCCGACCCTGGCGTTGGCGTTGGCTTTGGCTTTGGTTTTGGCTTTGGTTTTGGTTTTGGTTTTGGTTTTGGCTTGATTTTGACCTTGACCTCGGCCTTGGCTTAAGCCTGAAGTCGCGCAGTTCATCCAGCGCTGCGAGGCTTGGAACTCGCATTAGCAAAAGCACACCCGAAGGGCGGCGTGCAGGATGCACGCCGTGCGCCACCGGGACATGGATGTCCCGTGTGGCGCATGCCTGCGCCTGCACCGATCGCGCGGGCTCTTGATTCAAAGAGAAGCGTTTTTCTTTGGTTACCTTTCTTTTGTCGCTTCTGACAAAAGAAAGTAACTCGGCCGCTTGCGGACGAAAGCTGTTGATCTTGCTTTCAGCCTCAAAAGCTCCAAAGCCTTCAAAGCCTTCAAAGCCTTCAAAGCTTGAAGCAGGATCAAAAGCGTTCCGCCGCTAAAGCGGCGGGTCACTTTCTTTTGTCTAAAGCAACAAAAGAAAGGTAACCAAAGAAAAATGCTTTTTTGTGAATCAAGAGCCCGCGCGATCGGTGCAGACGCAGGCATGCGCCACACGGGACATCCTGTCCCGGTGGCGCACGGCGCACATCCATGTGCGCCGCCCTTCGGGTGTGCTTTTGTTCTCGCGAGTTCCAAGCTTCGCAGCGCTGGATGAACTGCGTGGCTTCAAGCCCGAGCAAAAGCCACATGGCCTACCTGTAGGAGCGGCGTAAGCCGCGACCGCGCCACTGCGGCTACGCCGTCGGTTTCGTCATATCTGCAATGTCGCAGTCGCGGCTCGCGCCGCTCCTACAGGGGCTGCGACGCGGCCACGCTAACGGCCCGCACGGACGCATGTGCCCCGCCCTACAGGTGTCCTCTTGTTCTCGCGAGCTACAGGCTTCGCAGCGCTGGATGAACTGCGCTGCTTCAAGCCCTAGCAAAAGTCACATGGCCTACCTGTAGGAGCGGCGTAAGCCGCGACCGCGCCACTCCGACTACGTCGCAATTTTCATCGCGCCCGTAATGTCGCGGTCGCGGCTCGCGCCGCTCCTACAGGGGCTGCGACGCGGCCACGCTGACGGCCTGCACGGACGCATGTGCGCCGCCCTACAGGTGTCCTCTTGTTCTCGCGAGTTACAGGCTTCGCAGCGCTGGATGAACTGCGCGGCTTCAAGCCCGAGCAAAAGTCACATGACCTACCTGTAGGAGCGGCGCAAGTCGCGACCGCGCCACTGCGGCTACGCCGTCGGTTTCGTCATATCTGCAATGTCGCGGTCGCGGCTCGCGCCGCTCCTACACGGGCTGCGACGCGGCCACGATGGCGGCATGACTGGGCGCTGGCGGCGCGTCAGACCTGACCGGAATGTCTCAGATCGACAGATGCTCGATCGCCGCGACACTGCCCAGACGATCCGACAAGCGCTTCAACAACGCCAGACGGTTGTTGCGCACCGCGCTGTCGTCGACATTCACCATCACCTTGTCGAAGAACGCATCGACCTGCGGACGCAAGCGCGCCAGACGGCCGAGCACCGCGACGTAATCGCGCTGCGCCAACAACGGATCGGTGTCGGCAACGGCCGCATCGACGGCTTCGGCCAGCTCGCGCTCGGCCGGCTCGTTGAACAGCGATGCGTCGATCGCGCTCGGCACTTCGCCTTCGACCTTCTTGAGGATGTTGCGGCTGCGCTTGTTGGCCGCGGCGAGGGCTTCGGCTTCGGGCAACTTGGCGAATTCGGCGATGGCTTTGAGGCGGCGGTCGAAGTCGGGCAACGACGTAGTGCGTACAGCCACAACAGACTCAAACTGTTGCGATGGAACACTCTGCTCGGAGTAATAGCCACGCAGCCGATCAAAGACGAAATCCTGCAGCTCGATTACGTCTTGCAAAGTAGAGCCGCCCACGACCGCAGCGGCGCCATCTACCTTTACACCTTTGGATACCGCATCAGCCGCAGCCGCCTCTCTTGCCTTTACAGAAGCAATCGTCTTCGCAAACGCGGTCTGATCATTCGCTTGAGCCAACAGCGAGAACAGGTCTAGATCCAAGCCACCTTCAATCAGGGTTCTTGCCAAACCCAGGGCGTTACGCCTGAGACCAAAAGGATCTTTGTTACCTGTGGGCTTAAGACCGGCCGAAAATCCACCCGCAAGAGTGTCGAATCGTTCTGCAACCGCCACCACCTGCCCCAACTTCGAAGGCGCAATCGCATCCCCCGCAAACCGCGGCATATACGCCTCATCGATCGCATCGGCGACCTCGGCCGCTTCGCCCGCGGCCTTCGCGTAATACCGGCCGGCGATGCCCTGCAGTTCCGGAAACTCGTTGACCATGCGCGACTGCAGGTCGTTCTTCGACAGCTCCGCCGCGCGCCGCGCCTGCGCGGGGTCGACGCCGGCGGCCGGCGCGATGGCTTCGGCCAATGCGGCCACGCGCGCGACCTTGTCGGCCACCGTGCCCAGCTTGTCCTGGTACTTGACCGTCTTGAGCCCCTCGCCCATCGACGCGAGCCCCTGCTTGAGGTCTTCGTCGAAGAAGAACTTGGCGTCGGCGAAACGCGGGCGGATCACGCGTTCGTAGCCCTTGCGCACTTCGGACTCGTCGCGGCTGGCGATGTTGGCCACGCCGATGAAGCGTTCGCTCAAGGTGCCGGCGGCGTCGAGCACCGGGAAGAATTTCTGGTTGGCTTCCATGGTCGCGATCAGCGCTTCCTGCGGCACGGCGAGGAATTCGCGTTCGAACCCGCAGGCGATCGCCACCGGCCATTCGGTCAGGCCGTTGACCTCTTCCAGGATGCCCGCGTCGATGCGCGCGCTGCCGCCGGTCGCGCTGGCGGCGGCGATGACTTCCTGGACGATGCGCTCGCGCCGCTCGTCCGGATCGACCAGCACGTTGGCGCCGCGCAGGAACTCGACGTAATCGCCGGGCACGCTGAACCACACCGGCTTGTCGTGCATGAAACGGTGGCTGCGGCTCATGCGGTCGCTGCGCACGCCGAGCACCTGCGCCGGCACCACGTCCTTGCCGAGCAGCAGCACCAGCCAGTGCACCGGCCGGGCGAAACCGTAGTCGTGACCGCCCCAGCGCATCGGCTTGGGAATCGGCATCGCGGCCAGGGCCTCGCGCACGATCTCTTCGAGCAGGCTGGCGGTGTCGGCGCCGGGCTTGGTGGCGCGGTGGACGAAGCGCTCGCCCTTGGCGTCGCTGGTGCGCTCCAGCGCGGTCCAGTCGATGCCGGCCTTGGCGGCGAAGCCCTGCAATGCCTTGGTCGGTTGGCCTTGCGGATCGAGCGCGATGTTGAGATACGGACCGAGCACTTCGCTCTTCTGCTCGGGCTGCTGCACATCGACGCCGCGCAACAGCACGGCGAGACGGCGCGGCGTGTACAGCGGCTTGGCGCCGTCGCGGTCGAAACCGATGCCGCGCTTGTGCAGGCCGTCGAGCACGCCGTCGAAGAACGCCTGGGCCAGACCCGGCAGGGCCTTGACCGGCAGTTCTTCGGTGCCCAGTTCGATCAGGAGAGGTTGGGTCGTGCTCATGCGGTGGCCTTTGCGGTGGTGTCTTCCGGGAAGACGCCTCGCGCTTGCTGCGGCGAGGTTGGATGTGGGTCGGCGATGGGTCACGAAGCTCTATCGGCTTCGCGGCCCCTCACCCCAACCCCTCTCCCGCGGGCGGAAGAGGGGCTTCAGGTCGTCAGGCGGCTTCGGCCTTGGAAGGCTGCTTCAAGCCGGGAAAACCGAGCTTTTCGCGCTGGGCGAAATACGCCTCGGCCACGCCCTGGGCGATGCGGCGCACGCGCAGGATGTAGCGCTGGCGTTCGGTCACGCTGATCGCGCGGCGCGCATCGAGCAGGTTGAACGAATGCGAGGCCTTGCACACCTGATCGTAGGCCGGCAGCGGCAGGCCGATCTCGATCAGCTTGAGCGCTTCGGCTTCGCAGGCATCGAAGCGGTGGAACAGTTCTTCGACGTCGGCGTGTTCGAAGTTGTACGCGCTCTGCTCGACTTCGTTCTGGTGGTAGACGTCGCCGTAGGTCACCGGGACACCGTCGGGGCCGTAGGTCCAGACCAGGTCGTAGACGTTGTCGACGTTCTGCAGGTACATGCACAGGCGCTCGAGACCGTAGGTGATCTCGCCGAGCACCGGCCGGCATTCCAGGCCGCCGGCCTGCTGGAAATAGGTGAACTGGGTGACTTCCATGCCGTTGAGCCAGACTTCCCAGCCCAGGCCCCAGGCGCCGAGCGTCGGCGATTCCCAGTTGTCCTCGACCAGGCGCAGGTCGTGCACCAGCGGGTCGACGCCGAGCGCCTTGAGCGAATCGAAGTACAGCTCGACGATGTTGTCGGGGCTGGGCTTCATCGCCACCTGGTACTGGTAGTAGCGCTGCAGGCGGTTGGGGTTTTCGCCGTAGCGGCCGTCGGTGGGACGGCGGCAGGGCTGCACGTAGGCGGCGTTCCACGGCTCCGGGCCCAGCGCGCGCAGGAAGGTCGCCGGGTGGAAGGTGCCGGCGCCGACTTCCAGGTCCAGCGGCTGGATCAGCACGCAACCGTGCTCGGCCCAGAACGCGTTCAAGCGCTGGATCATGCTCTGGAAGGTGATCACTGGGGTCGGTGCGTCGCTCTCGGCCATGGTCTCATCGCAGTGCAGCAAAGCGGGTTAGTATAGCCACGAGCCTTGCCTGCCGGGCTTTTGCCCCGGTTCGCAGCGCACACTTCCGCCGTGACTTCCCCCGCCGACGCCGCCCCGTGAACCCGCCCTTCCTGATCGTCGAAACCGGCCAGCCGGTCGCCTCCATGCGCCGCCATCGCGGCTTTCCGCACTGGATCCGGGTCGCCGCCGGGCTGGGCCGCGACGAGGCGGTGGTGGTCGATGTCGAACGCGGCCAGACCCTGCCGAGCCGCGAGGGCTTCGCCGGGGCGATCGTGACCGGCTCGGGCGCGATGGTCACCGACCGCGCCGACTGGAGCGAACGCAGCGCGCAGTGGCTGCGCGAGGCCGCGCATGCGGGCCTGCCGTTGTTCGGCATCTGCTACGGCCATCAGCTGCTGGCGCATGCGCTCGGCGGCGAGGTCGGCAATCATCCGGCCGGCCGCGAGATGGGCACCATCGGCCTGGAGCTGCATGCCAGCGCCGGCGCCGATCCCTTGTTCGCCGGTCTGCCGGAACGGTTCGCGGCCCAGGCCACCCATCTGCAGACCGTGCTGCGCGCGCCCGACGGCGCGACCGTGCTGGCGCGCTCGCAGCACGACGCCTGCCATGCGTTCCGCTGGGGCGACCGGGCCTGGGGCGTGCAGTTCCATCCCGAATTCAGCGCCGGCCACATGCGCGGTTACGTGCGCGCGCGCCAGGACGCGCTGCGCAGCGAGGGTCTGTGCCCGAAGGCCGTCGCCGGCGGCATCAGCGCGGCGCCGCATGCACGGCGGGTGCTGCGGCGTTTCGTCGGTCATGCGCGCAGCCTGCACGGGCGCTGAGCCCGCCGGCACGACACCGCCGCGCCGTCGCGGCGAAGGCCGCGATCGGATGGCGCGCGCCGCCGCCGCGGAGACTCGGCGCGATGCGCGCGCTGTCGTCACGCGCGTCTTCGCACCATGGCGCGTCCGCTTCGCACGCTTTCGTCCAGTCCATTTTCGTCCAGTCAGGGGCCTTCGGCCCGGGATCGATCCGATGACCCAACCCATCCGCAAGGTTCCGCTGACCCACGGCGCGCAATGGCTGATCCGCGCGTTCAACCTGGGCACGCGCAACCCGCGCGCGATCTTCGGCGCCGGTCTGCTGGTGATGGCGGTGCTGTACCTGGTGATGTACCTGTTCACGATGCCGCTGCGGATCGGCGAAAGCGAACCCGACATGGAACGCATCGTCAGCGTGATCGGCATCGCCGCGCTCGCCGCGGTGCTGGTGCTGCCGGTGCTGCTGGGCGGATTGATGCACGTGATCCGCGAGGCCGAGAGCGGCCGCCCGGTGCGCGCGCGCGATCTGTTCGCGCCGCTGCGCCAGCACAAGGCGGTGCAGCTGGCGCTGCTCGGGGTGATCCAGATCGCGCTGGCGCTGATCTGCGGCACCTTGCTGCTGTGGGCGACCGGCCCGGACTTCTGGGCGCATTACCAGGACATGGCGCGCGGCGCGATCGGCGGCCAGGTCAACGTGCCGGCGGCGCATTCGCCGACGCTGGTGATCGTGGTGCAGCTGGTCTACTACTACTTCAGCACCGCGGTGGTGCTGGTCTCGATCCCGCTGATCATGTTCTCCGGGCTGGACATCTCCGCCGCGGTCCGGCGCAGCCTCGGCGCGTCGGTGTGGAACCTGGGCTCGTACCTGTTCGCGGCGATGCTGTTCATGCTCGGGGTGATGATTTCCGGCGCGCTGATCAGCGTGGTGTCGCTGGCGGCGATGAAGCTGGGTTCGCTGATCCATCCGGCGGTCGGCCAGTTGCTGGTGGTGGCGGTCTTCGTGGCCTACGGCTCGGCGTTCCTGGTGGTGATGTGCGGCACCTGCTACTACGCCTGGCGCGACGTGTTCACCGACAACGACGATGCGCCCACGGCGAACGCGCCGCGCACGCCGCGTCCGGGCGAACTGGAAGCCTGAGCCGCGCGGACCCTCTCGTTCAGAGCGCGCCGGACTGCGCCAACGCGGCGTCCATCGACGCCTGCATCGCGCGCATCAGCCAGAGCGTCGCGCTGAACCCGACGATCACCTGCACCGCCACCCAGGCCCAGGCCCACAGCGGCATGCGCGCCTGCGCGTCGCGCAGCACCCGCGCGCCGGCGAGGCGGTCGTGCAGGGCGCGGTATTCGGGCTTGGCCATCGCGATCACGTGGCCGAGGTTCAACAGCAACCACGACAAGCCGCCGCCGAGGTAACGCAATACCGCGCGGCCCGGACTCAGCCGGCGCCCGGCCATGTCCGTTACCCGCAATCCCAGCACGCGCTTGCCCGGCGTGGCCTGCCACGGCGAAAACGCGACGAAGCCGACTTCGTAGATCAGCCCGAACAAGGCGAACAGGAAGATCCAGCCGAAGATCAGCGAGGTCAGCGCGGCGGTCGACGCCAGCCCGGCCGCGTGCATGGCCGGATCGGTCATCAGTTGTCGGGCGAAGCCGCCGAAGTCGAGATCGTTGAGCACGCTGTCGGCCATCAGCTCGGCCGCGCGCGCGTTCATCGCCGCGTAGGCCTGCTTCGCCGCCAGCGCCTGATAACGCCAGTGACTGGCGCCGATCAGGCTGGTCGCCATCGCGATCAGGGCCGCGTCCAGCGACCAGGCCACATAGCGCGGCCAGAAACGCGCGGGCAACAGCGCGGCGGACTGCGACGGCGCCGACGCGACCGACGCGGAATTCAACGGACCCGGCGGCAATGGCGGCGGCGCGCCCGCGCCGCTCGGGGCCGGCACGCTCATGGACCGCGCGCGTCCCCGGTCGGGTGATCGTCGTGGCCGTCGGCGTCGCGCGGCTCGGTCGCGACCCACTTGGCCGCGATGATGCCCAGCTCATAAAGCAGGCACATCGGAATCGCCAGCATCAGCTGCGAGACCACGTCCGGAGGGGTGATCACCGCGGCGACGATGAAGATGCCGACCACCGCGTAGCCGCGGCCTTCCTTGAGCTGGGCCGGCGTGACCCAGCCCAGCAGCGCCAGGATCACTAGCGCCACCGGCACCTCGAAGCTGATGCCGAAGGCCAGGAACAGGATCAGCACGAAATCCAGGTAGGCGTTGATGTCGGTCATCATCGACACCCCGGTCGGGGTGATCTTGACCAGGAAACCGAACACCGACGGCAGCACCAGGAAGAACGCGAACGCGCAGCCGGCGTAGAACAGCACCAGCGCCGACGCCAGCAGCGGCAGGGCCAGCCGCTTCTCGCGCTTGTACAGGCCCGGCGCGACGAAGGCCCAGGCCTGGAACAGCAGCCACGGCATCGAGATCATCAACGCGGCGAAGAACGCCAGCTTGAGCGGCGCGGAGAACGGCGAGGCCACTTCGACCGCGATCAACTGGCTGCCGGCCGGCAACTTGGCCAGCAGCGGCGTGGCCAGGTAGTGGTAGAGCTTGTTGGCGAACGGCAACAGGCACACGAACACGATCACCAGCCCGGTCACCCCGCGCAGCAGGCGCGCGCGCAGTTCGATCAGGTGATCGAGCAGACGCGGCTCGGCCGAGGCCTCTTCGCCCGGCACGCCGTGGTCAGCGTCGCTCATCGGCATCGCTCGCGGTGGGCGGAGTCGCGGGGGCGCTGGGGGCGCTGGGGGCGGCCGGACGGTAGTCGGGCTGGGCCGCGCCGGCGTAGTCGTGCTGGTAATCGTGGGTGGGCGGCGCGTCGACGGGCGATGCCTGCGGCGCCGGCGCGTCGAGCGCGGGCGTCGAATGCGCGGTATTGACCGGGTCGGCCGAGCCGTACACCGGCGCCGGCGTCGCCGCCGGATCGGGATCGGCCGCCGCCGTGGCGGTCGCGACCGGCGCGGCGATGCGGCGGTTCATGTCGTCGACTTCGTTGCGGATCGCCTGGCCGCTGTCGCGCAGCCGGCTTTGCGCGTCACGCAGGTCGGCCTGGGCCTGACGCAGGCTGCGCTTGAGTTCCTCGTCGGCCAGCTCGTTCTCGAGTTCGGACTTGACCGAGTACCACTGCGCGCGCGCGCGACGCACCCACAGCCCGGCGAACCGGGCCGCCTTGGGCAGGCGCTCGGGACCGAGCACGATCAAGGCCACGATCGCGATTACGAAGACTTCCGAGAAGCCTATGTCGAACATGCGCGTCTGCCAGGCGAGGGATGCGGATGGCGCAACAGCCCGGGGCTCAGCGCGGGTTCTGCTCGTTGTCGCGCGACTGCGACGGCGTGCTGCCGGTGGTGGAGTCGGTGCGGTTGGCGTCGTTGGGCAACTGCGCGGACGGCTTGTCGTCGTCCTGCATGCCTTTCTTGAAACCCTTGACCGCGTCGCCGAGGTCCTTGCCCACGCTGCCTAGACGCTTGGTGCCGAAGACCAGCAGAACAATCACAAGGACGACGATCCAATGACCAATGCCCCAGGCGCCCATGTCGTTGCTCGCTGCTGAATGATGAAGACAGCAAGGATACCGCAACCGTTCTTAAGCCAATGTGGCGAAGGTCCTGTATGCCCGAACGCCCGATTCGGCATGGTCGCGCGCGCAAAGCGGCTGAACGGGGGCGCGGCCGCATCGGCGGCCCGCCCCGGGTGTCGGCGCCATGCCGCCGCGGTCAGGCCTCAGGGCAGCGGTTCGACCTTGGCCGGGTTGGGCTGCGCCGGCACGTTCTCGAACGCCTGCGGCTGCGGCTGCGGTTGAGCCGGCTGCGCCTGCACCGGCGCGGTCTGCGCGGGCGCGGCGGTGGTGGCGTTGGCCGGGGCGACGCCTGCCTCGGGATAGACCGTCGCGCCCAGCGCCGGACGCTGATCTTCGGCGGTGCGATGCGCGCGCGCGGCGGCGCTGGCTTCTTCCAGGCGGTCGCGGAAATCGACCACCGCATTGGACGGCTGACCGGTGGCGCGGCCTTCGAAGATCATCCGCGGCGTGTTGCCCTCGCCGTACACCGCCTGGTTGGCGTCGTCGTCGATCGACAGCGCGGCGCCGTCGAGCGCGATGCCGGCGAACAGGCCGCGCGCGCGCGACCACGACCAGATTTCCGCCTTGAGCTGGCCATCGGTGGCGGCCGCGGCGGTGCGCCCGACCGGACCGGCGGCGACGCTGGCGTCGGCGCCGAGGGTGACCTTGCCGTTGACGATCGAGTCCAGGCCGCGATCGCCGCGGAACACCAGCACGATGTCGGAGGACTGCACGCCGGCCTGGAAACCGACGCTGCCGCCGGTGATCTTGACGAAGCTCGGGTTGGACCAGGTGCCGTCGGGGTTCTTGACCGAGACCAGGCCGTGGCCGCGGCGACCGCCGAATACCAGGCCGATCTTGAGCGTGTCGGGCACCACGACGATCGCGCGCGCCTCGTCGAACAGCTTGTCGGGAATCGAGGATTCGGGAATCTGCTGGATATCGGCCAGCACCCGCACCGCGTCGCGGGCGCGCTGGTCTTCGGTCTGACCGGCGACGGCGGAGGTGGTGGCGGCAAGGCCCAGGCTCAGGGCGAGACTCAGACTCAGGACGCGGGGCAGCGATCGGGACATGGCGGACTCCGGCGGTGATGCGCAACTGGGCAATGGATGGACGGCAGCCATCACGGTAACCGCAACGACGACGGTTGGTTCAGGCTAGTAAGCAGGCGATGAATCGCCACGGAATCGGCGAACGCCTGCACGAGCGCCGCATTGTAGCGATGCGCGGCCGCGCCGATCGCGCGTCGCGATCCTCGTCGCCGGCCGGCGCCGATCGCGGCGGACTATCGCAGCCATCGGAACATTCGATCCGGCAAACATTTCGCCGTCACCATCGCCAGTGTCATCCTATGCGCATGCCCGCACCCGCCAGCATCGCCGCTCACGACACTCCTTCCGCTGCCGATACGGCCGTGGTCCTGGTCAATCTCGGGACGCCCGATGCGCCCGATACCGCCTCGGTGCGGCGCTATCTGGCCGAATTCCTGCACGACCACCGCGTGGTCGACATGAGCCGCTGGCTGTGGTGCCCGCTGCTGCATTTCGCGATCCTGCCGCTGCGCAGCGGCAAGGTCGCGCACAAGTACGCCAGCGTCTGGCTGCCCGAAGGCTCGCCGCTGGCGGTCCACACCCGCCGCCTGGCCGAGGCGGTGCAGCGCGAATTGCCGCAAGTGCGCGTGCTGCACGCGATGCGCTACGGCAAGCCGTCGTGGAAGCAGTTGCTGCTCGATCTCGAACGCCAGGGCGTGCGGCGCGTGCTCGCGCTGCCGCTGTATCCGCAGTATTCGACCTCGACCACCGCGTCGGTCGGCGATGTGCTCGATGCCGTGCCGGGGTTGTCGTCGCGGATGGTGCGCGAGTATCACCTCGACCCGGACTGGGTCGCGGCGGTCGCCGATTCGGTGCGCCGCCATCGCGCCATCCACGGCATGGGCGAGCACCTGCTGATGTCGTTCCATGGCCTGCCGCAGCGCTTCGCCGCGGCCGGCGATCCCTACCCGCGCCACTGCGAAGCCAGCGCGCAGGCGATCGCGCAGGCGCTGGGCCTGCCCGACGATGCCTGGACCTTGAGTTACCAATCGCGCTTCGGCCGCGAGCGCTGGCTGGAACCGTCGACCACCGACACCTTGACCGCGCTGGCCGAGCGCGGGCTGCGCCGGGTCGATGTGATCGCGCCGGGTTTCGCGGTGGACTGCCTTGAAACCCTGGAAGAAGTCGCGATCATGCTGGCCGAGGAGTTCGCCGCGCGCGGCGGCGAGTTGCGCTATATCCCCTGCCTCAACGATTCGCCGGCCCACGCCGCCGCCCTGGCCGGCGTGATCGAGCGCGAACTCGACGAGTGGGCCGAGGTCGCGGCTTAAGCGCAAGCGCGCCGGCTTCGCCACGAATTCGCCGCATGGATTTGGCAAAATCGGCGCACGTTGTTGGGCGCGACCGCTCGGGCGTGGTCTGATCAAGCGCCGCGCTCAGGCCCGGGATCGGGCCACGCCGACGATATCGCCGACGAAACTTCGCTGACAGGATTTGATGGATGGCCGCAATGCAGGAATTCGTCGTCGACACCGCGTTCGGACGCATCAGCGGGCTGCGCAACGGCAACGCCGGCGCGCCCAAGCTGCTGGCGCTGCACGGTTGGCTCGACAACGCGGCCAGCTTCGTGCCGCTGTCGCCGTGGTTCGGCGGCTACGACCTGGTCGCGCCCGACCTGCCCGGCCATGGCGCCAGCGCGCATCTGCCGGTGTCGGCCGAATACACACTGGTCACCGCCGCGCGCACCGCGCTGGCGATCGCCGATGCGCTGGGCTGGGACCGTTTCCATCTGCTCGGCCATTCGCTGGGCGGCGCGACCGCGAGCTTCGTCGCCGCGGCGGTGCCGCAGCGGGTCGAGAAACTGCTGCTGATCGAAGCGCTGGGGTCGCTGGCCGAATCCGAGGAACGGGTCGGCACCCGCCTGCGCGAGGCCTTCGCCGGCCTCGCCGCGGCCAACAGCAAGCAGTTGCGCGTGTTTCCCGATATTGCCAGCGCGGTGAAGGTGCGCATGGCCGCGAACGATCTGAGTGAACCGGTCGCGCGGCTGTTGGTCGAACGCGGGATCGCGCCAGTACGCAGCGAGCACCATCAAGGCGGCTACGCTTGGCGCAGCGACCCGCGCCTGACCCTGACCTCGGCGCTGCGCATGAGCGAAGCCCAGATGCGCTCGCTGATCCGCGCGATCGAATGCCCCACCTGCATGATCTGGGCCGACCCGGCGCAGAGCTACATGCCCGATTCCTTGCGCCGCGAACGCGCTTCGCTGCTGCGCCATGGGGAGTTGCATACCTTGCCGGGGACGCATCACCTGCATATGGAAAAACCGGGCGCGGTGGGTGAGGTGTTTCAGAATTTCTTGGCGGGTGGGTGAGTTGCTGCGTTCGGTAACTCCTGTGTGGATCGATGCGTTAGCGGTTTGTGCGAATGACGCTTGCGTAGATCCGGAGCCTGCACCGCAACGCTGAGATTCGCCCTCTTTGAAAAAAAGGGGCTGCGCGCTGCGGAGGCACGAAGCAAGGCCGCGCTTGCTCGCGCGGGGGATTTGCTCTTGATGGGTGCGCGGCGAACTGGAGCGGAAAGCGAATCCCCCTGCCCCCTTTTGCAAAGGGGGGGAGCAGCAAAAGCTGGAGCTTTATCAGCACACTGAAATTCGCCCCCTTTGAAAAAGGGGGCTGCGCGCTGCGAAGGCACGAAGCAAGGCCGCGCTTGCTCGCGCGGGGGATTTGCTCTTGCTGGGTGCGTGGTGATTTGGAGCGAAAAGCGAATCCCCCTTCCCCCCTTTTCCAAAGGGGGGAACAGCAAAAGCTGGGACGCGATTAGCACGCTGAAATTCGCCCCCTTTGAAAAAGGGCGCTGCGCGCTGCGGAGGCACGAGGCAAGGCTGCGCTTGCTCGCGCGGGGGATTTGCTCTTGATGGCTGCGCGGCGAATTGGGGCGGAAAGCGAATCCCCCCTGCCCCCCTTTTGCAAAGGGGGGAACAGCAAAAGCTGGGACGTGATTAGCACGCTGAAGTTCGCCCCCTTTGAAAAAGGGGGCTGCGCGCTGCGAAGGCACGAAGCTAGACCGCGCTTGCTCGCGCGGGGGATTTGCTCTTGCTGGGTGCGCGGTGATTTGGAGCGAAAAGCGAATCCCCCCTCCCCCCCCTTTTCCATAGGGGGGAACAGCAAAAGCTGGGGTCACTTATATGCAGCTGCAACTAACACTGCATGATCGCCAGTCAATGGTCAGCGATACGCCGATGCTCATCGGCAGCCGCGGCTCGGCAACGTCACTTATCGTCCGCGATCAACCGCCGCAAACTCGCCTTCAACGCCCGCCCCGACGCGCGGAAATACTCGCGCTGGTCGCGCCAGTCCGGGCAGCGCGCTTCGACCTCGCGCCAGAATGCGCGCGAATGGTCGGCGTGGATCAGATGGCACAGCTCGTGTACCAGCACGTATTCGAACGCCGCCGGCGTCGCCAGCACCAGCGACAGGTCCAGCGACAGGGACGCGTCGGGCGCGAGCGAGCCCCACTGCGAGGACATCACCCGGTAGCGCAGACGCGACGGCGCGCGCGGCAGGCCGGGCAGGTATTTCGGCAGCCAGCGGCCGACATCGGCGCGCGCCTGGCCTTCGTAGAAATCGCGCAACGCGCGCCGCAGGTTGGCCGGGCTGACCGTTTCGGGCGCGGCGATCTCGAGCGCGTCGTCGTTCAATTGCAGGCGCAGATAGCGCGCCTGCCGCCACTGCAGCGGCAGCTCGCGGCCGCGCAGCGGAATGCGAGTGCTGACATGCGCCTGCAGGCTGGCCGCGTCGCTGCTGGCGCTGGCGATCTGCGCCAGCAACCAGTCGCCGTGTTCGATCACGAAGCGCTGGCCGGCGATCTCGCTGGCGCGCATGGGCAAGGTCAGGCGCGGGCCGCGTTCGTCGACGCTGAGCTTGATCCGCCGCGCGCGCGGGTCGCGCACGCGCAGGACTTCGACGATCTGGCCGTTGCCTAGGGTGATCGCGATGGTTTCGCGCGAGACCGCGCGCGGCGCGGGCTGCGGCTTGCCAGTCAGCAGGCGCAGAAGGCTCGTCATGGGTGGGGGACCGCCATGGACGAAGCATAGCGCCTGGATGCGGGGTTTAGCGCGTTTGGGCGCGGCGAAAATCACGGCGCGCGTGGGGTGGGCAAAGCCACCGCGGCATGCGAGCGACGGCGGCGTGGCCAGTTACGCCGTGGCGCGCGGTTCGCGGTCGCGGCTTGCGCCGCTCCTACAGGGGCTTCGGGTGCATGCGCGACGCCTGGCCGCCCCTGCAGGAGCGGCGCGAGCCGCGACCGCGCCACCACGACTGCCGCGCAACGACCGGCCGCCACCGTTCACACGGCACTGCACCGCACCGCTGCGCGATCGCTCAATCGACCTTGGACAGCTTCAGCGCCGATTCCATCACCCGGAACAGCCGCTTCACTTCCGCGCTCATCAGCGCGAAACGCGCGTCGAGTTCGGCGCGCACGCCGTCGCTGTCGCTGTTTTCGAGCTGATCCACGGCGCCGTCGAGCAGCTTGAACTTGCGCACCACCAGGTCTTCGCCGATCACGAACGACACGTGATCGTCCAAGGTCAGGGCCAGGCGCGTGACCTGCTTGCCGGTTTCCAGGTGCTTGGCGATTTCGTCGCTTTCCAGCTCCTGGCGCTGGCATTTGACCACCGCGCCCTGATCGACCGGATCGCGCAGTTCGCATTCATCGCCCAGGCTGATGCCGTCGGGCAATTCCTCGCCGGCGACCCAGCCGGTCAGGATCGAACGCGGCGCGATTTCGGCGTTCAACGGCAACGCCGGGAAGCTGCCGACCGCGCGGCGGATTTCGCTGATCACGTTCTCGCCGGTCTTGCGGCTGGAGGTGTCGACGATCACCAGGCCGTGTTCGAGATCGATGATCGCGTCGGTGCGGCCGGGCTTGATGAAGGCGCGCGGCATCAGATCGACGATCAATTCGTCCTTGAGCCGCTTGCGGGTGCGGCCGCCGGGCTTGCGGCCTTCCTTCTGCTCGATCTCGGCCAGTTTCTTGGCCAGCATGTCGTTGACGACCGCGCCCGGCAGCAGCCGGTCTTCGCTGCCGACGGTGATCCAGATCGCGTCGCCGATGCGGTTGAGCATCTGCGCGTCCTCGGTGGCGCGGCTGAACGGCGAGATGAAGCCGCGCGAGGACAGCTCTAGCGGGCCGACCGGCTTGAGCGCGCACTCTTCCAGGCCTTTTTCGAGATCGTCGAGTTTGTGGGTGGTGGGGAAGCGGAAGAAGGTCAGGTTGCGAAAGAACATTGGGAGGCCGGGAATGGGGAATGGAGGGTCGGGAATCGGCGGCTCGCGGGCCGCTCTTGTTCGTCATTCCCGCGAAGGCGGGAAGCCAGAGATTTCAAGCGTTCTCGCACGAAAGGCCCTGGAGGTTCGGCTCCGCCGAAGTGAAGCGGAGCCCGCCTTCGCGGGAATGACGGCTGGGAGATTCTGGGTTAGCCAACTTGCGAGGTATTCGTTTCGACGGATGCCTCATCGAGCCACACAGGCGCATCGACGACGGGCGCGGCACCCGCCTTGCCCAGCCCCAGAAAATCGAACAGCTTGGGATCGCTCAGCTGCGACGGCCGGATATCGCCCAGCGCGCGCGAAATGGTCTCGATGCGGCCCGGCGTCTCGCGTTCCCAGGCATCCATCATGCGCTTGACCTGCTTGCGCTGCAGATTTTCCTGCGAGCCGCACAGGTTGCACGGGATGATCGGAAACGCCTTGACCGCCGCGTAGTCGACGATGTCGTCCTCGCGCACATAGGCCAGCGGCCGGATCACCACGTGCTTGCCGTCGTCGGACAGCAGCTTGGGCGGCATGCCGCTGAGCTTGGCGTGGAAGAACAGGTTCAGGAAGAACGTGGCGACCAAGTCGTCGCGATGATGCCCGAGCGCGATCTTGGTGAAGCCTTGCTCCGCCGCGTAGGTGTACAGCGCCCCGCGCCGCAGCCGCGAACACAGCGAGCACATGGTCTTGCCTTCCGGCACGACCCGCGTGACCACCGAGTAGGTGTCCTGCTCGAGGATCTTGTACGCCACCCCGATCGATTCCAGGTACGCCGGCAGCACGTGTTCGGGGAAGTCGGGCTGCTTCTGGTCCAGGTTGACCGCGACCAGTTCGAACTTCACCGGCGCCTTCTTCTGCAGCTGCAGGAGAATGTCCAGCAAGGTGTAACTGTCCTTGCCGCCGGACAGGCAGACCATGACCTTGTCGCCTTCTTCGATCATGCCGAAGTCGGCGATGGCGCGGCCGACCTGATGGCGCAGGCGGGTGGCCAGGCGCTCGCCGTCGGCGACGCGGGCGGTGTCCGGGCGCGGGCGGCGGACGGGTTCGGCGAGGGGCAGGACGGTGCTCATGAGGCCGTCGATTCTACGCTACGGGTCGGTGAACGCGGCCGGCGCGGACGGCCGCGGCGGACCGTCGCCACCGATGACGGCCGCAAGGGCGGCGCGTTAAGCTCAGCGGCATGACCGTCAGCACCGACTCCACCGAGATCGTCCGCCAGCTCGCCGAACTGCGGCTGGAGCATCGCGATCTCGACGCGGCCATCGACCGTCTGGCCCTGGATCCGCAGGCCGACGAGCTCACGGTCAAGCGGCTCAAGAAGCGCAAGCTGTGGCTGAAGGACTGCATCGCCCGGCTGGAAAGCGCGCTGATCCCCGACGAACCGGCCTGACCGCCGCCGCGCCCGCCGGCGCCGCCGATGTCAGGTTGGCGTGTCATGTCCATCTAGTGCGAAACCCAGCTGCAGCCGGCCCCGTCGCTCGTGCTAGGGTGCCGCCACTCGAAATCGGGCGGTTGCATGGCGAATAAGGACGAACTGGTCAAGGCGGCGCGCAACCCGTGGTGGCAAGGTGCCGCGGCGGTCGCGCTGATCGCGCTCGTGGTCACCTTCGCCCTGGGCGGCTTCAAGCAGGCCAAGAGCACCAGCAAGCCCCTGCCGCAGTATTCGGCCGGGCACCGCTACCAGGGCGGGGCGATGGCGGTGACGCCGCTGCGCGCCTGGGTCGCGCGTTACAAGCCCGGCGGCCAGGTCGACCGCTTCGATCCGGGCAAGCTGTACCTGGTGCTGCAGGTCGAGATCGAAAACCGCACGCCGCGCAGTTTCAACGGCTTCGGTTACCCGCGCGAGGACGTGATCCTGGTGTCGGCCACGCGCGAGCCGATCAAGCCCGACACGCTGCTGATGTCCGACGACCACAGCGTCGCCGCCGACCTGCATCCGCGCCTCAAGCAACGGGTCGATCTGGTCTGGAACCTGCCCAAGAATTACGTCCACGCGCCACGGCAGACCTGGGGCGTGTTCGCGCGCGACTACAAGGCCAAGGCCTATATCAACGACGAGGGCGCCTGGCTGCAGGGCAAGCCGGCGGCCAAGTTCCTGATTCCGGTGCAGGACCTGCGCGACCGGGCGGTGGCGCCATGAGCACGACGACGACCTCCGGTACCGGCATGCGCGCGCGCTGGCGTTGGCGCGATGCGCTGTGGATCGTGCTGGCGCTGATCGCGGTGGTCGCGCTGCGCAAGGGCGAGTCGAGCTACGAGCAACGCGACGCGCCGTTGGTGCAGCACGCGCGCGGCTCGGCGCGGGCCGAGGGCCGCAACTTCGCGGTCGAGGTCGGCAACGTCAAGGCCGCGCGCGCCTATCTGCTCAAGGGCGACTTCAGCCGCTCGGAGGATCTGCTGCTGCGCACCCCGGGGCTGTGGCTGTCGGTGCTGGCCAAGGTCGAATCGACCCAGCGGCCGGGCTACGTCAGCGCGCAATTGCTGACCCGCGACGGTCTGGTCTACGCCGCGTCCAGCGCCGAACGCCCCAAACTCAAGGGCATCAACCTGAGCGAGCGTCCGGTCGCGCCGGGCCTGCCCGAGAACGGCGCCTGGTTCTTCGAAGTGCCGGCCGACCGGCTCGAAGGCGCGCACCTGCAACTGTATTGGGGCAACGGCCTGCCGCAGGGCGGCGACAGCCTGGTCGACGTCGACCTGGGCATCGACGCGGCGCGCGCGCGCAAGCTGCTGGCCGAAGCGAAACCGGTATTGGATCTGCGCTGATGAGCATCGAAATCCCCGCCAAGCCGGTCGTCGATCCCGCCCCCATCGGTTGGTGGCGGCGCAACACCGGCTGGCTGATCGGCACCGCGGTGCTCGGCGCCATCGCGATCTATGCGCCGTACCGCGACGCCTTGAACGAGTACCGCGACCGCAATCCGAGCATCGCGATCGACGCGCCGAAGCACGACTGGGTGCAATTCGAAGGCGCGCGTTGGCGCCTGGTTGAGGCCGAAGCGCTGGCCCCGCGCGATCCGCGCATCCTGGGCCCGCTACGCAAGGATGCCGGGGTGCTGCTGGTGCGCTTCGAAGTGATCCCCGATTCGGGCACCCCGATCAAGACCCTGGACACCTGTCGCGGCCGCATCGCCGATGCGCAGGGCCGGCAATGGGAAGCCGGCCCGGTCGGCTTGCCGCGCCTGGGCGGGCCGAAACTGCCGACCAGTTGCGGCAGCGGTTACGACGCGCAATTCAAATCGGTGCTGGCGGTACCGGGCCGCCCGTTCGCGTTCCAGCACGCCTACGTGCTGCCGCGCACGCAGAAGCTGGAAGGACTGGAGGCGCGCATCGAATTCGGCCCGCTGCAGAGGGCCAAGGGCCGCTACCTGCGTTTCAAGCTGTAACGGCCGCGGCAAAGCGGGCGAGCGGCGAAGTCCGCGCGGGGCGGGGCTTCGGCCCTTCCGATCAGGCGCGCGGCAAGCGCGCGATCGCGCGGTCGAACGTCGCCGCCAGCAACACCACGCGCAGCACATCGGTCAGCAGCGAGGTGCGGAACGACAGCGGGGTATTGAGGAACACCGCGAACGGCTGGCCGATCACGCTCTGCCATTGCGGGTCCTTCGGACCGACGAACTGCTGCATCAGCCGCCACGACCACGAGTCGATGTAGGCCAGCAGCTGCCAGCACACGCACAGGGTCAGCAAGGCCGGCAGGCCGGCGCGCAGCACCAGGCGCAGGCTGTTGACCACCGGCACGCCCTTGCTGCTCCAGCCGGCGCTGGCCTTGTCGGCGAGCATGCGCAGGGTGAAATGCATCGACTTGAAGCGCTCGGCGACCCGGCCCAGGCGCTCGTCGGCCGCGTCGATGCGCTGCGCGCGGCGCAGGTCGATGCCATAGATGATCGCGGTGATCGCCAGCCAGATCAGCGGCAAGGCGATCGCGCCGGCCGCGGTCGAAACGAAATCCCACAGCGGCGCCAGCGCGCGCTTGCTCGGCGCCAGCAGCTTGAACAACGCGGTCGGGCTTTCCCACCACTCGGTCGCGGCGACATAGACCACGCGCTCGTGCCACCAGTCCTGGCCGCTCTTGACCAACTGCGCGATCGCCGCCGCGCCGACGAACACCCAGTACGCCTCGCAACTGGTCGCCACCACGTTCCACAGCGCATGGCCGGTCGCGGTCGCGCGGCGCTTGCTGAACCAGCGCACCACCCAGGCCACCGCGAGCGCGATCCACAAGCCCTTGAGTTTGAGCACCTGATGCAGGTTTTCCTTGTCCCACACGCTGAAGGTGTAATGGGTGCGGAAGTTGCGGCGCAGATCCTCGAGCAGGCCCCAGCCGGCGTAATAGGCGAAGAACGGCAGCATCGCGATCGCCAGCGCGGTGATCCATTGCTTGCGCACCGCCGCGGTATCGGGCGTGGTCGCGCCGCCGGCGAGCATCGGCAGCGACGGCCGCAACGACTGGAACATCAAGATAGTGCCGGCCAACTGGGTCACGATCAGCACCGACAGCACCGCGAACGACAGCAGCACCGAGCGCTCGCCGAGCTTGACCGACAGCTGCATCAACAGGTCGTAACAGACCCGCTGGGCGAAGAACCAGAACGCCAGCGCGGGCCAGTGGCGCCATAGCAGACGGGCGCTGAGCAGGGGGATTTCGAGCCACGGGTGGCTGCCGCCGCCATCACGTTCGAAGGACGGATCAGATGTCGCAGGCAACGTACTGGACGGGATCGTGTTCGTAGACATCCGCGGGGCCGGATCGAAGTCGGCCGATGGTAACCCGCGTCGGCGCGGTTCTTGCAGTGACGAATATCAGAGACCCGGCCGGTGCCGGCCGGGTCGATGCGCTCGACGAAGGGCCGTCATTGACTCGCGGTCGGCGCGTCCTGCGCGGCGTTCTGTTCCGCCGTGGCAGCGTCGGCGCCGCGCACGGATGGCGGCGCGGGGCGATCGGCGGGCTTGGACTCCGTCACCGGCAACAGGCTGTAGCGGAAATTCAGGTTCACCGAACCGCCTTCGTTACGCGAGACGTAGACCCCACCCGGCAACGCGCGAATCTGCCGATCGCCCGGTCGCTCGAACGCGTTGTCCAACTCTTTCGACGACCGCCGCGCCGGCAACTGCTGCGCATAGAGAGCATCGAGCATGCGCCCGAGTTCCGCTCCGGCCAGATCGATCGCCGAGCGCAGGCGCGCGCAATCGTTCTCGCTCCATAGCCGTGCGCGGCGCTGGTCCTCGATCTCCGCCGACCAGCTCTCCTCGCGCGCGAGCTCCAGATTCTTTTCGTGCAGCTTGCGCGCGTCGGCGGCTTCGCGCAGTTCGGAGCTGCGTCCCACGCGGCCTTTTTCCTTGACCCGCGCGACCATCGCTTGCGCGCCGCTGTCGGCGAAACGCCGTTCTTCCTGCGCCACCAGTTGCTCTATCTCGGCGGCGGTCTTAGGCGGAAGGTCCAGCCAATCGGACACGACGATGAAGTGATCGCGCCACAACGGTTTCTTCCGCCACGCCGGCTTGGCCTCGCCCTCGGGCGCGTACGCGGCGACATCGACCGAGGTCACCAGGGCGGTCAGGCCCGGAGACAGGCTCGAAGTGATGGTGAATATCTGCCGCGGTTGATCCTTGGGAATGCGTTTTTCCCACGCGTCGTCTTCGCCGTCGGTCAGGTTCACCGCCACGGCCGCGCCCCAGGGCGCGCGCGCGATCGCGTCGCGCACGGCCTGCTGCAAGGGCGCATCGACCGGCAGGTCGCACCGCGCCTGCTGGAGCGGTTGGTAAGCAGCGACGGCGCGGGTCTTGGCCTCGGAATACGCCGCGCCGTTGACGATCGCGCTCGCGATCAGCCCGCCGAGGACATTGACGCCTATCGCCTGCCCGGTGCTCATGCCGGAATTGAACTGCGGCGTGCCGCCCGGATAACCCGGCATGTAGCGCGACACATCCTGATAGACGAAATCGATCTGCGGCCGCACTTGCCGATCGAGGGCGACGATATGCACCGGCAGACTCGCCGCGAGCGACGCGCGCTCGGATCGGTAGCCATCGATTTCCTTGCTGGCCGCCTGCGCGGCGGTGCTCAACGCGAGCATGAGCACGCCCGCCGCGAGCGGCGCAGTCTTGATCTTGATCATGTCCCCAACCCCCTGTGGGCGCTTGCTCGGGCAAGCGCGATCTGCAACGGCTTCTCCCCCGAGAAGCCGCGCCAGTATCCACGCCCCAGTGGCCTGGAACAATCGCGCGACGCCGTGGCCGCGCGATGTCGTCGAACTACTGCGGTCAGGCCGCGGCCGGCGGCGTCTCCACCGCCGGCTTGGCCATCTCCGGACTGATCTTTTCGATCGTATGCCGCAGTTCGCGGCCGAGGATCACCTTGGCGTCCTTCGCCCACGCGTCCAGACGCTGGTCGAAGGCGAGCTTTCCTTCGCTGTCGGGCCACACCAGCTTGAGTTCGCGCAGTTTCTGGATGAAGCCGCGGAACAGGGTCTTGTCGAAGAATTCCGGCGCGGCCGGCGCGTACAGCAGCGACAGGCGCTGGGCGGCGAGCTGGCACAGGCTTTCGAGTTCGCCGGCCGACATCGTGCCCGGGCCGTTCTTCACCAGCACCGAGATGGCGATGTAATAGCGCTCGAACGCCTGTTGCAGCGAGTGGCCGATCGCGCGCAGGCGGAACACTTCGTCGGTCTGACCGGCGTTGCGCGCGAGGATGCCGCCGTCGTCGTCGCTGACCCGTTCCAGCAAACCTTCGCGCACGAACACGTCGACCGTGCGCGACAGGCGCTGGGTGAATTCCTCCTCGCTCCACGGCAGGAACAATTCGGCCTGCAGGAACGGGTACACGCTGCGGCCCAGCCGCAGCACGCCGGCCAGGCTCATGCGCCGGTTGTGCTGGAAGCAGCAGGCGATCCACGAGGCCGCGGTGAACAGGTGCAACACGTTGTTGCGGAAGTAGCTCAGCAACACCGCCTTGTCGTCGCCGTCGACGCCGAGCACGTCGCCGAGCGGATGGGCGACGCGTTGCAGCACGTTGATCTCTTCGCCGTGGGCGACGATTTCCTGCGGCGTGTGCGGGGTGACGGTGACGCGATCGGAATACGGCAGTTCGGCCAGCAAGGTCTTCGACAACGCGATCTGCGCGAGCAGGTCGGCCTCGCCCATCGCGTGCTTGGGCGTGGACAGCAGCGCCAGCGCGAGCAGGTTGATCGGATTGACGTCGGCGGCGCGGTTGACGTTGATCTGGATCTGTTCGGCCAAGGCATCGACCGTGGCCGACAGCCACGCCGGCTTGTCTTCCTCGTCGAGCGGACGGCCGTCCCACTCGGGCGCGTGCGCGGCGAGCATGTCGTTGAGCCGGATCGGTTCGCCGAAGTTCACCACCACCTGGCCGTAGTTGGAGCGCAGCACCTTGGGAATGCCCCACAGCAGCTGCCAGATCGATTCCTTTTCCTTCGGCTTGCCCGACAGCTCGTCGAGGTAGCTGTTGCCTTCCATCAGCTTTTCGTAGCCGACGTAGATCGGCTGGAACAGCACCGGACGGGTCGGCTGGCGCAGGAAGCCGCGCACGGTCATCACGATCATGCCGCCCTTGGGCTGCAGCAATCGGCCGGTGCGTGAACGTCCGCCTTCGATGAAGTATTCGATCGAATAGCCGCCGGACACCAACTGCGCGACGTACTCGCTGAGGATCGCCGAATACAGCACGCTGCCGCGGATGCTGCGGCGGATGAAGAACGCGCCGCCGCGGCGCAGGATGCCGCCGATCACCGGCAGGTTGAGATTGATACCGGCGACGATGTGCGGCGGCACGATGCCCTTGGCGTAAAGCAGATAGCTCAGCAGCAGATAGTCCATGTGGCTGCGATGGCAGGGCACGTAGACGACTTCGTGGCCGGGCGCGTCCTGCTTGAGCTGGTCGAGGTGATGCACCAGTACGCCGCGATAGATGCGGTTCCACACCGGGGTGAGGATGAAGCTCAGCGAGCGCACCACCGGATGCGAATAATCGGCGGCGATTTCGTAGGCGATCGCGTGGGCTTTCTTCCACGCCTCGGCGCTGGAGCTGCTGTCGCGGCGGGCTTGATCGGCGATCGCCTCCTTGACCGGCTCGGCGGCGAGCACGCGATCGATCAGCATGCGCCGGGTCGACAGGTCGGGCCCGATCACCGCCGCGCGGATGCGGCGGAAGTGGGTGCGCAGCACGCGCGAAAGCTTGCGCACGGTGCGTTCGGGTTCCAGCCCTTCGTCGACGATGCCGCGCAGCGACACCGGCGGCGAGAACCGGACCATGGTGTGGCGGCCGTTGAGCGCGATCGCGAGCAGCCGGCGGAAGCGGCCGACCAGGGTCCAGTTTTCCGAGAACAGCACCGAGAACCAGCCGCTGCTGCGGTCGGGCGCGCGGCCGACGAAGATCGACACGGGCACCAGTTGCACGTCCAGCGCCGGGTCGGCGCGGTGCGCGTCGAGCAGGCGCGCGAGCGAGCCCGAATGGGTCTTGGCCGAAGGCGGGCCGGACGGCGCCAGGGTGCCGGCGTTGCGCCGCGACAGCGCGACATAGGCGCGCTTGCGGCCCAGCGGATCGCCCGGCAGCGGCTGCAGCGGCGACGGCAGGCCGCTTTCGATGCAGGCGCGTTCGAGGATCAGCGCGTTGGACAGGCCGTAGTCCTCGAGCACGTAACAGACCGGGCGGCCGTTCCACTCCTCGGCGATGTGCTCGGCCGGGGTCTTGGGCTCGATCGTCAGCGACACCCACGGCGCCATCAGCTGGCCGAGCAGGCGCGCCCACCACGGGCGGTGCTTGGCGGCGGACTGGGGGGCCTGGGCGGACGGCTCCGGCGCGGACGGCGCGGGCGCGCCCATCGGCAGTTCGGCCTGGTGGGTGGGTTCGTCGGGTTGTTGGCTGGCGGCGGGTGCGGCTTGCCGCGACTCGGCGGCGCCGGGTTCGCGGGTGGTCGTGGCCGGGTTCGCGGGCGCCGACGCGGGCGCTTCGGGCGCGGACGGCGCGGCCTGGGACGGCGCGATCCTGGACGGCTCGGCCGCGGCGGGTTCAACCGGCGCGGGTTCGGTCGAGTCGGATTCGGTCGGGCCAGCGTCGGCGGGCGGCGCGGCGGTGCCCGGCAACGAGGTCGCGCCGGGCTCTAGGCCGGGCGCGGACGGGTCGTTGGGGTCGAGCCCGGGGTCGACGGGTGGGGTCGGTTCGGGCATGGCGGAAGGCGTGTCGGAAGAGGACGCCGGATCGGCATCGGCAACAGAGGGTTCGATCGGGTCGGTCGGCGCGCGTGCGCCAGCACCGTCGGTCGCGTGAGGATCGGCCGCGGCGGCGTCGGGAAAAGGCAGGGGCGTCTGTTTCGGCATCCCCGGCATTATGCCTATTCGGCTTCGGCGCGCGCCTGGGCCGAATGGGCGGCTGCCGAGCGGGGCGGGCGGGCAGACCGGGAGGTCTTCGTGCGCGCGAGGTCAGGTCCGCTTCGATCAGGTGCGGCACGGACCCGAAGCGGACTGAGCCGCAAGCCTGCGGCCTGATGGCCTTCCCGAAAAGACCCCGGAGCGCGCGCGCCTCGGCGGCCTAGCGGGGTTTCGGCGGCGCGGCGGCGGTGGGGCCGGCAGCGGTCGCCGCAGCAGCCGGCTTGGACGCCGCCGCGGGTGCCGCGCTGGTGGCGCCCGGCTTGATGGCGGGCTGGGCGGCCGCGGGCGTCGGCACGTTCGCGGCTTTGCCCGCGCCTGCCTGGGAACCTTCGGCTTTGGCCGCGGGCTCGGGGGTGTTTGCTTCGGCCGTGCCTGCCTCGGCCTTTCCTGATTCGGCCTTGCCTGCATCGGGCAGGGTCGCCGCCGGCCGGGCCGCTTCGACCTTGCCGGTGGCCGGCCTGGGCGGCGCCGATTTCCGGTTCGCCACGGCCCGCGCCCAGGCCGCCTGTTGCCCCGCCGCCGATGCCGCGCGCGGCGGCGCCTCGACCTCGGCCTGGGCGTGGCGCAGCACATCGCTGAGGTACCAGCGGTCCTGGCGGCGTTCGACCAGCACGTACGCGTCGACCGGTTCGCCGGCCAGCTGGTAGCGGATGCGGACCCGCGCGGTGTCGCCGGTCTGTTCGGCCAGGGTGGCGTCGACGCTGTCCAGCGCCGCGTCCAGGTCCAGGCCGTAGCCGCCGAGCACCTGCTTGAGCCGCTCCACGAACGGGCCGAGCCGGCGCAGGCTGCGGTCCATGCCGTTGTGGGCGAAGGCGTCCGGCGCCGCCAGTCCGGTCGCGCGCGCGGCCGAGACGAGCTGCGGAATCGCCGCGCGGCCCTTGGCCGAGTCGCCCAGCGAGGTGGTCTGCGCCCACTGGCTGATCGCGCCGATCAGCTGGGCGTGGTGGTCGCGCTCGGTGTCGCTGTAGACCGCCTCGCTGCGCACGTACTGGATCGCGAACACGCCCAGGGTCCTGGCCGCCGAATGCAGCTCGCCGTCGGCGCCGGCGAACTGGCGGCGGAAGCTCGCCACCAGATCGCGCTCGGCGTTCTGCGCGGCCAGCGCGGCGATGAAGGTCGGGAAGCGGTCGTGCAGCGGCAGCTCGGTCAGCGGCCAGGTGGTGCGGCCCTCGCGCCAGGCGGTTTCCAGGCGCGCGTGCAGTTCCGGCGGCAGCGCATGGCGGGCGTAGCCGGCCAGGTCGTTGCGGCGCAGGTCGGCGACCAGTTGGGTGACCGCCTGGGTCGGCAGGCTCGCGACCGGCTCGGCCGGCGCCGGGTCCGGGCCGCAGCCGGCCGCCGCCACCAGCAGGGCGGTCGACAGGCAGATCATGCGGACGCGTCGGACGATGGACATCGGGTCTAAAGCTCGCAAGCGTGGCTCCCCAGGCCTGGGCTCCCCCAGGCGTGGGGCATCTTGGCCGCGCGTCCGGGCCGGCACAAGCCGGGGCCGGCTCACGCTCGCTCACCGATCACGACGCCAGCCAGCACTTGCTGACGCGCGCGGTCGCTTCCACGCGTTTTTTTGAAACGCCGAAAAGTGAACGAATCCAGCAGAAAAACCGCTGAACAGGCCGGAGCGGCGATCCCGTGACCCCTATCACCCCGTACAGGTCCAACCACCGATATGGTGCCGCTACTGGCATGCTTTATGCGTTCTAAACAGGCAAAACCGGCACATCTGTCGGTTCGCCAACGCGCTGTCGCGCAGGAGAACGACCATGCGTCCCACCCCGACCTGTCTGTTCATCGCCGTCCTGGCCTTAGCCGGTGTCGGTCCCGCCTCGGCGGCCAACGACACCACCCAGTTCAACGTCACCATCACCATCACCAGCGTCTGCGACATCCACACCGTCGCCGCCACCAACGTCAACTTCGGCTCGGTCGCCTCGACCGCGACCAACGTCGACCAGCAGGGCCAGCTGACCATCAACTGCACCCCGGGCACGGCGTACACGATCGGGCTCGACAACGGCCAGAACGGCACCGACGTCAACAGCCGCAAGATGGCCTCCGGCGCCAACCTGGTGCCGTACCAGCTGTACCGGGCCGCCGCGCGCGGCGCTGGCGACGTGTGGGGCAGCACCACCGGCGTCGGCGGCAACGTCCTGGCCGGCAGCGGCACCGGCGCGGCGGTCAACGTGCCGGTCTACGGCCGGACCCCGAGCGCCAACTTTCCCACTGGTACTTACAATGACGTGGTGACCGCCACGGTGACCTACTGACCGGGCCGGGCCGATGAGCGGCGGCCGGTGGCAACAGGCAGTCCGCGCCTCGGCCGCGTCCAGCGGGGCTCTGTCGGCCCTGCGCCCGCTCGCGCTCGGCCTGCTGCTGGCCCTGATCGCCGCGCCCGCCGGCGCGGCCGGGCTGCAGGTCACGCCCACCCTGCTGACCCTGCAGGCCCGCCAGAACGCCGACGGCCTGTGGCTCAGCAATACCGGCACCACCACGTTGCAGGCCCAGGTGCGGGTGTTCCGCTGGACCCAGGCCAACGGCGAGGAACACTTCGAACCGACCCAGGCGCTGACGATCAGCCCGCCGATGCTCGAACTGGCGCCCGGCGCGCGGCAACTGGTGCGGGTGATCCGGCTCGGCGCGCCGCCGGCGCGCGAGGACAGCTACCGGCTGATCGTCGACGAACTGCCGCCCGACGACGCCAATCGCCCGCCCGGCCTGCAGTTTGTGTTGCGCTACTCGCTGCCGGTGTTCCTCGCCCCGGCCGGCGACGCCGCGCCGGCGCCGAAGCTGCGCGCGCAGCTGAGCTTCCAGGGCGAGCAAGTCCGCATTGAAGTCCGCAACGACGGCGATCAGCACGCACAGCTGGCCGACCTGGTGTTCGTCGACAGCCACGGCACCCGGCATGCGCTGCAGTCCGGCCTGCTCGGTTACGCCCTGCCCGGCCAGCGCATGCGCTGGCCGCTGGCGGCCCCGGCCGAGCTGTTGCGCGGCGGCGGCACCCTCAAGGCGAGGATCAATGGCGAAGCCACCGAGCAGACGCTGGCGCTGGACCCGCCGGCTGGCTGACGCCATGCCGGCCGGCCTGCTCCTGGCGTCGCAGCTGGGCCACGCGGCGGAACCGCCGCCGCTGGCGGTGCTGCGCGCGGGCGAAGCGTTGGGCGGCGGATCGCTGAGCGCCACCGCGGCGGCGGCGAACATGGCGCTGTACCTGGAAGTCAGCCTCAACCAGACCGCGTACGGCCCGCCGCAGCCGTTCGAGCTGCGCGACGGCCGCCTGTACGCCAGCGTCGCCACCCTGCGCGCGATCGGTTTCCGCCTCGACGGCCACGACAGCGGCGAAACCCTGGCGCCCGACCGCCTGGCCGGCGTCAGCGTGCGCTACGACGCCGCCAGCCAGCGGGTCGCGATCGACGCGCCGCTGTCGCTGCTGGCGCTGGCGACCACCCGGCTCAACGCGCCCGGCGCCGATGTCCCGGTCGCCAGCGCCTCGCCCGGGCTGTTGCTCAACTACGACCTGTATTCCAGCCGCGACCGCCACGGCGACAGCACCAGCGCGTTCGCCGAACTGCGCGTGTTCGGCCTGGGCAGCGGCGTGTTCAGCCAGACCGCGGTGACCCGCAGTCACCAAAACGAGGACGACCCGCGCCGCACCGACTCGGTGCGCCTGGACAGCAGTTGGCGCTGGTCGGCGCCGGCCTCGATGGTCAGCGTGACCATCGGCGACGTGATCAGCGGCCAGCTCGACTGGACCCGGCCGCTGCGCCTGGGCGGGATCCGCATCGGCCGCGACTTCGGCCTGCAGCCCTACCGCATCACCACCCCGCTGCCGACCCTGCTGGGCGAAGTCGCGGTGCCGTCGGCGGTGGACCTGTACGTCAACGGCATCCGCCAATACAGCGGCGAGCTGTCGCCCGGGCCGTTCCAGCTGGCGACGATTCCCGGCATCACCGGCGCCGGCAACGCGCAACTGGTGGTCACCGATGCGTTCGGCCGCACCCGCACCCTCGACTTCCCGTTCTATGCCGCGCAACAGCTGCTGGCCAAGGGCCTGTCGGACGGGTCGCTGAGCCTGGGCCTGGCGCGCGAGGACTACGCGATCCGCTCGTTCGCCTACGGCCACGAACCCTTGCTCAGCGGCGACCTGCGTTACGGCGTCAGCGACCGCTTCACCGTCGAGGCGCATGGCGAAGGCGGCGACGGCGTGGTCAACGGCGGCGTGGGCGGGGTGTGGCTGCTCGGCCAGGCCGGGGTGATCAGCGGTTCGCTCGCGCACGGCCGCGACGGCGACGACGGCGGCTGGCTGTATGCGGCGGCGTACAACTGGAGCAACGGGCGCTTCAATATCTCCGCCGACACCCAACGCACCCGCGGCGACTACCGCGATCTCGCCTCGCGTTACGGACTGGGCGCGCCGCGCGTGAGCGAACGCGCGGTGGCGAGCTGGAGCGATACGCGCCTGGGCAGCCTCGGCCTGAGCTATGTGCGCCTGATCTATCGCGACGAACCGGCCGCGCGCTACGCCAGCGCGACCTGGAACCGCAGCTTCGGCGGCCGCGCCGCATTGAGCCTGTCGTACAACCAGAACCTGGATCGCGGCGAGGACCGCAACGTCTACCTGGGTTTCACCCTGAACCTGCAGGATCGCGACCGCCGCGCCAGCACCCAGATCAGCGTGTCGGCGCAGCGCAGCCGCGATCGCGACCAGGGCGTGATCGACCTCAGCCGCCCGGTGCCGGGCGACGGCGGCTTCGGCTGGCGGGTGCAGGCGCGCGGCGGCGACGGCGAGGAAGGCGGCCTGGCCGAGGCCGGTTGGCTGACCTCGTACGGCCGTTTCAACTTTGGCGTCGCGCGCCAGGGCGACAACGATTACGGCTACGCCAGCGCCAGCGGTTCGCTGGTGTGGATGGGCGGCCATGCCTTCGCCGCGCGCAACGTCAGCGACGCGTTCGCGGTGGTGTCCACCGGCGGCGTGGCCGACGTGCCGGTGCTGCTGGAAAACCGACCGATCGGCCGCAGCGATCGCGACGGCATGCTGCTGGTCACTCCGCTCAACGCCTGGCAACGCAACCGCATCGCGATCGATCCGATGGAACTGCCGGCCGATGTGCAACTCGGTCAGGTCGAAGTGCAGGCGACGCCGAAGGATCGCTCCGGCACCTTGGTGCGTTTCGCGATCGACAAGATCCGCCCGGCGGTATTGGTGCTGCGCGATGCCTCCGGCCAGCCGCTGCCGCTGGGCAGCCGCGTGCGCCTGAGCGATGGCGGCGACGCGATCGTCGGCTACGACGGCGAGGCTTACCTCGATCGCGTGGGCGACGCCAACGACCTGCGCGTCGACACGCCGAGTGGCGGGTGCCGGGTGCGCTTCACGTATCCGCGGGGGCCGGGCATCCCGCGCATCGGCCCGCTGAGCTGCGTACCGGAGCGATCGCCATGAACCTGCGCCGCCTGATCGCCGTGTCGTGTGTGTTGCTCGCGCTGGCCGCGCCGATGCCGGCCTTTGCCGCGACCACCTGCACCGCGTCGATGACCAATCTCAACTTCCCCGCCACCACCGGCGCGATCAGCGACGCCAGCGCGACCCTGACCGTCACCTGCACCACCGGCGCGCTGTCGCTGCTGGCGCGGGCCAAGGTCAACATGTGCGTGAGCATCTTCAGCGGCACCGACGGCGGCGGTACCCTCAATCCGCGGCGCATGCTCAACGGCTTCAACGATCCCTTGCAGATGCAGCTGTACACCGACGCGGCGCGCAGCGCGATCTGGGGCGCGCGCGGCAATGGCACCGTGCCGAATTTCCTGCCATTGCAGTTCGACTACGCCGTGCCCGTGCTCGGCGGCACCCAGACCCTGAGCGCGACCCTGTACGGCCGCATCCCCGCGCAGAGCGCACTCAACGCCGGCACCTACAGCAACCGCTTCACCGGCGCGCTCGATACCCTGATCGAGTTCCGCTACGCCGAGGCCCTGCTCGGCGATCCGCCGATGCCGGCCTCATGCACCACCGGCGGCAGCGCCGGCGCGCCCAGCCAGTTCCCCTTCACCGTCAACGGCTCGGTGCCCAACACCTGCACGCTCACGCCCAAGCCGGTGCCCGACCTCGCCTTCGGCAACGTGCCGGGCCTGATCACCGCCAACGTCGACCGCACCACCGCGATCGGCCTGGTCTGCACCGGCCGCACGCCGTGGCAGATCGGCCTCAACAACGGCTTGAACGCGAGCGGCGCGGTGCGGCGCATGCGCAACGCCGGCGGCCAGTTCGTCAGCTACGAGCTGTACCGCGACAGCCCGCGCAGCCTGCGCTGGGGCAACACCCTGGGCAGCGACACCCTGGCCGGCACCGGCAGCGGCACCGCGCAATCGCTGACCGTGTACGGGCGGGTCGCGCCGCAGACGCCGAACGTGGGGACCTACAGCGATACGATCGTGGTGACGGTGACGTATTGATCGCGGTGCGTGGTCGCGGTGCGAGCAAGCGCGCCGATATCGTTCGGAACGCGGCAATGCTTGGAAACCGCAACCGGGCTGTTCCCGCGGGGCGATGTTGAAACCGTCTTGCGCTGGATTTTTCGCGCCGTGCGTCCGGGCATGCCGCCGTGGACCACGGGCGCCTTCATGGTTGAGGGCGCCAACTTAAAACGTCGGTTACGTGCCTTGAAGGTCGGTCGTCGTTGATGGCCGTCGACCGGTAGCCGTAACGTTCGCAGGCGGGTCGCAAGGTGATCGAGACGTCCGCGATGACGCGTCGGCAACGTCGCCTCGGTTCCGCTGTCGGCCCGCCAAGCCGCCGAGCGCCTGTCTCGTCACCCGGCGGGGACCGCTCGGGCAGCCGGCCTGGCCAGTTGGCGCGTCGACGCGCCGTCGGGGAGTGCCTGCGCACTCCCCGACGGCGGTCCTCGTCTGGATTACTTCGCCGCCGCTCGCGCCGCTGCGACGATCACCTTGGCCACCGATTCCGGGTCGGACACCATCGGCACATGGCTGGTCGGCAGCACCGTGGTGGTCGCGCCGATCTTCTTGGCCAATGCGCGCTGCGCGCCCGGGTCGATCATGCGGTCCTGGGCGGCGACGATGTACCACGACGGCTTACTGGTCCATGCGGCCACGGTGACGGGCTGTTCGAAGTTGGCGCCGCGCACCGCGCCTTGGGTGGCGTGGATCAGGTTGGCTTCCTCGGCGCTGACGTCCTGGGCGAAGTCGCGGGCGATCGCGTCGGCGGGCAGGGTCAGGTAACCGTCGGCGTCGGCGATGAAGTGGGCGAAGCCCGGCGGCGTCGGGAAGTCCTTGGTGTCGACCACCGGCGCGGCATTGAGCGAAGGCGCGAAGGCGGCGACGTAGACCAGGGCCTTGACCTTGTCGTGTCCACCGGCCTGGGTGATGACCGAGCCACCCCAGGAATGGCCGACCAGCACGACCGGGCCGGACTGCGCATTGACGACGCGGTTGGTGAAGGTCACGTCGTCTTCCAGCGAGGTCAGCGGGTTCTGCACCGCGACGGCGTTCAAGCCCTGGGCCTGGAGCAACGGGATGACCTTGTTCCACGACGAGCCGTCGGCGAAGGCGCCGTGGACCAGCACCACGGTCGGACGGGGCTTGGCGGTCGGGGCGGGAGTGGCGGCGGAAGCCGTGCCCAGGCTGAGGGAGGCGGCGAGGACCAGGGGGGCGAGGATGTTCATGTAGGCTCCTTGAGGATGGGATTGGCTGGACGGGCCGGGTCATTCCCGGTGACGTCACTATCCTCGCTACGACTGTCCTTTAAGTGACGTAAAGTACAGATAACTTGCCATAGAGTCCAAAAATGACCGACAGGCTCGAGGCCCTGCTGGCCCACTTCCCGGTGCGGGCATCGATCCTGCACGCCGGCGCCCTGTGCGGCATCCACGAACTGCCGCCGCGCGGCACCCTGGGCCAGTTGCACCTGGTCCGGCGCGGCACCGTGGTCGTGCATCACGCCGCGGGCAAGCCGATCACGCTCACCGAGCCGAGCCTGCTGCTGTATCCGCGGCCCTGCGCCCATCGCTTCGTGATCGACGACCGCGAGGGCGCCGAGTTGGCCTGCGCCGACCTGGCGTTCGACGGCGCGGCCGAACATCCGCTGGTGGCTGCGTTGCCCGACCTCGTGTGCCTGCCGCTGGACCAACTGGGCAGCGCGCGCCCGTTGCTGGATCTGCTGTTCGAGGAGGCGTTCGACCAGCGCTGCGGTCGCGGCGAGGTGCTGGCGCGACTGTTCGAACTGGTGCTGATCCAGGTATTGCGGCATCAGATGGAAGGACAGCGGGGGCAGGCGGGATTGATGTCGGGGCTCGCGCATCCGCGCCTGCGCCGCGCGATCACCGCGATGCACGAACGGCCGCGGGACGACTGGACCCTGGAGGCGCTGGCCGCGACAGCCGGCATGTCGCGCAGCTCGTTCGCGCAAACGTTTCGCAGCACCGTGGGCAGCACGCCCGGCGAGTACCTGCAGCGGTGGCGCATCTTGCTGGTGCAGAAGGGGCTGCGCAGCGGCAAACCCCTCAAGCTGCTGGTGGACGATGTGGGCTACGCGAGCGAGTCGGCCTTGTCGCGCGCGTTCAAAGCGCAGGTGGGGGTTTCGCCGAGGCAGTGGCGGGGACAGGCTGGTCCCAGTCCGCCGTGACTGAACCCGGCCTTCCCTGTCGAGGGCTGGGGCCAGACCCGGGGAGGACATCGACGCCATCGACCTTCAGACCCCGGGTGCCGCGGTGCTGTGCTCAATACGGAAGGCCGCAGGCAAAAGAAAAGGAGGCCGAAGCCTCCTTGCAAATCGGCTTGCGCCGATAGATTTCGAGTTGTGGCATGGCCCCGGCTGGCACCGGGATGGGCGCAGACTACCGCCGGGGGCTAGTTAATGCAACACTTGAAGTGCTTCGCTATAACTTATTGATTTTAAATTGCAATCTGTCGCCAGAGCGACTGAGATCACTCAGGGCGCCACATCCAGCGCGGCCCGCTTGGCCAGCCGGCGCGCATCGCGCGACTGGCTGTAGTCGTTGTTGAAGGTCATCGCCTCCCACGAGCCGTAGCTCGGGTTCGGCAGCATCCACCAGCGTTCGCCGAACCAGTCGTGGTACTGCTCCAGCAGCGCGTCGCGGCCCTCGGGCGTGTTGGCCACGACCTGGACGAAGTCGCCCAGCTGGTCGCCGAACTGCATCAGCACGCGGTATTGCTTGCCGGCCAGCAGGCGACGGCAGTTCTTTTCGCTGCCGTTCTGCTCGCAGCCGTCGACCACCGTGCCCAGGCCGAGGAACACCGAATCGTCGGCGACCGGCAGGCCGGCCTGGCGCAGATTGGCCAAGGTCGCGTCCTTCAGATGCACCGCGCGGTTGGACAGGTACAGCACGGTCACGCCCTTGGCCTGCGCGGCCTTGGCGAAATCGACCACGCCCGGCAGCGGCTTGGCCTTTTTCTCGGCGACCCAGGCGTCCCAGGTCACTTCGTCGTATTCCTTGCCGTCGCGGACCAGCCGCGCCTGATACGGCGAGTTGTCGAGCACGGTTTCGTCGACGTCCATCACCACCGCCGGCTTGAGGCCCTTGGCCGGATTGCCGCGCTCCTCGGGCACCAGCGCGTCCCAGTTGGGCTGCTTGAGGGCGACGTCGAGCTTGTCGGCGGCGGCGCGGTAGACCGTCTCGGTGGCCGCGCGGTATTCGACCGAACGCTGCATCCACAGCACGGCGTTGAGGTTGTCGTCGGCGCCGCCCGGCTTGGCGGCGGCCGGTGCCGTCGCGGGCTTGGCCTCGGCCGGCGTGGCGGACGCCGCGCTCGGCGGCGCCGGCTTGCAGGCGGCCAGGGCGAGCACGCAGGCGAGCGTGGTCAGGGGCAAGGCGCGGATAGGCATGCGCGGTCGGTCCATGGGAAAGGCGGGGAGTGTAGGCCGCGAGACAAAACGGTGTCGATTCTCGGCCATCCCGGCTTGGGCGCTGCGCGTGGCCCCACTCGGCGCGCCGCGGCGCTAGTCCGAAAGGCTGCAGGCCTCGAGGATCGGCTCGCCCGCCTCCTCGCCCGCGCCGGTGCAGTCCAGTTGGATCGACTGGCCCCGGCTCAATCCGGCCACGGCCTCGTCCGACAAGTTCCTGGCCCGCACCGGCCCGACGCCGCGATCGGTCAATTTCAGCAGCGGCTCATCGTTCGCATCGCGGCCGATGCTGGCGATCCGCCCCGACACGCGCAGCGCAGTGTCTTTGTAGAGCCAGTCGGCCGCCGCCGCATCCTCGCGGTAGGCCGTCGCAAGCGTGTTGACGGCGACCTCGCGCGGGCTGGCGTCGGCGGCGCGGTCGATCTCCTGCGGGCTGTCGGCATTGCCGTTGTTCTCCAGCGCGGACATGGCCGACAGCCCGCCGAGCAGGAAAATCCAGCCGAACAGGTACACCAGCGGCGACACGATCAACGACGCCAGCAATTGGAACAAGCCGCCGAGCGCGCCGTGCTTGGCCATGCCCACGATCGCCAGGATGAAAGCGGCCAGGTTCAACGGCCAGCCAATCAGCAGGCCGCTGCCCGGTATCGGGATCAGAAAACACACCCAGGCGATCACCAGGCAGATCCACGCGGCCCGGCCGGCGCCGTTCGGCGCGGGATGCGAAGGGGTCATTGCGTTCATCGAAACAGTCCTTGTCCAGGTGCCATGCGCTCGGCGTCATGGGGATACCGATTATCCATCTCAACCAATGCGCAGGCCTGGTCGTGGATGGCGACTTACTCGCCGCCGCGGTGTCGGCGCATCGGCGCGCGCGTCAGCGTTGGCGCGACGCGGACGCGGCGGGCGCGGCCACATGCGCGATGCATTCGACCTCGACCTTCGCGCCCATCGCCAGGCCCGAGGCCGCCAGCGCGCTGCGCGCGGGGAACGGCGCGCTGAAGTGCTTGCGATAGACCTCGTTGAACGCCGGCCAGTCGCCGATATCGGCCAGGAACACCGTGCATTTGACGACATCGCGCATCGACGCGCCGTGGCGTTCGAGCACAGTGCGGATATTGACCAGGGTCTGCTCGGCCTCGGCCTGGATACCGCCCTGAGCCAAGGCATTGCCGCTGCCCGGCACGGTGCCGATCTGCCCCGACAGGAACAGCAGGTCGCCGCTGCGCACCGCTTCGGAGAACGGCAGCTTGGCCGCGGCCGGATCGGGCGAACTCAAGAATTCAGGCTTACGCGCGTCGCCCGCGCATGCGGCCTGCGCCGCGAACAACAGCGGCACGGCGATACCGAGGCGGGCGACGGAAACGCAGTGGATCGCGGCGGATGCAATCGACGGGACGAGGCGCATGCGGACTCCGGTTCGATACGGTGTGGGTGACTACGATGCCGCGATCATCGACGCGACGCTTCGCCCTGGCCAGTGCCCGCGCTCAATCGGCGTCGGTTTCGAGCGCGTCGCGGGTCAGCCGGAAGCGCCAGAAATCGCGGGTTCGGCCTTGCACGATGCGCAGGCCGCGCACCAATTCGTCGCGCCGGAAGCCGCATTTCTCCAGCACATGCTGGCTGGCCAGATTGACGTCGAGGCAATAGGCCTCGACGTAGTCGTAGCCGCGGATGTCCAGACCCCAGTCGGCGATCGCCAGACAGGCTTCGCTGGCGATCCCGCGGCCCCAGTGCTCGGGATGCAGGTTGTAGGCGATCTCGCCGCCGCGCGGCGCGTCCCAGACGGTGTGGAAACCGACCGTGCCGATCAACTCGTCCAGGTCGTCGACGATCGCGAACAACGCGGGCGCGTCGTGATCGAACGGTCGCGACGCGATGATTTCCGGATACAGCACCTCGATGCCGTCGAGCTTCCAGCTGGTGTGCTCGACCGCGCCCGGCAGCGACAGGTAGGCGAACCAGGCCGGCGCATCGGCCATCGTCATCGGACGCAGGTGCAGGCCGACGCGATGCAGCCGCGGCATCATGCCGGCGGTGCGCCCGGCACCGGCGCGACCTGCAGCGACACTTGCTTGGCGCCGTCGGCGACCCATTGCGTGCCGACCTCATTGAAGCCGTAGCGCGCGTGGAAGCGGCTCGACACTTCATTGAACGGGACGATGTAGAACTCGCAGGTCACCTGCTCGAAGCCGCGCTCGCGCGCGAACGCGAACAGATCGTCGTAAAGCAGGCCTCCGAGCCGGCGGCCCTGATGACTGCCGGCCACGGCGATGCGGTCGACGTAGAGAAAGGCCGGATAGCGCTGCGAAAACCACAGGTAATTGGGGCTGTCGTAGTCGGCGCCCTGCGCGAACGCGAGCAGGAACGCGACCACGCTGTCGCCGTCGCAGGCGACACGGTGATAGACCGATTCGCGATCGAGCTTGGCCAGTCGCTCGGCATCGAGCGGGCTCATCAGCGCTTCGGATTCGAGGTTGAGGGCGAGGATCGCCGGGTAATCGGCGGCGGTGACGGGGCGGATGCGCAGGCTCATGCGGGCAGTATGCGCGAGCGGTCGCTGCGTGTGCGCATGGGGTTTGACGTCGTGTGCCTGCGACGTCGGGATCGATGCGTGCGCCGGGGCGTGCGGTTACGCGGTCGCGGCTTGCGCCGCTCCTACAGGGCGCGACCGAAGCATGGTGGCTACCTGTAGGAGCGGCGCAAGCCGCGACCGCGCCACCGCGACCACGACGTCACGCCACGCAAACAACACCGCCGCAAGACGCCATGCCTGGATCAGGTAGGCGTCCCCACCTCATCCCAATCCTGCTCATCGAACCGCAACAACCAATTCAAGGCGTAATGCCGCTCGTACACCACGCTGGGATGCAGACCGATCGGCGGCTCGCGTTCGTCCAGGCGCGCCTGCCGCACCAGCCAATGCCGCCGGTACAGGCCGTCGAGCGCGTCCAGCAACTCCGGCAGCGGCCGCAAGCTCGCCTGCGCGATCCGCGCTTCGTCGGCATGATCGATCGCGATGCGCGCGATCTGTCCGGCATCGCAGATCGCGGTCGGCGGCGGCAAGGCCTCGCTCAGGCCCAGCGCCCATTGCAGCAAGGCGGCGCTTTCGTAACGCCAGCCGTGGTTGGCCCAGGTTTCCTCGTCGGGCGCGTCGCGCTCGATGAAGTCGCGCTCGGCCGGGGTCAGCGCGGCCACGCCGGCGCCGAGTCTGGTGGCGATGTCCTGCAACGACAGCGGTTCGGAACTCAGCGATTCGGCGCGCACCGCGACCGCGCACAGCGCGAGCATGCGGCGCATGGTTTCCTCGGGCGTACGCAGGCGAACCTCGCCCGCGCCGAGCACCGGCGGCAGATGCGCCGGCGACTGCGCGCCCAGGCGTTCGAGTTCGGCTTCGCTGCGCGCCTTGCGTTCGCGCGCATCGGGCGGGTACGGCAAGGCCGCATCGGCCTCGACCGCCGGATCGCCCTGGCTCGCCAGCACATTGCCGGCGGCGTCGCGCACGCTGCCGTCGGGCAGGAAGCACAGCACGTTGGCGGCCTCGCCCCAGGCGGCGAGCGCGTCGAAGTCCTGATCCTCGACTTCGAAGCTGTAGTGGGTCTGCACGCGTTGCAGATGGCGCAGCACGCCGAAGGTGCGCGCGTCCATGCCTTCGACGGTGCCGAGCACGTAGCCGACGAAGCCTTGCAGGTGCGGCACCAGTTCCGGATCGCTGCGATCGCGGCGGGCCGGCGGTTCGCGCAGGAACCGCGGTTCCGGCGGCGAGGCGAGCGTGGAATAGGCGTTGATCAGCAGGCTCATGGCGTTGCACGTTCGCGGGGACGATGCGGGCAAGACTAGCCGATTCGGGGCTTGGATTCGTGGGGATTGGTTGGGTTGTGGGACGAGAAGCAAATCCCCCGGCGCGGTGGCATGCGTGGCTTCGTTTCAATCGCGCAGGCGCCCGCCCCCTTTTTCAAAGTGGGCTGATTGTCTGCGGGTTCTGTGGCTCTAAATACGCCGGGATACAACGCGGCTGGCGGCTGGCGGCTGGCGGCTGGCGGCTGACGGCTGACGGCTGGCGAACGGCGAACGGCGAACGGCGAACGGCGAACGGAACTATAAGCCAAGCCAACAGCCAACAGCCAACAGCGAACAGCGAACAGCGAACAGCGAACAGCGAACAGCGAACAGCGAACAGCGAACAGCGAACAGCGAACAGCGAACAGCGAACAGCGAACAGCGAACAGCGTTACCGCGACAGTCCGACGCACCCACCACCCGTTGCGCAAGCATTCCCCCCTTTGAAAAAGGGGGGCCAGGGGGGATTTGCTTTTGCTTTTGTTTTGTCTTGCTTCTACGCAAGAAGCAACCCAACCCCTCACCCCTCCAACAACGCCTTGATCGCCGCAAACCCCGCCGTAGCGCGCTCATGCTTGCGCGCCGCATCGGCGACCGGATCGGCGCCGTCGCGCTGCATCTCCTCGGCCGGCAGTTCGTCGATGAAGCGGCTCGGCTTGAGCCGGATGCGCTCGCCCCAGCGCTGGGTTTCGCGCGCATACGACAGGTACAGCGCTTCCTTGGCGCGGGTGATGCCCACGTACATCAGGCGCCGTTCCTCATCGAGGTGACCCTCGTCCAGGCTGGCGTCGTGCGGCAGGTTGCCGTCTTCCACGCCGACGATGAACACATAACGGAACTCCAGCCCCTTCGCCGCATGCAGGGTCATCAGGCGCACCTGGTTGCCGGCGTCGCCCTTGTCGGCATGCGACAGCAAGGCCAGCTGCGCGGCCAGTTCGCCCGGGCCCGAGCCCTTGCCGCCGTCGAACCAGCCCGACAACTCGGCCAGATTTTCCTTGCGCCGCTGGAACGAGGCCTCGTCCTTGCACTGGGCGCGGATCGACGCCAGCAGGCCGCTGCGTTCGGCCAGCACGCCGACCAGTTCGGCCGGGCTGATCTTCTGCGCTTCGCTGCGCAGGAAGCGCACGATCTGCACGAACCCGTCGAGCGCATTGCCGGCGCGCGGGGTCAGCTGCTTGATCGCGTTGATCGATTCGGCCATGCGCGACATCGGCATCTGCGCGTGCTGGGCCATCTCGGCCAGCTTGGCCAGGGTGGTCGCGCCGATCTCGCGCTTGGGCGAGGTGACCGCGCGCAGGAACGCCGCGTCGTCGTCGGGGTTGGCGATCAGCCGCAGCCACGACAGCGCGTCCTTGACCTCATGCCGCTCCAAAAACGCGGTACCGCCGCTGAGGTGATACGGCACGCGCAGCAACTGTAGGGCTTTTTCCAGCGCGCGGCTTTGGTGGTTGCCGCGGAACAGGATGCAGAAATCCATCCAAGGCGCTTCGTTCTTCTGCGCCAGGAACTGGATCTCGGCGGCGACCTTCTCCGCCTCGTGGGCGCTGTCGCGGCATTCCCAAACGCGGATGCGCTCGCCGTCGGCCTGATCGCTCCACAGGGTCTTGGGATGTTCGTGCGGGTTGTTGGCGATCAGGGCGTTGGCCGCGCGCAGCACCCGGTTGCTGCAACGGTAGTTCTGTTCGAGCTTGATGATTTCCAGGTTCGGATAATCCTTGCCCAGCTCCAGCAGATTGTCCGGATTGGCGCCGCGCCAGGCGTAGATCGACTGGTCGTCGTCGCCCACGCAGGTGAACAGGCCGCGCGGCCCGGCGATGGCCTTGAGCAGGCGGTACTGGGCGTCGTTGGTGTCCTGGCACTCGTCGACCAGCAGATAACCGATGCGTTCGCGCCAGGCCAGCTGCACCTCGGTATCGGCTTCCAGCAACTGCACCGGCAGGCGGATCAGGTCGTCGAAATCGACCGCGTTGAACGTGCTCAAACGCGCCTGGTACAACTGGTACAACACCGCCGCTTCCATCTCGCGCGGGCTGCGCGATTCGGCCAGCGCCTGTTCCGGCGACAAGCCGGCGTTCTTCGCGCGCGAGATCAGGTTGCGCATGTCGTCGATCACGTCGGGCTTGGTGCCGGCCGGCAGCAGGTCCTTGATCTGGGCGTTGCTGTCGTCGCTGTCGAACACGCTGAAGCCGCGGCGCAGGCCGAGCTTGGCGTGTTCGAACTGCAGGAATTTCAGCCCCAGCGCGTGGAAGGTGCAGATGGTCAGGCCTTCGGCGCCGTCGCCCTTGATCCGCTTGGCCACGCGCTCGCGCATTTCCTTGGCTGACTTGTTGGTGAAGGTGATCGCGGCGATGCGCTTGGCCGGCATCCGGCCCGAGGCGATCAGGTGGGCGATCTTCTCGACGATCACGCGGGTCTTGCCGCTGCCGGCGCCGGCCAGCACGAGCAAGGGGCCCTCGATGGCGAGAACGGCGGCGCGTTGGGGGGGATTGAGGCCGTGCATGAGGTCTACGTCGCCGACGGAAGGCCGGCCCGGCGCGGCAGTTTATATGACCGCGGGGCCGGGCCGCGCCGCCGCGAGGTCGCCGCCGCTGGGACGAAGCGGGCGAAATTCGCAACCGATGCGATTGGCGCCACAGGCGCCGCGGCGTATGGTTGGCGGCATCGCAGCGACGGTCCGCGCGGACCGAGGGGACGTCATGAAACGCTTCGCCGCCATCGCATTGGGCCTGTGCAGCCTGGGTCTTTGCAGCTTGAGTCTGTACAGTTCCGCCGCGCTCGCCGCCAGCGACGCGCCGCCGCAGGCCGCCGCGGTCGGCGCCGAAAGCGATCTGATGACCCGCGACGAGTACGACAAGCGCAGCCGCGTCGCGCTGACCCATCCCAACGAGCTGTGGCGCCTGTACGGCAGCCGCGCCGCCGCGCGCGGCGACTGGGACGACGCGTTCCGGCATTTCCGCCGCGCCGCCGGCTTCGCCGACAAATATTCGCAGCACCGCCTGAGCCTGATGTACTGGCACGGCGTGGGCGCCCCGCGCGACCGCGCGCTGGCCTACGCCTGGGCCGACGTCGCCGCCGAACGCCAGTACCCGCAGTTCCTGCTGCTGCGCGAGAAGATGTGGCTGGAGCTCGACGAAGCCGAACGCGCCCGCGCGCTGCGCGAGGGCCAGGCGATCTACGACCGCTACGGCGACCAGGCCGCCAAGCCGCGCTTCGAGCGCGCCATGGCCCAATCCAGGCGCCAGATCACCGGCAGCCGCCTGGGCGATGTCGGCAAACTGCAAGTGTTCGCGCCCGGCCCGACCGGCTGGACCGATCCGGGCACGGTCGACCTCAACCAGATGTTGAACGAGTGGCGCTGGGACAGCGGCCGCTACTGGGCCGCCGAGGACGTGATCTGGCGCCACGGCAATGTCGAGGTCGGGCCGACCGAGGTCGCGCCGCGCAGCCAGTAGCCCGCGTCGCGGCGGTCGAATCGGCCCGGGCGGCCTTGCGCGGCCGGGATGTCGGGTCGTCCGCGACCGTGCGAAAACCGCGCCGATCGCCGCGTCAAGTCTGTAGCGCCGCGCCCGCGCGGCCTAAACTGGCCGCATGGCCAAGCTCTATTTCTATTATTCGGCGATGAACGCCGGCAAGACCACGACCCTGCTGCAGTCGGCGCACAACTACCGCGAACGCGGCATGCGCGTGGCGATCCTGACCCCGCGCCTGGACCACCGCGCCGGCAGCGGCACGGTCGCCTCGCGGATCGGCCTGCGCGCCGACGGCATCGCCTTCGAGCACGACCAGGACCTGGAAGCGCTGATTCGCGCCGACATCGCCGCGCACGGCGCGCTGCATTGCGTGCTGGTCGACGAGGCGCAGTTCATGACCCGCTCGCAGGTCTGGCAGCTCAGCGAGATCGTCGACCAGTTGCGCATCCCGGTGCTGTGCTACGGCCTGCGCACCGATTTCCGCGGCGAATTGTTCGAAGGCAGCCAGTACCTGCTGGCCTGGGCCGACGAGCTGACCGAGATCAAGACCATCTGCCATTCCGGCAAGAAGGCGACCATGACCGTGCGCGTGGACGAAGCCGGACGCGCGGTGCACGACGGTCCGCAGGTCGAGATCGGCGGCAACGAGTCCTACATTTCGGTATCGCGCGCCGAGTACAAGAAGGTGATGCGCGGCGAGGGAACGATCGAGCCGTTGCAGCGCTCGCTGGCGCTGTCGGATTGAGCCAGGGCGGGCGCGACGCGACGCGTTTGCCCGTCATCCCCGCGAAGGCGGGGATCCAGCGCTTCACCGAGGCATGATTGTGAAGTCTCTGGATCCCCGCCTTCGCGGGGGATGACGAGCAACCGCAAACGACTTGCCGGCCATGCTCGACGCTCCTGTCCGCGCTCAGGCCAACGCAGCGCGGAAGAAGTCATCCAGCCGATCGGCATTGCCCTTCCCCGCCGCCAGCACCGGCGACGCCGCCTGCATGCGCTCAAGCTCGGCCTCGAGGAAATCGCTGATCGCCGCGATCCGCGGCCCGGCCGCGACCTCGGCGCTTTGCCGCTTGCGCACCAGCAAGGCATCGACCGCCTCGCGCACCGGCCCGTCGGGCAACAGCCGCGCCAGCAGATCCTCGAACGCCATCGGCGGCGGCCCCTCGGCGCGCTCGATCCACTGGCAGGCCAGCACCGGACGCAGCACGTACAGGTACTTCTTGGTCCGAATCTCCTCGCCCTGCAGATGACCGCGGAAAGTTCCCCTGGCCATGCTCAGGTAGTGATGCCACGCCGCGACCGGCGAATAGAACTCTTCGGCCAGGGTCCGCAACCCCGCGCTGAGCGCGCCGTCCTCGCGGTACACGATCGGCGAACGCAGCCATTCCGACAGGGTCGGATTGGATTTCGACAACAGCCGCAGGGCCTTGCGCAGGTCCCAGCCGCTGACGTCCAGCTCGCTGTCGATCGGCAGCTCGATCACGTCACGCTGCGGCTCGTTGGGGCCGCAGCGTTCGTTGACCGTCAGATACCACGGCTGCTTATGCACATAGACGAAGCGCGCGTCGTAATCGCTGTCGGGCGAGGAAAAGCCCCAGCCGCGGCTGCCCGATTCGCAGGCATAAACGATCCGCACATCGTGATCGCGCTCTATCGCCGCCAGCGCGTCGAGCACGGCCCGGCGCTTGTCGTCGGCGATGGGGTGAATCTCGTGGTGGCGGGAAGGATCGGACATGACGGCGACGCGGGTTCGGGGCGGGCCAGTGTAGCCGCGCATGGCGGCTTCATCGTCGCCTCACCCGGACCGGTCACGCTGCGCCCGCGCTGTCGTATCGTTGACCGCACCGCCCACCGACCGATCCGTCCCATGCCCACGATCCAAACCGAACGCCTGCTGCTGAGCGAACTCACGCCCGACGATGCCGGCTTCATCCTGCAACTGCTCAACGAACCGTCCTTCCTCGACAACATCGGCGACCGCGGCGTGCGCGATCTCGACGGCGCGGTGCGCTACATCCTCGACGGTCCGGTCAACAGCTACGCGCGCTACGGCCATGGCCTGCTGCGGGTGTCGCTGCGCGACAGCGGCGAACCGATCGGCATGTGCGGGCTGCTCAAGCGCGACACCCTGCCCGACGCCGACCTGGGTTACGCCTTCCTTCCGCGCCACTGGTCGCGCGGCTACGCGATCGAATCGGGCACCGCGGTGCTGCAGCACGCGCGCGAGGTGCTGGCCCTGCCGCGCGTGCTCGGCCTCGTCGACCCGGCCAATCAACCGTCGATCAAGGTGCTCGAACGGCTCGGCCTGCGCTTCGAGCGCGAGCTGCGCATGGGCGAGGAAGACCTGCACGTGTTCACCACCGAAGCGGCCGCCTGAGTGCGCCTGATTGTCGCCGTCGCGATCGCGTGGTCCCTGCTGTGCGCGGGCTGCGCCGCCGCGCAAGTTCCGGCCGTGCGCGACGGCGACCTGATCTTCCAGACCTCGCGCTCGACGCAGAGCCTGGCGATCCAGCGCGCGACCGGTTCGCGTTACAGCCATATGGGCGTGATCGTGCACCAAGGCGGCAAGCCCTATGTGTTCGAAGCGATCGGGCCGACCGTCTACACCCCGCTGGCGCGCTGGATCGCGCGCGGCGAAGGCGGCCACTACGTGCTCAAGCGCCTGCGCACGCCGCTGAGCGCGCCGCAGCAGGCGAAACTGCGCGCGCAGGCGAAGGCGTTGAGCGGCCGGCCCTACGATCTGACCTTCGAATGGTCCGATAGCAAGCTGTACTGCTCGGAAGTAGTGTGGAAAATGTACGAGCGCGCGCTCGGCATCCGCATCGGCGAGTTGCAGCGGCTGGGCAGTTTCAAACTCGACGATCCCGCGGTGAAGGCCAAGCTGCGCGAACGCTACGGCGCCCGCGTGCCGCTGGCCGAACCGGTGATCTCGCCGGTGGCGATGTTCGAGTCGCCGTTGTTGACGACGGTGGCGTCGGACTGAGCGGCGGGCCACGGCCTTCAGCGCGATGCCGCAGGCCGATTGCGATCGGTCTCACCGCGCTGACCGAACAAGATCGGCGCTGAGACTCATCCCACAAAGGATCTCGCCGCAACGGCGATGCCCTTTGCTCGTCATCCCCGCGAAGGCGGGGATCCAGAGACTTCAGCGCAATGCCGCAGACCAATGACGATGGCCTTGCCTAGGCTTATCCAACCCCGCAGAGCTGAGCCCCATGCACGAAGACAGCGCAGCCCCTGCGCGCCGCAAGGTTTACCTGCGCCAGACCAGACAACGATTGTTCGCCGGCATCGCCACATCCGCCACCAATCGCAGGCCGATCCGCGCGGCCAGCGTATCCACCGCTTCAAAGTCGCGCACCCCCGACACTGGATCGCGCGCCTTCAGCCATCCATCGAACTCGCGATTGCTGTCGCTGCTGAACTGCCCGCCGTAGTTGAACGGTCCGTACACCACGACCGTGGCGTCCTTCGCCAGCACCGCATCCAGGCCGGCGAACAAGGCCTCGACCTGCGGCCATCCCATGATGTGCAGGGTATTGGCGCTGAACACCGCATCGAAACCGACCACACCGTCGTCGCCCGCATCCGGCAACACCGGCATCGGCGCGAATCCCGGCCGCGGCGCCGTCACCGCCTGCAACTCGATCGCCGCCGGCGTATTCGGCAAGCCCGCCTCGTCCAGCCACATCCCGATGCCCGGCAAATACGACGCACCGTCCGAGCACTGCCACACCAGCCACGGCATCGCCGCGGCGAAATGCACCGCGTGCTGACCGGTGCCGCTGCCGATTTCCAGCACCTGGCGGCGATCGGCGAACTGCTCGCGCAGCACCGCCAGGATCGGCTCGCGGTTGCGCTCGCAGGAAGGGGAATGCGGTTTCATGGCGATGACGGTGTCTGTCGATGAACCCAGGTACGGACGCCTACCTTAGCCCGCCCGCGCCGCCGCGAACGCCAAGCCCGACACCACGCCTAAGGACGCATCGCCGGCCACCTGCCTGGCCTGCGGGAAACAGCGACGCACCGCTTCGCGCACGTATGGTGCGCGCGACATGCCACCGGTCAGGAACACCGCCGCGGGCGGTTCGCCGATCTGCGCGCCGACTTCGGCCAGCAGTTCGGTCAGATAACCCAGGAACGGATCGGCGGCCCGGGCCAGATCGTCGGCGCTGGAGGCCAGGGCCAGGCCGCGCTCGATGTAGTCGAGTTCGGCGCGGCTGTCCGAGGCGCTGCTCAATACGATCTTGGTCGATTCCACCGCCCGGCTCAGACGGGTGGTGTTGCCGGTCTGCTGCAGCGCGATCAGGCGCGGGCCGAACGGCGCGTCGACCTCGCGGTAGGCGTCGCGGCGCTGGAAATCGCGCTGGCGGACCACGTCGTGCACGGTCGCGGCTTCGACGAAATGATGCGCGGGCACGCGGGTCGCGCCCTTGCCGAACAGCGGCATGAACCGCGACAGGCTCAGCGACAGGTCGACGTCGACGCCGCCGCGCGCGATGCCCCACGAACCGAGCACCACCGGCGCCTGCGCGCCGCCGACCTCGGCCAGGGTGATGTCGGTGGTGCCGCCGCCGATGTCGACCACCAAGGTGCGATGCCGGTGCGCGCTCTGCGCGTGATAGCCCAGCGCCGCGGCGACCGGTTCTTCGAGAAACTCGACCTCGTCGAAACCCGCGCCGGCCGCGGCTTCGGTCAGGATCGCCAGGGCCTGATCGCCACCGGCCGCGCCGAGCGAGCTGCGGAACTGCACCGGCCGGCCGAGCACCGCCGAACGCACGTTGGCGCCGAGCTGCTGGCTCGCGCTCAGGCGGATGTGTTCGAGGATGTAGCCGGCGATGCCGACGATGGTCTGGCGCACGTGCGGCGCGAGCTGATAACCCAGCATCGACTTGGGCGATTGCACCAGGTTGCCGAAGCCTTCGCTCAGGTAAGCCTCGACCGCGTCTTCGCCATAGACCGCGTTCTGCAGGCTCGCCGCCGAGGCGCGCGCTTCGCGTACTTGCTGCTCCAGCCATTGCCGGCGCACCGCGCGGATGGCGTCGCGGCGCAGATCGGTTTCCGAACGCTGCGCCGGGGCCAGGATCAGCGCCAATGCGGCTTCGCGCTGATCGGCGGGCAGGCGCGCGGCCTGCTCGCGCCGCGCCTGGGCCTCGTTGAGCGCGCGGGTCTGGGCGCTGCGCGCGTTGCGCACCAGGCTGTCGACTTCGGCCTCGAGCGCGTCGGTCAGTTCGAACTGACTCGGGTCGGGCACGGCTTCGGGGAAATACACCGTGGTGCGGAACTGGCGTTCCTCGCCGAAGGCGACGGTGCGCACCGCGCCGTCGATCACCGCGGCGGCGGCGGAATAGCTGGTGCCGAAATCGATGCCGATCTTCATGACGCGGGGGTCTGGGGTGCGGCGCGCAAGGATACTCGGTGCGCGCCACTACCACCTGAATTGTCCGGCGTGCTTCGAGGTCAGTGGGAATTATTGAAGGCCGCTGCCCCCGATTTCCGCGTCACTACAGCCGTCATTCCCGCGAACGCGGGAATCCAGTGTCTTTAACCGTAGCCACACGAAAGTCGCTGGATTCCCGCGTTCGCGGGAATGACGTCGGAAAGAATGTCGCGGTGGAGCCCTGGATCCCCGCCTTCGCGGGGATGACGAGCAAAGACAGATTCGGCAAAGCCTTCGCGATTCCCGATCACACCAACGCGACTAAACCTTCCCCAACCGCCGCCGCAACAACACCAGATCGTCCTCGGACAAATCCCCCACCGGCAAAGTCAGAAACTGCGCCTTGGAAGTGAACAGCATCCAGTAACCCGGCCGCTCCCACACTTCGATCAGGCCGGACCACGGGATCGACGCCGAGCCGACCCCGGATTCGATCATCAAGGCCTCGTCGGCGAACGCGAACGTCGCCTCGGCCGCCGGCATGTTGCGCAATTTGCCCACCGTATTGCGGTGATGCACGCGCCACACCACCGCCAGCAACAGCGGCGGCATCAGCACGACGATGCTCAGCGCGCCCACCAGCCAGCCCCGATCCCCGCGCCACAGCAGGAACACCACGAACACGAGCAAGGCCGACGCGGCGAGCCACAAGCCCTTCTCGGCGACGACCACCCGCCGCCACACGAAGGTGCGCACCGCGTCGCGCACCATCGCTTCGGTGTAGACCACCCGGTGCCGCGCTTGCGATTCGCTCAAGGTCCTGCCTCCTTCATCGTGGAATCTCAGCGGCTGCGGGCCCGGCCGGCGCCGCACCGGCGTCGATCCGGCACGGCACCGTCTCACACACTGAGATCGCCGTCGCGTACAACGAGACTCCGCCCCTGCCGTCGCCGCCATGTCCGCCCTGATCGACCCGTCCTCGCGCGATCTCGTCCCCTCGCCCGCCGCGGCCCGCGCGCTGGCCCGCAGCGACAGCGAGGAAGCCATCGACGCCCGCCACGGCGGCGCGCTGGCGCAGCGCCTGCAGCGCCGCTACCGCGACCGCATCACCGGCAGTTTCACCATCCCCGGGCGCGAAGGCCGCTACGCGCCGCTGCCCGAGGACCTGCCCGAATCGCTCAAGGCCGCGCTGCGCGCGCGCGGCATCGACCGCCTCTACAGCCACCAGGCGCAGGCCTGGGACGCGACCCAGGCCGGCGAGCACGTCGCCGTGGTCACCCCGACCGCCTCGGGCAAGTCGCTGTGCTACACCCTGCCGGTGGTGGCCGCGGCGATGACCCGCGGGGCCAAGGCGCTGTACCTGTTTCCGACCAAGGCCCTGGCCCAGGACCAGGTCGCCGAGTTGCTGGAGCTCAACCGCGCCGGCGACCTGGGGGTCAAGGCCTTCACCTTCGACGGCGACACCCCCGGCGAAGCGCGCCAGGCGATCCGCCTGCACGGCGACATCGTCGTGTCCAACCCCGACATGCTGCATCAGGCGATCCTGCCGCATCACACCAAGTGGGCGCAGTTCTTCGAGAACCTGCGCTACATCGTGATCGACGAGATCCACACCTACCGCGGCGTGTTCGGCAGCCACGTCGCCGGGGTGCTGCGGCGCCTGCAACGGATCTGCGCGTTCTACGGCGTCGCCCCGCAATTCATCCTGTGCTCGGCGACGATCGGCAATCCCAAGGCCCACGCCGAGGCGCTGATCGAACAACCGGTGCGCGCGATCCTGGATTCGGGCGCGCCGACCGGCGACAAGCACGTGCTGCTGTGGAACCCGCCGGTGGTCAACGCCGACCTGGGCCTGCGCGCGTCGGCGCGCTCGCAGAGCAACCGGATCGCGCGCATCGCGATCAAGGCGGGGTTGAAGACGCTCATCTTCGCCCAGACCCGGCTGATGGTCGAAGTGCTGACCAAGTACCTCAAGGACGTGTTCGATCACGACCCGCGCAAGCCCGCGCGCATCCGCGCCTACCGCGGCGGCTATCTGCCGAGCGAGCGCCGCGAGGCCGAACGCGCGATGCGCGACGGCCGCATCGACGGCATCGTCTCGACTTCGGCGCTGGAACTGGGCGTGGACATCGGCAGTCTCGACGTGGTCGTGCTCAACGGCTATCCGGGCTCGGTCGCAGCCACTTGGCAGCGCTTCGGCCGCGCCGGCCGGCGCCAGCAGCCGTCGCTGGGCATCCTGGTCGCCAGCTCGCAGCCGCTCGATCAATACGTCGTGCGGCATCCGGATTTCTTCGCCGACGCCTCGCCCGAACATGCGCGCATCGCGCCGGACCAGCCGCTGATCCTGTTCGATCACATCCGCTGCGCCGCGTTCGAACTGCCGTTCCAGCACGGCGAGAATTTCGGCCCGATCGATCCGGAAGTGTTCCTCGAAGCCCTGGCCGAAACCGGCGTGGTGCATCGCGAAGGCGAGCGCTGGGAATGGATCGCCGACAGCTACCCGGCCAACGCGGTCAGCCTGCGCTCGGTCGCCGACGGCAATTTCGTCGTGGTCGATCGCAGCGACGGGCGCCAGGTCATCATCGCCGAGGTCGATTACTCGGCCGCCGCGCTGACCCTGTACGAAGGCGCGATCCACATGATCCAGTCGGTGCCGTATCAGGTCGAACGCCTCGACTGGGACGGCCGCAAGGCTTATGTGACCCGCACCCACGTCGACTACTACACCGACTCGATCGACTACACCAAGCTCAAGGTGCTCGAACGTTTCGACGGTGGTGAGGCCGGCCGCGGCGACAGCCATCACGGCGAAGTGCATGTGGTCCGGCGCGTGGCCGGTTACAAGAAGATTCGTTACTACACCCACGAAAGCATCGGCTACGGGCCGGTCAATCTGCCCGATCAGGAACTGCACACGACCGCGGTGTGGTGGCAGCTGCCGCAGGGCGTGCTGCTGTCGCGCTTCGGCTCCAGGCACGAGGCGCTGGACGGGTTCCTCGGCGCCGCGCATGCGCTGCACATCGTCGCCACGGTCGCGGTGATGGCCGATGCGCGCGACCTGCAGAAGTCGGTCGGCAACGGCGACGGCGCGTGGTTCGCGACTCAGGACGCGAACGGCCGCGGCCAGCTGCGCGGCGGCGAACACGAGGCGCCGCTCGGCGGCCCGGTGGCGATGCTGGAAGTGCAGCAGTTCGTGCCGACCGTGTACCTGTACGACAACTTCCCCGGCGGCGTGGGCTTGAGCGAGCCGCTGTGGCTGCGCCAGGCCGAACTGGTCGGCCGCGCGCTGGAATTGGTCGAACGCTGCGACTGCCGCGCCGGCTGCCCGGCCTGCGTCGGCCCGGTGCTGGCGGCCGACGAAGACCGCGAACAGACGACGCCGCGGTCGCTGGCCTTGCAGGTGCTGCGCTTGTTGAGTGGGCACGACGACGGCGACCTCGCATGAGTCTGACCCTGGCCAAATTGCGGGCGCTGCAGCGGCAGGCTGGGCGGGCTGAGGCGGAGGTTGCGTCTGCGCCGGAGGGGAAAGCGAATCTCCCCCGGCCCCTCTTTTCCAAAGAGGGGAGACCAGCGGATGCGTCGGCTACCGAATCTCACCGCGAAGTCGTCGGCCACGACGCCGTTGCCGACACCATCCAGAAAGAGGCCGCCTTTTCGAACCGCGACGCCAGCGCTCCCCTCTTTGGAAAAGAGGGGTTGGGGGAGATTCGCTCTTCGCACACGTCAGTCGATACGACCCCGCTCGCGGCGCATCCCCGCCCACCCACTGACACAAGCCCAAGCCGCGACGCAAGCGCTCCCCTCTTCGGAAAAGAAGGGTTGGGCGAGATCCGTTCTTCGCGCACCGACATCGATGCACTGCGCCGCCTGATCGCCTTGCGCGAACGCAAGCCCAGCGCCGCATCCGCGCCCACCGACGCAGCCGCGGCACCGCAGACCGCGCCGCCCCGCGCGTTCCCACGATCCGTCCCCGCCCATTCCGGCAACGCGAACCCGACACCCAACCGCAACCTGCGCGCCCTGCCCGCCGAGCGCTCGCTCCCAGGCGAAGAAATCGCCCCCGGCCTGCATCTGATCCAGGCGCACCTGCCGCTGCCGACACCCGCGCAATCGCTGCCGCTCGCGTTCGCCAAGCGCCCCGACGACGCGCTCGACCCGCGTCGACTGCTGTTCTTCGACACCGAAACCACCGGCCTGGCCGGCGGCACCGGCACCCGCGCCTTCATGATCGGCGCCGCCGACTGGTATCACGATCGGCAACTCGGCGACGGCCTGCGCATCCGCCAGTTGATGATCTCCACCTTGTCCGCCGAACCGGCGATGCTGCGCGCCTTCGCCCAGTGGATCGAACCGGGCACGGTGCTGTCGAGCTACAACGGCCGCTGCTACGACACGCCGCTGTTGAACACGCGTTATCGCCTGGCGCGCATCGCCAATCCGCTGAGCGGACTGGATCACGTCGACCTGCTGTTCCCGACCCGGCGGATGTACCGCGGCGTGTGGGAAAACTGCCGGCTGGCGACCATGGAGCGCGAATTGCTGCACATCGTGCGCGAGGACGACCTGCCCGGTTCGCAGGCGCCGGCGGCATGGCTGCATTACCTGCGCGGCGGGTCGTCGGCGTTGCTGCGTCGGGTGGCGGCGCATAACCATCAGGACGTGGTGACCTTGGCGCAGCTGATGCTCAAGTTGATCGAGGCCTACGACGAGCGCGCGTTGGCTTCGGCGTAGCGCCGGCGCGAATCACGGCTTCGTAATGACGACGCGATCTGTCGCGACGCGGTCGCGGCTCGCGCCGCTCCTACAGGTAGCCGCCCGACCTTCGCGATGTGTGTTTCCCCCTGTAGGAGCGGCGCAAGCCGCGACCGCGCCACAACGACCACGACGCCACCATCCGCAACGCCGACGCGATCGCCAACACCGACTCCGACTCCGACAGCAACGCAATCGCGATCGCCGCCGCACCACACCCGCGCATGAACACACCGCGCATCCCGCCGAATCGCGACCATCGCCGTGTCGCATCGCCCCGCTACACTGCGCGCCCCGGCCTTCATGCGCCGCACACGCCGCCGCCCGCAGGCTCGCGGCACCGATCCGCCGAGCAGCCAGGAGCCTCGCCATGTCCCCGAATACCGTCCTTCGCACCGCCCTTCCGATCGCCGCGCTGAGCCTCGCCCTGGCCGCGTGCGCGACGCCGATTCCGCCGACCAACATCAGCCCGGCCAGCTGCAACGCCGAGGCCGCGCGCTGGGCGATCGGCCGCGCCCCCGACGAAGCCACCATCGAGCGCGCCCGCACCGAAACCGGCAGCCGTTCGGTTCGCGTGCTCAAGCCCGGCATGGCCGCGACGATGGACTTCCAGCAGGACCGTCTGAACATCGACGTCAACGAACGCGGCGCGATCACCGGCCTGCGTTGCGGCTGAGTTTCGTCCGTTCGAATGCGTACGCGAACGCACCGATCCGACTCGGTGCGTTCGCTGTGGATCGCCAGCGCTCGCACCACCCAATGCGGATAACGCCGCGCGCGCTGTGAACGAAGTCGCGGATCGCGCGATCGGGTTTCCGCGTTAACCCTGGACACAGCCACTGCGGCGCAGGCTCGCCCCATCGTGCCGCGCGGGCATTCCGCCCTGCGCGGCGTCGCTGAAGGAGATCGCCATGTCGAACCGGATCGGCCCGCTGTTCCCGCTGCGCCTTCATAACCTACCCGCCGCCCGCCTGCTGTCGGGCGCGGTATTGGCCGCGACCCTGCCCCTGGCGATGGCCGCCTGCGCCGGACTGCGCCCCACCGAAGAAATGCCCAGTTCGGCCGAACAGGGCGGCGCGGTCGAACCGATCGCCCCGGGCGAACCGCACCCCATGCCCGCGCCGCGCACCTGCAACGCCGACGCGGCCAAGGCCGCGCTGGTCGGCAAGACCGCCGACGCCGCCACGGTCGAACGCGCGCGCACCCAGGCCGGCGGCCACACCGTGCGCGTGCTCAAGCCGGGCCAGGCGATCACCAAGGAATACATGGACGGTCGGGTCAACGTGCATGTCGACGAGAACAACGTGATCGTCGATGTGGGTTGCGGCTGAGCACGCGAGCCCACGCAACGCGCTACGAACGCCTGCGACGATAGCGAAGCACGCCACGGCCGCGACCCCGCATTCGCCAAGCGAGCCACAACATCGCCCCGCGTGACGCAAGAAACCCCGGTGCAACGCCGCGTCCCCGCGCGGCGTTTCACCCATCACTGCCGTTGTGTCGATGCCCCCTGTAGGAGCGGCGCAAGCCGCGACCGCGCCACCCCGACCACGACGCAGCCCCGCCGTCGCGCCGACATCCCGGACACCGAGCTCGCAAACCTGGCGACCGACACGCGCCCCGCGGCGACACCGCGGCCGCAACCATGAATCTCGCCGAATACCGCGCAAATCCATCGGCCCACAACACCGCCGCCGCATCGAAGCAGCGCCAACCAACTACGTGCTCTAAACTGCGACCATCGTCCGCGAGGGTCACCACCATGCGCCGCAACCTGTGGCTGATCGCCGCCGTACTCCTGATCGGCCTATGGGCATGGTCCCAGCATTCAGCGCGTACGCCGGTCGCGACATCCGCCTCGGACAGCGCGTCGCACCGCGAACAGGGCCCCGTCGGCAACGACACGGTGCGCGGCGACGACAGGCGCGGCGACGCCTACCCCGCCTTCCTGCCCCGCGAAGCCCACGACGTCCTGCGCCGCATCGCCGCGGGCGGCCCGTTCGACCATCGCCAGGACGGGAGCACCTTCCAGAACCGCGAGAATCGCCTGCCGAAACAGCCGCGCGGTTACTACCGCGAGTACACGGTGGAGACGCCCGGCTCGGACGATCGCGGCGCGCGCCGCATCGTCACCGGCGGCGATCCGCCGCGCGAGTATTTCTACAGCGACGATCACTACCGCAGCTTCCGGCGCTTCGACCTTGCCGAAGGAGCCTCGCGATGAGCGCCATCGATCCGCGCGAACTGCTCGCCGATCCGGCCCAGGCCGGCGCCTATTTCATCGATGCGCGCGACGCGCGCGCGCTGGCCGACGCCGCGACCGAACTGGAGTTCGCGCTGGCGCGGGTCGATTTCAGCGATTGCACGGGTAAAGACGACGCGCTCGAACGCATCGCGCGCGCACTGCGTTTTCCCGCCTGGTTCGGCGGCAACTGGGATGCGCTCAACGACAGCGTCAACGACCTGTCGTGGTGGCCGGCGCCGGGCTATGTGCTGCTGATCGAACACGCCGGCGCGTGGCAGGCGCAGCACAGCGACGACGCGGCGACCCTGATCGAAATCCTCAACGACGCCGCCCAGGACTGGGCGAAAGCGCGCACCGCGTTCTGGGCGCTGCTGCCGTTGCCGCAGGCCGAACTGGCGCAGATGGCGCCGTGATCGCCCTGCCCGCGCCGGCCGCGCCCGCGCTCAGCCGGCGTGCTTGCGCGCCTGCTTGAGGAACCGCAGCGCCGCGCTTTCCCACTGCAACTCGCTGCGCGCGCCGTCGGCGTAACGCGACAATCGGCCTTCGCGCCAACCGCTGAACACCGCCGGATCGATATAGGCCTTGCGGCAGACGCTCGGCGTATTGCGCAGCGCCTGCGCGACTTCGCCGATCACCGCGTTCTGCGCGAGCAGCAGCGCGCGCTCACTCGGCTTGCCGGTGCGCGAGGGCTCGGGCAGCGGCAACTCGGCCAGACGCCGGAACGCGGCCAGGGTGCCGCCCCAGGTGCGGAAGTCCTTGGCGGTGAAGTCCGCGCCCATGGCCTCGTGCAGGTAGGCGTTGACCGCGCCGGAATCCACCGGTTGCAGACGGCCGTCGTCGTCACGGTACTGAAACAGCGCCTGCCCCGGCAGCTGCTGACAACGACGCACCTGCGCGACCAGCTTGGCGTTGTCGAGTTCGACCTCCAGCGCCAGCCCGCCCTTGCCGCGAAAACGAAACCGCGCGCGGCCGCCGCGCAGGAAATCGACATGGCGATTGCGCAAGGTGGTCAGGCCGAACGAGCGGTTGCTGCGCGCGTATTCGTGATTGCCCACGCGCAACAAGGTTTCGGCCATCACCGCGACCACGATCGCCAGCACCTTGTCGCGCGGGAAGCCCGGCAACTTGAGGTCGCGCCGCACTTTGCGCCGCAGCGCCGGCAAGGCCCGGCCGAAGGCGATCACGCGTTCGAACTTGCCTTCGTCGCGGGTCTGCCGCCATTGCGGGTGATAACGGTATTGCTTGCGCCCGCGCGCATCGCGACCGGTGGCCTGCAGATGGCCGCGCGCGTCGGTGCAGATCCACACCTGCGTATAGGCCGGCGGGATCGCCAGCGCGCGGATGCGTTCGAGGGTTTTCGCCGCGCTCACCGCCCGCCCGCGCGGATCGCGATAGACGAAGCCGCGGCCGGCGCGGCGGCGCTCGATGCCCGGCTCGCCGTCGTTGACGTAACGCAGGCCGGCCGCGCGCGCGGCGCGGCGGTTGGCGACCGCGGGCAAGGCTGCGGAAGATTTGGACTGGCTCATGGCCCAGCAATACGGGCCGCCGCGTCAAGGTCGCGACAAGGATGCGGATCGGCCGCCGCCGAACCCTAACGGTTCAGCGTGGCGCGTCGTCCTTCTTCTTGAAGTCGACCTTCTCGCCCTTGCTGTCGCTGTTCCATTTGGCCTCGGTCTTGCGCTCGCACCACGCGGGCGGGGTTTCGCCCGGACGGGTCGGGCCGCTGGCGCATTCGGGCCGCGCATCCACCGCGGCATTGGTGTCGCGGTACTCGACGCCGCCGCAGGCGCTCAGCGCCACGGCGGCAAGAAGCGGAACGATCAAAGCACGCATGAGAACTCTCCTGATCAATACCCGCGACCTTGCCGGCCGCGCGCCGCGCCCACCTGTGCCATCGGTCAGGTAGGGCAATGGCATATTCAGACGGCCGCTTCGGCTTCCGCCGCCGCGGGCGTCGTCGCCGGCACGCGCGCGTAACGCCACGCGATCAGCAGGCCGATGCACAGCAGGATCGCGGCGATGAACCACGGCGCGCCCGGCAGATGGATCGGCGAGGTCTTGCCGATGAAGTAACCGAAGCTGCCGGCGAACAGCGCCGGGCCGAGCACGCCGGCCAGCGAGATCAGGCTCATCAGCGCGCCCTGGATGCGGCCTTGCTCGCTCGGGCCGACCTGACGGGTGACCAGCGCCTGGGTCGCCGGCGCGGCCATCGCCCACAGCGCGCTGATCGGCAGGCCGATCAGGAACAGCGTGCCGACATCGGCCAGACCATAGATGACGAAACCGACCACGCCGCAGCCCAGACCGAGCAGCAAGGTGCGGCGTTCGCCGAGTCTGGCCACCACGCGCCCGATCAAACCGACGTTGACGATGATGTTGCACACGCCCACCACCAGCAGCACCCAGCCGACTTCGCGCAGACCCCAGTGATATTGGTAATCGGCGAACAGCACGAAGATGCTCGGATACACGTAGTGCGCCATGTTGGCGATGAACACCACCGCGGCCAGGCCGAACACCTGCGGGTAGCGCTTGAGCAGCATCAGCGAACCGAACGGGTTGGCGTGCGCCCAGTCGAAGCGCGCGGTGCGCTTTTCCTTCGGCAGCGATTCGGGCAGCACGAACAGGCCGTAGAAAAAGTTCAGCAGCGCCAGCCCGGCGGCGAACCAGAACGGCAGGCGCAGGTCGACTTCGCCCAGGTAGGCGCCGATCAGCGGCCCGACCACGAAGCCCACGCCGAACGCCGCGCCGATCATGCCGAAGCTCTTGGCGCGCTGCTCGGGCGGGGTGATGTCGGCGATGTAGGCGTTGGCGGTGGTGAAGCTGGCCGCGGTGATGCCGGAAATGATCCGGCCGATCAGCAGCAGCGGCAGGGTGTCGACCACCGCCATCAGCACGAAATCCAGGCCTAGGCCCAGGCACGACAGCAGGATCACCGGACGCCGGCCGTAGCGGTCCGACAGGCTGCCCTGGATCGGCGAGAACACGAACTGGATCAGCGCGAACACCGTGCCGAACAGCCCGACCCAATAGGCCGCGCGCGCGGTGTCGCCGTCGACGAAGCGCTCGATCAGGTGCGGCAGCACCGGAATGATCAGGCCGAACGACAGCACGTCGATCAGCACGGTGACGAAAATGAAGACGAGCGCAGCTCGACGCGCGCCCGGGGCGGGAGCGGAAGACGTGGTCATGGGGTAGGCGGCCGCCTGAGGGGATAACAGTCGGCGCAGTCTAGCGCGCGGTCGCGCAAGCGGCAGGGACGTTTGTCATGCGCAGATGGTTTCGCGCGTTACCAATTGTCTCGCGGCCCGGTGATTTTCCCATTGCGATCATCGACTTGGAAAAACCGCTGTGAGCGCGCGCGCTCACAAAACCGGCCCCCGTGCCGGGATCGCAATTCCCGCGTCCGGGAGTGAATTGCCGCATCGCACAATTTGTGATTTATTCGGAGCACGCTCGGTTTCAAGGCCGTCGGTACGGGATCGTCTCCCTTGCCATTGGCGGATGCGCCCTGCGTGCGGGCCACACGGCCACGCGCTGAACGACACAGCGACATCGCGAAGACTTCGCATTGGGAACCCATCAGGAATCCGGCACTAAAACCATCGGCACCCCACAACCCAATGCGTAGCGGTAGCGAGCTAGCGATCCACGGAACACCCACGGTCCCGGAGATGCGATGCAAGCCAAGCAACAAAGCCCCAGCCAACAGGGCCTCTACGACCCCCGCGACGAGCGGGACGCCTGCGGTTTCGGGCTGATCGCGCAACTCGACGATCGCCCCAGCCGCGCCCTGGTCGACCGCGCCCTGGAGGCGCTGTCGCGCATGACCCATCGCGGCGGCGTCGCCGCCGACGGGCTCAGCGGCGACGGCTGCGGCCTGCTGATTCGCCAGCCCGACGCGTTCTTGCGCCTGATCGCGCGCGAAGCCAACATCCGGCCCGGCCCGCATTTCGCCGCCGGCCTGGTGTTCCTGCCTCACGATCCCGAGCAGGCCACGATCGCCCGCGACACCCTCAACGACACCCTGCGCGCCGAAGGCATGCGCGTCACCGGTTGGCGCGTGGTGCCGGTCAATCTCGACGCCTGCGGCGATCTGGCGCGCAAGACCATGCCGCGGATCGAGCAGATCTTCGTCGACGCGGCCGCGCCGTTCGATCCGGCCGGTTTCCAGCGTTCGCTGTTCCTGGCGCGCCGCCGCGCCGAACAGCGCCTGCATGCGATCAAAGACTTTTATGTGGTCAGCCTGTCCTCGGCCAGCATCGGCTACAAGGGCATGGTGCTGCCGGATCGGCTGATGCAGTTGTATCCGGACCTGCAACGCGCCGAACTGGCCGCGAGCGCGGTCGTGTTCCACCAGCGCTTCTCCACCAACACCACGCCGCGCTGGCCGCTGGCGCAGCCGTTCCGCCTGCTCGCCCACAACGGCGAGATCAACACCATCGCCGGCAATCGCGCCTGGGCGCAGGTGCGCGCGCACGCCTGGCGCACGCCGACCCTGGACCTGCGCGAGTTCGATCAGATCGTCAGCACCGACGGCTCGGATTCGCAGAGCCTGGACAACATGCTCGAGGTGCTGCAGGCCGGCGGCATGGACCTGCTCAAGGCGATGCGCATCCTGATCCCGCCGGCGACCCAGTCGCTGGAGTACAAGGACGCCGACCTCGCCGCGTTCTACGAGTATTACGCGCTCAACACCGACCCGTGGGACGGCCCGGCCGGCATCGTCACCTGCGACGGCCGCTATGCCGCCTGCACGCTCGACCGCAACGGTCTGCGCCCGGCGCGCTGGCTGCGTTCGCGCGACCGCCACTTCCTGATCGCCTCGGAAGCCGGGGTGTGGGAACTGCCGGTCGAGGAGATCGAAGCCAAGGGCAAGCTCGGCCCGGGCGAGATGATCGCCGCCGACCTGTATCAGGGCGAATTGCTCGACTCCGACGCGATCGACCGCATCAACCGCGCGCGCGCGCCGTACAAGCGCTGGCTCAAGCAGGGCATGACCTACCTGCACAGCGAGCTGATCGATCCCAACCTCGCCGCCGAACCGTTCGATCCGGAAACCCTCGCCGGTTTTCAGAAGCTGTTCCAGCTGACCCGCGAAGAACGCGAGCAGGTGCTGCGCCCGCTGGCCGAGATCGAACAGGAAGCCACCGGCTCGATGGGCGACGACGTGCCGATGGCGGTGCTGTCGCAACAGGTGCGGCCGCTGTACGACCACTTCCGCCAGGCCTTCGCGCAAGTCACCAACCCGCCGATGGACCCGCTGCGCGAGGACTGCGTGATGTCGCTGGCGACCCAGATCGGGCGCGAGGGCAACGTGTTCGTCGACGGGCCGAACAACGTCGGCCATATCCATCTCAACTCGCCGGTACTCGCGCAACGCAAGCTGCGCCAGCTGCTGTCGATGGCGCCGTACGATCAGTCGCATCGCTACATCGACTTGAACTACACCGCCGAGGAAGGGCTCAAGGCCGCGATCTTGCGGCTGTGCCTGGAAGCCGAAGAGGCCACCCGCGAAGGCATCGTGCTGCTGATCGTCACCGATAGGCGCCCGCGCCGCGACGCGCTGATGATGCATGCGCTGCTCGCCACCGGCGCGATCCACCAGCACTTGAGCAAGGTCGGCCTGCGCTGCGAAGCCAACCTCATCATCGAGACCGGCACCGCGCGCGATCCGCATCACTTCGCCTGTCTGATCGGTTTCGGCGCGACCGCGGTGTATCCGTATCTGGCCTATCAGACCCTGCACGATCTGGGCGCGCGCGGCATCCTGCGCACCAAGCACGGCGAAGTCGCGCAGATCGGCCGCAGCTACCGGCGCGCGATCAAGAAGGGCCTGCTCAAGATCATTTCGAAGATGGGCATCGCGACCATCGGCAGTTACCGCGGCGCGCAGTTGTTCGAAATCATCGGCCTGGATAAGGAAGTCGTCGACCTGTGCTTCACCGGCGCGCCTTCGCGCATCGCCGGCGCGGGGTTCGACCTGTTGCAGCAGGACAATCAGACCCTGGCCGACATCGGCTGGGACGCGAATCGTCTGCCGGAGATCGGCGGCCTGCTCAAGTACACGCCCGGCGGCGAATACCATCTGTTCAATCCCGACGTGGTCACGCGCCTGCAACGCGCGGTCGGCAGCGGCGATTGGGCGGACTGGCAGCATTACGCCGAAGCGGTCAACGAACGCCCGACCGCGGCACTGCGCGATCTGCTCGAACTCAACGCCGATCCGGCCAAGGCGATTCCGCTCGATCAGGTCGAGCCGGTCGCCGACATCGTGCGCCGCTTCGATTCGGCGGCGATGAGTCTGGGCGCGTTGTCGCCCGAAGCGCACGAAGCGCTGGCGATCGCGATGAATCGCTTGGGCGGGCGTTCGAACTCGGGCGAAGGCGGCGAAGATCCGGCGCGTTATCGCACCGACAAAGTGTCGAAGATCAAGCAGATCGCCTCGGGCCGGTTTGGCGTCACGCCGGAATACTTGGTCAACGCCGAAGTGCTGCAGATCAAGATCGCCCAGGGCGCCAAGCCCGGCGAAGGTGGTCAGCTACCGGGCCACAAGGTCAACGAGCTGATCGCGCGATTGCGTTATGCGATGCCGGGCATCGGCCTGATTTCGCCGCCGCCGCATCACGACATCTATTCGATCGAGGATCTGGCGCAGTTGATTCACGACTTGCGCCAGGTCAATCCGCAGGCGTTGATCTCGGTCAAGCTGGTGTCGCACGCGGGCGTGGGCACCATCGCTACCGGCGTGGCAAAGGCCGGCGCTGACTTGGTCACCGTGTCCGGCCACGACGGCGGCACCGGCGCGAGCCCGCTGTCGTCGATCCGTTATGCCGGTACGCCGTGGGAACTGGGTTTGGCCGAAGCGCGCCAGGCCCTGATCGCCAACGATCTGCGCGAACGGGTGATCCTTCAAACCGATGGCGGCCTGAAGAGCGGCCTGGACGTGATCAAGGCCGCGCTGCTCGGCGCGGAGAGTTTCGGTTTCGGCACCGCGCCGATGATCGCGCTGGGCTGCAAGTACCTGCGCATCTGCCATCTCAACAATTGCGCGACCGGCGTGGCCACCCAGGATGCCGGCCTGCGCCGCGAGCATTTCACCGGCCTGCCCGAGCGGGTGGAGAATTTCTTCCGCCTGCTCGCCGAGGAAGTGCGGCATTGGCTGGCCTCGCTCGGCGTGCGCACGCTCGGCGAAATCGTCGGCCGCACCGATCTGCTCAAGCAAAGCGAAGGCGACAGCGCGCGTCAGCAGCGGCTGGACTTGTCGCCGTTGCTGGCCGGTTCCGGCCTCGCCCACGGCGGCCATTGCGGCATGCCGGCGCCGGCGGCCGAACCCGACGGCCTGTCGGCGCAGCTCGAAGCCGATCTGGCCGAGGCGATCGCGAACAAGGCCGGCGGCGATTACAGCTACAAGATCCGCAACACCGACCGCAGCATCGGCGCGCGCCTGTCCGGGCGGATCGCGCGCGCGCACGGCGATCGCGGCATGAGCGATGCGCCGATCACCTTGCGCTTCAGCGGCACCGCCGGACAGAGCTTCGGCGCGTTCCAGGCCGGCGGTCTGCAGTTCGAATTGTCGGGCGAAGCCAACGATTACGTCGGCAAGGGCATGGCGGGCGGACGCATCGTGCTGCGTCCGCCGGTCGGCGCGCGCTATGTCGCCAACGAGACGCCGATCCTCGGCAACACCTGCCTGTACGGCGCCACCGGCGGCGAGCTGTACGCGGCCGGCCGCGCCGGCGAACGCTTCGCCGTGCGCAATTCCGGCGCGACCGCGGTGGTCGAGGGCGCCGGCGATCACTGCTGCGAGTACATGACCGGCGGCGTGGTCGCGGTGCTGGGCCGCACCGGTTTGAATTTCGGCGCGGGCTTTACCGGCGGCATGGCGTATGTGCTCGATACCGAGCGCGATTTCGTCGATCGCTACAACCACGAGTTGATCGACATCCTGCGCATCTCGGCCGACGGCTTCGAACATCACCGCTCGCATCTGCACGATCTGCTGGAGACGCATGTGGCCTTGACCGGCAGCGTGTGGGCGCGGCGGATTCTCGATGAGATGCGCGATTATCTGGGCAAGTTCTGGCTGGTGAAGCCCAAGGCGGCGAGTCTGGAGTCGCTGGCTGAGACGTTGAGGAGTGCGGCGTGATGGTGACGACGCGTCTGATCGGAAAAGCAAATCCCCCCTGCCCCCCTTTTTCAAAGGGGGGGACGGCAAAAGCAAACGCGGTAGCTAGGAAGGTAACGACGATGGCCGGCAATTCGCGATTGGAGCACCCGAGCGAACACCTCCATACCCGATCGAAAAAACCGATCGGGTTCCCCCCTTTGAAAAAGGGGGGCCAGGGGGGATTTGCTTTGGCTGTTGCTTCTAACGCGACCGCCACCCATCGACAACGCCAACCAGGCACGCCGCAATGACCAAGAAGCAAGTCTTCCAATTCCGCGACGCCCCGCGCGAAATGCCCTCGCGCATCCCGCTGCAACTGCGCCTCAACGGCGACTGGGGCGAACTGTACGGCCGCTTCGCCGACGTCGAAGCCAAGAAGCAGGCCGGCCGCTGCCTGGACTGCGGCAATCCCTACTGCGGCTGGGCCTGCCCGCTGCACAACTACATTCCGCAGTGGCTCGAACTCGCGCGCGAAGGCCGCCTGCACGAAGCCGCGTCCTTGTGCCACGAAACCAATCCGCTGCCCGAAGTTTGCGGCCGGGTCTGCCCGCAGGACCGCCTGTGCGAAGGCAGCTGCACCCTCAACGACGGTTTCGGCGCGGTCACCATCGGCGCGGTCGAGAAGTACATCGTCGACAACGCGCTCGCCGACGGCTGGCGTCCGGATCTGTCGACGGTGAAGGCCACCGGCCATCGCGTCGCGATCGTCGGCGCCGGCCCGGCCGGACTGTCGTGCGCGGATCGTCTCGCGCGCGCCGGCATCCAGGCGGTGGTGTTCGATCGTTACGAGGCGATCGGCGGCCTGCTGCATTTCGGCATTCCCAGCTTCAAGCTGGAGAAGTCGGTGATGGTCAAGCGCCGCGAAGTGCTCGAAGGCATGGGCGTGCAGTTCCGGCTCGGGGTCGAGATCGGCCGCGATATCAGTCTGGATGCGCTGACCGCCGAATTCGATGCGGTGTTCCTGGGGCTGGGTTCTTACCGCTACACCGACGGCGGCCTGCCCGGGCAGGATCTGCGCAACGTGCTGCCGGCGCTGCCGTTCCTGGTGCAGAACGGCCGCGTCGTGCAGGGCGACGGCGACAACCTGCGTTCGGCGCCGATCGCCGGCTGGGAGGATCAGCTCGAACTGCCCGACCTGCGCGGCAAGCGCGTGGTCGTGCTCGGCGGCGGCGACACCGGCATGGACTGCGTGCGCAGCGCGGTGCGCATGGGCGCGGCGCAGGTGCGCTGCGTGTATCGGCGCGACGAGGCCAACATGCCCGGCTCGGCGCGCGAGGTCGCCAATGCGCGCGAGGAAGGCGTGGAATTCCTGTTCAACCGGCAGCCGCTGGAACTGCTCGGCGACGGCACCACGGTCAATGCGGTGCGTGTCGCGCAGACCCGGCTGGGCCCGCCGGACGCGCGCGGCCGTCAACGCGCCGAAGCGATCGAGGGCAGCGAATCGGTGCTCGACGCCGACGTGGTGATCATCGCGTTCGGCTTCCAGCCCGATCCGCCGGCGTGGCTGGCGCAGCAAGGCATCGAACTGGCCGACAACGGCCGGATCAAGGTGCTGGCGACCTCGGGCAACTGCGCGACCAAGCGCAAGGCGGCGGCGGGCTTGCCGTACCAGACCACCAATCCGAAGGTGTTCGCCGGCGGCGACGCGGTGCGCGGCGCGGATCTGGTGGTGACCGCGGCGTTCGAAGGACGCGAGGCGGCGGCGGGGATCGTGGCGTTGCTGAGCGAGCGGGCGCCGGTGGCGGTGCAGAACAATTCGCCGTTGGCGAAGGTCGGCTGACATTTTCCCTTCTCCCGCTGGCGGGAGAAGGTGCCCGAAGGGCGGATGAGGGCGTGCGAAGCGGAAGAGACGGCGCGATCTGCAGTCGCCGCGCCCTCACCCCAACCCTCTCCCGCACGCGGGATAGGGGGTAAATCGCGGGCGCTGAATCAGCGTCCCGGACCCACGTCGATAAACCGCAGGAACTCCGCGCGCGTGCGCGCATCGTCGCGGAACATGCCGAGCATCTTCGAGGTGATCATGCTCACGCCGCGCTTGTGCACGCCGCGGGTGGTCATGCATTCGTGCGCGCCCTCGATCACCACGCCCACGCCGAGCGGCTGCAGCACGTCCTGGATCGACTGGGCGATCTGCGCGGTCATCTTCTCCTGCACCTGGAAGCGCCGCGCATAGGTCTCGACCACGCGCGCCAGCTTGCTGATGCCGACCACCTTGCCGTTGGGCAGGTAGCCCACATGCGCCTTGCCGATGATCGGGGCCATGTGGTGCTCGCAATGGCTTTCGAACTCGATGTCGCGCAGCACGATCATTTCGTCGTAACCGGCGACTTCCTCGAACGTCCGGGCCAGGTACTCGCGCGGATCGTCGGTGTAACCGCTGAACCAGTCGCCGTAGGCGGTAACCACGCGCTTGGGCGTGTCGAGCAGGCCCTCGCGGTCGGGATCCTCGCCGGCCCAGCTCAGCAGGACGCGGACCGCGGCTTCGGCCTGCTCGCGTGAGGGCTTGTTGTCGTTGTCGGCCATGACGCGGCCTCTTGCGGGTGGGACCGGCATCCTACTCCACCGGGCCGTTCGCGCCGAGTGCGCCGGCCGCAACGCCGGGTTCCAGCCGCCGTGCCGCCCAACCCCGCAAGCCCGCGACTGCTGCGAATCCCCAATCCCCAATCCCCAATCCCCAATCCCCAATCCCGAATCCCGAATCCCGAAAATAAAAAAGGCCGCCCCGATGAACCAGGGCGACCAGAAGCTCCCCGGGGGAGAGAGACCTAGGGAGATTGGCCAGCGCGCATGCTTTCAGCGCAAAGGCCGATCGAGCGCGTGCGGCAGGTTGCGCTCTATGTGGTGCCATCCGTCGCGCACCGCGTCGCGCGCTTCGGCCCAGTGCAATCGCGACGCGGCCCGGGCATGGCCCCAGCCGCGCGCCAGCTGCGCTTCGACGTCCTCGAAACGACGGCCGCCGCATTCCAGAAAGCTGTCGTAGCCGTAGCGATAGGCCGGTTCGTAGTCGGGCCATTCGCGACCGGCGCTGTAATAGGCGGCGAAGCGGAACTCACGATGGAAATGCTCGCGGTACTCGCCCGGATCGATCGCCCGGGCGACCTCCGCGCCGACGCCCTGTTCGTCGTGCTGGGTCATGGTGTGCATCAGCTTCCGTGTACGGCGCGTACGTCCATGCGGCCCACGCTAGGCCCAGGCGGATGCAATGCAGGTGAAGATTCGCCGCTAATTCGGCGATATTCAGCTTGGGCCGGCGGCCCGCTCAGCAGCGTCACGGCCGCGTGATGGCGCCCTGTGCCGGTGGGTCATTCGGAATGCAGAATCACCGCGACATCGCGGCCACTGTTCTGTGCCACGCTGATCGCGTTGCGCCCGGCCGAGGCCGCGCTGCGCAGCGCCACGCGGACCCGTTCGAACAACGCCGCCACCTGCTCGCCGCGCTGCGACATGGCCAGGCCGATGCTCACGCTCATGACGATTTCGTGGCTGTCGATGCGGAACGGGCGCTGCGCGAAGGTGTCGGCGATGCGTCGCGCGAGCAGTTCGCATTCGACCCGCTCGCATTCGCTGACGATGCCGAAGCAGTCGCCGTCGATGCGCGCGATGGTGTCGTCCGGACGCAGCACCCCGCGCATGCGCGCGAGCGCCTGCTGCAGCAGCGCGTCGCCGACCGCGCGGCCGTAGCGCGCGTTGACCTCGCCGAAGCCGTCCAGGTCGACCAGCAGCAGGCCGTAGGTATTGACGTTGAGGCTGCCTGGCGAGGACCAGGCCTCGAGCATCTGCTCGAGCACCTGGGCGTTGAGCGCGCCGGTCAGCGGGTCGCGTTCCACCGACTGCCGCGCCAGCAGCAGGATGCGGTGGCGGTTGGCGGCGTGCTGGCTCAACGCCAGCGCGAGCACGGCCGATTCCAGCACCGCGGTCAGGGCCAGGCCGCGCTCGGCCCATTCGGCGTCCTGCAGGCCCAGGGTGTTGGCGGCGAGCGCGGCGGCGAACACCAGCATCGGGGTCCAGCCGAGCAGGTAATAACCGGCGTACGGCGCGCCCTTGCGCCAGGCCGCGACCGCGATCACCAGCATCAGCGGCACGCCGAGCAGCAACAGCGCGTTGCCGCCGATGTACCACCAATTGTAGGAATGTTCGCGCAGCACCAGCAGGACCAGCAGCCAGGCCATGTTGGCCCACTGGATGATGCGCAGCACCCAGGTGGTGCGCGGCATCAGCCGCGGCAGGTCGAGGAAGCGCAGGCTGAAGCCGATCTGGAAGATCGTGGCCAGGGTCGCCAGCGCCCAGCCGACCGCCGGTTCGCTGGCCAGGCTGGCCAGGCCCCACATTTCCGAGGCGTCGCCGGACAACAGCAGCAGATAGGTCGCCATGCAGCCCAGGTAGGCGCCGTAGCCGAGGTAGACGAAGTCGCGGAACGCGACCCACACCCCGACCATGGCCACCGCCATCAGCATCATCGCGGTGAACGCGGCGGCCATGAAGCGCGCGTCGCCGCGCTCCTGGCGGGCCAGTTCGGGAATGCTGGCGAAGGACAGGCGGATCTCGCTCATCGCCGCGCGGCCCTTGATCCGCAGATAGGCGACCGACGACGGCGGCCAGCCGTTGGGCAGGGCCAGCACCCAGCCGCGCCGCATCAGCGGCACGCCGCCGTGCTCGGCGTCCTCGACCTCGCGCGCGCCGGCGCCGGGCGGGTAATACAGCAGCGGCCCCATCGCACGCGGCCCGCGCAGGACCAGCAGCTGGCCGTCCTGGGCGCCGATCGAGCGTTGGCTGGTCAGGCGCAGCCAATACCCGGCGTCGCGCCGCGGCAGGCTGAAGCGGATCACGTCCTCGGGCCGTTCGGCGACCAGGCTGCGGATCACCGGCGCCCCGACCGGCGGCGCCTGCAGGTCGGTATCGGTCAGCAACACCTCGACCTTCAGCGATTGCGCCGCGGCCGGCAGACACAGGCAGGCCAACGCGATCAGCAGCGCCCACAGGCCAATACGCATACCCCGGTCCGCCCTCGTATCGGTGAGCGTCGCAGTCTAGCCCGAGTCGATCCAGCTTTGGGGTGGCCTGGGTGTGCCGAAGGCACGGTCGCCTTGGGCCGTGGCGTGGGGCAGACATCCACAGCTCGGGGCACGGTGCGGATGGGGTGGCGGTCGTCAGATCACCGCTGAATGTTGCTGTTTCTATTGCTGTTGCTGTCGCTGTTGCCGTTCCCCCCTTTGGAAAAGGGGGGCTGGGGGGGATTCGCTTTTCGATCCGGTCGCCACGCCAAACGCAAAAGCGAATCCCCCGCGCACCGATCACTTCCGCGCAACCAACCCGCACTGGCGCTCGCCCTCTTTTACAAAGTGGGCGCCAACTTTCGCGCGCGACATCGGCAGGGTGCCGGCCTTGCATCGATCGACCCTGCATGCATCGCCATCCGAAACCCTAGGCTTTTGCTGTTCCCCTCTTTGGAAAAGGGGGGCTGGGGGGATTCGCTTTTCGATCCGGTCGCCACGCCAAACGCAAAAGCGAATCCCCCGCGCACCGATCACTTCCGCGCGACCAACCTGCATCGGCGCTCGCCCCCTTTTACAAAGTGGGCACCGACTTTCGCGCGCTACATCGGCAAGGTGTGGAACCTGCATCCATCGACACCACATCCATCACCATCGGAAGTCAGCCGCGCAAGCCAATAGCCCCGCAAGCATCAACCCGCCTCACCCACCCCGATCGCTGCGCAATTCCTTCACCCGACGCTCGTTGCCCGCCGCCGCGCGCGCGGCGACCACGCTGAAGGCCACGATGCCCAGCATCACCACGCAGGCGCCGACCAGGGCCCGCCCCTGCGGCCAGGCTTCGCCCAGCCACAGCGCGCCGATCACGGTGGCGAACAGGATCTCCGCGGCCTGCATGGCCTCGGCCGCGGCCAGCGCGGTGGGGTCGTTGCGCACCATGCCGGTGGCCTGGAAGAACAACACGGTCGCGATCACGCCCGCGCTCAAGGCCACGCCCGCGGCCAGGCCGATCTGACCCATCGGCGGCGCCCCGGCCTCGACGCCGGCATACACCGCCAGCGCCCACCACAGCGGTTGGCTCGCCAGGGTCATGCCGAATACGCGCTGAGTCGCGTTGAGCTCGATCCCGGCCTGCTCCAGATGCAGCAACAACCCACGGTTGCCGAGCGGATAGGCGACCGCCGACACCGCCACGCAGATCAGCGCGATCCAGCCGGCGCGATCGAGCGTCCCGCCGCCATGACCGAACTGCAGCAGCAACACGCCGGCCACGATCACCGCGCCGATCAGCAACGCCGGCCACGGCACCTTCGCCCGTGCATCGCGATACAGCAAAGGCGCGCACAGCATGCCGGCGATCACGGTGAGCTGGAAGGTCGCGGCGATCAGCCACGACGGCCCGCTCGACGCGGCGTAACTCAGGCAGACATAGAACAGAACGAAACCGATCCCGCTCCACAGCAGCCACGGCCCGGGATGCGCGCGAATCGCCCGCCACACCGGACGCACGCCGCCAAGCAGCGGCATCACCAGCAACAGCATCGGCAGCGTCAACAGATAACGCAGCGCCGCGGTCCAGGCCCAATGCCCGCCGTCGTTGGCGGCGGCGCGATTGAGCACGTAGGTGCAGGTGAAGAACAAGGCCGCGGCGAGCGCGATCAGCACCGCCCACAGCGCCCGACGGCGATCGCTCACGAGCGCGGCCTGATCCGGATGCTCGACACCGGCACCTGCACTTCATCGACTCCGCCCACGCGAATCGGCGTGCCCGGCTCGGGGCCCCAGGCGTGCGCGTAGATCACTTCCCAGGTCGCCGGCAGTTGGCCGTTGTCGCCGCGCAAGGCTTCGTACGCCTGCGCGGCGCGGGCGAAACGCTCGCGCCCGGTCAGCGCGCGCCGGCGCGTGCTCATCGCATTGGTCGCGCCGAGCGTGCGCAGCTCGCGCATCAGATGCCCCAGGTCGGGATGACCCAGAGTGAATTCGTCGCGATCGAGCACCGGATTCTTGAACCCCGCGGCGATCAGCGCATCGCCGAACTGGGCGATCGACGGGAACAGGCTTACGTGCGGCGCGGCGTCCGCTTCGGCGAACGCACCACGCAATTCGTACAGCGTGTCCGGACCGAAGGTCGACACCAACAGCAAGCCGCCGGGCTTGAGCACACGGCGGAAACCGGCGAATACCGCCGGCAAATCCTCGACCCATTGCAGGCACAGATTCGAAAACAGCACATCGACGCTGCCATCGCGCAACGGCAGCGCGCGCGCATCGGCGCAGACCGGATCGGGCCGGCGCGCACCGCCGAGCAGACGCGGACGCCAGCCGCCGTCGCCGAAATGGCCGCGCGCTTCGCGCAGCATCGGCAGGGCGAGATCGAGCGCGATCACCTGCGCGCGCGGCCAGCGTTTCTGCATCGCCGCGCTCAGATGACCGGGGCCGCAGCCGATATCGACCACGACCTCGGGCGCGCGATCGTCGAGGTATTCCAGGGTTTCCGACAGGCGCGCGCCGACTTCGCGCTGCAACGCGGCGGCGCCGTCGTAGCCGTGCGCGGCGCGCGAGAACGAACGGCGAACCTGGCGGTGGTCGAACAAATCGGTCATGACGGTATCAACTGCACAATGCGGTAAACGGGTGGGCGGCGATGGAGCGGTCGGTTTGAGCGAGCGCCCAGCGCGCGCGAGGATCAGGCCTGCGCGCTGCGCGCGGAGGCGACGGCGCCGGTGTCGTCGACGAAGCTTTCGATCAGCTGCGCGACCTGATCGGTCGCGCCGAGGAACGGCGCGTGACCGGCATGCGCGATCACTTCGCTGCGTCCGCCCGGCGCCAGCGCGGCCGCGGCCGGCATCGCGCCGGACGGCACCAGGCGATCGCGGCGGCCGGAAATCCACAGGCTCGGCACCTGCAACCGCGGCAGTTCCTCGCGCACGTCGAATTCGTCCAGCAGCACGAGCCCTTCCTGCAAGGTCCGCGCGGCCGGCTCGCCGCGCGCGAAGGCCTGCTGTTTCAGGCTGCGCAATTCCTCCTGCGCGCTCGGCGAGCCCAGTGCTTCCAGCGCGAGAAAACCTTCCAGGGTGCCGCGGAAATCGCGATCGAGTGCTTGCCCGAAATTGCGGAACAGATCGGGCGAAACCCCGTGCGTCCAATCCTCGCCGACCACGAAGCGCGGCGAAGAGGCGATCAGGATCAGGCCGCGCACGTGCCGCGGATGGTCCAGGCCGGCGCGCAGCGCGACCTGGCCGCCGAGCGACCAGCCCAGCCAATACGCGTCGGGAATGCGCGCGACCAGATCGGCGGCGAGCGCGCGCGGGTCCAGCGGCGTGCCGTCGTCGCGCGCGTGGCCGTGGCCGGGCAGGTCGATCAGATGCACGGTGAACCGCGCGGCGAGGCGTTCGACCAGCGGCGCGAACAGGCCGCCGTGCATGGCCCAGCCGTGGATCAGGGCGATGGCCGGACGACCGCTGTCGGGAGGGGCGCCGGTGGTTTCGATGTACATGGGGGAAAGAAAGTCCGTGTTGCTTTGCTTGCTGGATTGCCGGGCGCGGCGTTGGGTCGTGTCGCGCTCGCTTTGTTTTTGTTGTGGCGTTCGCTCAACTGCGAAGCCGCGGTCGCTGATATTTTTTGCCGTCATTCCCGCGAACGCGGGAATCCAGCGACTTTCTTGCCAGTTCGATTAAAGGCACTGGATTCCCGCGTTCGCGGGAATGACGGCCGGGAAAATTCGCAGCGATGAGGGATTGAGAAACATGTCGTGTGTGAGTCGGCCTCCATCCACTCAAACGCCACCCGCAGCGCCCTCACCCCGCAACCCATGCAACGCCCGCACCGCCTCCTCGCGCCGATCCACCGGCACCAGCAGATGATCGTGATGAAACCCGGCCAGCACATTGCAGGCGATGCCGCGCTCGGCCAGCGCCCGCGACACCGCGGCGGTCAGGCCCACCGCCTGCAGCGCCGAATGCACGCGCAAACTCAACCAGGCGGCGACGAAGTCGTAACCCAGGCCGCGCGCATCGGCATCCTCGCGGCGCAGCACGCAGGTCAGTCCTTCGTCCTCGACCACGCTGGCGTGCGCGAGTTCGAGCGGCAGGCTCCGCGATCGCGCGGCGCTGACGAATACGTATTCGCCTTCGCGCACATCGACCTGCAGGCTCGCCAGCATCGTCGCCAGATCGGTCTGCGGCCCGCCGCGCACTTGCGAATCGGAACCGGCGGACGCGGCGCCCTCGCTCATCGCGCCAGGGTGACGGGCGCGGCGGCGGCGCTGTCGCTGCGTTCGATCGTGACCCGCTCGGCCGCGCGCGCCAGCGCCTCGATCAGGCCGTCGACCTGTTCGCGCGTGTGCAGCGCCGAGAAGGTCACGCGCAAACGCGCGCGGCCTTCGGGCACGGTCGGCGGACGGATCGCGGCGACCCAGTAACCCTGCTGCTCCAGCGCCTGCGCCATCGCCAGCGCGCGCCGGTCGTCGCCGCACATCACCGGCTGGATCGGGGTGGTCGAATGCAGCACTTCCAGGCCGAGCTTGCCGGCGCGGTCGCGGAAATGCGCGGTGAGTTCGGCGAGTTTCTCGCGCCGCCAATGATCGTGGCGGGCGAGCTTGATCGCCGCGCGCGTCGCCGCGGCCTGGGCCGGCGGCAACGCGGTGGTGTACAGATGGCTGCGCGCGGTTTCGGCCAGATGGCCGATCAGATCGGCATCGCCATGCAGCGCGGCGCCGTAGCTGCCGAGCGCCTTGCCGAAGGTCGCCAGTTGCAGCGGCACTTCCTGGGTCGACAGGCGCGAGGCGGCGACCGTGCCGCGACCGTCGGGACCGGTCACGCCGACACCGTGCGCGTCGTCGACGAAAAACACCGCCTTCTGCGCGCGCGCCACCAGGGCCAGGTCGCGCAGCGGCGCGATGTCGCCGTCCATGCTGAAGACGCCGTCGGTGGCGAGCATCGCCAGGCCTTCGGGCACGTTGCGCAATTGGCGGATCGCGCCCTCGGGATCGGCATGCGGATAGCGGCGCAGACGACAGCCAGCCAGACGCGCGGCATCGATCAGGCTGGCGTGGTTCAAGCGGTCCTGCACGCACACGTCTTCTTCGCCGAGCAAGCCCTGCACCGCGGCGATGTTGGCCAGAAAACCGCTGCCGAACAGCAGCGCGCGCGGCGAACCGAGCCAGTCGGCGAGTTCGCGCTCAAGCGCTTCGTGCTGGGCGTGGTGGCCGCAGACCAGATGCGAGGCCAATCCACCGGTGCCCTCGCGCGAGGCCGCATCCTGGAACGCATTGGTCACCGCGAAATGCTGCGACAACCCCAGATAGTCGTTGCTGCAGAAATTAAGCAGCGAGCGCCCATCGACTTCGCAACGCGCGCCGTCGCGGTGGGTGACCACGCGATGGGTGCGCGTACGCGCTTCGGCCACGCGCTGGGCGTGGGCCGCCTGAATCCGTTCGCGCCAAAGGGTTCGCTGGCTGCTCATCGCGGGCTGCTCGTCGCGTTACTGCGCCGCTTCAGGCGGCGCAGGTGTGGGCGGGTACTTCGTCTTCCTCAATACTCGCATGGACGGTGCCCGCGGTCTCGACGATTTGCATCGGCCGCAGGCCCAGGCGGGCGAACAGGGCCATGTCGCGCTCGGTGTCCGGGTTGCCGGTGGTCAGCAGCTTTTCGCCGTAGAAGATCGAATTGGCGCCGGCCAGGAAGCACAGGGCCTGCAGTTCGTCGCTCATCGACTCGCGCCCGGCCGACAGGCGCACCATCGACTTGGGCATCAACAGCCGCGCAACTGCGATGGTGCGCACAAATTCGAAGGGATCGAGCTCGGCGGTGCCGGCCAGCGGGGTGCCTTCGACCTGGACCAGCCGGTTGATCGGCACCGAATCGGGGTGCGCGGGCAGGTTGGCCAGGGTCTGCAGCAGGCCGGCGCGCTGGCCGCGCGACTCGCCCATGCCGACGATGCCGCCGCAGCAGGTCTTCATGCCGACATCGCGCACGTGCTCGAGCGTGTCCAGGCGGTCCTGGAACTCGCGGGTGTGGATGATCTCGTTGTAGAAATCCGGCGCGGTGTCGAGGTTGTGGTTGTAGTAGTCCAGCCCGGCCGCCTTGAGCGACTTGGCCTGATCGCCCGAGAGCATGCCCAGGGTGGCGCAGGTCTCCAGGCCCAGCGCCTTGACCTCGCGGATCATCGCCGCGACCTTCGGGATATCGCGGTCCTTCGGCGAGCGCCAGGCCGCGCCCATGCAGAAGCGCGAGGCGCCGGCGGCCTTGGCCTGCCTGGCTTTCTCCAGCACCGCCTCGGTGCTCATCAACTTGGTCGCATCGACGCCGGTGTGGTAGCGCGCGGCCTGCGGGCAGTAGCTGCAGTCTTCCGGGCAACCGCCGGTCTTGACCGACAGCAGGGTGCTGACCTGGACCTCGGCCGGATCGAAATTCTCCCGGTGCACGCTGGCGGCGCGGTGCAGCAACTCGGGGAAGGACAGATCGAACAGCGCGCGTACTTCGGCGCGGGACCAGTCGTGGCGGAGCACAGTCGGGGCTTGGGGCGGGGTTTGCACGGGGGCTGGCTCCACAGCGGGGACGTCACTGACGGCGGGCAAGGGGGAGACCGAGGCGCGCCTCGGAGCCGGCAGTCTGGGAAGACGGCGGGTTGCTGTCAACCGATTCGGGGTGAATCTGGTTGACAGGATTGGGCGGGGTGGATGGGTGGGTCCGAGGCGGTGGGTCCAAGGCGATGGGTCGGGCGGTGGGTCGGAGGATTCGGGCGGTTTGATCGAAAGGCGGCGGAGCTTGGGCGCTTCGCCATGCACAGGTCGTGGCGCTGCCGGTTTCGGGGTGGCGGATTCGGCGGGCCCGCCATGTCGTGTGGGAGCGGGCTACCGCGCCGGGGCTTTTGGTAAGACGGACTCGGCGGTTTGCCGGCTCGTCATACAGAGCGGCTGCGGCGCCTGGTGGGGCGACAAAGAGGCCGCACCGTCATCCTGGCGTCTGCAAATCCGCGAAGGCCGCGGGACCTGTTTGAGTGAAACCCTCACTCCCGACGCATCGATACGAATGCGAGTCGCGGCCGGCCCGGTCGAGCGCCCATCGCCGACGATCGCGGCGTTTTCCGACATCGCCGCCAGAACCTCGCCGACACAGGCCGGCCGCCGGTGCGGCCATGCTGCGGACATGATCCTCCACGCCCTGGCGGGCCGCGCCCGACGCTTCGACGAACTCTGGCGGCGGGCGGGCTGGTCGCTGTGGCCGCCGCGTTGCCTGGTCTGCGCCGAACCCGGGCGGGACGGCCGCGACCTGTGCGGCGCTTGCTGCGCGGCGTGGCCGCGGGCGGGATCGGCCTGTGTGCGATGCGCGATGCCGTTGCCGGTCGTAACGCTGGCGGACGATGGAGATTCGTCGCGGGCGGGAGCCGGCGTCGTCGGTTCGCGAATTGCAGCGATGGAGCCTGCAACCGAACGGGGCGATGACGCGGATCAGCCACGGCTTGCGCGTATGGCATCGGTCGGTGGCGACGGATCGCTGTCGGATCCTCGCGTCGATCCGCATGCCGGTGCCGGGTCCGACTGGTTCGCGCGCCACCCCGCTCCACTGTGCGGCGCCTGCCTGCGCAGGCCGCCGCCGCTGGATAGCGTCCGCGCCGCCTGTCTTTACCGCTCACCGGTCGATCGCCTGCTGCCGCGTTTCAAGTTCCATCGCGACCTGGCCGCCGGGCGACTGCTCGCCACGATGATGGGCGAGGCCTTCGCGCCGCTGCTCGACGACATGGCATGGATATCGGACTGGCCCACGACCGCGACCCGCCGTATCGATGCTGATTCAGCCGCATCGACGGATGTCCCGCTGCCGCGACCCGACAGTGCGAACACCGCACTGCGGCGACCGAACGACGCCGGCATCGCCGCGCGAACGCGCGCCCGGGCCTTGGCGCTCGCGCACGATGGCACCGTCGCGCCCCCAGTGCTGGTCCCGATTCCGCTGCACCGCGGCCGCCTGCGCGAGCGCGGTTACGATCAGGCGCTGGAATTGGCGCGGCCGCTGGCGCGATGCCTCGACTTGCCGCTGCAGGCGCAGGCCCTGGTGCGCGTACGCGACACCAGCGCCCAATCCCGACTCGACGCTAGCCAGCGTCGGCGCAACCTGCGCGATGCGTTCGCCTGGAACCGCGACATCGCGATGCCGGCGCATGTGGTGCTGATCGACGACGTCATGACCACCGGCGCGACCCTGCACTCGGCCGCGCGCGCCTTGCGCCGCGCGGGTGCGGTGCGGGTCGATGCATGGGTATGCGCGCGCGTGCTGTAAGCGGACGCCACCACGCACAGACCACCCACAACGCATTCCACACCCCAAACTGTAGGATCTGCGCAAGCTGCGACCGCGAACCCACCCGTCGCGGCGAACCCGCCAGAACGCGGTCGCGACTCACGTCGCTCCTACAGTCGCTGCGATGCGACCACGCAAGACCATGCAGCAAAATTCCGACGCAAACCCGACTGTAGGAGCTGCGTAAGCTGCGACCGCGTACCAACCCCTCGCGGCGAACCTGTCAGAACGCGGTCGCGACTCACGTCGCTCCTACAGTCGCTGCGATACGACCACGCAAGACCATGCGGCAAAATTCCAACGCAAACCCGACTGTAGGAGCTGCGTAAGCTGCGACCGCGAACCAACCCCGCGCGGCGAACCTGCCAGAACGCGGTCGCGACTCGCGTCGCTCCTACAGTCGCTTCGATGCGACCGCGTAAATCCATGCAGCAAAATTCCGACGCAAACCCGACTGCAGGAGCTGCGCAAGCTGCGACCGCGAACCCACCCGTCGCGGCGAACCTGTCAGAACGCGGTCGCGACTCGCGTCGCTCCTACAGTCGCTGCGATGCGAGCACGCAAGACCATGCGGCAAAATTCCGACGCAAACCCGACTGTAGGAGCTGCGTAAGCTGCGACCGCGAACCAACCCCTCGCGGCGAACCTGCCAGAACGCGGTCGCGACTCGCGTCGCTCCTACAGTCGCTGCGATGCGACCGCGTAAATCCATGCGGCAAAATTCCGACGCACACCCGACTGTAGGAGCTGCGCAAGCTGCGGCCGCGAACCAACCCCGCGCGGCGAACCTGCCAGAACGCGGTCGCGACTCGCGTCGCTCCTACAGTCGCTGCGATGCGACCACGCAAGACCATGCGGCAAAATTCCGACGCACATCCGACTGTAGGAGCTGCGCAAGCTGCGACCGCGAATCCATCCGTCGCGGCGAACGTGTCAGAACGCGGTCGCGACTTACGTCGCTCCTACAGCCGCTCCCACAGTCGCTGTAACGCAACCATGCGAAGCCACGCAGCAAATAATCGGTGCGGCGACGTACGGACCATGAGACCCGTGTCCGAACGCCACCAATCCCATCAATCGACCACGGCCACATCCTTGCGCGCAGCCCCGACCTGGATCGTCCAGCTGCGCGAATGCACCAGCAGACCGCCGGCCATCGCCGGTTTCACGAACGCGGTCTGATCGGTCGCGCGCAGTTCCAGCGTGCGCGTCGCGGGCGTGGCGGCATCCTGGCGGAAGTCGTAACTCGCCGCGGTCGCGCCGGAGATCGCCACGCCGTCGAGGTACCACTGCAAGGCCACCGTGCCGATGCTCGGCCGCAGCACCGTCGCGGCGAAGCGCTTGGTGCTGCCGCGCGCGTAAGCGACCGCCGCCGCGGGCGACGGCGATTCGGTGCCCGGTTCGATCAGATCGATGCCGGCCGCGGGCGAACCGAAGCCGCCGCGGTACAGCATGCGCACGTACTCCTGCCGGCATACCGGGCAGAAGCTGGTCCCCAGCGCGCGCATCAGGCAGCTGTTGTCGACAGGCCGGTACATGCCGGTGCTCTTGTAGCGCGCGCCTTCGAACAGACCGGTGCCGGCGGTGCCGTCCGGGGTCGGGATCGGCAGCCCGGCGGTGAACCAGCTGCGCCACTTCACCAGGCTGGCGTTGCTCTGGTTGGTGACGTTGGCCTCGCACAGCGCGCTGCCGCTGATGTCGCTGCAGACCGGGTAGCCGGGGTACGCGCTTTCGTATTCGTCGGCCAGGCCGTGGAAGCTGTGGCCGAATTCGTGGATCGCGATCAAGGCCGCGCTGCTGTGCGCCGAGATCACCGCGAACGACCCGCCGGCGCCGCCGTAGACCGGGTCGTTGACCGTCACCAGGATCTTGTCCCAGTCCGGAAACCCGGCCGCGGCCGCCATCACCTTGGACGAACGCGCGGTCAGCAGGCGATGGATCTGGCTGGTGCAGAAGGTCGCATCCAGCGCGGTAGTCACGAACTGGCCGGCGCGCGGATCGGTGCGCGCGGCGGTGTCGGCGCAGCAACTGGTACCGGTGCAGCCGGCCTGATACGGCGGATGGTCGGCGCCGGACTGCGACGAGGCGACGAAGCCGGGCTGCCAGTTCACGAAGCTTTGATAGTCCTTGTACGGACTGACGTTGAACATCGCCGTCTTCAGCGCCGCGACGTTGCTGTTGAACGTGGCCTGCTCGGCGCTGGTGTAGCCGTCGCCGAGCACCAGGATGTCGAGCCGGTTGGCCGAGTTCGCGGCCTTGACCACCGCGGACTGCGAATCGACCTTGGCATCGGCCGACCACGGCGTGCTTGCGCGCGCGGTCGTCGCGAGCGGCAGTTGCGAGGAGCGGATCGCCAACTCACGCAGATCGATGCGCTGCGCGGACTTCGCCGCGCCGTTGCCGATCAGTTCGATTTCATCGGCTTCGTCCAGCGGCACGCGCACCACGAAGGCCCGATGCGGATCGGGCACCATCGGATGCGCGTCGATCGCGCCGTCGCCGTGTTCGGGATCATGGGCGAATTCGGCGCGGATGAAATTCGGCACCTGGGTTTCGTACAGCGCCGCGCTCTTGGCGCCGTTGCGCGAGGCGCGATAGGCGATGCGCTGCACGCCGCGTTCGGCCTGACGCGCGCCCTGGCGGTCGCGCCGCGGGTCCGACAACCGCACCTGGGCGTAGAACACCGGTTCGGCGCGGCCTTGCGCATCCATCTCGAACACGACGTAGTGAGCGGGCACGGCGGCGTAGGCGCACGAGCTGGCCAACAACCACACGGCGGCGGTGCGCAACAAGGTGGAAGGTTTCATGGGCGATCCCTCGACGGCGCGGTGTCGGAAGACCCGGGCAGATCCGGGCCGGCAGGCCGGACGCCGATGCCACGATCGACGCTCCGATGCTGGCTGCACGCTAGCGCGCGCGGCGCGAACCGATCCACGCACGGGTCGCACTATTCGAGCCCGCAGTGGATGGCGATCTGTGATGGGCGCTCAGGAATTCGCACAAAACGACATCGGGCGTGTCCAGCGGCGATGCGGGTGGTGGTTCCGTGGACTTTTCCGCGAACGCGTTCATCGCTGCGATCGGTCGATGGCGCTCGCACCCGTCGACGCCCCGCTGTGGCAAACACCATCGAAATGCTTTTCTTCGACAACATGTCGTTGTCGCATGACGCGGGCGATGACGGCCTGGGTTCTGGGCGAGGACCTGGGCTCAGACGCAGCGAACGGCGACAAGCCGCCATCTACCTACGTTAAAATTCGTTCTGCTGGAAAACCACCCGCATGAATGCTCGACTCGGCTACGGCGCGCATTGCGCCCAGACCAAGGCGAGCCCATGCGACGAACCTGTCGTCTCAACCGGATATACGTGATCGTGAAACGCCCCGACTCCATGCGAGCGATCGAAGCCAGCGGCGCGCGCGGCCGCGTCCATCGCCTGGCTTGCAAAGTGCTACTGCCGACCCTCATCGGCCTGCTGCTGACCAGCACCGGTTGCCAGCTCATAACCGGCGGCGGCGATGCCACGGCGCTCATCCCGCCGAACCCGGACCTGAATTTCCGCATCCTGCACACCGAGCCGTGCACCGGCTGCCGCGAATTCCACGAACCGGGCAACCCGATGACGTTCTACGGCCTGCCACGAGGGGTGATCCGCGCCGAGGATATCGTCGGCCTGCGCCGTTACGAGCAGCACGGCGAAGAGGGGATCGTTCTGCGCTTCGTGCCGGCCGCGGATGCGAAGATCCGCAATCTGAGCCAGGACAACATCGGGAAGCAGATGGCGGTGATGATCGGCGACGAGCCGGTGCGGATCAGCACGATCCAGAGCGCGTTCTCCGGCGCCATGGTGATCACCGGGTACACCCTGCCGCAGCGCGAGGCCCTGTTTCAGCGCATGACCTCGGCGGCGGCCAAGGACGCGAAAAGCGCCGCGGCGGAATAAACACAAACCGACCCGCGGACCGTCGGATGACATTCGGCATCCCGGCCGCGCGTCGTCCGCCTCCTGTTACAGCCATCCCCAGCCCCCACCCGGTGGCGGAATCCTTTCCGCCACGCGCGCCATCCTGGGCGCATCCCCGATTCCGATCGTCCGCCGTCCTTGGCGGTCGTTTCCCTGCGCGTCGCCTCCTGGCGAGCCTGATCGAATCGGGCGGGGGTTCCTGACTGGCGATCCTTGCCGTGTCGGTACGGATCTCGATCGCAAGCGCCTGTGCCGACGAGGACGCTTGTCACTTGCGATGCTTCCCTGATCCGGTGCCCGACCTTGGGCGTCCCTTCCCTTTGCTGTGAACCATTATCGCGTCCGCACGTCGCACCTATTAAGAAACCAGCGTGCGAAGCGCGATGCCCCGCGTCGCCGCGAGGCGTGGAAGCCAGCCCGACCTCCGTGTCGGGCCTGTCGCCGCGTCATCCCACGCGACGTTTCCACGCCCATAGAATCGCCCGCGACGCGGCCCGGGTCAGTCGGGCATCGTCGCGGGCGTGGGTAGGATTTTTCCGTTGTCGCGCGGGTGCTGCAGCACTCAGGGCATGACCGGCGGGTGATACGTAAGCGTCAGGCCCAGCAGCCACAGCAGGCCTAACACCAGCGGGATATGCACCAACAACTGGATGAAGGTGAAACCGACGATGTCGCGCCCCTTCAGCCCGAGCACGCCGAGCAGCGGCAGCATCCAGAACGGGTTGATCAGGTTCGGCAGGGCCTCGGCCGCGTTGTAGACCTGCACCGCCCAGCCCAGGTGGACTTGCAGGTCGTTCGCGGCCTGCATCACGTACGGCGCCTCGATGATCCACTTGCCGCCGCCGGACGGCACGAAGAAACCGAGCACCGCCGAGTACACGCCCATCACCAGGGTGAAGGTCTCGGTGCTGGCGATATGCACGAACACGGTCGACAGGTGATGCGCCAGGCTCTGCCCGTCGCCGCCCTTGGCCGCGGTCAGCAGGCTGGCGATGCCGCCGTACAGCGGGAACTGGATCAGCACGCCCGTGGTGCTCGGCACCGCGCGCGCGACCGCGTTGAGGAAGCTGCGCGGACGCCAGTGCAGCAGCAGGCCCACGGTCAGGAACACGAAGTTGTAGGTGTTGAGGTTGGCGATCGCGCTGACCGCGGGCTTGGCGGAGAACTCGTACACGAGCCAGCCCAGGCTCAGCGCCGCCAGCAGGATGGTGATCAGGGGGCTGTATTCCAGCCATTCGCCCGGACGCTGGCGCGGCGGCAGGGTGGCGGCGTGCTTCTCTTCCGAGGCGAAGCGCTCGGCGCCGTCGAAATCGCGCGCGCGCCGCACCGAGCCGCCGCGCGGCGCGGTCACGAAGCACACCACCAGCGACACCGCGATCAGCACCGCGGTCAACACGATCGACTGCCACAACAAGATGGTTTCGCTGAAGGGGATCACCCCGGTGATCGCCAGCAGGCCCGGCGGCATGCTGGCCGGATTGGCCTGCAACTGCGCGGCCGAGGAGCTCAGGCCCATCGCCCACACCGCGCCCAGGCCGAGATACGCCGCCGCGCCGGCGGCGCGATAGTCCATGTCCAGATCGTCGCGACGGGCCAGCGCGCGCACCAGCAGGCCGCCGAACACCAGCGAGAAGCCCCAGCTCAGCAGCGAGGTCAACATACTGATCAAGCCGACGTAGCAGATCGCGCCGCGGCCGCTGCGCGGCACCCGCGCGAGCGCATCGATGACCCGCGCGACCGCCGGCGCGGTGGCGACCACATAGCCGCCGATGACCACGAAGGCCATTTGCATGGTGAACGGGATCAGGCTCCAGTAGCCGTCGCCGAACGCGGTCGCGGTCGGGGTCGCGCCGAACGCGAGCGCGGCGAGCGCGACGATCACCACGCCGAGCGCGGCGAACACGTAGGCGTCGGGAAACCAGCGTTCGGCCCAGGCCGCGCTGCGCAGGGCGAAGCGCGCGAGCGGGCCGTCGGCGGGGACGGAGGCGGCTGGAGTCATGGCGGCATTCCTTCGACGGGTCGCAACGGGGCCTGGCGATTGTCGAGGCGCGCGGGGCCGGGACCACTTGGACTTTAGTCGCAGGGTGCGGGTTGGCGGGAATCGGGAATCGGGAATCGGGAATCGGGAATCGGGAATCGGGAATCGGGAATCGGGAATCGGGAATCGGGAATCGAATAGAGCGTGACGCGGTGTGCTGCTTACGCAAGTAACTTACTACGAAAAGTCATCTAATCAGAGAGTCCCCCGAAGCAACGTCACACTCCCGACCGTGCCGCTCTTACCTAACGTCATTCCCGCGAAGGCGGGAATCCAGTGCCTTTCGTGCGAGAACGCCTGAAGCCACTGGATTCCCGCTTTCGCGGGAATGACGATCTGGAGAGATGACGCTGAAGACTCTGGATGTTCGGCTACGCCGAAGTAAAGCAAAGCCCGCCTTCGCGGGAATGACACTCTGGCATAACAACGCCGAAAACCCCGAACGTTCCACACCACCCAATCCAGCCAACCCTACGGCCCCTTCGGCACCGCGATCTCCGCCCTCGCCGCGCGCCCCGAACCGATGATCGCCTCCGCGCGCAACTCGAAACTCGCATCCTTCGAATACAACCCCGGCGTCGCCACCGCCGTCCACGCCGGGTAGTGATCCTTGAAGAACTCGCGATGCACTTTCAGCACCGGCGCCAGCCGGCGGCGAAACTCCTCGTGATCGCGGGCGACGTGGAAGCTCTGCAACTCCACCACATCGTCAAGACTCGCCCCGGCCGCGCGCAGATGCGCCTGCAACTGCTGGAACAACCAACGCGCCTTGGCCTCGTCGTCGGCGCCCTCCAACGCGGGAATGCCCGACACGATCACCCGGTCGCCGATCTTCACCACCGGCGAATAGTGCAGATCGTGGTACGAGCCTTCCCAATCCTTCGGCGCGAAATGCTCGCGCGTCGGCGCGCTCGCCGACTGGGCGGACGCGGCGCCCGCGCAACACAGCGCGATGGGCAGGACGAACAGACGCAGACAATCGCGCATGGCAGGACTCGGTAACCCAGGAGCCGCCATTGCACGCCGCCCGAGCCGCGCCGTCATTGCCCGCGATCGCGGTTTCGCCTGCCCCCCACCCTCGCCGCCTACACCCGCCCCTGTAGGAGCGGCGTCCTACTGGATTTCCTTAGGTCACAAGCCGCGACCGCGCCCCATCGACCACGACGCAATCACGCCAAACCCGCGCGCCGGCAAACCCTCGTTCCCGACCGCGACAAACCCACAATCACGAACGATCAGTAATCCGCAGGATTCGCGCTATACACCACCGGCACCGTAATCGTCGCCGAACCGCCCGACAGCAGATCCACGGTCAAACTCACGGCGTTGCCGCCGGCCGCGCCACCGGACACCGCCCCGCAAGCCGAACCGACGCTGGCGCTGCAACTCCACGCCCCGGTCAGCGTGACCCCGGCCGGCAACGGATCGTTGACCTGCGCGCCGACCACCGGGTCGGGACCGGTATTGCGCACGGTCAGCACATAGTTGCGGGTGGAACCCGGCGTGTAAGTGGTCTGGCCGCCGTCGTCCTTGCTGATCTGCAACGCGATCAACGTCGCGCGGTTGGTGATGGTGCAGGTCAGGTCGTTGCCGGCGTTCGGGGTCAGGCTCCAGTCGACCGGACCGCTGCCGCTCGGCGCGCCCGGCGTGGGCACGGCGCCGCTGCTGCCGGCGTTGGCGAGGCAGGCGACCGATTTGAGATAACGCGCGAACGGCGTGGCCCCGGCAGTGAGCGCATCGCGCAAGGTGTAGGCAGTGCCCGCGCCGACCGCGACCGCCGCGGTGCCGGCGCTGTTGCCGCTGCCGGAAGTCGCCGCGCTGCCGAGCACGCTGGCGCCCTGCAACAGGCTGACCGTGAACTGGTCGGCCGCATCGGCGCGCGCGGCGACCTGCTTGACCAGGGTGAGGCGCGCCGTGGCCAGGGTCAGCAGGTGATCTTCGACCTCGCCGTCGTTGGCGGTGCCGATCGGCGTGGCGATCTGCGCCGCGTTGCTGGCGATGCGCAACCGCATATAGCTCAGGCCGGCCTGGACCCCGGCCGGCACGCTCCAGTTGAGCGCGACCGTGCTGGTGCCGGTGCAGGTCGGGCTGTTGCTGGAGACTTCGCCGGGATCGTTGAAGTCGCCGTCGCGATTGAAATCGATCCAGCCGCGCACCGTGCCCGGACCGGTGCAGGCCACCGGCGGCGAGGTGTAGGTCTGACCGGGCAGCGTCGCGATCGTGCCCAAGGGCGCGGCGAACGCGTCCTCGTCGTCCGGCGTGCCGACCAGGTCGTCGCCGTCGGCATTGGTCGAGAACGGCGTGTTGGCTTCCGAGTCCAAGGCATTGCCCAGGCGCGTGCTCGGCGGCACCAGACTGGCGAGGGTGAAGCTGCTGGCGTTGATGTCGGTGGTCGTGCCCGCGGTCAGCGTGCCGCCGCTCCAGGTGAACTGCGACAGATGCACCGGCTCCCCGTAACTGGCCGGCGCGTCGCCGCGATCGCTGGCGTCGACGATGAACACGCCCAGCGCGACCGCCGAACCGCCGCCGCCGCGGAACTCGACCGCCGCGCTGGTCGCGTTCTCCATGAAGGCCACGCCCATCGGGCCGCTGGCGCAGTTGGTCGAGGCGCCGAAGCGCAAGGTGCTGGAACCGGCGTTGTTGGTCAGCGTGGTCGGCGTGCCGGTGGTGCAGCCGGCGGTGCGGAAGCGATCGATGATGCGCCAGGTGGTCGGCTGGCCAGCATTGGTGGTGCCGATGGTGGCCTGCAGGTACTCGCTGCCCGCCGATTGCTCGGCGTCGGCCACCACCAGCCCGTCGAGCGCGAACGCCGGCGGATTGGTCTGGCCCGGCGCGCCGATCGTCGCCGAACAGGCGAAGTTGAAGTTCACCGTGGTCGCGTCGACGCGATTGCGCAGGCCGATGTCCATGGTGTTCGAGCCGCCGGTGCCGCCGACGTTGTACAGATCGTCCAGGCCGTCGCCGCTCCAGCCGCCGGGCCGGTAGATGCGCAGCGACGGCGCGGCGCCGCCGTTGATGTTGCTGAGCGCGCAGGTGATCCGCAGCTCCTGCCCGGACACGTTGAACACGTTGGTCACCGAGGTGCCGGCCTGCGGGATATTGGCCGCGTTGTTGCCCCAGTCGAACCACAGGATGTTGGGCCGGAACCGCCCCGCCCCGCCGGTCGCGAACTGCGCCTGGGCCGACTGCGGCAACGCGATGGCCAAGCCGGCCAACGCCATCGCGGCGAACAACGCTAACGAGCGCGCGCCACGGCGCGGCGTGGGCGATACGACGACTGCTGACATCACGTGGTCCCGGGTCTTGGCCAGAATGCGCTGCAGGACGCAGGCCCTGCGCGAACCGCGACCCGGCACTGCCGCCGGATCGTCGCTGCACCGGAAGTGTGCCAAACCCCTTAGCGAATCTTGCCCACGCCAGATTCACATGGCGCTTGTTCAGGCTCAGCCGCCGGCCGCGTGGGCGCGCACCAGATAGTCCGTCACCAGGCCGGCGAAGATCGTCAGCCCGACCCAATGGTTGTGCAGGAACGCGCGGAACAACGGTTCGCGCTCGCGATGGCGCGCGATCACGAACTCGTACGCCACCAACGCCGCCGCCACCGCCAGCCCGGCGTAGTACCAGACGCCGAGTTCGGCGCGCTGGCCGACCAGATACAAGGTCCAGAACATGAGCGCGTACAGCACGCCGATCGCGACCAGATCCATGTCGCCGAACAGGATCGCGGTCGACTTGGAGCCCATCTTCAGATCGTCCTCGCGATCGACCATGGCGTACCAGGTGTCGTACGCGGTCGACCACAGGATGTTGGCCGCATACAGCAGCCAGCCCAGCGCCGGCACCTCGCCGCGCACCGCCGCGAACGCCATCGGGATGCCCCAGCCGAAGGCCATGCCCAGATAGACCTGCGGCAGATAGGTATAACGCTTGAGGTAGGGATAACTGGCCGCCAGCACCACGCCGACGACGCTCATCGCGATGGTCAGCCGGTTCATCGTCAGCACCAGCGCGAACGCCGCCAGCATCAGCGCCGCGAACACCACCAGCGCCTCGCGCCCGCGCACCTCGCCGGTCGCCAGCGGCCGGTGCTTGGTGCGTTCGACATGCGGATCGAGCCAGCGGTCGGCGTAATCGTTGATCACGCAGCCGGCCGCCCGGGTCAGCCAGACCCCGGCGCTGAACACGAACCAGGTCCACAGCGGCGGCACGCCCTCGGCGGCGATCCACAGCCCCCACCAGGTCGGCCACAGCAGCAACAGCCAGCCGATCGGCCGGTCGCCGCGGGTCAGTTTCCAGTACAGCGACAAGCGACGGCGCCAATCCGGCGCGGGGATGGGGGAATGAGCGTGTTCCATAGGCCCCTAGAATAACGTGCGGCCCGGACGCGCAGGCTTGGCGATGCGTCGTCCGCCCCGCCGCCAGCCCAGGCCCGTCCGGCCCCCGCGTCCCGGCGCGCGTCCCCGGCCTGTGGACCCGCAATCGCCGCATCGCACCGGACCATCACCCAAACCGCCGGATTCCGTTAGAATGCCCGGCCGCACGACGATCTGCTCCGTGCGCACCGACAACGCGCCTGTAGCTCAGCCGGATAGAGTAGTGGCTTCCGAAGCCATTGGTCGGGGGTTCGAATCCCTCCAGGCGCGCCAAACTTTCCCTTCCAACTTTTTCTACGCCTCGTCGCAACGACGAAAAAGGCCTTATTTCCCAGGCTTTTGGCGTTTTCCATTGGTCGGCGAGTTATCCACAGAGGCGCTGTTTGGCGATTTTTTCGCCTCTCTCCGGGTAGTTTTCTCCGGACCTGTGGTCGGCCGACCAATGGACGCCCATACGAATCAGTGACTTAGCAATGGTCTGAGTCAATAGTTTTTTTGACGTTTTGAACCCGGGGCGACATCAAACCGCTTGATCCGACCAATGACGGCGGCTCGGATATGGTTTCGTATGCATTGCCTGTCTAGCATCAGCAGGGACAATTGGTTTGCTGACAAGAACGTGTCCGCCCAACCTCTGCTGATAGCTGGATGTTTGGAGTTACTGGAGTTTCGTGGGACAAGGAGCGCAGGAAGTGATGGATAAGAACTCACTTCGGACTATCCGCGAACGAGCGATGGAATCGCGCAAACAACACGAGATGGTGAATGCCCTGCGCCAGTACGGTCCCGCGCCGTCGCTGCGTGCAGACTTCGCGCGGTGCGCAATTGATCTCGCATGTGAGCATCACTCGGCGATCATCCGGCTCGTCTGTGCGGGTGAATACGGCTCCGCGGCTGCGCTGCTTCGCCCGTTGCTTGAGGCATCAGGGTCAGCTTCGTGGTTGTTGTACATCGCGAGTTGCGACCGTGTCCGAGAGCTAGCAACGGACGTCGAAATGGCGGAGGGGCGGCGCCGCGACCTGCCCCTGCTTGACGAGTTGGCAAGAGAATTACAGCCGAAATTCCCTCTCATCAAAGCTCTCGTCAACGGATTAAAAGACCGTGGGCCGGCGACGTGGCTGCACAAGTATACGCACGGCGGAGCGGCCCAGCTTGTCAGACGCACCACTGGGTGGAACGAAGCTGAGGTGATGTTGATTCTCTTACGTGCGGATCTGTTCGCTATTTTGGCCGCTGCTCATGAGACGGTCGTCGTAACGAATGCGAAGCTTGCCGTTTATGCCTTCGGCCGGCGTGACGATTTGGGTACAGAGGGATTGGACCGATTCGGTTTTGGTCCTGTACCAGAGCAGCCGCACAGTTTGCCGCCACCCCTCATTGATGGTTGCGGGGTGCCGTTCTCAAGCGCGATTGGAGCCGCTCTGCATGAACGCTAACAATTCATCCAATCCGAAGCCGCTTCGAAGCTCGGCTCGAGCTCCGCCAGAGTTGATCGCGAAATTTGACGCGCCCACGGCCACGGTTTTCAAACCAGTCTCTTCACGCCAGGGAACACGGGGCTACATAGGCGGAGCCTACCGCACCTCTGCCTTGGGCTAGTAGGAGGCCGACGAGCCCAAAACTGGCCGTTGGGCCTCGCTGGATAATTCCGCCAACGCCGGCTGTTGACGCAAGGCGTTGCGGCCGCGACTCGCCTGCAAGATAGCTTAGGCTAGAGGAGCGTTGCGATTTCGGCTGCCAGGTGGCGCGGCCGGATACCAGCAACGCCCCTTGCAACCGTCCTCAGCATTAGCCGCGCGAGCGCTCACTGTCGGAGCGCGTAGAGCTCACCTGCCTCCGGCGACTTGGACTTCCAGTTATGCCCACAATCCTCGCACCTGCACTGGTAGGTGCCGTTGCTGTTGCAACCGGTAACGATCACTCGGCGAAATCTGTCGGGCCCAAACTTGTGTCGAGCGATATGATGGCCATAGTTGTCTCTGCACCTGCTGCAATAAAGAGCTTTCGTCGTCATGTGGACTCCTGATCTTGTTCTTGGACCTTCAACGCAAGCGCGTTAAGGGCTTGCTGAATTAGGTCCTCGATTTCCCCCATAAACTTGACCACGCTTTGGTCACCGCGTGCGTCGGGGATGGGAACCTGCTGTTGATAGATGCCCTCGATTTTGATGCGGCGTGTGACCGTGCTACCTGTGCCACGCGGCAACCATGCTTCCTGCCAGGACTGCTGCGGCTGCTCACGCAACCGGCGGCGCGCAAGGTCGGTTAGCTGACTCGTAACCTGCTTTTTGAGGTGCTCGATGGCGTCGCGCTTCTGCTCTGTACTTGGCCGACCGGACCAGTTAATCGGATTTTCCAGATAGCGTGATACTGCCGACTCCAGAGCTGTGCGCAGGTTGGCCACCGGACGCAGCTCAATGCCATCGTCCCAGTTCTCTGCGTATCGACGACTAAGGGCCTTGATCGTCTGCCAGGATCGCGGCTTATGCTCGGAGTCTGCGGACACCCCGAGAATCCCCTGCCACTGGCGGCGAAAGTCACGCGCTGCCTCCTGCAAGGCCATGAGCAAAAAGGCGCGATCATAGGTGGGGTAAGCGACAGGCTCGATCACTTCTGGCTGCGCACGCATGAGGTGGTCCAGCAAACGATTCATCTCAGGGATTGCGCCTTTAGCCTCAGTTCTATCCAACTGGCCTAAATGGAACGTGTTCTGCTGGACTCGTTCAAGAAGATGGCGAGCCGCATCATGGGGGACTGCATCCCTGAGCTGGTTTTCCACGATGTTGCGAACGCCACTATTGATTTGGTCTTTGAGGCGCGCACCTCGCAATCCGCCTTCCGAGGCGAGATCCATATGCGTGAAGACCATCGCTAGCTTCCGGGTGAGCCCGGAATTGGCGATGCTCTCCAGTGCCCGACCGGCAGCAAAATTGGTCATGCCGTTCTTGGCGTTGTCCACCAGGAGGATGACGTCTGCTTCATGCATGAGCGAGGTCGTCTGGTCGGACAGATCGGCTGTCGCGTTGGCTTTATGACCTAACCCTTCGGTATCCAAAAGGACGAGACGCGGAGCTTGCTCAGCCCAAGCGGACTGAAAAGGGCCTTTAACTCGAAGGCCATTGACCAGCGGCGTCACCAGTCGCCCCCACAGCGAGGGATGTACGCCAGCAAACGAGCGCAGCGACGCAAGGAATGAAGCGCGACTATCAGCTGAAGCGGTCATTTGCCAAGCACGTGGCCAACCGGTGGTGGATCGTTCGTACTTCCCCCCCACCGATAAGGCATCAAACTTACTCTTAATTTCCTCAAGCAGTTCGGAGACTAGATTGAGAAAAGCCTCAGAAGCAGCCGCTTCAACTTCGATGCGATCAAGAGCATTGGCCTTCTCAGCTGACGACATCTGATTCAGCGGCCCATCCTCCGCCGCCACCGCCTCGCGCGCTTCGGTCGCAATTGCCCGTATACGCGCTAAGCATGTGCGGATCAGGTCCGCGTTGCGGGCGCGCTCAGCGTCAGACAATGCGCGCGCAGAGTCTTCTTCAGGAGGCGCGTCAGCTTCGGCATCATCCGCGTACGGATCTTCGGCTTCATCGTCGTTTTGTTGCAAATCGCCAAAAAGATACTTCAGGCGAAATCGCATGTCGCTCTTCTCAAGCAGGACGCGCCCTACCGCGGCATCGTCTCCCTCCACCGCCTCGACAATCGCGGCTGAGAGCGTCTCTTCTAGCTCGAAGCGCGCCTCGTGCTCAGACATGAACGTCGCAACGGCCTTGTACTCGCCCTCCTGGAGCACAAACTCGGTTGGAAATGTGGTGGTTCGATTTGGCGAGGTAGATGGAAACGCCTCGCGCTTCGGATGAGTTCCCAGAAACTGGCGCAACAAAGTGGTCTTGCCAGCTCCCGGCGCCCCTACGAGCACCACTTTGGCATAGCCATCTTCGCTGGACGGCAGAGGCTGCAGCTTGTCGCGAAGAAGGCGTGCATCTTGCGCCGGAGGCTCGATCTCTCCATAGAAGATTTCAATGACCTGTGCGGAGTAACGTTTCGCGGCTTCATTCCGGGCTCCCAGAGACCATAGGGAGTCGTCGGCGAGAATTGCGTTCAGCTCTTGAACGAAACCCTCCGCAATCTCCGCCTGGTCTGTTCCGAGCCCCTTTCGCGTCTTACGGCCCGGCTTGTCTCGACTGTCCAGCTTGAGTGGGTGGCGGAACTCAACTAGCCAGCCCTGTCGGCCGGGATTTTGCTTTGCAGCGGCGATGAAAGGGGGCATGCGGGGCTCCAAATGTTCCAGGGTGTTCCAGATTGAAGGATGTCCGGCAGCTTGTCAATCAAACTGGAACAGCATGGAACATCGGCGAAAGAAGATTTTTGTACTGTGTAGCGCGACGGGCTACATTTATCTGCGCCATCTGGAGCATAGACATGCCAAAGCGTTCATTGAGTGATATCGGCGCTCCGCAGCACCCGGGGCAATTTGTGCGTGAGACATTCCTGACGCCCAGGAGGCTTTCGGTAGTCGCGGCCGCAAAGTTGGTCGGCGTCGGTAGACCCGCGTTGTCGAACTTTTTGAACGGCCATGTGGCAGCGACACCAGAAATGGCCGCCAGGATCGAGGTTGCTTTTGGAGCGTCCGCAAAGAGCTTGTTAGACATGCAGGCGGCGTTCGACGCAGCTGGCCAGTCAAAGATTAATCCAGCAAATGCAATGCCCTACGTCGCGCCTTTCCTCGGCATCAGGGCGAACGAGATTGAGGCATGGGTGGAGCGAAACATCGGTGCACGAATTCGCTTGCCTGTGTTGTTACGGACACTCGTGAATTCAACTCAGAGAGATGCCACGAAAATAGATTTCCCTGGTAACGATGACGCCGAACGTCCGGGCTGGGACGGTTTTGTAGAAGCTGGAGCTGCGACACCTTGGATTCCGGCCGGGAAATCGGGCTGGGAATTCGGTGCAAACAAGGACATCAATGACAAAGCGAACTCCGACTTCAAGAAAAGCGTAGCGAGCAACGCAAAAAGCGCGCGCGCCGAAATCGTTTTTATCTTTGTAACGCCGAGATACTGGCAAGGCAAAGCAGATTGGCTAAAAAAGGCTAGAGCTAAAGCTGAGTGGAAGGACGTGCGAGCGTACGACGCGGCAGATTTGGAGCAGTGGCTTGAGCAATCCATCGCAGCTCAAACTTGGTTCGCCAATGAAACCGGACGACCTTCGCGCGACGTTCATTCACTGGATAGCTGCTGGGATGCGTGGGCCAATGTCGCCACCCCATCCCTGGGCGAGTCCCTATTCAGCCCGGCTGTCGAAGGTGCAAAGCAGACCATCACCTCAAGGCTCGCAGGCAAGCCGACAGAGCCCATAGTGATTGCGGCGGACTCTGTCGACGAAGCGCTTGCGTTTCTCTCGCAGCTGTTTGGGGCAGCGGGCGGCGACGATCTGCAACGGTACCGAGACCGAGTGCTGGTGTTCAAAGAGCCCGGAGTCTTGCCGAAGCTGGCGCAGGGTACTAAGGACTTTATTGCTGTCGCTGTGAGCCGCGATGTCGAACGGGAGCTTGGCCCGATATCGCGCTCTATGCATACGATCGTGATTTATCCACGCAACGCGACAAGCGTTTCCGCTCACGTTGTGCTTGAGCCTCTCAGCGTTGGTGCATTCACTGCTTCTTTAGAGAGCAGTGGATTCGACTCCGACGCAATTGCGCGATACAGCAAAGAATCAGGGCGATCACTCACTGTCTTACGACGCAGGCTCGCAAATGTTCCAGCGGTTCGAACGCCGGCATGGGCCGCCGACTCTGCGACGGCGTCAAGCCTCGTCCCATTTCTACTCAGTGGAGCATGGAGCGCGAAAAACGACGCTGACCAACGGATACTGATGGAGCTTGCGGCAGTCAAGTCGTACGATGACGTTGAGAAGATATGCCAGAGCCTTGCAAGCATTGATGATGCTCCGCTCTGGTCGGTAGGGGACTTCAGAGGTGTCGTCTCCAAGCTCGACTTGCTTTTCGCTGTGGCAGGCTCCCTCACTGCCTCGGACCTTAAGCGTTACTTCGAGCAGGCGAAAGTTGTGCTAGGTGAGGACGATCCGAAGCTAGATCTTCCAGAAGACGAGCGTTGGGCAGCAGCCATCCACAACAAGTCGCGCGAACATTCCGGCCCCCTCAGGCGCGGCGTAGCTGAGACACTCGTTCTCCTCGCCATTCACGGGAACGATCTTTTCTTAACGCGTCTCGGGTTCGATTGCGAAAGCGCCGTGTCTCGGCTGATAGAAGGATTATTGACGCCACTCAAGACGCGGACCTTGGAAGCAAACGATCGAGACCTGACTTCGTATGCAGAGGCTGCGCCCGAGAAGTTCCTTTCAATTATCGAAAAAGATCTGAGATCTGATCATCCGGAGACATACGATCTAATGCGCTCGTCTTCTGCAGGCGTTTTTGGGAGTCAGTGCCGGCGAAGCAGCATATTGTGGGCGCTTGAAGGCTTGGCCTGGAATCGCGCGACGATGCATCGTGCCGCCCTGATTCTTGCGCAGCTATCCCAGCTCGAAGTCAACGATAACTGGACGAACAAGCCGATCAATTCGCTCAAATCCATCTTCCGCGCCTGGATGCCGCAAACCACAGCCGATCATGGCAGCAGAGTGCAAGTATTAAAGCTCCTCGCGGAGCGATACCCAGCGGTCGCGTGGCAAGTTTGTATGTCTCAACTGCAAGACGGATCGGACGTAGGCCACTATAACCATAGACCTGTTTGGAGAAACGACGCCCACGGTTTCGGTGAACCATTCAAGACGCGCGCTCCAATCAAAGCGTTCGTGTGTGAAGTTGTAGATATGGTTTTAGATTGGAGGGGCGGGTACTCGCGGGAGATGCTGTGCGATCTGATCCAAAAAATTAGGTTCTTATCTCCGGAGCACGGCCGGCAAGTCTGGCGCCACGTAGCCGATTGGGTGGCAGATGGCGCCACGGACATCGACAGAGCGCTAGTTCGAGAGAAGATTCGGGTGACCGCATTGTCGACCCGGGCCTCCAAGTGGGCAAACAAAGCAGGTCAGTCCTTAGATGTAGCTGCCGCTAAGGCGGCTTACGATGCGCTCGAGCCGACCGACCTTATCGTTCGGCATGGATGGTTGTTCCGTCAACACTGGATTGATGATTTCGCGGGTGCGGAAGATGCGGATTTGGACTATCAAAAGCGTGAAGAACGCATCGGCGAACTGCGGACTCAAGTGCTGCGTGAGATGTACGAACTTATGGGCACCGCGGGAGTCGTACAACTAGCCTGCGCCGGTAAAACGGCAGCTACCATCGGATACTTGATGGCGGAGCGCTTGCTGGAAGTTGACGATCTTCCTCCGTTTCTAACGGCGGTACTCACCGGCCACAATGACGAACACGCTAGCGCGAGAGGTGAGCTAATTTCTGGTGTCTTGAGAGCGATGCCTGATGACGATCGCCGACTCGTACTCAAGCAGCTAATCAAGGAGCTGCCAGAACTGGAAGTCGTACGCCTCCTGATGCTGGCGCCATTCAGGGCGGGCACCTGGTCGTTAGTCGACGGGCTCGAAGAAGGGCATCGCGAAAATTACTGGAATCAGGTTAAACCTGATTTTGCGACAGAAAGGGAGATATCAGAGGCCGTCGAACGCCTTTTGGTCGCGCGACGGCCTCGCGCAGCGTTCTCCGTCGCACATCATTGCCTACGAGCCTTGGGGCCCGAGCTGTTGTACCGGGTCATGGCTGATATGGCAAAGGGTGGCAATGATCATCCAGGCCCGTACGATATCGACATTTACTCAGTGGAACAGGCCTTCGCGCTCATGAATAAAAGCCCGGAGCTGACGTTGGATCAAATGGCAAGTTTGGAGTTTGGCTACGTCGAAGCGCTCGCTCAACGCTGGCGAGGTAACGATGGTTACGGGATACCGAACCTCGAGAAGTACGTTGAGGCTCATCCGGAGTTCTACGTGCAGGCCGTCGTTTGGGCATATAAGCGTGACGACGACGCGGCCGATCCGCCTAATCTTGTGGTTGATCCTGCACAAGCACAGAACTTCGCCACACGTGGTTTCAAGCTCTTGGAAGGTATGCGCCGAATTCCAGGACAAGACGACCTTGGAGTACTTCAGCCCGAAAAGCTGGCAGCTTGGATTAGTGCTGTGCGTAATTCTTGTGGCGAGCTCGCACGCCTCGACATAGCGGATCTATGCATCGGCAAGCTTTTGTCGGCAGCTCCAACGGGAGAGGATGGAGTTTGGCCGTGCGAGCCAGTACGCCAGGTTATGGAGGACGTTCATTCTGAGCACCTGATGTCTGGCGCACACACAGGACTGTACAACTCTCGCGGCGCGACATGGCGAGGCGAAGGTGGGGGCCAAGAGCGTGAGCTGGCGATGAAGTATCGCGGATGGGCCGATGCACTCCAATATTCTCATCCCTTTGTGGCTTCGGAACTTCTAATCAACATGGCGAAAGGATATGAGCGTGAAGCCAGCCGCGAAGATACGGAAGCTATCGTTAATAGGCGTCTGCAATAACATGGGGTCGGCATCGCAAGATGGGCTGATCCTTGCTTGGTTGAGACTAACTGCTTCTATTCGCAGCGTTCCGCAGCCGAAGTCGCTTCGCGGCTTGGTTTAATTCAGCTGATCGCTGATGTCCCCGGCCGATGGCCGCCGTGACACAAAGCGTTGGTGCGAACCAATCACTTGAAGTTGTCTGCATTGGCCGATTCGAGAACCGAAATGCACATCTACTTGGACGAGTCTGGAGGTTTTATTCCGGGAAGTACGAATCCCAATTCGTGGTGCGTTGTGGCTGGATTCGCGTTGCCTGAGGCGCATCGGCGACGTGCCGAAGAGGCGCTCAGTCGTCTGAAGTGTCGCGTAGGACACAGGTCGACGGGAGAGATCAAGTTGCGTGACATTGCGCATGAGAGGCAGTTCCTCGCCTTTCTATGCGAATTGGATGAACTCGCCGGGACTCTTTACGCGTGCGCGACCGATACGTCTGTCAACTCTCATGCAGCCGTACGTAGTCACCTAGCCCGCCAGGTGGAAAAACTCGTCGAACACCTACCAAAGATGAAGCATGACAGGGCACGGCAAGGCTTACAGGATCGGGCCGATCGCTTCGCTGCGCTGTCTCCTCAGCTATATCTCCAGATCATGTGCCAATACTCTTTGCTGTCGAGGATTCTGCGTCAAGGGGTCCTTTACTACGCGCAGAGAATTCCAGCTACATTGGCACGGTTTCGATGGCGCGTTGATCGGAAGAATCAATTGAATTCCGTGTTTGACGAATCTTTTCGCGACTTTGCGGCGCCTATTCTGCAGACCATGTCTTTCGAAGATCCGTTGCCGATGCTTGTTGACGCCGACTATCGCCATTTCGATCGATTTCGCTACGTAGACGGCCCGCCCAAATACTTGAAGGACACGTATGGACTGGATGTGGGAGACGGCTTCAACATCACCCAGGTAATGCGCGAAGACTTCGAGTTCGTTGATTCGAAGGCAAGCCCGGGCGTGCAGATTGTGGACTTGCTTGTTTCAGGGTTAAGGAGATGTCTACGCGGCGAATTTCGAAACAACCTCGCCGTTGCCGACGCGCTCGGCGGGCTAATTGTGCAGGCTCCCCAAGGCGAGCTACCCGTCGAATTGCTAAGCTTGGATCAAGCGAAAACATTGGATCGCACAGCTCCAGCCGACCAGGCCATTCGTGCGATGCATCGTCGATCTCGGTCAATGCGGTTGTGCTAACCAGGGCTCAGAATGGACTTTCAAAGGCCTATCCCTAGACCACCTCCTTTAACGAATAATGCATTCAATCCGAAGCCGCTTCGCGGCTCGGCTTAATCCAGACGTTAGGAATGGACACCATGACACTCGATGACTGTGAAAAAATATTCCATCAGGCGATCTCTAGCGAGTCCGAGTCAGCGTTCTGTAAAGCCGTAGACCCATTGTTTAAAGAATATGAGATCCTGTCACTTAATTTTGGTCGAGGTAGCATGTTTTGGCGTGCCAGGCCTATAGAGGTCGAGATCTATCCAAATATTTCTGGTCTTGACTACCCACCACCTGATGTTGCTAAGCAGGGGAGGCTGAATGATCGTGGCGCCCCCTGCTTCTACATTGCCGCACGCAAAGAAACGGCTCTCGCCGAGGTCGGCGCAAGGGAGGGACAACTGATACAGCTAGCGGGATTTCGAATCAAGAACGAATCGCCGATCCGGCTTGCGGTTATCGGCGAGTACGCGAATGTGCAGAAGAATGGGTACATGCATTTCGCCGGTCGAGATCCTGAGATGGCCATCGCAAAGATTCTTAACGCTATGCCTCGTCAAGACGCTTTGAAGAAAATATACATTGATAAATTCTTCGCCAGTGTCCTTGCAGACCCCGACGCCTCGGCTACCGGTTACATGTTCAGTCGGGCCCTTGGCCAATCAATCTACTCGAGAGTCGCCGCCAAAGGCATTGTCTTTCCAAGCGTAAAAGACCGCGGGGGGTTCAACATAGCCGTCCAAGCAGAGCCATCCGACGAGAGCTTTCACAATGTCAGTTGCCTGGTAGTGTGCATGGGGAAGGCCCGCAAGTTCGGATTGATTGAATTCACGATAGTTAAATCGGCTGAGCGGCTGGATGACGAAGGCAACTTTGTCTGGTTAGAGGGGGGCGATCCGGAGGCAATCGGCGTGTACAACATGAGCAAGGAGGAGGTTGAGGTAGCGTCACTTAATCCAAACGACAGAAACAGCCTCCTGCAGATGCTTCACACACACGCAGGCGGACGCTGGCCCGTGCCCGAAGCCGCTTCGCGGTTCAGCTTGATTCAAAGGTCACGTAGTGCGCGGCCTACCAATTCATTCAAGCCGAGAATTAATCGCTGCGCGACAACATAGTTCAGGATTAGGGGCCAAGTGACAGATCTGCTGCTCGCGGGGTATTTGCTCGGCTCGATGGCCGTGTTCATTGTGGCGTTTGTTCACGCCATTTTCTTCAGTAAGACCCGCTACCCGATGGGCCGTCGCGAAGTTGGCGAGGCCGTCATATATGTATTCTTCTGGCCAATAGCGTTGATAGTCGTGCCTGTGGTCTATGGCATGCTTCTCTTCCGCAAGATCCTCAATCGTGAAGGTCGCTAGCGTGTACATGTCCGTTTTTTACTGCCCATCACATCAGTAGCCGGACCGCGGCCCCAATAAATCGATGCCGCTTCGCGGCTCGGCTGGCTCGGTCCAGATGATGGGAATTTGGGAGAAGTTCATGCGTGTCCTTGCACTGATAGTCGCCCTTTTGCTGCCAAGCGCGGCGACCGCCGGCGCCGTAACGCTCAAATGCACCGACCAATCAGGGCAGCCTGTAGCGGATCTGCAAGTTGATGTCGGGGCGGGGGAAATGCGATGGAGCATCATTAGTTATCGCATTACGCAGCAAGATGAACGATACATTTCCGCTACTGAAATCACTGAAGCTGACCGTGTAGGCGGAGAAGTCTGGGTTCTGGATCGCGTGACGGGTCAATACACTCGGGCGGCTGTCGCGATCCTCGCATCTCAGTTCGCAGAGGGCCGACCAATCGACCCCAAACTGCAGGCATCCATCTACTCAGGTACTTGCAAAGCGCCGGTACTGTGATTGCTCGCTCCGAACATACAGCCGTTCTTTCATTCAAGCCGAAGCCGCTTCGCGGCTCGTCTTCCTTCAGCCGTTCGCTGATGCTCGCTTCCGGCCGGAAGCAGATATCGACCGAATGGCGGTTGGCGACCCGGTGCAGACGCCGAAGGCCGTCGGATTTTCGGCGCTGGCTGCGTTTTCAGGTACGACTCCGCCGAATCGGACGATATTTTCCTTCTTCGCACCCACGATGGCGCCTCTATACACGAGAGGCTCCAAGATGTCGTATTGGTTTCCCAAGGCGGTGCGCTGGTCGACCGGCCTGATCTTCACCCTGCTGTGTGCGGCGGTGGCGACCTACGCCTTCACTTTTCTGTTTGATGCACTCAAGCCGCAGTCGGGCAACCCCTTGCATGCCCAGTTCGCGATCTCGGGCCTGGACGTGCCGGCGCATTTCTTCGGTGGCGGGCTCGCCCTGCTGTTGGCGCCGTTGCAGATGAGCGACTGGGTTCGGCGCCGGATCCCGCGCCTGCACCGCCTGAGCGGCGGGTTGTACGCGGGCGGGGTGCTGATTGCCGGGCTTGCGGGGTTGTCCCTGGCCCGGCATGCGCAGGGCGGAGCGGCGACTGGCGTGGGCTTCGGCTTGCTTGCGCTGGCATGGCTGGCGACTACCGGTATCGGCATCGGCCATGCGCTTGCCGGCGACCTGATCAGGCACCGGCGCTGGATGTGGCGCAGCATCGCCCTCACCGCATCGGCGGTGACATTGCGGCTGATCCTGGGCGTGGGCCTCGGCGCGCTGCATCTGCCTTTCGCGCAGGTCTACCTGTTGGCGGCATGGGGCAGCTGGATGTTCAACCTAACCGTCTGCGAGCTGCTGCTGCGATGGCCGCGGCAACCCGCGCCGATGCCCGCGGCGAAGGCCCTGTCAGGTGTCCGATGAATCGGATGCCTCGTCGCGCGCATGGCGCTTACGGTAAGCGCTGGGGGTTTCACCCAACTGGCGCTTGAACGCGGCGTTGAAGGTCGACTTGGAGGTGAAGCCGCAGGCGTAGGCGATATCGAGGATGGCGCGCGCATCGCCGGCATCGGCCAGACACGCGCGCGCCGCCTCGATCCGCTGGCGGTTGATGTATTCCCAGAAATTCCCTTCGAGGCGCCGGTTGATGACCGCCGATACCAGGTACTCCGGGTAACCGCTGCGCTTGGCCAGCTGGCCGATGGTGAGCGCGGGTTCGCGATACAACTGCTGCTGCGCCATCAGCTGCGACAGGCGTGCCTCCACGGCGGCAATGCGTGGGGCGTCGCCGCCCGCCGCTTCGTCGATGTCGATGGGCGTCGGTTCGGGCGTCGCCTCGATGATCCTCGCCGCCTCGATGGCGTCAAAACGTGGCTCGTCGTCACCAGACGTGTCATCGGGATCGACAGACTTCGATTCGGGCGCCGCCTCGATGACCACCGCCACCTGGTTGAGGCTGAGGTAACCCACCACGAATACCCATGCGCTGACAGCGCCATAGATCAGCGGGAAGTCGATCCACGGGATCCTGACCAGCCATTGCGTGGTCGCGATGCACCAGATGACGATCTGCGACACCGCCATTGCATCGATCCAGCGCAGCGACATACGATCCGCATCCGAACGCCGCTGCAGTAGTGCGCGCCGGTAGCGACGTACCTGCACCAGCCCGGCGATCACGTACGTCAGGCTGTACGCGAACAAAGGGATGTCCAGGCGTGGCGATTGTGGCTCCGCGGTTCCCGCCAGCAATTGCGCGAACAATGCTTGCGTCTGCACCCGGTCCTGGATGAAGAAACCGGCGTGCATGAACACCACGATGGCGAAGCCGACCAGATGCAAGCCATCGCGCCAGCCGAATGCACGCGCCTGGGTGAGCGCGCGAACGTACACGTAGAAAAGGCTGCCGTAGAGGAACGGGAACAGGCCAACGAAACGGAACGCCTTCAGCAGCCCGGCTGCCGGCGCGTTGAAGTACATCGCCTTCACCGCCAAGTCGATGCCGATCAGCGCGATCCACACCGCCAGCACGCGGTTTGCCTGGGCATTGATGGGCCGTCGCCATAGCGCCGCCGCCAGCAGCGCGGCCTGCGCAGCGCCGATGGCGAAAACGATACTCCAGGAGCCCATGGATGCCAGCCGATCAGCGACGGGACGCGCGCTGGAATTCTAGCAGCGGGCGCCCTCCCGGTGAAACGGCGCAAGCGGCACGAACCCACTGGCTCGCGGCCCGGTGCGTGTCCGCGATTGCCAGGGTGATATGTTCAAATTTCCTTGATGGTAGTCGTAGGAGCAGCCTAATAGCTCGGATCCTTGTCGGAACGGCGTGTTGGGCCGATCCCAGCTTGATCACGACGAAACGCTTCTATCCGAAGGACGCTTCAAAGCTGGAGCCAATGCTCCAGCACTACGCGACTCGATTTCCTATGGCCGAGGTCGATTCGTCCTACTACGCGCTCCCGAGCTCGGTAAATGCTCAGAAGTGGGCCGAGCGCACGCCGGACGACTTCACGTTCAGCGAAAAACAGGGTCAGAGTGCACTTTTAAAGACAAGCGCCCTGAAACGCTATGCCCAAAAAACACCAAGCCGAAGCCGCTTCGCGGCTCGGCTTTGGCACCGCCGTTGCAAGCCGGTGGAACTAATCAGCAGCCCATCGCCACTGAGAAAGGCGCGCTGTCCTCTGGTTGACTTACGTCGGCAGATTGCAACGATCAAGCCACGCCCGACAGCGGTGTCGCCAAACACAGGGCCGGAATCGGCGCCATCGATTCCAGGCTCGCCTTGAGATCGGAAAACCTGTCGTCGCTGATCCCAACAAGAACATAGAAGTCTAGATCTTGGCGGAATGCACTAAAGCGCAAGAGACCACCTTGCACCGCTGATGCATCGATGACGGCAAGATTGACGACTGAAGAAGCGTCTGGTTCAACCATCTCCGCCTCAAGTGCGGCAATGGCACCGGACTTCAGCTCATAAGCCCCATACAAGTACTTACCTTCCCGGTCGCGAAATCGCCGCGCCAGTTGCATACCTTGCAGCGTCACGTGCCGCCACCCCTCGTACTGCGCCGTGGTTTTCGCTTCAAAAATTCGCACGCTTCGTCCTTAGCTTCCGCTCATTGTCAGTCGGCAACCCGAAGCGCAGCTCCCCCGGATCAGTGCCATACATCGGCCTTTTACTCCAATCCGGTGTCTTGAGCCTGGATCTCTCCCGAAACCCGGAGCAACCCCAGCAAAACCGCTACATGCATGACAATTCAACATAGCCTCGGTCAACTAGCCCGACGGCAAAGCGCCGTTCAAATGTGGGCTACTTTCCACACGCGCCAAGCTCATCGATAGGTTTCGCGCCGCCGGTCCACTGAATGGCCATCACGGCTTTGCCACCAAGCAATAACTTGAATCTTTGCGAATCACGCATTCCATCCACCGCTGCTTTCAGACTAGGCACGGCAAACGTAACCGCGCCAAAGTCTCTTGTCTTCTTGTAATTGAACACCTCGACAGTCTGGATTGGTTCGTCATCTTGCTGAAGAGCTATTTTAATTTTTTTAACGTTCCGCGGCTTAGGCAGTCCAGCTCCCTGAAAAATCAACCATGCCTCATTTTTTGGTTGTTGGAAGCCCATGATCGTGACCAACCCGCCCTCCGAATTATCCTTCCCGCTCGTATATTTGGCGAACGTCGCCGCGCATAACTTACCTTCTGGCGTGGCGGTCGAGTCCACATGCCATAACCCCTTGGCAAGCTGCTCGCGCTCTTTCTCTTCCGCCGCCCGTTTTTCCTTTTCAATGCGCGCAAACTCTGCCAGCTTCTCGGGGCTATAGGTTGGGTAGCTTCGGGTATCGCGATCAGAACCAATCGCGTCAATTGCGGCGCGTTGGTCCCGAAGCATGTCCCATCCTGTGTACTCATATGGAGGACTGCATCCATTTCCGTCGTACACCATGCCAGTGGGGCAAGCGAGTGCCGTCATCGGCAGCGAAACAACAATCAAAGCCAAGTTTGCAAGAGGTTTCATCCTGTTTTTCCCATTCCATTCGCTTGTGGAGTCGCTTGTTCGTATGACTTATCTGATTATGCGTCGAGAAGGTACTCGCGCTAATCGTTGCGCGGGACCAACGCCTTCATACTCTATCTTGCTTGCCGCCCCTAACTCGTACTGCTCATAATCCCACCTGAGCCTGATAGCACCATCCTAGCGCGGAACCGCCTCCAGGAAACTACAGCCGCTGCAGAAACAGGGGGCAGAGTGCATTTTCAAAGGCGGCCCCCTGAAACGACATGCCTTCGAAATACCAGGCCGAAGCCGCTTCGCGGCTCGGCTTGTTTCAAACTTTCGTCGATGTCCGCTTCTAGCCGATCGCTGACGCTGACGCTGAAGGCGTCCGCGACTGCCGTCGACATTCAACGAACAGGGACGGGCGATACCCATCGAGCAGACAACCCACGAGGGATCGGCGCATGAATCGCTTCTACGACGGCATCGACTACCGCTGCTCATCGAGCGACGCGGAACAAGCGAAGGCGATCGAGATAGTGATCAACGTCCTCGGCTTCCACCCAGGCTGGGAGGCCTTGCAGTACTCGCTGGCGCTCTACGCGGGCGGCACCGGAATCGACGACAAGCTCGCGATCAGGTTCAAGCTCGAAGCGTCGAATCGGCCCATCCTGTGGCAGACGCTTCGCCTGAAGTCGCCCACCGAGGCGATGGCTTCACCGGACTGGAGCGAGTCTTTCGAGTGGTTGGTCCGCGGCGATGCAGCTTCGGACGACATTACGTCGGCGGTGCGAGCTTTCATCGACAGGCGCAGGCACCCGTTTCAAGACCCAAGCGGTTCGTCGACAACGATCGCGTTCTCGGAAGACAGCGACGTGAATTCCTGGTGTGTCGTATGGACGGTTGGCGACTGGGCGAACTACCTGGCCTCCGATCAAGGCTAGGGACTGTGCAGTCCGGTTCTGGCGCGCGCACTGTTGCAATCCCGGAAGGCCAACTCGGCAAGCCTGCTGCGTTCTTCCCTGCTGCGATTTACAGCCCGTTACAGAAGTGGAGCTTCAATAGCGCTTCCATTCCGAGCCTGATTGATCTTTACTTCAACGCTCCTGGTTCCCCGCGCCGGGACGGCACTCATCTTCGGTTCGATATCGGTTACGACTTCAGATGGCGTGCTTACGGTGGTCCAACCTTAGAAGCGTCGTGTCCAGGCGTAACGTCGACCAATGGGTATCTTCCTTCAGCCCGCTTTTTGCATTCCCATTTCGCACGGAACTCTACGGCGGACCGAAAATGACTGAAGGCGATACCGGCTGATTCGCCATTCCGATTTCGCGAACAGCCTCTGACTTGGTCGGCGAATAAATGCCGTTTCCGCGAGGACTCTGTCATGGGTGCAACCTCGAAGCAAATGCAGCAACGCCCCGCCTGGTATGTCTGGGCTTATTTCGCCTTAGTGGCGCTGGTGGCGTTCGGTTCTACGTTTTTCGTGATGGTGCTTGCTGGCCGCACTACGGACGCAAGCTTGGCCTGGCTGCTCAAGTGCGCGCTGGTGATGGTCTCGGTCGTTGCGCTTACCGCCTTCTACCTGCGTCGCGACAACCTTTACTGGTCGCGTTATGGCGTGCGTGCCGAGCCGCGGGCGCTGGCATACGGTTTGGCGGGACTGCTCGGTGGTCTGATGCTGGCGCTTGGTTGGGCGGGTATTGTCGGGTATTGGGCGCCCTTCCACTGGCAGTCGAACCCCGCATTACGCTGGGACGCCTTGATCACAGGAACGTTCGCGTCACTGGCGATCGGGGTCGCGGAAGAAGTTGGCTATCGCAGCTACGGCATGGAGCGCCTGCATAAGGCTTACGGTCCTGCAGCCGCGGCCATACTGCCGACGACGATCTTCGTGGCTGCGCATCTCGCCGGCGGCCTGGCTTGGCTACCCGGTCTGCTGGTGGTGGGCTCCGGCGGCCTGCTCTATGCCAGTTTGATGCTGGCCACCAGAAGCCTGCCGTTCGTGGCGGCTTTCCACATTGCCAACAACTTGGCACAGGATGCGCTCTTGCGCACCAGCGATGGCTCGATATGGCGCCCTGTATTTCAAGACGCGGCGCAAGCTCAATCCAATGAGCTGCCAATCTGGCTGTCCATGGGCTTACTCAATCTGACCGTCGCCGCCTGCGCGTGGCGATATCGCGCGCGATTTGAATCCGCTTGCGCGAACAACGGTCCAACCGAGGAAAGCACTCGAGGACCGGCTTAGAGAGCAGGAGCTATCCACTTCTTGGCCCGTTACAGGCGTCCAGTTTCCGACGCAGCCTTAGCCCAAGCGGCTTCGCGCCCCCGCACTACTTCATGCGAGGCGCCTCTGTCGTAGTCGCGCCCTGACAAGTCACTCAAGCCGAAGCCGCTTCGCGGCTAGACTAAACTCAGACTTTTGGGCATCAAGGGCGCGACTCATGGGAGATTGGGGCTTGGCGGCGGAGGATAACGATGCCGCCGCTGATTGGTATGGCCATCTGTTCGACAGTACTCGTCTCGCCGCCCATGTTGAGGAAGCTCTCAGCAGGGACCCCGACAGCGAACCGGACGTCATTCGTGCTGCCGCCTTCGTGCTGGTGCAGCTGGGCCGTGTATACATCTGGCCGACTCAAGAGATGGATCGCCATCTCAAACTGGCCATTCAAAAGCTGGAAGCCATTCGGCAGCTGGAAGAATTTCAGGAAATCGATGGGCTCGTGGCAGAGATCGACAATGAAATTTCCATACTTCGCTCACGGCTCCGACCAGAAGACAGGCTTGACGCGTAAAGATTCAGCGCGGCCTTAGTCGCCGCAAGGCTCGGCACAATCAACCCTGCCGCCTCGCCTTGAAACAGAGGTCACAGCAGCTTTCAAAAGCCTGTTCCTGGGCCGAGCTGAAATTCAGCTCGAAGCCGCTTCGCCGCTCGGGTCAAGAAGCGACTTCTGTAAGACAGCGTCTTAGCTCAAGGTTCATGTGTCAGCGCTATCGCTTGCACCACGCCTCTTGACCGAACAACGCAGGGCCGTCTGCAATGCGGCGAGATCAGATGACTTGACCGCCGGAGACCTCGATGCGCTGACCGGTGACCCAGCGGTTGTCTGGTCCCAGCAGGCTGGCGATCATCGGGCCGATGTCATCGGGTACGCCGACCCGACCCAGAGCGGTCATGCCGGCGAACTGCTGGTTGAGCTCAGGCATGTCGCGTACCGCGCCACCCAGGAAGTCGGTCTCGATCGCGCCCGGCGCTACGGTGTTGACGGTGATGCCGCGGCTGGCCAGTTCCTTGGCCATGCAAACGCTGAGCGTCTCGACCGCGCCCTTGGCGCTGGAGTAGGCGGAGAAGCCAGGACTGGTCACCCGGGTGAGGCCCGAAGACAAGTTGACGATGCGCCCTGCATCGGCCAACAGCGGCAGCAGCGCTTGGGTCAGGAAGAACACGCCTTTGACGTGGACATTGAACAACGCGTCGAATTGCGCTTCGGTCGTCTCGGCGAAAGCCGCCACCTGGCCATGGCCCGCGTTGTTGACCAAGTGGTCAAAGGTATCGCGACCCCAGACATCCTTAAGCACTGCGCCGACACTCGCAGCGAAGCCAGCGAATGTCGAGACGTCACTGGCATCCAATGGCAGGGCGACCGCCTTGCGGCCCAGCGCTTGGATCTCGTTGACGACCTCGTGCGCTTCGGCTTCTCCGCTGCGGTAGGTCAGGATTACATCGCCGCCGCGACGCGCGATGCTAATTGCGGTGTTGCGGCCCAGGCCGCGGCTGGCACCGGTGACGATCGAAATGGTGGACATGCAGGCTCCCGTGAAGTGGTGTCGATTCGACAACGCCAGTGTCTGGCCAGGGCTCGGGAGCCGGTTGCCGGTTCCTGCGATCTTTTTGCCTATTCCTCCGGCCAAGGTCGCGGCCTTCGAAGGCTGAAAGTGGATTCCAGTGCGACATGGATGCCAATTGCCGCCAGTGACTGCGTCCGCTGGCTCTTGCCTGATCCTCCGTTCACGGTTGCGTCCCAGGCCGGCCCGGACTACCGTCCGCGCATGGATGAAACCCTGCTCACCGCCGTGCGTCGCCATGCTGAGTTTCATTCAGACGCGCACGGCGTCGCGGATACCCCAATCGCGGGACTGGCGACGATTCGCGCCACCCGGGTCAGCGAACTCCAATACGCCATCTCACGTCCGTTGATCGCGCTTGTCGTACAAGGCAGCAAGCGCGTGATGATGGGCCATCGCACGTTTGATTTCGGAGCCGGCGACTCGCTGCTCATTACCGCCGATGTGCCCACGGTGAGCCAGATCACCCGGGCCGACGTCAGCACACCGTACTACTCGCTGGTGTTCGAGCTGGACCCGGCGGTCATCGAAGCGCTCGCGCTTGAGATGGATATTGCACGCGAAGCGATCGGTGCTCCGGTTCGGGTGGAACCAACCGAAAACGAAGTCGCCAATGCCGCGCTGCGCCTGATGCGCCTGCTCGACCGTCCCGCGGCTGTTCCCGTTCTGAAAGCGCAGTTGGTGCGCGAGATGCACTTCTGGCTCATGACCGGCCGTCACGGCCCGGCGATCCGCAACTTGGGAATGACCGAGGGCACCGCCCATCGCGTGGCCCGGGCGGTGGCGATCATCCGATCCGATTATGCGCGCCCTCTGCGGATCGAACAGCTTGCCGAGGCCGCAGGCATGAGCCCATCCACGTTCCATCAGCACTTTCGCTCTATTACTACGTTGTCTCCCCTGCAGTTCCAAAAGCAACTGCGCTTGATCGAAGCGCGGCGAATGATGCTGTCGGATGGCGCTTCGGCCAGCAGTGCCGCTTACGCCGTTGGTTACGAAAGCGTTCCGCAATTCACTCGCGAATACGGCCGCATGTTCGGAGCTTCGCCGGTGCGCGATATCAAGATCGCTCAAGCCAAGGTCTACGCTTCCGCTTGAAGATAAATCCGCAGGTGCGTCGCTGGGGTTCGTATAAGTATGCTCGACTCGCGCGAATTACCTGTTGCCATGTGGAACGCGTCCTTCTTTCTCACAGCAGTGTCTTTGGGTGGGCTTGGCAGGGCCATGTTGCTCTGGCAGTTCCTGGACTTTTGTCCGACCGCCCAGTCGTCAACGACGTTCCGGTTACTGGTCGAGGGCAAACCGGCGTCGATCCGTCGGCTCACCGCCGACGGACCCGATCATCCGGCGCTACAACGCGCGGTACTCGGCCTTGCGAATAACGGGGCCACTTCAGTGCGGGAATCCAGATCTCAGGCGCATTGAAGGCAGTTGAGGCAAAAGCTTGAATAGAGTGGACTTTAACAAGCGAGTTCTTCGGCCGCTTCAATGGAAAACGATGTAACTGAGCCGAAGCCGCTTCGCGGCCCCTCGTCGGCACTGATGGCGTTGACCGTGGAATTTGGTGAGCCTAGAGCTTTAGAGTTCTAGCCAACCTCAGATTCGCACCAAGGGCTCCGTCGCCAACATGATCCCGTCACAGCATGTCGGAACGAGTCCGTGCATTTCGCGCGAATGGAATCAGGGCTGCAATCCGACGCTGCTCAATATGTAGATTCAAGATGTTTCTCGGAGTTGAATCCGGCGTTCAGCTCAGTGCTAGCGAAGGTGAGCGTTCTTTATCGATAACGATCACGGTCAGCGACTGCTGCGCGGGGTGAACTGAAGGGACGGCGAGCACGCGCCGCTTCGTCACCGGAGATATGCGGATGCACATCATGCTCATGACGCTGTTGAAGGCCGCTGCAATCGGGGTAGCCGTCGTACTGTGGCCGGGTTCCGCTCTTGCTCAAATGCAGGAGCTGGGCACGCTCGGGGGAAACGTTTGTACCGCGGAGAACACAAACGACAACGGAGCGGTGATTGGCACTTGTCGAGACATGGACGGCGACATCGTCGCGGCCTATTGGGCGCCAGGATCGGCTGCGCCTGTCCCTTTGCCGACCCTTGAAGCAGATGGTCCCTGCGATGTTTATGACATCAACAACGCCAATATCGCGGCCGGGAACTGTGAGTTCGGCGCCACGGGCGAGCGATTTCCTGTTCGCTGGAACACGACCCTGCCGGGCAGCGCCCCTCAGCGGCTCAATCCCAGCGGAGCGCAAGCCAAAGCGACCGCGTCGATTATCAACCACGCCGGCACGGTCGCAGGCGTAAGCATTGAGAGCAATGGCAGCTCTCACACCGTGATCTGGAAGCCAGGTCAAACCACAGCAACGACATTGCCCGAACTCGGCCTGCTTCCTCCGCTGTTGCCAACCAGCACCGAATGCCAGATAGCCGATATGAGCGACGGGGCCAGCCCGATCGTCGTGGGGTCCTGTCAGCTCCGCAATGGAGGCAGTGTCGCCGTCAAATGGAAGCCGGGATTGCTGGGCTATGGCGTTACGGAACTGCCGCGTCTGCCGGGCGGCTCAAATTGCGCGGCCGCGGCCGTCAATGGCGCGGAACAAGTCGCGGGAACCTGCGAAAACGCGGTGGGCGACATCGTGGCGGTTCGGTGGACATCGGCCGGCACCGGTCTGACGTGGCTCGATGATCTGGCTGCGACGGGCGTATCGCGTCAGCAATTGTCGGTCGTCGATATGAATGAAGCGGGCATCATTGTCGGAAATTACGTCACCGATAGCGGATTCGGACAAGCCTTCGTGTGGGCGCCAACGGGCAATCCGGAAACCGAGACCGGATTGGACGTCGGAAGCTTGGGCGGGTTCTGGACCAAGGCCATAGACATCGCGGACAACGGTTATGTAGTTGGCATCGCGCAAAACGGCAACGGCTTGGGCGAAGGATTTTTATGGACCCCGGTGTCTGAGATATCCGGTCTTGGCACGCTTGGTGGTTTTACCAGTGGTGTAGCTGCTCTGAGCGATAACGGGAATTGGTGGACGGGTGCGAGTCAGGTGGTCGCCGGATATCCGCACGCTTACCTTGATGGCGTTCAGAAGGGGGCAGCGCGGCAAATCGATAGGGCGATACTTTCGAGCGAGGGAGAGAGAGCGAAGAGCGCATCGGATGGAAACTACACAACGAGGTACGACAACGCCGATGTCGGCCAGATACTGAAGAGTGATCGGCTTTTTAGTAACTACTACAAATGCCTGATGGACGAGGGGCGCTGCACGCCAGATGGTCAGGAGCTGAAAAGGATTCAGCCCGGAGCGCTAGCGGATAATTAAGTTGGGGCATGGACGTATGCGCATGCGGCTCGTTTCGTCTCGCCAGGGCATGGGGTCGATGTGCAAACCGCATCTGCCGCTGCGAACCTAGACATATGGACTGACGCTAGCGCAATTCTGCGACCATGCCGCCCGCCTCAGTTTCCGCTAGGGAAGGGCCCGCGATTTCTGGCGGAACGGTGCAACGCGTGGGCCGTGGTCTGTCGAGGTAGGGCCGTTGTGGCGACGGCGTCGCGCGGCGCGCGCGGGGTGTGACACCGCGACGTTGCGACGAGGTGCCCTCGACGCAACAGACCATCATCTTCGCTGATCAATCAAGGTCAGGAGTGAAGACTGCCCGACTCGCCGCTCTTGCCGTTTTCAACGCCTAGCCACCGAGGATCGGAACGTCGATAGGTCTCCGTGCACGCGACTGATGTTCCCCTACGTGAAGAGACTGGTTTGAAGACGGTAGCCGTGGGCGCCCCCCCTACTTCGAAAAGTCTCTGCCGATAGCATCGGCAATAGAAAACCTCTTGTTTACGAGAGTTTCCGCGACACGCATTGGACCAAGGACCGCGCCACATCGGCCGAACATCGGCCGAACATCGGCCGAATTCTCGGCGAATTCTGTCTCTCCTACCCTCTTTTCGCCGACCGTTGGTTTTTTAGTCCAATGGTCGATTTCGTATTTTCCTTGTTTGCAAAGGCTTAGCGCTGGAGCGAATAGAGCGGTTTGATGGCATAGATGACCCGCCCAACGACGCTCAAACCGCTCGCCAGCCCGGCAACGGTCGCAGATGCGACTCCGCGCGACACCAGGCAAAGCCGGATCAATCGCGCTCGCGCCAGGCGGCCGACGCGCTGTCGAGCGGTTCGGCGTTCGCGATCAGCCCGCGCAGAAACAGCAAGATCAACCGTCCCGACGGATCGGGCCCGGCCCCCGCGCCTTGCAGCGCCAAGCCGTGAGCCAAGGCCATGAAGGCCGCGGCCAGCTTCTCGGGTTCGGCCGGCGGTCGGCGCCCGAGAGCGACGAACAACTTGCCGATCACGCCGCCGAGCCCGACCCGGTGCGTATCCCAGACACGCTGGTACTTATCGGCGAAGGTCGGGCTGCGCTTGGCGTGCAACTGCAGTTCGATCGACAGCACGCACCAGCTGACGTCGCGGTTAAGGGTGGCGGCCCAGGATTCGAGCTCGCCGAATATCCGCTCGGGCGTGCGCCCGCCGCCGTCCATGAGCTCGGAAAGTTGCGCGGCTTCGGCCTCCATATGACCTCGCAGCAACTCCAGCAGGACCTCCTCCTTGCTGGCGAAGTTCGAGTAGAAGGCGCCCTGTGAATAACCCGCCTGGTCGGCGATGTCGCGGATCGAGGTGCCTGCGTAACCGTTCGCGACGAACAACTGCCGCGCGGTTTCGATCAGGCGCGCGCGGGTCTGCGCTTGGCTTTCCTCGCGGCTGAGCCGCTTCTTGGGCGTGGGTTCGCTCATGGCGGCAAAGATCACACGAACTGCCGATCACCTGCAACTCAGATATCGCTTGACATCCAAAATTACTCCAGGCAGATTAAATTTCAATCGAATTTTGAATTTCACTTGCCATGCAAAGTGCTCCCCAACTGAAGTCCGCGTTCGTCACCGGCGCGACCGGCCTGCTCGGCAACAACCTCGTGCGCGAGCTGGTCCGGCAGGGCGTCCAGGTCAAGGCACTGGTCCGCTCCCTGGCCAAGGGCGAGCAACAATTCGCCGGATTGGCGGGGGTCGAACTCGTCCTGGGCGACATGGCCGATGTACCCGCCTTCGCCGCCGCACTGCACAGCTGCGATGTCGTGTTCCACACGGCGGCCTTCTTTCGCGACAACTACAAGGGCGGCAGCCACTGGAAGCAGCTCAAGCGCATCAACGTGGAGGGGACCGAATCGCTGATCGAACGCGCTTACGCCGCCGGCGTGCGCCGCTTCGTCCAGACCTCGTCGATCGGCGTGCTCAATGGCGCGCCGGGCACGCCGATCGACGAAACCTGCCTGCGCGAGTTGGGCGATGCCGACGACTACTACCGCAGCAAGATATTGGCCGACCAAGCCGTGTTGCGCTTCTTGGCGCTGCACCCGGACATGCATGCGAGCCTGGTGCTGCCCGGCTGGATGTGGGGGCCGGCCGACATCGGCCCCACCTCCTCGGGCCAATTCGTCAACGATGTGGCGCTGGGCAAATTGCCCGGGCTGGTGCCCGGCAGTTTTTCGGTGGTCGATGCGCGCGACGTGGCACAGGCCCATATCGCGGCGGCGATGCGCGGCAGGCGCGCCGAACGGTATCTGGCCGCCGGCCGGCACATGACGATGCGGGAACTCGTTCCCGTGCTGGGCCGGATCGCCGGCGTCAAAACGCCGACGCGCGACTTGCCCCTGCCGCTGCTGTACGCCCTGGCGGCGGTGCAGGAAATCTATGCGCGCATCAGCGGCCGGCCCATCCTGCTCAGCCTCGCCACGGTGCGGTTGATGGTCAAGGAAGCCGGGCGCAGCCACTTCGATCACGCCAAGAGCGAACGCGAACTGGCCCTGACGTTCAGACCGCTCGAACAAACCGTGGCCGACACCGTCGCCTGGTATCGCAGCCACCGCTGGTTTTGACGCCCGGCTTCGATCCCGGTCGGTCCGTCGCCGCGTCTTCAGCTCTGTCCGCATTGTTTCCGCGGGCTCGTCGGGTACGAGGCTTTCGCAGCGGGCCACAGACCCCGCTCCGCTGTCGCGTTGGAGGCCTGGATCGCCGCTGGCACTGCGCGCGCGCAGGCCGGCTGCCCGCCTGAAATGATCGATCCCCTATCAAGGCACCAACACGCAATCCTGCGAACCAGTTCCAGGCTCAGGCCGGCAAACCACACCGACCAGACCAAAGTGGGCGTCACGCTGGGGAGCAATTGCTCAAGACAAAAACAGCGGCGTACTCGGCGCGGTAGCAAATCGTGAGAACAAACGAACGGCGCAAAAAGGATGCAATCGTTGAACGCACCTCTCGTGATGGAGTCAACTGCAAAGTTGAGCTTGCGTACACCAACCACTGCCTCGTAACGATTCAGTGCGGCTCGGCGATAAACAATTCTCGGGCGTCATTGATCGCTGGCTATGTCGTCGGCTCTCGCTCTCCACATGATGCCCACGTCGGGACGATGCTTTGAGCGGGCAATCCGCAAGCGCCGTACGACTGGCAACAAACCGAGCCCCGTCCGCGCCAGGAATTTCTCGACAAGATTTCGGCGATTCGTGGCTTGGTAAAGACCAGAAGCCAACCCCATGGATGGCGACACGCCGATGTTTGGCGTGAGCTGCATGACCCGGCTCGCCGAGGTGGTTGAGCGAGGGCTTCGGCCTGGCACTGCCGCGGAGCGGACTCAGGGTAAGCGGAGGGCGCGGATCAGTGCGGAAAGCGCGGCTGATTGATGGCGACGATCTGGATAGTAAATAAAGAAGCCGGGAAAGGATGGCGACCAATCTTCCAGCACCCGGATGAGCTTGCCTTGCTCGATGTAACCCGACACCTGCTCTTCATAGGCCAGCGCGATGCCCAAACCGGCCAGCGCGCCATTGATCGCCAGGCTCGTGTCATCGACGACGAGCGACCCGGTGACGGTGGTCGCCACGCAGGCGCCATCCTTCTCGAATTCCCATCGGTACGGTCCGCCTGGAAGGCGCAGCCCAATGCAGTTGTGAGCGCTCAATTCGCGCGGATTCAAAGGAGGGCTCCGCGTCGCGAAATATCCCGGTGACGCGACCGCGGCGAGTCGCAGCTCCTGGGTCACACGCATCGCAATCATGTCCTTCTGAATGAATTCCTCCAGCTGGATGCCGGCGTCGAACCCACCTCCGACCAGATCCACCACGCCCGTACTGGTGGATACATCAAGCACCACCTCCGGATAGGCCGCGGCGAACGCCGGAAGTTTGGGCAGCAACACCAAGACAGCGGCGGATTTCGATACGGCAATACGAAGCCGACCGGCGGGCCTGTCTCGAGCGATGCGAACCTCGTTGAGCGCGCGATCGATCTGTTCGAGCGCTGGCGACAGACTCATCAAAAGCGCCGCGCCCGCGGTGGTGGGCGTCACGCTCTTAGTCGTCCGGGCGAGGAGCTGCAGTTCCAGCCGACGCTCCAGGCCGCGGATCGTGTGGCTCAGCGCGGACTGTGTGACCCCAAGCCGCGCCGCGGCCCTGGTAAAGCTCCGCTCGGTGGCGACGATCGCAAACGCCGCGAGGTCATTCAATTCGCTCTTCATGAAGCTCGCTCATGAGTCTTATGCAGATATGTGCACTTTACTCATAAATAAGCGCGATCTAGCATCGATTCACGACGAACGAGGACAGGCCGCTCCAGTGCGGAAGCGCGACCTGCCGTGTTCTTGGCAGCCAACTGCGACACCATTGATTGGAATATATCCATGCAAGACGCCGAACATGCTTTGCGAGCCTTGGCTCAGGTCTATTTCGATGCCGCGTACGACATGGACGCGGAACAGTTCCAGGCGATATTTCACCCTCTCAGCGCGGTGACCAGAATCGGCGATCACGGCGAGGTCAGCGTGATGCCGATCGAGACGTGGCTGGCCGGGGTGCGCAATGCCACCGCGCCACGAGAACTGAAACTCGAGCGCAAGGACGAGGTCGTCGCGATCGATATTTCGGACGATCTCGCTTTGATAAAACTCAGGCTCCAGATGCCGCCGCGTTATTTCACGGACCTGCTGTCCTGCCTGAAGGTGCAGGGCACCTGGAAAATTGTTCAGAAGGTGATGTCGGTCGACGTCCGCCAGTAGATTCGCTTAGCGAAAGTAGCTCAGCCTCCCAAGCAAAGCAGCGGATGCTTGCATGCGGGAGCGCTGCTCACGACGCATGAGCCGCGGCGAGCGATCTGCAGCCGAAGACTGCGCCGAAAGGCTGCCGAACAACCACGGCCGCAAGGTGCCGATTCATGTCGAAACTCGGGCCAAGGAGTGTTTGAGAGTTTCGGTAATGCGGGATCCGCCGTTTGATTGCGCCGAGCCGCGAAGCGGCTTCGGCCTGGATGGCTCGTCGGGATGCCGTCTGGGCGCGAGACTTTGAAAGTCCACAGCCGCCCCCGCGAGCCGACTCGACAGGTTCAATCTGCGCGAGGCTTTACTGTGCGATCCATGAATTCGCCGATCTCGCCGGCGATAGGGACCAGATCCTCTTCCAGCGCGAAGTGGCCGGTATCGTAGAAGCGCAACCGCGCGTTCGGCAGGTCGCGCAGATAGGCCTGCGCACCGGCGGCGAGGAAGATCGGGTCGTTCTTGCCCCACACGATCAACGTCGGCGGCTGGTACTTACGGAAGTAGGCCTGCCAGGCCGGATAGCGGCCCGGGTTGGAGCCGTAGTCGCGCAGCAGCCGCAACTGGATCTCGCGCAGGCCCGGACGGTCGAGCAAGGCCTGATCGAGCAGCCAGTTCTCCGGCGCGATCGCCGCCGGGTCGCGCACGCCTTCGAGGTAGTGCCACTTGGTCGATTCCAGGCTCAGCAGTTTCTGCGCGATCAGCTCCGCGCGCTGCGCGGTCGGATCCTGCCAGTACGCGCGCAGCGGATCCCACAGCTTGCCCATGCCTTCCTCATAGGCGTTGCCGTTCTGCACGATCAACGATTCGATGCGCTCGGGATGCGCGGCAGCGAGACGGAAGCCGACCGGCGCGCCGTAGTCGAAGACGTACAGGCTGTAGCGCTCGACCTGGAGTTTTTCCAACAATCGGTCGACGGTGACGGCCAGGCGGTCGAAGCTGTAGTCGTAATCGGCCGGCGACGGCGCGGCGCTCGCGCCGAAGCCCGGATAGTCCGGCGCGATCACCCGGTAGCGGCCGGCCAGCATCGGCATCAGCCGGCGGAACATGTGCGAGGAGCTCGGCAGCCCGTGCAGCAGCACCAGCACCGGGGCGTTCTTGGGGCCGGCTTCGCGGTAGAAGACCTCCACGCCGTCGACCTGCACGGTGTGGTGGCTCGGGGCGTGCGATTGGGCCGACGGCGATGCGGCGGCGGCGGGGACGGAGGGCAGCATCAGCGAGGCGGCAAGGGCGGCAGTCAACAAGGTGCGCATGATCACAGGGATCCGAAAGTGAGGGAACAGGACGCAAGTCAGAGGTCGAGGACCAGATGCGGGGTTCGCGCCCGCGACACGCAGATGCACATCAAGTTCGAGCGCTCGCGTTCGGCGTCGGTCAGCACGGTGTCGCGGTGTTCGGCGACGCCGTCGAGCAGCTTGACCGCGCAGGTGCCGCAGTGGCCCGCGTTGCAGTCCGACGGCGCATCGACGCCGGCGAGGCGGATCGCTTCGAGCACGGTCTGGGTCGACGCGACCGAAACGCTGCGGCCGCTGCGCCGCAGTTCGATCTGGATCGGGCGGTCGTCGGCCGATGCGGTCGCGGAGAAACGCTCGAAGCGGACCCGGTCGGCGAGGCCGAGCTCCCGCGCCGCGGCGAGCACCGCGTCGATCATCCGCGTCGGGCCGCAGGCGTAGATCACGGCGTCGGCCGGAGCGTCGGCGAGCGCGCGGCGCAGGTCCAGGCGCTGGCCTTGTTCGGACGGATACAGCCGCAGCGCGTCGAAGCGTTCGCGCAAGGTCTCCACGAACGCCATTTCGCGAAGGCTGCGCCCGGCGTAGTGCAGGCGGAACTCGGCGCCGCGCGCGGCCAGCGCATGCGCCATTGCCTTGATCGGGGTGATGCCGATGCCGCCGGCGATCAGCACCGCCGGCCGGCCGTCGTCCTCGAGTTCGAAATGATTGCGCGGCGCCTCGCAACGCAGGCGCAGGCCCAGCTCGAACGCGGCGTGCAGCGCCTTGGAGCCGCCGCGGCCCGCGTCCTCGCGCAGCACCGCGATTTCGTAGACGTCGCGGCGGGCCGGATCGGAACAGATCGAGTAGTGGCGCAGCTCGATGCCGTTCGCGGTCGGCACCGGCACGCGCAGGTGCGCGCCCGGCGCGAACGCCGGCAAGTCGGCGCCTTGCCAGTCGCGCAGTTCGTAGACGCGCACCCGCGGCGTGGCCTGCCGCACCGCGCCGATCGTCAGTTCCAGCGCGCCTTCGCCCAGCACCTCGGGTTTGGCGGCGACGGTTTGCGATTGGCGCAGTTGCTCGCGCAGCGGCGCCAGCATCTGTTCGACTTCGGTTTCGGTGTAGCGCGGGGTGATGTGCTGCGGGCAGTTCCAGTCGCAGGCTTCCACCTCGATCACCACCCCGCGCTCGACCCGCGCGCGATAGGACGGCATTTCCAGGCGCGCGATCAGTTCGGGGTTTTCGTCTTCGTGGACGACGCGGGCGCGGCCCCAGATCTTCAGCCGGCGGCGGTTGCGATAGTCCATCAGGATGATCGAGATGCGCTCGTTCGCGGCCAGGTTGCCAACACTGAGGTACTGCCGGTTGCCGCGAAAATCCGCGTAGCCCAGGGTCTTGCTGTCGATCACGCGCAGGAATCCGGCGGGGCCGCCGCGGTGCTGCACGTAGGGCCAGCCTTCCTCGCCGACGGTGGCCTGATAGAACGAATCGCGCTCGCCGATGAACTCGGCCTCGCGTTCGCCGATCTCGTCGCGCGTGTCGTCGCTGAGCTCGAACGCGCGGTTGGCCTCGCGCGCGCCGTAGCGCTCCTGCACCTGCTGGACGCTGGGGGTGAAGCTGATGCGGGCGAAGGCGCGAGGCATGGAACGCTCCGGTAAAACCCGGGCGCCGGCGGGTCCGGCGCCCGTTGCGGGTGGAAGGGAATCAGGCGGCCGCGGCCAGCGAGACCTTGGGGAAGTCGATCTCGACTCGGCTGGCCTTGCCGAGGATGTTGGTCAGCAGGTTCATGCCCACGTGGGTGATGATCTCGACGATTTCGGCGTCGCCGAAGCCGGCGTCGCGCGCTTCCAGAATTTCGGCGCTGGTGACTTCGCCGTGGTGCTCGACCAGCGAGCGGGCCAGCTTGACCGCGACCGCGGCCTTGGCGTCGCGGCTGGTGCCGTCGCGGTTGGCCTGGATCTCGCCGGCCTCGAGGCCGGCCTTCTGGCCCAGCTGGGTGTGCGCCGACAGGCAGTACTCGCACGAGTTCTGCTGCGCCAGCGCCAGGGCGATGCGCTCGCGGGTCTGCGGATCGAGCGCGCCCTCGCCGGCGATGCCGTACAGGCCGAGAAAGGCGCGCAACGCGGCCGGCGAGTTGGCGAAGACCTTGAGGAAGTTCGGCACCACGCCGAGCTGGGACTGGATCGCGCTCAGCAGTTCGCGCTGCTGGGCGTCGGCGGTTTCGGGTTGGACGACGGCGATGCGGCTCATGGGGGACTCCGTTCGGTTCGAGGCGGGGAAAGGCGCCGGGCTTCGGCGTGGCGTCACTGTCCCCCATTTCTTCTGGCGCAGGAATCAGCGCTGGATTAAATTCAATATTCCACTAATAGGAATAATCGACATGGACCGGTTCCACCTGATGTCGGTGTTCGTGACCGTGGCCGAGGAAGAAAGCTTCGCCGCCGCGGCGCGCAAGCTCGGCCTGTCGGCGCCGGCGGTGACGCGCGCGGTGGCGGCGCTGGAGGAGCGGCTGGCGATCAAGCTGCTCGACCGCACCACCCGCTTCGTCCGCGCCACCGAGGCCGGGCGGCGTTACCTCGACGATGCGCGCCGGATCCTGCAGGAGGTGGACGAGGTCGAAGAAGCGGCGGCCGGCGTCAACGCCGCGCCGCGCGGGCAACTGGCGGTGACCGCGCCGGTCCAGTTCGGCCGCATGTTCGTGCTGCCGGTGGTGGTGGACTACCTGCGCCGCTATCCGGGCGCTCAGGTGTCGGCGCTGTTCCTCGACCGCGTGGTCAACATGCTGGAAGAAGGCATAGACGTGGGCGTGCGCATCGGCGAGTTGCCCGACTCGAGCCTGCAGGCGATCCGGGTGGCGACGGTACGGCGGGTGCTGTGCGCCTCGCCGGAGTACTTGCGCGCGCGCGGCGAACCGCGCGCGCCGGCCGACCTGGCCGGGCACGACATCGTCTCGGCGCTGGGGATCAGCCCGACCATCGAATGGAAGTTCGGCCACGGCAGGACGGCGCAGGCCCAGCGCATCGAACCGCGGCTGGCGACGAGCTCCAACGACTCGGCGATCGAGGCCGCGGCGAGCGGATTCGGCATCGCGCGCCTGCTGTCGTATCAGATCGCTCCGCATCTGGCCGCGGGCAAATTGAAAATCGTGCTGAGCGAATACGAGCCGGCGCAGGTGCCGGTGCACGTGCTGCATCGCGAGGGGCGTTACGCATCGGCCAAGGTGCGCACCTTCGTCGATCTGACCGTGGCTACGCTACGGCGGGATGATGCGATGTACTGATCGGCTAGCCGCGGAAGATCGGGCAGTGCCCGCTGGGAGCCGCGGGTATTTGACAAGTGTCCAGGCCAACGGCGAAAGGGCCGGGGAAAAGGCTTGTTCGTGGGGCGCGCTGACGCAAGTTGGCTGCGAGAGATTGGTGGAGCGTGAGCCTCCACGCAGATGCACGAGGCGATGTGTTCGACTGCATCGAGTTGTTCTACAACCCCAAGCGTCGGCACAGTTACAACGACGGCCTGTCGCCGATAGCGTTTGAAAAGCGGTACGCACTACACGGCTGACTATGGTCTACAGAAAACTCGGCGATTCAATCATCGGCGACGGAAACCCCCTTATCTTCGAAGGTTTCCGCGACAGGCACTGGACCAAAAAACCGGCTTGATTGCGTAGACGCCCCCTCAAAACCGGCAGCCAACCGGCGAGCCGGACGATTACTCGCCGCCGATTCGCTCAATGACGGCCTCGGACGCGACGCACTTCAGCCGATACGAGGCGCCTGCCTCAAAAACGGCGGTTGTCGTGGGCGGCCCATCCATCGTCAGGTGATCCGGACAGGTGTAGCCGATCCGGCGCCAGCCGGCCTTCACGTAGATGGCCGAGGAGGTCGTCGGAATGTCGAGTCCACCGACCGACTGGAATGTGCCGGGTATCGAATCCTTGCCCGTTCGGGCGTCGGCGAACTCCAGCGAGGCGTAGCCGGGAGAGGGAGCGTCGGCAACCAGGCTTGAGCAGCCTGTGGTCGCGAGCAAGCCGATGGCCACCGCGCAAATCCATTTCACGTTGCACTGCTCCTTCTGGCATTCGATCAGCTTCGGACGAATCGGCCCTGGCGGCTGCACTGTGAGCGGCGCTTTTAAGCATTCGACGATCGTCCGGCGCCGCAAGCAGGCAAGGAACGTCGACCAGCGCTTGGCAGTGTGAAGCCCGTCAATGACGACGATTTTTTCTGGGCTAATGTGCCCAACGCGCATTACCGCCAAGGCCGTCAACTGTCGTAACTCTTCGGCCTTGTCCAAGCCGCTGTGTCGATAGCAGATGCGTCAGCCAGCCCGGCGCCGTTCAGCCGTTTGAATTCGCAACGATCAGATCGACTATATCGTTGAGCGACGGATTTTTAGGGAACTGCAATTCCTTAAACTCGATGCCAAACCGCTCCTCAACATCCATCATGAGATCGACCATTATTATCGAGTCGATGCCCAGTTCGCTTTGGGTCGTCGAAGCACTTACGCTTTCCGGTTTCAGGTCGAACTTTTCAACTATCATGCTCTTGAGCTTATCCAGCATCTCGTCCCGCAGCATAAAAAAGCCCCCGTCTTTCATTCAGTGGCAGCAAGGTTAAAGGGATGGATCAGGTAACGCCAGAGCAATTAAAAAAGAGTGTACAGGATCAGTCCTCGGTCAGGGTCAAACTCGGCGTGCCGGTGGCGCTCGCCACCATCGCCGTCAATTTATTCTCGCAATCCGCCGCCGAGGCTTCGTTTTCCGGAATCAGCGTACTTGCCGGTTATATATTTTACGCTCTGGCCACTTACGTCGTGGCGCGCCATCCGGGTCCTCTCTCGTGGCGTCACATCGCGATAGGGACCGCGGTACTCGACCCCGCCATTCTATCGGCGTGGCTTTATTTCGAAGGCGAGGCGGCGATCCTGATCGTAGGCTTTTACCTCTTCACCATACTCGGGTTCGGCTTTCGCATCGGCCCGAAGATAATGCGATTCTGCCAGGCCATCTCCATCGGCTGTTTCGGCCTGGTACTCATGGGCTCGCCGATCTGGAGAGATAATCTGTTCTTCGGATTGTCTCACCTGATCCTGCTGCTTATCGTTCCGATGTACGCCGGATCGCTGATGCGCGACTTGCGCGCGGCGAAGGCTTATGCCGAGCGCGAGAGCAAGGCCAAAACACAGCTGCTCGCCAATGTCAGCCATGAACTGCGCACCCCGCTCACGGGCATCGTATCGGCCGCGCAGCTATTGGACAGCGAGAGCAACACCCCTGAAGCCAATCGGTTGGCAGCCACCATACTCAAGCTGGCGTCTTCTCTCGACGCCGAGATCAGCCAACTCCTGGACTTGTCCAAACTCGGCATTCAACCTGCGGACGGCCCGCCGGTACCGTACGAGCTTGGTACCGTGATCCACACGATCGAAGTGGCGCTGACGGAAACCGCGGCAGCCAAAGGGGTCGAACTGAAGACGGAAATCTCCCCCGATATCGTTCGGCCCGTGCTGGGGCACCCTCATGAGCTGACGAGCATCCTCATGAATCTGGCGGGTAACGCCGTGAAGTTCACCCACACCGGCACGGTTACCATTCAAATCAACTTGAAGGCCGCCAACGAGCGCACTTACTCGCTCTCGTTCGTTGTCACCGACACCGGAATCGGCATCCCGCTGGAGCATCAGGAAAAGCTGTTCGAACCCTTCTACAGAATCGAGACCGGCGATCGCCGTCAGTATCGCGGAACCGGGCTGGGCACGACCATCGCGCGCGAACATGTGCGGCGGATGGGCGGTGAGCTGCTGGTGTCCAGCACCCCTGGCGAAGGCTCCACGTTCTGGTTCGAAATCGAACTGCCGATCGCCAGCTTGCCGGTCGTGCCGGTGGACAACCAGGCACCGCCCATCCTTGCCCCCAAGCGCATCCTCGTGGCGGACGACAACGCCCTGAATCTGGAACTGCTGCAGCAAATGCTGGCGCGGGACGGTCACCTGGTAACCGCCGCCCACAACGGCAACGATGCGTTGAGCCAACTGGCGCTGGAGGATTTCGATGTCGTCATGCTCGATTTCAACATGGACGACCTGGACGGCCTTTCGGTCTTTCAGACCTACGCGATGGGCCGCCTGCATCCCGCGCCGACGTTCTTCGTCACCGCCGACACCTCGAGTTCGACCGCCGCGAAATTGAGCAAGGCGGGTGCGGCGGGCGTCGTATACAAGCCGCTGACATTCGACAAGCTACGCGGCGCGATCGCCTCGGTGTTTCCGAACGAGACGCCGACCGCACGCCCCGACGTCGCCGATCGCGACGGGGCGCGACTGAGCGTCGTCCCCGTCGAGCACATCGATCCGGCGATCCTCGATCTGCTGCGCGAAATCAAGGACCAACCGGAGTTCCTGCACAAGATCATCGGCGACGGCATCGCCGACCTGCGCGATCTTCTGAGCCAACTATCCGACGCCATCACCCATCGCGATCTCCATCTGGTCCATCACCGCGCTCACGCCATGCGCGGTGTCGCGCTCAACATCGGAGCGGTCAGACTAGGCGCTCAATGCGAGCGCCTGATGGACATCCCCCTGGATCAACTCAGCGCATCCAGCGAACGCCTCAATGACGATTTGGTGTCCACGTGGAAGGAGGCGCTGCAAGCACTTGAAGAACTTCGCGCCCCCTTCGCCGGCCCCGCCCAGCCACCGGCCTGATCGATTCATCCGCCGGCCACGGCATCCCGCGATTGCATCAGGATCAGCATTTCCATGGTGCGAATCTCCTCGGCGCTCAGACTCATGGCGGTTTCGACCCAATCCTCGACGACCCTCACGCCTTCGTCGTAATTGAACGGAGCGGTCCTGTATCGGCTCGCCTGCACCTTCAACAAGGCCTTCTGCCTGCGCGAGTGCTCCGCGACGTATCTCTCCACCGCGCGCTCGCCTTTCCCGTCGGCGCATAGCTCGTCGACGATGCCCATTTCATACAACTCGGCGGCGGAGTAGATCCGTTTGTTCGTCATCATCTTCTCGGCCTGCCTCGCCCCCACCTTGCTGGCCAGCAGCCCCATGGCGCCCGTGCAGGGAAACAAGCCGAACATGATTTCGGGGAAGCCGAACGAGCTGCGCTCCTCGGCGATTACATAGTCGGTGCTCAGCACCATCTCGAATCCGCCGCCCAACGCGCGACCCTGCACGAGACTGATCGACGTACTCTCGCCCTTGAGCCGCGTCGACCAACCGTGCATCAGGTCCAGGCAAGCCATCGAATACTGTCGCAGCCGCTTATCGTCGCGAGCCGCGATGCACGAGCGGAAGAATCGCAAGTCGCCGCCCACGCTGAAGTAGTCGGGGTGGGTCGACTGAATCACGGTGTACCGGGTAGGCAGCGCGGCCATGTCGCCGACCGGCCTGCGGATCGAATCCAGTACGCCCTGGAATTCGTCCACCAAGGCGGGAGTGAAGTTCTGCAGACCGGACTCCTGGTCCGGCGAGAAACGTACCCAAAGGACATTCGACGCCAGCCTTCTGTTTTCAGTCACTACGCGACGTGAAAACTGAATGGGCTGGACCGACGATGTGGACAGATAATTCTGCAAGACTGGCAAGGCACTCATGATTAAACCCTCGGGAGGTTGGCGTGGTTACACAGAAAGGCTGCGCTGTGTGCCGAGCACCAGAGCAGCGTTTGTTCCACCAAACCCGCAAGAGAAGCTAACTGCCAAGTCAATTCTGCAATCTGTGCGCGGAAGCTCTCCTACGTGATTTAGGCTACAACGTTCATCGACGACGCCGATGTTACCGCTCGCCGGCAACAACGACTCGTTCATTGCGACTACGGTGATAAGACATTCCATTGCGCTGGCCGCGCCGAGCAAATGTCCGTGGACGGATTTAGTCGAGCTGACCGCGGCCGAGGCTGGACCATCACCGAACACCTCCCTTATCGCCGTTGCTTCTATTACATCGCCGCCTTCCGTAGCGGTGGCATGTGCATTTACGTATCCAACGTCTTCAGCTTCTATTCCGGCGTCCCTCAACGCCGTTGTCAAACATTCGATCTGGCCGGCGCTGTCCGGCATTCCGATATGGTAGGCGTCGCATGAGACACCGTAGCCGCGCACATACCCGTGTATTTTCGCTCCGCGGCGCTCGGCCAGGTCGGCGGCTTCCAGCACCAGAAAAGCCGCGCCTTCGCCGAGCACCAGCCCGCTGCGATCCTTCGAGAACGGTCTGCACGAATGGCCCGGATCGTCGACACGGGGTTTTGACAACGCGCGCGTGCCATCGAAGACGGCGATCAGCGCCGCGGACAGCGGCGCTTCCGCTCCGCCCGTGACGGCCACGTCCAAGTAGCCATCCGCAATGGCCCTCATCGCCTCGCCGATAGCCACGCCCGATGACGCGCACGCGCTCGCATGAGTTATCACCGGGCCGCGAATCTTGTGGCGGATCGCTACTTGGGCGGCGCCACTGTTGGCCATGATGGACATGGCGGTGAAAGGCCGGGATTTATGCTTGCCGTTTAGCAGCGATTCCTCGAACCAATTCTGCAGGGACGCCATTCCGCCGTTGACGTTTCCATAGTAAACGCCCGCCCTGGAGCCAAAACTCTCAAAGGTGTCCAGCCCGGCGTCAGCGATCGCGTCACCGGCCGCGATGATCGCCATTTCATGGCATCTATCCAGAAACGGCCGCTCGATATAACTGAATCGCTCCGAGAACGTCCCTTTTACGGTACCCGCGACGTGTTGGCTCGGCAGCCGGGGGACGGTGATCAGCTCGATCCCCGTGGTCCCGGCCCGCAACGCGCCTGCCACCTCGGACACGGACAGACCGAGCGGACTGAGAACGCCCATACCTGTGATTGCAACTTGTCGCCTTTTCATCGAGCCCCCCTGAGCCGACCATTTCGACGGCCAGGGCGCAGGAAGCGCCCTACTCGGGCCGTCGCTATGCCACGTACATCACAGTAGGCGTCCTTTTTGGCGTTTTGCAACCATGGATAAGCACCAACCGACTCGCCCTCGAACCGAGCAGGCGTTTTCACCAGCGTCCGTCGCGAGACCAGCCGCGCCCGGCCCCAATCACCCCGCGCGTGCCGGCATCACCGGCCTGCAGAAATCGGTTGCAAGGCATCGGAAGGATCTGCCGCCCATTGACGGCGTCGTCCTGTCTCCAGGCTCCGCCGAGCGACACCGTATTCAGGAAATTCTCCAGCGCGCGGGGCACACGATTTTCTCGACGGGCGACTCGGGGGAGGCGACCACATGGCACAGCGCGAGTCGAGCCGATCTCGGCACGCACGTGATACATGCCGCGCAGCGCAGACGCATAGCTGGTGCCCGTCAGCGACGCCGGTTTGTCGAGTACTTCGCTGGCGATGGCGTCCAGCAGCCGCATCAAATACGCCGTTCCGACTTCACGCCCGATCAAACCTTGTCCGTGGTCGACCAACTGATCCGCATGCAAGCGACGATCGTGATGCGCCCAGGCCACGACCAGGTCGCCGTCGATCGACGTCGGAAGCGCAGCCCATTGAGCTTCAGGTCACCGGGTGGATACGGCCGCGCTTGACGCTGAGCCAGCTTGATCGAGTCATCGACCACGGCGCGTCATTCATTCAGACCTTCTGGCTGGCGAAGATCTAATCGACAGTGGATACACAAGTCAGTGTCATAGATGGTGCATACACGGTCGTCCGACGGACCGTGAGCCACCCACGGGTGTGGCGTCTTGCCCCACGACGGGCAGTGGAACTGATCGACCCTTTCAAGTCGCCGAAGAGTTCGCCGACCTGGAAAAAATAGTATGGCGATAGCGATGGCTATTAAACCAACCGTGACGATGGTCGACTGAGTGAGGCCACCGACGAGAGCCATGACGAGAGCGATCCATGTAAGTAGCGGACCGGAATCGGTAGATGCCCTCAACTGGTTGTACTCACTGAGATTCAGGGCTCAAGGCCCTGTCGGCCTCCCATAGTTCGACTGCCAAACGATACCGACGTTGAGCAGGAAACTTCCTGGCGGCACACCACGGCCAGCATGCCGATCAGGACAAGCCGATTCCTGGCTATGGACAATTGCGTTGCACACCGCACTGTCTGTGATACGCGGGCGTCGCGGAAGCCAGCCATTACTCGGTTTCCATGCAATGTTGATATGCTCATGAAGGGTCGCACCTGATGTCGCGTAATCCACTTAAAAATTCAAGGACTGAACTCACATGGCACACAGACTTTGGCTAGCTCTACTCCTCCTGCCCGTCATCCTCATGACATCCACTGCAGTGGCCCAGGATGAGTTCGCCAGCGTCGACCCGGTTTCTCGAAGGGATAAACCGCCAAAATATCCCGCTGGAGCCATTTCCGCATGCACCAGTTTCAGCACCGTGATCATTGTGAATGTAGATAAAAGCGGCGGCTTTACCAAGGCCATAGTGGACAAGCCCGCTGGCAACGTGCTCTTCGACCAAGCCGCGATAGAGGCATCCCGGCATTGGAAATACTATTCCGAAGTAGAGGCGGGAGAGCGGAAGGCCTCTCGCATACGTATACCAGTGTATTTTCCGGAGCACGCCAGCTGCTGGGATACCGTCGAGCCCGATACGCCAGCTCAAGTGCTGGAAGCTTCGGTGAAAGCACATCCACTAAAGTGGCCGGCCGTAGTAGAAGCAGAAGATCTAAACGGCTTCGTGCTGCTGAAATCGGTGGTCGAAACAGATGGCTCAGTCCGCCTGACGAAAGTAGGCATTTCCAGTGGCTGGTCGATGATCGATGACGCAGCGTCAAGCGCGGCCGCTCAATGGAAGTATGAGCCCGCGTTGGTCGATGGAAAGCCCGTGCGCTCAGTGATTGAGTACACCCTGTATTTCGGCAAGGGCTCACGCTGAAGCTTAATTCGGCGTATTTCGATCACCATTAGCCGAAAAAAACGGGCCAGCCTGGAGCAGAGGAGGCTACGGATGCACTCCGGGCTGGCCCTGGCGATCGCGTTGCCTCAAGGCACAGCGCAGCTTCGGCTTGATTAATTTAATAGCCATCAGAACGACGCCCAAAGCACCAATACTCAATCGCCCTATCGTTCTGCCTTTCTTTAGCCAGCGCACAGTTCTCGGAGATCTGCTGTTTCTCGCCAGGGGATGCGCACGCAGACAAGCATGCGAGGCAGATCAGCATCGCGAATCGGTGATGGACACGAAGCTTAATCATGGTGAGCTCAAGATTTTAGCTGCGCCGCGAAGCGAGTTCGGCCGATCCAGATGCCAGATATCACTTGACGAACTCCATCTCCAGCAATGCCCCGGTCTTCAAATCGACTCTGGCGATGTGGCCCACGTCGAGATAGAAGGTCAAGGGTTCTTCCCTGACGATGCTGTACATGACCAGATGGTTGTCATCGTGGGCGAAATGCTGCAGATCCATGTCGCGCCAAAGCACTCGGCGATCAAGGTCCAACGCGATGATGGAAGGCTCTCCCTCGTCGGGGATAAACGTCACGACCACAGTGTCGCCGATGAGCGCCGCGTCGTTTATGTCGCGGCCGAAGTCCCACTCATTACCGTTGACGATGATGGTTCTTCTGACGGGAATCTTCATCTCGAGCCTATCTGTGAAAAGTGGGATTTCGAACAATGCGGCGAACCAAGTGTGAAACCGCCCGGCTTTGCTCACAAGGATCCAGTGGGACTAGATACCACTCGCGTGGACACAGTCGCGAAGCGGCTCCGGCTTGGCAGCTGTCGCATTTCAGGGGAGTGCGCTTGAAAGCGCACTCTGATCCGTGTTTTCCGACCCGTGTTTTCCGCGGCGAATGAGTGTCGCTACACCCTAGAGCCGATCGAACGGTTTCCGATCCAACAGACAGTCAATGAACGCGCCGAGGAGGATGGGGCGATGCCGTGTACTCGGATAGTAGAGGAACAGCCCAGGGCGCGAAATCGACCAGTCCGCCAGGACTTGGACGAGCCGCCCCTGGGCCAAGAGCTCACCCACGCCGTCTCGCTCGAAGTGATAGGCGATGCCGAGCCCGTTTAGCGCAGCAGCAACGCCGATATCGGCATGATTAGTGACGACGGGGCCGTCCACCGGTACTTCGAGTCGTTGTCCCCGCTTCTTGAACTCCCAGCGATAGTGCCTGCCGTCCATCTGGAGCCGCCAGTTGATGCAGGCATGGCCATGCAAATCGGCAGGTGACCTGGGTGTTCCTCGACGCGCGAGGTAGTCCGGGGACGCCACTGCGACCATGTTCAAGTCCGGCGTGAGACGGACGGCGACCATGTCTTTCTCTAGCTGCCCGCCCACGCGGATGCCCGCATCGAAGCGGCCGACGACGATATCCGCCAGCGCGTCGTCGACCACGATGTCGAGAATCACGTCGGGGTGTGCTCGATGAAAGCGTGAAAGCCGTGGCGCGATGATGGTTCTCGCAGCGATCCCCAGCGTGTTGATGCGCAACGTGCCGCTCATCCGCCCTGTCGCCTCGCTGGCTTCAGCGACTGCGGCAGCCATCTCCCGAAATAGCGGCGCTATGCGTCTGTAGAGCAGTTCGCCACTTGCCGATGGCGCGACGCTTCGAGTCGTGCGATTGAGAAGACGAGCGCCGATGCGGCCTTCGAGTTGCCGGATGGTTTGGCTGAGCGCCGAAGGCGATAGGCCCAAATGCTCCGCAGCTCGGGCAAAGCTCTGGCGCTCCACGACGGCCACGAAGGCCTTCAGCTCGGCGAACTCGGATCCGCGCATTATGCATCGCCTCCTACACAACTCATCCGGATTCTAAGATATTCACTAAACTTATGTCCGCGCGCATCCTGAGGCCCTCAGTGACCCCATGGAGCTAGCCGTATGAAAACCTTGACCCTTCCTGAGCCAATTGCCGCGTACTTCGCGGCCGAACACAATCCTGAGGCCTTGGCGCGTTGCTTCACGGCGCAAGCCGTCATGAAGGACGACGGTCACACCTATACGGGCATCAACGCCATCAAGGCCTTCATGGCCGAGGTATCGGCCAAGTACAGCGCGACCAGCGTGCCTTTCGCCATTGAGCGGGAGAATGGCTTTCAACTCGTCCGCGCCAACGTCACCGGCAATTTTCCTGGCAGCCCGATCGTTCTGTCCTACCGCTTTCACCTGGAGCGCGGCCTGATCGCATCGCTGGAGATCACGGCATGAGTTTCGACCTTCACCTCAATGGCCTGCGGGCATTGGTCACGGGCGGCACGCTGGGCCTTGGCGCCGCCGTCGTGAATACCCTCGTGGAGGCTGGCGCTCGGGTGGCGACATCCGCGCGCACTGTGCCGGCGCAGCCGGTGGCTGGGGTCACCTACGTCGCCGCCGACCTGTCGACGGCGCAAGGCACGAGTCATTTCGCTCAGACCGTCTTGCAGGACTGGGGCGGCGTCGACATCTTGATCAACGTGCTCGGCGGCTCGAGAACTCCCGCCGGCGGTTTCGCTGCGATCAGCGATGAGCACTGGCTCGCCGAGCTGAACCTGAATCTGATGCCCGCCGTACGCCTGGATCGAGCGCTGCTGCCAGCAATGCTGGCTCAGGGCTCGGGCGTCATCATCCACGTCAGCTCCATCCAACGCGTGCTGCCTCTGCACCAGTCCACTACCGCTTACGCCGCGGCCAAGGGCGCCCTCACCACGTATAGCAAATCGCTGGCAAGAGAGGTCACGCCAAAGGGAGTTCGCGTGCTGAGCGTCGCGCCGGGATGGATCGAGACCGAGGCTTCCGTGGTGTTCGCCGAACGGATGGCTGCGCAGGCCGGAACGGATTATGAGGGCGGCAAGAAAATCGTCATGGACTGGCTGGGTGGCATTCCCGTGGGTCGACCGGCCAAACCACGGGAGGTCGCCGATCTAATCGCCTTCCTGGCGTCCCCGCGATCGGCGTCGATCGCAGGGTCCGAGTATCGGATCGACGGCGGCACTGTTCCCACCGTGTAGCCAGCAGCAGGAAAAACAGGGGTCGCAGTGCACTTTCAAACGCACGCCTCTGAAACGCTATTGCCGTCGAAATGCCAAGCCGACGCCGCTTCGCGGTTCACTCGGCACACGAGCCGACCGAGCTTGAAGACGATCGCTCAAACATTCATTGCACTATCTTTGTCCGCAATGTTGCCGACGGCTCATGCCGAAGCGCCGATGGATCTATGCAAAGTGCTGCGTGACTTCGTCGAGTCCATCCCGCCGAATTCGGAGCAGCAATTTACTTAACGCCCGACCGGTAGCGCCTTACGGGCCGAAAGCCACTGGACTGCAAATGAGCGTAGGCTGGCGATCCCACTGCAAGAACAGGGAGACAGCTCATGGTCAAGCTCGCGTTGTTCGTTCGCCTGGAAGCGAAAGCCGGAAAAGAGAGTGAGGTCGAGAGCTTCCTGAAGAGCGGTCTTCCACTCGTCATGGAGGAGCCCGCGACGATCGCCTGGTTTGGGATTCGTCTCGGGCCAACAACCTTCGGAATTTTTGATGCGTTCCCCGACGATGCGGGTCGGCAAGCGCATCTGTCCGGCAAGGTTGCGGCGGCCTTGATGGCAAGGGCCGGAGACCTGTTCTCCGAACCTCCGTCCATCGAGGAAGTCGACGTGCTTGCAGCAAAGCTGCCGGGCTAGGGCAGCACTAAAGACCGCCTTGCAAGCGCCGGCAACCGGAACCGCCTTCGGGCGGTTTCTTTGTTTGTCTGCGTGGTTTCAAATTTGAACTGCAGCGCTGACTCGGGCCGGCAGACCACTTGATATCGAATGTCCGCTTCTGGCCGAAAGTTGACCCGAAGCGAAGTTTCCGCAGCGCCCTTGTGGACGTCTTGATCACCTTCAAATCTTGTCGGAACTGCACGCCGGGCCGATTCCTGTTTGCTCAAGATCAAGCGCTTCTATCGATCTTGTCGACTCGGCGAGCGGGCGTCGTCCTCTGATTTCATCCGCGGATGCCACGGGCGAGGCTGCGCGCACCGGACGGGCATGCGTCATGCCCGGTTCCGAAATGTAAATTTTTTGTAAATATCGGCCAGGCGGGCCGTTGACTGCCGCCCGCGGCGCACCCCTAATCGCTGCAGTTGCGGCCGCAACGTGTCGAGTCACCCATCCAGTCCAACAAAAGGAATTCGTCATGAAACAAGTCACGAAGACGCTGTTGATGCTCGCCCTGGTTGCCGCGTCCGCCTTCACCATCGGCAGCGCGTTGGCCCGTCCGCCCGGTGGCGGCACACTGCCGCCTCAGCCGCCTCAGCCGCCCATTGATGTGCGCGACGTGTGGACGTGCTACTACCAATACGAAATCGTCCAGTTTGAAACGCCCTGCCCCTCCGTCTACAACGGGCAAAGGCTCGAGAATTCGTTTTACGGACCTCCGATCATCTGAGTAATGCTGAAAGCCGCGCCAGGGATGGCGCACGTGCGCAGCGGCGTGCGATCGCGCCGATTGCGCACGCGAGAAACGGGCACCGCCCGGGAACAGCGGGCACTACCCGGCGTTTCGCGCCCGGACGACTCCCTCGGAGTCGTCCGGGTTTTCCATGGCATTCGATGCGGCGCGCTGTTTCCCAGCAGTTCGATCGCCATCACGATCGCGTCCTCGCGTCCCGACCGAAAACACGGATCGAGAAACAGGGGGCAGAGTGCAGTTCAAGGGCATGCCTCTTAGGCGAATTCTTCGGTCCGTCGCGTGCACGTCCACGCCAAGCAAGGCCGGGCCTTATCGCCGCTCCGTCATCCGCAACAGCAAATTGAATGCGCTGCTTTGGGTGTCTTCGATCGTGCCGCCGATGGCCTCCCAACCGATTCGCCACGCCTCGTCGTAAATGTCCGGGTCGGCGTCCACGGTCTTCTCGGCGACTTGGCGCGCTTTTCGCCATGCCTTTTCAAACTGGAACTCGGTCTGGGCCTGAGAAAAGGCAACGCCGGCGCGCTCCAGCGCGGGCACGACCATCGCTTCGACCCGGGGCACGAGGCCCTCATGCACCGCAAGCAGGATGCGCCCGTGCATCGAGCCGCTGGCTATGGACAACGCGTCGGAAAACAAGACGTCCCACTCCTCGGCCAGGACCGGGTCGGTCGCGATCGCGGCGACGGCGGCTGAGCCGGCGCTGTCGCCTTGCGCGGTGGGTTTGACGGCATGCGACACGGCGACGCCCAACATCGACGCTTGTTCGCCCGCCACGGCATTGAGGGTGTTGTCGCCGGCGCGCGAGGTTTTTTCTGAATAAGCATCGGGCAACACACCCGCCGCGGCGCAGATGGGCCCCAGGCCGGAGCGCATGCGCAGATCGAACGGGTCCTCGCCCAGCGACAGCGCCGGCAAGTTTCTCAGCGATCGCGCATGTTCGGCCAGCTTCGACCGTCCGTCGGCGTCCAGCCAGATCGGCGCGTAGTCGCGCACCAGCCAGTCCATCGCGAGCATGCGCCGGGCCGCCTGCGAGGCGGCGGACGATCGCGAATCGTGAACCACCGGCGCAAGAGGCTGCAACCAATGACGGCTCTGGTCATCGGGCATGGACTCGGCCCAAGCCTCCAGGAACGCGGCGATCACGGGGCAGGCGCCATGGCCGGGATCGTTCCAGTATCGATGCATATCCATGCTTATCGCCTGTGTCGTGAGCGAATCTCAGCCCGGGTCCGAACCACGAGCCGGCTTCGGCCGAGAAGAATTTTTACCGATTATGCTTGGCGCATCGTCGTGGCGCGAAACGCAGCGCGGCGATTGTTGATGAAGCCGTACTTCACCCGGGATCCATGGCGACGATCGCACGCACGGCGACGCTATGGGCCAAGCGGGGAAGCATCGAATCGTTTATCAAGCCGAAGCCGATTCGCGGCCCGGATTGCTTCAGACGTTCGCTGATGCTCGCTTCCGGCCAAGAGCAGACACCCCATCACGCGGGACGCATGCGCTTGATGTCGCGCTGCGGCGGTTCTCCGAAGAGGCGGCTGTATTCGCGACTGAACTGCGAAGGGCTTTCGTAACCCACCAATCCACTGGCATTACCGGCATCGACGTTCTGGTTGAGCATCAACTGCCGCGCTTCCTGCAGTCGAAGTTGCTTCTGGAACTGCAGCGGGCTGGTACCGGTTATGGCGCGGAAATGCTGGCGAAACGTCGACGGACTCATATGCACCCGACTCGCGAGCGCGTCGGCCTGCAAGGGCTGCTTGAAATTGAGTTTCAACCACGCGACGGCCTTGGCGATCTGCTGGTTGGGCGATCCCGTCGCAACAAGGTCCTGAAGATACCCGCCATGCGGGCCGACCAGTAGCCGGGCTGTGATCTCTTGCTGGATCAGCGGCGAAAGCGTCTGCACCAATGAAGGCTCGTGCAACAGTCCGACGAGGCGAACCAGCGCATCGACCAGCGTCGCCTCCAATGTTTCGACCGAGATGGATCGGCAGGCGCGCTCGCGCTTGCGTGGCGGCAGCTCCACTTCGCAGACCAACTGCGTGATGAGCCGGGTATCCAGGGTCAAGAAAAGGCCGAGGAACGGCTCGTGGCTCGACGCGCGCGTCACATGCGCCACGACCGGCGAATCGATGGTGGTAAGCATTGATTGGCCGGGGGCGTAATCGATGACCTCGCTGCCCATCAACACCTGTTTGCTGCCCTGGGCCACGACGCCGACGCCCAGACCATAGACGCAATGCAGCGGCTCGGTAGGCGCGCTGCGACGGTGCACGGAAAGGGATGGAATAGCCGTGACGTGGTCGCCGTCGGATCGGGCAATCCGTTCGATGGCCCTGGCCAGGCGCGCCGGGTCGGCCGGTGAGGCAGAGACCTGTGCTGCCTGCGTTCTCATGCGAGTCTCCGCCGCTTGATGCTTGCCACGAGCGTACACGCCGCCCGTCATCCAGATATCAGCCCTGATCGTGATTCGTCATTTCAGGCAATAACGCCGGCAGATCCGGCAATCGCTCCGGATGGCGGGGGCAGACACTGGTGTCCCTTCTCCAGCGTCCGTCACGACAGGTGTCCCCATGAGCCACCCCACCCACAACCTCGAGCGCCGGGAATTCCTGGCCAGCTCCACCTTGGCCGCCGCTGGCCTGGTGGTTGCGTCCCTCGGAGCGGCCCACGCCGCCGACCCCGGTGTCGCCAAGCCGTCGGCTGCTGCCGCGCATACGACGAAGACCGCGAGGACGCTTGGAGCCTTGCAGGTCTCGGCGATGGGCGCCGGCGCGATGAGCATCAGCGCCAATTACGGACCGCCCGCGGATCGCGCCCAGGGCATTGCGACCCTTCGCGCCGCGCGCGAGCAGGGCGTGACCTTCTTCGATACCGCCGAGGTCTACGGCCCTTACACCAACGAAAGCCTGGTCGGCGAAGCGCTCGCGCCGTTCCGCGACGAAGTGGTCATCGCGACCAAGTTCGGCTTCGACCTGGAGAAGGGCGGCGTCACCAGCCGTCCGGACCATATCCGCAAGGTCGTCGAAGGCTCGCTGAAGCGCCTTCGCACCGACCGCATTGATCTGTACTACCAGCACCGTGTCGATCCGACGGTGCCGATCGAAGACGTCGCGGGCGCGGTGAAAGACCTCATTGCCGAGGGCAAGGTGCTGCACTTCGGCCTGTCGGAAGCGAGCGCCGCTCACATCCGCCGTGCGCATGCCGTGCAGCCGGTCACCGCGGTGCAGAGCGAGTACGCATTCTGGTTCCGTGGGCCGGAGGGCAACGGCGTTCTGAAGGCCTGCGAGGACTTGGGCATCGGCTTCGTACCGTGGAGTCCGCTGGGACAGGGTTACCTGACCGGAAAGTTGGGGCAGGACGTTCGTTTCGATCCTGACAAGGACCTTCGCTCGCAGTTCCCGCGGCTGACGGCGGAGAACCGGGTGAAAAACTTGCCTGTTCTCGCGTTGATCCAACGCGTCGCGACCCGTAAAGGCACGACGCCGGCAGCACTCGCATTGGCGTGGCTGTTGGCCCGCAGGCCGTTCATCGTCCCGATTCCCGGCACTCGTCGCGAGGACCATATGAAGGAAAACCTTGCCGCTCTCGACGTCAATTTGTCCGCAGCCGACCTGCATGAACTGGAGTCGGAATACGCCCTGATGACGGTGCATGGACTTCGGATGGGTGAGACGCACATGCAAGCCATCGACGGATGGCCCGTAAGCACGATCTGATAAAGAACCCAAATCATAGGAGCGTGGCTATGACAAGCAAGAAAGTCTGGTTCATCACCGGCGCTGGCCGCGGACTAGGCGTCGAAATCGCAAGAGCTGCGCTCGCCAAGGACTACGCCGTCGTCGCCACTGGCCGCGATCCAGGTAAGGTGGAGGCGGCAATTGGCGCAAATCCGAATCTGCATTGCGTCCGCCTCGACGTAACCAGGGAAGCCGAGGCCCGGGAGGCCGTAGCCAGCGCGGTGGACCGATTTGGTCGCATTGACGTGCTGGTCAATAACGCCGGCAACTTCTTCGCGGGCTTCTTCGAGGAACTCAGTCCTGCCCAGGTCCGGGACCAGATCGAAACCCTGTTGTTTGGCCCGATGAACGTGACCCGCGCGGCGCTACCGGTAATGCGCAGGCAACGCGCCGGCCTGTTGCTGACTATTTCGTCGACAGCGGGCATCACCGGTGGCTCGTTCTGCTCGGCCTATGCCGCCGCGAAGTTCGGCGTCGAAGGCTGGATCGAGTCGTTGGCGTTGGAGGTGTCACCGTTCGGTATTCGGTCGATGATCGTCGAACCAGGATTCTTCCGCACTGATCTATTGACGACGCAATCGACCACGTACGCCGCGGGGTCCATAGACGACTACGCGGAACGCACCGCTGAAACAGTGACCGCTTGGGCCGGCATGAATGGCAAGCAGGGCGGAGATCCGACCAGACTCGCCGAGGCGTTGGTGCAACTCGCTGGCCATGATGACCCACCCGCCCGGTTCGCGGCAGGCGCGGATGCGGTCCTGGCATTCGAAGCCAAGGCCAACACGTTGCTGGCACAGGCCGAAGCTTATCGTGGGCTGTCATCGTCCCTCGGGTTCGCGAATCCCTGACCAGCTAGACTGGTACCCCGACCAACTTGCAGGGAAGCGGTCGCGCAAGAGCGAGTCCGCTTCGGATCGGAAGCGGCCACTGAGCTGGCCGCATTGAACCGTCAAGCCATCCGCGCATAAATGGTCTGCAGCCCCCAAGGTCGCGATGTGCGATCAGAACTTGTATTGCGCCGACACGCCGTAGAGATCGGCATGTCCATCGAATGAACCTGCCAACCGCGAACCGCCAGCATCAAGGTCCAAAGGCGCTGAATCAACCTCGATGCGGGTGTATCCGAAATTGATCTCCAGCGCATCGCTTGCGCTCCAAGTGCCGCCCACCGAGTACCAGATGCGATCGTCGTCGGGCATGCGCGGGGTGCGGGTTTCGATGTGAGTGGGAGTCTCGTCGAAAGCCAGGCCCGCGCGCAGCGTGAATCGTTCATTGAGTTTGAGTTCGGCGCCTAGCGACACGAACTGAGTGTCGCGCCATTCAAAAGGCTCGATCGATTCAGGGTCGGGGTTGGCGAAATCAATGCGCACTTCCCGCAGCGATGACCAGCCGGTCTCGCTCCACGATGCCATCATCGCGAAACGATCGGTGAACGCGTAGCGCACATCGACACTGGTGACCGACGGCGTGGTCAATTTTGCGGTGATTGCGCCGTCCTGAAACAGATTACGGGTGGCCGGACTCGCCGCGAATACCGCAGCGACGTTTCCTGGGACCGTCCAGTCCGCATTGCCGGACAGCTCGTAGTCGATTTCAGAGCGGTAACTAAGGCCGATCGCCAGCTTGTCCGTGGGACTGAAGTTCGCGCCCACAAGCCAACCATATCCGGTGTTGTCGCCTTGCACTTCGGCGATGCCGTCAGCCGCCTGCGGGCGCGCAAAGGGCAGCGGACGCGTGCTGGCGTTGGAGAAAAGCAGAGTGCCGAAATCGATGCCCCTGGACAGGGTCACATCGGCGCGCGAATAGATCACGCCGGCACCTACCGAAAATCGGTTCGGCACGATATCGATCGCCGCGGCCAAAGTCAGATCGACGATCTCCACTTCCGATTTCTGGCCGAAGTAGCGACCGTTCCAACCGTTGTCGTATTCCGTCTTCAGGCCGAAGGGCGCGCTGATCATGATGCCGAACGCCAGGTCGTTGTCGGCCTTGTGAATCATGGACACCGCGGGAACCGCGGCTATGTCACCGGCATCCCCACCGTCACCGCCGACCAGCGGACGGCCCAGTGCGTCGGTACCCGAGCCCTTGAACTGGTAGCTCAGGTCGATCACCGTCGCGTCGACCTGAAAACTCGTTCCTTCGAAGCGAGCCATCGTCGCTGGGTTGTTGACGACGACCGAACTGTCATCGGTGCGGACGCCGGCGCCGGCGAAGGCGGCGCCCATGGACTTGACGCTGTTTTCCTTGAGCTGGAAACCCGAGGCGTTGACCTGGCCTAGGCTCAGGGCACCAGCGATGCCCAGGGCAAGCATCGAGAAATGGGGATGGACGTACTGCCTCATGCGTATGGTTCTCCGTTAGCTGAATCGTCGTGGTTTTACGGCGGCTTGACGCATACTTCGCCCGCCGGCCATGTGTGCTTATGCGAGCTTCGCCTCGACGGGTCTGCTATCGCTGTCGGGCTTGATCTTGAACCAGATGGAATACATGGCCGGCAGGAACACCAGGGTCAGCACCGTTCCCGCGAACGTGCCGCCGATCAGCGTGTAAGCGAGGGTTCCCCAGAACACGGAATGGGTCAGCGGGATAAAGGCCAGGATCGCTGCCAAGGCAGTCAGGATCACGGGCCTGGCACGCTGTACCGTGGCCTCCACGACCGCGTCGAACGGAGCCAATCCTTCCTGCTCGTTGTGGTGGATTTGCCCGATCAGGATCAGCGTGTTGCGCATCAGGATTCCCGACAGCGCAATCAACCCGACCAGCGCATTGATGCCGAACGGTTGCTGGAACACAAGAAGAGTCGGCACGACGCCGATCAGTCCCAACGGGCTGGTCAGGAACACCATGACCATGGCGGAGATCGAGCGCACTTGCAGGATGATGATCAGCAAAGTGATCGCCAGCATGATCGGGAACAGCGGCAACATGGCTTTCGTGGCTTTGCCTGACTCCTCGATGGAGCCGGCCTGCTCGATGCCATAGCCCCTCGGCAGCTTCTGCATGAGAGGTTGAAGTTGCTGAGTGATGGCCGATGACACGTCCGGCGGCTGCAGGCCGTCGGCGATATCGCCGCGTACCGTGATTGTCGGCATGCGGTCGCGGCGGCGCATGATCGGCTCTTCCATGCGTACCTCGACCTTGCCCACCTGCGAGAGCGGGATGCGCTGTCCGTTAGCGCCGGCCAAGGTGAAGTCGGTGATCTTGGCCGGGTCGAGGCGGGTGTCGCCCGCCGAACGCGCGACGACTTGCACCGTTCGAATGTCCTCACGCACCGCGGTGACGGGCACACCGTTCAACAGGAACTGCAGTTGCAGCGCCACGGCGTTGGAGGTCAGTCCTACGGCCTGCAATCGGTCCTGCTGCAAGGTGAAGTGCAACGTGGGCGTGCGCACGCCCCAGTCCGTGTTGACCGTGCGCATCATCGCACTGGTCTCCATGACCTGCTGCACATCGGCCGCGATGTTGCGCAACGTTTCGGGATCGGGGCCGGTAACCCGATAGGCCACCGGATACGGTGAATACGGGCCGAAAACCAGTTGAGTGACGCGCAGGCGCGCCTGCGGCGCAAGGCCGTTGGCGATCGCCTGGCGCAGCCGATGTTTCAGCGCGTCGCGCTCATCCTGGCTGTCCGTTCGCACCACGATCTTGGCAAACGACGGGTCTGGCAATTCAGGCCCCACCGAAAAATAGAAGCGGGGCGCGCCTTGGCCGACGTAAGCGGTGACGATCCTGGCTTCCTTCTGCTTGCTCAGCCAGGCCTCCACCTTCGCAGCGGCGGCACTGGTCTGATTGATCGACGTGCCATAAGGCATCTGCACCTCGACCAACACTTCCGGCCGGTCCGAGATCGGGAAGAACTGCTTCTTGACCACGCCCATCCCGAGCACGGACAAAACAAAGAGCGCCACGACCGAACCGGCGACCAGCCACTTGCGCGCAATCACCCGCGCCAGGATCTGACGGAAGCGGTGGTAGCGCGGCGTGTCGTAGATCGCGCCATGGCCGCCCTCCACCTTCTTGAAGTCAGGCAGCAACTTGACGCCCAGATAAGGCGTGAAAACCACGGCGACCACCCACGAGGCGATGAGCGCGATGCCCACGATCCAGAACATGTTGCTGGTGTACTCACCCGCGGTGGATCGGGCGAAGCCGTTGGGCATGAAGCCGACCGCGGTGACCAGGGTTCCCGAGAGCATGGGCGCGGCCGTATGGCTCCAGGCATAAGCGGAGGCGGCGACGCGGCTGTATCCCTCTTCCATTTTCACCACCATCATTTCGATGGCGATGATGGCGTCGTCCACCAGCAGGCCCAGCGCCAGAATCAGCGAGCCCAACGTGATGCGGTCGAAGTTCTTGCCGCTTGCGAGCATCACCACGAAGACCGCCGCCAGGGTCAGCGGCACCGCGGCGGCGACCACCAGACCCACGCGCCAGCCCATGCTGACGAAGCAAACCAGCATCACCACCAGCAATGCGGCGAAGAATTTGAGCATGAACTCATCGACCGACGAGTCGATGTTTACGGCCTGGTCGGTGACCTTGGACAGGCTCATGCCGAGCGGCAGCTCGGATCCGATTGCGCTGACTTCGTCGTCCAGCGCCTTGCCCAAATCGAGCCCGTTCCAACCCTCGCGCATGACCACGCCCAGAAGCAGCGCGGGTTCGCCACCGTTGCGGATCACGAACGTCTTTGGATCTTCATAGCCACGCTTGACCGTGGCGATGTCCGATAGCTTCAACGTGCGACCTTGCGCCACCACCGGTGTGTCGCTGATCTTCTGCAGTTCGTCGAACGCGCCGTCCAGGCGGATGAATACCTCCGGCCCCTTGGTCTGCACGGAACCGGCGGGCGTCAACGCATTCTGGGTATTGAGCGCGGCGAACACTTGCTGCGGACTGACCCCCAGCGTGGCCAGACGCTCATGGGAGAATTCGACATAGATGCGTTCTGACTGCTCGCCGACGATGTTGACCTTCTTGACGCCCGGCACGTGCAGCAGTCGCTGGCGCAACGTCTCCGCGTCGCGCACCAGCAGGCGTTGCGGCTCGCCCTGCGCCTTGAGCGCGTACAGAGCGAAGGTGACGTCCGCATATTCATCGTTGACCATCGGCCCAATCACGCCGGACGGCAGGTTGCCTGCCTCATCGGCGACTTTCTTGCGGGCTTGGTAGAACTGCTCTTGCACCTGCGAAGGCGGCGTGGAGTCGAGCAGCGTCAGCATCGTGAATGCCAGGCCCGGTCGCGTATAGGTTTCAGAACGGTCGTACCAGCGCAGTTCCTGCAGGCGCTTTTCGATCTTCTCGGCGACCTGGTCCTGCATCTCCTGCGCTGTCGCCCCGGGCCAGGCGGTAACCACGGTCATCACCTTGACCGTGAAGGCCGGGTCTTCGGCGCGTCCCAAGTTGAAGAACGAGACGAGTCCCGCCAACGACACCAGGAAAATCAGGAACAAGGTGATCGAGCGTTCGCGTACGGCAAGCGCCGACAGGTTGAAACGGCCTTCGCTCACGGACGGGCTCTCCCGCCCGCCGCGGCGCCAGATTGACCGGCGACTCGCACCTGCTTGCCTTCGCGCAGCAAGTGCGCGCCGAGCGAGACGACCGTGTCGCCTTGCTTCAACCGGCCGCTGACGCGCGCACCGTCGTCGTCCAAGTGTTGAACCACGACCGGGCGCCAGGTCACTTTCGACGACGGGCCATCGACGACCCACACGCCCGGTCCCTTGCCGGCATCGAACAGCGCGCCGATCGGTATCTGCACGCCGACTTGCGTGGCGAGAGAACCATCCGGAATCTCGACGGTGACCGTGGTGCCCAGCGGCGCGTTGGCCAACGCGCCTTCAAGCACGTAGCGCGCCTCGAAAGTGCGGGTCAGCGGATCCGCGGCATCCGAGAGCTGCCGGAGCGAGGCGGGAACGCCAACGCCCTGTTTGCCGAACAGACTGGCCCGCCCGGCTGAGCCAACCGCCGGTCGCAGCGTTTCCGGCAACTGGATTACCGCCTCGCGGCTACCGGCGCGGGCGACCCGAACCACGACCTGCCCGGCCGCGACAACCTGGCCCGGTTCGGCCAGCGCCTCGATGACAACGCCATCGGCGTCGGCGATGAGCGTCGAATAGCTGTTCGCGTTACGGGCGACTTCCGCTTGGGCCGCGGCCGCGCGCAGCTGCGCCTTCGCGGAGTCCGCGGCGGCTTTGCTTTGATCGTATGCGGAGACGGAGATGGCGCCGGTCCCGACCAGGGAGCGATAGCGAGCTTCGTCCCCGATCGCCTGCTGCGCCAACGCGCGCGCGGCGACAACGGCTTCTTGCTGCGCATGCGCGGCGAGCTTCAAGTCGACGGGATCGATGCGCATCAGCGGCTGACCCCGCTTGACGGTCTGCCCGGTATCCACAAGCCGTTCCAGCACCTTGCCGGAGACCCGAAAGCCCAGGTCGCTTTGCACCCGCGCGGCTACGGTCCCGGTGAAGGAACGCGACGCCGAGGATGCTTGCTGGACAAGCGCGGTACGCACCAAGGGCGCTTCGTTGCGCGGGTCGGATCGCGGTTTTTCGCCGCATGCGGCCAGCGCAAACGGCAGCGCGCAAATGAGGATGGAGGCAGCGAGGTGACGCATGAGAGTCCCGACAGCGAGATGGCCAGGACTCGAAATCTAATTCCAGTGACTAATTTAGTCAATAGTCACTTCGCTCACGCGTCAGGGGGACAGGCTGCGCAGTACCAGGCTGGACAGCTGCGCGGGCGCGTCGTCGGTGTAGTCGAAGCTGTGCTGGAGCAGCAGGGGGTTGAGATAAGGGCGCATGACCAGGTAGATCGCCATCGCGGTCTCGTCGATCGGCGTCTTGCGCTCAAAATCGCCCGTCTGCCGGCCTTCTTGAAGGATGTCCTGGAGCAATTTGCGAATGCGCTCCTCATAGTCGAGCGTCGCCTGCCAGCGTTCGGTGGCCGCGGACGTGGCGATTTCGTAAAGCTTGCGATCCCGGGAAAATAGGCGAAGGCTTGCTTCCACGATGGTTTTGAACATCCGCCGCAGCTTTTCCGGCGGCCGTTCAGCTTCATCCACGGCCGCCCTGACCTCGCTTTCGATCTCGCGCAGGCAGTTGGCGCAGATCATCTCGCCAATGGCCTGCTTGGAATCGAAGAACTTGTAGATGTAGGCCTTGGAGAAGCCGATGGCCTTGGCGAGGTCGGAGACGGTCGTTTTTTCGTACCCGTACCGGCTGAAGTGCTCGGTGGCCGCGGCGCTGATCTGATCGCGCACCTCGTGGTCGGCCGGGCCGCGGGCCGGGGTGGGGCGAGTGGTTGCTTTGGTCATGTTTGAAGCTTACCTCTGGCCAAGGAAATGGACAACGAGTGACCATTTCGTATTATAGTCACTTTGGCTCCTGCCCTTGCTCCGGAACAAGACCATGCCGCTTAAACACCCGCTCGCTGCATTCGTTGTTGCCAGCTTCCTGGCCGGTTGCGCCGTCGGTCCCGACTACGTCAGGCCGGAGATGCCCCTGCCCCAGCGGTACCTGGGCGAATCAGCCGTAGACCAGCGACAGGCCACTGCCCAGGCCGATCTCGTCACATGGTGGACCGGATTCGGCGATCCGCAATTAACTCGGTTCGTAACACTGGCTCTGGAGCAAAACCTCGATCTTGCGCAGGCGTCCGCCCGTGTGGCCCAAGCGCGCGCGGGACTCGGCGCGGCAAATGCCGCGTTACTGCCTTCCGGCAACGTCAGCGGCCAAGCAGCCAAAGCCTACCAATCCGTCGAAACGCCCCTGGGACAAGCGTTGAATTCGACGCCCGGTTTCGATCGGCATGGCAACGCCTACGAGGCCAATGCAGGCGCCAGCTGGGAACTGGACGTGTTCGGAGGTCTACGCCGGGGACGAGAAGCGGCGCTTGCCGAGTATCAAGCTTCCGAAGCGGGCGCGGCCGCCACACGACTGACAGTGGCCGCGCAGACCGCTGACATCTACATCAGCATCCGCGGCCTGCAGACTCGTCTCGATGTTGCCCGTCGACAGGTGCAAACGCAGCAGGACTTGCTCTCAAACATCAATCTGCTCTACGCAAAGGGGTTGGCCGCCGAACTTCAGGTGCGGCAAGCCGAAGGCGCGCTTGCGCAAGTTCGGGCTACCGTGCCGGTGCTGGAAGCTGGCCTGGACGCGGCCATGAACGCTTTGGACGTGATGCTCGGCGCGCCACCGGGAACGCACCGTTCGGATCTGGTCGATGCCGGCGCTATTCCTGTCGCTCCGCGAATCGGCGCGATCCGATCGCCTGGTGACTTGCTCCGGCGCCGCCCCGACCTAATCGTGGCTGAGCGCCGTCTCGCCGCATCGAATGCTCGCATTGGCGTCGCAATCGCCGAGTACTACCCCAAGCTTTCCCTCGGCGGACTTATCGGCAGCGCGACGGCAGTGTCCGGGGGCAACCTGTTTAACGGCAATGCCAGTCAATCCGCTGGAGTGCTCGGCCTGCGCTGGCGTCTGTTCGATTTCGGGCGGATCAACGCGCAGATCAACTTGGCCAAGGGCCAGGAGGCCGAGATGTTGGCCGCCTATCGTCTGGCCGTTCTGCGTGCCACCGAGGATGTAGAAAATGCTTTCTCAGCCTTGGTCAATCGCGAAGAACAGGCCAGCGTTCTTACGCAGGGGATGAATTCGCTTGGCCGCGCCCGTGGAGCCTCGTTTGCGGCCTACCAGAAAGGCGCCGTGAGCCTGATCGAAGTTCTGCAAGCCGACGAGAGCTTATTGCGTGCGGCTGACGCGCGAGCGCAGGCACAAACCGAATCGACACGCGCAGCGGTCGCCGCCTTCAAGGCGCTCGGCGGCGGCTGGCAGTCCGATACACCCGGTTCGATGGCAATCAAGTAGCGACGTTTCTCATATCCGCATCTACGAGCGCCTCCTTGTACTCGCGGAATTGGCGAAGCTGCTCTCCCGCAGGCCGAGGGTTGGGCAAAGCGTCAGACGCAGCACAGAGAACTGGGCGACGCCGGCGGCGCATCGTCGCCAAACCCAGTAGCCGTGCCATCCGCTTGTACGACTTGAGCGCGCGAGCTATGGGATGGCAACGTACGCTTGGCCGTCGCGACACGGCTTAAGCCTCAGCACCGGCAAGGATGAGCGAGAGCCGATCGCTGCGAAGTGCGTAGCCAAAATGGCGATGCGCGCAATCGTCGATTCCCACACACCGATCGTGAACAACACCGGCAGATAGTCGCGTCCGACCTCGGTCAACACATATGCTGCGCGTGGCGGGCGCTCCGAGTACATCCGTCGCTCAAAATCGAAACTGGCCGAAGACGCTTCGCGGCTCACATAGACAGAAAGTATGACTACGCAGCTCGGCTATCCATGCGCAGACTCAAAGGGATTCTTCCGACTATGTACATGAAGTACCCATTCGCAGCGTTGATCGTAGCTGGATCGATCGCGCTCGCATCGTGCGCGCAGATGCCGACAGAGGCATTGTATTACCCGATCACAATGCCTGTTCGGACGGAGCCGTCGTTCGAACTCGCCGGGCGCCCCACGTTCGATGCCGATTCGCAGAATGAAATCGCTTCGCGCGACGATGCCTTGTTGTCGCAACTGTTTAACGAGCTTCCCGATCTAATGACGAATCGGGCCAGCGTGACGCGCAAGCGGGAAGAGCCGATTGTCTTCGCCGGAAAACCTTATCGCAGGGTCTGGTTAACCTATGAAGACACCGCGATGAAAACGACGCATGGGCCCTGTGGTCAGAACATCCACATGTGGCTTGCGCCCTCGGGCGAGGTCGCCGAAATCTACGTGGGGGCTATGATGTGTCCCCTGGTGGCTCGGTCACGCCAAGTTCCTTAGCGCCTCGCAGCCGCTCGTTCGTGCCGCGGTAAACTTCAACTCGTCAGGGGCTTGGGTTTTCGGTAAATTCGCTCAAGCCGAAGCCGCTTCGCGGCTCGGCTCAATTCAGACGTTACGCGGCGAGGGAGAGAGCTGTGGCGCTCATGGATATCATCGAGATCGGCGATCTGTTCCTGTCGTGGCGGGTCTATGTCGGCATTGCCGTCACCGCCGCACTATGCTGGCTCGTTTTCACCTGCATCCCGAATGAGACGCTGGCGTGGATCATCGCCGCGCCGCTGGGCATCGCCGGATTGGGCCTGAGCTTTTGGTGGCAAGTACGGGCGGACTTCGGTAAGTAGGCCATCGCTTCGCATTAATTGCGGCGAGCAGATTGCGCGGCCCAGCCGGCTGACAGTTGGGCTTATCGGCAGCGGTGAAATTCGCCGTCATGGCACGCGCTCGAAAGCAGGACCGTTGTCGGACGGGACGCCTTCCAGATTACCGTTGGCCAGCACTTTCAGCCTCATCACGCCGCCGAAGATCGAGCCGGTGTCGTTGGCGTCGAATTCGATCATGTACAGCAGCCGGGTCGCGCCTTCGATCGGCACGGTGCGCGGGCGATCGGGCTGATTCGCGAACACGATGCCGATGGCTTTGACCGCAGCGCCGGGCGGCAGCGAGGCGAACAGGTATTCACCGCCGGCCGGCCGCGGATGCCGATCGATGACTTGATCGTCCTCGGAAAGCTGCTCGCCCTCGACGACCCGGCCATCGGCCAGACTCAGCGTGACCTTGGCGTCGCCCGGCGGGATGCCGATCGTGGGTTCGTAGAGTTTCACCCGCACCGGCTCGCCCGCCGTGCGGGTCTGATGAGCCCACAGGCGTCCGTTCGCCAACAAGCCCGCCTCCACCGCCTGCGCGATCGTGCGAATGTCCTTGTGCTCGTAGCGGGTAACGCGATCCAGATCGGCCTGGGTCAAGGGCTCGGGCATCGCGAGCTTGACCCCGTCGCCGCCGTCGAGTGCGTGGGTTTCGAATCTCAGGAGTTCGCCCTCGCGTCGCCAGCAACCGCCGATCACACTCGGCGGCCCTGGCAGACCTGACCAACGGAAGCTGCCGTTCGCGTCCAGTTGCAGCGTCGATGTCGACAGTGTGTCGGTCCAGCCGCGCACCGACGTGGTGTAGCGCGCCACCGGTTTCGCATCGCCGGGCGGCGCGCAAACCACCGCGGCGGCCGTCGCCGGAATCGATGCGCAAGCGATCAAAGCCAGCACGCACAGGCCGAATCGATGGCGGCGGATTCGGCCGCCGTCGGCGGCGCTCGGCCGCGGCCCCGATGTGCCCGCGGCGTATCGGCAGGTTGGTGATGCAGGATTCATGGCGCTCTCCGGCTGCATTCAATGGCGCACGTAACGGACGTCGGAACGCGCCGAAACCAGCGCGCCGTCTTCGAGGATCAAGGGTATTTCAGCGAACGGGTCAGGCAGTACCGCAAAGCTGTCGGCCTGGACGAAGAACGTGCGGCCCTGGCTCGCGTCCACCGCGAGCGTTTCTGCGCCCACCTCGGCGGCCAGCGGATTCTCGCCGCGCATCTGCGCGGCGATGAGGTCGAGGTTGAAGACCAGTTGCTTCAGACGCGCGCCCGGGCGATCGGGCGCCATCGCCGATCCGCGGGTATCGGCCTCGCGGCGTTCGATGCGGCCATCGGAATAGACGAAATCGATCAGCAGTCCCTGCAAGCGATAGTAATCGTCCGAATACTCGACGACGACCGCATAGCCGGGCCGATCGGCCGACGGCGGCGGTTCGGACAGACAGTGTTCGCGATCGAATACCGGTTCGCGCACGTCGGGCATGGGTCGGCCGGCGACGGCATGCAGATAGCCGGTCTCGCGCAAGCGCTGCAGGTACGCAAGCACCAGGCGCTCGGCCGTCTGGGCATCGATCGTGGCCGATGCTGCGCGCGCCGCATCGTCAGGCGCTTGCGCACGCGCGGCCTGCGACTTCATCGCGGCGGCGATCGCGGATTCGACCTCGGCGCGGGATTGCTCGGTCGCAGCGAGCGCCGCGGGCAAAGCCGCCACGGCGGCGGGCTTGCGTTCGGGCTGGTTGTCCGCCTCGACCAGGGCCGGCGCGCCGAGATTCGCCAAATGGGCGTCGGAGATTCCTCGCTCGTAGGTCTCCACGAAAGGACATGCGCTACGGATCAGGGCGGTGCGATGCTCGTGCTCGGACGCCTTCAACGCGTCTTGCGCGCCCGGCAACCAGGGCATGACCTGGGTCAGGACGAACGCGGGCTTGCGCAGGTCGCGCGCTTGTTGGGTCAGTAGCACACCCTGGTCGCTGATGGTCCAGGCGCCGTGGATCGCGCGGATCCTTTCGCGATTCAAACCGACATCGACGCTGAGCTCATACCGCCCGTCCTGCCGCAACAGCAGCTGCGACTCGCCGCCTGCCTCGCTCTCCTGCACATAGCGGCCCGCCAGCGACGCCCGCCCGCGCTCTTGAATCGGCTCGATCGCCCGCGAACCGGCGGGAAGCAGCGCCAGTGCGATCATCAGCGCGGTGAACATGCAGCGCATGCGTGACTCCTTTCGTCGCATGAAGGTATCGCCTCGCGCGAACGCCCGGCGTTTTTCTTGAGCGCATCCTAGCTGATCAAGACGCAGCGCTTCCATCCGGATGACATCTCTCAGCCGAGGCCGCTTCGCGGCCAGGCCTGGATGAAGGATTCTGCGTCAGCTCCGCTTGAACATCGTGCAGCTAGTGCGACCACTGTTCTCCGCGCCAATGCCGTTGTCAGGCGAAGCCGATCACGCAGGGAATCGGCCCGCCAATTGCGCGATTTTCGGATACGATCGGTCATGGATTTCGAGCCGAACACCGTCTTCCCGGATCGGGTGACCAAGCGCATAGAGATCGCGGCACCGCCGACGGTAGTGTGGCGCGCATTGACCGATCCCGCTCATGCCGTGCGCTGGATGTCCAACGAGCCACTGGAGCTGGACACGACCTGGATCGTCGGCGACCCGATCGTGTTACGCGGCGTTTTGCATGGCCGCCTGCGCTTCAGCAACAGCGGCCGGATTCAAGCGTTCCAGCCCGAGAGAGTGCTCGAATACACGCACTGGAGTTCCCTGTCGCGACGCGTACTGCCCGATGTCCCCGAAAATCACGTCGTCATCCGCCTGGAGTTGCAGGAGACGGCCGTGGGCACGGCTGTCGAGCTTACCTTGCGCCAACTCGCCAGCTATGCGGTGTATGGGCATATCAATTACTACTGGGAAATTGCGCTGGCTGCGCTGAAGCGACAGTGCGAATCCGGACCGGTGGAGCCGCAGGCTTCTTAGCGCCTTGCGCCACAAGATTCCAGATAAAGATAGGCGCCGACCACTGTGTTGACCTCTAAAGATCACTCTTTAGAGAATCGGCGTTGGCGCAACCGCCGAAAAGATGGGCAAGACACTCTGGATTTACCGGCCACAGGCACTGATCCGACTCGCGCCCCCATCATGAAACGTCGCCCCTTCGTCGACAAATCACATCGGGAATCGAACCTCACTTTCGTACGATGAAAACCATTTCGGCTAGGGTATGCGCGGGAGATCTTGCATCATTCAATGGAGCGTTCAGTTGGCCGATCCCAGCAAAGAAACATCCCGGCTTCCGACGGCTGAGATGCAGCCGTTGGATGGCAGCGCGCGCAGGCCTGTTTTTCAGGAGGTGCTCGGCGAGGACTGGCACCGCCTCGGCGAAATCATCAGGCGCCACTACTTCCTGCGCGGTTTCAGCGACGACTATGTCTGCGTAAAGGGCACCATGCACGAGGTCTGGCACAGTGCCGTGGCGAAACTCCTGATCCCGTTCGCCCGGATATTCGGTGCGTTGGTGCCCTATCGCGGCGCGAATGTACCGATCGAGGTTCACTACTATGCCCGGCCCGACGACGGCACCATTCATTGGGACCGTGTGTTCCACTTCGATGGGCGCCCGCCTTTCCATTTCCTCTCGCGTATGGAGCACGCCGGCGGAAACCGCGTGATCGAGTTCATACGCTTCGGAGTGGGAATGCGGTTGAAGGTGAGCGCGGAGGACGGCGCGCTCGTGTTCCGCGATGAGGGCTATATCTGGCGGATCTTCGGCATCGATGTGCCTTTGCCGATCGCGCTCTTGCTCGGTCGCGCCTATGTCGAGGAACGTCCGGTGGATGATGAGCGCTTCGGCATGCGCATGACATTGACCCATCCCTTATTCGGTCAGTTGTTTCGTTACAGCGGCAGCTTTACGATCGGCGACGAAAGTTCCGCCAAAGTCTCAAAGGGAAGTTAGTCTCAGGCAGACGACAGGCGCGCCTTTTCGGGGCGATAGTTGTTTCACGTTGGGTATAGGCGTACGAGACACACTGATACGGACTCCGCCAAGTACGACGTTATGTTCAACACCGTCGAAAGAGCTCACCGATCCGATCTTTATCGCCTGGCTCGACAGGCCCAACCTGCGTCGAAGCTTACCGAAGCGCTGAAGGGCGGCAGGAGCAAAATCACGACACGCCCAAGCCGCGTCGCGGCCCGGTTCAACTCATGCAATAGGCCACTATGGAAGATTTTTTGGCAAAGGAATTGAAAGCTCGCCACGCCATTCTTTCCGGGATGCCTGGCGATGTATCCATAACCATCTTGATGCGTCCGTTTCTGCGGCATCAAGAGATCGTGGACACATCCATTCGCCTCGATGCAATCGACCTGCCGTCGAACAGGCTCGGCGACCTGGCCGGGAAATCGTTTGAATTCCCAACCAACCCCGACGAAGGCTACATCGACGGGTCAATCTATCTGGACAATGCGCATCATCCCGTAGACGTAAGCTCGCTCAATTTCAGCAAGTCTCGTGATGGACTATTGACGCTTGTCGTCAAGGGCGTCTACGTATTCGATCTTGGAGGACTTGATAGCCCGGGCAACACACCATTTATCTTGGCCGCGACGGTGAGCTCATGCGCGGTCTAGCGATCGATTCATGCCGAAACCGCTTCGCGGCTCGAACCGGCTCGGATGGTGGACGCCAATCGAGTTTTGATTGGCCGTATTTCATGGGCACCTGCAGATACCGGAACCAGGCCACATGACCAACCTCACTCACGCGCAGGCTCCCGAAAAACTTGCCGCCAGGACACTGGTGCAGAATCTGGACGAAGACATCGCGCGACAGCTCGCCACCACGCTCGCGTATGCCAGGCACGATCGCGCGATCGCCGCCGATATTGAATGTTCGGCTCCTGAAACGCTATAGCCATCGAAATACCAAGCCGAGCCGCTACGCGGCCCGGCTCGACGCTCAGATGTTCGACTTCACCCAAGCGCTCTTCGCTGTGATCGCGCTGCAAGCGATACCCTCGCAACGCGGGGCTCGCTTGCAGCGTGTCGATGCGTCGGCGACCAATCAGTTGTATCCGTCGTTATAGAACGCGGTGGCCTGCGCGTTCCTGGTCGCGCCGGTGTCCAGATCGGTAATTGTCACGCGCAGCGTGGCTTCGCCGTCGTTGCGGGTTTCGGTGCTGATCGACTTCCGGCACGTGCTTTGATCGCCGCAGCCGGCCGGTACCGAGTTGGTTTCCACATCGAGCCAGGCATAGGAATAGTTACCCGCGCCCAGGCCGGCGACCTGGAAGTACGCGCCGGTTGGATTCAGCGCCCTGCCCGGCTTCCACGTTGAGAAGCAGGTGAAGGCTTCGGGAACGTCCAGCGCGAAAGTATCGACATAACAGGTAAGCACCGCATTGCTCATATCGCCCGCACGCGCCGGCTGACCGGGCGCCAGTGCCAGCGCCGAAATCATCGCGCCCAAGGCCCACATCTTGTTGGCTTTCATACTCACCCTCCGTTGGTCTGAATGACGCGTGCCGTAATGGCTCGCGCGAGTCTGGAAGCGGCTGTTCTGAGCGGCTTCCTGCGCGAGTCTAGAAGGCCCCGCGCCTTGCGGGCGCGCCGACATGAGCGCGCTCGCCGGACTGTGATGCAACATACATTTTCGCTGGCACGCCGTAGCGCTCCCGACACTTCGGTGCGATGCAGCACGTTCGGAAGCCGGTGGCTGCGCAGGCTTTGAACGCCTTCGATCGCTCGCCATGGCGAATGAGCTCCAAGCCAAAGCTGTCTGGCGACAACGAGGGCAAATCAGCTTTTCAGCGGTTTGATCCTGCAGCGCTCGGCATAGCGGATAAAGTACTCAAGCCGAAGCCGCTCTCGGGCCGGCTTAACTCAGGCGCAGGCGATGCACGCAGGGAGCCGACGTACATGTTCTGGCGCGATCTGACCAAGCTGGTCGTTGTTGCGATCTTCTTCGCCGCCTGCCTTTACATGCTGGCGGACGTCATCGGCTTCAGCTCGCCCTGGCTTGGTTTGCTGATGATGTTCAATTTGATGGGCTTGGCGAAAGTGGCGGAACCGCTGTTCGTTCTGCGCATGCCTCGCGCGCTGCGGACTGTCGGTCCATGGGCACTCGATGGCCGGCTGTATCGCTGGCTGGGCGTGCGCGGTTTCGGCGATCTTCTGCGCAGCACGCCACTTCGATATCTCAACCACTCGGTGTATCGTTCGGGCGGCAGGCGAAGTCTCGCGGAACTGAAGCGTCAAGCAGAGTCCGCTGAAGCAACCCACTTCTGGGCCGTGGTGCTGTTCACTCCATACATCGCCTATGTCTGGTCGCGCGGGCTCGTCGTGGAGTCGGTCGTCCTCACTATCGTGCAGATCGTGTTCAACGTGTACCCGATCTTGCACTTGCGCATCGTTCGGGCCCGGCTTGGCGGGATTGAACGAGTTAACGGCTTACGGAAAGCAGCTCAGGGGACATGGGAGATGGCGCCGACCCACCATTCATTAAAGCCGAAGCCGCATCGCGGTCCGAGTCGACCAAGGCGACAGGCGATGACTCGTCGGGTGGCGCTACTGGCTGCTGGCTTTCTGGCAGCGCCGCTGGTGCCAGTGCTGGTATTGGCCGCGGCAAGTCCAGGTCTCGGTGTCAAACCCGGCGATCTCGCATCTTTGCTTCCAGTCGCTGCATTTCTTTATCTCCCCGCGCTGCTGCTCACCAGTGCGCTCGCCATACCGGTCTTCATTGTTCTTTGGCGTGTGAACCTTATCCGATGGTGGTCCGCCGCGATCTCCGGCTTCGCAAGCGGCGTGTTGCTCTCCTTGTTCTTCACCGACTTTCGATGGATGAAGGACGGACGGCTTATGGCCGATCTGCCCGGATTGGTTGCCTGGGGCCTATGCGCCGCCGCCAGCGGTCTGATCATCTGGCTCTCTTGGAAAGTAGGCACCATGCGTCGTCCCGGCATGCACGATGCGTGAGCTGGTCATACTGAATGCCGCTGCGCGGTTCAGCTTATTGCTTCAGGCATCAGACCAGATGAAAGACGATCACATTCAAACGAAAGACAAGCGCGAGAAGAACTGGAAACTGCTCTATGTTCGCTCGGCGAAGCTTGCGCGCGCCAAGCAACTTGGCGTCGATTACCCGAACGCATCGAGCAAACGGCAGGACGAGATCGACGACAACGAACCTCTCCATGTTCTTTTCATCTGCAGCCGGAACCAGTGGAGAAGCCCGACGGCCGAGGCCGTATGGCGCAATCATCCGGACATGCGGGTAAGGTCCGCCGGCACCAGCCCCAATGCGCGCAGACACGTATCCGTCGACGATATACGGTGGTCTGACTCGATCTTTGTCATGGAGAACAAGCATCGGTCCAGGCTGTTGGCCGAGTTCGGGCGCGTCATCGCCAACAAGCCACTGCATGTCCTCGATATCCCGGACGAGTATCAGTACATGGACCCGGAACTGGTTGACCTGATTAAGGCCTCTGTTGGTTCCATCCTGGGGCTTCCGTAGGCCACCCGCGGGACCTGCAACTCATTCAAGCCGGAGCCGTTTCGCAACCAGCAAGGACCGCCAAGGCCGGCGCCTTCGCTTGTAGCGAGCGAGGCTTTGATCAGCGCCTCATGTCTTGCGCGTTCGCGCCTGCACGCGGATGCGACTGCGTCGACTACGGATCAAAACCGTACAGCCATCGATTGAGCATCCCTTCGGAGCTTTCGATCCCCAGGCAGTCCATGGCCATCTCGAAGCATTCGGCGACCCGTTCGGCATCTTCGGTATCCAGCTCGACGCGTACGAAGCCGGCCAGGTGTCGGTCAATCAGATCCAGGCATATGCGCGGTGTCGCGCCATCCCGCGCGGCATCGCGCAAGGCGGCCAGCGCCCGGTCGAAGCGGGCATTCATGGCGAGACGTTCGCGCGGGTCCTGGACGCCGGTGTAAATCGTCGCCGGATCGCCGGCGAAATGATCCTGGCCCATCAGGCGCGACAAGCATTCGGCGGCGGCTTGATGCGGCATCGCGGTTCCTTCCTGCGTGAGTTCCATCGAGAACGGGGTTCACGGCGGCCTTTGTAACGGCTGTCGCCAGATTGCCGACCAGCGTGAGCGATGTGTTCAAGCCGACGCCGCTGCGCGACTTGGTTTGTTTCAGGCGTCTGCGAAGACGCGATTACCCGCTAGCGGCCAACAACGGCGATGAATCGTCACTACGCACAGTCGCGCCGGACCGACTACCCGCCGAAGCATGAGCGGCCGCACGCAGCTCGCGCAGCCTTTCAGGCATCAAGGATTCCGCGTCAGCTCTGCTTGAAGACGGTTTTCTTGCCGATGGAACTGCTCTTGCGCGCGGTGGGTTTCGCCAGGCCGGGAATCAGGAAGTCGGCGACGCTGCGGCCATGCTTGGTCTTCTGGGCCAGCCACACGGGCATCCGCCCGCGACCCGACCAGGTGTTGCGCTTGTTGTCCGGGTCGCGGTATTTGGCGGCCACCTTGCTCGGCTTCCGTCGCGACGTCCGCTTCTTGCCGACGCTCTCGACCGGCGGTCGATCGCCATAGAGTTCCTCGATCGTGTAGCCGCACTGGGCGGCGAGCGCGATCGCTTTCCGGCGGACCAGGGCGATGGGGCGACGGCTGGAGATCAACTGTCTCCGCTTCTCCGCGGCGGCCAGCAGGGACGTCAGCTCGCTCAGGCTGAGCTTTTCAATATCGATGTTCATGCCGCCAAGGGTCCAGCCATATCCATCGGCCTGTCAAGCAACAACGCCCATGCCCTCGATGCCGGGAAACACGGAGCCGGTAAATACGGGGCGGAATGTATTTTCCAAAGTCATCGCCAAGCCACCGGCGAGGCGAGGCGCCAGCCGACTCAGGCCAGCCTGCGCCGTGTGTTTAGGCTTGCCGTCAGGGGCGGACTCGCCCGCTCCTCGCGGCTTCGCCCCATCGAGCCCGCCAGATGCCGGAGCCGATCTGCCAGAATGAAACCAGGACGGGCGATGAGATTTGATAATCCCATGGGCAGCACACGGACCAGCTGGGCACTGGCGAGCATTGCGATGCTGATCGGCATGCATTGGGGAAACATCGCGAGGGCGCAATGCCCGGCGGGCATTCCCAACAACCCCGGCTGTATCCCGCCCAATGCCTGGCCGCAGAACCAGCCCAGGCCGGCGGAGCCAGCCGCCCCATCGCAGCCGCGGGCGCCTCGCGATTTTGTGCTCAAGGCCTATGGCGCTTTCGCCTATGCACCCCAAACCGGTGCGATTGGCCACAGCAACGACCCGCGTTGGCAGCGTCCGTCGCAGCCAGACGGGCTCGCGACGGTCGAGCACATAAGCAAGCGTAGCGCCGAACGCGCCGCGCTGGATCGATGCGCGGAAAACGGTGGCGGCAAGAGCTGCAAGATCATCGCTAATTATCAAAATGAGTGCGCGGCATTCATGATCGGAACCGGTACGCCTGGCGCCGCCTCGACAACCGCCTCCGCGGGCGCTGGCGAACTCTCCGGCGGACGCGTCCATGTCGGCCGTGGCGCAAGCAAGATCGACGCGCAGCGCGCGAGCCAGGCGCTGTGCTCGGCGCAGTCGGCGCAATGCGCGCCGGCCTGGGCAGACTGCGCCAAGGATTTCAGCACCAAGGATTAGTGTGGTGCATCGTCCGACGTTCGCTATCGGATCGCTCAGCGGAACCTGGACGAATCGATGGAAACGTCGCGCTGGCGCTGCACTGGGCGGACGCCGCGCCGTTCATCAAGCAACTCAGGCAGTGCGCGAAGTAACGCGGCGGCATACGACGATGTCGGCGCACGCCGACATGCCGCGCCGGCTCGCGGTAACGCGGACATGACGTCAGCCACGCCGGGGCCGACCGGATGACATCACGGCGTTGAGTCGCATCGCCCGCAGCGCGGGCTGAGCTCCACTTCGATGCGCTCGATGCATTGCCGTCGCCATGGCCGTAGCGCGCCAACACCGCGCGCACCGGCAATGTCGCCTGGCTTCGAAGAAGGCCGGCCCGCGAGCCGCCAAGCAACGGGAAGCGCCCATCTCGCAGGTTATGCAGCGGCTTAGATAGCAAACGGGAACGAGTGTCCGCTTGCGGCCAGCGGCGAACGCAGCCGCGGGTATCCGCGGCAGCCGGTGCCCCATTCATATGCGGCGTGAGTTCCTGCAACCCAGTTGTCCCCTTTTCCCAGGCCCCCGCGTTGTTCGGAGCAGGAGATCACGGAAGGTAGGGACGTCGCATGAACCTTCGTAGCGCAGGGACCCTCGTTTTCGCGGTGGCCGCGCCCTTGGCCATCGCCACGTGTTCCAGCAATTCGCCGCAGCATCCGAACGTGGCGGAAACCGCTGCGCCGGCCGAACGGTCGGCCGACGCACCGGCTGAAGCGGCGGCCTTCGCCGGCGTGCTGCCCAGCGTGACCGGCTGCGCCACCGGCGCGCGTTGCCTGCGGGTGACGCAACAGGGCAAGCCCAGCGCGCAGGGCACGTTCATGGCCCAATGCCGCGGGCGCTTCGCCGATTTCATCGTGCCGCGCGCGACCTTGCCGAGCGGCTATGCCGGGCCGTGGTTCATGCCGGCCCAGCTCGAAAACGCGGCCACCGGCGTGCCGACCACCACGCGACCGTGGACGGCGGCCAGTGTCGATCCGCGCCAGGAAGCAAAGCGGTTGGCCTACGCCCTCACCTTGCGCAATTACGCCTTCGCCAGCGCGCCGGTGCGCGCGCTCACGCCGACGTTGACGAACGATGCCGACTACTTCGACAACGCCGGTCGCGCGATCGTGCCCGCGTTGCGCGGTCAGGCCTGGTATCCGGCGCCGCGCATGTTCTATGGCAACACCAGCGCGCCGGGCACGCGCGAAGCGGCCTACGGCATGACCCGCGAGCGGCGCGTGCCCGCCGGCGAACTCGCCGGCAATCTCAACGGCTTCGCCAATTACGCCGTGGCCTATTACGACGCGCGCGGCGGCCGAGTGTTTCAACAGTTGTGGAATACCAGCGTGGCCGGCGTCGATACGCCGCGTCGCGACCGCATGCAGTTCACGCAGGGCAGTTTCGTCTACAAGCTGTTGTTCAGCGCGGCCAAACCGAGCGATTTCCTCAGTGGACAGGACCCGCTGACCGGCTCACTGGAAGTCGATGTGATGCCCAACAGCAGCGGCGCCGCGGCCGGCACCGCGTTGCCGGTGCGGCTGCTGCAGATCGACATCGCGGTGAAGGACGCGCGCGCCGGCGTCACCGGCTGGTACTTCCTCACCTACGTGTACGACAAGAGCTTGCCCGGCACCTCGCCGTGGCGAAAGATGGCGCCGCTGGGGCTGACCTGGGGCAACGATCCCGACGGCACCACGGTCACCCATTCGTGGATCAATCCGGCCGCGCCCGCGTACGCCCGCGCGCATGTCACGTTCAAGCATCCCGAGCCGCGCTTGAACGGCCCGGTGGACAACCCGGACTCGGCCTGCATGAGCTGCCACACCACGGCGCAGTCGCCGTCGGTGGCGGACATGTTGCCCGAAGGCAGCTGCAACACCTTGCGCGCGAAGTGGTATCGCAATCTGCCCGGCAGCGAAGCCTTCGGTCAGTTCGATCCGGCGCTGCCGGCCTGCGAAACCGCGCCGCCTTCGATCGATATCACCGCCGCCGATTACTCGCTGCAGATGGCGTCCACCGTCTCGCGCGCGCTCACCGGCGCGCGCACCTTCAACCCCTGCACCTGGGATGAGGCCAATCCGCCGCCGCTGTCGGCGCTGGCGGAACTGCGGCCGAATGCGAGGGTGTTCGAAGCCACCCGCTAGGGTCGGAGCCCTGTCATGACCATCAACTACATTCCCAACGATCCGCGCGCCGCGGGCTTCTCGATCATGCGTGGGCAAACGCCACGGCCGTCGCGTTCGACCGCGCGCGCGCACTTCGACATGCCGCCGTCGCCGCCGCAGGCGCGCTACGCCCGCGGCACGCCGCAATTCCTGCACTGGCAGGCGCGTGAAGCGGCGCTCGCCGCGCTGGAGATGTTCGAGACCGTGCGCGGCGCGCCGCTGATGCGCTGGGCGCGCGCGGTGCCGGTCAAACGCCTGCGGCTGGATCCGGATGCCGGCGAGGACCTCAACGCGTACTACACCGGCCGCGCGGTGCAGTTCTTCCACTATCCGATCGGCGACACCGTCGTCCAGTCCGGCATCAGCACCGACGTGGTCGCGCATGAAATCGGACACGCCTTGCTCGATGCGCTGTGGCCGGAACTGTGGGGCGCCGAGTTCCTCGAAGCCGGCGCCTTCCACGAGGCCTTCGGCGATTGCGTCGCCATCCTGACCGCGCTCAACGACCGCGCCTTGCGCCGCGAGCTGGTCGCCAGCGCCAAGGTCAACAAGACCAATGTGCTGGAAACCACCGCCGAGGATCTGTCCTGGGCGATCAAGCAGCTCGAGCCCAACCACAACGCGTCGGTGCCGCGCCGCGCGCACAACAAGCTGCGCTGGACCTTGCCCTCGTCGTTGCCGGCCGACGGCCCGCCCGGCGCGCTGATCGCGGAGATCCACAGCTTCGGCCAGGTGTTCAGCGGATGTTTCTACGACCTGATCGGCCTGCTGTATGCCAATGCGCCGTCGAAGACCGAGGCGCAACTGTGGAAAGCCGCCGAAACCGCCGGCCGCCTGCTGTTCTCGGCGGCCGAAAACGCGCCGATGACCTTGCGCCTGTTCCAGTCGGTCGGCCGCGCGATGGCGCAACAGGATCAGGTGATGTTCGCTGGCGCGCACTATGAGCTGATCAGTCAGGCCTTCCGCATGCACAACATCCTGCTGGGCAGCTCGGCGATGATCGCGCCGCGGTCCGAACTCGCCGGCAAGGCCGCCGGCCGCGGCGCGGTGAAACTCAACGCCGCCGCGAACGAAGACGCGCGCCACCGGCTCGGCGCCGCCGCGGGCACGCGCCTGGGCAAGCGCGCGGTGAAGCTGGGCGGCATGGCGATGGCGGAACTCAGCCACCGCCGTGCGATCGACCTGTCGGGCATCGCCGGCTTCCTCAAGGGCGTGCGCGCGCACGGCCCGGAAGCGATCCTGGTCGGGGCCTTGCCCAGTCGCGTCGGCGTCGCCGCGGTGATGAGCGCGGTGCCCGATGCTTCCGCGACCGAACAGGAAGTGCGCGCCTTCGTCGCCGGCCTCGCCGCGCGCGGTCAGATCAGGCACAACGGCGCCGGCAACACCGTGCAACGCAGCGCGATCGCCCCGGCGGGGGTCGGTGCGCGCAAGACCAGGCCGACGGTCGGCTATCCGGTCACCCATCGCATCGCTCAACGCGGTGGCGTCAAGACGCTCGAACGCGCCTGCTTTGCCTGCGGCTGCCGCGTGCACCACGGCGAGACGTCATAACGCCGAAAAACGTTTGCGCTTGAGCGTGGGCTTGCCGCCGTTCTTGCTGGCGACGTGGGTCGCGCCCGGCGGCAACGGGCCTTGCCCTTCGTGCAACTGGCCGTGTCGGCGCAGGCTTTCGGCGTAGGTCGATGCTTCCGCATCGGCCTCAGGACCCGCAGGCGGTCGGCGGGCCTTGCGCGATTTTTCAGGCGGTTTGCGCGCGGTCATGGCGGTAGTTCCGAGTGGCGACCCGGCGATCAGCCTGGACCGGCGCGCGTTGCGGCAGTGTCATGGCCTCGGCGCGGCCAGACAACACTCGATGCCCGATCCATGCGCCTGGCCGCGATTGGCGAAGACGGCCGCTATTGGACCGTGCACGTGAACGACAGCGTCGTGCTCTGCCCCGCGGCCAACGTAGCCAGCGCGATCCCCGCGCCGGTCAGATTGGCGACGGTGAAGCTGCCCGCGGGCACGCCCGGCCCCGGAACGAACGTCACCGCATTGCCGGGCGGACAAACGACTCCCGCAGTCGGCGCGTCTCTGACGATCGCGCCGGTGACCTCGCCCGGGCCGTTGTTGGTGACGACCAACGTGTAGGTGGTCGGCCCCGCCGCGACCGTGTCGGTCGCCTGATCGATCGCGCCGGCCGCCGGCGTGTTGGTCTTGGTGATGGTCAGATCGACCGGCCGCAAGGTGTTGGTATAGGTGCACACCGCCGCATTGGCGCTGGTGATGGTCAGCGTGTTGACCTGCTGGCCGTTGGTCCCCGACAGCGTGTGGCCGCCGGTGCAGGCGAGCGCGGTCGAATAGCTGCCGATATTCGCGCCGCCCTCGGCCGGAAGCGTAATGACATTGCCGACGTTGACGTTGACCGGCGCGCCGCTGTTGGCCGCGGTCGGGGCGGTCGCGGTGAAGCCCGCGGTATTGTTCGCGCCGCCCGTGGTCGCGCCGATCGTCACCTGATGCCCCGCCAGGCTCCCCGCCGCCCAGGCCTTGGCCAACTGCAGCGTCGCCACGGCGGCGGTATTGGTGATGGTGCAAACGACATCGTTGCCGGCGTTCATGGTCAACGACCATTCGGCGTTCGGATCGGCCACGGTCGGCCCGGTCGGCGTGGGTATGGGAACCGACCCATTGCCCGGACCGGCGACACAGCTGATCGCGCGCGTGTAGGCGCTGGCGATATCGCTTGGACCGGAGGTCTGCGCATCGCGCAGGGTCAAGGCGACGCCTGCGGGAACAACGGTCGCCGCCGTACTGGCCGTTGTCGGCGTGGCGCCCGAGGTCGGCGGCGAGAACGCGAGCGCCGTGCCGCCATTGAGGATGACCGTCGCGAACTCATCGGCCGCCGCCGCGCGCGACGCCAGACTCTTGATCAGGCGCAAGGTCGCCGGGTTGTCGTTGTTGGTTACCGTGCAGGTGGCGGCCGCGAGATTGGGCAGCGCGAGCGTGTTGCTCACAACCGGCGCGCCGCCGTTGACCACGCAGCTATACGCAGCGGTTTGCGTATAGCCTGCCGGGCCGGTTTCCGACAGCGTGTAGGTCCCGGCGCTCACCGTGGCGTTGGTCACCGCCGCGCTGCCCTCGGTGCCGCTGATCGGCGTCGGGCCGGCCGCGGCGAGCGTCCACGCGGTGTCGAGCGCGGTGCCGCCATTGTCGTTGATCACCGTCTTGGCCAGCGTCAGCACGGGCCTGCAGGTCGGAACGTTGATTTCGAACTGGGCCGAATTGCCGCCGACCCCGTCGCGGGTCGTTCTGAAGGTGAACTGGACGCCCGTAACCGTGCCGTTGGTGCTCAATCGATATTGCGCGAACGATCCGGGGCGCGTGCCGAACGACGGTCCGCGCACCGTGGCGGTCAGCCCATCGGGGGAAATCTCTATATCGGTTTGAGCGTTGTCGACCGCGGGCGCTCTGACCCAGGAGAAACCCGGCGATGCGCCGATCGCGGTGAAGGTGATGAGGTCCTGGTCGACATCCAGATTCGAATCGGGCCCGCCGAACGTGGAGCCCGCCTCGAATATGACGGGAACCGGACGGGCGAAGCTAAAGGTGTGTTGACCGGAGACCGCAGCGCTGGCCGGCGCGGGGTCGGTGTAATTGATGGTGTTGGCCGCGGGCGCGGAGCGCGTGCTCGCACCCGCCGGCGTGGGCGTATAAGCGCTCAGCGTCGTGCTGACGACCGGCGTGCTGGTGACATCCAGCGCCGAGGTCAACGCGCCGTTGCCGAGTCCGCTTACGTTGAGCGGGTTGCCGGTGAACACGGGATCGCAGGCCTGCGCCCAGGCGGCCTGGGTGCCGGCGACGGTCATGCACAGCAGCAGGAAAACGCCGCGGACTAGGCGTGCAACCGATCGCGCATCCATGTGGATAGGTTGGGCAGGCTCGCGGGCGCCGTGAATGGCGCGGGCGGACTTTCCGGTCGGAGCGCGACGGCGGGTCGCTCCCCGATTACGCCTGCCTGGATCCGCCCCGATAGAGATCAAGCCGCCCATCTGAGAGCCATTTGGCACAGATATTTGTGCTTTATGGTCGCCGGTAGGCACTTTGTCAAGCGGGGTAAATGGGGGCGGAATCGGAGTCGAAACAGGGGGCCGAAACGGGGCACAGCGGGCTTTCGCGCATTCGTCCAGGACGCCGCACGAAACGCAGACCCGGGCGAATCCGTTATCTGCTTCGATTCAAGCATCAACGGAATTTCCAATGAACCTCTCCGCCATGCGCCTTGCTCTCGACACGGCATCATCCTGATGATGGAGAGCCGATACACGCAGTTTCAGCGTGGAGAGCCACCGATGACGATCTTGAAAAAAGCCGCTGTCAGCGCGGCCGCCTTGCTCGCCGCCGTCCTCGCGCTTGGCTACCTGACCGCGTGGCGTTCGCTCGACAGTTGCGCCGCGGACGCTTACCGCGATATGCGAAGCCGCGGAATCAGCGGCTCAGACATGAGGGGCCGCAAAGTCGTGCTGTCGCGAAATGAGGTTTTCGCCAAGGTGACCGGGCCGTTTCAAGTGGAGGTGTCGTACATGGTGCCGCACGACCTACACGGCAGCCTGCATATCCGCAGATACCTGGTAATGCCGTGGCGGCGATATTTTCGTTCGTCGGACGTCTTCTACCTGTCCGACTACCCTGCCACACGGCAGGACCGCGAAAACAATGACCCAGGTGGAATTTCAACGGTCGCTTCCGCGAACATCGGCAATGGCGGGCGACATAGCCGGGGCGAAGCCGCTTCGCGGCCTGGCTGAATTCCGACGCGGGACCCGCGCGAGATTTTTCATGGACCGACTTTTCATCGGCGCTATCAGCCTCATGCTCGCCATCCGACAGTTCGGTTATCGGCGCACGAGGAACTCACCTCGCGACGACGATGGGCCCGGTACAGGCCCAGCCCGGTTGCCGAACCTCAGATAGTCCGGCAGCGCCGGGAAACCGGCGCTGCGAGGAGTTCGGACCGCCGATTCGCCACAGACGATAGAACTTCCCGGCCCTCACTCGGATCGGCGGTAGACGAGTTCGCACGATTTGCGGACACTCGCGCCGCAACGAACGACTGACGACCGCCTACGGAAAGACCTTAGTCACTTAGGCGCGCCCGGACCAACGAACTTGCGACCGCTCGGCCCGATCCCGCTCACCTGGATCACGGTCGGCTCGCGTATCTCGACATAGTGGGGAACGCCGGCGGGCTCGGTGTAAAAGCTGCCCGCGGGCAGTTTCTTGAGGGCCGCGGCTTCGACCTTTTCGCCGTAACCGGTATACCAGGTGCCCGAGAGAATCGTGATCTCGCGCGAGTCCGTGTGGGTGTGCGGCGCGACCTTGAAGCCCGCCGGGAATTTCAGGCGGATCGTATAAGGTCCGGGCTTGGTCGGATCGCCGATGAGTATGGCCTGCTCCAGGCCAGGCAAGGCCAATCCTCCTTGCGACGACCACTTCATTTCCGATGGCGTCAACGCCACGACCCCCGGCTCGGCGGCTTGTCCGACCAGGGCCACCGATAGAAACGCAAGCGCGAATACCGCTTTGATCCGCATATCGTCCATCCTGCTGTTTGTTGCCAATTGGGGCGCAGATTCGTAGCCTTTGCATGGCTCGCATGATGGCTGCCGCGGCTGTCCCATCCTAGGATTTGGCGCCGGAATCCGGGAACGGCCGGACCAACGCGCGAGCTATCCCATCGTCGCGGTCGATCGGCTGCGCCTGGGTAACTCGTCAGCGTTCCAGCAGCACATGCCTCACCCTCGATCGTACCCACAACCCAACCGATTGCTGCGACCGCATGTCCAAAATCGAGCACATCCCGCCACCGGCCAGTGCCCCGTTCGCAAAGCAACGCGGCGAGGCGAGCATCGACGGCGACGGACGGCGCGCCTCGTAGTGGCCGCCGCGAACATACGGCCCGCCGCGGCAACCGAATCGGTGGCCATACGCGAATTGCTCGCGAGCGCCGGACTGCCGGTCGACGACCTGGACACCTCGGCGATCGAGTGGTGGGTCGCCGATCGCGAGGGCGAACTCGCAGGCGTCGTCGGGCTCGAACGCCATGGGCAGGCCGGGCTGCTTCGATCGCTGGCGGTCAACGATCGAACTCGAGGCGGCGGCCTGGGCAGGCGCCTGGTCGAGCGCGTCGAGCTGCACGCGCACTCGCAGGGACTATCGCAGTTGGTGCTGTTGACGCAAACCGCGTCCGACTTCTTCTCCCGACTCGGCTACGAACGGGTCGAACGTCAAACGATTCCGTCGGCCGTTCGCGATAGCGCTCAATTCCGTTCGATCTGTCCCGCCAGTGCGGCGTGCATGCGCAAATACCTATCCGGATTCGAAGGTAATTAACGAGCGTCGCGCGCACTTCATTCGGGCCTTGGTCGCTGCGCGACTTGCCCGAGATCTTGTTGGCTGTCGATGCCGGGACGCTGCCACGCCCACCAAGCTTCACCTGTCGACGGCAATCACATTCCGGCCCCATGCGCGACGCTAGCTTTTTCGCGTGCCCGCGCGTCGATGATCATCATCGCGCCGCGCGCAACGAGCGCGATCACGAACTGTGTCATCTATTGTGACTCGACCGGTGCCATGAGCCGCCAGGAATCGCGACTCCCGCCTGGATCGGGGAGTCCATCGACCCATGGAGGCGCGATGAAGCACCATTTCCTTATCCCCGTGGCTTTGCTGGCATCGACCGTATCCGGCGCGGCGATCGCGCAGGCGGCCGGCGATGCGTGCCAAGCGGCCTGGAAGCAGTCGTCCGCGTCCCAGTCCTGCACCAGCGTCATGCAGACGCTGCCGGATGGATCGTGCGGCGGGAAAACGCAGTGCCTGCCCAAGAACTATCCCAGCTATCCGTCCGGGCTGTCCGTCGAAGCGGCGAAGAAGCTGGTGAACTGCGATGGGGAGCTGCGATTCGACGAGGCCGATTGTCCGTCCACATCGAAGCACTCCACCCACACCTACGACGAAGTAAAGCTGGACCCCGCGCTGTCGCCCAACTTCGGCTCGCACCATGCGGCCTGCACCGCGGCCTGGGATGCCTCTTCGGCGAAGAAGACCTGCATCACCATGGAGTTCATCGCGCGTTCGGGCGAAAGCAATTGCACGATCCATGCGCAATGCAGCTATGGTCCCGGCTACGTGGAGCGCGACGCGCACAATATCGTGTCGACCGGCCCTGGGACGTATGCCTTGGCCACGCCGCCGCCACGCAGAAGCACGGTGACGGTGTCGGAATCCGACACCAAAAAGCTCAGCAATTGCGATGGCTATTTGAAAGTCGGCGCCTGTAACTGACTTGTCCGCTGGCCGCGGATCGACGCGAGTCGGCACGCGTATCCGGGCTCGAATCGAACGCGATCCAGCGCGGGGTCGCGCGCGGACCGTTGCACGAGACCTCAAGCGATCGCCTCGAAATCAAGCGCAATTCGCTTGAACGAACTGGCCGGACGACCGCATCGTCGCCGTTGTAATGACTGGGCGCGGCCAATAGGGATGCCGCGGCGAACAACCCGACGTCTTGACCAGACGTCTCCCCCGTTGTCGTCCTCTCAGGAGATTTCCATCATGTTCTTCGCCACCAGCGTTCGCACTTCGCTTTTCGTCCTGCTCACCGCCGCATCCGCTTGCGCCCTGGCCGCCGATCCACCCAAGTCCGGCAGCAGCGGTCCCGCGGCCGCGTCGCCGAAGACCTTGAGCGCGCCGGCGCCGCGTCCGACCCACGCGGAGGGCAGGCTGGTGTGCGACAAGAAGTCGTACCGGCTGTCCACCGGCACCGGCAGCGGCACCTGCGTGTCGGGTGTCGGCAACGGCGATTGCCAGGACGGCGCCAACTCCTCCGCCGCCACCTGCAAGAATGGCTGCGGCAAGAGCACCGGCAAGGGCAGCTGCAGGGAAGAGTGATTCACGCGTGCGCGTTCGCCCGGCCCGCGCTCACTCGCTCTTGCGGTCGACATCGCCCAGGAAGTCCGCGGTCCAATAGCCGCGCAGCTGCCGCGCCTGTCGCGGCTTGAGCTGCGCGGCGACGGCGTCTCGCACTGCATCGGCTTGTGGGTGCTTGCCTTGGCGATACAGTTCGCGCGCCTGCTCGACCATGGCGCGCTGGGCGATGCTCAGATTGCCAAAGGGATCGAAATACGAATCCAGCCGGTCGCGGTCGAGCACGCCGGTCCAGGTGAACATCGCATCGCCGGCGGTGTTCGCGATCGCCGCATAGCGGGCCTGCGCCTGATCGGAATCGATCGCCCCCGTGAGGCGGGCCAGGCGCGTCGTCAGCAACTGGACCTCGGCATCGTCGCGCTGGGCCGATAGCCGCGCCAGCGTGTCGCGCATCCATTCGAAGTCGACGTTGCCGGTGCGCGACTGCATGCCGAGCAGATTGAAGCTCGCTATCGCCAGCAACTGCGTTCGGTTGCCATGCCGGGCGATGTCTGCCTCGCTCGGCAGGCCCAGGCTCGACGGCTGGCGCAGATCGATGCGCGGATCGGCCTTGAGGATGGATTCGATGTCGTGCTTGTGGAACTCGCCCACTACCACCACCAGCGTCTTTCCCGGCCGGGCGTGCGCGGCGCGGGCGATGGCCTGGGCCTGCATGAATGTTCGATACAGGAACATGCGTCGCGGCAAATCCCGCGCGGCCGAAGCCGCTGGCGTCAGCGCCCATTGCCTGACCTTGTCGAGGTTGGCGGCGTCGTCGGCGTGGTAGAGCGTGCGGCGCAGGCTCGCGGGCTCGGGAAACGTCAGGAACTGCTGGAAGCCCCGATACGGTCGAAGTTCCGGCGGCGCGCTCAGGTTCATGCCGAACCCCAGCAGTTCGTCTTCGCGCGAAGGCATCCAGTCGATCGGGCACAGCTCGACCCGGGCCGCGCGCGCGTACGGCACCACCACGTCCTGGACTTCATAGGTGAACTCGTAGAAGTCGTCGCGGGCGAACGCGTCCGCGGTCCGCTCCACGCAGATCGCATCCGCCCGGCTGCGGGCGAGAAAGGCTTCGAGCATCGCCGGGCTGTCGTGCTTCGCCACCAACTGGGCTGCGTGATCCACGCCCAGCACATAGACGCGGGTGGGGACGGTCGCATCCGATCGCGGTTGGGTTTGCGCGTGCGCGTGCGCCAGCGCAAACCCGACCATCAGTATCAGTGTGGCCACGTGCCGGAATGCTGGTTTGTGCATCATGCGAGCCTCGCTGGGAGCCGACATGCTCGCGCTCCGGCTCGCGGCCCCACATGTGCTGAAGGTATCGCCAGGAGGATGCGGCGATCGCAGTCGCGACGCCGGCGTCAAGCGGGATCGCTGCGGTTCGGCGCGCATCCGGTCGCCGTCGCTGGCCGCCACGACATGGCCCCTATCGTTTCAGGACGATCGACGAATCTTGCGTCCAGGTTTGAGTCCATGCGCGGTCAGCTCCGGCGCCGACTCGACGATGCGCTCGAACAGCGACTGCCGGCTCAAGGCATCGTCGAGCCGGTCCAGTGATTCGATCAGACCATCTACTTCCGCGGCAATTTGCGCCGCGGCCTGATCCAATATTCGCCACAGCGGCGTCAGCCGTTCGATCAGCTGCCGTCCCTTGCGCGTCAGCTGCAACCGCCTGCGACGCGCGTCGTCGGGATCGGTCTGCGACTGCACCAGCCCGGCCTTCTCCAGCGAGCTGCGCGTCTGACTGATGGACGCATGGGTGATGCCCAAGGTCGCCGCCAGTTCGCCGACCGTGGCCGGGCCGTTCAAGGCCAATTGGTTCAGTACGCCGAACCAACGCTGCTCGAACTCGAGACCGGCCTCGGCGTAGATCCGCGCCACGTCGCCGTCGATGCGTTCGGACAGACGCCGAAGACGAGCGCCTATCGCCGCTCCGCCCAGATGCCTTGGGTAGTCCATGAACCGTCTCCTGTTCCACCTGCTTGACATTATGTAGGCGCCTACGGATATCCTGCAAGCCGGTCGTTCAGCGAGGTCGCGGGCATGAAGACGAACAAAACTCACGACGCCTTACCCGGTCGACGGCGTTTCCTCGCCGCCGGACTGGCGCTGGCGTCCGCGCCGGCCTTCGGCTTGACCGGCGGCGCAGCCCCGCCCGACTCGGCGTCGCGCGAATTCAACGCATTCGTGCTCGAGCAGATGCGTCAGGCACGCATCCCCGGGCTGGCGGTGGGATTGGCGCGCGATGGCGTGACGCGTTTCGCTCGCGGGTTCGGCTATGCCGACATCGAGTCGCGGCGCATGATCGACGCCGATACGGTGTTCCACCTCGCCTCGATCACCAAGACCGTCACCGCCACCGCGATCGCATGGCTACACGAACAAGGCCGATTGGACCTGGACGAACCGGTCGCGCCTCATCTGGATTTTCCGCTGCGCCACCCGCGCCATCGCGCCGCGGCGATCACCGCGCGGCAATTGTTGATGCACACCTCTGGCATCAGCGACGCGAACTACTACCGCATCGACTTCCGCACGCCCGGCCGCGATGCCGACTTGTCCCTGCAAGGTTTCCTGCGCGACTACCTGGTGGCGGGCGGAAAGGCGTATTCGGCCGAAGGCAGTTTTTCCGCGCACGCGCCCGGCGCGGCCTGGGGCTACAGCAACGTCGGTTTCGCCGTGCTCGGCGAGTTGGCCGCGCGCGTGAGCGGCGAGGACATGCGCGAGCTGACCCGGCGCGAAGTATTCGCCCCGCTGGGCATGACCAGCACGTTCTGGACGCTGGCCGAGACCCCCGCCGAACGCGGCGCGACGCCGTACCTGATGGCCGGCAGCGCGTACGTGCGCCAACGCCCGATCGGCGCGCCCGATTGGCCGGGCTCGATGCTGCGCAGTTCGATCGGCGACCTCACCCGCTACGTCGCCGCCTCCGCCAACGACGGCGCGGCCGGCGACGCGCGCATCCTGCAGCCGCGGACCATGACGGAACTGCTGCTGATGCGGCAGCCGGCGCAACTGCCGACGTGGCTTACCGGCCAGGGGCTTGGCTGGATGCAGGCACGGCTCGGCGACCGCGTCGTGGCCAACCACTGGGGCGGCGACCCGGGCGTGTTCACCGCCGCCTACCTCGACCCGGACACGCGCAGCGGCGTGGCGATCCTATGCAATGTCAGTACCAGCGAGGCCAGCAAGGCCGCGATCAAGAACATCGCCCTGCGGCTGCTGTCGCGACCGGACGAGGCGTACTGAACGCGCGCGCTGACGACTGCGCTTCTTTAACGGGCCGTGGCGCCACATGCAGCCGCCATGGCCTTGTTATTCGCCAATGCAAACCCGCACGCGTGCGCGCCGAAACTGATGCCGTTTCGGCGCGTCGGCGCGGCCGCGTGGCGGGAATCGCGACAACCCGCAGTTCGGACATAGACAGAGGCGTCTTGTCGGACACCGCGCCTGGATGCTGTCAGGCCGCGCCGCTGCGCTGTTCGCCGCCCGCCGGTGCCGCCATCGGCGGCGCATCCGCCGAGGTCACGCGCCCCACCCACAAGGCCGAACACAGCGCCAGGCCGGCCGCGATCCAGCCCACCGCGCCATAACCGGCGATGCGTCCGCTGGCGTCGGTGCTCAGCATCAGGCCGCCCAGCCATGCGCCCAGGCCCGTGCCCAGCGACATCACCGCGCTGTTCGCGCTGAGGTAGGCGCCGCGCTGCTCGGGTTGCGGCACCGTGGTCTGCAGCGCCTGCAACGGCACCATGCGCCCGTTCATCGTGACCATGAAGAACGGGAAGAACAGCAGCATCGCGAGGAAACCGACCGCCGGCAGATGGGTGATGAACAACACCGGCACCAGCGACACCACCACCGCCACGCGATACACCAGTTGCTTGCCGTAACGGTCGGCCAGACGCCCGATGTAGCGCGAGGTGAAGAACGCCGCCACGCCGCCGGCCATGTACATCCACGACAGTTGCGCCGGTTCGATCCCGTGGTTGGCGACCAGCATCGGCGAGATGAAGGGAATCACCAGCATCTGCGAGGTGGTCAGCATCAGCGTCAGCGCGAACGCGTTCAGATGACGCGGATTCGCGAACAGCTTGAACAGGTTCGGAAAGGCCCGGCGCAGCGGCACGCGCTCGCGCGACAGATGCTGGTTCAGCGGCGGCACGATCCGCGATCCGCCCACCCACACCATCAGCGACAAGGCCACCAGCAGCCAGAATGGCGCCGACCAATGGAAATGCGCGCCGAGCAGAACGCCGACCGGAACGCCGATCACCGAGGCGATCGCGAACGAAGTCATGACCGTGCCGGTGGCGGCGCCGCGGCGTTGCGCCGGGATCACGTCGGCGATGATCGCCATGATGATCGAGCCGAGCACGCCGCCGCTGATGCCCGCGAACGCGCGCGAGGCAAGCAACAAGGCGTAGCTGTCGGCCAGTGCGCAGGCCAGGTTGGACACGGCGAACAACGCGTACATCGCCAGCAGCAGCTTGCGCCGGTCGAAACGGTCGATGTAGGTGGCGGCGAGCAGGCCGGACAGGCCGCCGCAGATCGAATAGGCCGATACGGCGGCGGCGAATTGCGCCGGCGAGATGTGCAGGGCGCGCATGATCTGCGGGCCCAGCGGCATCATCACCATGAAATCCATGATGAGGGTGAACTGGGTCAGCATGAGCAGCCACAGCAGGCGTCGCTCGAGCGTCTGGGTAATCGAGTACATGGGGGTCCTTGCGGTCGCGATGACCGCGGCAATGGATTGAAACTCAGTCGTCCAGCGATTCGTGCACGCCCTGTGCGCCGCGCTTCCAGTAACCGGCCGCGTGCAGCCGCGATTTGTCGACGCCGCGCTCGGCCAGCAGATGCTGACGCACCGCGCGGATCGCGCTCGATTCGCCCGCGGCCCAGACATAGCCCTCGCCGTCGCGCTCGTCCTGCGGCCAGCGCAGTTCACGCACCGCATGCAGCAGCGGCGGCTCGGCACCCGGATCGGAACCGCCGCGATAGCACCAATGCACGTCCAGCGCGGCCGCGGCGACGAAATCGATGCGCGCGCCCGGATCTTGCACCTCCGCCACGACGATGGCGCGCGCCGTCGCCGGCAATTCCTGCACACGACGCGCGATCGCCGGCAAGGCGGTGTCGTCGCCGATCAGCACATGCCAGTCGAAGCCGTCCGGTATCACCCGCGAGCCGCGCGGGCCGCCGATGCCGAGGTAGTGGCCGACCTGCGCCTGTCTAGCCCAGGCGGTGGCCGGGCCGGCATCGTGCAGGGCGAATTCGAGTTCGAGCTCGCGCGCATCGGGATCGAAACGACGCGGAGTGAAATCGCGGACGACCGGACGTATCGCGCCTTCGGCGTAGACGAAGCCATTCGAGCCGATGGTCGGCATGTCCGGTCGGTCCTGACCCGGCTGGGGAAACAACACCTTGACGTGATCGTCGAACGAGGCCGAAACGAAATCGGCCAGAGCCTCGCCGCTCAGGACGACGCGGCGCAGATGCGGCGTCACCGATTCGACCCGGGTCACGCGCAGCAGCCGCACTTTTAACGGATGGCGGACGCGCACGACCGCCAGGTCGCTGAGTTCTTGCATGGATAGTCCTGTCGTTCGTGGCTGCGTCGTGGGTGGGTGCGTCGCCCGCGGAGGCGCCGACTGGCGGCGATCAGTCGCCGCGGCCTTCGATCTCGTCGGTGGCGCGCCGCAGGATCGCGGCGATGCGGCGCTGTTCGTCGACGGACAGCTCCTCGCGACGGTACAGCGCGGTCTTGATCGCGCGCCGCGCCTGGATCAGCTCCGGCACCCAGCCGCCTTCGGACGGATCGGCCGGCTCTTCGCCGGCCAGCGCGCGCCGCACCGAATCCATCTTGCGGGCGATGTGGTTCAACTTGGCGAGCATCATGTCGACGCGTTCGCGGTTCGCGGCCAGATGCGCGCTGCCGAGCTCGGCGAGTTCGTAACGCTTGCGGTTGCCCTCCAGTTCGACGGTCACGTAACCCAGCTCCTCCAGATAGGTCAGCGCCGGATAGACCATGCCCGGGCTCGGGCTATAGAAACCGTTCGAACGCGTGTCCAGCGCCTTGATCAATTCGTAGCCATGGCTCGGCTTGTCCTCGATCAGGGCCAGCAGCAGCAATTGCAGGTCGTCGGAGCTGAACTTGCGGCCGCGCGAGAAGCCTTCGCTGTCGTCGAAGCCGCCGGGGAAACCGCCCGGGAACCCCGCCCCGCCCGGTCCGGCCGGGTAGCCGCCGCCCCTGCGTCCGCCTCGGCCGCCGCGCGGGTGGCCGCCGGCGTGCGCGAACGGATGGCCGGAGAACAGCTCGAAACGCGAAAAGTCGTCGCAGCCGAAGGCCCGGCCGGAGTCGTGGATGAAGGGACGGCGCATGATGGGCACTCAACGTATCGTAAGATACGTCTTACGATATAGATCGTAAGATACAAAAGCAAGTCCCGATCTGGCGGCTCGGCGGCGGGCCCAGCCGCCGGACCGGCCGGGGTGCGCCGCGGATTCTGGCCTTCCGCGGGCCTGTCGTGACATCGGCCATGAGCCGAGCGCATCGGGTTCGAGCGCCCGGGGACCGACCCGAACGGCAGTCGGCTTGCGCCGCCCGCTCTCCTGTCCGGTAGCTTGGCGTGATGAGCAAGCATCGAATCCGAGTTGGATTCGAAGCGCGGCCCCAATCTTTGCGTCAGTGAGGGAACCATGACCCTGCAAGCCGAGCTTCTGAGCCCACCGGGCAACTACGCCGTCGTGCAGTTGCCGCGAAGAAATTATCCCGGCGTCGTTGTGCAAGGCGACTCGCTGCACATGCTGAAACAGCAGGCGCAGCGGATGGGACGGTTGCTCGCCGCGATGGCGCTGGAGGAGTTGGCGGATGAAATCGAGTACCTGACCGAGCAACTGTCCGAAGTGCAGCGCCACTACGAGCGAGTTTGCGCCGAGCGACATATCGCCTTGCCGTATTAACCGCATTGCATGGTTCGCACGCGACAAGAGCCGCATCCGCAGCCCTTGCCGCATCCGGGCGCCGGCACCTCCAACGTTGCAAGAATCGTCCGCGCCAGCCGTGCCACAGCGGCGACGCGTCTGCGCGACCTGCGATGGCCGCCACAGCGCTCGCGCGACGCAGCGCCCATCCCGCAAGGTTCGGATGCGCCACGGGATCGGCGTGATTGTGACCGCCGCCGAGGCATGCTGGAGTGCGTCGCATGCCTCCATCCCGGAGGTTTTCAAGGAGGAATACGATGAAGCTCGCGATGGTGGCGGCGATGGCCGCGGCGGTGCTGTCGATGGTGTGCGCGCCGGCCGCGGCCGGCGAAAAGGTCGAGGTTCCGGTGACATTGGAGATCAACGGGCTCGGCCAGGTGACCCGCGCTTACGGCATGGCCGGCACGGCGCGCAACAGCGCCGATTCCCAGCAATTGATCGCCTGCTTCGTCAGCGCGACCACCGCAGGCGCGCAAGGCGGCTGCGAAGCGAGGAACGCGGCGGGCACCTCCACCCTGTGCATCACCTCCAACGCCAGCCTGCTGGCGGCGGTGCAAGCGGTGCGCACCGATTCCTATATCGACTTCTCGCGCAGCGCCGCCGGCCAATGCACCGGGATCTATGTGACCAACGGCTCGCCGAACGCGGTCAAGCAACCCTGAGCCGAGTGCCGGCGTCGCGGACCGCGGCGCCGGCGCGATCCAGCAAACATCGCCGCCCGGATCCGGCGCCGCGCCGAAGCGATTTCACATTTGTTCGAACTTCGCCGGTAAGGATGGACGCACCTTGTTTGACGAGCGCGATCGATGCGTTGCCTGCCACGCCGGGCACCGGCATCGATGCCGGCGTCGTGGCTACCAACGGTCTCGCCACGCGCGATCGACTGCGCTCATGCATCGACGCGAAACGCGCGCGGGCCGCATGGGTGGCCTGGCATCCGTTGCGTGCAACTAACGACTGCACATCGCAGGCCAGCCTGTCGATCCTGTTGCGGTAGTAAAGACCCGACGTAGCCGCAGCTTGCGCCGGGTCGGAGGTTTCAGCGCCGGATCGATGGATCGCATCGATCCTGCGCAGCCGAGGCCTAGCCGTTAGGCAGGACGACGCCGCATGCCACGCGGCAGTAGCTGTAGTCGGCCGTATAGCACGCCTCGGCTTCTCCTTCGGCGGCGAGCAACAGGCATTGCGCGATCGCGGCGCGCTTGCATTCGGTAACGCAATCCCTGGCGAAAGCGGCGCTGGCGAAGCTCAGGCCGAACACGAAAGCGCACAGCGTCATCAGTTTGGTGGAACGGGTCATGTCTCTCTCCTTAGAGGCTAAGAACCGGGTGTATCGAGGCATGCGAGCCATATAACGACTCGTGCAATCACAGTCGTCGATATTTCATCGCATGTCCAAGCGCAAACGAAATAGGCGAACGCGGCCGGCCTTGCCTTGCGCTTCATGTCTCGGATTTGTGATCCCAATCCGGATACCGTCGCGTTCAAGCGATTCCTCGGTCCGCACATCGGAGCTCGACGGGCGGCCATCAGGCGACGAACAACACCCGTTCGCCGCATCCACTACGCAGAGACCTAAGGCCTATGCATCCGATAGGCGCTGGGCTGCAAACCGGTCCAGTGCTTGAACGCCCGGTGGAACGTGCTCGGCTCGGAGAAGCCCACGCGCCTGGCGATTTCCGCGATCGGCATGGGGGTCTCCGCCAACAGCGTGATGGCCGTGTCGCGGCGCCATCCATCCTTGATGCCTTGGAAGGTATTTCCTTCCCGTTTCAGGAGACGGCGCAACGTCTGCGGGCTCATGGTCAAGCGTTCGGCGACGATTTCCAGATGCAGCATCGAGCCGTCTTCGTCGTGCCCGAACATGCGCCGCACCTGCGCGCTGATCTTCTTGCCGTGCTCGCGCCTGAGCAACAGCTCGTAGATCGAGTTGCGCAGGAACACCCGCAAGCTGTCGTCGCCCTGCACCACCGGCGCGTCGAGGCAGGCGGCGGAGAAGCACAACGCGGTCCGCTCGGCGCCGAACCGCAGCGGCGCGGCGAAGATGATCTCGTACTCGTGCGTGTAGGCGGGCATCGCGAAACTGAAATCCACGCGCTTGAGCGCGATGGCTTCGCCTATCAGCCAACTGGCGAAACGATGGCCCGCGACCAGCAGCGTCTCGGCAAGAAACGGGTCGGCGAATCCGCCCTCGGATTCGTCGATGATCAGATAACCCAGTTCGCCGTCGCGGGCGATCAGGAAATCGGGGCGGCCGCCCTGCAGCAGCGCGTAGTAGCGACTGGCGCGCGACATCGCGTGACCCATCGAGCTGCTGTGGATGATCGCCCGGCAGATCATGCCGAAACTGCCGAGCGGCAGCCGATGCCGGCCGCAACCGAGCAATTCGTCGTCCATATGCCGCCATAGCGATTGCAGCAGCCGCGCGTATTGCTCGAAGCTCACGCGCGCGCGCGGCTCGTCGAGCGCCGATGCGGGAATGCCGGCCGGCGCGAGCAGCGGCTCGACCGCTTCGCCTCGCCGTCTGGCGCCGCGCAATGCCGCATGCACGAAATGAATCGAGACCGTGCGGTTGTGATCCGACGACGTGGTGCCCGGCGCGCTGGCTGATTCGGATGACATCGCTTGCGTTTCGCGGTCCTGGGAAGCCTGCCGGCTGTTTCGGCCCGTGTGGCGGGATCGGGTTTTATGCACCAATACCCGCGAAAGCCCAAGTCCCGACGGCATAAGCCTCGGCCATGCCCGGACTGTCATAAGCGACGCGCATCACAGCTGAGCGATTTTGCCAATGAATCGCGACGATTCCGCCATTGAGGCGGTTCGGGCCGTTCCTTAGCTTCCTAGCGCGGCACGGCTGCCGCCGATTCGACGATGCATGTCTTTGGTCGGGTCGCGGCAACGGATCGGGTCGCGCGCACCCACGCGCCGAGCCCGATCCGGGTGAACGATGCGATCGCCGCGCGCCGCGCGCGCGCGGTTTCCCCCGAACCTCTTTCATGGAGTCCGCGTCATGCTGAAGAAGACCCTGTTGAATCTGACCGTCGCCGCCGCGCTTAGCGTCGCGGCGACCCTGCCGGCGATCGCCGCGGACACGTATACCCAGACCAAATACCCGATCGTGCTGGTGCACGGCTTCGCCTCGTCCGATCAGGTGCTGGGCTTCAGCACCTTCTACAACATTCCCGACGAACTGAAGGCCGGCGGCGCCACGGTGTATGCGGCGAAGTTGTCGGGATTCAATTCCGATGAAGTGCGCGGCGAGGAACTCATCAAGTATCTCGACAATCTCAAGGCCACCCAGGGCCACGCCAAGTTCAATCTGATCGGCAACAGTCAGGGCGGATTGACCGTGCGCTACGTCGCCGCCGTGCGGCCCGACCTGGTCGCCTCGGTGACCACCGGTCATACACCGCATGCCGGTGCCGCGCCCGCCGATCTGGTCGGCGCGGTGCTGCCGGAAGGCTCGCCGCTGCGTCCGATCGTCGCCGGCGTGATCAATGCGTTCGCCTCGTTGATGGGCGGGCAAGCCGATGCCCTGGCCGCGTTGAATCAGCTCAGTTCCAAGGGCGCGGCCGAGTTCAGCCAGCGCTATCCGCAAGGCCGGCCCGACAGCGAATGCGGCGGCGGCGCGGCGGTGGTCAATGGCGTGCGCTATTACTCTTTCGGCGGCGTGGGCGTGTCCACCAACCCGCTGGATCCGACCGACCTGACCGCCGGCGCGGTCAGCCTGTCCTACCTCGGCTCGCCCAACGACGGCATCGTCGGACAGTGTTCCTCGCATTGGGGCGAGGTGTTGCGCGACGACTACAACTGGAACCATTTCGACTCGGTCAATCAGGTGTTCGGCCTGCGTTCGGTGTTCTCGTCCAACCCAGTCACCGTGTACCGCGCTCAAGCCAATCGCCTGAAGAACCTGGGACTTTGATCGATGCGGGGACGATTCGTCGCGGTCGCCGCGATCGCGGCGCTGGGCGCAATACTCGGGTGGGGCGTCCCGAACGGGGCGCCTCGTCCGGATCGCGCCCACACATCGGATGATGCGTCCGCTGTTTCCGACGACGCGGGATCGCCGGCGAGGGCCGGTGATTCGGCGCAGGTGGCCGTGACCAAGCATCCCGACTCGCTGCGCGGCACCGGCGTGGACGGCGCCGTGCATTTGAGCGCGCACGGCGCGCCGATCGCCGACCGCGAGTTGCGGCGCCTGTTCGACTACTTCATCAGCCGCATCGGCGAGCGCGACGAACGGCGGATCCGCGGCGATCTTGCGGCTTATCTCCAGGCCCGATTCGCACCGGCCGCCGTCGCCCAGGTGCTGGTCTGGTTCGACAGCTACACGACGCTTGAACGCAGCGCCGCCGCGCTGGCCAACGCGGGCGGCGATCCGCGCGCGACGGTCATGCGCTTGCGCGCGCTGCGCCGCGAACGCATGGGCGAGGCGATCGCCGAAGCCTGGTGGGGCGATGAGGACCGCTATCTGGATTACACCCTCGCGCGTCAGGCGGTGATCGACGATCGCAGCCTTGATGCCGCGCAACGTCAGCGCAAACTCGCCGAGCTTGAGCGGACCCTGGACCCCGCGCGCCTGGCCCTGATCCAGCAGGACGATCAGGCGGAACTGTCGCTCAGACAAAGCGAGGACTACGCACGACGCAAGGTGCCCGCCGCGCAGCGCTTGGCCGAGCGCGAACGTCAGTACGGCGCGGATGCGGCGCGTCGATTGGCCGAACTGGACGCTCAGCGCGATCGCTGGGACGGTCGTCTGCGCGATTACGCTCGGCAGCGGCGCAAGATCATGGCGGACGCTTCGCTGTCGGCCGCTGCGCGCGAACAGCGGCTGCAGTCGCTGCTGAACCGGGGTTTCGACGCGAACGAACGGCGCAGGGTGGATGCGATGACGCGAAACGATCTGCTGCCAGGTCTCGATTGACTGCGCTCAGGCCGCCGCGAAGTACCCCAGAAACATGTCGGTGACGGTGTCCGCCACCTGACTGCGCTGCGCCTGGGTCAGCATCGGCTGGCCCAGGGTGATCTGCGGCCAGAACGCGAAGCCCTTGATCATGCCCTGCAGCAGCATCGAGGCGAACAGCGGGTCTTGCGTATTCAGCCGGCCATCGGCGGCCGCCGCGCGGATCCACACGGTCAGGCCTTCCTCCTTGTCGCCGATGCGCGCGAACATTTCCTGCGCGCGTTCGGGCGACGGGATCACCGCGGCGATCGCCACCCGCACCAGGTCGATGAAATCCTCGTCGTGCAGCAGCTGCAGCTTCTGCTGCACCAGTTCGAACAATTGCGGGCGCAGCGGCCGGTCGGGCCGATAGGCCAGCTCCGGCGAAGCCACGCCGCGCTCCAGCAGTTGCTGGAGGATGTGCGCGAACAGCACTTCCTTGCTCGGGAAGTGGTTGTAGACGGTGCGCTTGGACACGCCGGCGCTGGCCGCGACGCGGTCCATGCTGGTGGCGTCGTAGCCGGCCTGGCGGAACTCGGCCGCGGCCGCCTCGAGGATGGCGGCGCGCTTGCGGTCGGTCAGGCGGGCGGGGGAAGGAGCGGTCATGGCGACAGATTACACCGCCGGGTTTACTTTTTCAAAAAGTACACTACACTGGGCAGTGTAACTATTCAGACAGCCGGCCCGGCCCATGCCTCGACCCTTCCGCCTGCGCCGACTCAGCCTGCCAATCGGAGCCCTGATCGTGAGTACCTGCCTGTTTTCCGCCGCCAAGACCAACCTGCCGCTCAGCGACCGCGCGAACTCGCCGCAGTTCAGCGACGGGCGCTTCCGCAACCCGGACCCGCGCCCGGCCACGGGCGTGCGCAAGACGCTCCGGATCATCGGCGACATGCTGTGGAATAAACCCGCCGACGCGGTGCCGGCCACGGTGCCGACGGTGCTGGCGCTGACCCCGCGGCAACTGGCGCAGGCGCCCGACCACAGCCTGTTCCGGCTGGGCCACTCGACCGTGCTGATCAAGCTGCGCGGCGGCTGGTGGATCACCGACCCGGTGTTCGCCGAGCGCGCCTCGCCGGTGCAGTGGGCCGGCCCCAAGCGCTTCCACGCGCCGCCGATCGCGCTCGCGGACCTGCCGCCGCTGCGCGGGGTGATCCTGTCGCACGATCACTTCGACCACCTCGACTACGACACCGTGCGCCAGCTCGCGGACACGGCCGGCGTGTTTCTCACCCCGCTCGGTGTCGGCGACCGGCTGATCGCCTGGGGCGTCGACCCGGCCAAGGTGCTGCAGTTCGACTGGTGGGAAGGCACCAGCATCGACGGCGTGCGCTTCGTCGCCACGCCGGCGCAGCACTTCTCCGGGCGCGGCCTGTTCGACAGCGACAAGACCCTGTGGGCGTCGTGGACGATCATTGACGAAGCGCAGGGCGGGCCGTCGCTGCGATTGTTCTTCAGCGGCGACACCGGCTACTTCGACGGGTTCAAGGAAATCGGACGCCGCTTCGGCCCGTTCGACGTGACCCTGCTGGAAACCGGCGCGTACAACGCGAACTGGCCGCACGTGCACATGCAACCCGAGCAAACCGTGCAGGCGCATATCGATCTTCGCGGCCGCTGGTTGCTGCCGATCCACAACGGCACCTTCGACCTGGCCATGCATCCGTGGACCGAGCCGTTCGAGCGCGTGTCGGCCCTGGCGACCGAACGCGAGGTCGCGCTGACCACGCCGCGCATGGGCGAACGCGTCGACCTGCATGCGCCGCAGGCGATGACGCCGTGGTGGCGCGAAGCCGACGAATCCGAACCCGCGGCCGTGGCCGCGCCGCCCCAGGCGAGCGTGCGATGAAGCTGCGGCTGCAGAACGTATTGGATCGCGATGCCATGCGCGAGATCACCGCGGCGGTGCTGCGCGCCGACCTGGGCAGCCGGATCAATTTCGAGCGCGATCTCGAACACGACGCGCAGATCGTGCGGGTCGAGAACTGGCTGACGGTGGCCGAAACGATCGAGGCGATCACCCGCAACGGCTACACCGTCGCCGCGATCGTCGATGCGTCCAACGAGATGCCCAGGCCGGTTTCCACGCGCTAGAGCGCCGGCATCGATCGCATCGTCGATTTGCCGCGGTTTGATCAAGAACGTTGACCCGGGTCGCGTTTTGTCATCCGCGCTCAACGCAGGCTTCATCGTCGGTCGGCATGGTGCGGACACGACCCCAATGCATGGAGCATGCGATGAAGATGAGCAAGCGTTACCTTTCCGTGGCGGCGTTCGCGCTGCTGACCGCGTTCAGCGCCGCGGCCGTGGCGGATCAGTACCACTATCAGGTGATCGGCGAAGGCTACGGACACACCCGCGATCAGGCCTACGAGGCCGCGTCGTATTACGCCAGCAACCGATGCTATTTGAACTGGGGCCGCTCCACCCAGGAGCAGACCATCCTGGTCGAGGAGTTTCAGCCCGCCACCGGCTACTGGTACGTCAAGCTGAGCGAAGGCTGCATTTCGGAGGACTGAGCCGGCGCCTGGCGGCGATCAAGCCGCTTTCGCGGCGGCTTGAGTTCGCTTGCCCATCGCGCGCGGCGAGCATGCCGCGCGCCTGGATTAGGGATCGGCGATCGGCGTGGTCGTATCCGCGCTCAACCGCCATTGACCGCGCACCCGCGCCCAGTTGGCGACGTCGATCGCGTGCAAGGTGATGCCGGCGGACGGAATCGTGAACTCGACCCGGTCGACGACGACGGCGCTGGCGCATTGACTGATCGTCTGCGCCAGCAAGGTGCGCTTGAACACGTACTCGTTGGCCATCACCGCGCGATAGAACGCAGTGATCGCCGGTTTTCCGTTGAGCACCTGGCCCAGGCTGTTGACCTGGACCGCATCCTCGGCGAATCCGGCCATGAAACGATTGAGATCGCGCCGGGCGAAGGCCTCGCCGAGCGCTTCGGAGCTCCGCTCGAACTCGCGTTCGCATTGACGATGCTGGGCCGCCATCGGATCCTGCGCCGACGCCGCGAGCGGGATCAGTCCGGACAACGCAAGCGCCATGCCCATCGCGGCCGTGGAAGTTCGCATCTTCATGTTCGGTCCTTGTTGGAAGATCGGAAGCCGAACGTTATCGAAGGCGATCGCCCGCCGATGTACCCAGGCCGCGAAAAGAGCTGACCGGATCGATCAATGCGCTTGCCGGGCGATGGCATCGAAGGCGGCCGCGACGATTCGGCTAGTCCGCGATTCGGCCATAATCCGCGGCAACGGCTCCGGCGCCCGGCGCGTCATCAGGTCGCCTCGCCGCGCCCCTCGAGTCTTCAAGTCGAAAGGATTCCCGTTTGAACGACCGTTCTTGGCATCTCACACGGATCGTGGCGCTCTGCCTGATCCTCATCGCGTGCATCGACCCGGCCCGGGCGCAATTCGGCGCGACCGGCACCAGCGATCTGCCGATGTTGTTCGTGCTCGGTCCCTGGGTCGTCCTGCTGGTTGTATTGCCGATCGCGTGGTGGCTGCGTCCCGTCTGGCGGCCGCGGCTTTGCACCGCGCTGCGTCGCGGCGTGATCGCCTACCTGCTGCTCGAGTTCGTGCCGGTGGTGACGTGCATGATCGTGATCGCCGTGTTCGATGTCGGAAGAACCGCCGGCTTGATGTTCTGGGCGATGTCGCTGATGGGCGTGCTCTTTTCCGGGCTGGTGCTGCTGACCTTCATAGCGGTGGCGCTGATACTGGACGCGGTCGTTGCTTTCTTTCGAAGAACGAAAGCCGACCGTCCACCCGCCGAGCCCGCGCCATGAACTTCGAAACGCCGAATCCATCGACTCCGCCGACCGTGGATCCGCGGCTGGCGGGCCGTCATCGCGGCGCGCGCATCTGCGCGATCGCCTGCCTGATCCTGGTGCTTCTGCTGGCCGCCGCCTCGGTCGTCTTCATCGGCACCGACCGCTTCGGCTGCTGGGGCGGCGCCTATTTGTTCCTGGCCAGCCTGCTGGTCCTGGGCATCCCGAGCCTGATCCTGCTGCTGGTGACCGCCTGGCTCAGGGCGTACGAGTTGCTGTGGCTGGGTGCGGCGATAGGGCTGAGCTATTTCGCCGTCGAGGTGATCACGAGCCTGCTCCCGCCGGTGCTTTGCAGCGGCTCGGGCTGAAATCGCGCAAGCGTGCGCAGGTCATGTCGCGACCGTAGCGGCCAACTCAATGCGCTTTGACGACGATCGCGTGATCGCCGTCAAGGATTTTGTTCAAGTTGACGCCGTGCCGCGGGCGGTTCACTTCGAATACCGATCGAGGGACGCCGGCTGTGTCGACTGTGCGTGGTCGCCTTCGGAGAAATCCACCGAGTGATAATCTCGCCGAGCCGAATAACTCGGCGCAATCCATGGGAAGGATCGTCATGCTCAAGTCTTACTTGCTGACCCCACTATTGCTCGGATCGATCACCGTCGTCGCCTCGCTGCTGCCTGTTTCCAGCGCGCATGCGGCTTGCAGCGATTGCGACTGGATCTATGTGCGCTGCATGATCCGCGCGGACACGCCCGAAGAGGTGCAATTCTGCGAGGAAAGCCTCGTCAGCTGCCAACAGGAATTCTGCCCGGTTCCACCGATCGCCTCGCTGCTGCCGCTGCAGCCTGCGATCGCAACGCCGGCGTCGCAGCCGACCGACAGCGATCGGTCGCCACAGGCGCAGCCGGCACGCACCGCGCCGTAAGCGTTCTTTGCGTCATGTGAACTACGGCGGCGGCCGGCGCATCCGGCCGCCGTCGGCGCAAAACGATCATCGCGTGGACGAGACGATCTGGCCTTGCGCATTCGATTCATCGACATGATCCAGCTGCTCGCGCCGCGACGGGGCGGCGGCGCGCAAGCGGTCGTGCCGCGAACGGCGCACCGGGCTTTCAAGACCGCGCTGGCCGAAGCGGTGGCCATGGATGCAAAGCGCGGCACAAGGGTCCGTGCGACATCCGCGTGAGCCGGCAGGAACCGGCTCACTTATCGCTCAGATGCGCAACAACGACGATCAAAGCCCGCAGGGCGACGGCAACACCGGATTTTGTTCCTTCACGTTGTCGACGTGCGCCACTTTCTTGCCGCGCAGGTCGGCGACCCGCGCTTCCACGTCGGCGGTGGCGAGCGCCACGCCTTCCTGGAAGAACACCCAATCGATGTCTTCCTGATACTCGCGCATCTCGGGGGAATCCACGGGGCCCTGCGAACCGTCCGCGCCCTTGGGCATGAACCACAGGTTGAAGTTGATCGACATGAAGTCTTCCGGGTACACCGCGCTGCTGTGCTCGGAGAACAACTGACCGTCGACGTAATAGATCAACTTCTTGTCGGCGACGGTCAACACCAGGGTATGCCAGCCGGCGTAGCTGCCTTCCTTGCGCGAAAATTCGTTGACCTTGGTCCACGGCTCGAGCTGGAAGGTGTCCCAACTGGTGGTCCACATCGCCGGCTTGGCGTTCTCGCCCCAGCCGCCGTTGGGCAGGTATTCGAAATCGGTTTCGCTGTAGTTCTTGTCCATCGGCGCCTTGAGCGGACTGATGGCGTAGAACGTCTGGATGACCTCGTCGCCGTCGGGGCCGGAGTTCGGCTCGTCGCGGAAAAAAATCCGCGCGGCGTAGGTGCCTTCGCGGTATTTGCGCGCATGGCAGAACTGGGTCTGACGGGTTTTCTCGCCGGTGCCGTTGGTGACCGAACTCATCCTGACCGCGCCGGCCTGGGTATCGGGAATGTCGGAATGGAACGACAGCCCTTCCGCCGACCAGGTCGCGCCCTTGATGCCCGGATGACCGGTCTGCGTTCTCGCCTTCCAGCCGTTGGCCTGAAACGCGGCGAGATCGCGATAGTTGAAATCGTCGAAGAACACTGGCGCCGTCGTCGCGGCCGAAGCCGGCTCCGCCGCCTTGGTTTCCGCGGGCTTGGCTGTCGGTTCGGGTCCCGAGCCGGTTTTCGAATCGCAGCCGGCGCAAACCACCGATGCCGCCAGAATGCTGGCGAGAAGAACGCGATGCTGCCCCATGAGCTTGTCCCTTGTGCGTGGCCGGGCCTGCGCCGTCGATTGCAGGCGGTGAATCTCTCGCACAATAGACAACGTTGTCAAATGGCCCGGCCTGGTCGGTTGGGGCAGCCCGCCAGCGTTCATGGCGGCGCGCCCATATGTCTGCGATCACAGGCATTGCCGTGCTTTCGAAAGCAGTCGCGGCAGGCGTGCCTGATGCATCGATTGCCGGCCCGAGCCGTAACTTCGTCTTCAGCGCATTGTCCGCAGGACATTCCTGCGACACGACGCCGACGAACAGGCAGTGGTCGCCGGTGCCGCGCGACCGCGATGAACCAATCGCCCCGGCCTACGGCTATACGGAGACGACCGCCGCATTCGCCGGGAAGCGACGACACGCAAGCCGCGATGCGCCGTGGCCCGATCCTGGGTGAGTGGCAGCGGGTTTGTTTTCATCGCCCATGAGACGCCGTAGTCTTGATCGAAGCCACGAGCGATCGCCGGCTGCGGACGGATCGACACCGTGCGTCATCGCGCCGGGACGATTGGCCGCATGCGCGTCCGTGTCGCAGCGTAAACAGGGACCAAGGACCTTGCCGAATGATCGACTACGATCTGGAACTGCAACACCACAACCTCGCACTGCGGCGCGCCTACGCCATCGGCAGCACGGATCAGGTCCTCGACATCGGCTGCGGCACCGGGCAGACCACGCGCGAGGCGGCGCAGCTCGCGACCGCCGGAGCGGTGCTCGGGGTCGACCATTCCAGCGAAATGATCGAACGCGCGAAACTGCTCACCCGCGAGGCACAGCTCGACAACGTCGAATACGTCTGCGCGGATGCCGGACGATATGAACCGCCGCGCGAACGCTTCGACGTGGCGATCAGCAGATTCGGCACGATGTTCTTCGCCGATCCGGTCGCCGCCTTCTCGAACCTGCGAAGCGCGTTGCGTCCGGGCGGACGCCTGCTGATGATGGTGTGGCAGAGCCGCGATCGTAACGAGTGGGCCACATCGATCGAACGCGCGCTTACGCCCGACCCCGCCGCAGCCACCGACGCACCCGCCGTTCCGCCCGCCTTCTCGCTGGGCGACCCGAACGTCGCAAGCCGCATCCTCGACGCGGCCGGCTTCACCGCGCCGGTGTTCGACGAAGTGCATGCGCCGGTTTTCTACGGGCGCGACGTCGAGGCCGCGTTCGACTTCGTCTCAGGGTTCTCCACCGTCAGCGGCCGGCTCGCAGGTCTCGATGCCAGCGAACGCGCGAACGCGGTGGCTCGCCTGCGCCAGCTGTTGGCCGAACATCAGCGCGCCGATGGCGTGTGGTTCGACTCGCGCGCGTGGATCGTGACGGCGCAGCGCGGATAGCGAATCTCGCATCCAGGGCGCGCAGCGGAGATTACCGTCGTTGCCGCCGCGATGGCGGCGGCCTGCAAGCGACTTTCATCGACAACCGGTCTTCAGTCCGCTTCAGGGCGACCGAAGCTCAGGCCGCGGCGTCCTCGACCCCGCGTTCGCCACCGCCGCGAGCATGCGACCACGTCAGGATCGCCTCGAACACCGGCTTGAGCCGACGCGCGTCCTCGGTGATCTGATACTCCACGCGCGGCGGGATCTCGGGATACACCGTTCTGCGCACCATGCCGTCGTTCTCCAGCTCGCGCAATTGCTGAGTGAGCATGTGCTGAGTGACGCCGGGAATCGCCCGTCGCAGTTCGTTGAAGCGATGCACGCGCTGGATCAACAGCCAGAGGATTTCCAGCTTCCATTTGCCGGCGAACACGGCGCAGGCCGCGCGGATTTCCGCGTGCGCTTCGTCGATGCCTTCGGGGTTGGCGGTGCACGATTCGACGGTATGGTCGGGCATACTTAGTCCGGAAAATCATCCTTCTTGTGACGATCACTATACGCCAATAGATTGCATGGCAAGCAAAAACGCCTGCGATTGCAGGGGTTTTCGCCTCCTTCCCTTTCCCCTGGCGAACCGTCCATGAATATCCTGCACATCGATTCGAGCATCCTCGAAGACCAGTCCGTCAGCCGCAAACTGTCGGCGGCGATCGTGGCCAAACTCATCGCGCTGGAACCCGCCGCGAGCGTGGTGTATCGCGATCTCAACCGCTCCCCGCTGCCGCAACTGTCCACCGCCAACGCGATCGCGCGCAATCCGGCCGCGCCGGCCGAAACCGACGACGTTCGCGCGCTCCATCTCGCGCTGGCGCAGGTGCTCGACGCCGACACCCTGGTGATCGGCGCGCCGATGTACAACTTCAGCGTGCCGGCGCCGCTTAAATCCTGGCTGGACGCGTTGGCGATTCCGGGCAAGACCTTCAGTTACGAGACCGGTGTGCCGCGGGGCCTGCTCGGTGCGAAGCGGGTGATCGTCGCCTCCAGTCGCGGCGGCATTTATTCGCCGGAGTCGCCGATGGCGGCGCTGGAACACCACGAAAGCTATCTGCGCGCGTTCTTCGGCTTCCTCGGCGTGACCCGCCTGGAGTTCGTGCGCGCCGAGGGCATGAATATGGGCGCCGAACACGCCGAGCACGCCGTGGCGGGCGCACTGGAACAAGTCGCGCAATTGCGCGCCGCGTAAGCCGGGCGCGCGATGGCGGTCCGTTCCGGATCATGACGATCCGCAACCGTCGCGCCATCGCGGTGGCATTCGCGCGATGCGCTAAATGGCCGTTGCGTAGTCAAGGCATGGGCGGCACCGTGGCCGCTCATCGCAATTCGTCTCCGACACTGACCGGCGCTTTGCGCGCGCGCCTGCATCGCCGCGCGCGCTGTTCGCCGGGCGATCGGTCGGCGACGAGCGCCTTCGGATTCCGCTTCAACCCATACACGGAGCCAGCCATGAAGCTCGCGCTTGTCCTCGCGTTGCTCAGCATGCCCGCATTCGCGAGCGAGCTTCCGCCCGATCTCGCCAAGGCCGTCGCCGACTACGATCGGGCGCAGGTCGGCAACGATGTCGCCGCGTTGGCGCACCTGGTCGATGACGACTATGTGCTGGTGAACTCCAACGCCTCGGTGGAAAACAAGCAGCAGTTCCTCGCCGATTTCAATCTGCCCGGATTCAAGATCGAACCGTACGTGCTGCGCGAGCGGATCCAGAAAGTCTGGAGCGACGGCGCGGTGATCGGCGGCCTGCTCGACCTGAGATGGACTCAGGACGGCAGGCATCAGACTCGCCGGTTGCGGGTGTCCTATGTCTGGGCGAAGCGGGACGGACGCTGGATGGCGACCTACGGGCAGGTTACCCGCGTCCCGTAGCGAAACCGCAAAACAATGACGGCCCCGGCGAACGAGGTGCGGGAAGACGGCCTCGTCCGCTTACTCCGACCGTCGTCGATCGCTACACGCCCATCGCGATCTCCAGCAGCACGCGCCATGCGTTCATTGGCAGCCACTGCGCATACCCGTCCCAGGTCGCGTATTGCGGAAGCTTCACCGTGTCCGGGATCTGCATGAACGGCGTGCCCTTCTTGAGCTCGGTCTCGATCGCGGCCCTGAGGTCGCGCAGATACCGCAATTGGTCGGCGACGCTCGACCTCGGCCCGACCGGCGCGTTGTGGGCGTACATCACCTGCTCGAAATCCAGCGCGTCCATTTCGGCCAGGGTTCTCTCCCACTCGCGCGGAGAGAAATCGGGCATGTAGGCGAAGCCCACCCGATGGGGCACGACGAGATCGACGGTGTAGATGGCGCGTTCGTTCGGGAATTGAAATACGGTCATGCCCTCGCCGTGGTTCGCGCCGAAGTACACGAGGTTTATCGCGCCGCGGCCGAGTTTCAGTTCCGACTTCGCTCCCGACCAGGTCTGATCGGGCATCACGACCTCCGCACTGGGGTGGCGCTTGAGCCATTGCGCGGTCGCTTCATGGCTGAGGATCGTCGCGCCCTCGGCCTTGAACACCTCGCCGCCGCCGATGTGGTCGTAGTGGTTGTGCGAATAGATCAGGTACCTGATCGGCTTGTCGGTCAACCTGCGTATCGCCTCGAGCGATTCCTTGGCGAAATCCTTGTCGAAACTGTCCATGACGATCACGCCTTCGTCGGTGATCATGAACGCGTTGAAGGCGAGCCCGCCGCCGAAACTGTAGAGCCCCGGCGCCACCCGCGTGGTCGTGTAAGCGGCACGCGCGCTCGCGACCGGGCTGAATGCGGCGAGCGCAAGGAGTATCGCCATGGCGGCCAGCACAGCGCGCAAGAAAGGATTGCCAGACATGCTTCGCGACCTCCGATCAGCGGACTTCGACGGATTGCGGCGCGCGGCGTGGTGCCGAGCGACCGAGTGCGCGCGCAGTATTGGAACCGGCGTGCACGCGCGCCAGGGCCATTAAGGCGAACGGTCGCATGCCAGTGGCCTGGATGCCTTGAGAAAACCCGATGCACGATGCACATTCGGTTGCCGGCTTCGGGCCGTCGGCCAGCGCGGCCTAGGAGCATGGCGGTGGTTATCTGGCGGCCCGGCGCAACTCGCGCGTCGGCGCGCCGCACCACCAACGGAGAACGATCGATGCCTTTCCAAACCAGCCGGGTCATTCTGTTCGGCGACTGCGATCCGGGCGGGGTCGTGTACACGCCTCGCATCGCCCACTTTGTCGTGGAGGCGTGCCTGGATTTTCTGTCGCATGCGCTCGGCGGCCCCGCGGCGAGGCGGCTGTTCGCCCTGGGCATCCTTCCGCCCGCGCGGGCACTCTCGATCGAATTTCTGCATCCCATGGTCTGGGACGAGGTCATCGCTATCGAAGTCGTGGTCGAACGATTGGGCGAGCATTCCTTCACCCTCGCGGTCGATGCCGCCAACGCCGAGGGAACCCGCACGTTCCGCGCCTCCATCACCCAGGTCACGATATCGCCGGAAACACGGCGGCCGGTACCGCTGCCGCTGGAACTTCGAACCGCGCTTGAAAGCACTGGACGTGGCTGACCACGCGGCCGTCCGAATGGATAACGGCGGAGCATCGGGTCGGGCAGCGGCCTCAAGCGACCGGCTGCGTCCACGGATGCTTGCACGCTAGCGCACAAGCGGTGGCGGTCTCGCGGTTCGGCTCAGTGAGGAGCGGTCACACTTACGATGCTCCAACCGGGTAAGCAGTGTGCCAGCCAAGACCTTGTTCATCGAAATCCGATGACCGAGCGATCGGGGCACCCCGCCAACGCGCGCAGAGCTGGTTTAATGGACACGATGCCCTGTGGTTTTCAGGCGCCGCCGCAGCGCGGCCGGAATGGACTCAAGGAGCCAGGACGCATGCAACGCTGTTCACGAATCAATCTTCTGATCGCGGCGGCCTTGGCGGCCGCGTGTTCTCCGGCCGATCGTCCGGCTACCGCCAATCCGCCGGCCGCCGTCAAACCAACCGCCGTCGTCAAACCGCCGACGACCGGCAACCCGCTGCGCGACGAGCTGGCGATGCTCACCGGCCCGAATGCGCGCGAATGCGGCCTGGTCGCGCTTGGACAGGATGCGACCGCCGCGTGGCAGTGCGCAAAGGCCGCCGATTCGCAACGCATTGCCTACTGGTTCGCGATCGAGCACCGCGGCATAGATTCCGACGTCTGGACCGCCGCGCTGCGAGCGGCCAACGGGCAGCGCTACATGCTTCACTACGACTCGAATTACATGGGCGGCACGGGGCTGTTGCCGCGGTTCACCAGGAATGCCTGCACCGGTTTTACGACTATGATCCCGGACTCGCCCGAGAGCCTTGAGTGTTCCTACCAATAAGCATCGCGCATTCGTTCCAGGCGAAGGCGACGCGGTAAACACCGCCGCCCACGCTAACGGCGGACGCCGGGCGGGCGCGCCGGCATCGCCGATTACTTGGCCTTTTCCGACGCGGCCGGCTTGCAGGCCGCGTATTCGGCGCGCGACAAGGCGCTGTTGTGGTCGAGGTCGCAATGGCGGATGCGCGCGGCGAGATCGGGCGCCTTGACCACCACTTCGGGCAAGGTCACCACGCCGTCCTTGTTGCTGTCGAGCGAGTCGTAACTGGGCTTTGCCGCTTCGGTCGTTTTAGCGACCGCGGCCTGCGCATCCGTGCCGGCCTGCAGGCCCGCAACGGCAATCAGCGCGATCGTCAGACCGCGCGCGAACGAAACGGTCATGGTGCTCATCCTCTCGAAGCGGCGACGGGGCCTATCGTAGGCCCGCGCCGCGCCGCGCCGGTTCAATCGGCGTGAGGGAATCATTACCAAAAATTCAGGTGACGCAGGCGCGCGGTTTGCGGACCATTCGGCGATCCCGCTCGATGTCATCGGCCGCGACGCCCGAGCGTTGACGCCACGACGAACACCCACCGCGCGGACCGCGACCGACGCCATCGCCAGGACCGCCCCTTCGAGCGCTACACCGAGGAACCGGCCATGCAGACACCCGAGCAACGCAATCAACTCGACGAGCAAACTTGCCGGATGATCTGTCCGATCTCCGCGGCGATGGTCGGCGTATGCCTGACCGGCATCGGTCTGTTGCGCGTGGTGGCCGCGGTCGAACGCACCGCGACCCTCGCCGACGATCTGCTGGCGCTCGATGCGATCCTGTTTCTGGTCGCGACCCTGGTGTCGTATTTCGCCTTGCGCGTGCCCAAGCGGCTGCACCGGCTGGAACGCATCGCCGACGCCGCCTTCATCGCCTCGATGACCTTGCTGACCGCGGTGTGCTTCTTCATCACCTACAGCGTCCAGACTTAGCGCGAATGCGCTACTGCGGGCTTGGCGTGGATGCCGGCGCTATCGACCCCGCTCGTTCAGACCGACGACGAACGCTCTCAACTGCGCCATCTTTCCGTCGCGGAAACGCCAGACGTCGCAGTACGCGCTGCGCGCTGGTCGCCCATGCGCATCCTTGACCTCGATTTCGCCGATCGCCGTGAGCAGATCGGCGTCCGCGACCATGTCGCTCACGGTGAACCGCGGCGGCTGCGCGTACGCCGTCTTCATCCAGCGACGAACCGCATCCTTTCCTTCGATGGTTTCCTGGCCCACCATCGTCCATTCGAGGTCTTGCGTGCAGAACGAAAGAAATCCCTCGATGTCGCCTTCGCTGATCGCCTTGTTGGCCGTTTCCAGAACCGACTTGTTTGCCTTGGACATTCGAACCTCCACCGCGATGGACGATCTACAAACTCCAGGTGCGTCAGCCTAGGGCATGCAGCGATTCGGGTCGGTGAAGATGCGCGCGACCTGAAAAACCATCGCGGGCGACGGGTTCGGCAAGCGCGAAGCATGCGCGGCGCCATCGGCGCCGATCTGTCGCGAGCATACGTATGTCGCCGCTGTCCGCTCCGATGGGGCCGGCGGAACTTATTTTTGAATCGATGCGGCCTTGGCGCGGACCGCTTTCTTTTTCGTGGCCTTCTTGCCCGCCTTGCGCGTCGTCTTCGGCGCGCCGTGCTGTTCCAGCAGCGCCGCGACCTGCGCCTTGCTCAGGCCGCGAACCAGGGCGATCTTGTCGAGAAATTCCTGACGCGGGCGGGTGTCGGTCTGTTCCCAGTTGTACACCGCCTGCGGACTCGCGCCGATCAAAGGCGCGAAGGCATCGCGGGACAGGCCCAGCCGCTCGCGCAATTTGCGCAGCAGCGCGCCGGAATAGCGCGACGGCTTGCCGGACGAGCCCGGATCGGTTCCGACCCGCACGGCCTTTGACGTGCCCTTGGCCAACTTCGCGATATCGCGTTGCAACACCGCTATTTCCTGCTTGAGCGCCGAGATCGCCTTGCGCTGCGCCAGCACCTGCGCCCGCAACGGATCGATGTGTTGCCGAAGTTCCTTGCGCGCCAGACGCGCGATCTCTTCTTTCAGGACGGTAGCGATATTCGGCATGCGATTTCCTTATGTTCTCAGGTTCAGGGTAAACGATCGCATCGGCAGCGGCCAATCGCGGCGCCGGGCTTGAGGCCTGGGCGGGCACGTCGTCCTTGCCGAGCAGGCGGCGAGCTGATCGCCGATCCGCGAAATTGCGCAATGCGAATTGCTGCAACCGCGACGCTGCAAGCTGACTTATTCAGCTTCTTTTTTGACTTCGCTAGGCAGTGCTCGGCGTGGATGTTCATATACGCCACCTCGTCAATTCGGCGTTCAAAGGGGGCCATGAAGGCGCACGTACGCATTACCCAGTTCAACCCTGTTGTTCTTGTGTGCGACTCCGGCGCCCTGGGACTGCCGCCCCTGGTCGGCAAGGTCCCGATCCAGGCGACCGACACCTGCATCGCCATTCGCAATGCCACGGCGAACGGCCTGGTGACCCGGCTCATCGTCAGCGACGAATTCGTGGCCCGGCCCGGCGAACTGGTCTGCACGCGCCGGATCGCGACGCCGAGCGGAGTTCTGGTCGTCACCTCCGTGCTGCTGGAGACGTTCGCGTCCGTGCTGACACGGCGCAGCGATTGCGTCGTCCGGGTCTACACGAACGATCCCCTGGTTCCGGATCGGGTGGTCGTCATCGTTGGCGAACATTCGGGGCTTTAGCCGAGCCAAGGGAGCGATGCAACGGTTGCGTGAAGAGCCGGCCGCCGATTCGGTCGCGAGTATCCAGCCATGCGCTGAGAGACGTTGTGAAGCCGGTTGATCGCGACCGGGATGTGCGTCAGCAAGAAGCATCGCAGCAGCGATCGACTCAGGAGACGCTCGACGACGACGCATCTCGGATCGCTCGGCCGACATGCCGATGCGACGCAGCGCTCAGCGGCCGCCGGCGACGTCGGGATCCGGCGACTGCAGCACCTCGAGCAATTGCAGGCTCACCCAGGTCAGGCCGAAATGGCTCAACCGGTCTTCCACGACCGAGGCGAGTCGCTCGGCGGCCACGAGGAAGGAAACCTCGGCCTCCAACGACGAATGGCGGACGATCTGTATATCCCGCACCCCGGGAATCTCGACTATGGCCGCGGTCGCCAGTTCCTCGATCGGAATCGTGGCCAGACCGTGTCCGGTTCGCTGCACGGTGACGAGGTATCGCTGCATGGGCTTGGGCGTCGCTTCGGGCGGGTCGTCGCCGGGGAGCTTAGTCGACGCTTTGTTACATCCATCGCGATGGGGCGGACTTTTCTCGCGAACGGCCGAACTGCCCGGCCGGGCACGGCGGTGACGCGAAACGCATGCAGGCCTTCATGCACAGCGAGTGCGAATCCGTGTCTGGGCCCGGGCGGTAGCCGTCGCCGTCCGAACCGGCGACACCTCGATCCGGGAGCCAACGCAGCCGGCCGGGCAACGGGCCGTCCACGTCGCATCGCGGCGATGGCGCATCGAGAATCGCAGTGCGGGTACACTTCCCGCCACTGCGCCAAAGCTGCCGGAAACGAGCAAGCCGCGCCGGAGTTTGTTTACCGGCCCGCTCGCTTCAGGCACCAGGCATAGCGCCGATATCACACCGATCAAGGAAGCCGAAATGCGGATTATCTACGTTGCGCTGTTCGCCGCCGCCGTGGCCATCCCGGCCCACGCCGCCATGCCCAGGGAAGAAGCGCTCAAGCATTGGGGAACGGCCTCGGCCGCCGAGCCTTACTGCCGCAATATCAACAGCGGCGACACGATCCGGGTGCTCGACGCCTTGGGCATCGACATCGGCGTGGACTACGAGAACGCGACCATGATCAAGGCGCGCAGCGAACAGACCAAGAAGTTCAATGCCGCGAGCGAAACCTCGCCGAAGGCCGTGGACGCCGAGTGCAAGAAGATCTACGAGAAATACGGCCCCAACGGCACTGCGATCAAGGGCTTCTTCACCGATCCGGGCTGACGGAACCGAGCCTGCCGACGCGGGGCCGCGATCCATCGGGATGATTCCTGCCATCGGGGCCGCTTGATCCTTACGAGTCCGCGCGAGGCCCGCTCGCTCAGCCGGGCGCCGCGGCGTTCAACTCGATTTCGTGTTGCTCTGGCGCGGCCCATCGAATGCGTAATGCAACCGAACACAGCCCCGGTCGAGCGCCTGCGCGCCTAGCAGCCTAGGCGTGGCCCGCAGGCCCGCGGCGGGGAACAAAGGCCTGCCGCCACCCAGCAGCTCGGGAAAAACGTAGATTTCGATTTCGTCGATGGCGCCGCGCTCGAGAAAGGCCATCTGCAGTTGCCCGCCGCCGAGCATCCACACGTCACCGTCGTCTAGCGAGCGAAGCTCGGCGATCAGTGCATCGACATCCTGGCGTCGTTGCAGCGGCCCTTTCGGGTCGTCGATCGGACGCGAGCTGACCACCAGCACGCGCTGATCGCCATAAGCCCAGGGCGACGGTTCGCCGGCGATGAAGTCGTAGGTGCCGCGACCCATTACCACCGTGCGGATCCGCTTGAGGAACACGCTGTAGTCGTGCGGCCCCAGATCGAGGCCTTCGTATTTGAACAGCCAGTCCAGCGAGTCTTCGCTGGTGGCGATGAAGCCGTCCAGGCTCGCCGCGATGTAGCCGAGTATCCGTGCCATCCGATTCGACTCTCTCCATAAACGCCGAGTCAGCGACCGCTACGCCGTGTCGCGCGAGAGTTCTTCCTGGATCAATCCGCCCTGACGATCGAGCCAACGCGCGACCCAGCCCGCGGCCGCGGCGGTCGTTCTAAACGGCCGGTCGATGTGATTGGCGCGCGCCTTGTGTCGGCGGATGGTGGCGATGCAACTGTCGCCGTCGCCGCCGATGGAGGCCAGCCATACCGCCGGCGAGGCATCGGGCACGGCGACCAGATGCTTGGTGGGCGCCGCGCCCTGCACTTCCCAATGAAAGCCCGTCGGCAAGGGCGCATGTTGACTGCTGACAGTGTCCATGCCGGCACCCTAGTCGCGCTGGGTCTCACAGGATGCGACGCTGCCGCGCGGCGACGTTCAATATCGTGGCCACGACCAAACACGACCAAACCGGAACGAGAACGGGGCGCCCGATCGACGCCCCGTTCTCTAGCCACCTCGGCGTGCGAGAGCTTACTTGGCCTTTACGATCTCGAAGCCGCTCACGTCGACGCCGAGGTTGAAGCCGCGACCGGTGCCGTTGACCGCCAGCGAGACTTCGCCCTTGGTCATCGCCAGCCCCTCGGCGCTCTTGACCACGCCCGCGTTCGCGCCGGCGGTGACGTAGGTTCCGTAGATCTCGTCGAGGTGCTTGAGCTTGGTGAACTCGCCCTTGCCGTTGTCGATGCTGTACTTGCCCGCGGTCAGCCCTGCGCCGCGGATGTGAATGCGCACGTCCGCGCTCTGGCCGTTGTCGCAGCTGACGTGGCCGGCACCGTCGATGTGCTTGTAGATGACGGCCCAGCCGGAGGTCTTGAAGGTCATATGGCATTTGGTCTCAGCGCTGGCCGCGCGCGCGGGCTGCACAGCGGATGCCCCGGCCATCGCGGCGACGAGAACGGCCAAACCGGCGATACGCGTAATCATGTCGTTTCTCCTGGATGAAGTTGCGAAGGCCCTGGATCTCGGCGTTCGTCAGGACCTTCAGGACTGCCCGTCCAAGCTGAGGCGCGCGACGTTAGCGCGACGCGAAGTCGCGGCGCACGAAGCGCGCGAAACGTCCTACGCGAGACATCGCGTTAGCGCAAATTCAGCTCGGGCCTCACCTCGCCTACACGGCCACGTCGCGACTGCGATGGCGACCGATGGCCTTCCATGGCGCGCCAGCCGCGCCACGGACCGCGCGGTCAAAACACGATCTTCACCGATGGCGCGCTGCGCTCGGCTTCGCCGTGATACACCGCCTCGATGTTGTTGCCGTCCGGATCCAGCGCGAACGCCGCGTAGTAGCCGGGGTGGTAAGACCGTTCCGCCGGCGCGCCGTGGTCGCGGCCGCCATGGGCCAGCGCGGCGCGATGAAACGCCTCGACCATCGCGCGATCGCGCGCCTGAAAGGCCAAGTGATGACGCCCGGTCAGTTCGCCTTGCGCGGCCTGGCTGTCGGCGGTGGACACGAACAATTCGTCGGCCCAGAAGTGGTCGTCGCCGCGGCCGCCGATCGGCACCTGCAACGCTTCGAACACGGCCGTGTAGAAATGCCGACTCGCGTCGATATCGCGCACCACCAACTGGATGTGGTCGATCAGACGGCCGCGGTGCAGTTCCTGCGTTTGCATGCTGAGCTCCTGTCGGAAGGGGCCTGTCATCCTAGGACGGGGCGGTCGAGACGAGGTGATGCATGGTCGATTCCGCCGCCGCATGCGCGACGATTCGGGCTTAACAATCGACCCAGCACAATGCAGCTCCGGAATTTGGATAGCTCATGGCCAATTTCTTGCATGGAAAGAAGCTTCTGATCGTCGAGGACGAAGAGCTGCTCGCGATGGCGGTCGAAGACGGCGTGCTGTACGCGGGCGCCGCCTCGGTCGAAATCGCCGGCACGGTCGCACAGGCCCTCGATGCGCTGTCGGCGCATTCGTTCGATCTGGCGATCGTGGATGTCAGCTTGAGAGGGCAGCACTCGTGGCCGGTGGCCGAAGAGTTGCGTCGCCGCGACGTGCCCTATCTGACTGTGACCGGCTACGGCGACATGCTCGATCACGAACTCGTCGACAAGTTGCTTACCAAACCCTATTCGATCGACGACCTGCTCGAAGCGCTGGCCGATCTGCGGACGCACGCGCCGAGCGCCTCCAACCCCGTCCCTCCCGCCAACCCGGGTGCCTGATGATGAATGCTGACGCTGGTCCTACCCAATCGCGCATCTCCACCGGCAACTCCGGTCTCGACGACATTCTCGGCGGCGGCCTCGACGCCAACCGCATGTACTTGTACGAAGGTCGGCCCGGCACCGGCAAGACCACATTGGCCATCGAGTTCCTGCTCGAGGGCGCGCGCAACGGCGAGAAGACGCTGTACATCACGCTGTCGGAAACCGAGCGCGAGCTCGCCCTGGTCGCGGAGCGGCACGGCTGGAGCCTGGATCAGATCGATGTGTTCGAACTGGTGCCGCCGGAAACCACGCTCGATCCGGGGCGCGAGATCACCGTGCTGCATCCGGTCGAGGTCGAGCTGGGCGAAACCACCAAGCTGATCCTGGACCGCGTGGCCGCGCTCAATCCCAGCCGGGTGGTGATCGACAGCCTGTCCGAACTGCGCCTGCTCGCGCAGAGTTCGTTGCGCTATCGGCGTCAGGTGCTCGCGCTCAAGCATTTTTTCGCGAGCCGGCGCTGCACCGTGGTGCTACTGGACGATATGACCTCGCAGCAGAACGATCTGCAGCTGCACTCGATTTCGCACGGCGTCGTGCTGCTGGAGCAGCTGGCCATCGAATACGGCGCCGAACGCCGGCGCGTGCGGGTGGTGAAGATGCGCGGCATCAGCTTTCGCGGCGGCTTCCACGACCTCACCATCCGCAAGGGCGGCCTGGAAATCTATCCGCGCCTCGTCGCCGCCGAACACCACGCCAACTTCACCGGCGACTTCACCCCGAGCGGCAACGCCGAACTCGACAAGCTGCTCGGCGGCGGCCTGGAACGCGGCACCAATGCGCTGCTGATCGGCGCGGCCGGCGTGGGCAAGTCGTCGATGGCGCTGACCTATGCCATCGCCGCGGCCGAACGCGGCGAGAAAAGCGTGTTCTTCGCCTTCGACGAAGGCCGCGGCACGGTCGAGGCGCGGGCCAAGACCTTGGGGCTCAAGTTCGGACCGGCGCTGGAATCGGGGATGATCCGCTTCCAGCAGATCGACCCGGCGGAGATGTCGCCGGGCGAGTTCGCGTCGATCGTGCGCAAGAGCGTGCAGCAGGACGGCGCGCGGCTGGTGATCATCGACAGCCTCAACGGCTATTTGAACGCGATGCCCGACGGGCGCTTTCTCATCCTGCAGATGCACGAACTGCTGAGCTTCCTGTCGCAGCAAGGCGTGTTGACCATTCTGGTGCTGGCCCAGCACGGTCTGGTCGGGCCGATGGAAACGCCGCTGGACATCAGCTACCTCAGCGATGCGGTGCTGATGCTGCGCTACTTCGAGTACGGCGGCACCGTGCGCCGCGCGCTGTCGGTGGTGAAGAAACGCAGCGGCGACCACGAACACACCATCCGCGAATTCCGCCTGACCCGGAACGGGATTTCGCTGGGCCCGCCGCTGCGGCAGTTCAGCGGCATCTTCGCCGGCACGCCCTCCTACACCGGCACCAGCGAGCCCTTGCTGGGCGATGGCCACAATGTGGGCGGCGGCATCGAGCACTGAGCCGACCATGCATCAGCGCGTACTGGTGTTCGCTCCGATCGGACGCGACGCCCCCGCCACCATCGACCTGCTCGCCCGCGCGGGGATCGCCGCCACGCTTTGTCGCGACTACGCGCAATTGCTGGACGACATGGAGGCGGGCATCGACGCCGCGTTCGTGGCCGAGGAAGGTCTGTTTGGCCAGGATCTCGACCTGCTCGCGCAGTGGGTGAGCCGTCAGCCCGCCTGGTCGGACCTGCCGTTCGTCGTGCTCACCAGCCGTCATGACGAGCCGCGGGTCACCCGCTGGCGGCAGGAACTGGTGCGTGGCCTGCGCAATGTGGCGCTGCTCGAGCGCCCGGTGCAGCCGATCACCCTGATCAGCGTGATGCAGGCGGCGCTGCGCGCGCGATTGCGCCAGCACGAAGTGCGCTCGCTGCTGGCCGCGCGCGAACAGGCCGCGGCCGAGCTGGAATCGCTGGTCGCGCAGCGCACCGAGCAACTGCAGCAGGTGAACTCGCAACTGCGCAACGAGATGGCCGAACGCGCGCGCATCGAGGAAAGCCTGCGCCACGCCCAGAAGCTCGAAGCGCTCGGCCAGCTCACCGGCGGCGTGGCCCACGACTTCAACAATCTGCTGATGGTCATCACCGCCGGCCTGGACATGATGGAGCGCAACCAGGACCCGGCGCGGCGCGCGCGCATGCTGCAGGGCATGCGTCAGGCCGCGCAGCGCGGCGCCAGCCTCACCCGCCAGTTGCTGGCGTTCTCGCGCAGTCACGCGCTGCGGCCGGAAACCGTGGACCTGGCGCGGCATCTGCAGGACATGAAGGAGCTGCTCGACCGCAGCCTCGGCGGCGACGTGCAGGTCGATGTCCGGCTCAAGCCGGATTTGTGGTCGGTGCAGGTCGACCCGGGCGAACTCGAACTGGTGCTGCTCAATCTGGCCGTCAACGCCCGCGACGCGATGGCGCGCGGCGGCGTGATCACCATCGAAGGCGAGAACCTGCCGGACTGGCAAGGCCCGAACGGACGCGGAGATTTCGTCAGCCTGTGCGTGCGCGACAACGGCGCGGGCATGTCCGAGGAAGTGAAATCGCACGTGTTCGAACCGTTCTTCACCACCAAGGACGTCGGCAAGGGCTCCGGGCTCGGCCTCGCCCAGGTGTACGGGTTCGCGCAGCAGTCCGGCGGCACCACCGAGATTCAATCCGAGCAGGGCGTGGGCACCGCGATCACGCTGTACCTGCCTCGCTCCGAGCACGACCCCACCCATGTCGCCGCGCTCCATCCCGATGCCGCGGCGGCGGCGCCCTCCTCCACCGGCAGCGTGCTGATGGTGGAGGACGATGTCGAAGTCGCGGCCCTGGTACGCGACATGCTGGGCGATATCGGCTACGACGTGATCCACGTGTCCAACCCGGACGCCGCGCTCGGCGCGCTCGCCAACGCTCGGCATCTGGACTTGGTGTTCTCCGACATCATGATGCCTGGCGGTAAAAGCGGTATCGATCTGGCCCGCGAGTTGCGCCAGCGCAGGCCGGACCTGCCGGTCCTGCTCACCAGCGGCTACATCGAACGCAATCGCGACGAGGCGGTGGCGATGGGCATACAGGTCTTGCCCAAGCCGTATGGCCTGGAGGAGCTGCGTCTGGCGATCGCGGCGGTTCTGGAAGTTCCTCACTGACGTTGTGGTGTGGCGGCTGTCGGTGCGTGCGGGACCTCACCCCAGCCCTCTCCCGTGAAACGGGAGAGGGAGCAATCGGCTCGGCCCATTACATCCGGCGTGCAGATGCCTGCCTTTCCCTTCTCCCGCCCGCGGGAGAAGGTGCCCGAAGGGCGGATGAGGGCGCGGGCCCTCACCCCGGCCCTCTCCCGTCAAACGGGAGAGGGAGCAATCGGCTCGGCCCATTACATCCGGTGTGCGGATGCCTGCCGTTCCCTTCTCCCGCCCGCGGGAGAAGGTGCCCGAAGGGCGGATGAGGGCGCGAGCCCTCACCCCGGCCCTCTCCCGTCAAACGGGAGAGGGAGCAATCAGCTCGGCCCATTACCTCCGGTGTGCAGATGCCTGCCGTCCCCTTCTCCCGCCCGCGGGAGAAGGTGCCCGAAGGGCGGATGAGGGCGCGGGCCCTCACCCCGGCCCTCTCCAGCGGCGCGGGAGAGTAATCAAAACAAGCCCGGAAAATCGCGCAGCGTTCGTAGCGGCTCGCGCATCCCTTCTCTCGTGCCTGTCGACGCGGCGGCAATCGACTCAGCTGTAGAACTTGCCGAGCACCACACTCACCTGCGTGGCGCCATTGAGTTGCACGGTAGGACTCTGTTCGCAGACATCGTCATACGGAAATCCATAGGCCAGACCGTTTCGATTGGCCGCATGCATCTGCGCGGCCCAGGCGTTCCAGGTGCCGCCGACGGGATAATACGTACCGGCAGCGCTGGGTCCGATGCTGTCGTCGAACAGATAGCCCGGCACGCCGCGGGTGAAGGCCGCGGCGACGTTCTTGCCGACGTTCAACTGCGCGGCGCCGCCGCTGGCCAGGGCGTTGTCGCATTGCCAGACATCGAGCGAGCCGACCTGCACCGTCGAGGGCGCGGCGCCGGTCAGGGCGAACGCCAGCGCCGGCGCGGCGGCCTTCCAATCGGCCAGGGTCGGATACTGGCCCTGATAGAAATTCAGCACGCCGGTGCCCGGATCGACCACGCCGGTGTAGTAGCCGGTCGCGCGATCGTTGACCACCAGTGGCGTGGTTTTCCAGTTGTCGTACCAGGTCGATATGGTCGCGTTGAAATAGTCGGTCAACGCGCCGCTGTAGGTCGGCAGCGCGGTCAAGGTCTTCGGCGATTGCGCGCGCAGCGTGACGACGTTGGCCGGATACGCCGCGGCCGCCGCGGGATTCGCCACGATCAAGGTCGGCGCGCCGACGAACGGACCGGGCAGGTTCTGCACTTGGGTCAGCAGCGTCTCGCGCGCGATACCGAGCACGCCTTGCAGGCTGCCGCCGGGCGCGCCGTCCAGGCTCAGGCCGAAACCGAATTGATCGACCTGGGTGGTGTTGCCGTTGAAGTTGCCTTCGCTGTCGTAGGAAAACTCGACCCAGTCGAACAGGCACTGGCTGCCGGGCCCCGGATACGGCACCGGCGCGGCATAGCCCGCGGCCTGCGGCGTGAACGGCAGCCGCGGCACGCCGACCGAAACATAGATGCGACCGCTGAACGCGCTGGTGCCGGTGCCCAGCCCGGGGACGGTGCTGGTGTTGATCTTCGACAGGTCCAGCTGCGTCGCCGGCGCGGTGCGCGACAGCGGGATCGAGTAGTCGGCCCACACGGTCGGATAGTTCGACGTCAGCGCGGCGACCGCGGCGGCGGCGAGCGCGCTCGAACCGGGAAAGCTGCCGGCGGCCTGGGTGTTGTCGGCCTGCGACATCGCATGCGGCACGCCGGACGCATCGAGGCGGTAATACACGCCCGCGACCAATCCGACGATGTAGGCATACACCTCGACATCGGCGGCGAGGTCGGTCTGGGTGGCGTCGAGCGTGAGCGGCACTGCGGTCATGGACGATTCCTCGGTGGCGGGTAGGCGCGGTTATCGAACGCGAAACCCCGACGCGATCGGACAGGCGGCCGCGGTATCGAGGCGAGGTATCGAAGGCAAACGCCGCAAGCCGCGGCTTGTGAATCCGGTCGATGCGCATGCGCCGGCATTGCACCGGCCACACCACCACGCAAGCCCACGTCCCGCCCGACCGCTCATCCGTCCGGGCAACCGCTCACTTCCCATAACTTCCGTAGGTCATATCCCGCTGGGGCGATCGGACCGGCCTGCCTACCCTTCGAGTCGTACTCACTCAAGGGGAAGGCATATGCGCTATCGCGACGTAATGGCAACGGCATTGATCATGAGCCTGGCGCTGGCCGGCGCGGCGGGCGCGAAGCAAGGCGCCGTTCCCGTGCATGCGGATTCGAATCTGACCGAGACGGCGGACGCGTTCTTCAAGGGCCAGCCCACCGGCGGCGTCGTGCTGGTGACGCGCGGCGATCAGGTGCTGTTGCGCCGGGCTTACGGACTGTCCGACGTGGAGAACGCGGTGCCGATGCGGCCCGACTCGGCGCTGCGGCTGGCGTCGATCAGCAAGCAGTTCACCGCGGTCGCGGTGCTGCAGTTGGTCCAGGCCGGCAAGCTTGGGCTGGACTCCACGCTGGCGTCGCTGGACCCGGCCCTGGCCGGGCCGATGGCCGGCGTCACCGTGCAGCAACTGCTGACCCACACCTCGGGCATCAAGAACATCAGCGGCATCGCCGCGTCGCGCGCGGCGCGGCGCGAAGACGCCGATGCGACGCGCCTGATCGGCTACTTCAAAGACTTGCCGCTGGAGTTCGCCCCGGGCAGCCAGTTCCGTTACAGCAATTCCAACTACATTCTGCTGACCCATCTGATCGAGCGTCTCGACGGACGGCCCTATCCGCAGTACATGCAGCAGGCCGTGTTCCAGCCGCTGGGCATGAGCCATACCCGCTACGACAACCACCTCGCGCTGATTCCGCAACGCGCCCACGGTTATCGCCGGGTCAAGGGCGAACTGCAGAACGCCGACTTCATCAGCATGTCGCAGCCGCAGGGCGCCGGCGGCCTGATCAGCACGGTCGACGATCTCGCGATCTGGCACCGCGCGCTGCGCGACGGACGCCTCGTGCCGCCCGCGTTGTTCGCCCAGGCCACGGGCAAGACCACGCTGACCAACGGCCGGCTGTCGCCCTACGGCTTCGGCTGGATCATCGGGCAAGTCGGCGATCTGGCGGATGTGGAACACGGCGGCTTCATCAACGGCTTCAACAGCTATGTGGTGCGGGTGAAAGCTCCGGATGTGTTCGTGGCCGTGCTCACCAATGCCGAGTTCATGGACCCCACCAACCTGTCGGTGCGCCTGGCGGCGATCGCGGCCGGTCGACCGTACCCGGCCGAGGACACAACCCGAAAGACGGACACGAGCTGGACCGGTCGCTATGTATTCGCCGACGGCGGCGCCCGCGTCGTGCTGGAGAAAGACGGCGCGTTGCAGCTGCAACAGGAAGGAGACGATCCGGTCGCGCTGCGCCCTCATCGCGACGGCCGCCACTATCTGGACGGCGGGCTGGATTCGCTGGAATTCGGACACGACGCGCAGGGCCGGGCGACCATCACCTTGCACGATCGCCTGATGGGCGACAGCATCGGGGTGCGTGCGAACCAGTCCGCGAACTCGCCGGAGCGCGCCGCCGCTACAGACTCAGCAAGTCCTTGAAGCGCGCGCTCTGCCGCCGCGAAACCTCGACCTCCAGACCGCCGCGCAAGCTCAGCATCAGCCCGCCGTTGCTCCAGGGCGCGACCTGCTCCACGTAGTCGAGATTGACGATGTAACGCCGGCTGGCGCGGAAGAATTTCTCCGGCGCCAGCTGCGTCTCGACCGCGCCCAGCGGGCGGTACAGCAGCGGCGATTGCGTCTGGAAATACACCCGGCTGTAGTTCCCCACCGCCTCGATGACCCGCACGTCGCGCGGCTTGACCAGGAAGCAACGGTCCCCGTCCTTGATGAAGATGGGGCTGTCCATCGAGCGCCGCGCGGGCGCGGCCTGCATCGTGTCGGATAGTTTCTGGATCGCCTGCGCGAGCCGCCGCGGCTCGATCGGCTTGAGCAGGTAATCGATGGTATTGAACGCGAACGACTTCAAGGCATATTCGTCGAAGGCCGTGGTGAAGACGATGCGCGGCACCCGGGTCAGACGCTCGAGCACGGTGAACGCATTGCCGCCGGGCAGGTCGATATCCAGGAACACCACGTCGGGCGACGCCGTTTCGATCAGCGACACCGCGGCATCGACGTCGCCGGCGTGGCCGACGATCGTCACCTGCGGATAGGACTTGAGCAGATGTTCCAGCTCGAAGCGGGCGAGCGGCGAATCTTCCACGATGACCGCATCGATCATGCCGCCGCTCCTGTCCATACGCTGGCCACCACGCAATCGTCCTGCTGCAGCAAGCGCAAGCCCGCCGCGGGACCGAACGACAGCAGCAGCCGCTGGCGCAGATTGGCCAAGCCGGTGCCCGCGCCGTCCTGCGATCGCAGCTGGCCGGTGTTGCGCACGTCCATGCGCACACCGCCGCCCTGGACGGCGACCTGCACCTCCAGCACGCCGCCGCCGCGGCTCGGCGCCAGGCCGTGCTTGATCGCGTTCTCCACCAGCAGTTGCAGGCAGAAGCGCGGGACCTGCATGGTCAGCGCGCTCGCGTCCACCTGTTCGCGATACTCCATGCGCTCGCCGAGCTGCAGGCGCACCAGCCCCAGATAATCGCGCACCACGTCCAGTTCCTCCGCCACCGTCACCAGCGCCTCGTCGCCGCCGGAAAACTGATATCGCAAGGTCGCGGAGAATCGGGTCAGGTGTTCGCGCGCCAGTTCCGGATCGATCAGGATCAGCGCGCGGACATTGTTGAGGGCATTGAAGATGAAATGCGGGCTGAGCTGGCTCAGCAGCCGCTGCAACTGCGCGTCCTTCAAGGCCAGCTGCAGGTCGCGCTGGGTGCGGGCCGCCTGCTCGAGCCGCGTCTGCCGGCTGATGGCGAGGTACAGCAGGCTCCAGGCCATGTAGGCGACGGCCAACAGCGGCGCGCGCGACATCGCCGGCTGCGCTTCGTGCAACGCGGAGAGCGACGGCAAGAAACTGGCCGCCAGCAACAGCGCGTAATGGAACCCAAGATCGACGCCGATCGCCGCCAGCACGCTGGCGGCAAGCCCGATGCCCAGCCAGCGCACGTCGCCGTAACCGTCGGCCTGCAGCCCGCGATAGACCCGGCGCAGCAGCACGCTGCCCGCCATCCCCGCCCCGCTCAGCGCGAGCGTCGCCACGAACTGCAGCGAATCGGAAACCTCGGTTTCGCTCGGGCGCGCTACATAGGCGAGCAGGAGAAAAAGCGACCAACCAAGCAGTTGCAGAAGCCAGAACTTGAGCGTCACGGAATCGGACTTGCCGTCGGGAGCGCTACTGTAACGCACCGCGCGAAGCGGCAGACGGAGCGTTCGCGCGTGCCCTGGTGCCCCAGGCCCGGTCCGCAGATCGCGCTTGCTCGTCGATGGCGACACCGCGCTCATCGTTCGTGCGCATGCGTCCCGGGCAACGCGTGCCGACGGCGCGGGTCGCGGCGGCTTATCGGCAACGCTCGCCTCGAGGCGACCGCCCATCCAGCCGCGATTGCGTTTCGGCCGGACGTGCCGTGAAATGAGGCTCAGCGCGGCCAACGTTCCGTCGAAGCAGAGCCTTATGCACCCGACCCAGTTATTCGAGTTGGTGATCGTGATGTTTCTGGCGATCATCGCGCTGCACTATGCGGCCCACCGGCTGGGACTGCCGCCGTCGGTGGGATTGCTCGCCGGCGGCGCGGCGCTCGCCTTCATCCCGGGCCTGCCCACCATCGCGGTGGACCCCGAGCTGGTGCTGGTCATCTTCCTGCCGCCGCTGTTGATGGACGGCGCCTGGTCGATCGCGCTGGCGCGGCTGCGCCGTCATCTGATCGGGATCGGCTCGCTGGCCGTCGGCGCGGTGCTGTTCACCTGCGTCGTCGTGGCGGTGGTGACCCATCTTCTGTTTCCGTCGCTGCCCTGGGCCGCCTGCGCCGCGCTCGGCGCGATCGTCTCGCCGCCCGATGCCGTGTCCGCGCGCGCCGTGCTGCAGCGGGTCAAACTACCGCGCCGCCTGCAGATCCTGCTCGAGGGCGAAAGCCTGCTCAACGATGCCAGCGGCCTGGTGCTGTTCCGCTTCGCCGTCGCCGCCGGCGTCACCGGTGCCTTCAGCGCCACCGAGGCGGTCGGGAGTTTCTTTGTGCTGGCGCTGGGCGGCGCGCTGGTCGGCGCGGCCGTGGGCACGGCATGGGTGATGCTGGTGCGCCGCCTCGGCGACGAGTATCTGATCATCGCCGCCACGGTGCTGCTGTCGTGGACCTCGTATCTGCTCGGCGAAATGCTGCACGTGTCCGGCGTCATCGCCACCGTGACCACGGGCCTGATCGCGAGCTGGCATCAGAGCAACGTGCTGTCGGCGTCCACGCGCATGCGCGGCACCTCGTTCTGGGAGGTGCTGGTGTTTCTGATGGAGGCGTCGGTCTTCATCCTGATCGGACTGTCGCTGCGCGGCGTGGTCGAACGCGGCGGCGGCTTCGGCGTGGTGGTGTCGACGATGGGCTGGGACATCCTCGCGATCCTGGTCGCGCTCACCCTCGCGCGCTTCGCCTGGGTGTTCGGGTCCGACGCGGCGATCAAGCTATGCAACCTGCTGGGGCTGCGACGCTACAAGCCCATCGGCGCGCGCGGCTCGACCGTGCTGAGCTGGGCGGGCGTGCGCGGCGTGGTTACTCTGGCGCTGGCGCTGAGCATTCCGGACGGCTTTCCCGGCCGCGATTTCATCCTGGTGACTTCGTTCGCGGTGATTCTCGTCACCGTGCTCGTGCAGGGCACGACCTTGGGATGGGTGATCGGCTGGGCGAAACTGACCGAGCCGGACGCGGAAAAGCCGCGCCTGACGATGAGCCAGGCCGAGGCCGCGATGGCCCAGGTGCAGTTCGCGATCGTCCAGACCCTGGCCTACGACAGCCAAGGCGAGCTCATCCATCCCAAGCTGCTGGAAAAGTATCAGCGCAAGGCAGTGGCGATCGTCGATTACGCCGAGCGCACCGAGCACTACACCCCGCTGATCCACGCCCACTTCGATGTGGTGCTGGAAGCCGTCGCCTGCGGACGCCGCGAACTCATTCGCCTGCACCGCGCCGGCGACATCGACGACGAGACCCTGCACGAACTTGAGCGCGACCTCGATCTGGAAGAGTTGAGCGCGATGTCGGCCAAGGCCTGAGGCCCCGCCTGCATCGTCAGAACTCCCACGACCACGCCAAGGAACGAAGGCCCTCGATGTCGTACGCCGCCGAATTTGAAGGTCGTATCTTGCTCGACGACATCGTGCACGGCACCGCCGTTTCGGCGTATCTGAGCGAGGACGAGCTGGTTTTGAGCAAGGCCGGGAGCCAGCTGCAGAAATTGAATATATTCCTGCGCCCTTTCAGCCCATCGATGCTCCTCGAACACAACCCGCAACGGATGACAGACGGGGTGTTCTTCGAAATCAAAGGCACGAAAGTCGGCTCGGTCACTCACGGCCCGCTTGGGCATCCCGGCGACGGCGAGTTCGATTTTCGCGACGTGACGTCTTATCGACTGGACATGAAGTGTCTTTCCGACCGAATCAACATCGAAATCGGCGGTGCGACCACGGCCGGGATCAGCTGCCTGGACGGGCATACCTTGCTGTCGCCCATGCAATTTTCGGTGCGATTCGATATTCCAAGGCAAGGCATCGCCGAGTTCTTCAAGCTGACCGACGCGGCGCGGGACAGGCTGTTGATGGCCTTCGACTTGGCCTGTGCCGAAAGCTAGCTGGTGCGAGCCCGCGGGAGATGTCAGGTATCGGCCCGCACCGTTTCCAGAACGTATGCCAATCGCTCGCGCACCGACCGTTGGGGGATGGTGCGCAAGCGGTATCCATCCTCGACATAGGCGGCCACCGTGGGCTCGAACGACCGCGCCGCACGCTCGAATGGCGCGCGACGCCAGCGATCGCAGACGTAGATGTCCGGCCACGGCTCGGCGACGAACACGGTGCCGGCGTAGCGACGCCGCGCGGCTTCAGCGGCAAGACCGGGCTCGATCCGCAGACCGAGCAGTCGCATATGGGCCAGGCATTCGGGCAGGCCCCGATCGAAGAACACGGGCGAGCGCATCGCGCGAGCCGAATCGTAGGCCTGGATATTTCGTACCAGCACTGCCTCCATGAACGCCTGCAGATCGGTCCATGGATAGAGATGGCCGCCGCGCTGCTCCTGTTCCTGCACGATCGTCAAGGCGATTTCGGGAACCACGCAGTAGCCCAATTCGCCGAGCGCGTTCACGAGGGTCGACTTGCCGGCCCCGGAAGCGCCTGTGATTACGTAGAAGCGCGGATCGTCCAAGCGGCCATCTCTTCGTATGTTGAGGCCGATGCAGGCTCTGGCGGGTCCAGCGGTCGAGCCGTCCGCGCAGCAGCCGCCGTGATTGCCCGACGCTGGCCTGGCGCTGCCGGTATCCGCTTCGGGCAGTGGACAGCAGCGTGATCCGCGATTGTTTCATGGCGCAAGCGCATCGGGATCGAAAGCGCGGTGCGCTGCCGCGGGATCCGGGTCGATGGCGCGTTGGCCGTGACGGCCCCACCCAGGCCCGACGGGTCGCCGGCGGTAAGCGATGATCGCTGTCGACCATGGGCAGACGCGACCGCCGGACAGACAGGCCGGACCCTTGTCGATTTCGAGGCCGACCATTCGTCGATGTAAGGAACGCGGGCCTCCAGCAACCATGACGCGGATGCCCGACCGGTTCGCCAGCGCCCGCCTCATGTGTATCGGATGGCGGGCGCGGCGTTAGCCAACAACGCCTTCGTCGAACAACCACGTAACCCGCGGCCACGACCTACAAACCACCGGAGCAAACCGATGACCCCGACCATTACCGCATTCGAATCCTCGCCCGACCGCGGCAAGGGACTGGCGCGCGACATGCGCGTGCGCTGGACGCTCGAGGAACTCGGGCAGCCTTACCAGGTGCGCACGCTGTCCTTCGGCGACATGAAGCAACCGGCGCATCTGGCGCTTCATCCGTTCGGGCAGATCCCGACCTATGAGGACGGCGAGCTGGCGCTGTTCGAATCCGGCGCGATCGTGCTGCATCTCGCCGAGCGCCACGCCGGCCTGCTGCCGACCGACGCGAACGCGCGGATGCGCGCCATCGCCTGGATGTTCGCCGCGCTCAATACCGTCGAGCCGCCTATCGTCGAGCGGTCCATGGCCTGGATTTTCGAGCGCGAGCAGAGCTGGTACGCGCAGCGCCAGGCGATTGTGGACGAACGCGTGCGCCGGCGGCTAGGCGAGCTTTCCCGCCATCTCGGCGATGCCGAATGGCTCGACGGCGCTTTCAGCGCGGGCGACCTGTTGATGGTGTCGGTCCTGCTGCGGCTGCAAAGCACCGGCATGGTCGACGAATACCCCAACCTCGCCGCCTTCGTCGCCCGCGCCACCGCGCGGCCGGCCTATCAGCGCGCCTTCGAAGCGCAGCTGGCGGTATTCCTGCAGGCGCAGGCCGCGGACGGATCGTCGCCGGCGCGGTAGTTCTGCGCGCAGGCGACAATAAGGACAAGTTCTCCCGCTATGTCGCCTGCGGGATCGTGCTCTTACGCGGCTTGCGGCAGGCGCAACCCGACCCAAGTCGATGGACGATCAAGCCTTTCTCAGACGATCGGTAGCCAGCTTCGCGATCTGCCAGAACACCGACGCATCGCCGACCGCGCGCGCGGACAGCATCGCGCCGTGGATCGACGCCATGAACATGGACGCCTCGGCCGACGGGCTGTCGCTCAATCGCATCGCGCCCTTCGCCTGGCCTTCCTCCATGCTCGACGCGATCCAGGCATGCAGCTCGTTGAAATGCGCTTTGACTTCATCGGCGACTTCGGCCGGAATCGACGGCAGTTCCGCCGCCAGCAGCGCGCAGATGCAGATCGGCGGATTCGAGGCCTGGATGCATTCCGCCCAGAACCGGCTGTAGGCGACGAGGCGTTCGAGCGGATCGATGTCGAGCAGACTCAGCGATTGCAGGCCATGCCGGGTCGCTTCGCGGTGCACAGCGACCGTCGCCTTGACCAGATCCGCCTTGGCGGGGAAGTGATGGTGAATGCTGGCTTTTCTTACATCGACCAACGCGGCGATGTCGGCGTAGCTGAAGCCGTTGTAGCCGCCCTTGGCCAGCAGCTCATTCGTGCGTTGAATGATCTCCAGGGCTTTGAGCGAGTACTGCGCTTGCGACTGCGATCGGGACGACGGCATCAACGCCCTGCCTTGGCTTGAACGGATTTTCGCCGGCGCAGCGCGCGCATCTGCAACGGTACGCCGACGATCAGCGCCAAGAATAGTGCGCCCTGCACGCCGAGCAAAAGCGGGTCCTTCAGATCGGTCACCAGCGGCTTGCCGACGGGCAGCCTGCGTAAAGTTTCGCTGACCGTCGGGATCATCAGAAAAAACACGCTGAGGCTGAGCGAAACCGTCTCGATGTACTTGCCGAATCGCCGCGCCGCGGACCATCGCGAGATGCCGTAGCCCACCAGCAGCACCACGAGGGTGATGGTCGCAATGATCGAGCTGATGGGCTGATGCGCGATCGGATACACCGTCAGCACGCCCAGCAGCATGAACCAGAAATAGGCGCGCCCGGCCCGGGACTCGGGAACGATCCGCCCGTGCTTGACCAGCATGTAGGCGGCGAGCGGGATGGCGGGGAGGCTTCCCAGGGTGTGGAGCCAGCCGATTGGAGAGATGCCCATGGGGGTCGTTTCAACGGAAGGAGCATTCAGTCTACCTACCAATAGGTAGGCTGTCAATTGATGGGGAGGATAACCGGGTGATCCGGCGTTTAGGCGGCGGCTTCTGCGCCTGTGCCGGGTCGGCAGCGGGCCTGTCGGACTGGTTGCGGGGATTGCGGGCTCATGCTGTGAGCCATGAGCGGCAGCCGTAACGCAGGCCATGACGGCCGCCACGACTCAAGCGCTACGCGGCAAGTCCGATGGCCCCAGCCAGCGTGGCCCGACTGCGAAATCGGCCGCGCGCGGATTCAACTTTCAGGAATGGTGGCAGCGGCCAATGGCGCGAGCACCGTCCAGCCAAGATTCGCATAGAGGCTGCGACCGTCGTCGGTCGCGACCAGAAGCTGCGCAGTCGCAAGCGATTTTCTCGCCGCGCCCAGAGCGCTCATGACCGCGACGCCCAAGCCTTTGCGCCGATGCGGCTGCGCGGTCTCGATTCGATCGTAGATGAAGACATCCCTCGTTTCCGCCGCGCATCCGCTCGCGGCCACATCGCCATCGGGCGCGATGACGGTGGCGCGGGTGACCGAACCGGCCTGATGCAACTCCATCGCATAGCCGCTCGGCAACGACGCCGCGACCAGGGTCGCCGCCGTCGCGACCATGAAATAGTTCGTGGGCTGAATCTCCCAGCGAGCCGGCAATGCGCTTCGCAGTTCCTCGTCGGATCCGCACAGCTTCAGGTAATGCCGCGGCGCGGTGATGGCGTGGGCGATGTCGCGCAAGCTGTCGCATGGCTCGGGAAACACCCAGCGCTTCACTTCCTTCTCCGAATGGGTATCCACTCGGAAGCCGCCGCGATCGAGCACCGGCGGCGGGGAGTTCCGGGCGATGGAGTGGGCCGCCTGCCAGGCGAAGACGAGTTTAGGATCGACGCGGGACACAGTCATGATGGATCGTATGGGTGCGCGGATGAACAGGATTCTGCAATGAGCGCAAGTCGCGTGTCATCTCGGCTTCTTGCCGCAGCACCTGCGTGACTCACGACTAAAGCATCGCCTTGTCTCAACAGCTGAGACGATAGCTTTGGTGAAAACTGGAAAAATGATCCAAGCAAATCATGCAGTACAAGTGTTCCGCATATCCGGGTTCATGGCTACTCCCGCCTCGTATGCAGACATCCCCATCTACATCGAAAGATGTCCGTTTAGGATCGAGTGCAGCCGCTCACAATTACATGGGCTTCCGGAATAACGAAGTCCACTCCCGGCCAAAAACGAACACGCATTCGACACCAGAATTAAATCGCGCCGCGAGCCGCGTCGGTCCAAATTAATTGCTAGGTTCGTAGCCCACTACTCGGCCGGCCTCAACTGAATAGAAACCTGCCATGTGGTTGATCCTGCTCGCCCCATAACCTCAGGCAGCGAGCTAATTAGCAGTTCCTTCGTATGCTTGTTGAACAGAGCGATCTTGTAGCGGTCGCCAAGCTGGGTAGAAGCGGATATTTCGTTCTCAGTAAAAGCAAAGAAGAAACCTGAAAATCCTGGCTTGACGCGCTTTTGGGTAGCAGTCTTGACCTCGATGAATGTCATTTGCGGCAAGCGGTGGAATAAATCTTCCTCGCTATCAAACGAGATAGTTTGGCTTTCAGGAAGTGAAATGAAGTCGAACGCTGTTGCCTTGATTTCTATTCCTGTTCGCTTGAGCGCAGTGAGTAGGTTCCTACGTGCTTGACCCTTAGGCCGGGCAATCCAGTTAGGCGATGTCGAGCGCGCGGCCGATTCTCCCTGCGATCCATTGCTACTTGAGAGGCGCGCGAGATGAGAGCGCTTTGCTTCAAGCAGGGCAGTGAGCGATGTCGTCACGGCAATCACCTAACTACGATTAAACCCCGAAGCAGGGGGAGCCCGAATTTTTGGCATGCTTGCGAAAGACAGTCAACCAAGCCTTTCCTACAGAAGATCCTAGACCCAGATCAATTCCGTCGGGCTGGAGTGAGGCGAGAATTGATACGTTATGCGGGAAATCCAATGCGGCAACTCGGAAATTTCGTAGTCATAAGCAACCGAAGGCCGCAGCTCCAACGCCAAAACTGTCCGCAGATGACAACAACTCAGCAGCCGCTATGGATCAAAAACGGCCATTCAATGCGACGATCAAGCTGCACGCGAAATCACATGAACTCGAATGGCCGATCAGACACTACCCGCCAAGTCTGATTCGATATAACCGTTCGCAAGCGCCCACTGCGGATCGTCGTACTTCGCCATCGCGGTCGTCATCGGCCGATAGCCCAGCCGCGCATAGAAATCCTGTTTCCCGGGCACCGACTGCAGCATGACGTTGCGCGCTCCCGATCCCGACGCGAGCGCCTCGACCATCATTTTCCCCAGACCCTTGCCCTGGCAATCCGGGTCGACGACCACGTCGAAGATGATCGTCCAGCTGACCTTGTCGGTGAGCGCGCGCCCGGCGGCCACCAGGCGATCGCCGTCGTACGCGAACAACGCGATCTGGCTGTTGCGGAAGACCTGTTCGAGCGCGGCGGCGCTTCGTGCGCCGAGGGGCGCGCGGATAAACAGCTCTTCAAGGCAGGTCCAGTCGACCGACTCGATTGATTGGGAGATCGAAATAGCCAATAGCGGCTCCATCACGGACGGAATCGGGTCGCCCCGCGGCGAGGCGGCGACGGTGATGCGTATTGTCGCAGACACGAATCACGCGATGCCGATTAATTCGCGCGTCGATCGGCGCCGGGCGCATGGGCGGCGAACGACGATCGTCGCGGCGGGTTTTGCCTGGATGACGAAATCGAATTCGAAACCTTGTCGGCTTTCGTGAGACCGGTCGCCTTTCGCGCGGCCTGCATGGTGCGCCGCGTAATGCAAACGCGCGGTGGAAGCATCACCCTCGCTGGGTCGGCGACAAGTCGACGACATCGAAGGAGATAGGGATGAACCACAAGAAGCTATGGCTGGCGGCGGCGCTCGGGTTCGTTGCCGTCGCGAGCGGACCGATATCCGCGAAAGGCGGCTATCTGCCGGCTCCTGGCGAAGTACGCACCTATTACCAGAACGGGGTCGAGGTCGGCCGGGCCGTCCATAACCAATGCACGGGCCAGATCAGCATCCAGGGCACGGTCACGCCCGATTACATCGGCTCGTTCACGGTCAGCTGTTGATGCCGAAACGGCTTGGGTGAGGCCAGGCCCGCGGATCGGCCGCGCATATCGCTGTCGCCGTGCTCATTGCGCTGCTGCGCGCCGACAAGGGGGGCAGCAGCGCAACTTCGTCTAGATCGGATAGAACCGAAACTGCGCCATCGCATGTGTTCCCGCAGCGGACTCGACTTCGACTGCAGGCTTGGTTACCGATTCGATTTGTCCGTCGCCGCAGCGTCATCGAGCGCGTAGTCGACCAGATACAAGCCCATTTCGGCCGCGCCGTCGCGTCGGGTGGAAACGGTAAAGCGTCCGCGCGTGGACCAATCCAGCATCGGCCCATAGGTATCGTGTTCGCGGTTGTTCACCGTGTCGGGCAAGCGCTCGCCGGCATCGTAACGGCCGTTGCGCACGTGGCTGACGAACAGATCGGCGCGGTCCTTGCTGAAGTCCTTGGCGCGGCCGAACACCACGGTGGCGCCGTCGGCGAGAAAGGTCGCATCGAATTCGTGGCCCGCGGTATTGAGCGATCCCGGCAGACGTTGCGCGGCGGCGAAGCCCGCATCGACGCGCCTGGCCACATACAGATCCTGGCCGCCGGCGCCGCCGACGCGATCGCTGGAAAACAGCAGCCGGGTCCCGTCAGGCGACAGCATCGGCGCGAACTCCTTGCCGGCGCTGTTGACCGCGGCGCCGAGGTGCTCGACCGCGCCGAACCCCTGCGCGGTGACCGCCACCCGGTACAGATCGTCGTCGCCCACGCCGCCGGGGCGATTGGAGCTGAAATACACGTACCGGCCGTCGGCCGAGAAAGCCGGATCGAAGTCGCGGTCGGGCGTGTTGAACGACACCGGCGTCGAGTCGGTCCAGCGCGCGCCCTCGCGTCGCGACATCCAGATGTCGTAGCTGCCCGCGCCGCCCGGCCGGTTGCGGCTGAACCATAGCGCGGTATTGCCGTCCGGACTCAGGGTCAGGCGGATCCGGGCGAACTGGGCCGGCGCGACGGTCGGCGCGAACGCGGTCGCCTCGCCCACGATCCGCAAACCGCCGGCATGCGGTCGCGCGCGGTCGGCCGCCGCGCAGTCCCAGATCGAAGTCGTCGCCATCAACGCGATGACGAATGCGCAACACCGCGGCAAGTACGAACCTGGCATGGCCGGTCTCCTAATCGATACGCTGGAAGGTGCTGATCCAATTGGTTTCCCAGGTGGCGCCGCCGTCCGCGGACGCCGCCTGTTCCCATCGCGCCGAACGTGCGGTGATCTGCGACCACACCACGCGAGTGAGGATGGCCTTGCCGTCGTGCGTGTCCTCGCCCTGCAGCGTGCCGACGCCGTCGACGAAGCGCCCGCGCAGCGGCGCGCCGATGCGCGTGGGATCGCGGCCGTCGAGCCACCAGCTCAGCCATTGCCGGCGGTCGGGATCGTACTGACGCAGGCCGATGCCGCGCACCTCGCCACCCGGAAAGCGCATCAGGTTGTCGCCGACATTGCCGTGACCGCCCAGCACCGGCCAGTTCACCAAGGTGCCGTCGAAAACATCCCACTCGTCGCTGCCCGTCAGGCGCTGGCGCAGCCGACGATGCTGCACCTGCCAGCGGCCGACCAGAAACGCCCAGTCGTCCGGCGCATCCGTCAGCGGCGGCAGCGGTTTGGGAACAGCATCCGTGCGGGTGAACCAGTTGCGCCAATTGACTTCCCAGGTGGCGCCGTCGTCCGCGGAAAAGGCCTGCTCCCACCACGGACGCCGGCCGTGGATCGCGCGCCAGGTGAAGCGCATGACGATCGGCTTGCCGCGCAGCGTGTCGCGGCCGAAAAAGCGGCCGCTGTCGCCGTCGAACTTGCCGCGCACCGGCGGATCGATGTGGCCGGGCCTGCGTCCGTCGAGCCACCAGATCGCCCAGCTGTCGCTGACCGCATCGAAGGCGCGGATGCCCAGGCCGCGGTAGGGATCGCCGGGCAGGTCGACGAGGTTGTCGTCGATGGTGCCCAGCCCGCCCAAGGTCGACCAGACCGCGCTCTTGCCGCCGAAGTCCTGCCAGTCGTCGCTGCCGACCAGGCGCTCGCGCAGGCGGCGGTGGCGCACGTCCCAACTGCCGATCAGCCAGTCCCAATCGTGCGCGCGTCCTTTGGACCGGTGCGACGGTTCGGTCGGGGTTCGCGCCAGCGCGGCCGACAGCGGCAGCGCGGCGGCCGCCGCCGCGCTCCATACGTACCAGCGCAGGAAATCACGTCTGAGCATGCTCGCAGTTCCGATGGGCGGTAGCCGATGGTTGCAAACCGCCGCGCCGGTTGACCATCCGATTACGAGCCCGCAGGCTAAGCCACGCTTATGGTCGACACCCCTCGCATGCCGTCCCTGATCGCGATCCGCGCCTTCGAGGCGGCGGCGCGCCTGGGCAGTTTCGCTCAGGCCGCGCAGGAGCTCGACACCAGCGCCGCGTCGGTCAGCTATCACGTGCGCCGGCTCGAGGATCAGGTCGGCGTCCGGCTGTTCGTGCGTCACCCGCAGCGGGTGACCTTGACCGCGCCGGGCGAGGTCATGGCCGCGGAGGCGACCAAGGCCTTCGCCGCCTTGCGCGCGAGCTTCATCCGCGCGGTCGAGACCGATCGCTCGCAACTGAGCCTGACCGCGCTGCCGAGCTTCGGCACCAGCTGGCTGACGCCGCGGCTGGGTCGGTTCCGCGCGCGCCATCCGGACATCTCGCTGGAGCTGGACCTGTCGGCCGAAGCGCAGGACCTCAGCGCGGGCAAGTTCGACGCCGCCATCCGCAACGGTCACGGCCAATGGGCCGGACTGCACACCACCGAACTGTTTCCGAGCGTGTTCATGCCGCTGTGCGCGCCGGCCTTGCGCGCGGCCGCGGCCGCCATCGCCGATCCGCGCGAACCCGTGCGCGTGCCGCTGCTCGGCCGCTCCGATTGGTGGCAGCTGTGGTATCAGGCGCGCGGCTTCGCCGACGTCGATCTGCGCGGCCGGTTCGGCACCCATCTTTCCGCCGAATATCTCGACATCGCCGCCGCCATCGCCGGCCACGGCATCGCGATCGGCTCGCCGATCCTGTTCCATCACGCGCTGCAATCCGGCGAACTGGTCCCCGCCCACGACTTCGTCGCCCGCGACGGCCGTGCGTTCTGGTTCACCTGCCCGGCCGGGCGCCAGCACAGCGCGAAGATCGTCAAGTTCCGCGAGTGGGTCGGGGATGAAGCGTCCGCGGCGCGACATGCCGCGCGGCATTTCCTGGCGCCCTTGCATCGGTGATGCGCGCTAGGCGCTGCACCGGCCGGCTCAGTACCGATGCCGGCGCAGGAAGTCGCGCATCAGCCGGGCGATCTCGACGTAATGGGTTTCGGCGGCGAAATGGCCGGCGTCGAGAAAGTTGATCTCGGCGTCGGGCAGGTCGCGTTTGAAGGCTTGCGCGCCCGGCGGAATGAAGAACACATCGTGCTTGCCCCACACCGCCAGCAACGGCGGACGATACTCGCGGAAATAGTTCTGGAACGCGGGATACAGCGCGACGTTGCTGCGGTAGCTGAGGATCAGGTCGAGCTGGATCTCTTGGGCTTCAGGGCGGCGCATATGGAAGCTGTCGAGCTGATAGCCGTCCGGCGAGAGCCGATGCGCCGGCGCGCCATGCGCATGCTGGAAACGGATCGCCTCATCGGTCAACGCGGCCCGGCAGGCGTCGCGATTGTGCGCGCTGGGATCGCGCCAGTAGGCCTGCCACGGCTCCCATTCCTGGCTCAGCCCCTCGATGTAGGCATTGCCGTTCTGGCTGACGATCGCGGCGATGCGCTCGGGGTGTTTCATCGCCAGGCGAAAACCGATCGGCGCACCGTAGTCGAAGACGTACAGCGCATAGCGGGTGAGTTCGAGCGCATCGACGAACCCCGCCATCACCTGCGCCAGGCGATCGAAGCTGTACTCGAACGACGCGCGCGGCGGCGCCAGCGTGTTGCCGAAACCCGGCAGGTCCGGCGCGATCACCCGGTAGCGCTGCGCGAGCAAGGGGATCAGGTCGCGGAACATGTGGCTGGCGCTCGGAAACCCGTGCAGCAACAGCAGCACTGGCGCATCGGACGGCCCCGACTCGCGATAGAAAACGCTCACCTCGCCGACTTGCTGCGTGGCATAGCGAACCGATGCGGTCGCGGTGCTCGCTTCCAATGCCGATGGGTTGTTAGTCGTCGGCTTGCGCCCGTCGCCGTTGGCCCAGGCCGCGCCGCTGATCGCGCCCAGGCCGATCGCGGTGACGAGACTGCGTCGGCCTTGATCCAACGCGCTCTTGTCCAGCCCGCCCTTATTCAACTCGTTCCGATCGAACCCGTTCATCGCCAGTGTCTCCAACGCCGCTGCGTCCATCGACGCGTCGAGCGGGAGTCTAGGCAGTTTCAATAGCGGTAATAAGCCGGTACCGTGGAAATCCAATATTTCAGATGATGAAATCATGGACCGGCTCGACGCGATGCTGATTTTCCTGTCCGTGGTGGACAAGGGTTCGCTGGTCGCGGCCTCGCGCGCGCTGGGGCGATCGCCCGCGACCGTGACCCGCGCGGTGACCCTGCTCGAACAACGCTCGGGCGAGCGGCTACTGCACCGCAGCGCGCGCCGCCTGCGGCTCACCGACAGCGGCGAACGCCATGCCGCCGTGTACCGCTCGGTGCTGGCCGAATTGTCGGAGGTCGAGGACGCGGACAAGCGCGGGATCAAGAACGACAGCGCGCTGAGCGGAAGTTTCGCCATCACCGCGCCGGACTTGTTCGGCCGGCTCAAGCTGTTGCCGGTGGTCGAGGACTTCCTCGCCGAACATCCGCTGGTGCGCGCGCGGGTGCTGCTGTTGAACCGGATCGTGAATCTGGTCGACGAAGGCGTCGACATGGCCGTGCGCCTGGCGCCCCTGCCCGACTCGGGCATCGTCGCGGTCCGGCTCGGCGAGGTCAGGCGCCTGGTGTGCGCGTCGCCCGGCTACATCGCGCGTTGCGGCGCGCCGCGGGCACCGGCCGAGCTTCGCGCGCACGCCTGCCTCGGCGAGGACGAGGCGAAGGAGCGCGAGCTGTGGCAGTTCGTCGATCGCAGCTCGCCGCGCCAGCGCGCGATATCGGTCGCGGTGCAGCCGCGCATCGCCCTCAACGGCGCGGTGGCGGCGATCGACGCGGCGATCCGCGGCAACGGTATTTGCCGAGCGCGTTGCTATCAGGTCATCGAACACCTCGCCGCCGGCCGGCTGGTGCGGGTGCTGCCCGCGTTCGAACCCGAACCGGTGCCGGTGAACCTGCTGTTCCATCGCGTGCCGCGCCGCAATCGGGTGTTGCGGGCCTTCATCGATTACGCGACGCCGCGCCTGCGCGCGGAACTGACGGCGATCGCCGCGGCGATGGTGTAGGCGATGGCTCGACTTCGACGAAAACGATCCAGACGCGTGTGCCGCGCGCCCTGCCCCGGCCGGCCTGCGTTTTGAGAACCCCCGGCGGCGGCCTATAATCGCCGCTCGCCGCGGGCTGCACGCCGCGCGACCACCACCGCACCCTCAAGCCGACGCCAGAGGAATTCACCCCTTTCTGGAAGCGCTTGTCATGCCGGTTTCTACTCGTCCGTGGTTTTCCCGTCGCCTGCCTGGGTCGCGGCCGAATGGCCCGGGCTTACTCGCACCCAGCTCGCTCGCACTCAGCCTGCATCGCATCCTCGCGGCCGGCCTGCTCGGCCTCGGCGCCGTCGGTAGCGCCAGCGCGCAAACGTCGCCCGATCGCGATACGCCGCCGCCGGCAGCGGCCGATCCGCGGACCCTGGAAACCGTCGAGGTCACCGCCAACCAGCTCGGCACCGTCACCGAAGGCAGCGGCGCCTACACGCCCGGCACCATCGCCACCGCCACGCGCCTGGTGCTGACGCCGCGGCAGACCCCGCAGTCGATCAGCGTGATCACCCGCCAGGAGATGGACGACTTCGGCCTGACCGGGATCGACGATGTCATGCGCGTCACCCCGGGCCTGAGCATCGTCACCTACGACAGCGAACGCACCGAGTATTACGCGCGCGGCTTCGCGGTGCAGAACTTCCAGTACGACGGCATCCCGATGCAGCGCGATTCGGCCTATTCGGCCGGCAACACGCTCAGCGACATGGCGATCTACGACCGCGTCGAAGTGCTCAAGGGCGCGACCGGCCTGCTGACCGGCATGGGCGATCCGGGCGCGACCATCAACCTGATCCGCAAGAAACCCTCGCGCGACGCCGTGCGCGGCAGCGCCACGCTCGGCGCCGGTTCGTGGGACGACTACCGCGCCGAGGTCGACGTCGGCGGCCCGCTGACCGACGACGGACGCGTGCGCGGCCGCACGGTGGCCGCGTTCCAGGACGGTCACACGCACAGCGATCATTACCAGCGCAGCACCCAGGTGCTGTACGGCATCGTCGAAGCCGACCTGGGCGAATCCACCTTGCTGAGCGTCGGCGCCGACGCGCAGGACAGCGATCCCAAGGGCTCGAGCTGGGGCGGCATCCCGCTGCTCGACAGCAACGGCGACTTCAACGACAAGCCGCGCTCGTTCAACAACGGCGCGCGCTGGAGCCATTGGCGCCAGTACACGCGCACCGGTTTCGCCACGCTGGAGCATCGCTTCGGCAACGACTGGCTCGTCAAGCTGCAGCTCAACCATCAGGTCAACGGCTACGACGCCGCGCTCGGCGCGGCCGCGTCCGGCAATCCCGATCCGCTCACCGGCGCGGGGGTCGGCCTGTGGCTGGGCCAGTACATCGGCAAGACCGTCAGCAACGCCGCCGACGTATACGTCAGCGGCCGCTTCGATTGGTTCGGCCGCGAGCACGAACTGGTGGTCGGCGGCAGCCTGTCGCGCAAGCGCTGGACCAACACCGGTTACTTCGCGCCGGCCGACTATCCGACCGAGGTGCCCGATTACCGCGCATGGAACGGCGACATCCCCGAGCCGGCCTGGCAGCGCGGTTTCGGCGACAACGTCGTGACCCGCGAGAATGGCGCCTACATCGTCGGCCGCTTCGACCTGGCCGACCCGCTCAAGCTGATCGTCGGCAGCCGCATCGGCAGCTACAAGTCGGTCGACATCGACAAGAGCGGCGTGGTGGTGCCGTACGCCGGCGTGGTCTACGACCTGAACCGGAATTTCTCCGCGTTCGCCAGCTACAGCACCATCTTCAAGCCGCAGAGCTATCAGGACGAACGCGGCCGCGCGCTGGATCCGCTGGAAGGACAGAACTACGAAGTCGGCCTGAAGGGCGAGTTCTACGACGGCCGCCTCAACGCCAGCGCGGCGGTGTTCCAGCTCGATCAGGACAACTACCCCGATCCGACCGGCGGTCGCACGCCGTCGGGCGGCATCGCCTACCGCGCCCTGCCCGGCGTGCGCACCAAGGGTTACGAATTCGAGATCTCGGGCCAGTTGCTGCCGGGCTGGCAAATCCAGGCCGGTTACGCGCACAAACTCGCGCGTCAGGCCGGCGCCAAGGTCTCGACCCTGGAACCGGAAGACCAATTCAGCATTCACACCAGCTACCGTCTGCGCGGCGGTCTGCAGGGCTGGACCGTCGGCGGCGGCGCGCGCTGGCAGAACCAGACCTTCGGCTCGATCCCGCATCCGTCGCTGGGCACGGTCGAACACCGCACGCAGCCGTACTGGTTGCTCGACCTGATGACCCGTTACGAGATCAACGACAAACTGTCGGCGACGCTCAACGTCAGCAATCTGCTCGACAAGCGCTATTACACGATCTTCAGCTACTACAGCACCTACACCTGGGGCGAACCGCGCAACGTGCGCGTGGCGCTGACCTATCGGTTCTGACGAAATTCGCGACGAAAGCTATCGAAGATCATCGCCAGGCAACCGGAACTTTCCCGCAACCCCATCACTCCGACTTGTACCAGGCCCCTGCCGCGGCAACCGCGGCAGTTCGGCCGGACACAGCAGGAGCCAAGGATGTGAGCGAGCGAACGACCACGAAGCGGATCTGGTTCACGGCATCGGGCATCAGCCGCGACGGTTCGATAAAACATTTTGCGGTGTCGCGCAAAGCGGGCGCGATCTACATCCGCGACTTCAGCGGCAAGGAGCATCGCTGCAACCTGCCCACGCCCAGCATCGCCGCGGTGCGGCGGCTGATCGCCTCGCTGTTCAACGTGAGGATCAGCGGCGTGGTGATGCAGCCGGCCTAGAGGTTGTGCATCGACACACGGCCAGAGGACGCGCGGTCACTGCGCAGTCGCGCCGCGCATCGTCACCGGACGCCAAAACCAAAGCGCCCCATCCACACGGATGAGGCGCGCGCATCGACTGCCGCGGTGGCGATCCACGATCAGGGAATGATGCAGCCGCAATTGCGATAGCAGTGGTAGTACGTGACGTCCGTATAGCAATCGTCGCCGCCGCCGTCGGCCAGGCACTGATTGATCGCGGCCGTCTGGCAACGCGAGAAACAGCCGGAATTGCAGGCCGCGAACGCCGTGGTGGCGAAGCTCAGGCCGAACACGAAAGCACACAGGGTCATCAACTTGGTGGTGCGGATCATGCGTCTCTCTCCTTGAGGCCCAGGATCGGGCGCAGGCAGCCTAGCATCGGTGCTGCGTCGCGGAAGAAGGCGATTGCGCACCTGCGTCGCAGAAAAAACGGCTCCGTGTACGCACTAACGCGATCGAAGCGTCGCGCCGACGATCATGGGAACGTGGCGATTAATCGATCGCGCCGGTTCGGCATCGAACCGCGGAATCCTCGCCGATATCGGCACGCGATTGGCGCGACGGCATTCGACTCGATTTCGCACGGCGGTCGACTGGCGCGCCACCGAGCCTGTCGTCGTTCAATCCGCGGCTTCAATGGACTCCGGCAACTTCATGCCCGGCGTCCAGCCGCTTTTCGCCAGGAACGCCTTGGGATCGTCGAGTTCGATGATCTCCTTCAGCACGGCCTTTCGATCCTTCGCTTGCAGGTAATACGCCTTGACGATGCGATAGCCGACCCAGTAGCCCATGTCGTAGGGCTCGTCCGAACCGCTGCGGTAATCGTAGAACCACGCGGTCAAATCGATGCCGTCCATGTCGCGCACGAACGCCGATTCGATCTCAAGCTCCTTGCCGCGCGTCCAGCCCGCATGCTTCGCATTGGCGACCTTGCCGGAAATCAGTTCGCCGATGAATTCGGCCGCGCCTTCGGCCAGCGCGAACCGCAGCACCGTGGCGTTCGGATCGCCCTTCTCGAACTCGGTGACTATCGTCTGCTGGATGTGGGCGTATTCGTGGGCGATGACATGGACGAAACGGTCTTCCACGTCCGGGTTCATGAAGTCCGCGGCGCACAGGGCTTCCAGGCCGATGGTGACGCCGGCCGGGTTGGTGATGCCCACCGGCCGGCCGCGGCCGACCACGATCGCGACCGGCGGGAATCGCGCCTGCGGGTACAAGTCCGCGAGGCGCTCGAACGATACGACGAGGCGTTTTTTCACCGCCGGCAGCGCCGCGAGGCAGTCCTTGGCCTTCGCATACATGGCCGGATCGCTGGCCAGGCGATCGGCGATGCGCTGCGCGGTGACGCGGCGGAGCTTGGCGAACTCGTGCAGGCTCTGGGTGCCGCCGGCGAGGTAGTCCTGTTCGATCTGCGCCACGCTCGGCTTGCCGCCGGTGGCGTCGTACAGCGCATAGAAACGCGTGACATCGTCGATGCGGATGTCCGGGCCTTGCACCTTGCCGGCGTGAGCGGCGGCGGACGCTGCCAGCGCAGCGAGGAAAATCGTCAGACGCAATAGTGTCGGCATGATAGCGAACCTGGAATGGATTGCGTGGCGGCGCATCGGTCGCGGCCATCGCGTGGATAACGGCCCGGCGGTGTCACTCGATGCCGGCATGAAGGCTTCGCCTTGGGCTTGCGCCCGCCGCGAGACCGAAGCTTTGCTTACCGGCCGCGAGGCCGGATGGTGAGGCATTGCGACATCGCGCCGATCGGGCCGTGGCGGTCGTGAAGAATGCTGTGGGTCAGGCCGATGCCGTTGGCGCCGAAGCTGACGCTGGTATCGAGCCCCAGCCATTCGCCGCGCGGCGACGCGAACAGATGCGCGGTGAGATCGAGATTCGGAAACACGACCTCGTCGGTCGAAGCGCGCGGAGTGATGCCGTTGGCGATATCGAGCATGCCCAGCGCGCGCGCGGTGGCGCTGACCTGTTCGCCCGCGATCAGCGAACACGCGGTGCGCAGCCAATAGGATGCGCGTCCTGGTTCGACCTGCGCGCGACGCACCTCGACGCTGCGGACGAAGCCGCCCGGCCACACGCTGCCCGGTTCCCACACCGGCATGGTCTCGACCGGCGCGATCGGCGGCAGCGTGCTGCCGGCCCAGGCCGCGGTGTCGTAGTCCTGCATCAGCCAGGCCCGCAGGATCACCGCGACCCGGCCGGCGTGGCTCAGGCGCGCTTCGACCAGTTCGATCGTGCGGCCGGGCCGCAGCACCGCCACTTCGATGTCGACCACGTCGATCGGCAGCACCCCGAGGATGTCGTAGGACAGGCGCGCGAGCCGCAGCCCGTCGTCGCGTCGCGCATCGCGGTCGGCCTCGACCGCGTGGGCCAGCAGCCCGAACGCGGGTGCGATGTGCTGCTCGGCGGGGTTCCAGCCGCCGCCGACCTGCTCGGTCGCGCGGAAACGATGGCGGTCGACCCGTTCGAAATACGCCGCCGGTGACGGCGGGCCTGGCGAATGCGGCATCTGCGGTTCTCTGCTGCGCGGGCGCTGTTGCGCGCGCTTGTCGGGATGGTACCGATTCGGACGCGATCCACTGTTTTTTTTCGTCACCGCCGCGGCGCGATCGGGCGCGACCGGCTCAGCATCGACTGCGCACCGCGGCGGCGCGCGACGATCGCTCAGGCCGCGCATGCCTCGTTGCGCAACCAGCGGCAAAACGCCTCGACCGCCGGCGAGGCGTCGTCGCCTTGCCGACGCACGATCCAGAAACCGTAGGCGTTCGCCAGGACCGGCTCGAAGGGCTTGATCAGGCGGCCGCGCCGCAGATCGTCCTCGACCAGCGGTGCCACGCCGAGCGCGATGCCGTGCCCGGCGACCGCCGCTTCCTGGGCCAGGTAGATGCTCGCGAACACCGGACCGCGCGTCGCGTCCACCTTGTCCACGCCGCTGGCCTTCAGCCACGCCGCCCAATCCGGCACGCCGGCGCGGCCGGTGGCGCTTTCGTCGTGCAGCAGCGTGTGCTGCCGCAGATCGTCGGGCGTCGCCGGCGGCGACTGTCCATCGGCCAACACCGGCGCGCAGACCGGGAACACCGGCGCGTCCAGGAATCGCTCGGCCCGCACCCCGCTGTAGCCGCCCGGCCCGTAACGGATGGCCACGTCGATGCCGTCGCGGACGAAATCGGCCGGCTCGTTGCCGGTCTCGATGCGCAGCTTGAGCTCGGGGCAGTCGCGATGGAAGCGGTGCAGCCTCGGCGCGAGCCACTTCGCGGCGAACGATTCCATGGTGCTCACGCGCAGGTGCGCGGTGGTGGGCGCGATGGCGCGGTCCAGGGCCAGATCGAGCGAGGCGAACAACTCGCCCAGCGACGCGGCCAGCGCATCGCCCTCGGCGGTCAGCTCGACCGCGCGATGGCCGCGGTGGAACAGTTTCACTCCCAGGTAAGCCTCCAGGCGCTTGACCTGATGGCTGACCGCGGCCGGCGTGACGAACAACTGCTCGGCGGCGAGCTGAAAACTCAGGCATCGCGCGGCCGCTTCGAAGGCCCGCAAGGCATTGAGCGGAACTGGATGGCGGGGCTTCACGAGGAACCTCGAACGCACGGTGCCGGGGTCGCATCCTATCAAGTTAGTTTTACTAAGGCGTGCGCGAAAACATCTCGTTTGTCGGCGACGGCGCCGGCGGAAATGATGCGGCCATCGAAACGGCGGACACGCGGCATGCGATTCGAACTACTGGACCAGGACGTAGCGATGTTCGTCGGCGACGATCACGAATCGGTCGCTTGCGCCTTCTTCGACGGCGACGACGCGCTGCTGGTCGATACGCTCGGCAGCCTGGACGACGCGCGCTGGCTGCGCCGCGTGCTGTGCGAGGAACTGGGCAAGACCGTGCGCGCGATCGTATCGACCCACTTCATGAGCGACCACCTCGCCGGCCTGTCGTTGTTCCCCGACGCGCTGACGATCGCGCATCGGCATTACCGCCACTGCTTCCTGTCGCAGAACCAACGGGTCGACAGGTTCTATCGCGAACCGCGGCTGCTGTTCGACAGCGCGATGACGCTGCGATGGGGCCGGCACGAACTGCGGCTGATCCATAACCCCGGCAAGACCATGGATCACCTCAGCATCGACGTCGCCAGCGCCGATCTGGTCTGCGCCGGCGACAACATCGTCGGCAACATCGTGTACCTGTCCAAGGCCGATCCCGAACTGATCCGCGCGGCGATCGAACGAATGCGGCAATTCGGCCGGCGCAGCGTCGTCGGCGGGCATATCGGCCGGTTTCCCGCCGCCGCGCTCGACAATGCGCTCCATTACCTGGACCAGTTGCAACAAGCGGTCGTGCGCATCCGCGTGGCCGCGACCGCGCAGGCCATCGACGATCGCATCGCCGCGATTGCGATCGAGGCCTGCCTGGCGCCACGGGTCGAACCGACCGGCTTCGAACGCGAATGGCATCGACGCAATCTGGATGTGATCGTCGCCCAGTCGGTGTTCGCGCTCGATGCCGCGCTCGCGCCGCGGGCGGTGCAAGCATGAGTCGCGACGATCTGACGCTGCGCCGCCGCATAGGCCGGCGCGAGTTCCTGTCCGGTTGCGCCGGCCTCGCCGCCGCGGCCTTGCTTCCCGGTGCTCGCGCGTTCGCGGCCACAGGCAGCGACGAACTGCGCATCCAGCGGCTGGCGTGGGCGGGCATCCGCCTGCAACTGCCGCAGGCGACCTTGTTCATCGACCCGCTGATCAATCCCGATGCCTGGGGCGCCGCGCTCAAGGACCCTCTGATTCGCGTCAACGATACCGTCGGCGATACCAGCGTCCTGATCACGCACGCGCATCCCGACCATTTCGACGCGACGGCCGCGGCGCAGGCGCTGAGCCAGGGCGGCACCCTGGCGTATCCGCTGGGAACCAACCCGCTGCCCATGCCCGCGAAGGCGCGCGCGCGGCCCAGCGCGCCGTGGGAGCCGCAACTGCTCGGCGACTTCACCGCCACCGCCGTGCCCGCGTCGGACGGTTACGGCGATCCGCAGGTCTCGTGGGTGGTGTCGGCCGGCGATCGCCGCATCTTCCACGGCGGCGACACGCTCTGGCACGGGCACTGGTGGCGGATCGGGCGCCAGTTCGGTCCGTTCGACGCGGCCTTCCTGCCGGTCAACGGCGCGCGCTTCGGCTGGCGCAAACCGGTCAGCGGCCTGCCCGGCGTGCTGACCCCGGAACAGGCGGTCGCGGCCACGACCATCCTGCGCGCGCGCCGCTTGATTCCCATCCACTACGGCGTGACCGGCATGGACGACTACGTCGAAGTCGACGATCCGATCGGCCGCTTGCGCGAGGCCGCGCGCGACAAGCCCGTCGTCATCCAGCCGATGGCGCCGGGGACGTGGCTGGACTGGACATCCTGACAACGCATGCCCGCGATCGATCCGATCGCGAGCGCCTTGGCCCGGTCATTCCAGCGCCGCATCCACGATCTGCTGCGCTTCTTGCAGCAACCGCCGCAGCTGATCCTCGCTCTTGAAGCTTTCGGCGTAGATCTTGTAGATCGCCTCGGTGCCCGACGGCCGCGCGGCGAACCAACCCTCGGCGGCGACGACCTTGATCCCGCCGATCGCCTCGCCGTTGCCGGGCGCCGCGCTGAGCACCTGTTCGATGGCGTCGCCGGCCAGGCGGTCGGTGCGCAATTGCGCCGGCGACAGCTTCGATAGTTTCGCTTTCTGCGCCGGGGTCGCGGCCGCATCGATACGGCTGGCGAAGGGCTTGCCGAGTTCGTCGGTCAATCGCGCGTAGGCATCGCCGGGGTCCTGGCCGCGACGCGCGGTGATTTCGGCCGACAGCAACGCCGGCACCAGGCCGTCCTTGTCGGTCGACCAGGCCGTGCCGTCGCGCCGCAGCAACGATGCGCCCGCGCTTTCTTCGCAACCGAAGCCGAGCGAGCCGTCGAGCAGGCCGTCGGAAAACCATTTAAAACCCACCGGCACTTCAAACAGCCTGCGGCCCAGACGCTTGACCACGCGATCGATCAGCGCGGTGCTCACCACGGTCTTGCCGACCGCGGCCCGGTCGTCCCAGTGCGGCCGATGCTGGAACAAATAATCGATCAGCACCGACAGATAATGATTCGGCTCCATCAAGCCGCCGCTGCGGGTGACCACACCGTGGCGGTCGTGATCCGGATCGCAGGCGAAGGCCACGTCGTACTGGTCTTTCAACCCGATCAGGCGCTGCATCGCGTAGTTCGACGACGGGTCCATGCGGATCTTGCCGTCCCAATCCGCGGTCATGAACGCGAAGCGCGGATCGACCACGTCGCTGACCACGGTGAGGTCGAGCCGGTAACGCTCGGCGATCGCGGACCAATAGCGCACACCCGCTCCGCCCAGGGGATCGACGCCCATGTGCACACCGGCGCCGCGGATGAGATCGAAGTCGACGATGCTCGCCAGATCGGCGACATAGGTGTTGAGGTAGTCGTGCTCGTGGATGCACGAGGCCGCGCGCGCCTGTGCGTACGGCATGCGCTCGACGCCTTTCAGCCCGGCCTCGATCAATGCGTTCGCGCGATGCTGCACCCACGCGGTGATCTCGGTGCCGGCCGGGCCGCCGTTGATCGCGTTGTACTTGAAGCCGCCGTTGTCGGGCGGATTGTGCGACGGGGTGATCACGATGCCGTCGGCCAAACCGGTGGCGCGGCCGCGGTTGTAGGCCACGATCGCGTGCGAGATCGCCGGCGTCGGGGTGAATTCGCCGCCGCTCGCGATCATCGTCTCCACGCCGTTGGCGGCCAGCACCTCCAGCGCGTTCTCGAACGCCGGCTGCGACAGCGCATGCGTGTCCAGGCCGATGAACAAGGGCCCGTCGATGCCCTGGCTGGTGCGGTAATCGCAGATCGCCTGGCTGATCGCGAGGATATGCCAGGCGTTGAAACTGCGATCGAGCGAGCTGCCGCGATGGCCGGAGGTGCCGAAGGCGACGCGCTGCGCCGCGACCGACGCATCGGGGCGCAGGTCGGCATAGGCGGACAGCAACGCCGGGATGTCGGCCAGAATCGAGGCCGGCGCCGGCTTTCCGGCCAATGGACTGATGATCTGGCTCACGGATGCGATCGCATGGTTGCAATGCCCTGCCGATGGATGCGGCTTGCACTGTACAAAGCCGCGCGTGAGCGCGGCGATGAAAGCCTCGGCATCGGCCGGATGATCCTTCGGCGGCTCGATGCCGTAACACACTGCAGCGCGGCGCCATGCCTTAGCCCAGGCAGACGCCGTCAAGCGCGTGCTTCGTACCAGCCCTTGGACGCATTGACGATACGCACCACCGACAGCATCACCGGCACTTCGACCAGCACGCCGACCACCGTCGCCAGCGCGGCGCCGGAATGCACGCCGTAAATGCCGACCGCCGCGGCGACGGCGAGTTCGAAGAAATTGCTGGCGCCGATCAGCGCCGAAGGCCCGGCCACGCAATGGGCGACGCCAAGCTTGCGATTGAGCAGATAGGAGACGCCGGAATTGAAATAGACCTGGATCAGGATCGGCACCGCGAGCATCGCGATGATCGCCGGCTGGGCGACGATCTGCCGGCCCTGGAAACCGAACAGCAGCACCAGCATCGACAGCAGCGCGACCAGCGAGATCGGCCCGAGCCGCTGCAGCAACGTTTGCAACGCGGCCTCGCCGCCTCGCGCGAGCACCGCCTTGCGCACCACCACGGCGATCGCCACCGGCACCACGATGTACAGGCCCACCGACAGCATCAGGGTCTGCCACGGCACCGTGATCGAGGACAGCCCCAGCAGCAGGGCGACGATCGGCGCGAACGCCACCACCATGATCAGGTCGTTCAACGCGACCTGACTCAGGGTGAACTCCGGGTCGCCGTCGCACAGGTTGCTCCAGACGAACACCATCGCCGTGCACGGCGCGGCCGCCAGCAGGATCAGCCCGGCGACATAAGCGTCGATCTGCTCGACCGGCAGCCACGGCGCGAACACATGGCGGATGAAGATCCAGCCCAGCAAGGCCATCGAGAACGGCTTGATCGCCCAGTTGACGAACAAGGTCACGCCGATGCCGCGCCAATGCCGGCCGACCCGGCGCATCGCGCCGAAATCGATCTTCAGCAGCATCGGCACGATCATCAGCCAGATCAGCACGGCGACCGGCAGATTGACCCGGGCGATCTCGAGCGCGCCCAGCGCGGCGAACGCATCGGGAAACCCATGGCCCAGCGCGGTGCCGGCGACGATGCAGGCCGACACCCACCAGGTGAGATTGCGTTCGAACGAGGCCATCCGCTTGGCCGCTGGCGGCGCCTCGACGGCGGCGTGGCCGCGGTCGCTCATCGGCCGCCGGTCTTGCATGTCGTCACCGCGGTCGTGCATTGGTTCGCGTCCGGCCCGCAGGCCTCGGCGTCGCCGGCGCAGCAGTTGTGGGTCAGGAACGCGATCAGGCCGTTCATCGCCTCGAAGTCCGCGCGGTAGTTGACGTAACGCCCGCGCGCCTCGCCGTGGATCAGGCCGGCGGCCATCAATTCCTTCAAGTGGAAGGACAAGGTCGCGCCCGGCAGCGACAGCGCCTGTGCCAGTTCGCCGGCCATGCGGCCGCCATGTCCGGCTTCCACCAGCTGGCGGAAGATCGCCAGCCGCGAGGCATGGCCCAGTGCGGCCAGGGATTGGGTTGCCTCTGTCATTTCCATTAATCTAGAATAATCGAACAGACAGTCGCGAGCAACCCGTCATGGCCTCTTCGCCCCCGCCTCTTATCGACCTGCCGCATATCGACGCGGCGGCGCTGCCCACGCCCGATCCGGCGCGGCTCGGCGCCGCAAGCCATCGGCCGCGCATCCTGATCCTGTACGGCTCGCTGCGCCCGCAATCGTTCAGCCGCAAGCTGGCGCTAGAGGCCGAGCGCCTGCTGCAACACTTCGGCGCCGACACCCGCGTGTTCGATCCGCACGACTTGCCGATGCTCGACAGCGTCGCCGCCACGCATCCCAAGGTGCAGGAACTGCGCGCGTTGTCGCTGTGGTCGGAAGGCCAGGTCTGGGTCAGTCCAGAGCGGCACGGCGGGGTGACCGCCGTGTTCAAGAACCAGATCGACTGGCTGCCGCTGGAAGAAGGCAGCGTGCGCCCGACCCAGGGCCGCACCCTCGCGGTGATGCAGGTCTGCGGCGGCTCGCAGTCGTTCAACGTGGTCAACGCCTTGCGCCTGCTCGGCCGCTGGATGCGCATGATCACCATCCCGAATCAGTCGTCGGTGGCCAAGGCCTGGCAGGAATTCGACGAACACGGCCGGATGAAACCGTCCGCGTACTACGACCGCGTGGTCGACGTGATGGAAGAGCTGGTCAAGTTCACCCTGCTGACCCGCGCGCACAGCGACTACCTCACCGACCGCTACAGCGAACGCAAGGGCGATCTTGTCTCGCAGCGGCTCGCGGTCGCGTCCGCGGCGATCGAAACTGCCGCGAAGACCGCCACCGAAACCGTCGCCGCGCCGATCGCCGCCGCAACGCCCGCGCCGTGTTGCGCGACCGCCTGCTCTTGAGAACGCCATGCACGCCGTCATCTATCACAATCCGAACTGCGCGACCTCGCGCAACACGCTGGCGCTGATCCGTCACGCCGGCATCGAACCGCAGGTGATCGAGTACCTGCAGCATCCGCCCAGCCGCGAGCGCCTGATCGAATTGATCGCCGCCGCCGGCTTGAGCGTGCGCGAGGCGATCCGCCAAAGCGGTACGCCGTATCTCGAACTGGGCCTGGACGATCCGCGACTGAGCGACGCGGCCTTGCTGGATGCGATGCTGCGCACGCCGGTGCTGATCAACCGCCCGTTCGTGCAGACCGAACTGGGCGTGCGCCTGTGCCGCCCATCGGAACAGGTGCTGGATATCCTGCCGCCGGTCAGCGCGCCGTTCGCGAAGGAAGACGGCGAGGTGGTGATCGACGCGAACGGACAGCGCACTCGATCGCCGCGGCCATGAACGGCGCGCGCCAGGATCGGCCGCGCTATTTACCGATATCGATCCTGTCGCTTGCGTTCGGACCCGCGGTTTCGAACGCCGTCCCGAGCGCCGTCAATGGGCCGGCGTCGCCGCGCTCTCGGTGTGCATCACGCAGCGCCATTGATCGTCCAGCTTGACCCAGGTCGAGGTGTCGTACACCTCCATTTCAATGGGCTTTCCGTTCTGCTCGAATTTCTGATTGACGTGGTAACTGGCGACCGCCACATCGTCGCGCGGAAACACCACGTCCATCCCGGATATCTCGTAGGCGGTCAGTTTGTACCTGCCGTCCTTCGCCATGCGGGTGTAGGCCGCATGGTCGAACTTGTTCGTGCCATGCCCGCTCACCATGACCGCCGGTTCGGTCAGCATCGCGGTGGCGACCTCGGGGGCGCCGTCCATCATCGATTTCCAGAATTCGTTCTCGAGTCGTTCGATCTCGCCTTGCTGTTTGCTCACCGTCATGACCGCGATCCTCTCCAGGATGATCACGCTCATGGATAAGCGCCGCGGCGTTATCATCGGGTGAGCGACGTTGCAACGGCGACCGACCATCCGTCCACGCGCGGGCCGCGTCGCGGCTGACGTGAATTCAGCCACCACCCATCGAGCCAGAGGCCGACGATGTACGCCAAAGCGATGACGCCCATCCTGAACGTCTCGGACATGCAGCGCAGCTTCGCGTGGTTCGAAAAACTCGGCTGGAGGAAATGCTGGGACTGGGGCACGCCGCCGACGTTCGGCAGTGTCGGCTCGGGCGAATGCGAAATCTTTTTCTGCCTGAACGGGCAAGGCGGCCGCGGCGGCGGCGAACGCAGGCCGACCTTCGGCCCGGGCGCCGACGAGGCCGCGGAAACCGGCGTGTGGATCTCGGTGTGGGTCGACGACGTCGATGCCGTTCACCAACGTTGCCTCGAGCAGGGCATCGACATCGCCTGGCCGCCGACCGACATGCCCTGGGGCGTGCGCGAAATGCATGTGCGTCATCCCGACGGACACGTGCTGCGGATCGGCCGCGGTATCGGGCCGAGCTAGCGTCAACGCCTGCGGCCGCGATCAGCCGCCGCGGTCGGCCTCGTGCTGGCGCAGACGTTCGATAAAGGGTTTCTCGCGCAGGCTGCGTTCGATCGCCCACAGCACCGCCAACGCGGCCTCGCTGTCGGGCCCGAGCAATTCGGCCGAGGCGCTCGCCATCGTCGTCAGCGCCGCGCGGATGTTCACAAGTTCCTTGCGCCCCTTGGGCGTCAGCACGATCACGGTGCGGCGTCCGTCGGCCGGATCGGATTTCGAGCGCACCAGCGACAGGCGGGTGAGTTCGCGTATCCACACGATCACCAGCGAATGCGATTGCCGCAGCACGCCGGCCAGTTCGGTCACGCCGAGCGGGCCGTGCTCGTCCAGCGCGAGCAGGGTCGAGATCGTGCGCGGCGGCGCATCGACGCCGACGCTGGGATACCAGTCCTTCGCGCCTTGCACCAGTTCGTCGGCCAGACGCCGCAGCAGATGGGCCAGGAACGCAGGGCCCTGCCGATGGATGAAATCGTTCATGCGTGCGGCCCTTGCCCGGAGGTCGCCGATCCTGCGACGAAACCATATTGCCGGCGGCCCAGATATATGTCAACGTTTACGTAAATCGGAACGTATCCGAGCCGGAAGCGTAGCCATGATCCAACTGCGACATGCACAACTCGCCCTGCTGCTGACCTGGGCGGGCGCGACCGTGCCGGCCATGCACAGCGCACAGGCCGCGGCGGCGAGTTCGGCCACGACCGCGCGCTGCGAGATCGGCAGCTATCGCATGGCCGACGGCAGCGCGCTCGACATCGGTCCGGGCGAACCGGGTCAGCTGCGCTGGCGCCGTACCGACGGACGCACCGGCGCGCTCACCGCCACCGGCGAAGGCCGCTGGATCAGCCGTTACGGCTGGACCGATCGATCCGACGGCCACGTGGTCACCATCGCCGATTGCGGCCAGCGCGGCATCCGCTTCGACGATGTCGCCGGCCGGCGCGAAGCGCTGATTCAAGTGGACACGCGATTCCGCAGCAACGGCGTCGAACTCGCCGGACGCCTGACCCTGCCGCCCGGCGATGCGCGCGTGCCGATCGTGGTGCTGATCCACGGCGCCGAACACAGCTCGGCGCTGGAGGACTATTCGCTGCAACGCCAGTTCGCCAGCGCTGGCATCGGCGTGTTCGCCTACGACAAGCGCGGCACCGGCGTGTCGTCGGGTCGCTACACCCAGGACTATCTGCTGCTGGCGGTCGATGCCGTGCAGGCCGCGCGCGAAGCGCGTCGTCTCGCCGCGGGCCGCGCGGGCCGCATCGGCTACCAGGGCGGCAGCCAGGGCGGCTGGGTCGCGCCCTTGGCCGCGCGTATCGAGCCGGTGGATTTCGTCATCGTCAGCTTCGGCCTGGCGGTGTCGCCGTTCGAGGAGGATCGCGAGGCGATCGAATTCGACCTCAAGCGCGCGGGTTTCGGCGCCGACGCCGTGGCCCCGGCGATGGAAGTGGCGGATGCGACCGCGGCGGTGGTCGAAAGCGATTTTCGCGAAGGCTTCGAACGGCTCGAGGAAGTGAAGCGCAAGTACGCCAGGCAGCCATGGTTCGCGTCGATCCGCGGCAACTACAGCGGCTTCGTGCTGGGCGCGTCGGAGCAGGTGCTGCGCAAGGACGCGCCCGGCATGGTCGAAGGCATCCCGCTGCGCTACGACCCGATGCCGGTGCTGGCCAATCTGAGCGTGCCGCAGCTGTGGCTGCTCGGCGGCCAGGACCGCGACGCGCCGCCCGCCGAAACCCTGCGCCGCCTGGCGAGCTTGAAGCAGGCCGGCCGGCCGATCCGCTGGGTCGTGTTCGCCGATGCCGATCACGGCATGTACGAATTCGAGACGCGCGCGGACGGCGAACGCATCTCCACGCGCCAGCCGGAAAACTATTTCTCGCTGATGCGCGACTTCATCATCGGCGGCTCCGCGGCGACGCCTTAGCGCGATCGGGCCGCGCGCTCACCGCTTGCCGCAAGGCACATCGGGGCAGACGCGCGGCGACGGCAGGCGCTGGAAGGTGTCGTCGTTCCAGCGCAAGGAATCGGCGGCCTGGTCGTAGCGAAACGGCTCGGGCGCATCCAGTCGGGATTTGCTGGCGCCGAACAGGTCCGGGCTGGCCGGTATCAAGCTCAGTCGCATCGCGCCCAGTCGCGCCTGCAGTCCGTCGCGCCCGTGCACGACCTCGAGCCGGCCCAGCCGCTCGCTTTGAAAACTGCCCAGGTAGCGCCGGGTTTGCGCGCGCGGCGGCGACCACGCCCAACCGTTCCAGGCGCTTTCGCCGCGGACCTTTTCCACCGCGTCGCGACGCTTGGCGACGGTGCGGGCCAGACGCGCGGGATACCCGTCGACCAGCGCGCGCAGGCGTTCGCTTTCGCCGCCCTGCCCTGTCGCCAGGCCGATAAACGCTTTCATCAGTTCCAGTTGCACGCCTTCCATCGCACTGTCGCTGTTGACCACCAGCGACAGGCCGGTGTCCAAGGCCGGCAACAGCAGCGTGACCGACACCACGCCGACGTAACCGCCCGGGTGCATCAACACCTGCTGGTTCTTGTACGCACACGAATACCAACCCAGGCTGTAGCCATCGCAGACGAACTCGCCATCGGACAATTCCGCCTTCGCGCGCGGACGTTGCGCGAGCGCGAAACTTCCGGCCGACGGCGTGCCGGTCGGCGAGCGCCGCCGCAGGTTGGCCCGCATCCACGCGGCCATGTCGTCCGACGACGCCAGCAGACCGCCGGCGGCGTGCATGAGTTCATCGGGCTTGGGCGGATACGCGATCCAGGCCTGACCGTCCCAGCGATGATTCCACGTCAGCCGGCGCGCGGGCGCGCGCGAGCCCCGGCTGTAGACCTGATCGAGCCGCAAGGGGCTCAGCACTTCGTGTTGCAGCCACGCCTGCCATGGCCGGCCGGTGCGCGTTTCCAGCGCGGCGCCGTAGATCAGGTCGCCGAGGTTGGCGTAACGAAAGCCCTCACTGCGCGTTTGCGTGTAACACGCGAGCATCGCCGGGTAGTCGGCGGCGGGCACGTCGCGGACGTAGGCGGTCAGGAAGTTCAAGGTGTCGGTCTTCAGGTTTTCCTGATGCGACAACAGGTCGGCCATCGTGATCGTGGCCGGGTCGGCCGGCGCCGGCAGTTCGAGCCGCGGCCAGATCTGCGCGAGCGTTGTATCGAGCGGCAGCACGCCCGTTTCGTCCAGGCGCGCCGCAAGCAGCGCGAGGAAGGATTTGGTCTGCGAAGCGATATAGAACAGCGACCGATGATCGACCCGCCCCGGATGCCCGGCGTGCGCGGTTCCCTGCACGAACAACAGCGGCGTGGCGTCGCCCTGCACGACCACCGCCGACACCGCGGGAAATGCGCCGGGGATCTGTTGCATCCGAGCGAGCGTCTGGCGAATTTCGTTGCTTGCCGTGCGCACCTGTTGCGTGGCGAGCGCGTCGCTGTCGGCGCGGGGCGATTGCGCGGCGGCGGTCGAGGCGATCAACGCCAGTACGATGCCGCCGAGACCGCGTCGAAACGCGGCCGCGCCCGGGCCATGGGTGTTTCGTGTATGCATGCCGATCTCCGTCGTCCGCTGTCGGGGCCTCGCGTGGGTGTCGAGGGTTACGGGGAATGGATACGGTGGATGGCGTTGTGGTTGCGATGTTGGCGCTTGAGGCGAGAGCCGCGGTCGCGGCAATGCGGTCGCGACATAATTTCGAAGTTAGTGTGGTGACGCGGTCGCGGCTTGCGCCGCTCCTACAGGTAGGCCATGTGGCTTTTTCTCGAAGTCGCGCCTACCTTCCAGCGCTGCGAGGCTTGTAGCTCGCGCTAGCAACAGCACACCCGAAGGGCGGCGCACATGGATGTGCGCCGTGCGCCACCGGGACAGGATGTCCCGTGTGGCGCATGCCTGCGTCGGCACCGATCGCGCGGGCCCTTGATTCAAAGAAAAGCATTTTTCTTTGGTTACCTTTTGACCGAAGGGAATCCAGGCGGACTTTTGTCGCTTTTGACAAAAGAAAGTAACTCGGCCGCTTGCGGACGAAAGCTGTTGATCTTGTCTCTGGCTTTAGAGCTTCAAAGCTTTCAAAGCTGCAAGCAGGATCAAAAGCGTTCCGCCGCTAAAGCGGCGGGTCACTTTCTTTTGTCTAAAGCAACAAAAGAAAGGTAACCAAAGAAAAATGCTTTTTTTTGAATCAAATGCCCGCAAGATCGTTGCCGACGCGGGCACGCGCCACACGGGACATCCTTGTCCCGGTGGCGCGCGGCGCACATCCATGTGCGCCGCCCTTCGGGTGTGCTGTTGCTAACGCGAGTTACAAGCCTCGCAGCGCTTGGGGAACACCTGATTTTTGGCTAAAGCACAAGCGAAGCATTGAATAATGTGCCGGGCATGCTGCGATCGTCTCCATCGGTCGCCAGCAGCAAGCGGATGGTGCCCGCCTCCATCTGCGCATCGATTCCCTCGATCTTCTGCAGCGGACTCACCGGCTCGACACGCTCAACTCGCCCATCACTATCGACAATCCCTATCGCCGCGCCGACGCAAGGACCATCGTGATAGGTATCGTCGACATTCTCCGCGACCGCGCTGAACACGATCCGGCCATCGGCCAACACCGACCCATCGGTGAAACCCAATGGAACGCCATCGACCCGGCCCAGATCGACGCTGACGATGCGCGCGGGCAACTCGGGCAAACGCGGGTCGTCGGAGCCGCCCAGCGCATCCAGCACCTCGGCCAGCGGGTAGCCGATCAATGCGTTTTCCGGATGACCGCCGCTGGCGCGTTGCAACAGCACCAGTTCCTGGCCGCGCACCACCGCGCCTTCGATGTTCAAACCGGGAAAACGCGCCTGCAACGCCGCGTACGGCGCGGACAGATCGACCGGACGCGGCGGGCCGCGCAATGCGCCCGATGCGTCCAGACCCAGCAGCACACCGGTGCGTCGGTTCGACTTGGAACCCGAAGCCAGCGCCAACAAGGCGCCATGCGGGTGGCCGGCGAACGGCGGCAGACGGACCAGCGCTTCGAGGTCGGGCTTGAGCGCCTTGCGCGCGGCCGCATCGTCGGGCAACTCGCCCGGGAAGATCCGCGTCCAGCCCGCATCGTGGCGTCCCGCCAGACCGAAGACACCCAAGTGCAGTTCGTCGTCGGCGATCGCGTACAGGACATCGCCGACGACCACGATGCCGCTGGCCGCGCTCAGCCGATCGGGCAGGGCGGCTTGCGCGGCGGAAAACTTCAGCGGACGCAGCGGACGCAGATCGATCATGGCGTTCGCGTCACCGGCGCTTGGGTTTGCTGTGCCACAGCGCGTTGACGATGATCCATTTGCCGTCGAACCGGCCCATATGGAAATAGTCGACGAACCACGGCGTTTCCAGGCGCACCGATGCGGCCTCGTCGGTCACGTCGAGGACCCGGCAAGTCCGGTTCCATTGATCTTTCGGGGTCTTCAGCGCGCCCTGCCTGGTCAGTTCGACCAGTTCTTCCTTCGACATGCGGCGCAGGCCCAGCCGTTCGTATGGCGTGTCGCCGATCACCGCGCGCTTGGCCAGGTCCGGATGCAGTGCGCGCGCGACCCGCTGCGGGTTCGCTTCGAGCTGACCGTCCACGTAATCGAAGCAGGTCGCTTCGATCGCGGCGATCGTGGCCGGGTCGGCGACGGGTGCGGCGGGCGCCGCCGCGGATGCGGCCGCAAGAACCAGCGAAAACGCCAACATCGTGACCTCCATGGGTCGAAACGAAACAGTGTGGGTGCGGTCGTGAACTGCATGCAATCGCGCAATCGCACCACGGACCATGCGTGCGCCACGCATCGAGGCGTACGCGCCGGCGATCATCGGCGCTGCAAACCTCGCCGCACAAGTGCCGCGGTCCACGCGCGATATTCGGACGACTGCCGAAGCATCTGCGTCATCGCCGCCAACGCGCCGGGACATCCGCATGCGCGAGGTCCCGGCACGCCGACGGCGCAACGCTCATCGCGATCCGGCGCCGCCATGCTGGGCGAATGGCCGCGCGCTCCCGTCCATGGCGATCAACTCCACCGTGTACGGCTCCACCCGGCCGTCGGGCATTTCCATGCCCGGCGATCCGGCCGGCATGCCGGGCAGCGTCAGGCCGCGCGCCTGCGGACGCTCGGCGAGCAGGCGCTTGATGTCCTCGACCGGAACATGGCCTTCGATCACGTAGCCGTCGATCTGAGCGGTGTGGCACGAGCCCTTGCCGAACGGAATCCCGAGCCGCTCTTTGATCGGGTGGATGTTGTCCTGATCGCGGACCTCGACCGGAAACCCCGCCTGGCGCAGGTGATCGACCCACAGGCCGCAGCAGCCGCAGGTCGGACTCTTGTGCACCAGCACGCGCGGCCAGGTGTCGGCGACCGCCGACTGCTGAGCCGATGCCGTTGCCGGGACCGGCGTCGCCGCGAGCGCGGTCTCGGGCGGGCGGGCGCAGGCGCTCAAGGCCAACCCGGTTGCCAGCAACAGCGAGCGTCCCGCCGCATGGCTTATTCGCATGTCCGTTCTCCTTGGTGCTGGTTCGCAATAACCGATGGAGTGGGTGAAAGATCAATGTTGATGCTCATGACTGTCTTCCGTTGTCGAGGATGGTTTGGCTGGTGTCGCCGGCTGGGCCATGTCCGCGTGGGTGTCGGCGGCCGGCCGGTTCTGCGAGGACGTCGATTGGCGCGGCGTGGCCGCCGATGCATGGGCATGCGGCTTGCCGTCGGCGTGGGTGTGCGGCGTAGCGCTGCGCGCCGGCGACGGATCGGACGCGTCGCTCATCGCGTCGTGGCCGGCGTGGTCCCGCGGCATGACGCCATCGTGGTCCATCGCTTCGGCCGCATGCGCATGCCCGCCGGTCTCGCCGCCGCCGTGCGAATGGCCGCCGCTGGCGGCGACCAAGGCCTCGTACTTCGGCCGGTCGAGTTTGGGCAGCTGTTGAAGAAATGCCGCCAGATTCCAGATGTAGTCGTCGCCCATGCTCCCGCCCCAGGCCGGCATGCCGCTGGCCTTGATGCCGTGCTTGATCACCCAGAACGCCTCACCGGCGGATACGGTTTTCCGAGTGAGGTCCGGCGGCGCCGGATACAGGCCCTTGCTCAGTTCGGTCGGCTCCATGCCCGGCGCGAGGTGGCAGCCCATGCACATCGCGGCGTAGTTGCCCGCGCCCTGACGGATACGCGCCTCGTCGCCGAGATCGGCCGGCACCCGCAAGGCGTCGGCGCGCACGGCGATGGAGCGGACGCGAGCGGTTTCCAGCAACGCGTACACCGCGCGCGTGTGCGGTTCGTCGGCGGCGACGTTGTAGGCGCCGCTGTAGACGGCGATCGCGCCGACCAGGCTGATGAAACCCGCCGCAACGGCGACGGAAAGGATGGATCGCGCAGCGACGTTCATGGCGCCTCCTTGCGATCAGCTGCAGAACCAAAACCGGAATAGCTATCGGACCTGCCGCGACCTGGCGGAACCCACCGGGACCTAGAGCGAAGGGCTTGCGCGAAGCGGTACGCCTGATGCGGCGCACAGACGCGGCCGCCCAAAGAATCGAATGACATGGGAACTCCACATGCGTCGAGAGATGTCCGTTGAACACGGACACGACCGCCGCGACCGCCGCGCGACAGGCGGGGCGGACACGGCGACACAGGCGCGCGAGGCGCCGATGCATGCTCAGGCGATGGGAGGTCGGATCAAATGCGGCAAGGCCGGCGCGGGGTACGCGAGCGCCAAGTCCCCGGCCGCGCGATCGCGCGCGGCCAGCAACGGCGCCTGAGGCACCATGGGAATCAGCGACGCGCACACCTGCGGGCAGGCGCAGCGACATGCCGAGGATTTGCAGCAGTCCGGCGCGGCGGGGTCGCAAGGTTCTGGCGCCGCGGCGGGCGCATCGGCGTGGTCCGCGTCGTGCTGACTCGCCGTCATCGCCAAGGCATGGCCGGCGCAATGCGATCCCGCGGCCTTGTCCGCCGCGCCGATCGCCCGCTCGCTCCACGGCATCGCCATGTTCACGGACATTTGCACCGACGCGTGCGCCGACCCGATCCCGTTCAAGACCAGGATCAGGCTCAGCAGAACGCGCAGCAGCACGGTCGATACGGACATCGCCGCACGATAACGCATCGCGAAGCGCGCGGCATGTTTACCGGCGTGGGAAGGTTGTCGCGCACGGCCTCGCGCTGTCGCGATACCGACCGCGCCTTCGCGCCGCTTCAACGATACGGCGGCGGCGTCTTCTGTCCGAAAAACACCGGCCAGTGAAGCACCGAGGCGACCGGTTCGCCGTCGAGCACGGCGGGCCGATAGGTCCATTGCAGCGCCGCGAACACGGCCGCGGTGTCGACATCGTCATGCCCGCTGGACTCGCCGACCTTGAGGTTTTTCCTGCCGCCGTCGCGATCGATCTGGATCAGCAGCACGACCTTACCGCGCAGCTTGTCGTCCTTGACCGAGGCGGGCCACTTCGGCGGATTCGCCTTCATCGAGGCGCTGTCGGGCCGGGCCTCGACATCGACTTCGACCGAGGCCCAGCAGCCCTCGTACACCGGAAAATCCACGGGTATGCGCAACCTTCCCGCCGCGGACTGGCCGCCTTCCATGGCCGGGTTGTAACGCCAATGCTTCGCCGCCTCCAGCGCCGCCTCGTCGAAATAGGCCTGGCCACCGGATCGTTCGACCGTCGCCTTGCTGAACTCGCCGTTCTTGTCGACGTCCACCAGCACGATCACCGTGCCGCCCACGCAGGCCTCGATCGCTTGCGACGGATATTTGGCTGGATTGAGCCTGCGCGAGGAAATATCGACGCTGGCACCGATATCCGATGCGTGCTCGGCGGCGACGGGCGCCGCGGCGAATATCGCGACCGCGCCGAGCACGAGCGAAGCAACGGCTTGTTTCATGAGCATCCCTTCATCGAGCCGCGGCCCGTCTCGGGCCCGGTGTTGGTGGTGTGGACGAAGGCTAGCACGCGCGCCGCGACGCCCAGGCCGGCGTTCGATGGCGCGAACGAGGGCGACACGCCGAGCCGCCCTGGAGCGCGCCGGCACGCTGCGCGCGATCACCCACAAGGCGGCCGCGCCTACGACGATCCAGACGCGAGACCGCGAACCTCAATCCGGACTTCGTAACGGCTCCCGGCCGCGTCCCTCACGCCGCGCTTCCGCCATGGAGTCGGCGCGAGTGAGCGCGCCGCGAAGCCGAACTGCCATGAAACTGAAACACAAGCGGCGCCCAATGTCCGTCATTGCGCACTCACTCGTATTCGGTTCGATGCCGAAAGCCGCCAACCGCACCGTGGTCACCACCTTCCGCACCCAGCCGGGCGTCCGCGAGGCGCTGGAGATCGCGGCGGGCATGGAGAACCGCAGCATGTCGAACCTGATGGAGCGGCTGGCGATCGAACACTGCCGCAGCAAGGGGATTGCGATCGCCGGACTGGAAGCCGACGACGACACCCGCGGCCACCGCGGCCCATCCGGTCAAACGGGCTGATCCGCAATCGACACACAGGGGACGTGCTGATGAAGAAATTCCTGGGACCCGGTCTGGCCCTCCTGCTTCTGCTGGGGGTGGCCGCCGGGATCGTGTTTTCGGCCAAGGACAAGCGCGCCGGCGACCAAGCGGCGCGGCAGGCCGCCGCCAGCGATGCCGCGGCCGCGCGCCAGATCACCGTGCGGGTGCTGACCGGCTCGGAGAAACTGGACTTCCTGCGCGACCCCGAACTGACCCGCATCCTCGCCGGCGAAGGCATCGCGCTGGACGTGCAGAAGGCCGGCTCGCGCGAGATCGCGACCCGCCCGGACCTCAAGCAATTCGACGTCGCCTACCCGGCCGGCGCCGCCGCGGCCAAGAAGATCGCCGCGGTCACCGGCTCGCGCCGCGTGTTCAACAGCTTCTACACGCCGATGGCGGTGGCCAGCTGGAAGCAGCTGCTGCCGACATTGGAAGGCAACGGCATCGTCCACCAGCAGGGCGGCACCTATTTCATCGTCGACATGCGCAAGCTGGTCGAGCTGATGGAAAAGGGCGCGCGCTGGAAGGAACTGCAGCCCAATCCCAACTACGCGGTCAGCAAGTCGGTGTTGATCACCAGCACCGACGTGCGCACCAGCAACTCGGCGGCGATGTACCTCGCGCTGGCGAGTTATCTGGCCAACGGCGACAACGTGGTCGATACCGAAACCGTCGCCGACGGTGTCGCCGATCGCCTGGTCCATCTGTTCGCCAAGCAGGGCTATCAGGAAGCCAGCTCGTCCGGTCCGTTCGAGGACTACGTGACCATGAAGCTCGGCAAGAGCCCGCTGGTGATGATCTACGAGCAGCAGTTCCTCGAATACGCCTTCAAGCACCCCGCCGTGGACCCGAACATGGTCCTGCTGTACCCGCAGCCGACCATCCTGACCAAGCACACCATCGTCGCGATCAGCGACAAGGGCGAGCGCTTCGCGCAGGTGTTCGAACGCGATCCGCGCATCCAGGCGATCGCGCACCGCTATGGCCTGCGCGGCACCGACAACGCCGCGCTGTTCGCTCAGGCCAAGGCGCGCAAGCTCGAGGTGCCGCAGACCCTGGTCGACGTGGTCGATCCGCCGACCTACGACCTGCTCGAACGCATGATCTCCCGCATCGAATCCACTCTCGGACACTGATCCCATGACCATGCAGACTTCGTCGCAGCCGGCCGCAGAAACCTCGGTGCTGACCCTGGACATGCCCGAACCGGCCGCGATCGTGCGCGAGCCCGATCAGGCCAGCGCGATGATCCCGTTCAAGGACGAACTGCGCACGCAGCTGTTGTCGCAGGCCGACGGCTTCATCCAGGACCTGCTGACCCTCGACCCGCATTCGGAGGATTTCCGCAGCCGCGTCGACAGCGCGTTCCGCCTGGGCCGCAAGGAAATCGGCGACAGCACCTTGCTGACCAACAAGTTCCTCGACAAGAGTTTCGTCAAGGACGCCGACAGCCCGGCGTTCAAGGTGATGAGCGAGATGCGCATGCTGTTCGAGGACCTCAACCCCTCGAAGGAAGGCGACCTGCTCGGCGTGCACAAGCTGCTCGGCCTGATCCCGTTCGGCAACAAGCTGCGCGCCTATCTGCTGCGCTTCGATGCCGCCGGCGATTCGATCCGCAAGACCATCGACCATCTATACGGCGTGCAGGACGAACTCGCGCGCGACGATCAGGCGCTGTACGCGACCATGCAGAAACTGCTGGAGGCGCTGACCCGACTCAAGGCCGCCGATATGTTCGCCAACGAACTCGACGCCAAGCTGTCGGCCGCGATCGACGGCCTCAAGGCCACCGATCCCGCGCGCGCCAAGGCGGTCGAACAGGAAGTGCTGTTCTACGTGCGCCAGGCGAGCCAGGACATCAAGACCCAGATCCTGGTCTGCATCAACGGCTACAAGATGCTCGAAGGCCTGCGCAAGACCGGGCGCGAGTTGCGCAACGGCTGCGACCGCATGGCCACCATCGGCATGTCCAGCCTGTCGATCGCGGTAACCCTGGCGCGCGCGCAGGGCTACCAGATCAAGGTGATGGATGCATTGGCGTCGAGTTCGAAAGCCATCGAAGGCTTGATTGCCTCGACCTCGACTCAGTTCGGCCAGCACGTCGACCGCGTCGCCGAGTTCCAGAGCAATCCGCTGATCGGCGTGCAGGCGCTGCAGACCGCGTTCGACACCACCTTCGCCGCGCTCGACCGCATGGACGAGTTCCGCGGCAAGGCGATCCAGACCATGGGCGTGAACATCGGCAACCTCAAGACCCTGATCGACAAGGGCGAGGCGCGCATGAACCGCGAAGGCACCGCGATCGCGGCGATGCAGCACGCGACCGCCGCGCCGGCCGGTCCGGTCGCGCTCTGACCTTGCCCGCGACTTCGCCAGGACCCGCCTTGTCAGGAACGACCGCCATGATCCGACTGTTACGCCTGTTCGCCGCCGCCGTGGCCGTGTCCGTGCTGGCCGCGTGCGGCGGCGGCGCGCAGGACGGCGCCTCGCCCGACAGCGACGCCCGTCCGCGACGCGCGTTCACCGTGCTCGCCGGTTCCGAGATCAAGGACGTCGATACGCAGCTCGGCGACGACATCCGCAAGGCGACCGGCATCGATGTGCGCTTCACCTATTCGGGCACGCTCGACGCGATCGACCGGCTCAACGCGGGCGAAGCCTTCGATGCGGTGTGGGTCAGCCACGGCAAGTACCTGGCGATGAATCCCACGCTCAAGTCGCGGATCAAGGCGCAGGAAAAAATCATGCTGTCGCCGGTGATACTCGGCGTAAAGGCATCGAAGGCCGCGGCGCTGGGCTGGGACAAGACCGACCCGACCTGGAAGGACATCGCCGACGCCGCCGGCAGCGGCCGCTTCACCTTCGGCATGACCAATCCGACCGCGAGCAACACCGGCTTCACCGCGGTGATCGGCATCGCCGCGGCGCTGGCGTCCAATCCCGATGCGCTGACCGAAGCCGACGTCGCCAACCCGGCGCTCAAGGCGTTCTATCAGGGCCAGCGCATGACCGCCGGTTCCTCGGGTTGGCTCGCCGATGCCTACGCAAGCGACCCGTCCAAGGCCGACGGCCTCATCAACTACGAGTCGGTGATCCTCTCGCTCAATCACGGCGGCAAGCTGCCCGAGCCGCTGGTGCCGGTGTATCCCAAGGAAGGCATCATCACCGCCGACTATCCGCTGATGCTGCTCGACACCGGCAAGCGCGGCGACTACGACACGCTGGTGGCGTATCTGCGCTCGCCCGCGTTCCAGACCCGGTTGTCGGCCGCGACCTTGCGCCGCCCGGTCAGTCCGGACGCGACCGCGGCGTCGGAGATTCCCAACCGTACCCTGATCGAATTGCCGTTCCCCGGCCAGCCACAGGTCATCGATCGCCTGCTCGACAGTTTCCTCGCCGACATGCGCATCCCGTCGACCTCGCGCTACGTGCTCGACCTGTCGGGCTCGATGGAACGCGACGATCGCCTGGGCCAGCTCAAGACGGCGATGAACACCCTGGCCGGCGGCGACAGCGCATCGCTGAGCTCGCGTTATGCGCGCTTCCAGAACCGCGAACGCATCGGCCTGCTGCCGTTCTCCAGCCGGCCGATGCCGACCCGCACCTTCGACATGGGCAGCGGCGCCGACAGCAACCGCGCCACCCTCGCGGCGATCCAGGCCGCGGTGGAGCCGATGGCCGCCGACGGCGGCACCGCGATCTACGACAGCGTGCGCCAGGCCTTGCTCGAACTGGCCGGCGAGAAACGCAGCCGTCCGGACAAGCGCTATTACACCGTGGTGCTGATGACCGACGGCGAAAACAACGAAGGCATCGACCTGCAGGAATTTCTGCGCTGGCGCGAGAGCCAGGACGATGCGGTCCGATCGATCCGGGTATTCCCGATCATCTTCGGCGAGGCCGACGCCTCGGAAATGAAGTCGCTGGCCGATGCCACCGGCGGCAAGGCCTTCGATGCGAAGTCGCAATCGCTTGCGCTCGTGTTCAAGGACATCCGCGGCTACCAGTGACCTCATCGATCGATGGATAAGCCAGTCGCCCTTCCGACCGCGAACAAACTGCAGCTGTATCTGTACAGCACGCGCAATATCGTCGGCTGCTGCCTGGGCGCGATCGGGCTGGTGTTGCTGTTCACCGGGGTGATCGGCGCGGGCTGGCCGTTGATCGTGGCTGGGCTGTACGCGGCCGGCGCGATCGGCTGGCCGCGCAGCACCCTGGCCGATGCGGTGGCGAACCACGAAATCTCCGCCGATCAATTGGTGCAGCATCTGGACCGGCTGGTGAGCCAGGTCGCCAAGGCTTTGCCGGCCGCAGCGCTGGAATCGTTGCGCAGCATCCAGAACACCTTGCGCGACCTGTTGCCGCGTCTGCGCACGCTCAAGGATTCCAGCGCGCTGTCGGCGCAATCGGCCTTCACCATCCAGGAAACCCTTCGCCGCTATCTGCCGGACATGCTGGCCAGCTATCTGCGGTTGCCGCCGGCGTTCGCGAAGATGCAGGCGCTCGAGGACGGTCGCACCGCCGCGCAGACCTTGACCGATCAGCTGCAATTGCTGGATGGGTCGTTGAAGAAGATCGCGCAGGAAGCCTTCGCCGGCGATGCCGAGGCGCTGATCGACAGCGGCCGGTTCCTGCAGCAGAAGTTCGATCCCAAGCCGGCGTACGAGCTCGCCGTCGATACCAAGGCCGGGGATTCCAAGCCGTAACCGCGGCGTCGCGATCGAGGCGACGCCCACGACCCGATGCGGGCCGCGGGCGTCACCGGTAAACATCAGAGCGGGCAGGGACGGGTGCCGTCTCCGCGCTTGAGGCAGGTGATGAGGTTGGTTTCGCACTGCGCGCTGGTGCCGGCGGCAACGCACAGATCGTAGGTGTTCCAGCAACGGGTGCATGCATTGATGGCCGCGCTGGCGCTCATGAACATCGAACAGCCGAAGACGAATGCGGCCAGGGCCGCGGTGGTGCGTCGCTGCATCTTCATGAAAATCTCCGTTTAGTTGTGTGCTTCCCTACCGCCCGGTCACTCATTGACGGGCCGGCCGATGGTAGGCCCGGGCGAAAATCGTGTCCACACGCGACGAAACGGCCGTGACCGACGGCGCGTTTCGGCCTTCAAGCGGGCTCCGCGATGAGGCGAGTGCATCGTCGTTCGCCGCGAGCGGCATCGATATCATGATGCGCGCCCCATTGCCCGCATCCTCGCCCTCATGCCGACGCGACGGCCGACGCGCTTCGACGATCGCGGCGTTTATGATCGCGTATCGGCCAATCCTGGATGGCGCATTGAACGCTCCCGTCGCGACAAAGAGAAGGCGCATCCGGCGCCGCTGGTATGTCCTGGTGGCGATGGCGCTGGTCGGGGCGGCGTTGTGGCGGCAGTTTCCGGGGCCGCGTTTCGGCCTGGCCTTCACCCTCGCCACCGGCATCGGCCGCGACGCGCTGCAGCAACGCATCGACGGCCTGGAGGACGCGGCGATCCGACGCGCGCCGATGACTGCGCAGGACAGGCAATTCCTAAGTGATTTCTACCGCACCCTGGCCAGCGGCGGAAAGCTGGTGATCCTGGCGCGGCAGACCGGTCGCATGATGGATCACTATCTCGATGGATCGGGCCGCGACTATCGCCTGGATTCGGCCATCTTCACCGGCAACGCCAAGGTCCGCGCGCAGATGGCGCTGCTGGACAGACGCCTCGCCGGCCTGCCCTGTCTCGATGGACAACGCGTCTCCAGCGCGACGTTCTACATGCCCGACCGCAGTCAGACCGATTCGGTGTTCGGCCTGTACTACGGCCGCGTGCATCTCACTCAGAACAAAACCGCCGACGGCTGCCGGCATCACTGGCGCGCCGAGGTCCCATGGGTGTGGCCGTCCTATCCGAGCCTGCGAGCGAAATACGGCGACCCGCATGCGGAAAGTTTTCCGCTGCCCAATCTTCAATCGATCCTGCTTGGCCCGCGACGCGCGCTGCGGGTCGACAACGGGCTGGGCGAGTACCTGACCCAGATCGGGCTGGCGAGGTCGTTCCTGGCCTATGCCGAGTGGGATGAGCAATCGCGAGCCGCCGCCGCGAAGTGATCGACCGCGCGTATCGGCGATTGCTCCAGGCGTCCCGAATCACGTACGTTTGCCGACCGTGCGCGCATCGCGACGGCGCACAACACGCGAAGTCGCCGGCCACCCAGGCGCGGCGGCGAATGGATGCAACACCCGGACAGCCAAGGAGCCGCACCGTGTCGATGGACGATCGAATCTGGAACCTGATGGTGGCCGCCATCGGACAACGCATCGACAGCGCGCCCGCGCTGGCCTTGATCGAGGCCATCGGCGCCAAGCCGCTGCGCGCGGTGACACCGCGCAACCTCTACGATCACACCGCCTCCAAACAGCACGGCCTTTCGGTGACGTGCAAACCGACGCCGAAGCATCGGCCGTATTGGCCGGAGCGCAAGGAAAAGCGCGCCTACATCAACTACATCACCCAGATCATGATCGAGCCGGCCTACACCGGCCCGCTGCCCGGCGGCCTGCGCTGGGGCCTGAGCAAGCCCGAGCTCGATGCGATCGCGAATTTCGAACTGCGTGGTTCGGGCGGTATTCCGTACTGGAATTTGCACGCGCCCGGCCCGCAGGTGAAGCTCGCCGCGACAACCTCCAGCTATGCGCTGTTCCCCGAGGGCCAGCCCGCTTTCGACCGGATCTGGATGCAGCTGGATGAGGAGTCGGACTTCGTGTCCGCCTACGCCGAGTACGAACAGACCAAGCCGCTGGTCTATGTCGAGGACGCTTTCTTCACCGTGTGGTGCGGCTTGAACGGGCTGCTAGACGAAGAGCGATTCAACGCGCAGGTACTGCAACCGCTGCGCGATCGCTCGACCACGCCGCTGGCGTTTCTGCACGGCCCGTGCGGCCGGCTGCTGTGGAGCGGCGACATCCGGCCGCAGTATCTGGCGTTCGTGGCCTTGTACTACAACGGCATCGGCCTGCCGGACGAGCAACGCTGGGTGTCCGATATCAACAAGGCGTTCGCGGTCTCCAACCATTTCCAGGACGACCCCGAGCGGATGACCCAGGACGATTGGGCCAACTACGACGCGATCGCGCCGCTGATCGACGAGCGCTTCGCCCAGTGGCAGCGCGGCGAGCTCAAGGCGGAAGCCAGGACGCCGCGCTAGTCGGACCGGCTCGCTCAACCGCGGCAGCGACGCGGCGAGAGAGGGTCGCTAAAGATTTCGATAGCCGCCTGCGCGCCCGGCTGGTCTCATGACGCCTCGAACAGCGCCACGGATACCGCCCTGGCGCAACCCTCTCGGAGCAACGCATGACCACCCACAATCGAACCGCCACCGTGTTCGGTGCCTATGGCCATACCGGCCGTTTCGTCGTCGCCGAGTTGGTCGCGCGCGGCTGGACCCCGATCCTGTCCGGCCGCGACGCGGGCAAGCTGGCTGACCTCGGCCAGGCGTTTCCCGGACTGCAGCAGCGGCCCGCGTCGATCGAAGACGCCGCCTCGCTGGATCGCGCGCTGGACGGTGCGGCGGCGGTGATCAATTGCGCCGGGCCGTTCCTGGACACCGCCGCGCCGGTGATCGAAGCCGCGCTGCGCGCGCGCATCCACTACCTCGATGTCTGCGCCGAGCAGCAGGCGGTGATCGATATCTACGAACGCTTCGCCGAATCGGCGAAAGCCGCCGGCATCACGATCCTGCCGGCGATGGCGTTCTACGGCGGCCTCGCCGATCTGCTCGCCACCGCGGCGCTCGGCGACTGGAATGATGCCGAGGCCATCGAGATCGCGGTCGCGCTCGACAGCTGGCATCCCACCGTCGGCACCCGCCTGACCGGCGAGCGCAATCATTACCGGCGCCGGGTGGTGTCGAACGGCGCGCTGGCGTTCGTCGCCGATCCGGCGCCGACGCGCGAATGGAGCTTTCCCGCGCCGTTCGCCACCCAGGAAGTGGTCGCGATACCGTTGTCGGAGATCATCACCCTGTCGCGGCATGTGCGCAGCGACGAGGTGCATTCGTACATGAATCTCGCGCCGCTCAAGGATCTGCGCGATCCGAAAACGCCGACGCCGGTGGCGACCGATGCGCAGGGGCGTTCGTCGCAACGGTTCGTGATGGATACCGTGGTGCGCAGGAACGGACAGGCCCGCCATGCCAGCGCGAGCGGACGCGACATCTACGCGATCACCGCGCCGTTGATCGTGGAAGCGCTGCGGCGCATCGGCGATGGACGCAGTCACGCGACCGGGGTCGTCGCACCCGGCGAGGCCTTCGACGCGCGCGACTTTCTCGAAGCCTTGCCGGCGCTCAGTCTGTCGTTCCGGCAGCAGTGAGGTCCATGCGGCCGTCGCATCGCGGCGACCGTCGGATCATTACGCATCGTGATGAAAGGCCGGACCGTTTCGCGGCCCGGCTTTTTCATTTAAGCCAGCGACTAAGCCAGCGAATCACGAGCCGCCCAGCGACGACCCGTGAATCCATCCAGCAACATCGCGGCGACCGCTAGATCTTGAAATCGTCGAACGCCACCTGCTCGTCCGGCACGCCGAGGCGATGCAACAACTGCCGCGTCGCCGCCAGCATCGCCGGCGGGCCGCACAGGTAGAAATCGCAGTCCAGCAACGCGGGATGATCCTTCAGCAGGCGATCGTGCGCGGCCTCATGCACCAGGCCACGCACCAGCGCATCGTCGCATTCGGCCGCTTCCGACAGCACCAGATGCCAGCTGAAGTTAGCGTTGCGCTGCGCCAGCGAAGCCATTTCATCCACGTACGGCGCATCGCGCAGTACCCGCGCGCCGTACCAGTAATGGATGCGTTCCTGCGCGCCCTGGCTGAGCAGCGAATGGATCATCGCGCGCAACGGCGCCATGCCGGCGCCGCCGCCGATGAAGACCTTCTCGCGTGCGTTCGGACGAATCGCGAAGTCGCCGAACGGGCCGCTGAAGTTGACCCGGTCGCCGGGCTGCAAGGTGTACAGATAGGTCGAGCCCTTGCCCGGTGGCTGACGTTTGCGATCCTGCCGGCCCGGACTGAAACGCGCCAGCAAGGTCAGGCGGCCGTCAGTCGCATCGATCGGCAACGACAACGAGTACGAACGACGCACGGCCTCACGGTTGGACAAGGTATCGGGCAAGTCCAGCGCGGCCCAGTCGCCGTGATGCTCGTCGGGCCGGACAATGCGATCGCAAGGCAGTTCGTAGTCGGGCACATGCACCTGCAGATACGCGCCGGGCTGGTACTCCGGCCCCGGCGGCTGCGCCGGCTTGAGCACGATCTCGCGCAGGAACGGCGTGACCGCGCTGACCCGCTCGACCGTGGCCTCGTGCTCGGTCCACAGACTCGCGCCGCCGGCCACCTCGACCTCCATATCGGCGTCCAGCGGCAGATTGCAGGCCAGGCGATGACCGATCTTGAGCTTGCTCTCGCTCAGGTGCGCGCGATCGGCCGCGGTCGGCGCGGGCGGCACGCCGCGATAACGCACCTCGCACAGCCCGCAACTCTGGCCGCCGCCGCAGTTGGACGGCAGTTGCAGGCCGTTGCGCGCCAAGGCCACGTACACGCTGTCGCCGGCCGCGGCCTTGACCGTGCGCAGCTTGCTGCCGTTGGGTGCGTACACGGTCAGTTCGCGCGCGCGGCGCCAACGCTGCGGAACGAACTCGCGCAGATGGAAGCTGGCGACCAGCAGCCACACGCCGGTCAACGCCAGCCACAGGCCGCCGATGCCGGCGCCGATCACCAGCGGGTTGTTGAAGTTCGAGCGATTGGCGTAGTCCATGATGTGCAACATCCAGAACACATCGAACAAGCGCCAGGTGCTGTTGCGATGTTCCAGCACTTCGCCGGTCTGCGCCGACAGGTATACGGTCGTATCCTGCGCATCGTCGAAGTCGACCCGCCACGAACGCGCCTGGTGATCGCGCACTTCCTGGGTCCAGTCCAGCAGGATCGGCGTTTGCGGCTTGCCGGGACCGCTGTACGAGGCCACCGCCAGCGCGCGCGCGAGTTCGCGGTCGATGACTACCGCGCGGCCGGTGCGGGCATCGAACAAACGTTGCCGCTTGCCGTCGAGCGCCTGATACACCGGGCGATCGAGCAACCAGCCCGACACGATCACCTGCGCCGATCCGGCCTGCTTCAACACCTCGCCCGCCGCCAGCACGTCCGCCGGCCAGGCGCGCGGCGCGGGAGCATGCGCGCGGAACTCGTGGCCCTGCACTTTGTCGTGCGGCAGCAACCCCATCATCAGGCCGCTGGCCATCCACAGCACGAACTGCAGACCGATCAACAGGCCGACCCATTTATGCAGCCAACGCATCCACGGCGTCATGCGGTTCGCCTCCAGCGGAAGCTGTAGAACACCAGCCACGCGCCGCTCAGCGCGAACAGCAGGCCGACCGACGCGGCGATGCGCAACAAGGTGTTGTTGACGTCGCTGCGCTCCTGGTAATCCATGATGTGGAACATCCACAGGAAATCGAACCAGCGCCACAGGCTGTGGCGGCGCGCCAGCAGGTCGCCGGTGTCGGGCGAAAAATAGAACGTGGTCGCGCCGCTGTCGGCGAAACGCACCGCCCACATCGGCACCGGCCGTTTCGCCACTTCCTGCGGCGCCTTGGTTACCCATTCCACGCCGATGATCTCGGCTTCGCCCTGGTAGGCCTTGCGCGCCAGCGCGACCACCGTGGCGCGTTCCAGCGGGGTGATCTTCGCGCCGCTGCGCGCGTCGATCAGCGAGGCTTGTTTGTCCTGCCCGATTTTTTCCTGCTTGATCTCGTACACCTCCTGATCCAGCAAGCGCTTGAGCTTGATCGAGGTGATGTTCGGATAACGATCGAGCAAGGCGGCCTGCCCGATCCGCGGCGTGGCCGCGGCGAGCGATTGATTGTGCGCGTGGGCGAGGTGATCGCCGTGAATGATCTCGAGCGGAACGACGGTCATATAGACCCCGCTGATCATCCATAGCAGCGCCTGCACGCCGACGATCAGGCCGATCCACTTGTGGGCGCGGCGCGCCCAGAATGCCGGTTTCATAAAATGTCTCGCAATGCCTGGATACCCTGCCCGCCCCACCGGCTCGCGCCGATGGAACGGGCACCGTCGACTACCAGCGGTAGCCGAACCGCGCATACCAACGCCGACCCAGCAGATCGTAGGTCATGGTGTCGGTGTTGGCGTCGGTGTAGCTCTGGATGAAAGGCGGCTTCTTGTCGAACAGGTTGTCGATGCCGAACGACACCTCGAACGATTTCACCGGCGAGTACTTCAGCTGCACGTTGTGATAACTCACGCTCGGCGAGTGATCGCCGATATCGCCGCGCGCGGCATTGATGTCGTCGGCCTTGCCGATGTACTGCAGGCTGTAGGTCCCCGACCATTCGTCGCGGCTCATGGTCAACGAGGTGAACGCGCGCCAGTGGGTGTAGCTGCCGCGCCCGCCGGTGATCTTGCCCGCGTAGTGGATGACCTGCGCGCCGGGGAACGGGCGCACGTCGTACTTGTCCAGGTACGACACGTCCAGGCTGATACTGGAATCGAACCCGGCCAGCTCGAACTCGTACAGGCCGCCCAGGTCGATGCCCGACACGCGTTCGTCGGCGGCGTTGACCGGCTGCGAGGACAGGAAATCGACCTCGCCAGTGATCGGGTTGCGGGTGAAGTTCTCGTTGCCGCAGAACGGATGCGCCAGCCCGGGCGTGTTGTAGCAGATCGCCAGCTTGGTCGATCCGTCGATGCGCTGGATGGCGTTGTCGATGCGGATGTTGAAGTAGTCCGCGGTCAAGGTCAGGCCCGGCGCGAAGCCCGGCGTCCACACCGCGCCGAGGGTCAGCGAACGCGCGTCCTCCGGTTCCAGGTTCCTGTTGCCGCCCGAGGTGGTCAAAATGGTGTTGCCCGGTTGCACGTAACCGGCCGGCACGCCATAGGCCTGGCAGTTCTGCCGCACCTGCGAGCCGGCCGGCTGGCTGGCCCAGCCGCTGCACGGATCGGTGGTGGTCAGGTTGCCTTCGGCGATGCCGCCGAACAGCTCAGGGATGTTGGGGATGCGGAACGCGGTCGCGTAGTTGGCGCGCAACTTCAACGACGGCACCACCTGCCAGTCCAGCCCGACCTTGTAGTTGATGTCCTCGCCGAACAGGTCGTAGTCCGAATAGCGCACGGCCAGGTTCAAGGTCAGCGATTCGGCCAGCGCGCGGCCCTGCAGCAGCGGCACGGCGAATTCGGCGAAGGCTTCCTTGGCCAGATATTCGCCGGCGATCGGATCTTGTTGGTTGGTGTTGGCGATGCCGAGCACGGTCAGCGGGTCCGGATCGCGCCAGCCGCGCTCCTTGCGCACCTCGATGCCCGAGGCGAACCCGACCCAGCCGGCCGGCAGTTCGAACAGCTGGCCGCTCAGGTTCGCGGTGAAGCTCTTCTGTTCGTTGCCGCCGTGATCGCGGGTGGTGAACAGGATGTAGTCCAGCACCTTCTGCGAGATATCGCCGTAACCGAGGTAATCGCCGCAGGGAATCGCCGCGCCCGGCGCGTTGCTGCAGATCGCCGGGTTGAGCGTGTTGTCGACGCGGTCGAGATTGGCGACCTTGGTCGATCCGTCGGTGCCGGTGTTACGGCCCCAGTTGATCGCGGCCGACCAGTCCCAGTTCATGCCGAGGCGTCCTTCCAGCCCGACCACCGCGCGGAAGGTGTTGGTTTCCTGGAAGAACTCGCGCGGCCCGGCTTCCTGCAGGCGTCTGCGTTGCAGCAGCAGGTTCTGCCCGGTCGGGTTGGTCGGGTGATTGGCCGCGATGTTGATCGGACGATAGACGCCCAATCCGCCCGGCGCCGCCAGCTGGTCCGACTGCCGGTTGGTGTACATCAGCTCGGTGAACAGACTCAGGTCGTCGCTCAACTGCATGTCGCCCAGCATGCTGGCGCTGATGCGCTTGATCGGATTGACCGCGTTGAGGGTCGGGTTGCCGTTGTAGTTGTGCTTGGCGGCCGAGTACGGTTCGTAGAAATTGCCGTCGCCGCCCGGCACCTGGTTGAAATTGATCCGCCGGCCGTCGGCGAGCAAGGCGCGGCCGCCGATCGTGGTCGAACTGCCGACGCACTGCAGACGGCCGTCGACTTCGCCCAGGCCGCACGGCGCGCGCGAAGCCATGTTGACCGTGCCGCCTTCGGAATAACTCAGGCCCGCCATCAGCGAACCGCGATCGCTGTGGGTGCCCCAGACCAGGTCGAACGCGGCATCGTCGCCGTCGTTCTCGAAGGTCTGGCCGTAACGCACCGCCACCTCGGCGCCGTCGTATTTTTTCTTGGTGATGATGTTGACCACGCCGGCGACGGCGTCGGCGCCGTAGATCGCCGAGGCGCCGTCCTTGAGCACTTCGATGCGTTCGATCAACGCCACCGGGATCATGTTGAGATCCACCGAGCTGTTGGCGCCGGTGCCGCCGTTGACGACGCGGCGGCCGTTCAACAGCACCAGGGTGCGGTTGATGCCCAGGCCGCGCAGATTGACCTGGCTGGTGCCGTAGCCGTTCTCGGCCCAGTACGCGTTGGATTGGCTGCCGGCGAAACCGGCCGAGGCCGGCAGGCGTTGCAGCAAGGTGTCGACCGAGGTCGCGCCGGAGCGCTGGATCGCTTCGGCGTCGAGCACGGTGACCGGGCCGACGCCGGACAATTGCAGCCGCTTGATGTGGCTGCCGGTGACCTGGACCGCATCGAGCGTGGTGGCCTGGCCGGTGGTCTGCTCGCCGGCCTGCCCGGCCGCCGGTTGCGCGCCGCTGTCCTGGGCGAACGACGACGGAACAAAACCAACGCACAGCAGCAGGCCGACGGCCGCCGCGAGAGGGTCGCGCTTGAAAAACATGGGTTCTCTCTCCCCGAAAGCTATGACGTGTTCGAAGCCGGCCCGCGGTTCCCGATCGGGAACCAGGCGAATGCCAAGGGCGCGGCGGAATGTCGCCGGAGGCGACCGAACAGGGTCAGGCGATCGGAGGTCGGAACAGTCGCGAGATTTCCTCGCCCACCGGCGGCAGCAGATGTTGGGCGAGATAGTCCGAGGCCAGCAGGTGCTGGGCGGCGAACAAGGGCGCGTTGCGCCCCGGGAAGAAGGTCAGCATGCAGCTGCAGGCGCAGCCGGACAGGCCGTCGCAGTCGCAGTCGTCGTGATGGGCCAGCGGCGAAGCGGGATCGGTGCCGGCGGTCTGCTTGCTCTTATCGACACCGCTGGCGGTGTCGGCGATGGTTGCTTCGGTCTTGGCGGTGGACGTACCCGAATGATGCGATGCACTGCTCTGAGTTCCGCGCCCCAACTCGTTCACCGCCATCCGCGTCGCCGCCCACGCGCTGAAGATTCCGTCCGTGCAGAGCACCAGAATAAGGGCAATTCGCAGGAGCACGCGGAGCGACGGCATGAGCGTGTAGCGAGACCATGAGCTTGTATATACCACAGCAATAACATGCCTATACAAGCACTGTCAAACGCATCGCAGCGCGGCATGCGCGGCCGTTGGCGCGGTTGTATAGACCTGTAATGCTACGGTGCATGGACGCTCCCAAGCCGCACTATCTCAAGCTCAAGCACTACATTCTTCGGCATGTCACCGACGGCGACTGGAAGCCCGCCAGCCGCATTCCCAGCGAGAACGACCTGGTCAAGAAGTTCGGCATCTCGCGCATGACCGTGAACCGCGCGCTGCGCGAATTGACCGACAGCGGCGTGCTCGAGCGGGTCCAGGGCGTGGGCACCTTCGTGGCCGGGCCGAAGGCGGAATCGGCGATGTTCGAGGTGCGCAGCATCCGCGACGAGATCGTGTCGCGCGGCCAGACCCACAGCGTGCAGGTGCTGACCTGCGAATCGGTGCGGGCGCGCGCGACCGTCACCGCGCAGTTCGCGCTGGCGCCGGGCAGCGAGCTGTTCCACACCCGCCTGCTGCACAACGCCAACGGCAAGCCGCTGCAACTGGAGGATCGCTTCGTCAATCCGGCTTGCGCGCCCGAGTACCTGGACCTGGATTTCCACGTCGAGATTCCGCACCAATACCTGATGCGGGTCGCGCCGCTGGAACGCACCGAGCACATCATCGAGGCCGAAGTCGCGCAAAAGCGCATGGCCGCGCAGCTGGCCGTCCACGAAGGCGACCCGCTGCTGGTGCTGACCCGGCGCACCTGGTCGCGCAGTCAGGTCGCCAGCTATGTGCGGTTGATCTGTCCGGCCTCGCAGTACCGCTTCGTCGGCTCGTTCTCGGTCGGCGATTCGCGCTAGCCCCGCTGTCGCCGCATCGGTCGCGCCGCCTGGCGGCGGTCGCGGTTTGCGCCGGCTATAGTGCCCGCCGTTCCCTCACGATCGCGCGCCATGAACCTGATTGCCCACGTAGAAATTCCGGTCCTCGACCTGGATCGCGCCATCGGCTTCTACAGCAGTGTCTTCGGCATCGCGTTCGGCCGGACCGTGCAGGTGCACGACAGCACGATGGCGTATTTCCCGTTCGAACCGGGCCGCGACGGCGCCAGCGGCGCGCTCGCGCAAGGCCCGGAATACGCGCCGGCGACGACCGGCGCGGTGGTGTACTTCAGCGTCGACGACGTCGGCGCGACCCTCGACAAAGCCGTCGCGCTGGGCAGCACGATCCTGTTCCTAGCCTCCGCCGTCACCGAGCGCGGCATGGTCGCCGAGATCAGCGACAGCGAAGGCAATCGCATCGCGATCCAGTCGCGCTGAGGGTTCCCCCGCTGTCCGTGGGTCGCTGCTCAGTGGCTCAACGCGGCGCCGGGCAGGGACGCTGGCCGTCGCCGTAGCTCAGGCAGCCGAGGTAGGACGAGAAGCAATAGGCCGGATCGACGCCGCCGCTGCTCAGGCAGGACTCGTAATTGAGTTCGCAACGCTTGCATACATCGGTCGCGGCGTTCGCGCTGACGAACATCGACATGCCGAATACGAATGCGGCCAATGCCACGGTGCTGATTCCCTGCGCTTTCATCGAAGCCTCCTGAAGTTTCGTCGCCGGCGGATGCGCCGGACCTCGCGCCTTGCATGGCGCCGTGCATAGCCGCCTGATCGTAGGCGCGCATGGCGGCGCGATGTGTGCGCGGCGACGCAGTTCGCCGGCTGCGGCCGATGCTCGGCGATCGGCATTGCGGCGCCCAAGGCAGGCCGTCGAGCCGAATCGCTCGCCGGCCTGCCCGACCGCTTTAAACCATTTCGCGGCCGGCATCATCACAAGCCTTCCTGTCGCTGGCGAATCCGCCTGAGGAAGCTGCATGTCACCCGCAACCCACCGTGTCATCACGATCGTCGTCGCCGTGTTGTTGTCGTGGCCGTGGCTAGGCGCGGCCGCGGCCAGCCCGGATCAGGCCTATGCGCGGGCCAACGCGCAGGCCCCGCAGCTGATTCAAAAGACGATGCAGGACCGACGCATCCCGGGCCTGCAGATCGCGGTGGTCAAGGACGGCAAGGTGGTGCTGTCGGAAAGCTACGGCCTGGCCAACGTCGAGAACCGCCTGCCCGCGACCCGGACCACGCTGTTCCCGATCAACTCGGCGACCAAGTCGTTCACCGGCGTGGCGATGATGCAACTGGCCGAAGCCGGACTGGTGGACCTCGATGCGCCGGTGTCGCGCTATCTGGACGACTTGCCCGAAGCATGGCGCGCGGTGCGCGTGCGCCAGTTGCTCGCGCATACCTCCGGGCTGCCGGATATCCTCGATGAGCAGGGCCTGCTCGGCGGCGGCACCGAGTCGAATGCGTGGGGATTGGTCAAGAAGCTGCCGATGCAGGCGGCGATCGGCGAGCGCTTCGAGTACAACCAGGTCAACTACGCCCTGCTCGCCCGAATCATCGCCAAGCAGAGCAAGATGCCGTACGAACGCTACCTCGCGCAGCGGCAGTTCGCCGTCGTCGGCATGCCCTCGACCCGGTTCGGCGACAGCTACGACCTCGTTCCCGGCGCGGCCACGATCTACAGCTACTTCCCGCGCAAGACCGACGACCCGGGCAGCGCCGAGCGCCTGTCGCACTGGTTCTACGACATGACGCCGAGCCTGTGGGCGGGCGGCGGCATCCTGACCACCGCCGATGAAGTCGCGCGCTGGATGGTCGCGCTGTCGGACGGCCGGTTGATCAACGACGCCAGCCTGCGCGGCATGTGGACGCCGGAGAAATTGAACGACGGCAGCGATGGAAGCTGGTCGGCCGGCTGGCCGGTGCTCGGCACCGCCGCGAATCCGCAACGCGCGGGTATCGGCGGCGCGCGCGCCGCGTTTATCGTCTATCCAAACGAGAAGCTCGCGGTGATCGTGCTGACCAACCTGGTCGGGGCGAATCCCGAGCGCTTCATTCCGCAGATCGCCGCGCTGTATCAACCGGCGCAGCGCGCGGCTGCGCGTTGATTCGCCACCGCAACCGCTCGCGCGTAAACCTCACCCCCATCGCCCATCGGAGCAAGACCGTGCGCAAACTACTCCTCATCGCAGGACTGTCCCTGGGCCTGATCGGCCCGGCCATCGCCGAGTCGCAGGTCGACCTGTCCAAGCTCGACACCGGCATGGCCGGGCCGCGCGCGCAGGTGCTGGTGCTCGGCTCGGTACATCTGTCTGGCATGCCTAAGACCTTCAAGCCCGAGTCGCTGGAACCGGTGCTCGACCGGCTCGCCGCGTTCAAGCCGCAGATCATCACCATCGAGGCGCTCTCCGGCGAAACCTGCGATCTGATGGCGCGCCATCCGGCCGTGTACGCGCTTGAAGACGTGCGCACGTATTGCCGCGACCCCGCGCCCGCGCGGACCGCGACCGGCCTGGACGTGCCCGCGGCCATCGCCGAGGTGCGCAAGACCTTGAAGGACTGGCCGGCGCAACCCACGCCGGCGCAGCGGCGGCGATTGGCGGCGACCTTCCTGGCCGCCAACGATAGCGCTTCGGCGTTCGTGCAGTGGTTGTACCTGCCCAAGTCCGAACGCCATGTCGGCGACGGCCTGGACGCGGCCTTGGTCGCGCTGCTGCAGAAGTTCGAAACGCGCAACGACGAGAGCTTCCAGATCGCTGCGTCCCTGGCGGTGCGGCTGGGGTTGCAACGGCTGTACGCGGTCGACGACCACACGGGCGACAACATTTACATCGACGATCCGCAGCGTTACGGCCAGGCGATCCAGAAAGCCTGGGACACCGCCGGCGAAGCGGCGCTGGCATCGCGTAAACGGCAAGATCAGTTGTCGGCCGATTCGCAGATGCTGGCCCTGTACCGATTAATCAACCAGCCCGAGGCGCAGCGCCTGGCGATCGACGCCGACTTCGCCGCGGCCATGCGCGACGCCTCGCCGCAGCACTATGGCCAGCGCTATGTCGCCGGCTGGGAAGGGCGCAATCTGCGCATGGTCGCCAACATCCGCGCGGCGTTCGCCGATTACCCCGGCGCGCGCGTGCTGTCGATCGTCGGCGCCTCGCACAAGCCCTGGTTCGACAACCTGCTCGGGCAGATGCAGGGCGTGGATGTGATCGACGCCGGAAAAATCCTGAAGTAACCCCGTGCGGCCGGGCCGCGCCGCGGTTATCGTCACCGCAGCGCGGCCGTTGCTTGCGACGGCTTGCCTCGAGCGCGAGCGCGCGACGGCCGCGCGCTGGTTCACTCCGGGAGAGCAGGCAATGCAAAGGACACTGCGGGCGGGCGTGTTGATCGCGGCTCTCGCCGTCGCCGCGAGCGCGCACGCGGCGACGACGACGACGACGGCCAGTCCACCTGACACGGTCACCGCGGGCGCGGGCGCGCCCCTGCCGATCGTCGATATGGACGCGGTCGTGGTCACCGGCGCGCAGCCAGGGCCGGGCTTGTGGAAGTTCCACAAGGGCGATCGCACCTTGTGGGTGCTCGGCACCTTGTCGCCGCTGCCCCAGCATATGACCTGGGTGTCGCGCGATGTGGATGCGGCCATCGCGCAGTCTGGTATCGCGTTGCAGCCACCCGGCTTGTCGGTCAATGCCGACATCGGCCTGTTCGGCCGGCTGTCGCTGATCCCGTCGCTATTCAAGCTGCGCAAGAATCCCGACGGCGCCACCCTCGAGCAGCGACTGCCGCCGGAGCTGTATGCGCGCTGGAGCGTGCTGAAAGCGAAATACATCGGCGGCGACCGCGCGATCGAGCGCTGGCGCCCGGTCTTCGCCGCCAGCGAGCTGTACCAGGCCGCGCTGAAGAAGAACGGCCTGGTCGAAACCGGCGGCATCATCGGGCCGGTGCTGGAAAACGCGGTCAAGAGCGCCGGCATCGCCAAGCAGCCCACCACCTTCACGATCAAGGTCGACGATCCCAAGGCCACGCTCAAGGCCTTCAATGCCTCCTCGCTGGACGACGTCGCCTGCCTGCGCAAGACCCTGGAGCGGCTGGAGACCGATCTCGCGGTGATGCGGACCCGCGCCAACGCCTGGGCCACGGGCGATATCGACACGCTGCGCGCGTTGCCTTACGACGATCAGAACCTGGCCTGCCTCAGCGCGCTGACCGAATCGGGTTTCAGCCAGCGGATGGGCATCGCCAATATCCAGGAGAAGATCGCCGAACGCTGGTATCGCAGCGTGGACGAGGCGGTGCGCGACCATCGCGTGGTGTTCGCCGTGCTGCCGATCACGCAGTTGCTCAAGCCCGACGGCGTGGTCGCCAAGCTGCAGGCGAAAGGCTACGAGGTCGAAGCGCCCTGATCGGTTCGGATTGCTCGGGCCGCCTGTGTACCGGTGGTCAAAGCAGGCCGATGGCGCGACACTGGCGGCCGTCACCGCATGGGCCGCCAGCGTGATCGCGCGGCGGCCCGTCCCGCGATCTTCGATCACAGACAAGTGAGTCGAACGCCGATCCCGCACAGGAGCCGCCCGATGGCCACCGCCTCCAGCAAGAAGGTCGTGCTCGCCGCATTGTTCGGCAACACCGCCATCGCGGTCACCAAGCTGATCGCGGCCGCGATCACCGGCAGCTCGGCGATGCTGAGCGAAGGCATCCACTCGCTGGTCGATACCTGCAACGAACTCCTGCTGCTGTACGGCATGAAGCGCGCGCAGCGGCCACCCGACGCGACCCAGCCGTTCGGTTACGGCCGCGAAGTGTATTTCTGGAGTTTCATCGTCGCCTTGCTGGTGTTCGCGCTGGGCGCGGGCATTTCCTTCTACGAAGGCATCACCCACCTGCAGCATCCAACGCCGATGGAACGCCCGCTCATCAACTATGCGGTGCTCGGGATTTCCATGGTGTTCGAAGGCATTTCCTGGTGGGTGGCGATGAAGGCTTTCCGCGCGACCAAGGGCAGCCGCGGCTGGTTCGAGACCTTTCGCGCCAGCAAGGATGCCAGCACCTTCACCGTGTTGTTCGAAGACACCGCGGCGCTGTGCGGCCTGTCGATCGCGTTCGCGGGCGTCGCCCTGTCGCATGCCACCGGCAATCCGATCTACGACGGCTACGCCTCGATCGGGATCGGCGTGGTACTCGCGGTCGCCTCGTTCCTGCTCGCGCGGGAAACCAAGGGCCTGCTGCTCGGCGAGGCCGCGCATCCGCATGTGCGCGACTCGATCCTGCGCATCGCCGACAGCGACGAGGGCATCCGTTCGGCGAACGGCGTGTTGACCATGCAGCTCGGTCCTAATTCGGTGCTCGCCACCTTGAGCGCTGAATTCGAAGACGATTTGCTGATCCCGCAGGTCGAAGCCTGCGTCAATCGCATCGAGGCCGCGGTGCGCCGCGAGCATCCCGACGTGGTGGCCTTGTTCGTGAAACCGCAGACCGCGCAGGTCTGGCGGCAGCGCATGGCCCGGTTGCGCGACGATCCGCCATCATGACGATGGTCTGAGCGCGGCGCGGTCGGCCTGCATCGCCAAGGCGCGCCAACGCATCATCCGGACTCTTCGTGAGCGGCTCGTTGTCGCCGCGAACCGCGCCGTGCCTGCGTTTAATGCTCTCTTCACCGTGCCACCGTAGGCTGCTTGTGTACCGATCCCCCCGGTTCGGCGGAGATGAAGCGCATTCGCCTGCTGCACGCTCCCATCCGCGCCGTCGCGATCGCGGCGCTCGCGATGTCGTTCGCCGGTTCGGTCGCCGCGGCGGCCGGCACGCAGGCGTGCAAGCAACGCGTGCTGCGGGAATTCGGCTGGCGCTTCGTTTCTTCCGAGAGCAACGCGGTCGAGATCCATCCCGGGCATCCCTGCGACCGGCGCGATCTGGCCGAAGCGAAGGCCGCCGGCGATCTGACCGTCGCGATGCCCGCCGGCCTCGCGGCGAGCGAACGCGAACGCGTGTTCGACGGTTTGTTGCGGCATCCGGCCACTCACTGCGCCTACGGCTTCGCGCTGGGCGCGGCGACGCGGCGCGCGGTCGATCGGCTGGTCGACAACCGCGGCTTCGCTTTCACCGCCGTGCAGATCGGCTGGATCGGCTTCGGCGCGAGCGGATCGGCGCACGACGGCTGGACGCCGATCGCCTTGTTCGGCCGCGGCTACAAGCCTCGCGGCGGCAATTCGCGCGCGATCGACGCCTTCTACGGCGGCCGGGTCCGCGCCGAATGCGGCGTCGGCCGGCAGGTCGCGCAATACGCCACCCAGGCTGAACTCTATGGCCGCGACGGCTTCGACAGCCAGTTCGACGCCGACGAAATCGTCATCGGCACCTTCAATCGCCTGCACCGCACACGCAGCATTCTGCTGGGCAGCTCCGCCGGCGACTTCACCCACGACGGTCGCGCCAGCGCCGCCGCGGCGAGCGGGCGACAGGCGTTCATGGGCTTGCCGGGCTTCGTCTTCCACGTGTTCGACCGCGCCAGCCTGGACGATCTGAACAACCAGGCCGAGAACTTCGTCGTCTACGACGTCAGTGCGCAGGCGGCTGCGGCACTGCGCCGTCATGGCGGCTTCGAGTACTACAACGACCGCAACCGCGAAATCTGGTCGCTGGCGCGATCGTTGAAACTGGACAAGTCGAAACGCTTGTTCGAGCGCCTGCTGTACGAGCGCGATACCGCCCTGCGCGCCGCGTTGTCGGACGATGCGCGCGTCACCGTCGCGAAGATCGACCGCCTGCTCGCCGATCCGTTCTATCGCGGCTTTTCGATCTATGTTCACAAGCTCGGGATCAAGCCGGTCGGTTTCCATATCGCCCGCTTGCTCGACCGCAATCCGCGCACGCCGTTCCGGGTCGAACTGGCCCTACACAATCTGCACACGAGCTTGTACGACCGCTATGTGGCGTATCGGCTGGCGCAGTGCGCCGGCACGGTTACCGACGTTAGTCGCGGATCTTGAAGTCCGGGTTTTCATTGAGGCTGCCATCGACTTCGAGCACTACGAAGCGCTGGCCGTTGGCATGGAATACGACCGGGATCGGGTCGAGGAACATCGGCCGTCGTACGAAGCGCAAGGTCCAGCCGAATTGTTCCAGCGTGGCCAGCGCGTCGAGCTGGGCTGGCTTCAGGCCCTCGCGCAGGCCTGCCGGGCTGACGACTTGCGCGGATTGGCGGCGGTCGCGGTCGGTCATGGGGCGGCGTCTCCTCGCGCGCTACGGGGTAGTGCGCACATTAACGCATGATCGAGGTGGGTCCTGTCGTGTGATGGGGGCCTTATTTTTGGGTTTGCTTTTGAACGGATGGAATCCGGCTGGAACCTTCAAAGGCTTCAAAGGCTTCAAAGCTTCGGAGCTTTGAGGCAAAGGCAACAGCTTCCGCCCGCAAGCGGGCGGGTTACTTTCTTTTGTCTAAAGCAACAAAAGAAAGGTAACCAAAGAAAAATGCTTTGTTGTGAATCAAGTGCCCTCAAGTTCGGTGCTGACGCGGGCACGCGCCACACGGGACATCCTGTCCCGGTGGCGCGCGGCGCACATCCCTGTGCGCCGCCCTTCGGGTGTGCTTTTGTTCTCGCGAGTTACATGCTTCGCAGCGCTTGAGGAACGTTGAGTTCGATGCTGAAAGGCCGGTATTTACGGCGAATCTATTACGCCAACGTACGCAACGTGGGCTCGCGTTCCCATTGCCGGGTCTTGGCCAGCTTGACGAAGGTGGCGGGCTTGTCGGCGGCGACTACGCCGTCGTCGGGCTTGATGCCGGCCGCGGCCAATACCTGGCGTGCGCCGTCGTCGAGGGCGATCGCTTTGAGATGGCCGAATGCGTCGCGGACGAAATCGATCGCCGCCGCTTCGCTCGCCAGGCGTTTGCCCGCGGCTGGCGACAGCACCAGCGCGACCGCGTCGAACACCAGAGACGGCGTGCCGGCGAGTTGTCCGTCGGCGGGTTGTTGCTTGCCGTCGCTGAGCTTGGCGCCGCCGAGTTTCGGCGCGACGATCTTGACCCGCGCGCCGGCCGCCTCCACCGCCTTGCGCAAGGCCTTGAGCGTGGCCGCGTCGGAGCCTTCGTCGATCAGGATGCCGACGCAACGCCCGGCCAGGGTGTCCTTCATCTTGCCGATTAGCTGCAGCATCGGCGAAGGCGGCATGTCCACCGGCTCCACCGCCGCGGGCGGCGCTGGCGGCAGGCGCTCGAGTCCCAGGCCATCTGCGACCCGTTTCGCGAGATCGGCATCGATGTGGCGCAGATGGCCGACGATCGCTTCGCGCACATGCGCGGTCCCGACCTTGGACAGTTCGAACACCAGCGCCGACGCCATGTGCGCCTGTTCGGGCACGGTCTGGCTGCGGTAGAAAAGCCGCGCCTGGCTGTAATGATCGGCGAAGCTTTCCGCGCGGATGCGGCTCTTGACGCCGTCGTCGCCGGCCACCGCCGCACTGCGGAAACCGGCCGGGGTTTCGCGCGGCGAGGTCGGGTCGAGCGAACTGGGTTCGTAGTTGACCCGCCCCTTCGGCACCTGCATCTGCATGTGGCCGTCGCGTTGCTGATTGGTGAACGGGCACTTGGGCGCGTTGATCGGCAGCTGATGGAAGTTCGGCGAGCCCAGCCGCGACAGTTGCGTGTCCAGATACGAGAACAAGCGTCCCTGCAGCAGCGGGTCGTTGGAAAAATCCATGCCCGGCAGGATATGCGAAGGACAAAACGCGACCTGCTCGGTCTCGGCGAAGAAGTTGTCGGGCCAGCGATCCAGCACCATGCGCCCGATCACGGTCAGCGGAATGGTTTCCTCCGGGATCAGCTTGGTCGGGTCGAGATGATCGAACGGCAAGGCATCGGCCTGTTCCTGAGTGAACAGCTGCACCGCGAGTTCCCATTCGGGGAAGTCGCCGTTCTGGATCGCTTCGAACAGATCGCGGCGGTGGAAATCCGGATCCGCGCCGGCCAGCTTGACCGCCTCGTCCCACAGCGTGGATTGCAGGCCCAACTTGGGCCGCCAGTGGAACTTGACGAAGGTCGAGTCGCCGCGCGCGTCGAGCAGGCGGAAGCTGTGGACGCCGAAGCCTTCGATCATGCGCAGCGAGCGCGGAATCGTGCGATCCGACATCGCCCACATGATCATGTGCATCGCTTCGGGCGTGAGCGAGATGAAATCCCAGAACGTGTCGTGCGCGCTGGCGGCCTGCGGGAAGCCGCGATCGGGTTCCATCTTGACCGAGTGCACCACGTCGGGGAATTTCATCGCGTCCTGGATGAAGAACACCGGGATGTTGTTGCCCACCAGGTCCCAGTTGCCTTGCTGGGTGTAGAACTTCACCGCGAACCCGCGCACGTCGCGCGGCGTGTCGATCGAGCCGGCGCCGCCGGCGACGGTGGAGAAGCGGCAGAACAGCGGCGTGCGCTCGCCGACTTCGGTCAGGATCCGCGCGGTGGTGTACTTCTTCAGCGACTTGGTCAGTTCGAAATAGCCGTGCGCCGCCGAGCCGCGCGCATGCACGATGCGCTCGGGGATGCGCTCGTGATCGAAGTGGGTGATCTTCTCGCGCAGGATGAAATCTTCCAGCAGGGTCGGTCCGCGCTCGCTGGCGCGCAACGAATTCTGGTTGTCCGACAGCGGCAGACCCTGATTGGTGGTCAGCGGCGGATGCTTGCCCGAGGCCTGCTGGTGCAGCTCATCGCCGTTGCCGCGTTGATCGCGATCGGCCTTGTTGGCGGAGCTCTGGCTGGCGTTGTCCTGACTGGCGCGAGCGGGTTTGGCGGGTGATGCGGGGCTGGATTTCTTCCTGGCGGCCATGAATGCGACTCCTGAATGGGCGTACATGCCGACAATCGGCTTCGCCCGATCCTGCTCGCACTCAAGTTAAGGTCGTGTGGCATCTCGCATGCGGAAAATGTTGAACCTGTCTGGTTCAGACTCGCGCGGCCGTATTCGACGATGCGTGTGACGCGCGTTGCGATTCATGCGTCAGGCCTCGGGTCCATTCGCCAACGCTCGCGCGGCGGATCGCCCCTTGTTTCGTGCACGACCGGTCCGATCGCGCGCAAACATCAACACCCCGCCGTCGTGTGGCGAACGCTCTCAAACGCCCCAGGCGTTCGCGCTCACCGCGCCGATGGCGCGAACCAGGACTTTCCAGGAGCGGTAAACAGCAAGTAAAGGCCAACGCCATGCGCGAGCAGTTGAACCGCGATGGAGGCCACCTCGACATTGGAAATCGAAATGCCCTGCCGCGCGGCCATGAACGGCGCCGGCAACGCAAGAACCGTGAGAACCAGATAGGTGATGCGAGCCCAGTTCTTGCCGATGGAGATGAATTCGATCAGGAACACCGTGAACAGGGCCGCCACCACACGCACCGCGATCACGAAGCCCGCCGGACGCGGTCCGAAGTCGGAGCTGATGAAGGGCGCCGCCAGCGTGAGCACCAATGCGACGTAAAACAACGCGACAGCGACGCGTACCTGGGAAGGCTTCTTGCTTTTCATGGAGTCGTCCTTGATCGTTCGGTTTTCGTGGTGTTGGGCGCGACACGCGAAGTGCCCAGGCACGCCCATCGAAGAGTGCATTGCAGCTTAGGCATGGTGGCGAAAGCGATCAAGCTGCCGTTTTTGGCTCATACCGCAACCCCAACAGCATAATGTGCGGCGAGCGTAGCCCGGGCATTGCGCTTACCTTTGATCAAGACAACCCGCAGTAACTCGCAGCAAGCAGAACGTATGTCGCGCGTGGTTGTACGGCACATATTTTGTTTGCACTGTGCGCCGACACTGCCTAAAGAAAAACGAGCGGCCTTGACTCCCGTTTGGCAAGCGGTACAAGCTTCCAACGGCATCGCACTCGCACTTCAGACGCATCCATGGTCGGCATCCTAGTCTGACCCGAGCCATCGTTTAGACGCTCTCGTGGGCAGCTCAAGCTTTCGCATTGAAGGGTGACTCGACTCAATGGCAGCAATCGATCGCCTTTACAAGCGCCAAGGACGTTTTCGTATGACCATCAGCCCTGAATTGCAAACCAAGATCGACGCACTCGAAGACGAAAGACTCAAAACCGAGATCATTGATGTGCTTACCGGCCCCGGGAGGAAGCGCGCAAGCGACGAGGCCATTTACGAGTCGATACTGGCCGGTTATGCGCAGGCCAGGGAGCAACGGGCGAGGCTAAGGAAATGGCGGACCGACGAAGTAGCTGCCTTCGCGCAACACTTCAAGGAAGTTCAGCCAAGCGACTACGTCGAATTTCTGCGGCAAGAAAGGGAGTTGAACGAGATCGAGTCGATGCTTGCCTGGGATGTTCGTCGTCTAATGAGGGAATGGATGCCGGGCTTGGACTCCGGCGACCGTTCCGAGCTGTTCCGCAAGTTCAGGGACTATGCCAAGTCAGATTTTAATCAGCCAAGGATAAAGGACGTTTCACCATGACGATCGACCCTGAACTTCAAAGCAAGATCGATGCATTAGAAGACGAAAAACTCAAAGCGCGGATTCTTCGTGCGCTTACAAGTTCCGGCAAGAAACAGGCAACCGATGAGGAAATTTACAAACTGATTCTGTCCTCGTACACCAAAGCCAAGGAGCAAAGGGCCCGACTTAGACAATGGCGGGACGACGAGGTGGCTGCCTTCGCGCAATATTTCAAGCAAAAAAGACCGGAGGAGTATATTGAATTTTTACGACAGGAAAAGGAATTCAACGAAATTGAATCGGGACTTGCGTGGGGAGTTCGCCAGCTTATTTGGGAGTGGATACCAAATTTAGACGGATCGGATTGCACTGCGTTATTCAGCAAATTTCGGGACTACGCCAAATTGGACTTAGCTTGATCAAGGATGATTGATCCGTGGCGAACTATTTCTTAGCCGACACGAGCAGTCTGATTTATGCTTATCGTGCGGGTGGCGCGAAGTTGCTTGATACTTACATAGAGGTAGCCGAGCTAGGACAGTATGAGTTCGTCATATCCAAAACCGTAGAAGCTGAGATTGCAGACGGCCCTCTCAGATTCGAGCTTGGAAAATATATCGCCGACCGAGAAATAGCGATTCTCGAAGTTCCCGAGACGGAAAGGCAGTTGGCATCCACTACCAATCCTGAAGAGCTTAGAAAGCTATCTAAGAACGCAGGCGAACGCTCCCTGCTCGAAATCGCCACCCGCGAACACGCCGAAGGCCGCAACGTCGTCATCTGGTCGGACGACAAGCACTTCGCGTCGCCGCAGATACAGCGTCAGCTGCAGCAGGAATTGCCGGGTTTGCAGACGAAGACCACCGCCGAGTTGCTCGACCAGTCGTTTCGGGACAACTTCATCAGCGAGGCGGAGTATCAGCAGCATCTGGCGGGCTACCGAACGCAGTCCGTTTTCCAGGAAAGCCCGCGTCTGAACTCGTTCGACCCGTCGTTGTCCGGCGCCGCCGCCGATCTGGCCGAAGGCGATGTCTCCTTGCGCGCCCCGAATGGGCAGCGCGGGTTCGCCTCGACAGAGTTGCTGATCGGCGAGTCGCCCAGACACACCTTGCTCCGTTCCGGAGGCCTGCTGGCGACGGGTATCGACGTGAGCCTGAGCGCTCGTCGCGTCGCGGATCAATTGGACCAGAACAATTCGACGGCCGCGCAATCCGAAGCCCAACACGCCGTGGCGCGCAATGCCGGCGGCTGGATCGGCGGCGCGTCTGTCGGCGTGATCGCTACCGCCGCGTCGACCGGCCCCGGTGTCGTCGGCTTCATCGTCATCGGCGGCGCGGCCGTGGCCGGCAGCCATGTAGGCGAGCATGTCGCTGACGTGCTCGACAGCTACAAGACCTTCAAGCAGACCGACCGCGACGGCGTTCATTGGCAGTCGAACGGGCGGCAATGGGTGCGGCAGGATCTGGGCGACATGCTCGACGACGGCCAGAACAAGCCGGTCATGCAGACGTTTTCCGCCGATCCGGAAAAGGCGAACGAACTGAATTACCGGGCCAGCAACGTCGCCACGGAGTTGGCGATGGGAACGCTGCCCCCACCGCGCAATCCGTATTCGCAAGCGGCCGCGCAAGGCGACCCGGCCAGTTTGCGTCGCGCCGATTGGGAGCGTAATCCGCAGACAGGCGCATGGGATCGCAACGTGATCGTCGGGTTCGAGCAGCCCGGCGTGCCGATCATCCGGGTCGATTCCGCCAGCGCCGAGCGCGCGGCCGAACTGGATCGCGCGTCGGCGCAGGTGATCCGCGACAACATCGCCAACGGCCCCGCGCCGATCGCCGCGCGCTATCAGATGGTGCATCGCGGTGAAGGCTGGGAACGGTTCGGCGTCGTGCCGCCCTCGATCCAATCGGCGCTGCGGGACGATTCGCTGATCGCTTCGGATGGGAAGCTGTACCAGCGCGCGGCGGACGGGCAGTGGCAGCGCAACGGCGAGGCCGGAATCGCGGCCGGGAACTTGCGCCAGGAGCTGGAAAGCACGCGCGCGGTGCTGCAGCCGCAGTTGGCGCAGCATGAGCAGCAGGTCGCCGCGGTCGCGCAGCGGCAGCCTCCGACCTTGGAGGACATCGAACGGACCGATTTGCTGGCCACCTACAAGGTTCACAACGTCAACCCCAAGCCGGAGCAGCTCGAGGCGGCGCTGGAAGCGGTGCGGCGCACCCAGCACGAGCACGGCGTCGCTCCGCTGGCGAGCTCGCTGCATCTGGGACGGAACGCGCGCGGCGGCTTCGACATCGACAGCCCGATCGAACACATTGGCCGCGATGCGGACGGCGCCAATCGGGTTCAGGCCGTGACCAGCCCGCTCGAAGTGCAGTTGGCGATGCTGGATCTGCGTTCTCCACCGCCCACGACGCCGCAGCCGCCGGAGTTGCGCATCGCCAATCTGTCGCCGCAGCAACACGATGCGTTGGAACAGGTCGTGCGCGAGGCGAACCGCTTGGGTTTGACGCGCGACGACGTGCAGGACGCGGCGAAGCAAGCGGTCGCGGGCGCGATCGCGGCGGACCGCGCGCCGGAACTGGTGGTCGGTCTTGCCGATGCGGACGCGGGACGAGCGCCACGTGCGCCCGAGGTGCCGCGCGAACCGCAAACGTCATCGCCTGCACCGACGAAACCGCTGCCCGATACGCTCACATCTGAAACGCCGCAGACATCGCAAACGACGCTGCCCCGCACCGATGGCGCGCACTCCAGCAGCGAACCGCCGCAAGCCGAGCCATCGGTCGCGATGCCGGCGCCCGCCGTCGTAGCAGCGGCGGCAGCGCCCATTCGGGACGCGGACGCCGTGCGCGTCGTCGCAAGCCCCGAGCCGGCACCCGTTGTCGCGGCAGCGCCGACCTTGGCGGTGGCCGAAGCGAACCGGCCCACGCCGACCGTCGAGCCGGTCCCTGCGTTTGCATCGGTTCCGCACCAGACTGAAACGGCGGCCGTATCCGCGTCCGCGGCGGTGCCCGCGCCGGATGGGGCAACGGCGATACGCAATCATGAGGCGACGCCATCCCTGGCGACGCCGACGCAAGAGGTCGCCCTCGACGACGGCAACTTGCGGCGTGGCGACCGCGGGCAAGACGTGGAACTGCTGCAGTATCGGCTGCAGCGCGTCGGCTACCAAAGCCCGAACGGCGCGCCGCTGCCGCAGCATGGCGAGTACGACACCGCCACCGAGCAGGCCGTTCGCCAGTTTCAACGCGATCAGGGCTTGCCCGATACCGGCGTGGCCGATCCCACGACGCAGCAGACGATATTGGCGGCGCAGCATGCGCGGATCGAGTCGCAAAAGGCCACCGATCAGACAGCGCCGGCGCCAACTCAGGAATCGGTGCGCGACGTTGCGCGGGCAACGACGACGGAGCCAGCGCAAACGACGCGCGCTCACGATGCCGTCGCGCAGACCGACGCTGGAATGAGAAACGTGGCGCCCGGCGAAACCCGAGCGGACGCGGCGACCGGGCCGGCGCCGCGGACCCCGACCGCGGCGGATGTCGAGACGCACGCACGCAACGGTTCGGCGATGGACGTGTCGCGGTTGTCGCCCAACGATCAGGCGATGTTCGCGAAAATTCGCGGCAACGTATCGACCGACGTGCCGGACGAAACCGTGGCGGCGTTGATGCTCGCGGCCAAACGCAACGGCATAGCCGACGCCGGGAGTATCGGGCCGATCGGTGCCGCCAACGGCAAGCTGTGGTTGGGCAAGGACGTGCCCGGCTTTCATACCGGCGTTTCGCTGTCCGAGCCGCCGCCGGCGCTGCAGGACACGGTGCGCGAAACGCAGGCGTTCAATCGGCAGCGCGATCAGCAACTGGCGCAAGAGGCCGCGCAGCGTGGGCAGGACGATCCGAGCCGCGGCGCGAAGCTGTAGGCCCGACGGCAGGATGGACACGGCTGCACCCCATATGGTCTCCCTGCTCGCGGATCAACGCGCCGGCCCGTACGGGATCGGCGTTGGCGGCCTGCTCGGGGACGTGATGCGGGAGGTCAAGCAGACGCATTTCAAGCGGACCTGCGCGGCCGACGATATCCATCTGGCTGCGTTTTGCCTGGTCTGGTTCGAGCGAATGCAGACGCACTCGACCGCGCTCGCGCGTGCCGCCGAGATCCGGCGTTGGCCCCACCGCTGGCAACGCCGCTTGATCGAGTCGGTGAATCCCGGCTGGCGGGAACGGTCGCAGATGGAATCGGGATTTCCCCGCGAGTTCTGGCAGGCCATTGCCGAAACGGTCCCGCCGCCTAAACGATGAACGACGCCGTTTCGGCGTCGCCTCGATATCGCACCGCCATGCGCGTAAAGCTGCGCACGCCGCACCGAGGGCCGATGCGGCGTGCATGTGGCGGTTTACTGCTTCAGTTCACTCTCAGGACTTCAGGAACGCCAGCAGATCCTGATTGAGCTTGTCCTTGTGGGTGTCGGTCAGGCCGTGCGGCGCGCCCGGATAGACGATCAGCTTGTTGTTCGGGACCAGCTTCGCCGACGCGCGCCCGGCCGCATCGATCGGCACGACCTGGTCGTCGTCGCCGTGCACGATCAGGGTGGGCACGTCGAATTTCTTCAGGTCCTCGGTGAAATCGGTGGCCGAGAACGCGGCGATCGAGTCGTAGGTGTTCTTGTGCCCGCCCTGCATGCCCTGGGCCCAGAACGAATCGATCATGCCCTGCGATTTCTTCGCGCCGTCGCGGTTGAAGCCGAAGAACGGACCGCTGGCGAGATCCTGGTACAGCTGCGAACGGTCGGCGATCGACGCCTCGCGCAGGCCGTCGAACACTTCGAGCGGCAGGCCGCCGGGGTTGGCATCGGTCTTGAGCATCAGCGGCGGCACCGAGGAAATCAGTCCGGCCTTCTTGACCCGCGCGGTGCCGTGACGGCCGATGTAACGCGCCACTTCGCCGCCGCCGGTGGAGAAACCGAACAGGGTCGCGCCGCGCAGGTCGAGGTGTTCGAGCAACTGGCCCAGATCGTCGGCGTAATGGTCCATGTCGTTGCCGTCCCAGGGTTGGCTGGAACGGCCGTGGCCGCGGCGATCGTGGGCGATGGTGCGGTAACCGTTCGAAGCCAGGAACAGCATCTGCGATTCCCAGCTGTCGGCGCTCAAGGGCCAGCCGTGGCTGAACACCACCGGCTCGCCGTCGGACGGGCCCCAGTCCTTGTAATAGATCTGTACGCCGTCTTTGGTGGTGAACGTGCCCATGGTGTCGCTCCTGTGGTTGATGAATTCGTGGTCGATGAGGGGAGAGTGCGGTGTGCGCAGTTACGGCGCGGTGTCGACCAGCACCAGTTCGGCGTCTTCGAGCGCGGTGACGCGGATCGAGGCCTGGTCGCGGATCGCGGCGCCGTCGCGCGCCTGCACCCGCAGGCCGTCGACCTCGACCACGCCCTTGGCCGGCACCAGATAGCCGTAGCGGTTGTCGCCGAACACGTACTCGGCCGATTCGCCGGCGGCCAGGGTCAGGCCCAGCACGCGCGCATCGGCGCGGATCGGCAGGGTGTCTTCGTCGCCCTTACCGCTGGCCAATACAACGAAGCGGCCGGCGCGGTCGCCCTTCGGGAACGGCTTGGCGCCCCAGGTCGGCGCGCCGCCGCGCTGATCGGGAATGATCCAGATCTGGAAGATGCGGGTGGTTTGCGCCTCCAGGTTGTATTCGGCGTGCTGGATGCCGCTGCCCGCGCTCATCACCTGCACGTCGCCGGCTTCGGTGCGGCCGCGGTTGCCGAGGTTGTCCTGGTGGCTGATCGCGCCGTCGCGGACGTAGGTGATGATTTCCATGTCGGCGTGCGAATGCGGCGGGAAGCCGGTGTTGGCCTGGATGGTGTCGTCGTTCCAGACCCGCAGCGCGCCCCAGCCCATGCGGGCGGGGTCGTGGTAGCCGGCAAAGGCGAAGTGGTGCTTGGCGTCGAGCCAGCCGTGGTTGGCGCCGCCGAGGCTGTCGTAGGGGCGAAGTTCGATCATGGCCGTGGTCCCGTGTGTGTTTGCTGTTGAGGCACACGATAGGCGCCTGCGATTGGGTTTAGAATGGAACCGATGGAAAACTATCGTTTCCAAAAACGTCATGAATAAGCTGCCCGACCTGGAAGCCTGGGCGATCTTCGCCAAGGTCGCCGAAACCGGTTCGTTCGCGCGCACCGCCGCCGAATTCGGACTGGCGCAGGCGACCGTGTCCAAGGCGGTCACGCGCCTGGAGACGCGGCTGAAGACGGTGTTGTTCCATCGCACCTCGCGGCGCATGTCGCTGACCGAAAGCGGCCGTGGCGCGCTGGAACGCGCCACTCGCATCCTCGCCGAGGGCGAGGCGGTGGAAGCGGAAATCACCGCCCAGGCCAAGAGCCCCAGCGGCCAGGTGCGGATCGCGGTGCCGATGTCGTTCGGGATCGCGCATCTGTCGCCGCTGCTGCCGGAGTTCATGAAGCGCTATCCGGACATCGCGCTGGAGATCGTGTTCGACGACGGCGTCACCGATCTGGTCGGCGGCGGTTACGACCTGGCGCTGCGCATTTCGGCGTTGGCCGATTCGAGCCTGCTGGCGCGGCGGCTGTGCGGCGTGCGCATCGTGCTGGTGGGGTCGCCGGCCTATTTCGAAACCCATGGGCGGCCCAGCCATCCGCGCGAACTCAGCGAGCACCGCGCGCTGCTCTACACCTATTCGCGCTTCGGCAATGCCTGGCGTTTCAGCCACAGGCGTCATGGCGATTTCTCGATCAGCCTGCCGACGCCGCTGCGGGTCAACAACGCCGAGGCCTTGAATCCCGCGCTGCTGGCGGGATTGGGCGTGGCGCTGCAACCAGAATTCCTGGTCTGGCGCGAACTGCGCAACGGCAAGCTGGAGATGGCGATGCCGGAGTGGTCGCCGCCGCCGATCGCGCTGCACATCGTCACCCCGCCGGGACGCATGCGCCCGCAACGGGTGCAGGCGCTGATCGATTATCTGGCGCGCAAGTTCGAAAAGGCGCCGTGGGCCGATCCGGACGGTTGATGGCGGACGCGAAGGCTCAGCGCGGTTCCTGCAACCGCCCCTGCGCCAATAGCAGGCGACGTGTGATGCCGATCGCCTCGATGAAGCGCTCGTCGTGACTCACCACCAGCAACGCGCCTTCATACGCGCGCAACGCGCGCTCGAGATCCTCGATCGTGCTCAGGTCGAGATTGTTGGTCGGCTCGTCCAGCAACAGCAGTTGCGGCGCGGGTTGCGCATGCAGCACGCAGGCCAGGCAAATGCGCAGGCGTTCGCCGCCGGATAGCGCGCCGACCGGCAACTGGCCGCGATCGCCGCGAAACAGCCAGCGCGCGAGCAGGTTGGCGCGTTCCAGCGGCGACAGATGCGCGGCGCGGGCGGCGAAGTTCGCGGCCACGCTCGCGTCCGGGTCGAGTGCGTCCAGGCGCTGCGACAGCAAAGCGATGCGTCCGGCGCCGCGGCGGATGTCGCCGGCGTCCGGCGCCAGCTCACCGGCGATCATCCGCAGCAGACTCGACTTGCCCGCGCCGTTGGCGCCGAGGATCGCGATCCGTTCCGGCCCGCGGATGGCGATGTCGACGCCGCCCCCCGCGAACAGCGCGCGACCGCCTCGCCGCAGCTGCAACTGCCTGCCGTCGAACAGCAACCGGTCCGTGGGTACGCGCGTCGCCGGCAGGCTCAGGTCGAGTTCGGACGACTCGCGCAACCCGCGGCGGGCTTCGTCGAGGCGTTGCCTCGCCTCCTCGACCCGCGCCGAATGCACATCCGCCGACTTGCCCGCCGCCACCTGCGCGCCGCGCTTGCGGTTGCCGGCGACGATGCGCGGCAAGCCGGCGCTCGCCAGCGAACGACCGGCGTTGCCGGAGCGGCGTTCGGCGCGCTCGCGGGCCTGTTGCTGCTCGCGTTGTTCGCGCTTCACCTGCTGGCGCAGATTGCGCACGTCCTGCTGCGCGGCCTGGGTCTGGCCATCGACCGCGGCCTGGTAGAAGCCGAAGCCGCCGCCGTACACGCGCAGCGCGGACGGGCCGATCTCGGCGATCTGGTCCATGCGTTCGAGCAGTTCGCGATCGTGGCTGACCACGATCAGTCCGCCGCGCCAGGTCTCGACCAGGCGATACAGATGATGCCGCGATGCGCGGTCGAGATTGTTCGACGGTTCGTCCAGCAACAGCAGGTCGGGCCGCCGCAGCAGTTGCGCGGCGATGCCGAGGGAGACGATTTCGCCGCCGCTGAAGCTGTCCAGGCGCCGCTGCAGGGCGATATCGCTCAAACCCAGCCGGGCCAGGTCCGCGCGCGTGCGTTCCTCGAGGTCCCAGTCCTCGCCGACGGTATCCAGCAGCGAGGGGTCCGCCGCACCCTCGGCGATGGCCCACAACGCATCGAGCTTGGCGTGGACGCCGAGCACCTGCGCGACGCTCGCCTCGCCCGAGAACGGCAGGTGCTGCGGCAGGTAAGCCACGACGCCGTGAGTCTCGACCTGCCCGGCCGTGGGCTTGAGCTGCCCGGCCAGCAGCCGCATCAGCGTGCTCTTGCCGCTGCCGTTGGGCCCGACCAGCCCGCAGCGCTGCGGACCGAAGCTGCACGACAGCCCGTCGAACACGGGCGTGCCGTCCGGCCAGGAAAAACCGAGGTTTGCGGCGCGCAGGCAGAAGCCGCGAAAGGAAACATCCGTCATCGACGATCTCCATCGGTGCCGCGCGGACGCGAGCGATCGCGCGGCGGTCAGACCACGACCGATCCGCGGCGCGCGCGTTCGGCGCGGCAGGGCGGATGGGTCGGCGTGAGGTCCCGAGAAGTCGTCTGATTACATGGAGGCTGCCGGTTGAACGTTGCGCCGTAGTTTACCGCGCCGCGACGATCGGGCCAGCGATGCGCAGGATCGCTTCCAGGCCGCCGCCGTCGCGATTGCGCAGCACCAGCGTGGCGCCGATCGATTCGGCCAGTTGCTGGGCGATCGCCAGGCCCAGGCCGGTGCCGCCGGTGCTGCGGTTGCGCGAGGCTTCGAGCCGGTAGAACGGCTGCATCACCTTGCCCAGTTCGTCCTGCGGAATCCCGGGGCCGCGATCGCGCACCTGAATGCGCACGCCGCCGGCCGGGTCGTGATCGAGCTCGAGTTCGGCCGCGCCGGCGTAGTGGATGGCGTTGTCGATCAGATTGCCGACGATGCGCCGCAGCGCATGCGGACGCGTGGTCACCGGGCCGTCGACGCGGCCGGCGAAGGTCACCGGCCGGTCGGTGTCGAGGTAATCGCAGACCAGGCTGTCGAGGAAGGCATTGAGGTCGATCCGTACCGCCGGCTCCGACGCGCCATGCGCGCTGCGCGCATACGCGATGCCTTCGCGCACCAGATGCTGCATCTGGCCGAGGTCGTCGAACATCTTGTCGCGCTCGCTCGATTCGTCCATCGCTTCGGCGCGCAGCTGCATGCGGGTGATCGGCGTCTGCAGGTCGTGCGAGATCGCCGCGAGGATCTGCAGGCGTTCGCGCATGTAGTGGGCGATGCGGTCCTGCATGGCGTTGAACGCGGTGATCGCCTGCGCCACTTCGGTCGGGCCGCCGACCGGCAGGCGCTCGCCCTCGCCGGCCGGATGCAGGGTTTCGGCGGCTTTCGCCAGCCGGCCGAGCGGCCGGGTGGTCAGCCGCACCGCGGCCCAGGTGCACAGCAGCAGCAGCGCCAGCTGGATCGCGAGCACGTAGGGCAGCCATTTCGCCAGCGGCATCACCGAGGGGCGCACGTCGATGACCATCGCGGCGCCGTCGCTCAATTTCAGATGCACCTGGAAATGTTCGCCGTCGCCGGGCACGGCATTGGCGCGGGTCGGGTAACGCGGGCCCAGGGCGCTGGCGATCATCGCGGCCATGTCTTGCGAGGTGCCGCTGACCGGCGGCTCGTTGCGTGCGGCCGCGTCGGCGGCGCCGTCGTCGAGCATGTAATGGAAGGTGCGCCGCCGCAGCAACGGCAGCCAGCGCTCGCGTTCCTGCGGCGGCAGGCGGTCGAGCAGGTTCACCGCGACCACCACGTCCTGCTCCAGGTTGCTCATCAGCATCGAGGTCGCCGCCGTGTAGCGCTCATAGAACAGCAGGCCGAACGACAGCGCGTGCGCGATCAGCAGACCGCTGAGCAGGATCAGCGACAAACGCGAGGCCAAGGTGCGCGGCAACCAGCGCGAGCCGCGGCGCGCGGCCGGCGTCGGCGCCGCATTCGTATTCGCGTTCATTCGCCGTCCCCCAGCAGGCTCACCGGCATGCTGAATACATAGCCTTCGCTGCGCACGGTCTTGATGTAGCTCTGCTCGCGCGCGTCGTCCTGCAGGCGCTGGCGCAGCCGGCTCACCAGCAGGTCGATGGAGCGTTCGAAATGCTCGGCGTCGCGGCCTTGGGTCAGGTTGAGCAGCTGATCGCGGGTGAGCACGCGGTTGGCGTGATCGAGGAACACGTGCAGCAGGCGGAACTCGGCGCCGCTGAGCGCGACCACGGTGTCGTCGGGATCGAGCAGATGGCGCGCGGTGGTGTCCAGGCGCCAGCGTCCGAACGCGATCGTTCGGCTGGCCTGGGTGACCTGCAGGTTCGGCGGCAGCATGCGCGTGCGCCGGATCACCGCCTTGATCCGCGCCAGCAGTTCGCGCGCGGCGAACGGCTTGGTGACGTAGTCGTCGGCGCCCATCTCCAGGCCGATGATGCGGTCGGTCTGGTCGTCGCGCGCGGTCAGCATCACCACCGGGATCGCGCGGTGCTTACCGGCGCGCAGGTTGCGGCACAGGGTCAGGCCGTCTTCGCCGGGCATCATCAGGTCGAGCACGATCAGGTCGACCGCGTGGGTGTCGAGCAGCGCGCGCATCTCGCGCCCATCCGCGGCGACCGTGGCGCGCAGGCCGTTCTTGTGCAGATAGTCGGCGACCATCTGACGGATCTCGCGGTCGTCGTCGACGACCAGGATGTGATCTACGTGGTCCATGCGGGGCCTGTGCGAAGCGCGGTGAGGAATGGAGCCGGCGGCGGAACGTCGACGGCGATTGTGCCACCGCGCGGCGGCGACGCCGCGGCGAGCGCGCTCGGATCTCGCCCGCGCCGCCGCCGGGTCGCTCAGCGTCGCGCCAGCAGCGCGCGGATCCGCGCGTCGGTGACGTCGTATTCGCCCTCACCGTAATGGCGGTAGACGATGCGGCCGTCGCGGTCGATCAGGTACAGCGCCGGCCAGAAGCGGTTGCCGTAGGCGTTCCAGGTGGCGTAGTCGTTGTCCTGCGCCACCGGGTAGTCGATGCCCAGGCGTTTTATCGCGGCCTGCAGATTGCCCGCGCTGTGTTCTTCGTCGTACTCCGGCGTATGCACGCCGATCACCACCAGGCCCTGGTCGCGGTAGCGTTCGTGCCACCGCTTCACATGCGGCGCGACGTGCAGGCAGTTGATGCACGAATAGGTCCAGAACTCCACCAGCACCACCTTGCCGCGCAGCCCGGCCATGCTCAACGCCGGGGTGTTGAACCAGCGCGCGATGCCGGCGAATTCCGGCGCGGCGGCGGCGCGCGCCGCGTCCGCTTGCGCGGCCGGGGTGCAGGCCGCGGCGCTCAGGCACAACGCCAGGCCGGCGATCGCCGATCTCCATATGGCGCGACGGTTCGAGTTCGCAGCGCCGGCAACCGCGGCGGTTTGGGGCAGCGTCATGGTGAAGGCTCCACAGCGTTTGGGAAAGACGAGGTGCGATCGAGCGCGCGGGCCCGCGCCTGCCCGCGCTTGTTGGCCTGCGCCCACTTGCCGACCAGGCGCACCGCGACGGCGGCGCACAGGATCGAGAACGGAATCGCGTACAGCACGCTCATGCTCGGAATGCGCTTGAAGAACGAGTAGCCGAAGATCGCGGCGATCACCCAGATGCCGGCGGTGTGCAGGCGCTTCCACGCCGCCGCGGTCATGTGGCGCGAGGCGAAGCGGAAGGAGGTCAGCGCCAGCAAGGCGATGAACACGTAGCCCAGCGTGCCCGGCGCGTTGGTCAGGGCGCTGCGGCCGGGCCAGAACTGCGGGTTGAGCACACCGTAGGCAATGATCGCCAGCAGGTGCACGAAGTGCGAAAACGCGAACGACAGGCCGATGTAGCGGCGTTCGCGCATCAGGCCGCGGGTGAACTCGTTCGGCACCAGCGTGGCCAGCGAGGACGCCACGAACGCGAGCAGGAACAGGGCGAACGAGCTGCGCGCGGTGGCGCGGATCACCGAACGCACCGCTTCGGTGGTGTCGGGATTCAGCGCCAGGATCAGCGCCGACATCGCCAGGATCAGCGCGCCGATCAGCCAGAACAGCGGCCAGCCGCGGGGGAATCGATAGTTAGCGTTCATCGCAGGACTCCGTTGCGAGATGGGTACCCAGGACCACGCCCTGCTCGCGCAGTTGTCGTAGCAGGTCCAGGCCGTGGATATGAAGTTGCTCGGCGTCGCCGCCGGTTTGCGCGGCCAATGCGGCGAGGTGCTCGCGGCCGCGGTACGCGTTGATTTGCAGTGAGGTCAGCAGGCGATAGGCCAGCGGCGCGATGCGGGCGAACCGCACCTGGTGGTCGCGATCGCGATGCACGAGCAAGGTGGTGGCCTGCGGCGGCGGTGCCTGCGGGATGTGGGAAGGACCGATCTCCAGCACCGGCCAGCGATACGCCAGCGGCATCGCCAACGGCGACAACAGCGGCCGGCCGTCGAGCAGATCGCCGTGCGGATCGTGCGCCGGCGCCTGCGCATCGCTGATCAGCAGGGCCTGTTCCACCCATTCGTAATGCGCGAGTTCGGGCAGCCACGGCGGCAGCGCCAGATCGTCGGCCTGGGTTTCGATGAATTCGACGAACTCGCCGGCGATGCGGGTAAACAGCGGCGTGCGGCTGCGATGGCGGGCATAGAACGCCTGCACCAGCGCGCTCCAGTCCGCGGCGCCGAGGGTTTGCCGGATCACCGGGAAGCCGCCGGCCAGCAGGCTTTCGATCGAGCCCAGGAACAACTCGCGGTACACCCGCATGCGGCGCGCTTCGAGGCCGGGCGGCGACGGATGGCGGGCCGGGTCGCGCAGGTGACGCGCCAGCACGGACTGCTGTTCGCGCAAGGTCTCATGCATGAGCCGGCTCCGGTTGCGCGATGCCGGCGTGCGAGGTCTGCATCGCGCGGATGCGATCGGTTTCGGCCAGCAGTTCGGGCAGCGGCGGGAAATTGAAATCGCGTTCGAGCAAGGTGGGACGCACACCGAAGCGGCGGTAGGCGCTGTCCAGCAGCGACCACACATCGGCCTTGACCGGCGCGCCGTGGGTGTCGACCTTGAGGTCGGCCGCTTCATCGTAGTGGCCGGCGATGTGGTACGAGGCGATGCGCTCGCCGGGCAGGCGGGCGAGAAAGGCCTGCGCGTCGTAGCCGTGATTGATGGCGTTGACGTAAAGGTTGTTGACGTCGAGCAGCAGGTCGCAATCGGCTTCGTCGAGCACGGCGCGGATGAAATCGATCTCGGCCAGGGCCTGATACGGCGCGGCGTAGTACGACACGTTCTCCACCGCGATGCGCCGGCCGAGCACGTCCTGGACCTGGCGGATGCGCGCGGCGACGTGGCCGATCGCTTCGTCGGTGAACGGGATCGGCATCAGGTCGTACAGATGGCCGTCGTCGGCGCAGTAGCTCAGGTGTTCGCTGTACAGGCCGATGCCGTGGCGGTCGTTGAACTGGCGCGTGGCGCGCAGCAGGTCCATGTCGAGCGGCGCGCTGCCGCCCAGCGACAGCGACAACCCGTGGCAACTCAGCGGAAAACGCGCGGACAGTTCGCTCAGCGCGTCGCCGAATTGGCCGCCCACGCCGATCCAGTTGTCCGGCGCGACTTCCAGAAAATCCACCGCGTCGTCGTCCATCGCCAGCAGCGACGGCAGCAGACCGCGGCGCAGGCCGAGACCGGCGGACAGTGAGGGGAGGGTGCGCATGAGGGATTTCCTTGCGGTTCGAAGGCGCCCCTTGGCCAGGGCGAAGGGGCGCGTGGATGCGGCTTACTTGCCGCCGGGGAACTTCGCGAACAGGCCGGCCGGCATCGGCTTGCCGTTGGCCGCGTAGGTGGCCTTGAGGTAGTCGTAGGCCTCCTTCTCGGAGATGAAACCGTCGCCATCGACGTCGAGCTTCGGGAAGTCGGCGGCGCGGGTCGGCGCGACCGCGAGGAATTCGGCGCGCGAAACCCGGCCGTCGCCGCTGCGGTCGGTCTTGGCGAACGAGGCGTCGCCGCACTTGCCTTCGCCGCATTTGCCTTCGGCGGTCTTGCCCGCGGCCTTGGCGTTCGCGCCGCACTTGCCCTCGCCGCACTTGCCTTCGGCGGTCTTGCCGGCGGCCTTGGCGTTCGCGCTCTTGGCCTTGTCGGCACCGCATTTGCCTTCGCCGCACTTACCTTCGCCGGCGGCGTGGCTGGCGGCGACCATGTAGCCCTGGGCGAGCGGCTGCATGGCGAAGGCGGATTGGCCGAGGACCAGGCCGGCCAGGGCGACGCCGAGCATGCCGGCGGTGGTGGAGCGCGAAGCGGATCGGTGATTGTTGACGGACATGGTGGTTCTCCGGATGACGCGCGGCGAAACCGCGCAGAGGTGGGCGCCGCGGACGCGGCGTGGGGCGAAACGAGGGAAAGGAACGCTGGGCCGTCAGGCGACGGCGGAGGACAAGCGGTTGGCGGCGTTGCGGCCGCGCGGCTTGATCGTCAGCGCGATGCCGGCGAAGGCGAGGGTCGCGCCGACCCACGGCAGCAGCAGCGACACGGTCGCGCCGATACCCAGCAGGACCACGCCCCAGGCAGGCGCATCGGCCGACGCGACGGCGACCGGCGCGCGGCGCGATGCGAGCAAGCGGTCGACGCTCAAGCGACCGCCGCCGCCGAGCATCAATGGCAACAGCATCGCCAGGTAGATCAGCGGCAGCTTGTAGTTGCCGTGGCCCTCGTTGCTGATCGCATAGCCCTGCCACAGCTCGGCCAGGCTCGACCAGTCCGACGGCCAATGCACCGCGTAGATCGCCACCACCGTCAGCACCCACAGCGCGGCGGCGACATAGCGCGTGCCCAGGCCGATCAGCAGGGCTGCGGCGCCGGCGAGTTCGGTCCAGGTCGCCAGGGTCCAGTTGAGATCGGCGCCGAGCAGCGAGAACGGCAGCGGAAACTTGTCGCCGAGGTCGGCGAACCAGTTGTCGCCCTGCAGCTTCTCGCGGCCGGCTTCGAAGAATTCCCAGGCCAGCAGGACGCGCAGACCGAGCGGGGCGAGCCACGGCGCGACGCCGTCGACGCGGGACATCAGGGGCGCTGCGGGGGTCGAAGTGGCAGACATCGAAGGTTCCTTGAAGGGGCGGACCGTGCGTTCCGGTGACGCCATTTCAAGCTCGCGGGGTATCGCCCAGGTGTCTGCCGACCCGGGGATTTGTCTGCAAAGTTGGCTGTCGCGGCGGCGGATACACTGCGATACAAATCCGCGGGGCTGGGCCTGGGCCGGTTTCACGACCTGGACCGCAAGCGACGCGGCAGCGGGCTCAAACCTCGGTCAATGAAGGCAGCGGAACATGATCCGAACCTCCGGCATCGCGCTTGCGGCCCTGTACCTGATCGGCTGCGCAGGCGACTCACCTCCCACCTCGGGGGAGTGCCGCGCACTGCTGCAATCCAGAACGGCCACCCGTGCGGAGATGGTCGCGTTCATCGTGCGGGCTAAGCGCGATCTGGATGCCGCTCCCAGGAATCGAATCGATTCGCACACCGAGGGACTGGGCCTATGCACCGGGGCGTTGATGCGCAAGGCGCAATCGATCAAGTAGTTTGGCGCGTGCTCGCGCGATGGCCGCAACATCTGCGATTGGCCATGCGTTCTACTCCGGAGTGATGCTATTTTCGTGGGCGCGGTGAATTGAAACCGGCTTTTGCAGCCGTGACGGTACGTTGCCGATGACGCGCTCGCGTCGAGATGCAGGCAAGCCCGCGGCAAATTCGGCTGTGCTCGTACCTGCCCGCATAAAGAAAAAGGCCGATGAGTCCGTCATCGGCCTTTCCGCTTTTCACGCTTGAGATCGCACGGCCGCCCTTATCGCGACCGGCGACCATCGCCTGATCTCAATGCCAGTTGACGTTCACCGACACGCCCACGATGCGCGGCTCGTTGTAGACCGCGGCCATGTAGTTCTCGATCACGCCCTTGAGGTTCTTCTCGTTGGTGATGTTGCGCGCGAACAAGGCGACTTCATAAGCGCCGTAACCGCCGGTGTAACCGACCTTCAGGCCGCCCTCGAAATTGCCGCTGGCGTTGAATTCCTTCGAGTCGTACAGGACGAAGCTGGTGTAGCCCTGCTTGTTCCAGTCGGTGGCGACGAACAGCGCGCCGCTGTCGCTCAACGGAATGTCGTAGCGCGCGCCCAGGTTGACGCTGTACTTGGGCGCGTTCGGCAACGGATTGCCGTCGATCTGGGCGAAGGTGTTGGCGCCGACCTTGATGGTCGGGTCCTCGACCGTGCACACCACCGCGCCGTTGAGCGCGCAGACCTGCGCGTACACGCGCTTGTCCTGGATTTCGCTGTGCAGCAGGCTCACGCCGGCGGTCAGCGACAGGTTCGGGATCGGACGCCAGTCCAGGTCGGCCTCGACGCCGTAGGCGCGGGCCTTGTCGGCATTGAACAGCACGCCGTTGCCGTTGGAGTCGTTGCCGTTGAGCTGGATGTCGTCGACGGTGTAGGTGAACGCGGTGGCGTTCAAGCGCAGGCGGTTGTCGAACAGGCTGCTCTTGATGCCCGCTTCCCACGACAGGATGGTTTCCGAATCGGCGGTGGTGAAGTCGGCATTGAACACCGCCGAGCGGCCCTGGATGGTCGGGCCGCGGAAGCCGCGCGCGACCTTGGCGTACACGCTGAGGTTCGGGTTGATCTCGTACATCGCGCTCAGGTCCCAGCTGGGCTGGGTGTCGGACAGGCGCACGTCGCGGCGGCCGGTGTAGGTCGACACGCCGGCGGCGGTGTCGGCGGTCTTGAGCAGCCGGGTTTCCTTGGTATCCCGGGTCTGTCGCAGGCCGGCGGTCAAGGTCAGCGCGTCAGTGACCTTGTAGCTGAGTTGTCCGAACGCGGCCCACGAGGTGTTGGAGTTGCGCAGGCGCACCCAGTTGTTGGGATTGCGCGCCGGGCCCTTGAGGAACCACGCGCGCTGATAGAAATCGGTGACGTCGCGGCCGTCGAAGTAGAACGCGCCGACCTGCCATTGCAGCGCGTCGTCGGTTTCGCTGGCCAGGCGGAATTCCTGGGTGAATTGATCCAGATCGCGGATCTGCCCCATCGACTGGCCGAAGCCGTTGGGCACGCCGCGCACCGGGTAATTCGCCGCGGCGCCGCCGTCGGTGTCGCCGCGGCTGTAACCGGAGGTGGTTTCGTAGGCGCTGATCGAGGTCAGCGAGGTTTCGCCGAAGTTGTAGCTCGCCTTGATCGAGCCGCCGTAGGTCTTGTACGCCTGCGGGTTGTTGCCGGCTTCGTCAAAAGCGACCTTGTCGCGCGGCACATCGACCTCGTTGGAACCCTTGACGATGGCGTTGCGCAGGAACAGCGTCGATGTACCGGAGTAATCGCGCGCATGCGCCGAGGCGAGGATCGAGAAATTCTCGCTCGGCGCCAGCAGCAGCTGCACGCGCAGGTTGCGGTCGTCGAAGCCGCCCATCGCGTCCTTCTTCGGCGTGACCGTGCCGTCGGCGCTGGCGCCGGCGAAGGTGTTGTCGACCCAGTCGTCGCGGTGCTGATACAGCGTGGACACGCGGAACGACAGCACGTCGTTGATCGGGCCGCCGATGCCGCCGTCGACCGACACCGTGTTGTAGCTGCCGACGCTGGCCTGCACGCGGCCGCTGAAATCCTGGCTCGGCTTGATGCTGTCGAACTTGATGATGCCGGCGGTGGTGTTGCGGCCGAACAGCGAACCCTGCGGGCCGCGCAGCACTTCGACCTGATCGGTGTCGAACACCGGATTGGATTTGAGCACCACGTGCTCGAGCACCACGTCGTCCTGGATGATCGATACCGGCTGCGAGGCGCCGAGGTAGAAGTCGATATTGCCCAGGCCGCGGATGTAGAAGCGCGGGAAGATGCGGCCGGTGGTGGTTTCGGCGTACAGGCTGGGGACGCGGCCGGACAGCGCCAGCAAGGTGTCGTCGCCGCCGGCGGTCAGCGCGCGCATCGCATCGCCCTGCATCACCCCGACCGAGACCGGCACGTCCTGCAGGTTCTGCTCGCGGCGCTCGGCGGTCACGGTGACCGCGTCGAGCGAAGTCGCCGACTGGGCGGTCGCAGGCGCGGCCGCTTGCGGCGCGTCCTGCGCCGACGCGGCGGTGGCGGCGCAGACCAGCAGCAAGGCACTGCAGGCGCGGGCCAGCGCGGTCATGGCGAGCGGACGGCGGGAAACGGCGGCGCCGCCGCGCAAAGGCAGGCGGGCTTCGGGGTACAGGGACATCGTGGGTGATCCTTTGGGGGAATGCCTGGAGTGCAATGGCGCGCGGCTGGCGCAAGGCCGGCGACCGGTCGCGGATGCTTCCGCGGCACGGCACGGTATGTCACAAGTGTTGCATGCCGGTTGCAGATCGGCGCATGCGGCCGGGCTGGGCGCGAAGCCGCCTGGGCGTGCAAATACCTGCGCTCGCCCGGCGCCATCGACCGACACGATCGATCCAGGATTACAGGGCGATGCAGATCCGCGCCCCCTCATCCCGCCCCCTCGCCGGTCGCTGCCGCAACGCAACAACCTTATGGATCAGTCACTCCCCGGCCTGGTTTGACACGCCGCCGGGGCTGGCCCAGGCTGGTTTCAGCCTGACCACGGGTCAAGTGAATGGAAGCCCATAGCCGCCTGTCTGCCGCATTAGGGATGATCGCCATCATGAGTATGCACAGCGCCGCGCGCGCAAACCCACCGCAGGCGCCGAGCCTGTTCACCGCACCCGCGCCGGTCGCCGCGCCGGTGGTGAAACTCAACCCACATGCGCGCGACGGCCATGTGCTGAGTTTTCATTTCGACGATCTGCCGCAGGCGCTGACCCAGGTCGCCGCCACCGCCGATTTCCAGGTCGCCAACGTCGAATGCGTGCCGGTCGATTACGGCAAGGCGATCGGCGGCGTGCGTCTGGCGCCGCGCCACAGCCTGCCGCTGAGCTTGAATCGCGGCGACGACGGGCGCTATGTCGCGATCGTGCACGTCGACGCCCTGCTCGACGAGGACTATTACGGGCTCGGCGTATGCCGCTGGGAACTGACCACGGCGACCGTGCATTTCCATTCGCCCAGCACCCATTTCGTCGGCGGCTTGAAGGCCGAGCGATTGATCGCGGGCGGCGAGACCGTGCAGTACTACCTGACCCGCGACCTCGCGCAGAAGCCGCGCTCGATGGATTACGTGTACGGCGAAACCGCGGCCGATTTCTACCAGCCCTCGGCCGGTCCGCAGTTCACCTTGGTACTGAACGCCCACAAGGAAGTGCCGTGATGCCCAGCAGCCAGGACTATGCCGCGCTCAGCCAGGACGCCTACAACGATCGCCGGGCCGACCCGACCGTGTCGGTGCCGATCAACGGCGTCGACTACCGCGTGCTCGCCACCGCCAACAATCGCGAAAACGGGTATCAGGGCACGATCTACCAGCGCGTGGATTCGGGCGAGATCATCGTCGCCCATCGCGGCACCGAGCCGACCAACGGGGTCGGCGAATTCATCCGCGACGTCATCCGCACCGACGGCGGCATGGTCGTCAACGGGGTCAACAATCAGGCGCCCGACGCGATCGCGCTGACCCAGCGCGCGATCGACATCGCCCGCGAACAAGGCGAACGCACCGGCCGGCCGCAGCCGCCGGTCGCGGTCACCGGCCATTCGCTCGGCGGCACCCTGGCGCAGATTTCCGCGCACCGGTTCCAGGCCGAGGGCGTGCACGGCGAGACCTTCAACGCCTACGGCGCGGCCGGTCTGAACATGGGCATCCCGGCCGGCGACAACAACCGCATGATCAATCACGTGCGCGCCAGCGACACGGTCAGCTCGGCCAGTCCGCAATACGGCCAGACCCGCGTGTACGCCACCCAGGAAGACGTCGACGCGCTGCGCGACGCGGGCTACGCGAACAACCGCAGGCAATCGTTCTGGCCGGATTTCATCGGCGGCGATCTGCGCAATCCGGTCGGCGTGGTCGCCAGCCGCGGCCTGGCCGCGCACGACATCGCGCCGTTCGCCGGCGGCCCCGGCACGCCGCCGCTGATGACCCGGGCCAATGAGGACCGCGCCCAGCAGTTCGATCCGATGATCGACAAGTTCCGCGGCGACATCGGCGCCGCGCGCGCCGGCATCACCGGCGCTTCGCAGAACGTGCAGGACGGCATTCGCCGCGTGCGCGAGGGTTGGAACGACCTGTTCTCGCACAACGGCCATGTGCAGGGCGCGCCGCTGGTCAGCGACAGCCCGCTGCTGGGGCAGGCCTATGCGGCGATCGACCGCGGCGGCCCGGCGCTCGCCGGCCTGGACCACCGCGCGGTCGCCAGCCTGACCGCCACCGCCGGCGCGCAAGGCCTGCACGAGATCCACCACGTCGCGCGCGGCAACAACGGCACCTTGTTCGCGGTGCAGGGCCAGTCGCCCAACGACCCGGCGGCGTTGCGCGCCTCGGTCGATCTGGAAACGCAGCGGCAACCGTTGGCGGTGAGTTCGCAGCAGTCGGTGCAGCAGGCCGAACAGGCGCAACGCAACAACGGCGCGCAGCAGGAAGCGGTCGAACAGACCCGGCGCAATCCGTCGATGGTGTGATCGCGCGGCGCTCGCGGCTGCGGCGGCGCAAGATGCAAACGCAAGCGGGGCGGATTCGTCGTTACGACGAATCCGCCCTTTTTCCCAGCGGTGTTCGCCGCGATACACGAATGCCCGCTGTCGGCGCGAGCTGCGGCCTATTCGATATGCGCGGCGAATCCGACCCGCTCCGGCGCGATGTGCTCGCGCAAGGTCAGCGCCGGAATCTCGTAATCGCCGGCGTTCTGGCGCCGGTACGCGATCGGCGCGGTCGTCTCCAGCGCGTCCAGGCGTTGCCCGAGCGCATCGCACAGATCGGCGAATCGCGCCTCGTCGGTGCGGCTGCTGCGATAGACCACGAACGGCGGCAGCACGTTGAAGCCGGGGTAATACAACACGCCGTGCTGGATCGGGAACAGCAGGTCGTCGATCGGGCCGTTGATGCCGCGCGGGCCGTAATGCGATTCCCAGCCGCCGGCGGTGACCACCAGCATCGCGCGCTTGCCGGCCAGGCTGCCTTCGCCGTAGCGGTCGCCCCAGTGGCGGTCGGAGTGTTCGCCCACGCCATAGGCGAAGCCGTAGGCGTACACGCGATCGACCCAGCCCTTGAGGATCGCCGGCATCGAGAACCACCACAGCGGAAACTGCAGGATCACCGTATCGGCCCAGCGCAGCTTGTCCTGCTCGCGGGCGATGTCCTCGCGCTGGGTGCCGCTGTCGAACGCGCGCTTGGAATCGCGGGCCGGGTCGAAGCGCGCGTCCGGGTCCTGATCGGTGCTGTCGTCGGCGTCGATCGCCGCCTTCCAGCGCATCGCGTACAAGTCGGACACCTGCACGCTGTGGCCGGCCTGTCGCAGCCGCTGGATCGTGAAATCGCGCAGCGATCCGTTCAAGGAGCGCGGTTCGGGATGGGCGTAAATCAGCAGCACGTTCATGGCGGGGGCCTGCGAGGTCTGAAAGCAGCACGGTAGGCCCCGGCCCGGTATATTGGAAATTGATTTGTGATATTCCAGGTATAGCCATGACTAATCTCAGGCGGCTCGATCTGAACCTGTTGGTGACGCTCGATGCGCTGCTGTCGGAGCACAACGTCACCCGCGCCGCGCAACGGCTGAATTTCTCCCAGCCCTCGATCAGCGTGCATCTGGCCAAGCTGCGCGATGTGTTCGCCGATCCGCTGTTGTTGCCCGGGCCGCGCGGCATGCGTCCGACCGCGCGCGCCGACGAATTGCGCGAGCCCTTGCGTCAGGCCCTGGCCGCGCTGGAGCGCGCGGTCTCGCCCGCGGCCGCGTTCGACCCGGCCCAGGCCGACCGCACCTGGCGCGTGGCCGCGTCCGACTACAGCGAATCCACCGTGCTGTTGCCGGCGCTGATCGGTTTGCGCGCGGCGGCGCCGGGCACGCGCCTGGCGGTGGTGGAAGCCTCGCCCTCGCGCATCGCCAAGCAGGCCGAGCAAGGCGATATCGATCTGGCCTTCCACACCAGCCACGACGCGCCCAGCGGCCTGCGCCGGCGCACCTTGTTCGCTGAGCGTTATGTGTTGGTCGGCCGCGCCGGGCATCCGCGGCTGAAACGGCGGCCGACCCTCGCGCAGTTCTGCAAGCTCGATCATGTGATCGTGTCGCCCGACGGCGGCGGCTTCCACGGCGTCACCGACGATGCATTGGCGCCGCTCGGCCTGCGCCGACGCGTGGTGCTGTCGGTGCCGCACTTCCTGTTCGTGCGCTCGGTGCTGGCGACTACCGATCTGGTCGCGATGCTGCCCGCGCGCCTGGTGCGCGACACGCCGGCGCTGCGGGTGGTCGAACCGCCGGTCGAGGTGCCCGGTTACGAGATGGCGATGCTATGGCACGAGCGCGTGCACCGCGATCCGGCGCATCAATGGCTGCGCGAGCATATCGCCGGCTCGGTGTGAGTGCGGTTCGCTTCGATCGCGATGCGCTCGCGGCGCGCGAACGCCGTGGATCGCGCAAGCACGGCGGATCGCGCAAAAACGAACGGCATGCCCCAGGCATGCCGTTCGCATCGCAACTTGAACGCGACGATCAGACTTCGTTGTTGATCGCGGTCGAGCGTTCCTGCGCGGCTTCGCGTGCGGCCGCGGCCAGCTCGGGCTTGCCTTGCGCTTCGTAGCGCTGGGCGATCTGTTCGCCCAGGGCGACCGCTTCGTTGCCGTAGTCTTCGCGGCTGTTGCCGCTGTAGCTCATGCCGGCGTCGATCTCGGCCTGCACCGCCGCCTTGAAGTCGTTCTTGGTGTCGGTCACGTCCTTCGATTTGGCTTCCCATTCGCCGCGATTCGCCGAGGGCTGCTCGCTGGCCCGGGTCGCCGCGTCGTACTTGGCCCCGGCCGCGTCGGTGGCCTTGGCTTCCGCGGTCGGCGCGAACACCACTTCGCCCGGATAGATCAGGTCGGCGCTGCGGGTGTTCGGATTGGCGGCCGGATCGAGGCTGAACTGCGGATTCGCCGCGAGCAGCTCGGCCAGCGGAATATTGTTGTCGGCGGCGATCTGGCTGAGGTTGTCGCCCGGCTGCACCACGATCGGCTTCATGCCCGACGGCGTAACGACTTGCGCGGTCTCCACCTCGGACTTGGTGTTGACCAGCGCGCCCAGCTGCGGGCCCGCGTAGGACGGGCCATTCAAAGCGGTCATGTGCTGCCTCACGGAGTAGAAAATCTCGTGGCGGCATTGCAGCGCATGTCGCGGCGCGAACAAAGCTGGGGCTGACCCTAGCGGCGGCGCATGCGCATGAACAGGCGCTTCGCGGCCGATCGCGGCGTGTTCGCGGGTGTTCGCGATGCTTCGATCAGGGCCGCTGACTCATCGCATACACCGCCTGCACCACCTTCGCCATGCGCGGGTAATCGAGCCGGTCGTAGGTGTCGCTGGCCTGGTGGTAGGTGTCGCTGCGCAGAAACGCGGTGTCGCTGACCATCCAGGCCGGATAGCCCTGCGCCCAGTAGCTGAGGTGATCGGAGAAATCGACGCCCTGCACCAGCAGCGGCGGCGCGCTGATCGAATGCACCGGCAGATCGGTGGCGCCGGCCATCGTCGCCTTCAGCGCGCGGGTCTGACCGAAGTCGCCCATGCGCCCGACCAGCACCGCGAAATCGCCGCGGTCGGAATACAGCCGGTGCATGCCGCGCACCGGATAGCGCTGGCTGCCGGGCCGGTCGCTGAAACGGCCGATCATCTCCAGCGACAGCATGTACTCGACCTCGCGTCCGGCCTGGCGCAGCGAGCGCGCGTGATGCGCGCTGCCCATGTGTTCGCTGCGGAAATGCGGCGGCTCTTCCAGGGTGTAGGCGACCAGTTCGATCGGCCGGGTCTGCTCGCTACGGCCGAGCATGCGCGCGAGTTCCAGCAGGCCGGCCACGCCGCTGGCGTTGTCGTCGGCTCCGGGGGTGTGGGTCTTGGGCGAATAGCCGCGCGGGTCGTCGTTTTCGACGCCGACGTCGGCGAAGGAATCGTAGTGCGCGCCGATCACCCGCAACGGGCCGGTGGCCGGGCCGAATCGGCCGATCACGTTGCGGTAGACCATGCCTTCGACCGGCACGTCCTGATAGCTGACCTGCGCGCCGGCCAGGCGCAGTTGTTCGTGGATGTAGCGCGCGGCCTGATCGAGGGTTTCGGTCTGATCGTAGCTGCGCGGATACAGGTCCACCGACAGGTGCTTCACATCGAAACGCAAGCGCTGCGGATCGGCGGCCGGCGGCGTGGAGGCGATCGGCCGCACCCACGGCTGCACCACCGCGAACACGATCAGGCCGGCGATCGCCACGACGATGGCGATCAGGTATGCGATCCGTCGCAAGAACTTCAACATGCCTCGATTCCTTTCGATGGGCGGCGGCTCAAGTCCGGCGCCGTTCAAATCCAGCGTTGATCGACCAGTTCGCGCTTGATGTAGGCGTAGTAGATCGGCCCGACGATCAAGCCCGGCATCGAGAACGCCGCCTCCATCACCAGCATCGCCAGCAGCAGCTCCCAGGCCCGCGCCTGGATCTCGCCGCCGACGATGCGCGCGTTGAGGAAGTATTCCAGCTTGTGGATCACCACCAGATAGGCCAGCGCGGCGATCGCGACGTACAGCGATATCGACAGCGCGGCGACGGTGATCAGGGTGTTGGAGATCAGATTGCCGATCACCGGCAACAGGCCGGCGACGAAGGTGATCGCGACCAGGGTCTTGGCCAGCGGCAGGCGGATGCCGAACAGCGGCAGCACGATCAACAGGAAGATCGCGGTGAAGGTGGTGTTGAGCAGGGAGATCTTGATCTGCGCGAACACCACCCGGCGGAACGCGTCGGCGAAGCGGCTGGTGCGGCCGAGCAGTTCGGTGGCGAGCGGGCCGAGCCGGCCGATCGGCTGCTCGTCGTAAAGCGCGATCATCGCGCCGAGCACCATGCCGATGATCAACCGCACCGCGACCTGCGCCACTTCGGCGCCGGCCAGGCTCAGTTCGCCGCGATGCGCCTCCAGCCACGCCGACACCGCGCGCTTGAGGTCGCTCATGTCGTCGGGCAGGTAGGGCTGCGCCCACGGCGGAATCTGCCCGCGCGAGGCGTCGATGATCTCCATCACCCGCGCCAGCAAGGCCTGCTCGCCGCCGGTGTCGACCCGGAAGAACGTCACCAGCCCGAGCACGGCCAGGATCAGCAAGCCGATGATCACGAACGCCAGCACCGCCACCGCGATGATCCGGGCGCGGTCGCCGCGCACCTTGCGCTCGACCAAGGGCGCGAGCACGTGGATCAGCTGGAACACCAGCAGGCCCGACAGCAAGGCGCCGACCAGGCCCAGCCGCAGCACCAGGTACATGCCGGTCAAGGCCAGCAACCACGCGGCGATGCGGCTGACGGGACAGGCCAGGGGCGAACGGTCTGCCGCGGCGTCGGACGCGGCGGCGACGGGGGAACCGGTCATGGCGAACTCTCGAGGGCCGCGCGATCGCAGCGACGACAGTTTACGAGCAGCGCTCGGGCTTTTGATATGCAAGTGAGCAAACGATGTGGATCGGCCGAGGGCGCGATCGCCGGCGCGCGACGCGGACACCGGTCGGTGTCGGTTTTGCCTACGCCATCGCGTTCTATCGCTTGCCAACCCGCGCGTCGCGATCCATCCGCCGCTCGGGCGCATTCTCTCCAGGAGCCCGACATGTCCATCCACACCCATCACCGTAAATCCCGCTCGCGCCACGCCCTGGCCGGCCTGTGCCTGTTCGCCGCGGCCTGCATGGCCGCGCCGGTCCAGGCGCAGACGGCCACCAGCAAGTTGACCCTGACCTACCTCGACAGCTATCTGAGCCCGGCCAACCAGGCGGTCTCGGCCGCGGTCACCTACTCGACCGTTCCGGCGGGCACCACCAGCAGTGGGGGCTATACCTTCCTGGCGCCGTCCGCCGTCACCATCGTCAACAGCGGCACGCGCGTGCCGGGGCCGCGACACACGCTCGAAACCCTCACCCTGTACTGGCAGGGCGCGAGCTGCACGGTGTTTCCGGTGTTCCTGTCGTTGCCCGACAGCAGCTGCGGGTTCGATCAGCCGATCTGGGGCATAAGCTGGGCCGCATTGATCCACAACGACGGCAACGGCAATTATTCGTTCCAGTTGACCGGCGAGCTGTAACCGGCGCACGACGAAAGAGCCTCGCACGCGAGGCTCTTTCGATACGGCGCGATCGGCCGCGCGCGCTTACCGCGGTACGCAGCACCCCACGCGGCCGCCGCCGTAACGGCAGCCGGCCTTGCACGGATAACCCGAATCCGGGTTGACGCACTTGCCGCCGATCATCGTGGTCTGGAACGCGCCGACGGCGCCGACACTGAACGACCCGACGATCGCGAGCGCCAGCAGAATCGCTTTTCACCCTGGATGCGACTTGCTTCATGTTCCCTCTGCTTAGGTTGCGACCTGCGTTGCGTGTTCCCTGACGCGTGAGGCGGTCATCCATACCCGAGCCATGACGCCGCTACTTCGACGCCGATCACGCCCTGGAAGGTCCGCTCGATGCGCCGCCGATGGCATGCGTCGAGCTCGCGCCGGTCTTGGCGCGGGCGACGAACGAGCGACGAAAAACCCGCACGCCGATGCGGCGCGGCGCGAAGTTTTTTTCGTTATCCCGATGCGCATCGCAGATGCGAGGATCGCTGCGCGCGGCATGTCGCGTCGCAACCAAAACGAGCCCGTGCATCGCGACGAAATGCGCGCGATTCGTTATCGGCGACGCGTCAACAAACGTCTTGATGAGCGCGGGCGATTCGTGACTCGCCTCACCGACACGCTCGACGCGAACTGGCTACTGTGTGCCCCTCGCGCTGCCATCGCCATCGCCACTCAGCCAGGCATCGCGCCGACCTTCATCGCATCGCATGGATCGCTTGCGCGGCCGTTCGCATCGTCGCCGCATCGATGACATCCGCATCGGCGCGGCATGCGCAGCCATCGCCGATCCACGCAAACCGTCGCCTGCGTTCGCGCGCGACGCGGCGCGGTCGCCGGACCCAGAACACAGCGCAAGCCGCGATCGACGCAGCACCGCGCTTGCACCACCAGGACGATTCCCACACGGAGGTTTGCCATGAAACGTACATCGAAACCCCTTCACCGCCTGCTCGCTGCCTGCCTGGCGCTCGCCATCGCACCGATTGCGGCCGGCGCGCCGGTCGCTTATTCGCCGCCGCTCAAACCGGCCAAGACCACGCTGGGCCGCTACGACTCGCGCGAGTTCATCGAGGTCAAGTTCGCGCAAGGCAGTGGCGTGGGCTTGGTCAACGGGCGACTGTCGTCGGCCACGCACGGCCGCGGCTCGGTGCTGGACGCGCTCAGCGCGGGCGCCGGCCCGGTCGCGACGGTCGAACCGCTGTTCCGCGCTCCGCCCGCCACGCTCGCGTCCACCACCAAGGACGCGCAACAGCGATCAGGTCGCGCGCTCGCCGACCTGAGCCAGTGGTATCGGCTGCGACTGCGCCCCGGCCAGGACCCGACGCGCGTGATCGATCAACTCAACGCGATGGCGCTGGTTGAGATCGCCTACCCCGCGCCGTTGCCGGCGCCCTCGCCCACCCCCAACTTCAACGCCTATCAGCAGTACCGCGGCCCGATCGCGAGCAACGGCGTCGACACCGATTACGGCTGGAACTACTCCGGCGGCGGCGGCGCGAACATCCGCGTGCTGGATATCGAATACAGCTGGAACACCGACCACGAGGACCTCTCCAAACTGCGCCTGCCCGGCGCGCGCATCGCCAACGGCACCCCGGTCGATCCGTTCGGCAACAGCAACCACGGCACCGCGGTGATGGGCATCCTGTCCGCCGACAGCAACGGCTTCGGCGTCACCGGCCTGGTGCCCGACGCCATTGCCCAGTACACCAACGCGTACAACGTCGAACGCGGCTACGACCTCGCCAACGCGGTGTTCACCGGCGCGTACGCGCTGCTGCCCGGGGACGTGATGGTGCTCGAACAGCAGGCGTTCGGCCCGCCCGGTTGCAGCGGCTATGTTCCGGTGGAATGGATACCGTCGGTGTACGACGCGATCGCGCTGGCGACTTCGCGCGGCATCCACGTGATCCAGGCCGCCGGCAACGGCAACATGAACCTCGACAACGCCGCCTGCTTCGGATCGCCGTTCCCGAACGGTCGCCCGGATTCGGGAGCCATCATCGTCGGCGCCGGCGGGCCGAGCGCGGCCGCGTGCAACAGCGGCGTGCCCGAGCGCGCGAAGCTGTCGTTCTCGACCTATGGCGCGCGGGTCAACCTGCAGGGCTGGGGCGCGTGCGTGACCACCACCGGCTACGGCGATCTGTACAACGCCGGGGTCAACTCGTACTACACGGCCAGCTTCGACGGCACCTCCAGCGCCACGCCGATCGTCGCCAGCACGGTGGTCGCGCTGTCGGGCATCCTCAAGATCCGCGGCTTTACCGCCACTCCGCAACAGATGCGCGATGCGCTGATCGCGACCGGCACCGGCCAGACCGGCGGTGCGCATATCGGCCCACTGCCGAATCTGCGCACGGCGCTCAACTCGCTCGGGCTGTAAACCTGCGATGACCCTTCGCGGACGCGCCGCCGCGCGGCGCGTCCGCGCGGCGGGTACCGATCAGGGAATCGGCGGCAGCGGTGCGGGCTCGCACACCTCGGGCGGACACGGGGTATCGGAAATGCGATCGATCACGACGCTGCTGATGTGGTCCTGATCGAACGGGTGGCCGATGCTGATCTTGGTGCCGCCTTGCCGCGTGGACCAGTAGCCCGACGACGCCCTGGAATGCGGACTCGGCGGCATGTAATCGGGCTGGCCCCAGAAACGCCGCGCGAACGCCATCGCGTCCGGACCGGGCTGGGCCAGTTCGATCGCCAGCATGCTGTTGGCGGGCTCTTTGTTGCTGATCCGCAGATCCACCGCCTTGACCGCCAGCCCGGCGAACCGCCCGCCATTGCCGACAAGGAAGGTGAAGGAGCCATTGTCGGATTCTTTTTTCAGCCGCACCGACAACAGGGTTTCGACGTAGCCGACGCTCAGGCGGTCGGCCGCCGCTACTTCATCCATGGCGTTCTTCAATGCGGTCATGGCGTCGGCCGGCTGGGTTGAGGCTTGCCGCGATGAAGCGGCGTGGGTCGCGCCCGCCTGATTGCTGGCGCCGCCTTCGGCGCGGTTGCACGCGGCAGCCGACATCGCCATCACGCCGATCGCGACGCATCGCAGTAACGGCAGGCGTTGGCTCCGCATGCATCGGCGCAAGCCTTGCGCGATATGCGGCCATCGAGCGTGGGGCCGCGAATGCTGAACTGTCATCGTTCTTCCTTGGCGTGCGCCGCTTCCGGTGGCTTTCGTCCCTCACCCTGGCCCTCTCCCGCAGGCGGGAGAGGGAAGTGTGTCGTGATCTGGGAGTACATCGCTGTGGCGGGCGAATCTACCCCGGGGCCATAAGGTTCGCAAGCAACGCGCGAACCGCGACGGCCCAGCGTGACAACGCGGCGCCTGGCCGCACCGCACCGCACCGCACCGCACCGCACCGCATCGCACTGCGCGGCGCCGCGCCGCAAGACGATGTTGCGCGAGGGCGCATCTGTTTCGTTGCCCTGCCTCAGGCCGCTTCGCCTGCGTCTACGGAGTCGGCGCCGAATCGGCCGCGGCCGGCGACGCGTCGACGGCGACGCCATCGGCCGCGGCCCGTCCGGGCCGCAGCGGTTGAATGCGCAAGCTGCGATTGCGGCATACGTCGATATCGCTGTAGATCACCGCCCGGCCGTTGCCGAAGGTGAAGCGCAGATCGTAGACGCAGTGTTCGCCGACCCATTCGACGGTGGCCGAATCGCCGCCGCCGTCGATCGCTTCGCCCAGCGGCCGGGGCTCGAAGCGGTCGCTGCCGGCGGGCGCGATCGCCAAGGCGACCAGGCGATCGTGCGCGCGGTTGATCAATTCGAAATAGTGCGTGCGCGTGCCGGCCTGGGCGGGCAAGACGGCGGCGAACGAGAACACAGCGGCGATGCTCACAACTGCGGCGCGGGACGATCGCATGGCCAGACTCCGGTGCGGGTGGGCGGTGGCTCGGGCGCCGACGCCATCCGCCGGCGCTCCGATGCGCGCATCACAGCCGTCCCGGGCCGCGCCGGTCCACGCATTCGGGACGAATCGTCGCAGCGGCCGGACCAATCGTAGCGGCGCGATCGAATGCTGTTCCAAGCGCGTCGAGGCGCTTAGGATCGGCGCTGACTCCGCTGCATCGGCCGCTCATGAACATCCAGCTCGGCGACACCGTCATCGGCCTGCGCCGCTACCTCGGCCTGTGGTCGGCGGTGGTGCTGGTGTTCGCGCTGCAGGGTTTGGTGCACGACGCGCTGCTCGGCACGACGGTGTGGTCGATCGTCGACTACCTGCGCTGGTCGATGATCCAGTGGTACACCTGGGCCGCATTGGCGCCGATGGTGTTCCGCCTGGGCGCGCGGCATCCGATCCAGCCGCCGATGCGGGTTCGCTCGGTGCTCACCGCGCTGGTATCCGGCACTGGCGTTCCGCCGCGGTTCCGTTGGCTGATCACCCACCTGCTGGCCGGCGCGGGCATTACCGCGCTGGCACTGGTCATCGGCGCCTTCATCTCGGCATTGCTCGAACCCAGTTCGTTCTTCGAGCAGTTGCAGCAGTACCTCGGCAGGTACGCAGCCGTTGGATTCATGACCTACTGGGCGCTGCTCGCCATCCAGCACTCGTTGCACTACCAGGCCGAAAAAGCCCGCCGCGAAGTCGAGGCCAGCCGGCTCGCGACCGAACTGGCGCGCTCGCGGCTGCAGGTGCTCAAGACCCAGTTGCAGCCGCATTTCCTGTTCAACACCCTGCACGCCATCGTGACCCTGCTCAACGAGGACACGGTGTCGGCCGAGGACATGCTGCTGCGGTTGAGCGAGTTGCTGCGCGCGTTCCTGGAGGACTACGACGGCCAGGAAATCAGCCTGCAGCGCGAACTGGAACTGCTGGACCTGTACCTCGGCATCCAGCGCGTGCGCTTCAAGGATCGGCTGACCACGCAGATCTATGTCGCGCCCGATACCCTGCACTGCGCGGTGCCCAGCCTGGTATTGCAGCCGATCGTCGAGAACGCGATCCGCCACGGCATCGGCCGCCGCGTCGGCAGCGACCGGATCGAGATCGATTGCCGGCGCGAAGGCGACCAGCTGTGCATCGACGTGCGCAATCACAACAGCACGCTCGAAGCAGAACGCACGGCCGAAGGCGACGGCGCGGGCCACGGCATCGGCCTGTCCAATACGCAGCTGCGTTTGCAGGAACTCTACGGCGATGCCGCGCAGCTGCGGCTCGACCTGATCTGGCCGCAGGGCGTGGCCTGCCGCATCCGCCTGCCGTTCCGCGAACTCGACTCGGCCGACGACGCACCGGAGCACATCGGCGCATGAGCCTGACCGCGCTGGTGGTCGACGACGAACCGATCGCGCGCCGCGCGATCGTGCGGCTGCTCGACGCAGATACGGAGATCGAGGTGCTCGGCGAATGCGGCGACGGCGCGTCCGCGGTCGAGGCGATCCGCAACCAGTCGCCCGACCTGGTGTTCCTCGACATCCAGATGCCGGCGATGACCGGCCTGGACGTGATCGCGGCGATCGGCGCGCAGCGCATGCCGGCGACGATCTTCGTGACCGCCTACGAGCAGTACGCGGTGCGCGCGTTCGAGGCCAACGCGGTCGACTACCTGGTCAAACCGTTCAGTCGCGAACGCTTCGCCACGACCTTGCAGCGCGCCAAGTCGCGCCTGTCCGCGGCCGGCGACGCGCAGGCGCGGATCCTGCAGGCGCTGGAAAGCCTGCGCCAGCGCGATGAATACCTCGAACGCATCGCGGTGCGGGTCGACGAGCATGTGATCTTCGTGGCGGTCGACGACATTGTCTGGATCAAGGCCAACCGCAACACCGTGCAGATCCATCTGGCCGATCGCATCCACGAACTGCGCGAAACCATGGCCGCGCTCGCCGCGCGCCTGGACCCGCGCCGCTTCGCCCGCGTGCATCGCTCGGCGATCGTCAACGTGCGGCGGGTGCGGACCATCCACCCGTGGTTCAACGGCCACCATGTCGTGACCATGGACAACGGTCAGCAGCTGCGCATGAGCCGGTATCAGCATGAGGCCTTTCTGCGTCTGGTCGGGTCGCGGCGCGAGGATTGAACACGGCGTGCGTCGCGGCCGTGGCGTAATGATCGGACGCATGCCGGATCGCTCGATGGAGCGTCGCCTGTGAAGTGCCGCGGTCGCGGCTTGCGCCGCTCCTACAGGGCGCGTACGTCGCCACGAAACGTCGTGTGTAACGATAGCCTTCGTGAGCTTGGCCATCCGACTGTAGGAGCGGCGCAAGCCGCGACCGCGAATCCGCGCCTGCGACGAATGCAACATCGCACCACGAACCCCGAGCGCCGATCGCTCACCCCAACCAACGACGAATGCGCCGATACACCTGCGCATCGCCGAGCAGGTCGAGATGGTGCAGGCCGTGGCCGATCCAGCGATGGCTTTTTGGAATGCGCAGGTCGAACGCGGGATCGGGATGCAGCCCCAGCGCACTCGCGACCGGCACCAGGGTGTCGCCGCTGAAGCGCTCCGCCGCGGCGAGGCCGCCGACGTTCGACGCGCCCTCCTTGTCGGTCGATACCGCGATCGCGTAGCTGCGAACCGATTCGGGCAGCGGCAACGGCGTGCGCGGATCGCGGCGGCCGTCGTCGCCGTGCTTGCGCCAGTCGGCTTCGATCAAATTGCCGTGGCGCAGGTCCTGGATGCCGGCGCTGCGGATCTTGCCCAGCCGCGCGAACGGCGCGGTGTACGGGCTCAGCGCGATCAACATGTCGAACCAACTGCCGGCGCGCTCCAGCGGCGCGCCATGATGCGGCGTGCCGAGGAACACCAGGCTGTCGAGCCGGCTCAGCCACTGGCGCTTGCCGCGTTGCGCACTGTGGCAGGCGCTGCGCGCGACCAGCCCGCCCATGCTGTGGCAGACGATCGCGAAACGTTCCACCGGCACCGGCCATTCGCGCAGCAGTTTGTCGAGCTGCGCGGACAGCTCGCGGCCGTTGCTGGAGATGTGGCGGCCGGTGTTGTAATGCAGGTACACCGGGGTCCAGCCGGCGTCGCGGGCGAGCGCGGCGCCGTGGTCGTGGCCGTTCCAGTTCCACTGCAGATCGTTCATGCACAGGCCGTGGATCAGCACCACGACCTTGCCGGTGGCCTGCGGATACGCCGCGGCCAGCGACTTTCGCCCGAGCTTGAGCGGCCGGCCGTCCTTGCGCAGATGCATGTCGATCGCCAGCGGGTTGTCGGTCGCGGCCAGATGGTCGCCGAGCACGCCGTTGAGCGCCGACACCACCGCGCCGCGCTGCGGCAGCGAATCGATCCGGTTCAACAACGGCGCGAACTGGGCCAGGGCGAGGTCCAGGCCGTCGCCGACGAAGCGGGTGATGCCGCGCACGCTGCGGTAGACCAGGCCGGTGATGCCACGGGTCGGGTCGCGCACCGCGGCGCCGAGCGGCGACGGCAGGGCGACGATGGTGGCGTGGACGGATTCGACCAGATCGGTGACGCCGGTGATGGCGTCGATGGTCAGGCGGCCGATGCCGCGCAGGTCGGTGCCATGGCCGATCACGGCATCGGCGGGCGAGCGTTTCGGCATGAGCGTCCTGCGGCGGTTGAGCGGATGCCCAGCCTACTGCACGCGGGGTGGATTGGCGCGCGCGCAGCGGAGCACATCGCCGGTCGCGACCGCGGTGGACCGCGCCATCGGTGCCCGTGGACCGCTTCGACACACGACGACTCGCCGTCGGCGCCGCACATCATCGCCGGCGCAGCGCGCGTCACGTTCGTAGATACCGCGACCGCCGATTCATGCTAATCATCACCTTTGATCTCCCGTGCCGAGCCCCGATGCGCAGTACCCTGCCCCGCCTCACCGCATTCGCCTTGTCGTGTACCTTGGCCGCCGGCTGCGCGCCGGTGCGCTATTACCAAGCACTGTCAGGCAAACAGGTGGCACAGCGCGAACCGCCGCCGATCGTCGAACAAGGGCAGCCGGCGCCGGCGCACCAGACGGTCGCTACCTTCGACGACGGCTTGCGCCTGGCGCGGATTCGCAAGCACGACGAGCAGACCTTCGGCATCGTCGACCGGAACAACCGGGTGGTGATCCCGATCGGCTATCAACACATCATCGATCGCGGCGCCGACGGCTTCGGCGCGATCGGCCTGCAAAGCCTGCGCAGCTTCGATCGCCAGGGGCGCGAGACCGCGACCACCTTGTTCGATCGAGAGCTCCACTTCGTCAACGGCCAGGCCGTCGCGGTCGTCAAGCCGCCCGGCGGCGATTCCGATGCGGAGCGTTACGGGGTCATCGATGCCGACGGCAAGACCGTGATCCCTTTCGAGTACCACCGTGTCTTCGAACGCCACACCCAATCGCGGCCCACGCTGTCGTGGTACCTGGTGCAGCGCGACGTCGGCGCGGCCGGCGAGCCGAAGCGCTATCGCACCGGCCTGCTGGATGCGCGCGGCCGAACGGTGCTGCCGATCGAATACTTCGACATTTCCCCGAACGTGGATGTCGAAGGCCTGGACGAAGGCTGGGCGATGCTGTTCGAGCGCGAGCACAGCGCCGTTGCGATGAACTTCCTGACCGGCGTGCGCATGCCGCGCGCGGGCGGTTCGTTCTATGGCCGCACCGTGGGCTATTCGAGCTTGCTCAATCCCGAGCCGGAAACGCTCAACCCATACGAGAAGATGCAGTACCGCAAGGCCAATCCGGCGCGTTATCGGGTGGAGCTGTTCGACACCCAGGGCCGGTTGGTCTACGACCAGCGCGATATCGGCGTGACCTGGGATATCAAAGGCCTGATCGCGGTGTCGCGCGCGGGCAAGTTCGCGCTGCTCGATGCGCAGGGCCGGCCACTGAGCGAGTTCGTGTACGACGCGGTCAAGGACTTCGGCGGCGGACAGGCGCTGATGGAACGCGACGGCAACAAGGTCTGCATCGACGCGGCCGATCCCGCCGGCACCCAACGCGCCGCGCGCGAATGCCGCAAGGCCACCACGTTGAAGCACAAGAACGATCGTGAGCGCGCGCCGAGCGGTTTCCCCGCCGTCTATCCGCGTTTCGGCGGCTGAAACGCTCGCGTTGCGACGAACGCGGCGCCGGCTTCACCTCCTTGGCTTCACTTCATCGACGTTTCGAATCATCAGCCTCGAATGGCAGGACTTGAATCGCGGCATTCAAGCCGAGGGCACCAACGCCGGCACCCGCAGGCGGCCTTCCAGCAGGTCCATGCCGCGCCGGCCCGGGCCCATGGCGATGCCCGAGGTGACCATGAAAAAGCGTTCGAGTTCGAACGACACGCAGCTGACGATGCAGAACGCGCCCGGCGCGTGCTGGTTGATCGCGTAGTACACGCCGATGCCGTGGCGGCGCAGGTGCGCGATCATCGCGCCGAGCATGGCCTTGGGCGGCATCGCTTCGCGCGCCGGATGGGCCCAGTCGACCCGTTCGAGTTGGTCGGCGCGGACCTGGAAATAGGCGCAATCGCGCAGCTTGCGGTACTCGCTCAGCGTATCCAGCGCCAGACGGCTGTACTCGCGCATCTTCGGCGTGCGCGACTTGATGTCGATGCATTGCACCAGTTCGGTCAGCGCGCGGGTCGCGGCATGCGCGGCGTACAGCGATGCGCCATAGCCGCAGGGAAAGGTTTCCTCGTCGGCGAGGATGTCGGCGGTGGTGGCGATGAAGGCCGGGAATTGCAGGTCGGTGGTCACATCGATCAGCCACACCTCGCGATCGAGCTGTCCGCACACCGCGCGGTGGATGCGCGCGACCTCGTCGGGCAGCGACTGCGGGTCGACGATCACGCCCAGGCGGGTCGGATCGCCCAGGTAATGCGCGATCAGGAACAGCGACCAGGCGTCGCGCTCGACCAGTTCGCCGATCGCGTGGACCGCGGCTTCCTCCAGGCTGGCGCCGATCGCCACGCCGCTGTTGGAGCTGAAACGGATCGCGCTGGTGTAGTCGAAATCGTCGCCTTCGACCAGATTGTGCAGATACGCCGGATAGGTCATGAACAACGGCACCGGCACGGTGTCCTCGCCAGGGCCGTGTTCGTCGAGACGGCGATAGGTGCGGCACGCCAGCTGTTGCTGCGCATTGGCCTCGAACGCGGCCGCGAACGGCAGCGCGGCGTAACACGGGTCCTGCGCGAATTGCTGCGAACGCACCAGCTCGATGGGCTCGTCGGCCGGCGGCTTGCGCGTGTAGTAGTGCTCGACCGCTTCGTACATCGCACCGGTCAGCGAAGCGGCTGCCTCGCCCTTGCCGAAGCCGTTGCTGAGCGCGGCGCCGTCGGCGTCGTACAAGGTGCATACGGTCGAGGCGATGCCCTCGCCGAGCACCTCGATCTGCATGCGCCAGCCTTGATCGCGCACATAGCCGCGGATCACCGCATCGGCGTCGGCCAGCGATCGTTCGCGTTCCAGTGGAATCATGGCATCGCTCCTTGCCTTGCTCGACCGGGCTTGCGCGCAGCGCGGCGGCACGGACGGGTCCGTGCCGCGCGCCCGACGGCAAACCGTCGCCGGCTTACTTCGCGTACTGGTCCAGGAAGGATTTTTCCTTGGCGGTCAGCTCGACCTTGATCTGCTTCTCGCTGATGACCTTGCTGGCGTCTTCGATGAGCGGACGCGGCTTGAACACGGGGATATCGATCGCCTTTTTCATGGTGTCCCTCTTCAGGTGATGTCGCCGATGGCGTGGATGCAGCGACGCCGAAGTCATGACCCTGCGACTTCCGTGTCGACTGCCCGTTTTCTATACCCATGGTGCAAGAACGGTGTCAATCACGCAGGCATCGACATTGCCTGTGTGGAACCGGGATCACGTCCGCATGCGCGTAAGCGCGGCGGATCGGTCCGAATTGCGATTGCATGAACGCGCCGGCGCCGCGGCTCAGCGCGCGACCCGATGCAGTCGCAGGCGCTCGCCCTCGAGCTCGTAGGCGAAGCCGGCGTCGGGCCGGGCCAGAAACCCCCACAGCGGCCGCAGCACCGCTTCGGCCTTGAGCAGCACTTCCTGGAACTCGGCCTGCGGGTCGGACAGCCAGGTGATCGCGCCGCCGGCGCCGAAGGCGACGCTGTCGCCGTCGTAGGACAGGGTGCGGATGCCGATGTTGAGATCGGCGACGCGGTTGTAGCCCAGATAACCGATCGAACCGCAATAGACGCCGCGCGCGCTGCGTTCGAGCCGGTCGATGATCTGCATGGTGCGGCGCTTGGGCGCGCCGCTGATCGATCCGCCGGGGAAGGTCGCGCGCAGCAGATCGATCAGGCTGGTATCGGGCCGCAGCTGCGCTTCGACCGTGCTGACCAGTTGATGCACGGTGCGATAGCTTTCGACTTCGCGCAGCTTCGGCACCTCGACCGTGGCATGCACCGCGACCCGGTTGAGATCGTTGCGCATCAGGTCGACGATCATCAGGTTTTCGGCGCGGTCCTTGACCGATTCGGCCAGATGCCGCGCGTACTGCGCATCGACTTGCGGATCGTCGGAGCGGCGCATCGTGCCCTTGATCGGCTTGGTCTGGATGCGGCCGGTGCGGTCGACGCGCAGGAAGCGTTCCGGCGAAGTGCTCAACACGTGATGGTCGCCGCTGCGCAGGTAAGCGCCGAACGGCGCCGCGTTGCCGCGGCGCAGACGCAGGTACAGCGCGAGCGGATCGAGTTGCGCGCGGAAGCGGAAGTGATTGGTCAGGCAGATCTGGTAGGACTCGCCGTCGACGATCGCGCGGCGACAGTGCTCGATCGCGGCCAGGTAATCGTCGTGGCCCAGGTCCATGTCGACCTCGAGCGTGTCCAGCGGCGCGGGCGGCGGCGGCGGTTCGGGCGCGGGCTGGGCGAGCGTCGATGCGGCCTGCGCGGCGACGGTCTCGAGCCAGCGCTGCGCGTCGGCCGCCTGCGCGGTATGCGGCGCGGCGATCGCGATCGCCCAGGCGCGTCCGCGGCGATGGTCGAAGGCGAGGAAGCGATGCACGCGCATCCACAGCGCATCGGGCAACGGCGTGCCGGGGTTGCCGCCGCCGTCGCCATCGAACAGCGCTTTCATCTCGTACCCCAGCCAGCCGATGAAGCCGCCGCGGAAATCGAACGGCAAGGCGTTTTCGTCCAGGGCAGACGCGGCGTCGGCCGGGATCGGCTCGCCGACCTGCGCCGCGGCGAGTTCGCATTCGATGCGATCGAGCAGGGCGTGTCCGGCCGACAGCGTCGCGTCGTCGTCGGCGATGCGGTAGGCCAGCAGGTCCTCGTCGTCGACCGCGCCCATGAACGAACACGCCGCGCGCTCCTCGACCGCATCCTGGCTGTCGAGCCAGAAGCTGTTGCGCTGCTGCGCGTACAAGGCGTTGAACACGGTTTCCGGATCGAGCTTCGCATTCAGCGGCTTGCACCACAGTTGCAAGGCTTGCGGCGGCGCGATGGGCGCGGCCGGCTGCGGCTCTATCGTCGCCGCGGCGAGACTGACGAAAGCGCGGCCGTGATGGCGATGCACCAGATCGCGGAAATTCGCGATCAGGTCGATGCCGTGTTCGCTCAGGATCGACTCGGGATGGAACTGCACGCCCCACTGCGGGCGACGGCGATGACGCAGCGCCATGATCAGGCCGTCGTCGGTGTGCGCGGTCGCCTGCAACGCGGGCGGCAACGGCGCGGCCGCGATCAGCGAGTGATAACGCACCACTTCGAACGATGCGGGCAAGCCGGCGAACAGCTCGCTGCCGTCGTGATGCAGGCGCGAGACCCGGCCGTGATACGGCTGCGGCGCATGCGCGATGCGGCCGCCTTCGGCGTAGGCGATGCCCTGGAAACCCAGGCACACCCCAAGCAGCGGCAGCGCGCTGTGCGCGATCGCCTGGCGCGCGACGTGGAAGTCGGCCTCGTGCTCGACGCTGCCCGGGCCGGGCGAGACCACGATGCAGTCGTAGTCCTGGTCGGCCCGCAGTCGCTCCCAGCCGCAGGCGTCGTTGCGCAGCACGGTCGGCGCCTGGCCGAACGCGCGCCCGATCTGGTCGGCGAGGTTCCAGGTGAAGGAGTCGTAGTTGTCGATCAACAGGCAACGCATGATCCGGCCATTGTCGTACAAAGCCCGGGCGCGGCGGTGGATTGATGGTGCCCGCGTCGTGATCGGCGCGGGAGCGAACGCCGCTCAGCCCCGCGCGCGCAGGCAACAGGCGATCGAACGCACGCCGCCGTCTTCGAAGGCGATATCGACCTCGAAGGCCTGCCCGGCCCGCACCGTCGGCGACAGATCGGCTGCGGCCAGGAAGCGCAGGCGGCCCTCGTCGACCCGCGCCAGGCGCATCGCCTCGAAGCCGAAGAACGCCCGCACCTGCGGGTATAGCGCCTTGTACAAGGCCTCCTTGGCCGAAAACGCCGCGGCCAGTCCGGCCACCGCATCGTCGAAGCCGGCCTCGATCACCGCCTGTTCGGCCACATCGACCACCACGCCGCGGATCTCGCCGGCCAGGCGCGCGTCGATCCGCGATTCGATGTCGATGCCCAGGCCGATCACGTGCGGATCGGCGCTGGCGAGGCAGACCGCGCGATCGCCGGCGTGCGAGATCGAGGCGATCGCGCCGGCCGGCCAAAGCGGTTCGCGGTCCGGTCCGATCGCGATATCGGCAGAGGCGATCCCCAGCCGCGCCAACGCGCGCCGCGCGCACAGCCGGCCGGCGAGGAATTCGCCGCGCCGCTTGGCCACCGCGCGCGCCAGCTGCGGCGGCAGGCGCAGGCCATGGTCGGGGTACAGCGCATCGTCGTAGGCCTCGAGGCGGAAGCGGCAGGCGTAGCCGGTCAGCGGCTGGCCCTGGGCCTGCGCGTCGAAGGGCGCGGCGTCGTGGATGAAAGCGTTGCGGCCCAACGGCATGCGCTCAGGCCCTTGCGTCGCGCGGCGGCGCGGCGGTCATCGCAGCGATATGGCAGGCGGGCGAGTGCGGGCGACGCGGTGAACGCATGGACGGTCCGTTACGAAGATTGGGTGCGATGCGGGGTGCAGTCTCGGATATATCGCTGGATACGAGCCCGCTGCCTTGGCTCATGGTATCGGCTCGCGACGCAGACGGCCCGCCGAAGCGGGCCGTCGCAAGGCGCGGCGGCATCGCGCCGCCGCGCACTTAGGTGAAACCGACGCTCGGTACGCGACTTAGTTGACGCTGGCCGCGCTCCACGCCCGCGCGATCGTGGTCTGCTCCGGCGAACCGGCGCCGTACAGCTCGGCCGCGGCGGCCAGGGTCGCCGCGCGCGCCTGCGGGTAGGTCGTGCTGGAGGTGAACTTGGTGGTCAGCGCGCGATACCAGATCTTGCCGAACTTGTCGCGGCCGATGCCGACGATGCCGGTGTCGCCGTTGCACACCAGCTGCGCCGGGGTCAGCGTGGTGCCGGCCGGCGTTACCGCGCCTTCGATCGCCAGATAGGCCATGCGGTTGGCGACGCCGGAAGTGTAGTGCGGGTCGTGAATGCCGCCGGCCGCCAGGTTCGGATCGAACCCGCTGCCGCCGATGTAGCAGTTGAACGACTTGCCGTCGGCGCCCTGGTTGTACATGTCGCGGAACGCCAGCCCGCCGGTACGCATGATCTCGCCGATGCGGTAGTCGCCCGGGTCGTTGGGGTGGTTGGCGTAGAACTCGACCAGGGTGCCGAGGATGTCGGAATTGGCTTCGTTCAAGCCGCCGGCATCGCCCGAGTAGGCCAGGTTCGCGGTCGCCGCGTTGACCCCGTGCGACATCTCGTGGCCGGCCACGTCGATGCCGACGATCGGGCCGTAACCGCGGCTGGCGTCGCCGTCGCCGTAGAACATCACCTTGGTCAGGGCGAAATAAGCCGCGTTGACCCCGGTGGTGCCGCCGGTGGAGGTCTTGAAGTTGGTGTGGGCGTAGCTGTTGATGCCCTTGTTGTCGTTGTACAGGCCCAGGCGGCCATGGACGTTCTTGAAATAGTCCCAGGTCGCGCCGACGCCGTAGTGGATGTCGGTGGCGACGGTGGCGCGATCGCTGAGGGTGTTGTTGCCCCAGGTGTTGTCGGCATCGGTGAACAAGGTCGCGCCCAGGGTCGCGCCGAGGATGTCGAACAGGTTGGAGATCGCCGCGCCCTTGGCGTCGTAGACCTTGCCGTTGCCGCGGGTGGTGTCGATCAGGTCGAACTTGGTCGCGCTCTTCTGATCGGTCGGCAGGCTCAGGTCGCCGTAGTAGAACGACTTGCCGGTGCCGATCGCGGCCGCGGTCTGCAACTGATCCTGCACGTCGAGCACGCGGCCATCGCTGGCGTTGACGTAATAGGTGACGAAGCCGGAGTGCTGTTCGGTTTCGTCGCCTTGGACGGTGACCTCGTAGGCGAGCACCGGCGTGGCGCCGCGCGCATACACCACCAGTTCGTTGCCGTGGATCTTGCCGACCCGGCCGTTGAAGCGCGCGCCGGCTTCGATCGCGGCCTGGTCCTTGCCGATCACGCGCGCGCTCAGCGACGGACGCTGCGCGCTGCGCAGGCTCAGCTGCGCGGACTTGAGTTCGCCGCGCCGCGAGGTCACCACCACGTCGCCGCCGATCACGCGCAGGCCTTGATAGCTGCGGGCGAAACGCGCGTGCTGGGTGCCGTCGCGGTCGATCACCACATCGCGCGCTTCGAAACTGTCCGCGGCGCTGGCCCGCAGCAGGCCGGCGTTGCCGGCGATCAGGCCGCGCGCCTGCGCGGTCGCGGCATCCCTGGCGGCGGGGCCGGCCTCGGCGGCGTGGGCGAGCGGCGCCATCAGCAGCGTCGCGGCGATGGCGAGATAGAGTCCTTCCTGTTTGAACCGTCGGGTAGTCATGGCGTCCTTACTCCTTGGCCTTGGGTCGCTACGGCCCGGCGCAGCGCCGGGTCCGGTTCCGATATTCGGCATATTTCAGGTGCCATGACGCACCATTCAGGGGGTGGATCACGGCAAAACTGCGCAGCCGTTCGGAGTTCGTGCTTTTGCCGGACTCGCCGCCGCCGGCTTGCCACCCGCGACGCGCGGTGATCTAAAGTGAGCCGTCGCATGCGCGGCCCGGCCGGTCCGGCCGCCGTGGCCTGCGATGCGATACGCGCCGGGTCGGACGCTCGCGTCCGGGAATTCGCCGGCGCGCCTTCCTGATGAACGGACTCGACACAGGTGCCTGGATGAGAACGATCTTTTGCGTGGTCTTGTGTCTGCTCAGCGGCCCGAGCCTGGCCGGCGGCGAGATCGTTCCCACCGACGATCCGGGCAGCGACTGCGTCGCGGCCACGATCGCCACCCGGCGCAGCGCGGCCAATCGCAAGTACGACGAGGCCTACTGCGCGGTCAACAAGGATCCCGCCGCGTATCGCACCTGCCTGAACAACGGCGCGGCGAACCCGACGATTGCGTTCTTCACCGACCGCTGCGGCGACGCCGAGGACGGCGCCTACGTCAGCTTCAACGGCCAGACCCATCGGGTACGGCGCAAGTCCGAATCGCCGCACCCTCTGGTGCGCTACGCCGGCACCTACACGGGCGAGGGCGTGAGCGTGCGCGTGGTGCCCGGCAAGCTGATCGAGCGTTTCGTCGAAGACGGCGAAGTGCTGGGCGTTACCCACTCGGTCGATGTCTTCATCACCCGGGGCGGCGAGACCGTGAAGATCCCGGCGATCTACGACGACCGGCGCTGACGCGCGACCACGCGACCACACCGCGCCGACGCGAACGACAACGGCCCGCCGAAGCGGGCCGTTGCCATCGCATGCGCCGCATGAGCGGCGCAGCGTGTAGCGATGCAGCTTGAAGCGATGCGGCCGATCAGTTGACCTTGACCGCGCTCCAGGCCCGCGCCACCGCGTTCTGCTCGGGCGAACCGTTGCCGTACAGCTCGCCCGCCGCCGCCAGCGTCGCCGCGCGCGCCTGCGGGTAGGTGGTGTTGGAGGTGAACTTGGCGGTGAGCGCGCGATACCAGATCTTGCCGGCCTTGTCGCGGCCGATCCCGGTCATGCCGGCGTCGCCGTTGCAGGCCATCTGCGCGGGGTTCAGACCGGTACCGGCCGGAGCGACCGAACCTTCGGCCAGGAAGTAGAAGAACAGGTTGCCCACGCCGGAGGTGTAATGCGGGTTGTGCGCGCCGTCGGACAGGGCGGGATCGAAACCGCCGGCGATGTAGCAGTTGAACGACTTGCCGTCGGCGGCCTGGTTGTACATGTCGCGGAAGGCCTTGCCGTCGGTGCGCATCTTCTCGCCGATGCGGTAGTCGCCCGGATCGCTGGCGTTGTTGGCGTAGAACTCGACCAGCGTGCCGATGATGTCGGACGCGGCTTCGTTGAGGCCGCCGGAATCGCCCGAGTACGCTAGCTTGGAGGTCGCCGCGGTCACGCCGTGGGTCATCTCGTGGCCGGCCACGTCGATGCCGACGATCGGGCCGTAGCCGCGCGCGGCATCGCCGTCGCCGTAGAACATGCTCTTGACCAGATCCACGTAGGCCGCGTTGGCGCCGCTGTTGGTGCCGCTGGAGGTCTTGAAGTTGGTGTGGGCGTAGCTCTTGATGCCCTTGCCGTCGCCGGCCAGGCCGGCGCGGCCATGCACGTTCTTGTAGTAATCCCAGGTCACGCCGACGCCGTAGTGGATGTCCACGCCGACGGTCGCGCGATCGCTGGTCGTGTTGTTGCCCCAGATGTTGTCGGTGTCGGTCATCAAGGTGGCGTTGGACGTCGTCGACAGGATGTCGAACAGGTTGGAGACGGCCGCGCCCTTGGCGTCGTACACGCTGCCGCTGCCGCGGGTGGTGTCGATCAGGTCGAACTTGGTCGCGCTCTTCTGATCGGTGGAGATGCTCATGGTGCCGTAGTACAGCGACTTGCCGGTGCCGGTCGCGGCGGCGGTCTGGATCTGGTCCTGCACGTCGAGCACCTTGCCGCTGGCCGCGTCGACGTAATAGGTCACCAGGCCCGAATGGCGGCTGTTGCCCTCGCCCTGCACGGTCACCTCATAGGCCAGCACCGGCTTGGCGCCGCGCGCGTAGACCACCGGCTCGTTGCCGCGCACCTGCTCGATGCGGCTGCCGAAGCGCGCGCCGGCCTCGACCGCGGCATCGTCCTTGCTGATGCGCGGGGTCAGCGACGGACGCTGCTTGCTGCGCAGGGTCAGCAGGGCCGAACGCAACTGGCCGCGCTGCGACTTGACCACCACGTCGCCGCCGATCACCCGCAGCCCGCGGAAGCTGCGGTCGAAGCGGACGTGCTCGGTGCCGTCGCGGTCGACGATGGCGTCGCGCGCATTGAAGCTGTCGTCGCTGTTGCCTTGCAACGCGTCGAGATGATTTGCAATCAGACCGCGGGCCTGGTTCATCGCCAAGGCCTTGCCGCTGTCGGCGGCGTGAACGGCGGGCGCCGCCAGCGCGGCGACCACGGCGAAACTCAGCACGGCGCGCTTGGGCAGATTGGAATGCAATGACATACGTGACTTCCCCTAAATGACATCGAAAGCCGAACGGATCGGCGGCGGACAGCGGCGGTGGCGTCGGCGCTGTGCGCATCCTCGATCGATAACGCAAGCCGCGGCATGCGTGAGCGAGGGGAAATCGGGGGTAAAAATGTGCGGCTACGCAGAGTTTCGCGAACTCTTGCAAGCGATGCATTTCGTTTGTGTACGAAGTATGTCCATGCCGCGACCACGGGCCGCGATCGTTCGTACTTGAGCGTATGGACGCATCGATGTGCATGCGCCGTCACTGCGATGTGACACCGATCGCGCGGATGGATCGACGCCATCCGGCGACGCGGGATCGGGCCGCATGCCTGAACTTATCCGAGCAACCCGCAGCGCGCGGCGCGCGCGATGCGGGCGATCGCGATCAGTCTTCGACGATCGCGTGCGGCATGAAGCGCGAGGTGTCCTGGGTGATCGGACTGGCGTCTTCGCGGATGCCCATGCCGGCGGCCTGGTCGGCGACGACCCAGCTGCCGATCAACGGATAATTCGCCGCGCCGTCGTCGCCGTCGAAACGCGGCAACGGATGGTGCGCCTGACGGATGGTCGGGCCGTCCTGATACGGGCCGTCGCTGCGCAGGCGTTCGCCGCTGGCGCTGACCAGTTCGATGTTGGCGCCTTCGCGCGAGAACAGCGGCTTGCGCACCCAGCCCGCGGCGAGCTCGGCGGTTTGCGCGGCGGCGTCCTCGAAATGCGCTTCGAGCAGATTCGGATGATCGCGATGGCGTTCCCACAGCAAGGGCAGCACGCCCTTGTTGCTGAGGATCGCCTTCCAGGCCGGCTCGATCAGCTGCACCTGCGAGGCGGCGAGCTTGGGGCCGTATTCCTCGACGAACATCCATTCCAGCGGATACAGCTTGAACAAGGTCTTGATGACGCGGTCGTCGCCGTCGGTGAACCAACCCTCCTTGCTCAGGCCGATGCCTTCGATGCTCAGCTCCAGCGTGTCCACGCCGGCCTGTTCGGCGCAGTCGCGCAGATAACGCACCGTGCCCTGGTCCTCGACCGAATCCTCGACCGCGGCGAAATGCACCGGCGTGGCGATGCGTTTTTCGCGCGACAAGGTCGCGAAGGTTTCGATCAGCAGTTCCTGGATGCGGTTGTACTGATCGCTGCCCTCGCCCAAAGCGCCGCGCGCGATGGCCTGCTCCAGCCACAGCCATTGGAAGTACGCCGCTTCGTACAGCGAGGTCGGCGTGTCGTAATTGAGTTCGTACAGCTTGGCCGGGCCGCGGCCGTCGTAGGCCAGGTCCATGCGCCCGTACAGATGCGGCTCGCGCTGACGCCACGAGGCGGCGATCCAGTCCCAGTAATCGGTCGGAATCGCCAGCCGGGTCAGCAGTTCTTCCGAACCGACCACTTCATCGACCAGCGCCATCGACATGTCGTGCAGCTCCTGGGTGGGCTGCTCGATGTCGTCCTCGATCTGGCGCAGGCCGAAGGCGTAGTACGCCGATTCGTCCCAATACGCTTCGCCGTCGATGGTGTGGAAGTGGAAACCCAGCGACTGGGCCTGTTCGCGCCAATCCGGGCGCGGGGTCGTGAGGATGCGTTTCATGCCGCTCCGATGAACACTGCGATCGCCGCGCGCCGAACGGTTCGGCGCGCGCGAGTACGACCTAGATGGGGCCGACCCCGGGGCCGAATCAACCGCCCCAGCTGCCGCCGCGACTGGAACCGCTGCTGCGGCTGCCGCCGAAGCCGCCGCGCGCGGCCGCGCTGGAGCCGAAACCGGCGCGCGAGACGGTCATCGCGCGCGCCGGCAATGCGGTATTGCCGTACTTGCCGTAGACCGTGCCGCTGCTCTTGCCGACCAGCTCGCCGCCCGGACGCAGATAGCCGCCGCTGCGGTAGTCGCGGTACAGCGGCGACACGCCGCCGATGCCGTAGTAGCCGCGCGGCTGCATCGCCTGGCTCAGCGCGTAGCCGATCAGGAAGCCCGACATCGAGGGCATGTAGCTGTGGCTGGTGGTGCTGGCGTTGGCGGCGACCGGCGCGGGCTGGCAGGCGCCGAACTGGTCGTTGCACTCTTTCTCGCTTTCGAAGCGCGGCGCGAGTTTTTCGTGCTCGACCAGCGCCTGCTGGTAAGCCTTCTCGCATTCGGCCGGCGAGATCTCGGTCTGCGCCGCGCAATCCTCGCGCGAGGTCAGCACCTTGCCGCTGGGTTCGTCGTCGCCGCAGCCGGTCAACACCGCCGGCACCGACACCGCCATCAACACCAGCCGCAGCTGGCGCGAACGTTTGCTGTTGCGATCGTGGACAGTCATGGCGGCGCTCACGGGGTCATGGCGGCGGCGTTGATCAGGCCGACGCTGACCGATACGCCGGCCGAGAAGATGCCGGCGGCGGTCTGGTTGAGGGTGATCTGCTGCGACAGCTTGGGCGCGACCAGGCGCGCGAGCAGGAACGCGACCGCCTGCACCACCACCGACACCGCGCCCCAGATCGCCGCGTCGATCAGGCTGACCGAGTTGGAGATCGCCGAATGCAACGGCAGGGCCAGGCCGATCAGGGTGCCGGCGAACGCGGTCGCCGCGGCGCTGTTGCCTTCGCGGATCAGGCTCAGCTCGCGGTGCGGGGTGATCAGCACCAGGGCGAGCGCGGCCAGCACCAGCACGCCGATGCCGATGCCGGCGTAGGCGAGGAAGTTGAGGAAGCTGTGGGCGGTGATCGGGGCGTCCATGGAGAGAGTCCTTGCGGCGGAGTGATGCGGTGGAAGCGTTCGCGCTGAAGCAGCGCGCGGGCGCTCAGGTGATGTCGAGATCGGCCGTGGTCAGGTCGATGCCGATCGCATAGGTAACCACGAACTCGCTCGGACCGTAGTCCTCGGCGGTGACCAGCAGGAATTCCTCGCGGTCCAGTTCGGGCACTTCGCGCCGGTACAGCATGGCGTAGTGGGTCAGGTCGTCGTCGCGGCGCGGCGGGTCGTGGCGGTACAGCACTTCGTCGTAGATCACCGGCGGCGCCTTGCCGCCGGTGCCGAGCTGGTCGCCGAATTCGCGATACCAGGTGCGCCCGGCGTAGTCGATCCGGTCGGCGCCCAGGTGCGGATGCTCGTGGATGAAACGCTTGAATTCGGCCTGATTGGCCGGGTTCACGGTTTCCTGGAACACGAACGCCTTGATCCCCTCGACCTGGCCGCTGGCGGTGCTGACCTGCAGATACGCGTCTTCGTCCAGATAGAAACGGTGCAGCGCGTGGCCGCCGCCCAGGTCGATGTGGCCGTAGCACGGGATGCCCTGGTGGCCTTCGGGCAGGCGCAGCGTCCACGCCTGCGGATGGGCGCGGAACGGCAGGGTGTCGAACGCGACCCGGCCGTTGATGCGCAGGCCCAGCGGCAATTCGTGCGCGAACGGCAGCGTCGCCGTCTGCGATGTCTGCTTCTTGCCGCCGAACAATCCGTCCAACCAACCCATTGCGTTTACCTCGTCAGGCTTTGAATCGATTCGCTTGCGACCGGTTCGTTATCGATCGACCCACATTGCATCAGCGTTGCGCCGGAGCGTATTCAATCGGGTCGTACTCCATCGCGCGGCTTCAAACCGCGGCCGCCGCGAGCGAGGCCCACGGCACCCGCGCGCTGTCGATGCGCGCGTCGGCAAGGTAATACAACAAAGTACCCGCCGCGATCTCGTCATGATCGGGCGGATTGAGCACCGGCGCGGCGGTGCGGCCGTCGCGGTAGCCGATCCACAGCGCCGACTGGGCGCGAAACGCGGCCGCGAGCCGGCCGGCGCGCACCGGCGCGGCATCGGCCGGCACCTGCAAACTGAATTGGGTCGGGCCGCCCGCGCCGAGCCATTCGCCGGCGACCAGCGAACTGCCGGCGTCCTGCGCGGCGCGCGCGATCACGTCCACGTGCAGCGGCCGGGTGCATTCGACATGCGGGTAGTGGCTGCGCACCAGTTGCGCGACCGCCGCGGATTCGAAATGCGCGACCACGTGCGCGCCGGGCTTGTGCGCCATCAGCGCGAACACCGCCGCCAGCGAGCGATCGTCGTGGTCGGTGTGGACGATCACCCGCGCGGCCTGGGCGATCGCGGCGCGCGGGTACTCGTTGCAATCGGCGTAGGACTCCACCACGACGAAGCGGATCTGCTCGGGCAGCGGGTTCTCGCTCAGGCCCTCGGCGATCAGCACGATGCCTTCGTCGTCGGTGTGGGTGTCGGCCAGCAGCAGTTGCACCAGCCGCTGGGTTTCGCGGCCGTGCCAGCCGATCAGCACGGTGTGGCCGTGCATGTCCTCGTAGCTCATCTTGCCCACCTGATGGCGCTTCCAGAAATTGAGCAGGCCGGCGCTGGTCTTGGCCAGCACCGAGGCGAACAGCGCGATCGCGCCGGGCATCACGAACAGCGCCGCCGCCCAGCGTCCGGCCGGCGTGCCCGGCGACAGGTCGCCGTAGCCGATCGTGCTGGCGGTGGTCATGTAGTAGTAGACGAACGAATCCCAGCCCAGCAGCTTGTCTTCGCCGGCCCAGGCCAGCAGCAGCCAGGTGCCGGTCATGTGCAGCACCAGCGCGGCGGCGACCACGCCCCAGCTGATCCGGCGCAGATGGCCGCGCAGGCTGCGAAAGAGTTTGCCGATTACGATCATGTCAGCCGGTTCGCCTGGTTACGTCCATGCCACGCGGCTTGAAGCCGATGATGCTGGGGGTGTTGCGGGTGGTGGTGTCGTGCTTGGTCGTGGTTCTTGTATTGGTGTGGCGTTGGCTACTGAATTGCTTGTACGGGTTGCGTTGCGTGCTGCGTATTTTCAAACCAACCGCGATCTTTCACGCCGTCATTCCCGCGAAGGCGGGCTCTGCCTTACTTCGGCGTAGCCGAATATCCAGGGCCTTTCGTGCGAGAACCTTTGAAGTCGCTGGATTCCCGCGTTCGCGGGAATGACGGTCTGGAAGGATGGCGCTGAAGTCTCTGGATTCCCGCCTTCGCGGGAATGACGAGCAAGAGCAATGGGAACGGCAAGGGCAAGAACAACGGTAAGAGCAACGGCAACAACGCAAACGCCCTGCAAAAGCCCGGTCCCGCACCCGCGGCGGCCATCGACCGCCGCAGGCCCGCGAGCCGCCGTTACTCCTTGCGCTCGACCTTGTCGGTTTCCTTCACTTCCACCGCCGGCAACGACAGCGGCTCGTGGCTGAGCTGCTGCACCGGCTTCTCGCGGAAGCGCTCGAGGATGTTCTCGACGCTGGTCGATTCCGGCAGCAGGCCGGCGTTGGCCAGCTTGGCGTTGAGATCGCCGTCGCCGCTTTCCGATTCCAGCTGCGCGGCGGCTTGCAGGCGCGCGCCGCGCTCGGCCTGACGGGTCTGGATGCGTTCGAGCGAATCCAGCGCGGTGGTGACCTTGCCGGTGGCGCCGGAATGACGCGCGGCGACCGCGGTCTGGGCGCGCTGCACCGCCTCGGTGGCCTTGACCGTGTCGACCTGCTGCTTGACCCGCGCCAGCTTGCGCTCGGTGGCGGTGATCGCGGTCTTGAGCTGGTTGATGCTGGCGTCGTAGCTGTTGATCGCCTGCTCGTCGTTCTTCAGGTCGGTCTCGACCACCGCCAGGCGCTCGGCGACTTCGCGCGCCAGGGCCTCGTCGCCCTTGCGCAGCGCGCCGGCGATGTAGGTCTCGTACTCGGCCTTCTTGGCGAAACGGTCCTTGCTGCGGTTGGCCTGCAGCTGACGCTGCGCCATCACCTTGGTCAGCTCTTCCTTGGAACGGATCAGCTCGGTGCCGGCGTCGCGAATTTCCTGGTCGAGGATCTTCAGCGCATTGGCGTCGACGACGGCCTGACCGGCCTCGTGCGCGGTGCCGCGGAACAGGGTCAGGATTTTCTGCAGGATGCTCATGCGGTCACCAGATAGGACTTGAGGGCTTCCACCGCGTCGATCGCGTTGTCGGCCAGGGTGCGGATTTCCAGCTCGATCTGCTCGGCGGTGGAATCGGGCGCCATTTCGCCGAACACGATGTAGACGTCGCGTTCGTTGATCGTGGTCAGGCCCAGGTTGGACAGCGGGTTGATCGGGTTCAGGCGCAGGCAGGCTTCGTTGAAACCGGCCGCGTCGCGGACCTGACCGGCCTCGACCAGCGGGGTAGAGACGAAGATCTCGCGATCGGTCAGGGCGATGGTGATGCCCAGGTCGCCGCTGTCGGGCAGGGTCACCTGGATCGCGCCGTCGGCGGTCGGCACTTCTTCGACGTGCTCGGCGCCGAAGGAAGCGCCCAGGCGGGTCAACAGTTCTTGTGTGGTCCAGCGGGACATAGGTCGGTCCTTGAAGGGAAAGGCTGACAGGCGCGGGGGCGTCCGGATCGCGGGGCGCGGCGGCGGGCGCCGTCGCGGCTCCGGCGATCATCGTCCGTGACCGAGCTCATGGATCGCAAAGGTTATAGGGGCGGGCGGCGGGCGGCGCAAGGCGCATAGGTCGCAAGTCATGGGCGCGCGATCGCGCGCGAGCCCTGCGCCGGCTGCGTTTGCGGCCGATCCGGTGGCGCGCGGCGGCGCGCGTCGCGGTCCAGCCCGCGCGGCGCGCGCTTGAGCTAAACTGTCGGGCGGAACTACCCACCGGCATTCCCGGCCCGTGGCCCCTGCCCCAGCGCAGACGGCCGACGGCGTCGTCCCGGCGGGTCCGTGCAGCGGCCGCGCCGATCCCCGGTAGCGGCCTCGTCGATGGCTCTATGTGCCCCGGACGGGGTACACGCAATAGGTGGATCGTGCGCAATTACGACCTCGAATTCCTGAAGAAATTCTCGATGGTGATCGGCTTTCTCATGCTGGTGACCCTCGGCCTGATGATCGCGGCCTACTTCGTCCACAAGCAGTTGCCGCAGGAAATCGATCCGCGCGCGGCCAAGCGCACCGAAAACCGGATCGGTCCGGTCGGCGCGGTCTACGCCGGCGCGACCGGCGCGGCCTCGCAGCAGGCCGCGGTCGCCGCGGCGGCGGCCAAGGCCGCCTCGCAGGTCGCCTACGACGGCACCCTCGACGGCAAGGTGATCTTCGACAACCTGTGCGCGGGCTGCCACAAGTCCGGCGCCGGCGGCGCTCCGACCCTGGACGCCTCGCACTGGGCCGCGCGCATCCCGAAGGGCAAGGACACCTTGCACAAGCACGCGCTGGAAGGCTTCACCGGCACCAGCGGCGTGATGCCGCCGAAGGGCGGCAACCCGGCCCTGAGCGCGCAGCAGGTCGCCGCGACGGTCGACTGGATGCTCGACAACATCAAGTAAGCGCGGCGCTTTCAGCGCTTGCCGGCTTGCAACGACGCCGCCTTCGGGCGGCGTTTTTGTTTTGGGGATTGGGGATTGGGGATTGGGGATTGGGGATTGGGGATTGGGGATTGGGGATTGGGGATCGGGGATCGGGGATCGGGGATCGGGAATCGGGAATCGGGAATCGGGAATCGGGAATCGGGAATCGGGAATCGGGAATCGGGAATCGGGAATCGTAAAAAGGCTCCGGTCGCCATGCTTTCGCCGCAAGGGGTTCCCCCCTTTGCAAAAGAGGGGCCAGGGGGATTCGCTTTTGCTCTTGATTCGCTGCGATCTGTGGCTAAAAGCGAATCCCCCTGCCCCCCTTTTCCAAAGGGGGGAACAGCAAAAGCGGCAAGTGCTTGCCTGTTAGCTCCTCACCGCCTTCTCCTTTCTCCCCGTCTCCCCTTCTCCGCGCTTCCCGCTTCCCGCTTCCCGCTTCCCGCTTCCGCCAGTCTTCATGTCGACGGCCGCCGGTACTCGCCACCACCACCCATCCAGCCGCCACACAACACACGCGACAGCGCCACATGGCTGCGGATAATGGCCGTTCCAACGCCCAGCCCGAGTCCGCCATGACGCGATTCCGCCCCGCCCTCGCCTTCGCGCCCTGCCTGCTGCTCGCGGCCTGCGCCACCGCACCGCGCGCCGAGCGCGCCGAAGGGACGCTCGCGATCGGCGCGGTCCAGGGCCACGGCGCGGCCAGTGCGCTGGTCGGGCAGACGGTCACGATCGAAGGCCGGGTCACGCTCGCGCGCGCCGGCGCGGACGCGGCGCCGGGCTGGGTCGTGCAGGACGGCGGCGACGGCGATCCGGCCAGCTCCGATGCGATCTGGGTCACCGGTGCGGCCGCCGCGAGCCTCACGCCCGATCAGCTGGTGCGCATTACCGGCCGGGTCCGCGAGGCCGCGGTCGACAGCGGCCGCCGCAGCCCGCCGCGCACGCTCACCGCGATCGACGCCGAACGGATCGAACCGTCGACCTCGCGCGCGCAGCGCAAGGCCCTGGCCGCGATCGCGCCGGTCGCGATCGACGCCGCGCCCGACTGGTCGCGCCTGGAAGGCATGCGCGTACGCATCGCCGCGCCGCTGACCCTGGGCGAACGCGATCCGAAGACCCACACCCTCAGCGCATCCTTCGACGGCCCGCTGTGGCAACCCGGCGAACGCGCCGCACCCGGCAGCGACGCGGCGCGCGCGATCGCGAGCGACAACGAACGCCGTCGCCTGGTGCTCAGCGGCGACGCCACCACCCTCACCACCGCCGCATTCGCCGCGCGCAGCGGCAGCCGGCTCGACGCGGTCGACGGCATCGCCTGGCCGGTCGGCGGCCACGACGGCATCGTCCTCACCGCCGCGCCGACGCTGCAGCCCGCGCCGCGCCCGCAGGCGCCGCAAGTCGCCGGCGACCTGCGCATCTCCGCGTTCAATCTGGAGAACCTGTTCAACGGCGACGGCCGCGGCGGCGGTTTTCCGACCCCGCGCGGCGCGCGCACCCAGGCCGAGTACCACGCCCAGTTGGCTAAACTGGTCGAGACCATCCACACCCTCAACCCCGACGTGGCCGCGTTGATGGAGCTGGAGAACGACGGTTACGGCCCCGACTCGACCCTGGCCGATCTGGTCGCCGCGCTCGACCGCGCCGACGCGGCCGACGGCGGCGCGCAGGATTGGCGCTTCGCCGCGCCGTGCAAGCAACCGTGTGCGGCCGGCGTCAAAGGCCCGGGCGACGACCAGATCCGCGTCGGACTGATCTACCGCGGCCAGCGCGTGGCCGCGCGCGGCCTGGCGGCGACCTTGCAGCAAGGCCCGTTCGGCCCGCTCGCGCGCGTGCCGATGGCGCAGGCGTTCACCGCGCTCGGCGCCGGCAAGCGCCCTGGGCCTGCCTTCGTCGTGGTCGCCAACCATTTCAAGTCCAAGGGCTGCGGCAAGAACGCGGCGGGCCTGGACAAGGACCAGGGCGACGGCGCGTCGTGCTGGAATGCCGCGCGCACCGATTCGGCGCAGCGTCTGGACGCGTGGCTCAAGACCGACCCGACCGGCAGCCGCGGCGATCTGACGATGATCGTCGGCGATCTCAACGCGCACGCGCAGGAGCAACCGCTGCGCACGCTGTACACGGCCGGCTGGCTGGATGCGTTCGCGGTGGCCAAGGTCGAGGCGCCGTATAGCTATGTCTACGACGGCGAACTGGGCCGGCTCGATCACGCCCTGCTGTCGCCGTCGCTGGCCGCGCGGCTGCGCGGCGCGGCCGAGTGGCATACCAATGCCGACGAACCCGAGCAGGCGGGCTATCGCGACGGCGGTGCGGGGCCGTGGCGCAGTTCGGATCACGATCCGGTGCTGCTCGGGTTCGACTTGATGCCGCGTTGAGCGATGCGGGGCAGGTTCGACGCGATCGGGTCGAACCGTCCGCGCAACACACCGAGACGGGCGATGTCTGGCGCGCGCGGAAAGTCCGGCCCCGACGCGCTGCGATCCGCCGTCCTCGAAATCCGATGGCGACGCGCGGCCCGCGACCGCTGTACTCGGCCTGTCCGCACGCGCCGCCCAGGCGCGCGCAACACACCGTCGTAACACCGCGCTCACCGCGCCCCGTATCATGCCGGGCATGAGCACCCCCGCCTTTCCCAGCGACGCTTCCACCGCGCTGAGCCTGCCCGGTCCGGCCGGCGCGATCGAGATGATCGTCGAGGCCGCCGAAGCGACGCCGCGGCCGATCGTGGCCATCGTCTGCCATCCGCTGCCGACCGAGGGCGGGACCATGCACAACAAGGTCGTCACCATGACCGCGCGCGCCCTGCGCGAATGCGGCGCGGCGACGGTGCGCTTCAACTTCCGCGGCACCGGCGCGTCGCAAGGCGAGTTCGACCAGGGCGAGGGCGAAGGCGACGACCTGCGCGCGGTCGCCGCCTGGGTGCGCGCGACGCGTCCGGACGCTCAGCTGTGGCTGGCCGGTTTCAGCTTCGGCGCCTACGTCTCGCTGCGCATGGCCGATGAGTTACAGCCCAAGCTGCTGATCTCGATCGCGCCGCCGGCCGGACGCTGGGACTTCGACCGGATCGCGCCGCCCAGCGGTTATCCGTGGATCGTGATCCAGGGCGAAGCCGACGAGATCGTCGATCCGCAGGCGGTCTACGCCTGGCTCGACGGCCTGCGCCAGCCGCCCGAACTGGTGCGCATGCCCGATACCAGCCACTTCTTCCATCGCCGCCTGATCGACCTGCGCGGCGCGATCAAGCATTCGGTCCGCCCGCATCTGCCGCCGGAGACCGCGGCGAGTCCCGCGGCCGATTCCGCGGCCGACCCGGCCTGATCCGCTGCGCCATCACCGTCATCACCGCATTGCCTCCACAGGATTCCCCACGATGCGCCACGCCCTGAGCCTCGCGCTGCTGTCGCTGTGCGCCAGCCTGGTCGCGACCGGCTGGTCCGGCGACGCCGCGGCCGCCGGCATCGCCTGCGCCAAGGCCGCCAGCAAGAACGAACGCGCGATCTGCGCCGACCCGGTGCTCGGCCGTCGCGACGGCGAACTCGCCCAGGCCTATCGCGCCGCGCTCAAGGCCAGCGCCTACGGCGGCCAGTTGAAGAAAGACCAGCTCGCCTGGATCAAGGAACGCGACCGCTGCGACGGCCAGGTGCGCTGTCTGCGCATGGCCTATGTCGAACGCCTGACCGAACTGCAACCGGCCGCGATCGCCGGCAAATTCCAGTGGGACGGCGACTGGACCCGCAGCGACGGCGGCGCCACGCTCAACCTCAAGTCGCTGGGCGGCGACAAATACCAGATCGAACTGCAGGCCAGCTCCGGCGCCAACACCGGCCTGCTGTCGGGCCGCGCGCGCGCGGTCAACGACAACGAAATGGTCTACAAGGGCAAGACCGGCGCCGACGGCGACAACAGCCGCTGCGAGCTGACCTTCCATCGTTTCCACCGCCAACTGCAGATCGAACAGCAGCACACCAGCAACGACTGCGGCGCCGGCCTGGGCGTGCATTTCAGCGGCCGCTACCTGCCCGGCCTGGGCGAGGCGGTCGCGACCACCCAATGGAACCTGCTCGATCTGGGTCTGTTGCTCAAGCCCGAGGACGACGCCAGCCTGCGCCGCCTGCTCGGCGACGATTACGATCTGCTGGTCGAACGCCTGGACGTGATCGACACCCGCGCCGATCAGGAAGGCCTCGATGCCACCGTCACCAACGGCTACGTGCGCGGCCTGGCCAGCGACATGCGCGCGCTGCTGATCCAGAGCGCCGACGGCGGCAAGTTCTGGGTCGCGATCCGCGCCCAGGACAAGCAGGGCAAGCCCGAACTGCGCTACTACAGCAACGACCCGGCCTGGACCGCGAAACTGCCGCGGACCATCGACACCTGGTCCGACGGCTACCAGGAACACCCGCCGGTGCGGCTGATGTCGGCCGGCGGCCGCGTGCTGCGTTCGCCATGAGTCAGACCGCCGCGCACCCCGCCGATGCAACCGCGATGACGCCGTCGCAGGCCTATGCCGCCGGTGTCGCCCGCGGCGACTGGAGCGACGATCCGGCCCAGCACCCGGCCCTGCGCGAACTCGACCGCATCCACGCCGGCGTGCTCGATCCGCCCAGCCAGAGCCTGTTCGACCGTCTGCGCGGCAAGCCGCGCGAAGGCGTGCGCGGGCTGTACCTGTGGGGCGGCGTGGGCCGCGGCAAGACCTTCCTGATCGACCTGTTCTACGAACACCTGCCGATCGCCGAGAAGCGCCGCACCCACTTCCACCGCTTCATGCGCGAGGTGCATGCGCAGTTGCGCAACCACGCCGGCGAGAGCGACCCGCTGGCCAAGATCGTGCGCGAATGGCGCGACCAGCTGCGCGTGCTCGTGCTCGACGAGTTCTTCGTGATCGACATCGGCGACGCGATGCTGCTCGGACGCCTGCTCGACCGCATGTTCGCCGAGGGCGTGACCCTGGTGACCACCTCCAACACTCAGCCGGCCAATCTGTACGCCGACGGCCTGCAGCGCGACCGCTTCAAGCCGGCGATCGAGCTGATCGGGCGCCACTGCGAAACCGTGCTGCTCGACAGCGCCCAGGACTACCGCCTGCGCGCGCTGACCCGTTCGCCGGTCTACCGCGCGCCGCTGGACGCGCAATCCGACGCCTGGCTGGCCGGGCGCTGGAAGGAACTGGCCGCCGGTTGCGCGAGCGCGAGCGGCCCGCTGCGCATCGAAGGCCGCGACATCCCGGTGCGCGCGCTGGCCGACGGCCACGCCTGGTTCGATTTCGCCGCATTGTGCGAAGGCCCGCGCGCGGCCAGCGACTACATCGAGATCGCGACCGAGTACCACACCGTGCTGCTCGGCGGCATTCCGCGCTTTCCCGGCGGAATTCACGACGACGCCGCGCGCCGCTTCATCAACCTCATCGACGAGTTCTACGACCGTCACGTCAACCTGGTGTGCACCGCCGACGAGGCGCCGACCGGCCTGTACCAGGGCCATCGCCTCGCCGCCGCGTTCGAGCGCACCGCCTCGCGCCTGATCGAGATGCAGTCGGCCGAATACTTGGCGCTGGAGCATCGCGGCTGAGGCCGCGCACGGTCCGATCACACGGTCGATCACGATCGCGCGGCGCCGCTGGGCACATCCGTGCTGCGCATCGCAACTCGCGCGAGCACCGGTTCGCGCGCGCATGCCGCTATCGGCCACACCGCGACTGAACGCCGCGCCGGCGCGGCGCGCGCCGCGCCCGGACCGTCGCCGCGCGCGGCCCACTCGCGCGCAAACCGGCGCTGCGCCGCGACACGAAAGCACAAATACCCTGTTTTTCAGGGTTTTTTCTCGCCCGCGACGAATCCGCGCGCGACCGCTGGGATGCGCCTAAACCTTCATTCGCAAGGGATTTTCCGGCCGCGATGCGCGCGCGGACCGGCGCGCAACTGAAAAACAGCCACTATTTGCATCGAAAACTCTTGGCGGCGCGTCGAGCTTGCCCTACATTCCGCCTTGCCGAGGGGTTATCCAGGCAACCCATCCATCCAACGAGTCTTACCGGAAAAAACTATGGCTACGAAAAAACCCGCTGCAAAGAAGAAGGCCGCTCCGAAGGCTGCTCCGAAGGCCGCCGCCAAGCCGGCCGCTCCGAAGCCGATCAAGGAAGTGCTGAGCAAGTCCGCTCTGGTCGCTCACCTGGCCGAAACCACCGGTGTCGTCGCCAAGGACATCCGTTCGATCCTCGGCGCGCTCGAAGGCGCCGTGCATGCCTCGATCAACAAGAAGGGCGCGGGCGCTTTCACCCTGCCGGGCCTGCTGAAGATCACCGCCGTCAGCGTGCCGGCCAAGCCGAAGCGCAAGGGCATCAACCCGTTCACCAAGGAAGAGCAGTGGTTCGCCGCCAAGCCGGCCACGGTGAAGGTCAAGGTCCGTCCGCTCAAGAAGTTGAAGGACGCCGCGGCCTGATGACCGCTGGTGCGGCGTGCCCTGGGCCGCCGCATCGCTCCGCTTCGCCGGACGCCGCCTTCGGGCGGCGTTCTGCTGTTCGGCGATCGCTTCGGGCGATCGGTTGCGGACGGCCCGCATCGCGAGCATCGGGCTGATCGCGCCGCGCGTCGCGCCATCCGCGGCGACCCGTCCGCTGTTTGCGCGATCGGTTTGTAGAAGCATCGGCGGCAATATGAAAAGCCTGAATGCGTCAGCCGCGCGCCGCATTCAGCAGGCGCGGTTTCGATGTGCGGCGGTGTGCGCCATGGCATAGTGCGCACACTTGTTCTGGAGCAGTACCGTGGATCCGATCAGCCTGGAAGAACTGGCGTTGCTGGACGTGTTGCAACGCATCGATCAGGGTCAGCCGCTGACCCGGCATTCGCGGGCGCTGCACGATCGGTTGATCTCCACTGCCCTGGTCGAGGTGGGCCTGATCGTTCCGGGCGAAGAACCCGGTCTGCAGCTGACCGACGCCGGCGTGGAGCGCTGCAAGTCGCTGCGTCACCGCGTCGCCGCCGATACCGAGGCCTTGCAGGTGCTGCGAGAACGCGAAGAGGCCGGCGCGCCGTCGCCGGCGCAGACCGATGTCGCGCGCGGCGGCTTGAGCCAGATCGGCCGCGGCGATGATGCCGATTCGGTGACGATCGATCTGTCCCAGGCCGGTTGATCGGGCCGATCGGGCCGACCGCTTGATCGCGTCGCCGCGACGCATACGCCCCCATCCAAGCCGATCCACTCGCCACACCGCGTCGGCTTGCATCGCGCGCGTCGATCCCGATATCGGGAGATTCCGACCGCGAATCCACGCCCACGCATGACGCCGTTCGATCGCCATCTCACTGCCTGGAAGCTCGTGCCCGACGGCGCGCCGATCCACACCCACAGCAGCGACCTGCTGCCGGTGCGGCGCGATGGCGAAGCGGCGATGCTGAAGATCCCGCGCGACGCCGAGGAAAAATTCGGCGCGCTGATGATGCGCTGGTGGGACGGCGACGGCGCCGCGCGCGTGCTGGCCTTCGATGAGGACGCGTTGCTGATCGAACGCGCCTGCGGCCCGCGTTCGCTGAGCCACATGGCGCGCAACGGCCGCGACCAGGACGCCACCCGCATCCTGTGCGAGACCATCAACCGCCTGCACGCGCCGCGCGCCGCGCCGCCGCCGTCCGAACTGGCGCCGCTGACCCAGTGGTTCGCCGATCTGGACACCTATGCGCGCAGCCACGGCGGCGTGCTGGCGCGCTGCTGGCAGATCGCCCAGGAACTGCTCGCGCAGCCGCGCGAGGTGCGTCCGCTGCACGCCGACATCCATCACGAAAACGTGCTCGACGCCGGTCCGGGGCGCGGCTGGATCGCGATCGATCCCAAGCGCGTGATCGGCGAGCGCGGCTACGACTTCGCCAATCTGTTCACCGACCCCGATGCGGACACCGCGCTGGCGCCGGGCCAGTTCGAACGCCGGCTGGACGATGTGGTCAAGTACGGGCGGATCGAACGGCGGCGTCTGCTGCAATGGATCGTCGCGTATCAGGGGCTGTCGGCGGCGTGGTTCCTCAGCGACGAGGAGGAACCGGCAAAGGAGTTCGCGATCATCGGCATGGCGCTGGCGCAGCTGGATCGGTGATCATCGTGCGACCGATCGCGCGATGGAGAGCGCTCCGATGACCCGAACCCGTACCTGGTGCCTGCTCGCGCTCGCACTGATCATGCCGCTCGCGCACGCCGCCGACCATTGCCGCGCCGGCGAGGTCGCGTATTTCGCCTGCCAGACCCGCGCCAAGAAGCTGATCTCGCTGTGCGGCACCGCCGCCGGCAAGACGCCGAGCGCGCTGCATTACCGCTTCGGCCCGCCGGGCAAGGTCGAACTGGAATATCCTTCGGCGAGCGCCGCCGATTCGCTCGCGCGGTTTTCCTACAACGAGTACACGCGGGCGATGACGTATTACGTCGACATCGGCTTCGCCAACGGCGGCTATCGTTATGCCTTGTTCAAGCGCTACGACGGCACCGAATCGCCGGTCACCGATTACGGCATCAGCGTGACCGCGCCGGATGGGCGCGACACCACCATCGAATGCGTCGGCAAGACCACCCAGCGCTTGCCCGAGCTCGCGCCGGTTCTGCATTGCGACAAGGAGCATGCGTTCGGCTGTCCCGGTGGCTGATCGCGCACGGCGATCTTGCGCGATGTGCCTCGCTTGAGATCTTTGTGCGGCAAGATCCTACAGGTAGTCAATACGGATTTCGCTTGAGCCTGAAGCCGCGCATTTCATCCAGCGCTGCGAAGTCGCTGACTCGCGTTAGCAAAAGCACACCCGTAGGGCGGCGCACATGGATGTGCGCCGTGCGCCACCGAGACAGGATGTCTCGTGTGGCGCATGCCTGCGTCTGCGCCGAACTTGCGGGCCCTTGATTTAAAGAAAAGCGTTTTTCTTTGGTTACCTTTTGACCGAAGGGAATCCAGGCGGACTTTTGTCGCTTTAGACAAAAGAAAGTAACTCGGCCGCTTGCGGACGAAAGCTGTTGATCTTGCCTCTGGCTTCAAAGCTCTAGGGCTTTAAAGCTCTAGAGCTTCAAAGCTGCGAGCAGGATCAAAAGCTTCCGCCACTAAAGCGGCGGGTCACTTTCTTTTGTCTAAAGCAACAAAAGAAAGGTAACCAAAGAAAAATGCTTTGTTGTGAATCAAGAGCCCGCGCGTGCGGTGCAGACGCAGGCATGCGCCACACGAGACATCCTGTCTCGGTGGCGCACGGCGCACATCCATGTGCGCCGCCCTACGGGTGTGCTCTTGTTCTCGCGAGCTCCGAGCTTCGCAGCGCTGGATGAACTGCGCCACTTCACACCCGAGCCGAATCTATATGGCCTACCTGTAGGAGCGGCGCAAGCCGCGACCGCGGGAAAACAACCACATCGCAAGCCGCGTCGTCGTAACGGCGCAGGGCGGCGAAGCCCGTGCTATTCCCGGGCCACGCGCTGAATGCAATTTCGGGTGTCCGATCCGAACAATCGCAATTCAATAACGCAGCGAAAAAGAACCACGAACCACCCAATCAACACCACCCACCTCCCGCAAGCGATGTCCAAACCGGTGTCAGCGTCGCGGCGAAGTTTCAACGCTCCGCCGCGGCCTCCCAGCCGCCGCCCAGCGCCTTGTACAGATTCACCTCGGCGGTCAGCGCATCGCCCTGCAGTTGCAGCACGGTGAGTTCGGCGTTGAACAGGTTGCGCTGCGCATCGAGTTCTTCCAGGTACGAAGCGTAGCCTTCGTTGTAACGGTTGTGGGCGATCCGCAGCGCCTCGCTCAGCGCTTGCCGCTGCTGCTGCGCCTGCTCGCGCTGTTCGCGCAGTTGCGCGATCGCGGCCAGCGCGTCCTCGACTTCGGCGAACGCGGTCAGCACGGTCTTCTGATAACCCAGCACGGCCTGGTCGCGGCGCGCGGCGCCGGCCTGGACCTGCGCGCGCAGGCGGCCGTGATTGAACAGCGGCGCGAGCACGCTGCCGCCGACGCTCCACAAGCGGATCGGATCGCCGCGCAGCAGGCTGGAATCGAGGCTGCCGAGCGATCCGGTCAATCGCAACGACGGCAACAGTTGCGCGCGCGCCGCGTCCAGGCTGCTGTCGGCCGCGGCGATCTGCGCCTCGGCTTGGGCGATGTCGGGACGTCGGCGCAGCAGTTGCGAGGGCACGCCGGCTGCGGGCAGCGCGGGTGCGGCGATTTCGTCCAGCGCGCGCCCGCGCGGCACCGCCTCGGGCGCGCGGCCGAGCAGCACCGACAAGGCGTCCTCCTGGCGCCGGATCGCCAACCGCAGCTGCGGCACGACCTGCGCGGTGGCGCGGTATTCGGCCTGCGCCTGGGCCAGTTCCAGGCGCGAGCTGTAACCGGTGTCGAAGCGGCGCTGGGCGACCTTGAGCGCGCCTTCGCGCGACACCAGCGTGCGTTGCGCGACCTCCAAGCGCGCATCGCTCGCACGCAGCCCCAGATAGGCCGACGCGACCGCGGCGGCGACGCTGAGCCGCACGCTGTCGGCGCCGGTCTGGCTGGCCAGCAGGTTGGCGCGCGCGGCGTCGGTCAATGCGTCGAGCCGACCCCACAGGTCGACTTCATAAGCGGCCTGGAACTGCGGCTGGCTGACGTCGGAGATGTTGGCGCGACCGGTCGCGGCGCTGACGCTGCGCGAGCGTTGCGCGCTCGCGGTCAGATCAAGCGTCGGCCATTGCGCCGCGCCCTGCGCGTCGAGCAGCGCGCGCGCCTCGGCGACGCGCGCGGCGGCCAGGCGCAGGTCGGTGTTGCCGGCCAGCGCGGTGTCGACCAACTGGCTCAGCACCGGATCGTTGTAACCGCGCCACCAGTCGCGCTGCACCGCGATGCCGGCGCCGGGTGCGTCGCGCCAGGCCGGCGGCGGTTCGACCGTGCTCGGCGGCGGCGCGACGGTGACGCAGGCGGCGAGCGCGCTGACCGCCAACGCGAGCGCGGCGATGCGCAGCGAAGCGATCGGCAACGCGCCGTATCGTGTGCTGGCCATGCGGGGGATCGCAACGCGCGGCATCGGCAGGCGCAGGCTCATCGCGCCGGGTCCGTCGCGTTGGACGGCGGCGTGGGCGACGCTTGCGCAGACGGTGCAGGCGACGTGGTCGGTTGCGAAGCCGGAGCGTGCGAGGGTTCGTTGCGCGCATTGTTCGCCGGCGCAGCAGTGCTTGCATCCGGCGCCGAACCCGGGTTCGAGCCCGCGCTTTGTTCAGTCGATGCATTCACGGGCGCCGCATTCGCCGCACCACCCGCATCGCGCGCCGCATTCGCCGCCGCGGCCTGTTCGTCGCGACGCACCGCGTCTTCGTCGATCGCGCTCGCGGTATCGACCGTGGCTTCCACCGACATGCCCGGGCGCAGGCGCGCGGCCAGCTCCTGATCGGCGTCGATCGCGATCCGCACCGGCAACCGCTGCGCGACCTTGGTGAAATTGCCGGTGGCGTTGTCGGTCTTGATCACGCTGAATTCCGACCCCGTCGCCGGCGACAGGCGTTCGACATGCCCATGCAACACCGCGCCATCGAGCGCATCGACCCGAAACGAGGCGGCCTGTCCAGGCTTGATCCGCGCGGTCTGCGATTCCTTGAAGTTCGCCACCACCCACACCCGCGACGGCACCAGCTGCATCAACTGGGTGCCGGGGGTGACGTACTGGCCCAGGCGCACGCCGATCTCGCCGAGCTGGCCGTCCTGCGGCGCATGGATGCGGGTATTGGCCAGATCGATTTCGGCCAGCCGCAACGCGGCTTCGGCGTTGGCGACCGCGGCGGTCAACGCGTCGCGGTTGACGATCACCGAACGCACATCTTCATCGGCCGAACGCCGCGCGGCCTGCGCCTGACCCAGGCCGGCCTCGGCCTGACGCAACGCGGCGAGGGTCTGGTCGCGTTCGCGCAAGGACAGCGAGCCGTCGCCGACCAGCGCGCTGGCGCGGCGCATGTCGGCCTGGGCGCGGGCGAGGTTGGCCTGCGCGGCGGCGAGCTGGGCCTCGACGTTGGCGACCGCGGCTTCGCGTACGCGCCGGGCCTGGGTCGAGTTGGACAGATTCGCCTGCTGCGCGGCCAGATTGGCGCGCGCCTGATCGACCCGCTGGCGGTAGTTGCGATCGTCGAGTTCGACCAGCACCTGCCCGGCCTTGACCCGCATGTAGTCCTGTACCCGCACCTGGGCGACGTAGCCGTCGACCTTAGGCGCGACCACGGTGACGCTGCCGCGCACGTAGGCGTTCTCGGTGGTCTGGCGCGCGCTGGAGAACGGCCACAGCCGCCACGCGTACAGGATCAGCAGCACGCCGACGATCGCGATCACGATCGCGGGGATGGTGGCTTTGGACTTGAAGGGCGTCTTCAAAGGCATGGGGCGTCCTTCGGATCAGGGGCGGGCGGGAGCCGCTGGCGGGGATTGGATCGCAACGGCCGTGGTGGGCGCGTCGTCGGGTGGATCGGCGGGCGCGGGCGCGGCGGCGGGCGGGCCGAACGGGCCGGGCACTTGCGAGGCGAAACTCACCACGGTGTGGCCGCGCCGCCACAGCTGCCAGCGCATCAGCATGGCCCACACCAGCACCAGCGCGGCCAGCCACGCCACCGCCAGGAACACGTCGTTGTAGGCCAGCACCCACGACTCGCGGGTGACCTGCTGGCTCAGCGAGGTCAGCGCCTGATTGCCGCGCGCGGCCGGATCGCCGACCACCCGCGCGACCGCGCCGCCGAGCTGCTGGGTGCGCAGCACCACCTGCGGATCGCCGAGGCTGAGCTGGTTCATCAGGTGCTGGTAATGCGCGGTCTGTTGCCGGGCGAGGTAGGTGCCGAGCACGGCCGAGCCGAGCAGGCCGCCGAGCGCGTTGGTGGTGCTGAACAAGACGATGAAGGTAACCAGGTTGCGCACGCCGTCGGCGACCACCCGCACCAGCGCGAGCAGGATCGAACTGGCCAGGAACATCGATGCGGCCATCGCGATCAGGGTCTGGGTGATGTAGAAATTCGCCGGCCGGGTCAGGTTGGTCGCATGCGAATCGATGTAGGCGCACACCCCGACGATCGCCACCGCGATCAGCCCGAGCATGTCGAAGCGCTGCTTGGGCAGAAACGGCAGGGTCACCACGAAGCCGCCGACCGTGCCGATCAACACCAGCCAGAACAGGGTGTGCATCTGGTCGTTGAGCAGGCCGAGCACGTTGAGCAGGCCGACCGCGCCGACCGATTGCTCCGACAGCACCATGCGCGACAACACGATCGCCAGCCCCAGCCGCACCATGTAGCCGCCGTGCAGCAGCCAGCGGATGTTGACCATCGGCCTGGAGCGGTTCATCTCGATCACCACGAACGCGCCGGCGCAGATCACCGCCACCACCAGGCATTGGCCCAGCCACGGCGTGTCCAGCCACCAGCGCAGGCGGCCCTGGGTCAGCACCACGCAGACCAGCGCGATCGCGCTGGCGTACAGCGGGAAACTGGCGATGTCCCAGCGGTCGAACATGTTCTGGCGCGGCACCGGGGTGACCCGCAGCAGGTTGATCGCGGCCAGGCAGGCCAGCGCCAGGCCCAGTTCGAACATCACGATGCCGTGCCACTGCGCGTTGAGCAGCAGGCTCTCGGCGATGATCCGCGAGATCGGCGCGCCGGTCTGCAACGCGGCGAAGCCGAACATCAGGCCGATCACTTTCTTCGGCCCGGCGAACACCTCGGCCATGTACAGCACGGTCAGCGAACTCAGCGGCGCCGCGGCGATGCCGAGCGCGGCGCGCGCGGCGATCGCCGAGTCCAGGTCGTTGGCGAGCAGATGCACCACCGCGGCGACCACGAACAGGCCAATGCCCAGGTCGGCGAACAGGCGCAGGCCGTAGTGCAGACGGAACTTGGTCAGCAGCAGGCTGGCCGGGATGTTGGTGGCGAAGTAGGCGGTCAGCAGCCAGGTCGCCTCGGCGCTGGTCGCGCCGAGCGCGCCCTGCACCTGCTGCAGGTTGGACGCGACCAGGTTCATGCCCAGGCTCTGGGTCAGGCCGAGCAGCAGCGAGATCGAGACGAACCCGGCGATGCGCCAGCGCGACATCGGCGCGGGCGCGGCGGGTGGACCGGCGGGCGGCGAAGCGTCGGTCGGCGGCGCCGGGCCCGTGGCGGCCGACGGCGCGCTCGCGGGCGGCGCGGCGTCAGCGGCGGACGGCGAAGAGCTGGTGGCGGAGGTGCTGGCCATGGATCGAGGCACGCGGCTCCGGCGGGTTGCAGGCGTTAGTAGGCAACAGCGAGCGGTCAAGGATCAAGCGCGCGCGTGTCGGTTGGGCTGTCCCATTACGCCGGAATACTGCGCCGCGTGCGTCGGCGGGATGTGATGCGGCGCTTAGTTCGCTATCGTGCGCGGATCGTTGTCGCGACCGGGTTCAGGGGGAAACCGGCGCAGGCGCGATCCATGGAATCCGCATGAACATCGAAGAAGATCCGTACCGCCGGCCGGAACCCGCGCCGCGCGGCGCCCTGGAGCTGGGCGACGGACCGCTGGAGTTCTCGACCTCGCGCAGCGAGCGCAATTCCGGGCCGAAGGGGCTCGGCGGTTGGCTGATCGTGGTGGCCATCGTGATGTTCTGGGCGCTGCTGAGCTTGCTGGGCACAATGGGCCTCACATCCAGCCAACTGGCCGCGCTGGACCCGGGCGACGCGCTGCGCGCGCCCTTGCGCGTACGCATGGCCGCCGATGGCCTGTTGATCGCGCTGAACATCGTCGCCATCGCGCTGTTCTTCATGAAGTCGCGATGGTTTCCGCGGGTGTTCATCGCCTGGTTGGCGCTGGGTGCCCTGGCGGGCGTCGTGGTATTCGTGCTGGCGCGCCAGACCGCCGGTATCGCACCCGAATACTCGTACCGATTCGGCGGCGCCATGGTGAGTGCGTTGTTCTACGGTGGGGTCTGGATCGCCTACACGATCATGTCGGATCGGGTGAAGAACACGTTCGGTTCCTGAAACCGTCTCGGGATTCGTCGGCGATTGGCGCAAGCTTCGCCACGCCGATCGTTCGCGAGCAGTGTCGGGATGCGTGTCGGCCGTTTGAACGATCGCGGTTCGCGAGCGACGTTCGTGACATCCGGCGAGCGTCGTGGTTGTGAGGTCGCGGTCGCGGCTCGCGCCGCTCCTACAGGGGCAGTCGACGGTCACGGTAGCTACCTGTAGGAGCGGCGCAAGCCGCGACCGCGACACCACACACACGTCGCGACCTCGATGCCGATGCGCGCCTCCGATTACCCGGCCACCACCCCGCGCCGCCGCAACGCCAGCAACCCATACACCGCCACCAGCGCGACCAACGACGCCACGATCGCGCCCCACTGCCGCGCCGTCATCGTCGCCAGGATCGCCGCCATGGTCAGCACCGCGAGCAACGGCATCGGCCAACTGCCGCCGGGCATGCGGAACGGTTCGCCCGCGCCGCGCAGGTCGCGCGCCTGCGCGCGCCAGGCCGCGATCGATACCGCCGCGAACAGCAGGCAGATCGCGCCGCCGGAAATCAGCGCCAGGGTTTCGAAATTGCCGATCAAGGCCAGCACCAGGGCGATGCCCGCATGCGCGAGCAGACCCACCCGCGGCACGTGGTAGCGCGCATCGACCCGGCCGAACGCGCGCGGCAGATAGCCGTCGCGACCCAGCGCGAACAACAGACGCGAAGACGAGAACAGGTTGCCCATCAGGAAACCGGTCATCGACACACCGGCGGTGATCAGCAGCAGCCCATGCGCCGGCGACCAGATCGTGCCGGCCGCGTCGGCCACCGGCGCGGTGCTGTCGGCCAGGCGCGCGCCGAGCAGGCCCTGGCAGGCGACCTGGATGCCGATGTACAGCAGCACCACGACCACGATCGCCGACAAGGTCGCGCGCGGCACGTGCCGGGCCGGATCGCGCACTTCGCCGGTCGGCACCAGCGCGGTTTCCATGCCCGAATAGGCGAACACCACCAGCACCATCGACGAACCCAGCGCGCTCCACGACGGCAGCTCGGTCCAGCCGACATGATTCCAGTCGACGAAGAACAGGCCGGCGCTGGCGAGCAGGAACAACGGCGTGAGCTTCAACGTCGCCAGCAGCACGATCATGCGCGCGCCGAGCTTCACCCCGAACGCGTTGAGCGCGAACAGCGCGACATACACCGCGGCGATGAACAGTCCGCGCGGCAATGGATCGCGGAACAGCGTCCAGGCATTGCCGGCCTGTTCGGCCAGCGCCGCGGCGACGCCGGCGCTGGAGGAGGTGTTGCAGATCCACATCAACGCGCCGGTGAGGAAACCGGCGAACGGCCCGAACGCGACGCCGACGAAGGTGTAGGGCCCGCCGGTCGCGCTGGCGCGGCTGCCGATGGCCGAGAAGCACAGCGCGATCGGGATGATCGCGATCGCGCCGGCCACGAACACCAGCGGCGCGCTCGCGCCCATGCGTCCCATCAGCAGCGCCGGCAGCATGAAGATGCCGGCGCCGACGATGATGTTGATGATCGAAGCGCCCAGCTGGAACGGCCCGAGCGCGCGCACCAGGGCGGCTTCGCCTTGCAGGGTGGCGGGCGCTGGGTCGGTTCTGCCTGTGGGGCCGCTGTGCGCGCGGTGATCGCCTGCGTGGCCGTCGTCTGTGCGCCCGTCGATCGAGGATGCGGTCGCGGTTGCGCCGGATTGCTGCGCGCTCGGCGCCGACGGATCGGCGGGAGAGGTCGGAACGGGCGGATCGACGGCGGTCATGGCGGCTTCCCGGCGGGTCGGGCGCAGCCTCGCATGGCGGAGGAGGAAAGGCGAGGTGAGGTGCAGCAAAGCGGGGGCTGGTGCGCGTGATAGCGATCACCGCGTGCAGCTTTCATTGCAACGCGGAGAAGCGCGCACTCCCCCTGCCCCCCGCATGCGCATTTCCCCCCTTTGAAAAAGGGGGGTTGGGGGGGGATTTGCTCTTGACCGCAAGCGCTTCGCTGCGATGACCGAAGTTGCGTGCGCCAGAAAGTTACCGCGTCGGCTTGGGAGTAAAAGCGAATCCCCCCTGCCCCCCTTTTCCAAAGGGGAGAAAAGCACTCAACCGGGAATTGTGGTTGCGATCTCTCTGTGGGACGGCATGCGATGTCGCCAGCGAAGACACTCATCGCAACACTCGCAACTTCACATCCCCTCGCGCATGAAATCCACGAACACCCGCAGCTTCGTCGGCAATTGCTTGCGCGCCGGGTAGTAGATGTAGAACCCCGGAAACGGCGGCTGATAATCCGCCAGCGCCTCGACCAGGCGCCCGGCCCGCAGATCCTCGCGCGCGATCGGTTCGAACAGCTGCGCCAGTCCCAATCCGGCGCGCGCGGCGCTCAGGATCATCATGCCGTCGTTGCAGATCAGCCGGCCCTGCACGTCGACTTCGAAGTCGCGGCCGTCGCGGCTGAACTCCCACGGGTACAGGCGCCGGCTGCCCGGCAGGCGCAGACGGATGCAGTCGTGGCCGACCAGCTCCTGCGGCGTGCGCGGCGCCGAATGACGCTCGAAGTACTCCGGCGTGGCCACGATCACCTGCCGCTGCAGGCCGCCGACCGGCAACGCGATCATGTCGCGCGCCAGGCATTCGCCCAGGCGGATGCCGGCGTCGAAACCGCCGGCGACCAGGTCGGCCAGCGTGTCGTCGGCGAACAGCTCGACTTCCAGCTCCGGATAGCGCGCCAGGAACGCCGGCAGCCGCGGCTCGATCAGAATCTTCGCCGCGGTGCGTCCGACATTGATACGCAGCCGCCCGGTCGGGCGGTGTCGCACCGCGTCGAGGTCGTCGAACGCGGCCTCGATCTGCGCCAGCCCCGGCCCGATCTGTTCGAGGAAGCGCGCGCCGTGCTCGGTCAGGCCGACCTGGCGGGTGGTGCGGTTGAGCAGGCGCACCCCGAGCTTGCTCTCCAAAGCGCGGACGGTCTGCGACAGCGCCGACGGCGACACCTCCAGCTCGGCCGCGGCGCGGGTGAAGCTGCCGAAGTGGGCGACCCGGGCGAAGGCCAGGACGGCGGGCAGAGGATGGGCGGCCACGATGGCTCCCGAAGCGATAATCGAGCCCCGATTATGAAGCAAATCTTCAAGAGCCATTCGGATAACGCTGGTTTTTCGCGCAATCAGATCGGCCTAAAGTGCATCCACGCCTTTACCGGGCGCGCCGCCATTCCCCCACCGCGCCCCGTCCCTTCCGATCAGGAGCCCCACCATGACCACTCTTCCGACCCGCCGCCTCGGCCGCAACGGCCCCACCGTGTCCGCCCTGGGCCTGGGCTGCATGGGCATGAGCTTCGCCTACGGCGCCGCCGACGAAACCGAATCGCTGGCCACCCTCGACCGCGCGCTGGAACTGGGCGTGAGCTTCCTCGACACCGCCGACATCTACGGCCCGCATACCAACGAGGAATTGCTGGGCCGCGCCTTGAAGGGCCGGCGCGAGCAGGTGTTCCTGGCGACGAAGTTCGGCATCGTGTTCGATCCGGCACGGCCGCAGGCGCGCGGCGTCAGCGGCCAGCCCGATTACGTGCGCAGCTCGATCGAAGGCAGCCTCAAGCGCCTGGGCACCGACCACGTCGACCTGTACTACCAGCACCGCATCGACGCCTCGGTGCCGATCGAGGAGACCGTCGGCGCGATGGCCGAACTGGTGCGGCAGGGCAAGGTGCGCTATCTCGGCCTGTCCGAACCGTCGGCGGAAACCCTGGAGCGCGCGCACGCGGTGCATCCGATCACCGCGGTGCAGAGCGAATACTCGCTATGGACCCGCGACCCCGAGCGCAACGGCGTGTTCGAGGTATGCGAACGCCTGGGCATCGGCTTCGTCCCGTACAGCCCGCTGGGCCGCGGCTTTCTGACCGGCAACATCACCAGCGCCGATCAGTTGCAGAGCGACGATTTCCGTCTGACCACGCCGCGCTTCCAGGGCGACAACTTCGCCCACAACCTGGCGCTGGCGCAGCAGGTCAAGGCGATCGCGGCCGATAAGGGCTGTACGCCGGCGCAGTTGGCCTTGGCCTGGGTGTTGGCGCGCGGCGAATACTTGGTGCCGATTCCGGGCACCAAGCGCCGCAAGTATCTGGAAGACAACGTCGGCGCGTTGCAGGTGTCGCTGTCGGCGGCCGAGCGCGCGCAACTGGATACATTGTTCGCGCCGGAAGCGGTCGCGGGCGATCGCTACACGGCGGTCGGGATGGCGTTGATCGGGCGTTGATGGTTGTGCGATGGGCCGTAGCGCTTTGTGTCGCGGCCCGTTGTTTTTGGGGGGTAGGACACCGGGATCTGGAAGTAAAAGCAAATCCCCCCTGCCCCCCTTTTGCAAAGGGGGAAAAGCAAAAGCGCGTGCGTCACTTCACCACTGATGCCGCACGGCCAACAGCGCCGGCACCGTCGTAATCGTAGTTGTAGTTGTAGTTGTAGTTGTAGTTGTAGTTGTCGTTGTCGTTGTCGTTGTCGTTGTCGTTGTCGTTGTCGTCGCAGCATGAAGATCGCACGCGCAATTACATAGCCCACTTTGGAAAAGGGGGCGAGCGCCCCGCGTAGGCACGAAGCAAGATCGCAGGCGTAGCGCGGGGGATTCGCTTTTCGATCCGACGCGGCGATCTTGGCGCAAAAAGCAAATCCCCCCTGCCCCCCTTTTTCAAAGGGGGGAACAGCGAAAGCGCGTGCGTCACTTCACCACTTATGTCGCATCGCCGACACCGCCAGCACCCGAAGCCCCCTACAACGGCTTCGCTCCCGCGGCGATGGCGGACTTGGCCGCCGCAATGGAGGGGCCTTCAGGCCGAGGCGTTCGCCCAGCGCAAAGGCCCTTCCGACGGGTACGCTCGTGCGCACCCGCCGTCGCGATGCTCAGTCGATGATGATTTCCGGCATCAACGGGCAGTTCTGCGGCGCGGCGCACAGGTTGTGCTGATGCGCGCAGACGCCGTAGTCGCCGCCGGTGGCGGTCATGCAGGCATTATAGATATCCATGCATTCGATACAGCTGCCCGCCGAAGCGGTGGACGCGAAGCCGGCGGCGAATACGAACGCGGCGGCGAACAGGGTCTTGTGGCGAATGGAACGCATACGAACCTTCTCCTTGGTCGGCAGCGGGAAACAACGCGGACGCAGGTCAGATCTCCGGCATCAGCAAGCAGCCCGCGCGGTCGGCGCAGATGTTGTACTGATGCACGCAGAGCCACTGCTCCGCATCGGGCTTCGACATGCAATAGTCATAGGTATTCATGCACCCGTCGCAGCGGGGATTGAACTGCGCCGACGACGCCGAAGCGAAACCCGCGGCGAACACGAACATCGCGGCCAACAACGTCTTGTGCTGGGAAATGCGCATAACGACCTTTCTCCTTGGTCTGTGCCGGATGGGCGGGGCTGACGCTGCGCACGAATCGCCACGACGCGGATGGTCGATGACGATGCGGATGGCGACAGCAAACCGCCATCGACGCGCACGTCGATGGCGGGCGAGGCCGATTAGATCGGCATCAGATGGGCATGTACGGGCAGTTGTAGCGACCGGCGCAGATGTTGTACTCGGTCACGCAGGCGTCGATCGAGGCATCGGGCTGACTGACGCAGTAGTCGTAGGTGCCCATGCAGGAATCGCAGCGCCAATCGAACGAGGCCGAAGCCGTCGAGGCGAATGCGGTGGCGAACACGAATGCAGCGGCGAACAACGTCTTGTGGCGGGTGATACGCATTGACCTGTCTCCTTGGTCGGTGCCGGAACGGCCGCGCCAGCATGCCCGTGGCGGTTGCGCCGCTATGTGACTGGGTTCACGCCTGGGCAAACCTCGCGCCGATCGGGTGCGCGGTTCCCTTCGGGCGCGACGCGATCGGCCACGCCCAGGCGGTCAGTCGCCCAGCACCGAGCAATGATGGAGGCGCATGCACCGCTCGTAGCGTTTCTGGCATAGCACCGCGACGGCATCGGGCTGCAACACGCATTGCTCATAGTCGGTCACGCACGCGATGCAGTCCGGATCGGGCTGCGCGGACGCCACCGAAGAAAATCCCGCCGCGAATACGAAGGCGGCGACGAAGCACGCAGTGTGCCGAGTGATGCGCATGGACCTGTCTCCCTGGCCGGTGCCGGAACGGCCGCGCCAGCATGCCCGCGCGAACACGCCGCCGATGTGATTGGGCTCACGCATGCGGGCGCGCTCGATGCGAGTCCGGACAACCCCGCCGGACCGCGCCGATAACCGATGCCGCGCGCGCGACCGGAACACCGCGTTGCGCGAATACGCCGCTCGCCCGCGTATCGCCGCGCGCGGATACCTTTTAGGATCAAAGACCCTCACTGCTGCGGAGTTTGCGATGCCCTGGTCCGATCGCGCGTCGATCTCGTTGTTGGCGCTGGCCCTGTCGGTCGCGTCGGCGTCGTCCGCCCAGGCGCAGGCCGCTCCGGCCGACCCGGCGCGGATCGCCGAGGCCGCGCATGCGGTCAACGGTCAGGTCGTGGGTTGGCGCCGCGACATCCACCAGCACCCCGAGCTGGGCCAGCAGGAAGTCCGCACCGCGAAACTGATCGCCGACCAATTGCGCAAGCTCGGCCTGCAACCGCGCACCGGCATCGCCCATACCGGCGTGGTCGCGGTGCTCAAGGGCGGCAAGCCCGGGCCGAAGATCGCGATCCGCGCCGACATGGACGCGCTGCCGGTGACCGAACCGGCCGGGCTGCCGTTCGCGTCCAAGGTCACCGCCGATTACCGCGGCCAGCCGGTCGGGGTGATGCACGCCTGCGGCCACGACGCGCACGTGGCGATCCTGCTCGGCGTGGCGACCGCGCTGGTCGCGCAGAAGGATCAGCTGCCGGGCGAGGTGATGTTCGTATTCCAGCCGGCCGAGGAAGGCCCGCCGGTCGCGGGCGCGCCGTTCGGCGCCAAGCTGATGCTCGACGAAGGCGTGTTCAAGGACTTCAAACCCGAGGCCGTGTTCGGCCTGCACGTGTGGGCCGGATTGCAGGTCGGCGAAGTCGGCTACCGCAGCGGCCCGATGCTGGCCAGCGCCGACGAATGGAGCCTGACCGTGCGCGGCAAGCAGACCCACGGTTCGCGGCCGTGGGACGGGGTCGACCCGATCACCGTCGGCGCGCAGATCCTGCTCGCCAGCCAGAGCCTGATCGCGCGCCAGATCAATATCGCCGCGACTCCGGTGGTGCTGACCGCCGGCCAGTTCAACAGCGGCGTGCGCTTCAACATCATTCCCGACGAAGCCAAGCTGGTCGGCACTTTGCGCACCTTCGACGCCGACGTGCGCGAGGACGTGATCGCGCGCCTGCGCCGCACCGCGCAGGACTACGCGCACGCGGCCGGCGCCACGGCCGAGTTGCAGGTGGTCAACAACGCGCCGGCCACGGTCAACGACCCGGCGCTGACCCGGCGCGTGCTGCCGTCGCTGCAGCGCGCGGCCGGGCAGGACAAGGTCAGGGAATCGGGACTGGTGACCGTGGCCGAGGATTTCTCCCAGTTCGCCAACACCGTGCCGGGGTTTTATTTCTTCGTCGGCTCGACCGCGCAGGGCACCGACCCGGCGAAGGCGCCGATCAACCATTCGCCGAACTTCATGCTCGACGAAGGCGCGCTCGAAGTCGGCACCAAGACCATGCTGCAGGTCGCGCTGGATTATCTGCACGGGCCTTGAGGCATGGACGAATCCGCGCCGGGACGCGCCACGCGCACCATGAACGGCGAGGCGGACGATGCGACTTCGCCGTCCGCCGCCGTCGCATCCGCGCCGCTGCGACTGAGCGGGCAGGTGCGCGAACTGGAGCGCACGATCGAATCCATCCGCAGCCCCGGCCGCGGCGTCCTGACCCAGTTCGCGGTCTATCGCTTCCGCCTCGATCGCCTGCGTCTGGCGTTCTACGCACCGATGTCGGAAGACGAATACGCGCCGCCGCCGCTGAGCGAAGACGACCGCGTGGAAATAATCGCGCAGCGCTACACCGGGCGGCGACCCGACGCCGATGGAATCGGCGACGACGGGGTAGTCCTCGCGCTGGATAACCGCCAGAACGCTCGCCGCTACGTTTGCCACAGCATCTTCCGCTGGCTGGCCCTGGTGGACATCGCGCCAGTCGGCTACACCCCGCGCATGCTGCGCACGGCGCTTTACTGGACCGTAGGGATGTCGGTGGCTGCGATCGTGCTCGTCGCGGCCATCATCGGATTGGATGCAGCGTTGTCGTCCGGCCAACCGTCGTGGTCGTGGCTGCTCGATGAAGGCCTGTGGGTGGTCGCGCTGGTCGATGCGGTGATCTGGGTGCCGGTGGCGGTCTTGCAACTGCGCTGGCGATTGGGGTGGCCGACCCGACGTCAGCGCTACACCGATCAGGCGTATGCGGCGATGGGCTTCGGCTCGGCGTTGCGGCCGGTGGCGGGGGTGGTTGAGTTGTAGGGCGGTGCGATTTGCGCTGAGGCGGTGGATGCGCGGCTGGGGTTGGGCTGTGCTGTGGCTAGTCTGAGTCTGAGTCTGGGTTTTGGGGTTGGGTCTAGGTCTAGGTCTAGGTCTAGGTCTAGGTCTAGGTCTAGGTCTTTCGAACATTCTCACGCCTACTTCAAACATCCACGCAACCCACCTACCGTCATTCCCGCGAAGGCGGGAATCCAGCGCCTTTCGGGCGAGAACGCTTGAAGTCACTGAATTCCCGCTTTCGCGGGAATGACGTTCTGGACAAATGTCGCTGAAGTCTCTGGATTCCCGCTTTCGCGGGAATGACTTTCTGAAAAGATGACGCTGAAGTCTGGATTCCTGCTTCGCGGGAATGACGTTCTGGAAGGATGTCGCTGAAGTCTCTGGATTCCCGCCTTCGCGGGAATGACGGTAGATGGTTGCGTGGAAATCGTCCAAACGTCGCAACGGCTTGAGCCTAGTAGCGAGCCCCGAGCGCCGAACCGCTTTTCCCGACTCCCGACTCCCGACTCCCGACTCCCGATTCCCGTCCCCAACCGACCAACGTCGCGCATCCCCACCGCCCCCCATCGGCTAGCATCGAACCTTTCCCGCCCGGAGTTCCGTCGATGAAGCGTCCGCTGTCCGTCGCGTTGCGTTGCGCCCTGAGTCTCGGCGTCCTCGCCGCCCTGCCGCTGGCCGCCGCCGCGCAATCGGGCGAACGTCCCGAGGTCGCCGCCGCCGCGGCCAAGGTCAAGGCCGACGTGATCGCCTGGCGCCGCGACTTCCATCAGCATCCGGAACTGTCCAACCGCGAGGAACGCACCTCGGCCAAGGTCGCCGAGCACCTGCGCAAGCTCGGCCTCAAGCCGCTGACCGGGATCGCCCGCCACGGCGTGGTCGCGATCATCGAAGGCGGCAAGCCCGGCCCGAAGATCGCGCTGCGCGCCGACATGGACGCGCTGCCGGTGACCGAGCAGGTCGATCTGCCGTTCGCGTCCAAGGCCACCGCGACCTTCCGCGGCGAGACCGTCGGGGTCATGCACGCCTGCGGCCACGACGCCCACACCGGCATCCTGCTGGGCATCGCCGATGCGCTGGTGGCGATGAAGAAAGACCTCCCCGGCCAGGTGATGCTGGTGTTCCAGCCGGCCGAGGAAGGCGCGCCCGCCAACGAGGAAGGCGGCGCCTCGCTGATGCTCAAGGACGGCCTGTTCAAGGACTTCAAGCCCGAGGCCATGTTCGGCCTGCACGTGTTCTCGACCCTGCCCGCCGGCCAGCTCGGCGTGCGCGGCGGGCCGCTGATGGCCGCGTCCGACCGCTTCAGCATCAAGATCAAGGGCCGCCAGACCCACGGCTCCACCCCGTGGGGCGGGATCGACCCGATCGTCGCCGCCGCCGACGTGGTCGGCACCGCGCAGACCATCATCAGCCGCCGCACCAACATCGCCAAGCTGCCGGCGGTGGTGACCTTCGGCTCGATCAAGGGCGGCATCCGCTACAACATCATTCCCGACGACGTCGAAATGACCGGCACCATCCGCACCTTCGACGAAGGCATGCGCCAGGCGATCTTCAAAGACCTCAAGAACGTCGCCGACCACGTCAGCGCCGCGCACGGCGCCCACGCCGAAGCGCAGGTGCCCGACCAGGACGGCAACCCGGTCACCTACAACGACCCGGCGCTGACCGCGCGCATGCTGCCCAGCCTCAAGGCCGTGGCCGGCGACAAGAACGTGATCGAAATGCCGCTGGTGATGGGCGCGGAGGATTTCTCGTACTACGCCAAGGAAGTGCCGGCGATGTTCTTCTTCGTCGGTTCGACCGAAGCGGGCGTGGACCCCTCGACCGCGCCGAGCAACCATTCGCCGAAGTTCAAGCTCGACGAGAGTTCGCTGGATATCGGCCTGCGCGCGATGCTGCAGGTGACGCTGGATTATCTCAACGCACCGAACGCCGGATGAGCGATGGGGTTGTTGCGCTAGCGGCTTGAACCGCGACGGCGACCTCGCGACGACGGCACAGCCGCCGCCGCGCGGCACGGCAGCTACCTGTAGGAGCGGCGCAAGCCGCGACCGCGACCTCGCGACCACGACGCAACTGCGCTCGCGCGGTCGCGGCTCGCGCCGCTCCTACAGCGTGAAGCCAGCCATCGCCACGATCGGACATATCGACCACGATCGCCGCGCGATGCGACAGCCACCTGTAGGAGCGGCGCAAGCCGCGACCACGCCCCATCGACAACGACGCCCCCAAACCCGACGGCGCCATCGCAACGCCCGCCCCCGCATCCGTCGGTTCGCGCCCCCGGCCAGCCAAGCCGCTAAAATCGCCGAATGACTTCCCACGACCTCCCCCTCGGCCGCCACGTCGACTACCCGCGCGAGTACGACGCCTCGCTGCTGTTCCCGATCGAACGCGCGCTCGGCCGCGCCCACCTGGGCCTGCGCGACGACGCCCTGCCGTTCGTCGGCTACGACCGCTGGCACGCCTACGAACTGAGCTGGCTCGACCGCCGCGGCAAGCCGCGCGTGGGCACCGCGACCGTGTCGGTGCCGGCGACCTCGCCGCACCTGATCGAGTCCAAGTCGCTCAAGCTCTACCTCAACTCCTTCAACGCAACCGCCTTCGACGACGAGGCCGCGGTACTGACGACGATCGCGCGCGACCTGTCGGCCGCGGCCGGCGCGGCGGTCCAGGTCGCCGCCGGCCTGCCGGCGATCGGCGCCGACGAGCCCAGCGAATCGATCGACGAGCTCGACGTCGCGATCGACGACTACGGCCCGCCCAAGGCCGAGCACCTGGCGATCGAGTCCGACACGATCGTCGAGGAGCGCCTGAGCAGCGCCCTGCTCAAGTCCAACTGCCCGGTCACCGGCCAGCCCGACTGGGCGCGCGTCACCCTCGCCTACCGCGGGCCGAAGCTCGACCGCGCCGCGCTGCTGCGCTATCTCATCTCGTTCCGCGACCACGCCGAGTTCCACGAGCAGTGCGTCGAACGCATCCATGCCGACCTGAGCCAGCGCACCGGGCCGCAGTGGCTGTCGGTGGAAGCGCGCTACACCCGGCGTGGCGGGCTGGACATCAATCCGTGGCGCGGCAGCCCCGGCCTGAGCCCGCCGCGCGCCGGCCGCGACGAGCGCCAATAGACCGGTGCGCACATCGCCTACACAGGGCCTGTGCCACCGCGTCACCGGCAAAAACCCAGGTGGAATCCGCTCATTCAGTTTCGTTATGGGCGTTCACGCGGACGCTATGTCTTTTTAACAAGCGTCATGTCATGTTCCGCTTCGCCACTTCGGCAGGAGCCCTCAACCCATGACTACCCCGGATAAGAAAGCCGATTTTTCCGATGTGAACGTCAACGTCGACACCACCGCGCAGAAGGTCGAGAAAGCCGATTTCTCGGACGTCTCGGTCAACGTCGACACCACGGCCGAGAAAGTCGGCGAGCAGACCTACACGGTTGAGAAGGGCGACACGCTCTCGCACATCGCCAAGCAGGTCTATGGCAAGTCGAGCAAGTGGAACGCGATTTTCGAAGCCAACCGCGATCAGCTTGACGATCCCGACAAGATTCAGCCCGGCCAGGTCCTCAAGATTCCGGCCGCCAACGACTGACCCGTCGATTGCGTTTCAACATCAACAACTACTGTCTTTGTCAGGAGATCCACCATGCTGATCCGCACTCGCACCCATTACGCCATTGCCGCCGCCCTGGTCGCCTCGCTCGCCCTGGCCGGCTGCAAGAAGAAGGAAGAACCCGCTCCGCCGCCGCCGGCGGTCGAAACGCCCGCTCCGGCCCCCGCTCCGGCGCCTGAAGCCACTCCGGCTCCGGCCGCGCTGAGCGTGACCTCGGTGACCCTGGGCACCGCCGCGGGCGCCGACAAGAAGATCGCCGCGCCGACCACCAGCTTCAAGCCGACCGACAAGACGATCATCGTCTCGGTGGCGACCGACGGCGCCGCGAGCAACCAGGACGTCTCGGCCAAGCTGCTGTTCCAGGACGGCCAGACCGTCGAGGACAAGAAGCAGACCCTCAACACCGCCGGCGCGGAAACCACCAACTTCGAGTTCACCAAGGCCTCGCCGTGGCCGGCCGGCAAGTACAAGGTCGAAGTCAGCGCGAACGGCGCGGTGGCCAACACCACCGAGTTCGAAGTCAAGTAAACGTCTCTCTCCGCCTGAGTGGGCGGGCAAGCAGGGCGCGGCTTATTGCCGCGCCCTTTTTTTTCGGCTGCGATTTGGCCGCCGAGGTCGACTTGTTCCGGCGATCGCGTTGACTGCCGCGCATCGAAGGCCACCGTCCATGGCGACGGTCCACGCACCGCCCGCGTCAGCATTCCCCCCTTTGAAAAAGGGGGGTTAGGGGGGATTTGCTTTTGCTTTTCAAACGCCGAAGAGCAAAAGCAAATCCCCCGCGCCATGGCGGCGCCACAAACTCACCTGCGCCGGGCGCCCGCCCCCTTTGTCAAAGGGGGCGACGATTGACGTGGCTCGCCGAGAGTTGGCAGATCCGCGGCGAGACTCGGGCATGGCGGGATTCGATTCGGGATTCGGGATTCGGGATTCGCGGGAAGCGCGAAGCGGAAGCGGAAGCGGAAAAATCCCGCCAGCCCCCAGCCCCACCCACGCACTAAGCCCGCGGAAACTCCCCATCCACATACACCCACCGCCCATCGACCCGAACGAACCGGCTGACCTCATGCAGCCGCACCGCCGAGCCGCCGCCGACCCGGTAGCGCGCGACGAATTCGACCACCGCCGCGTCCTCGCCCTCGCGCCGGTGGCGCTTGACCTGCAATCCCAGCCAGCGCACCGACGGATCGACCTCCAGATCGGTCGGACAGGTGTCCGCATGCCAGCTCGCGCGCAGATACTCCAGATCGCCGACCGCGTACGCGCTGTAACGCGAGCGCATCAGCTGTTCGGCGGACTCGGCCGTGGCCGTGCCGGCATGCAGCCGCCCGCAACAGGTGGCGTAACGGCGCGTGGCATCGCAGGGACAGGCGGCGGGCAGGGGCAGGCGGGCGGTCATGGGGTATTTTCGGCGCAGACACGCCGCTGCGACTACCATGCGCGTCCCCCTTCGCCGCACGAGTCCCTCCATGAAAGCGCCCGCCTACCTCGACGACGCCCAGATCGAACGCCTGGCCGACCTGCTCGACCAGCGCGCCGTGCCGCACAAGGGCTTCAACCTGGAGGCGCTGGACGGCTTCCTGTCGGCCCTGGTGGTCAGCCCCGCGCAGCCCGAGGCCGGGCAGTGGCATCCCGTGGTCTGGGGCGGCAAGGAACCGCGCTGGAACGACGAGGCTGAGGCCGCCGAGGTCCACGCCCTGCTGCAAGGCCACTGGAACATGGTCAGCGCGCGGGTCCGCTACGGCGACGACGACCTGCCCGACCACCTGGCGCCGCTGCTGTGGCTGCCCGAGGAACCCGAGACCGAACAGCCCGACGAACTCGACGTCGGCCGCGACTGGTCGTTCGGCTTCTTCCGCGCGGTCGAATTGAACGAGGCGGCCTGGGACCAATGGCTCGACGACAATGACTGGATCGATGAGATCTTCACCCTGTTCGACCGCCTCGCCAGCGGCGAAGTGATGGGTGAAGACCCCGAAGCGCCGGGCACCCCGATCAGCTACCGCGAACGCCTGGAAATCGTCGCCGGTCTGCCGGGCATGCTGGCCGACCTGCACCACCACCGCATCGAAGCGCTGACCCCGCGCGAACCGCTGCGCCGCGAAGACACCCCCGATCGCAACGATCCGTGCCCGTGCGGCAGCGGCAAGAAATACAAGAAGTGCCACGGGGCCTGATTCGTCGTGCGCGTGGCCGGCCCCTACGGATCCGGCCGCGCCCTCATGTCATCTCGTTGAACACACATTGCGGCACACACTCGGCCGATCGCGAGCGCATGCGCGTCGGCCGGCGGCTCGATCGCGCGTAGATCGGCGCCGCGCGCGATACCGATCCACGCCGCGCATCGGGTATCGTCCGGACCGAATCGCCCGTCTCCGCACCGCTCGCATGCGCGACACGCAACTGGGTTTCCACTATTCCTGGTCGGATTTGCGTCCGGTACGGCCGCTGGTGCTGGCGGTGCTGCTGGCCGAACTCGTCGGCGCGGCGATCGGCTGGTCCAGCTTGTCGGCGCCCAGCGGGTTCGTGCGGTTGTGGTTCGGCGCCGCCCTGTCGGCGCTGCCGGGGTTTGCGCTCGGCCTGATCGCGCAATGGCTGTCGGGGCGCGAGCGGTTCGCGACCCACCCGGTGTTGATCCGCCGCATCGGTTTGATCGCGGCGCTGCTGACCCTGGCCGCCGGACTGATGTTGATGCTCGGCCTCGACGCCGAATTCGGCCAACCCCGCTGACCTGCTTCTTCGCGCGGGCGCCGGGCCTGGATCGTGCTTGCGCCGCCGATGGCGGTCGATGAGAAAATCGCGCCTGTCCTTCCCGTACCCGACGTCATGTCGTCTGCCGCCCACCCCTGCCTGAGCTGCGGCGCCTGCTGCGCCCGTTTCCGCGTCGCCTTCCACTGGAGCGAGACCGACGCGCACCCGCACGGCGTGGTGCCCAGCGAACTCACCCAGCCGCTCGACCCGCACCGCGTCGCGATGCGCGGCACCTATGCCGGCGCGATCCGCTGCACCGCTCTGCGTGGCGAAGTCGGCGCCGATGCGCACTGCGGCATCTATGCGCAACGGCCCTCGCCGTGCCGCGAACTCAAACCGGCGTGGGAAGACGGAACGGCGAGTCCGCAGTGCGACAAGGCGCGCGCGGCGTATGGGATGGAGCCGTTGTCGCCGCCGGATTGGATTCGCGCCGAAGCGAGCGACCTCGCCTACGATTCGCATGCGGATATTCAGCGATCGTAACCACCGGCCTCTCCCAGCACACCACGCTCCGGCGCAATCGCGGTGTCGCGTACGTAGTACAACTGCTTGTGGCCCTTGGCCGCGTACTTCGTCCTGACCCACTCGGCGTAGCCACGGCTCTGGAAACGGGCCATCTCGAATTCGTTGCCGTGATCGTCCACGCGCCAAAGCCACCATCGCGCCGGGCCGAGTTCGGGCTGGATCGCAAGCAGCTCGCTTTGATCCAGGCAAAGATGGGCCAAGGCGTTATCGAAATCGCGACGGCTATCGTGCGAGGTATCGGCCACCGACAAGTGAACTCGCTCGGCGCCAGGCGAACCGTTCGGATAGGCGTCGACCAGATAGATGGTTCCTCCGATACGCAGTACCGCGACCCGGCGCAATCCCAATCCGTCCTCTTCGCATTCGTCGAACGACCCGATATCCCAACGCCGCTCGAACTCCTCGCACGTCCACGGCAGCACGCACAACCAGAAAGGTTCGATCCGGTTCCAACATTCAGCAGCAATGCGCTGCACGCTCATGAATCATTCCTCGCATAGTGCACCCGGCGCACTGCCGATGCAGTTAGAGGCTACGGCCAGTTTGGCATCCGATTCGCCCCTCTTCCCCCTGAAACACAGCGACCCACCGCGCACTTTGCCTCGCCCCGCCCGAACCGCGACAATGGCGGGCCGGGTCGCAGCGCCATCGCGTCCCGCAAGGACCCTGCTCCGCCCCGTGCGCCCGCGCACGGTGGCCCCACTGGAGATCGTAATGACCGAGTTCGTAGCGACGCCGCCCGCAGGCGGCGCCAAGATCACCAAGAGCCCGACCGGCCTGAATGTGCCGGATCGCCCGATCATCCCGTTCATCGAAGGCGACGGCACCGGCCCGGACATCTGGCGCGCTTCGGTGCGCGTGCTCGACGCCGCGGTCGCCAAGGCCTACGGCGGCAAGAAGAAGATCGAGTGGCTCGAGGTCTATGCCGGCGAGAAAGCCAACAACACCTACGGCACCTGGCTGCCCGACGGCACCGTGCAGGCCTGTCGCGACTACTTGGTGAGCATCAAGGGCCCGCTGACCACGCCGGTCGGCGGCGGCATCCGCTCGCTCAACGTCGCGCTGCGCCAGATGCTCGACCTGTACGTCTGCCTGCGCCCGGTGCGCTGGTTCGAGGGCGTGCCCTCCCCGGTCAAGAAGCCCGGCGACGTCGACATGGTGATCTTCCGCGAGAACACCGAGGACATCTACGCCGGCATCGAATGGGCCGGCGGCAGCGCCGACTCGCAGAAGGTGCTCGACTTCCTGCAGAAGGAATTCCCGCAGGCGTTCGACAAGATCCGCTTCGGCACCGCCGAAAAGAACGCGGCGTGGCTGGGCGAACTGCAGGCCATCGGCGCTCCGGCGCGCGATCTGCCGGTCGAAGTCGGCCTGGGCATCAAGCCGGTCAGCCGCCTGGGCACCGAGCGTCTGGTCCACAGCGCGATCAGCTATGCGATCGAGAACAAGCGCAAGTCGGTGACCCTGGTCCACAAGGGCAACATCATGAAGTACACCGAAGGTGGCTTCCGTGACTGGGGCTATCAGGTGGCGCGCGACTTCTTCGGCGCGGTCGAACTCGACGGCGGCCCGTGGCACGTGATTCCCGAAGGCAAGCCGGGCGCGGGCCTGATCATCAAGGACGCGATCGCCGACGCCTTCCTGCAGCAGATCCTGCTGCGTCCGCGCGAGTACGACGTCTCGGCGACCTTGAACCTCAACGGCGACTACCTGTCCGACGCGCTCGCCGCCCAAGTCGGCGGCATCGGCATCGCGCCGGGCGCGAACATCAACTACGTGACCGGCCACGCCGTGTTCGAGGCGACCCACGGCACCGCGCCGAAGTACGCCGACCTGGACAAGGTCAACCCGGGTTCGGTGATCCTGTCGGGCGAGATGATGCTGCGTTACCTGGGCTGGACCGAAGCGGCCGATGCGATCATCGCCGCGATGGACAAGGCCATCGGCAGCAAGCGCGTGACCTACGATTTCGCCCGCCTGATGGACGGCGCGACCGAGGTCAAGTGCTCGGAGTTCGCCGACGAGATCATCAAGCACCTGTAATCGGGGCTTTGATGGGATTCGTGCAAAAGGGCGCTTCGGCGCCCTTTTGTTTTCAACGCGTAAATCGGTTGCTACCTGTAGGAGCGGCGCGAGCCGCGACCGCGACATCACGCTTGCGTCGTATCTGTGGTGGCGCGGTCGCGGCTTGCGCCGCTCCTACAGGGGGCAATCGATGCAGCGAAAAGGCCCGGCGGATGCCGGGCCTTTCGCGTACAACCGTCGCCGCAAGCACAATCAGCGCATATACGGCGCCTGCGCGTTGTCGACCTGCTTGCGCTGAATCTCTTCGATCTTGGCCCGCTCTTCCTCGGCGGTCATGCGGTGCTTGGGCGCGATGTTGGGCTCGATCAGGCGCATCCAGTTGCGGGTGATCTGCTTGCTTTCTTCCTCGCAGCGCAGCGCGCGCGCTTCGGGCAGGCGGCCGCTGGTGACGATGCGCAGGTACTTGCCCGGGTTGTGGCCGTAGACCATGCACTGCAGGTTGAAGTAACGCTGCGCGCCGACCGAGTGTTCGTCGGCATAGGTCGCCATGTCGTGCTGGCCGTCGTCGGTGGCGATGAAGAAGGTCGCCGCCAGCTGCAGTTTCTGGGCGATGTCGCCGGCCGATTCGTCGGCGCTGACGAACGACAGCATCAAGGTCGTGGCGAGCTGGTCGACCGCGTCTTCCTCGCGGCCGGTCGACGGCAGGTCGAGCATGTCGACCAGCGCGTGGCCGGTTTCGTGCAGCATCAAAAAGCGCAGGTTGGCCATCAGGTAGTTGAGCTGATCGCGGGTGCTGCCGCCGCTGGCCTGGGTCATGGCCGCGCCCTGGCGGACCAGGAACTCGAGCATTTCGTAGCACAGCACGATGTCGCCCTTGTCCTTGGCGTAGAACGCGTTGACCGTGCCGCATTCGGCCGCGATGTAGTGGATCGGCCGCGGCAAGGTCAGCCAGCCGTCGAGCTGGTTGACCTCGGGCAGTTGCTTGAGCACGTCGATCTCGCGCGCCATGTTGTACATCGGCAACAGGTCGGGATTGCGCGGCGACACGTATTCGTAGGTGAAGTGGGTGCCGTCGGCTTTTTCGGCCGGCACTTCGGCCGCGACCGGCACCACTTCGGCCGGCGGGGTAATGGCCTCGACCGGCTTGACCGGCACCGCGGCGGCGGTGGCGAGGGGCGCCACGACGGGCGCGGCGGCCTGCTTGGCCTGCCATGCGCTGTAGCCCCAGATCGAGCAGACCGCGATCAGGGCCGCTGCGAGAATGCCGATGATGATCTTCTGTACCATGTGAGTGGCTCTTGTCAGGAATGGCGCGGGACACGACGATCCCGATTCCGAGCGCACAAGACGCGGCTGACGATTGGACTTCCCCGATGGCCGTTCCAACCGGCGCCAGTTGCCTCCTTGCACCGTCGGGATCGGATGGTACTCCGATATTTCTGAGGATTGCATCGAATTTTTGACAGTTGCGCTCGCCGATTTGCGGCCGGGCAAGGGCCGCGCGCGGCGGCCGGGCCGGCGCCGCGCCGCGATCTCGCACACGACGTTTAGGGACGACACGCCATGACCGATACCGACCTGCCTCTCGACGGCCCGTTTGCCGGCGTCGACCTCGCCCAGGTGGACCCCGCGCTGCGACGCGGCTTCATCGAAGCGGCGCAGGATTTCGCCGACGTGATCGCCGGCCGTTCGCCGCGTCACGCCGGTGAGGATCGCGAAGGCCCGGTAGCTTCCGACGGCGGCAGTCGCTGGTACCGCGGCCATGGCTACAACCTGCTGGTGCTCAAGCGGCTGTCGCAATTCGGCGGCGTGGCCGGGCTGGTGTACGGGCCGGTCCTGAGCTTCGACGAAGCCTTCAGCCCGCACGAACGGCAACTCAGCGCCACCCGTTTCTACACCTACGACGCCTTGCGCGCGTTGCTCGGCCCGTCGGCCTGAACCGTGCCGAGCTGGGCGCGCGGTCTTTGGTTGCTGTGTGTCGCGGTCATGCTGCCGGCCTGGGTGCATTGGTATTACGTGGTCGGCCGATTCGATCTGGCCTCGTTCGCCGAGATGAGTCCGGCGCGATTTCTCGGCGAACTGGCGCTGGTGGCGCTCGCGCTGTTCGTGGTGTCGGTGCTGCCGTGGTCGCTGTGGCTGGGCTGGCGACGGCGGCGGCATGGGCCGCGCCGTCGCGATGCCTGGATCGGCGCGGTCGCGATGACCGCGGCCACGCTGCTTGCGCTGCACGTCAATCTCGCCGCGTATGCGCCGTTCTACGGCAACACTTGGGCGCGGTGGGAGCCGACCTTCGAACTGGTCCTGCCGCAATGGCCGTGGTTGCTGACGAGTGTTTGGCTGACGGTCGCGCTGGAGTTGGCGGTTGCGGCACGTGTGAGGCGACGGCTACCAAAGTAAGCGTGCCGCGCCAATGAAAGCCCACTTTGTAAAAGGGGGCGGCGCCCGGCGTGGTGCGATTCGTGCGTAAGACTGGCGCGCGGGGGATTCGCTTTTGCTCGCGCAGTGGGAGCAAAAGCGAATCCCCCCTTCCCCCCTTTGGAAAAGGGGGGAAAAGCATGGGGTGCGGGACGTGACGAAGAGGCGCGGGGCGGCCGCGCGTTGTTAGTCGCCGTGCCGGCACGTGTGCGGCGACGGCTGCAAAAATAGAATGTGCCGCGTCAATGAAAGCCCACTTTGTAAAAGGGGGCGGCGCCCGGCGTGGTGCGGTGCATGCGAAAGACTGGCGCGCGGGGGATTCGCTTTTGCTCGCGCAGTGGGAGCAAAAGCGAATCCCCCCCTTCCCCCCTTTTCCAAAGGGGGGAAAAGCATGGGGTGCGGGACGTGACGAAGAGGCGCGGGGCAGCCGCGCGTTGTCAGTCGCCGTGCCGGCGCGTGTGAGGCGACGGCCGCAAAAACAGAACGTGCCGCGCCAATGAAAGCCCACTTTGTAAAAGGGGGCGGCGCCCGACGTGGTGCGGTGCATGCGAAGGACTGGCGCGGGGGGATTCGCTTTTGCTCCCGGAGTAGACGCAAAAGCGAATCCCCCTGCCCCCCTTTGCAAAGGGGGGAAAAGCACGGGCTATGGGGAAATAGAGAAGAACGGGGGGAAGCGGTGCTGTTCGGGCGATGGCTTGAACGATGACTCGCTCAACAATCGTTGTTCTCGTACACCGTCCGCTCCAGCTGATCGTCGAGCTTGTCGCGCTCGGCCTTGCCCATCGCCGTCTTGCTCAGCTGCACCGGCAGCAGCCGCTCGCCGTCGGGGCTGATCCATTTGCCCTTGAGCGTGCCGCCCTTGTCGACCAGCATCATCGCGCCGGTGACGCCGGTGCCCAGGCCCGACTCGACCAGGGCCAGGTGGCCCTTGCGGTCGTCGGTGGCCTGCAGCAGCAGCCATTTCGATACGCCGTCGTAGCGGTAGATCGCGCTGATCAGGCGACGGTCGCCGCCGCAGGGCGCCGGTTCGCTCTTCAGGTACAAGGTCACCGCGCGCTCGCCGACGCGGCCTTTGTACAAGGTCGTGGTGGTCGCGTCGCGGCCTTCGACTTCGGCCGCGTTCGCCAGCGGCATCCGGACCGCCGCGCCCGCGCCGCACAGCAATGCGAGCACGCACAGCACCCGCAGCCCCTGCATCCAACGCCTCTGCGTTGGGCGTGCGCGCGCAACGCGCGGCGTCGACGTCCCGGTCGGGTGGCTCATGATGGTTTCATCCGTAAACGAATCGATACGGCCGCGAGCATGCCACAGGCCAACGACGGTCGCCGTACACTCGAGCCATGGACCACGCATCCGCCCCCACCGACGCCGCACCCGGCGAAGCCGAAGCCGTCGCCGGCCAGATCCGCGACGCCTTCGCCGATTACCACGCGCGTTTCGCCGCGATCACCCGCCGCGCTCAGGGCCGGTTCGAACGCAGCGACTGGCAGGGCGATCGCGCCGACGCGGTCGAACGCATCGAGCTGTACGACCGCTGCATCGCCGAGGCCAGCGATGCGCTGCAGGCGCGGCTGGGCGAGCGCGCGGGCGATCGCGTGCTGTGGTCGGCGGTGCATGCCGCGTATGCGCAAACCGTCGCGCCGCTGCTCGACGGCGAGTTGTACAAGACCTTCTTCAACACGCTCACGCGGCGATTCTTCAAGACCCGCGGCGTCGACCCGTCGATGGAATTCGTCGCCCTCGACATCGAGCCGACCGATTCGATCACCCATCCGGTCGCGCGCCATAGCTACGCGGTGTCGGAAGACCGGCTGGTCGAAACCTTCATGCGCGTGCTCGACGACTACCCGTTCGCGGTGCCGTACGCGCATCGCACTCGCTGCGCGGCGGGGATCGCGGTGCGCCTGCAGGAAGACCTGCAGCATTGGGGCCCGCATCCGGTGCGCGCGGTCGAGTTGCTCGACACGGTGTTCTATCGCGAGCGCCGCGCGTATTTGATCGGGCGTGTGTTCGGCGAGCGTTCGTTCTCGCCGTGCGTGATCGCGCTGGTCAACGAGGACGGCGCGCTCAAGGTCGATGCGGTGCTGACCGTGCGCAGCGAAGTCGTGCAGTTGTTCAGTTATTCGCGCAGTTACTTCCATGCCGACCTGGGCACGGTCGGCGATGCGGTGGTATTCCTGCGCACCTTGCTGCCGGGCAAGCCGATCGACGAGTTGTACACCGTGCTCGGCCGCGCCAAGCAGGGCAAGACCGAACGCTACCGCACCTTCTTCCGCCAGTTCGCGGCGCAGTCGGGCGAGCGGCTGATCCGCGCCGAGGGCGAACGCGGCATGGTCATGGCGGTGTTCACCCTGCCCAGCTATCCGCTGGTGTTCAAGATCATCCGCGACCATTTCGCCTACCCGAAGGAAGTCGCGCGCGAGGAAGTCGAGGCGAAGTATTCGCTGGTGTTCCATCACGATCGCGTCGGCCGCCTGGTCGATGCGCAGCCGTTCCGGTTCCTGCGCTTTCCGCGTTCGCGTTTCGCGCCGGACCTGCTCGACGAGTTGCTCAGCACCTGCGCCAAGAGCATCAGCCTGGACGGCGACGATCTGGTCTTGCACCTGTGCTATGTCGAACGCCGACTGCGGCCGCTGAATCTGTACGTGCGCGAGCAGACGCCCGAGGCCGCGCGCGCGGCGGTGATCGACTACGGCCAGGCGATCCGCGATCTGGCCCTGAGCAATATCTTTCCGGGCGATCTGCTGCTGAAGAATTTCGGCGTGTCGCGGCACGGGCGCGCGATCTTCTACGACTACGACGAGCTGTGCCTGGTCAGCGACTGCCGCTTCCGGCCGGTGCCGGCGCCGCGCAATCACGAAGAAGAAATGGAATCGGGTCCGTGGTTCTATGCGCACGGCAACGATGTGTTTCCCGAGCAGTTCCCGCGTTTCCTCGGCCTGTCGCCGCCGCTGCTGGGCGCGTTGATGCACGCGCACGGCGACATCTTCAAGGTCGAGTGGTGGAAGCGGGTGCAGGACGGGCTGGCCAGCGGGCAGCACAACGACGTGGCGCCGTATCCGTCGCAGCGGCGCTTGCCCTGAGCCTCGCGCTCAATGCGCGGCGAACGCCGCGGGCAGATCCGGCAAGCTGGCCAGGTTCAACTCCAGCCGGGTCGCGCCGCCGTCGGCTTCGGCGCCGATGGTGAACACGCCGGCGGCGACGATACGCAATTCGGCCTGTCCATCCACCACCGGCACCTCGCGCACCATCGAATGGAAGGTCGGGTGCAGGTGGATCGTGACGGTACCGGTCAGCGGCCGCGCCGGGTCGAGCGAGCGCACGCGGATCGTCACCGCGCAGGTGCTGCCGGCCTCGTCCAACGGCTGCACCTGGGCACTGAGCTCGCGGTCGCGAGCGATCGGCGCGCCGCCGAACCGGCCCAGATTCGGATCGGAATTCCATTCGCTCTCCGGGTTGTCCGCGGAGGGCCCGGCATGGGTTTCGAACGACTCATCGTGCAGCGCCTTTATCCAGTCCTTGCTATCGCGCCACTTCAGCACGCGCAGCGGCTCGACCGTGCCGCTGTCCAGGTAGCCGGCCATGCGGCTGTACATGTCGCTTTCGCGTTGCGCCTGCTGGGTTTGTTTCTCGGCCTCTTCGGTCTGGCGCGCGGCCTGCTCGGCCTGTTCGCGCGCCAGCTGCGCCTGACGTTCGGCCTCGGCCTTGCGTTCGCGTTCGGCCTGGGTGTCGCGCTCGGCCTGTTCGGCCTGTTCCCTGGCCCGCGCCGCGTCGGCCTCGGCCTGGCGCGCGCGCCGCTCGGCGGCTTCGCGGTCGCGTCGCTCGCCCGCGACCGCGGTCTCGTTGTGTTCCAGGTAATAGACGAACGCGGTGCGGGTCCAGATGTAGAACCCGATGAAGCCGAACAGCAGCGAGGCCAGCAGGACGAAGCCGGCGCTGGCCGCGCCGTTGGCGCCCAGGCCCCATTCCAGCGCGACCTGGCGCGACAGGCGCTGGAACGCGATGCCGATGCTCTGCGCCTCGACCAGGCCGATGCCGACTACGATCTTGGTCAGCCAGTCGCTGATCTGCTCCAGGTTGGTGTTGTGGGTGAAGCCGCCGCCGTTGTTGCCGCCGGCATGGCCGTCGGCGCCCGGCAGCGCCACCGTCAGGGCGCGCGGGATGCCGAACAGAAAGCCCAGGGTGGCGCCGGCCAGCAAGGCCGCGAGCACCGCGCCGAGCACCGCGCCGACCACGTAGTCGGACACCGCCAGCGCCGCGCTCAGGGCGATGCCCGCGAACAACCACGCCAGCAGGCGCAGGGCGGTGCGTTCGATCGCGGCCACGCGCTTGCGCGCGTCGCTCGCCGGGTCGGGATTGCGTTGGTCGCTCATGACGGCATCCCCCGTTGCCTGATCTGCGTGCGTTCCTTCGCACAGACCAACGCATACGGACGGGACGCTCGGCCAGCGTCACCACCGCGACCATGCGATGGCGAGGCTCAGACGCAGCCGTGCGCGCCGCAGTCGCGCGGGTTTTCGATCCGGGCGCTCTGCGCCGGCCACAACCGCAACCACGCGCGCCAGCCGGTGATTACCTCGGTCCGCGCGGCTTGAACGCGATGCGAGGCCGTTGCGGCCGCGGCCCCGGCCTTCGCCCCGCCGGCCGCAGTCTTGGAACCGGCGCCGGCCGCGACCGTCGACGCGGCGCGGTGACCGATCTGCGCGCCGTCCTCGCCATCCTCGTCCGCATCGCGCGGATCGACGAAATGACCGTGCAGGAACATCAGGTTCTTGTAGATATTCATGGCGTCGTCTCCCTGCCAATCCTTCGGTGGAAGCCAGCGCGGCCCGAACGTGCGGCGCACTGGCTTATTGAGTGATTCGCAAGGTACGCTCGCCCGATTCGGCAAAAAAGCGACGTGTTTGCAAGCCAGACTTGAATCAGGTTGAAGGCGGCCGCGCGCTACGGCGACCGCCCTCAGGCCCGGGCCGAACGCCCCGTCCGACGGACCCCACGCGATGAACCGACCTCCGCTGCACGCCCTGCTGGGCTTCGCCACCGCCGCGCGCACCGGCAACCTGACCCGCGCCGCCGAGTCGATGCACCTGACCGTCAGCGCGCTCAGTCACCAGATCCGCACCCTGGAAGAACGCCTGGGCCGGCGCCTGTTCGAACGCGGCCCACGCGGGGTGCGCCTGACCGCCGACGGCGAGCGGCTGCTGTCGGTGGTCGCGCCGCACCTGGACGCGCTCGACCACGCCCTGCGCCCGTACAGCCCGCGACGCGACGACGTGCTGACCCTGAGCCTGATGGCCTCGATGGCCTCGGCCTGGCTGGTGCCGCGGCTGGGCGGCTTCGTCGCCCGCTACCCGCAGCTCGAACTCAATCTGTTTTCCTCGACCGCGCTGGTCGATTTCGATCGCGAGCCGGGCATCGACGCGGCCATGCGCGGCGGTTACGGCCGCTGGCCGGGGCTGGTGATCGAGCATCTGTTCAACGAAACCCTGGTCCCGGTCGCCAGCCCGGCGCTGATCGAGCGCATGGGCGGGCTGCCGGCGCAGGAGGACCTGCACCGCTGGCCGCTGCTCGGCGACCTGTCCACGTATTGGCAGGACTGGTTCGACCGTTACGGCGGCAAGCGGCCGAACCGCTACATCGCCCATTTCGACGATTCCGAGACCATGCACCGGGCCGCGGTCGAAGGCCTCGGGGTCGCGCTTGGCCGCCTGGCGCGCACCCGGCTGCTGATCCAGAGCGGCCAGCTCGTGCCGTTGAGCCAGGGCCGGCTGCAGATCGACTGGGGCCATTACCTGGTCTATCCCGAACGCTCGGTCGATCACGCCGGGCTGGAATCGTTCCGGACCTGGCTGCACGAGCAGGCGCGCGCTTACGTCGCGCAGATGGAAGCCGACGTGGCCTCGGGCCGCGGCGCCGACATCGAGGACCGCTCCTGCGGCAAGCCCGGCGCGGCCGACGGCCCGCCCGATCAGGCCGCCGACAGCGACGCCGGGGCCGAGGCGACGGCCAAGCCGAAGCGCAAGCGGCGCTGAGCCGGGCCGGCCGCGATCCGGCCGCGGCGCCTGCAACGACCCGGGCACGGGCCATGCTCGGGTCGCCCCGCATCCCCGATCCTGAACGCATGCGGTAGGCTGGCGCCCTCACTGAAGCTCACCGGAGTCTGTTGCATGGAACGTAACCGCCCCGCCCGATTGCTGCTGCTCGCCGCGCTGCTGCCCGGCCTGACCGCGATCGCGCACGCCCAGGACACCAAGTCCGAGCCCGCGCCCGCCACCGGCGAACCGGCCCCGACCAGCGCAACGACGACCGACGCCGCGCCGAGCAACGCCGCTGACGCCGCCGCGGCCGCCGCCCAAACCGCCGCGAACGAAGCCGCCCAGGCCGCCGAAGCCGCCCGGGCCAGCGCCACCGCGGCCGCCGCCGCGACCGAAACGAAGCCAACCGAAGTGGCCGCGCCGACCTCCGCGACCCAACCGGCCGAAGCGACCGCACCCGCCGCCCAGCCCACCGAAGCCGTCGCTCCGGGCCCGGCACCCAAGCCGGTCGAAGCGCCCGCGCCCAAGCCCGTCGAAGCCGCCGCCCCGGTCGCCGCGACCCAACCGGCCGAAGCGACCAAACCCGCCGCCAAGTCGGCCGAGCCCAAGCCGACCACCAAGCCCGCGACCAAGCCCGCCGGCGACGTCGGTTCCCCGAGCCTGCGCGCCGCCGTCGCCGGCAGCTGGCGCGACCCGAAGAACGTCGCCCGCGACGGCTACCGCCACCCGCTGGAAACGCTGACCTTCTTCGGCGCCAAGCCCGAGCAGACCATCATCGAAATCACCCCCGGCGGCGGCTGGTACTCGGAAATCCTCGCCCCGTTCCTGCGCGAGCGCGGCAAGTACGTCGCCGCCGTGGTCGACCCGGACACCCAGTCCTCCGACGGCGCGCGCAAGTACCAGACCAAGGCCAAGGCCACGCTGGAACAGAAGTTCGCCGCCTCGCCGGCGCAGTACGACAAGGTCGTGATCGCCGCCTACGACAGCTTCAAGCCCGCGTTCGGTCCGGCCGACTCGGCCGATCTGGTGCTGACCTTCCGCAACGTCCACAACTGGCGTTCGGCCGGCCAGGCCGAGGTGATGTTCCGGGGCTTCTATGACGTGCTCAAGCCCGGCGGCACGCTCGGCGTGGTCGAGCATCGCGCCAAGAGCGACGTGCCGGCCGACGACAAATCCGGTTATGTCGGCCAGGCCCAGGTGATCGCGCTGGCCGAAGCGGCCGGCTTCAAGCTCGAAGCCAAGAGCGAGATCAACGCCAACCCGCGCGACACCAAGGACTACCCGAACGGCGTGTGGACCCTGCCGCCGGTCAACCAGCACGACGCGGCCGACGACGCCAAGTACCAGGCGATCGGCGAAAGCGACCGCATGACCCTGCGCTTCCGCAAGCCGCGCTGATCGATGCGCCGGCCGTTGGCGCGCGTCGTCGCCGCGCTCGCGGCGGGCGCGCTGGCAGCGTGGGCGGCCGGGGAGCTGGCGATGTCCTTGATCGCCAGCTATTTCATGGCCGAGTACGGCCTGTCCTCGGTCAGCATCGGCGCCAGCGCGATCGCTTACTGGAAGGCCTGCATGGTCGCGGTATGGGTCGTGTCGCCGCTCGCGTTCTGCGCGGCCGGCGGCCTGGTCTGGCGCGGACTGCGACCACGCAAGCGCGATTGATCGGCGCCACCGGGCGGCGGGCGCCGCGATCGGTTTGGCGCCGCGCGCGGGCCTGCGCGATCATCCTCGGATGCTTATCGCGTTCAACAAACCCTTTGGGGTGCTGTGCCAGTTCACCGACCGCAGCCAACCGCCGCGGCCGACCCTGGCCGGCTTCGGCCTGCCGCCCGACGTGTACGCGGCCGGGCGGCTGGATCACGACAGCGAAGGGCTGTTGCTGTTGACCGACGACGGCGGCCTGGCCCATCGCCTCACCGACCCGCGCCACAAGCAACCGAAAACCTACTGGGTGCAGGTCGAAGGCGACCCCGGCGAGGAGGCGCTGCAAACCCTGCGCGACGGGGTCGACCTCAACGACGGCCGCACCCTGCCGGCGCGGATCGAACGCCTCGACCCACCCTCGCTGTGGCCGCGCGATCCGCCGGTGCGCTTTCGCAAGACCGTGCCCGACGCCTGGCTGGCGATCACCATCCACGAAGGCCGCAACCGTCAGGTGCGGCGCATGACCGCGTCAGTCGGCCTGCCGACCCTGCGGCTGGTGAGAGCGGCGATAGGGCCGCATCGGCTGGACGCGTTGCAGCCGGGGCAGTGGCGGCGGGTCTGAGCCGCGCGCGGTTTTTCCATCAGCGCTGTGGATAACCGCCACGCTCCGCGCTCATGACGAACAGTGCCGCAACGCCTCGTCGGGCGTGCGCACTTCCACGCCATTGCAGAAATGGCCCGGGATCACGCAATCCAGATACGGCCGCGCCAGACGCTTCGACTCGGCCTTGCTGGAGATCGTCGGCGGCGTCTGCGCGCCGACCTGGGTCACGCAGCGCTCGTGTTTGTTGGTCACGTACTCGCGGCACTTCGGCGGCGTCAACGTGGTGGGGCCAGGCTCGTTGCCGTCGCACAGGGTCAACGCGGTCTCGCGCCACAACAGATAGAACTCGTGCTTGGGGATCGGGTTCTGCTCGATCGTGGGGATGCTGTACGCGGGCTTGGCGAACCATTGCAGGTAGGCGAACACCGCGGCGGCGGCGAGGACGATCAACAGCAGGATCTTTTGCATGGCGGCTCCGTGGGTTCGCACCGATCACACCATGGCGGTGATGCGATACGGCATTGTCTCGCAGTCGGGATTCGGGATTACGAGCGCTGCGCCAATCAAGGGATCGCCACGCTCGGCGGGTTGGTGGTCGCGCTGCAATCGATCGGCACCGCGGTCGTGCCGATGCGGCAGGACACATGTGCCGCTTCCGGCGAACACGGCACGTTATCTCGCGCAAACGAAGCGCCTCTAGTACATCGCAACGTCGCCGATTCTCAGTATTCGCTGCCGCTCATACCGCGTCGCCGCCCGTCGAGACGGCGCTCCCCGGCCCCGCCCTAAACAAATTTCGCCAGCCCCGGATGCACTTGGGTATGGACCGCCCGCGACCGGGTGGCCGGCGACCAGGAGCGGACCATGTCGGCAGTGATTTCCGGAAACGGCCTCGGCCTGTTCAACAGCTCGGCCAGCCAGCTCGGCACGGGCCTGGGCGGTCGCGCCCGGTTCGGCCAGGGCCTCGACGACCAGTACGTCAACATCGCGACTGGCAACCTGATCCTGCACAGCCAGGACGAACAGCTGCTGTTCCGCGGCATGACGATCGGCGCCCAGCGCACCTACAACAGCCGCGGTCTGCTGTCGCAGGTCGGCGGCGATGGCTGGATCACCGGATTCGAACGCCGGGTCGAGTTGCTGTCCGGCACCGTCAACACGGCCGGCAGCGTTATGCGCCGGCACACCGGCGACGGCTCGTACCAGGATTTCACCTTTGTCAGCGCCAATACCTATCGGTCGACGACCGGCGATGGCGCGCACGACACCCTGACCTTCGTCAACGACAGCTATTGGGCGTGGGTCGAGGGCAGCAGTCTGCGCGAAGAGCGCTACGCCGATCACGCCAACGCCACCTATCAAGGCCGCCTGACCTTCCTGCGCGAGCAGAAATCCGACGGCGCCGCGCCGACCAGCTGGAACGTGCTCTACGACGCCAACGGCCGCATCACCGAAGTGCAGGCGGTCGAAACCGGCAGCTCGGAAGCCTTGCTGTTCGGCTACGACGCCAATGGCCGCTTGATCAGCCTGTCCACGCGCAGCGCGGGCGTGGTCAACGGCCAGGTCACGTACGAGTACGACGGGGCCGGCCGCCTGAGCGCGGTGCTGGTCGATCTGACGCCGGACGATCCGAGCGGCGACGACGACAGCTACGACCCGACCCAGCTCGCCAACAACGACGGCTACCACTTCCGCACCGTCTACACCTATGTCGACGCCAGCAGCCTGCAACTGAGCCAGGTCCGGCAGAGCGACGGCACGTTGGTGAGTTACACCTACGACGCCCAGGGCCGGATCAAGACGCTGACCCGCGGCGACAGCAACAACGACGACAGCGACGGCGTCGGCAACACCCTGAGCTTCAGCTACGACCCGGCCAACCGGACGACCGAAGTCGCCGATTCGACCGGCCGTTCGTGGGCCTACGTCTACGACGCGGCCGGGCAATTGCTGGAAACGCGCGCGCCGGCGGTGTCCGGGCTGCGCGAGGTGACCCAGTACAGCTACGACGCCAGCGGCAACCTCACCCGCATCAAGACCCTGCGCGGCGCCAGCACGCTGAGCGAGAGCGCCTACCAGTACGACGCCAACGGCAACCTGCTGTGGCAATGGGACAGCATCGATCCGGCGACCGGCGCCGCGGCCAAGGCCATCCAGCGCACTTACAGCGCGGACAATCAGCTCACCGCCGAAACCGTCTACACCGGCGTGGACGCGGACGGCGCGCTCGCCGGCTCGGCCCCCAGCGGCGGCCTGACCACGACCTATGTCTACGATTCGCGCGCGCGGCTGCGCTTCGTCGTCGACGCCGCTGGCGCCGTGCAGGAGTACGAATACGACACCAGCGGCAACGGCATCGGCCAGTTGTCCAAGACCCGGCGCTACCTCGGCGCGGCCTACACCGGCGCGCGCACGCTCACCGACCTGAGCAACTGGACGACGCCGGCGCAACGCGCGCAAAGCACGCTGACCGTGTCCAGCTACGACCTCAAGGGCCGGCTGTCGGGCACCTGGTCCTACGCGACGGTGGACGCGTCCGGCAACGGGGTGGAGAACGATGCCGCCGAGATCGTCCAATACCTCTACAACGCCCAGGGCCTGCTGACCCAGCGCCGGGTGATGCGCAGCTCGACCGCGGCCGTCGACGACGGGCGCGACGTCAGCCAGACCACGACCTACCTCTACGACGGCATGAACCGGCTGCTGTCCGAGGTGGTGACCGAGAAAACCGGAGCCGCGGCCGAGCAGCTCAAGCGCACCGTCACCGCCTGGATCTATCAGGACTCCGGCGCGAGCGTGCGCACGATCGTCGAAGGCGGCCTGAGCAGCAACGACGGCATCGCCAGCAACGATCTGGTCCGTGTGGAAGTCCGCAATCAGGCCGGCGTCGTCATTCTCGTCAGCGAATCCGCGCTGTCCGGCGGCGCCACCCGCAGTACTAATCGCTACTACGACAACACCGGCCGCCTGCGCGCCAGCCAGGACGCGTCCGGCGCGTTGAGTTATGTCTTCTACGACGAGGAAGGCCAGGTAGCGGGCGAGGTCGATGCGACCGGCGCGGTCCGCGAATTCGTCCGCGACGATCTGGGCCGGGTCGTGCAGATCAAGGACTACGTGACCCGCGTCGACACCAGCGCCTGGCTGGTGTCCGGCAGCGTGGTGCCGGCTTCGCTGGCGGCGATCCGGCCCGCGGTCCAGGCCGACGACCGCAAGACCAGCCAGAGCTACGACGCCCTGGGCCGTCTGACCAGCCAGGACAGCGGCATCGATGGCGCACAGACCCTCTACAGCTACGACGGCGCCGGCCGGCTGGTGCAGACCAGCCGCCAGGACATCGCCGGCACCACCCGCACCACGCGGTATTTCTACGATGCCCAGGGCCGGCAGACCGGTCAGCTCGACGCCGAAGGCTATCTGGTCGAGCACGTCTACGACCTCGCCGGCCGCCGCATCGCCACCACCGCCTATGCGACCGCGACCGTCGTCGCCCAGCGCGCCGGCGGCAGCCTGGCGCAACTGCGTCCGGCCGCGCACGCCGACGATCAGACGGTTCGCTGGTTCCACGACGGCCGCGACAACGTCGTCGGCCAGCTGGACGCCGAAGGCTACTTCACCGAATTCGTCTTCGACCAGGCGCGCAACCAGCGCGCGGTGCGCGCCTACGCGCTCAAGTTGACCGGCCTGAGCGGCAGCGAGGCGTTCTCCGCGCTGCGAACCGCCGCGAGCGCCGACGCGGTGCGCGAGACCCGTCGCAGCTACGACGAGCAAGGCCGCCTGATCGTCGAGCTGAACCCGGAAGGCACCAGCACCCAGTACAGCTACGACGTCGCCGGCCGCCTGATCCGCACCCAGGTCGCCGCCGGCACCAGCGAGGTGCGCGAGGGGCGCCTGCGTTACAACGTATTCGGCGAACTCATCGGCGAACTCGGCGGCAAGGGCGCGCCGCAGGCGACCGCCGGCATGAGCGAGGCGCAGCTCGACGCGGTCTATGCGCAGTACGGCGTGCGCCACAGCTACGACGCGCTGGGCCGGCGCAGCGAAAGCATCGACGCGGCCGGCAACAAGACCTGGTACTTCTACGACAAGGCGGGCCGTCCGACCTTCGTCGTCAAAGGCGTGCACGACGCCAACGGCGTGCAGAACGCGCAGGGCGAGGTCGTGGAAACCCGCTACACCGCGTTCGGCGATATCCAGGACGTCACCGCCTATACCGGCCGCATCGCCTTCGCCACCGCCGGCAGCGCCGGCGCCGTCGCCAGCGCTCTGTCGACGATCGCCTACGTCGCCGCCGCCGACAGCCGGCGTTCCTACACCTACACCGCGCGCGGCCGCGTCGCGACGGCGACCGACGCCGAGGGCGCGGTCACGCGCTACACCTACAACGCCTTCGACGAGCGCACCCGCGAAGAGCGCGCGTTCGCCACCTCGGTCAGTTCCATCACCGACTACCAGTACGACAAGCGCGGCCTGCTGATCCAGCGCAGCGAGGCGGTGGGCACGGCCGAGCAACGCGCCGCGGGTTGGGTTTACGACGCGTTCGGACGCGCGCTCACCGCGACCGATGCGCGCGGCAACGCCACCGCTTACGCCTACGATCGCCTGGGACGGCAGATCGGCCGCAGCCACAAGGTGACCTACGGCGCCGAGGTCCACTGGAGCAGCAGTTACGACGCCTTCGGCCGCGTGCTGACCACCACCGATGCCAACGGCAACGTCACCGCCTACGCCTACGACGACGCCAACCGCAGCCTCACCCTGACCACGCCGGAAGGCAACAGCGTGGTGACCGTGCACAACCGGCACGGCCAGTCGGTGTCGGTGACCGAACCGGTGAGCGCCGGCAAGAGCATCACCCGCAGCTTCGTCTACGACCTGGACGGCAACCTCATCGAGGCCAGCGACGGCGCCGGCGGCGTGAGCCGCAGCGAGTACGACGCGCGCGGCCTGCTCAGCGCCACGGTCGACGCCTCCGGGCGCCGTGTCGAACTGCGTTACGACGCGGTCGCGCGCCTGCTGCAGCGGATCGAGGATCCGGCCGGCCTGGCCTTGACCACGCACTACGCCTACGACGGCCAGGGCCGACAGCTCTCGGTCACCGACGCCAGCGGCCGCGTCAGCAGCCAGCGCTACGACCGCAACGGACGCTTGCTGGAACTGACGCTCGATCCGGGCTCGCTCGGCCTGCGCACCAGCTACGCCTACGACGCGCAGGGCCGTCAGATCACCGTGACCGATCCGGACGGACGGGTCGTGCAATACGCCTACGATGCGCTCGACCGCCGCATCAGCGAGCGGGTCGATCCGAACGGCCTCAACCTCACCACCGGCTACGTCTACGACAACAACGACAACCTGATCCGTCGCGTCGACGCCGGCGGCGCCATCACGCGCTATGTCTACGACGAAGCCAACCGGCTGATCTATACGGTCGATCCCTTGGGCGTCATGACCCGCCAATGGTTCGACCAAAGCGGCAAGATCGTGGCGGTGCGCACCTTCGTCGTCGCGACCGATCCGGCCGCGCTGTCCGACGCCACCACCATCCAGCAACTCGATACGCGCCTGAGCTGGACGGTCCCGGACCTGGGCGAGTTCCGCGTGTACGACAAGGACGGGCGCCTGCGTCTGGTCCTCGATCACTCCGGGGCGGTGACCGAGACGAGCTACGACCGCTCGGGACGGGTCGTGGCCACGCGCCGCTTCAGCGGGCCGACCTATTGGGACAACGACCTCAACAACCAGATGTTCGCCGGCACCGCCACGCCGGCCATGGTGCTGGCGAACGCCGGCGTTCCCGCCGCGAACGACGCTACCGATCGGGTCGAATATCGGATCTACGACGATGCCGGTCGGGTGCGCCTGCGCATGGACGGGCTCGGCGGCGTGACCGTCTACGCTTACGACGCCGCCGGCCGGGTCGTCGAGGAAACGCGCTATGCCCAGCCGGTGGCGACCGCGCAGCTGGCGTCGGTGAAAGCCGCCATCCTCAACGGGACCGCCGACCTCGCCACCGTCGTTTCCTACATTCCGGCGGGGCAGAACCAGCTCATCCGTCAGGTCTACGACGCAGCGGGCCGCTCGCGTTACAGCATCGACGCCACCGGCGCGGTGACCGAGCGCTTCTACGACGGCGCCGGCCGCGTGGTGGCCACTCGCGCCTACGCACGCTCGGTCACCCTGCCGGCGGCCTTGCTGGCCAAGATCCGCGGCGGCGATGCCAGCGCGCATGCCGAGCTGGCGGCGCACATCGCTTCATCGGCGCTCGCCGACGACGCGCGCGACTTGCGCAACTACACCGTGCACGACTCCGCCGGTCGGGCGCGCTATGAGATGGATGCGCAGGGCTTCGTCATCGGCAAGCTCTACGACGGTGTCGGCCGCCTCACTGTTTTCAGGAGATACCTGAGCCTCAGCGGACCCAGTGCCGATCTGCGCGCGCGCATGCTGGCAGGCACCGCGACGACGCAGGACATCCTGGCGGGGCTGCCGCCGATCTCGGGCCAGGTCCGCGAGGTAAGGAACCACTACGACGCCGGCGGGCGTCTGCGCTACGTGTTGACCAGCCACGATGCCAGCAGCAATGCGGTGCTCGAACGTCGCTATGACAACGCCGGCCGTGTGATCGAAGAGATCGCGTACGGCGTCACCATTCCGATCAATGCGTCCTCGACCCTGAGTGCGACCGCCACCGCCGTGGCCGCCGCCGGCGGCGCGAGCGCGAGCAATCAGCACCAGACCCGCTACGTGTACGACATCGCCGGTCGCCTGCGCTTCGCCATCGACGATGCCGGCGCGGTGGTCGAGCGCCGCTACGACGGCATGGGCCGCACCATCGATCTGCGCCAGTACGGCGCCGTGATCCCGACCTCGACCGCGGCGACCGAAGCCGCCGTCGCCGCGGCGGTCGCCGGGCAGACCGACGTGCGCAGCACGCGCACCGCCTACGACGGCGCCGGCCGGGTGCTGTCGGTCACCGATGCGTTGAACAAGGTCGAGGCCTACACCTACGACTCGCTGGGTCAGGTCAAGACCTACACCAACAAGAACGGCCACAGCTGGGACTACGGCTACGACGCGGCCGGTCGACGTGTGTCGCAGACCGCGCCGGCGGTGTGGGTCGCGACGGTCGACAACGCCGGCAACCAGACCTATGCCTCGCGCCGCATCGTCGAGCGCACCGAGTACGACGCGCTCGGCAACGTCACCGCGCGCATCGAGAATGCCGATACCGCGCAGAGCCGCGTCACGCGTTACGAATACGACAGCCGAGGCCACCAGATCCGCACCGTCCTGCCCGACGCCGGCAGGATCGATCCGGCGACGGGTCTGCTGGTCGCCACCGGCGTGCAGCCGACGCTGGAGGTCGGCTACGACGCGCTGGGCCGGGCCGTGGTGCAGAAAGACACCCTCGGCAATTACAGCTACAAGGTCTACGACGACGCCGGGCGCCTGGCCTACGACATCGACGCGGAAGGCTACGTCACCCGCTACCGCTACAACGGCTTCGGTGAGCAGACCCAACTGACCCGCTACGCCGCGCGCTGGAACACCGCGGCGCTGACCGGCTGGAGCGCGGGCCAGGCGGTCACCCTGACCCAGCTCCAGGCCGCCGGCGTGATCGCCGCCGGCGCCAACGACCGCAGCCTCACCACCTCCTACGACTTGCGCGGACTGGCGGTGCGGGTCGATCAGTCGCAGGTCGCCTACTACACTCAGTCCGGGACCGTCGCGACCGGCACCCCGACCACCGTGGCCGCATTCGACGGTTACGGCCGCAAGGTCAAGGAATCGGTGCTGCTGGAAGGCGTGGCCGGGCAGGCCGACGCGGTGTGGGCGCACAGCTACTTCTATTACGACGAACTCGATCGCGTGACCATGACGGTCGACGCCGAGGGTTACGTCACCCGCAACCAGTACAACGCCAACGGCGAGCTCACCGAAACGATCGAGTACGCCCGCGCCGTCGCCACCGCCAACCTGAGCGGCACCAACCCGCCGGCCCTGCCCGCCGCCGGCGACGCGGTCGTCGGTTACGACCGCATCACCCGGTTCACCTACGACGCGATGGGCCGCAAGTCGACCCAGGTGCAGGTGCGCCACTACCACGACAACAACGGCACCAGCGGCGTTCGCGATATCGGCGCGCAGTTCGGCTACGACGGCGAAGGCAACCTGATCACCTCGGTCAGCGACGCCGGCACCACCACCACCGTCTTCGACGCGCTCGGACGCGCCGTCAGCGTGACCGAACCGGTGCGCAGCGTCGTCACCGACGCCAGCTTCGGCGCGTTGGCGGCCAGCCTCGGTAACGACCTGACCTCCGCCGCGCTGTACCAGCAGGTCACGCCGTTCACCGAAATGATCTACGACGCCTTCGGCAACGCCGTGCAGACCCGCCGCTACGGCAACGGCCGCACGCCGCAGGGCGGCGGCGGCTGGGACAACGCCAAGGACCAGGTCGAGAAGATCCGCTACGACGGGCAAGGTCGCGCGGTCGTCACCTACGACAGCTACGACAACGCCACCACCATCGCCTACGACGCCGCCGACCGCGTGACCCTGCGCTGGTACCTGCTGCGCAGCGGTTCCGACAGCAGCCTCGACCGGGTGGTCTACAACAGCTATTCCTACGACAAGCTCGGCCGTCAGCTCAACGTGCAGCAGTCGCGTTTGCTGACCAACGGAAGCACGAGCAACAGCGACAGCAACGAATGGGCCGCGTACAACGCGTTCGGAGAACTCATCCGCAAGGAGCATGTCGGCCAAGACGGCGCCATCGTCTACAACTACGACGCCGCCGGCCGCCTGATCGACTCCAACGAGAATTTCGGCGTCCGCCACTTCGGCTACAACCTGGCCGGGCACCAGGTGCGCGAATCGCATCTGGCCGCGCTGCATCCGGACCAGAACAACAGCACCGTCTGGCTGACCACCGACGCGATCACCTGGAATACCACCGATCGCCTGGGCCGCGTCACCGCCACGCGCCTGCCCTCGCACACCGCCGACACCGCGCTCACCACCACCGTGCAGCAGCAGCTGGACCGCTGGGGCAATGCGCTGCAACGCACCGACGCGCGCGGCTACCAGACCAACTACCGCTATAACGAATACAACCAGGTCGTGCGCGACGAGCGTCCGGACGTCGAAGTCGTATCCGAGACCGGCGACCGCCAGATCCTGCGCCCGGTCAACCAGTGGTTCTACGACGCCTTCGGCCGCCTGACCGGCACCCGCGACGCCAACAACAATGTCCGCACCAACACCTATGACGCGGTCGGCCGCCTGATCCAGTCCAGCGACGCGCTCGGCAACACCACGCGCTACGCCTTCGATGCGCTCGGCAACCAGCGTCTCACCCAGGCGCCCACGGTGTTCGAGGGCAGTTACATCGCCTTCAAGGATTACGACCGCAACGGCCGCCTGGTCGAAATCGGCGACTATCTGCCGACGACCAACGCCGCCACGCGCACCCGCGCCTCGCAGCAGCGCTACACCCTGAACCAGAACGGCGACCGCACCCAGGTCTTCGACGCGCTGGGCAACGTGGCGCGCTACGACTACGACGGCCGCAACCTGATCGTGCGCAGCCAGACCGCGGCCGGCGTGATCAACAGCTACGCCTACGACAGTCAGGGCCACAAGGTGCGCGAGAGCAACGCACTCTCGGGTTCGTCCACCACGCTTGATCGCGACAACGAGACCGTCAATCTCAACGAACTGACCTGGAACTACGACGTCTACGGGCGCCTGATCGACCGTAACGATCTTGGCGGCCGCGATTACGATTATTTCTATCACCACCTGACCGGGCAATTGGCGGCCGAGAGTCAAGACGGCGGCGGCGCCAGCATGGGCATCCGCAGGCCTCGCTACTACGCAAACGGTTTAATCCGCGAAATCGTCGAGGAAGGCACCGGCGGCCAGATCTTCCGCTACGAATACGACGCGGCCGGCAACCGCACCATGGAGGAAGTCGAGGCCACCGACGCCGGGCAGCAGCAGGTGCATACCGTTACCCGCACCAGCTACGACAGCCACAACCGCATCTCGCAGGTGCTGCAGTACACCGTTACCTCGGGCACGCAGAAACTGGTCTTCGACCTGGGCTACGGCTACGACGCCGTCGGCAACCGCCGCGTCGTCATGGCCTCCTCCGATTACGGCACCACCTCCGGTGGTGGCACCCCGCCGAGCGGCGGCAACCTGCCGCCGGTTTACAACGGCGGGCTCGTCAACCGCACCGCCGTGGCCGGTAATACGGTGGATTGGCTCCTGCCCGCCGGGACCTTCACCGATCCCAACGGCGACACCCTGACCTATCAACTCGTGGTGGAAATCCCCGCACACGAAGAGATCTACAAAAACCCCCAGGACGGGGGCTGGGAAACGCGTACCAGGCCTGCCGAATGGGTCGACGCCGCCCAGGCCGGCCTGTCGATCGACGGGCTGGGCCGCATCACCGGTCGCCCGGCCGTGCTGCAGGGCAACGGCTGGCGCTTCAACAGCTACAACCTGCGCGTGCTCGTGCGCGACCCCAGCAGCGCCAGCGCGTTTGGCGCCTTCAGTCTGCAACTCAACGAAGCGCCGACCGCGCCGGCCGTGGGCGCGCAGAACCTGCGCGTGGGCGTGGCCTGGAGCTTGGTGATTCCGCCCGGCAGCGATCCCAATAACGATCCCCTGACCTATTCGGTGCAGGGCCTGCCGGCCGGCATCGCGTTCGACCCGTCCACCCGCACCCTTAGCGGCACGCCCACCACCGCCGGCAGCAGCACCGTCACCCTGACCGTCAGCGACGGCCACGGCGGCAACACCCAGACCTCATTCGTCCTCACCGTCGCCGACAACCGGCCCCCGGTGATGCCTGGCATCTCCGACCAGAACGCCACCGCCGGCGGCAGCTACGCCTTCGAGCTGCCGTGGGCCAGCGATCCGGATCTCGACCCGGTCAGCTTCAGCCTCAGCGGCGTGCCGGCCGGACTCAGCTTCAACCCGTCCACGCGTCTGCTCAGCGGCACGCCGAGCACCGCCGGCGACTACTTGCTGACCTACACCGCCAACGACGGCGTCGGCGGCACCGCGTCCACCAGCTTCTGGCTGCATGTGGCCGCGCCGACACCGGTGAATGTCGCGCCGCGCGTCGCCGTCGCGCCCGGCAGTTACGACATGGTCACCGGCCAGTCCGGTCAGTTCTTCCTGTCGCCCGGCACCTTCGTCGACGACAACGGCGATGCGCTGACCTACACCGTCGTCAGCAAACCGACCTTCCTCAACTACAGCTTCAACGCCAGCACCGGCCACCGCTTCTACGGCACGCCGACCGGCACCGGCCAGCGCACCGTGGTCCTGCGCGCGACCGATCCGTCCGGCGCGTATGTCGAGGTGAGCTTCACCTTCTTCATCGACGGCGGCGGCAACCGCATGGCCGCCGCGCCCTCCGCCGAGAGCAGTCAGGTGCAGGTCGCCGAGCCGGCGGCGATGTCGATGTCGACGCAGAGTTCGACGTCGACGCCCCTGCCCGGCACCTCGCTGTCCAAACGCATCGAGTACTGGTTCACCTACGACGGCGAGAACCGGATCGTCATCAACAACGGCAGCCTGGTCAACGGCCAGGTTCAGGTGGTCCGCCAATACGACTCGTACGCCGCGGCCTACGACGCCAACGGCCGCCAGATCGCCCAGACCCGCCTGGACAACAGCGGCGACGCCAACAGCTTCGACATCTACCGCGCCCGCTACGACCTGCGCGGCAACAAGATCCAGGAGTTCCACGTCAACGCCGGCGGCGACAGGACGGAAGGCGATTTCAATCAGGCGCGGACTTTCAAGTACGACGCCAATAATCGTCTGATCCAGAGCGAGTCGTTCTATCGCTTCGGCGAGGAACGCGAAGTCGACAACGCCCATGGCCCCAATGAGGTGCCGATCATCATCCAGATCGGCGGCTGGCTGGAGAGCCGCCAGACCTATGCCTACGACCCCGACGGCCGCATCACCCAGCAGCTCAACGAGACCCGCAAGACCGACTGGAGCAAGAAAGACTTCGGCTACGACGGCATCACCGACATCACCCGCGACAGCGTGATCCGCTACACCCTGGGTGACGGCACCACCTCCGGTTACGACAGCGCCGGCCGCATAGCTGGCTACCAGTACCTGCAGTACAAGGGCGAGGCCGGCACCCAGCTCGACTACCAGCACACCTTCACTTCGCAGTACGAAGGCCGCGACAGCTATCTGGAAAAGACCGTCGAAGGCATCAGCAGCAACAACGACTACAAGGCCACCACCAACACCCTCGACTACGATGCGCACGGCCGCTTGCGTAGCCAGATCGAAGACACCCCGCTCAAGAACGGCAGCATCGACAAGCGTGCCCGCTATTACACCTACAACGGCGAAGGCCAGGTGCAGTCGCGCCGCGAGGGCACGCTGAGTCAGAGCAACGTCTTCATCCAGACCGCGAACCAGCAGTTCCGTCCCAACTACCTATACGCCTACGCAGCCGGGCAATCGCTGGCCGAGCTCACCGAAGCTGGGCTTAATCCGTCCCTGGCCCTTGCTCCGCGTCTAAGCGGCGTCGGCGGCTATCAGGCTGGCGGCGGCCAACAGGTCGCGGCCCAGGCCGGCGACACGCTGAAGAGCCTGTCCGCCCGCATCTATGGCAGCGACGCGTATTGGTACGTCCTGGCCGATGCCAACGGCCTGTCCGATCCCGGCCAGGAAATCGCAGCCGGCACCTTGCTGACCGCGCCGGAGGTCAAGGTCAGCCGCAACGATGCGAATACCTTCAAGCCCTACGATCCCGGTCAAACCGTCGGATCGACGACGCCGAGCTTGCCGTATATTCCGCCGCCGCCCGAAGCCGGCTGCGGCACCTTGGGCATCGTGTTGATGGTGGCGATTGCCATCATCGTTACGGTGTACACCGCAGGTGCGGCCGGCAGCGCGATGGGCACCACCATGAGCACGACAACCGCAGCGGCAGGTACCACCACAGGCACGGTCGCCGCTGCGGGCGGCGCAACTGCGGGCGGCTTCGGCAGTGTGATGGCGACCGGCGCAAGCGTTCTTACGGGCGGCTTCGGCACCACTGCAATGGTCGTCGGCGGTGCCGCAGGCGCGTTCATGGGTAGCGTCGCCAGCCAATTGGTTGGCAAATCACTAGGTATCATTGATCACTTCAGCTTGCGCAGCGCGGTCCAAGCAGGTGTGAGTGCCGGTTTGACAGCTGGCTTGGCAAGCACGCCATTGCTAGAGAATGCAACCGCCTTACTGGGCGGATCGCGCTTCGCTCAAGGCGCGGTAAACGCGGTTACTGGCCAACTCACCAGCTATGCCGCAGCCAAGATTGCCGGCGTCGAGGCTTCTTTCAGCTGGCGTCGTATTGCAGACGCCGTAGTCACCACCACATTCACCAGCGGACTGAACGCGGCGGCTATGCCGAAGATCGGATCGACGTTGGGGATTGACCTCAGGACCGAAGGCGGCCAGTTCGCTGCCGACATGATCGGTAACACGCTCAGTGGCAGCGTTGCCATGCTTGTCCACCGCAAGTTCGGACTCGGTGGGGATATCAATTATGGTCGGGTATTGTCAGATGCGTTTGGCAACGCGTTAGCTAATGCGATATCTGGCACGCACGCACGATTGGCCAACGAGGCGTCCATTAGTGCGTTGAGCCAGTTGTCCGAATCAACTTCGCCCTCAGGACAAGACGCGGGTGTTCGCGGTGGTTTTAGCGCCACGCCGAGAACTCACTACAGCGAAAACACTTTCGAGAATCTCTTTAACCTTGATCCCATTACAGTTACCGCAAGCTACAACCGATGGACGGGCGGTTGGGACGATTGGGTCTGGAGCAGGGAGGATCAGCGCTGGATCGATTCGTATCGGGTGCTGCTGAACGCTCATGGGCCCGCGCACGGCCCGCAAGTACAGGATTGGAGCCGCCCGCAAGGGATCAAGACCCCGGCCCCGGCGCCTGTCGTCGTGAACAAACCGACCTGGGGAATGAAAACAATCGCCGCGGGCATGATGATGGCCGACAACTCCATCAGGTACGGTCAAACCACCGCCGGTGTGCTGGTAGGCATTCCTGTTTCGGCTGCCAAAGGCGTGTACGGCCTCTTTCAGTGGGATGTGATGAATCGCGGCGAAGCGCTGTATCAACTCACCGGGGGTTACCTGGGGCAGGATTCGCATCGCCAGATGACGCAGACACGGGAGGGATTGCGGACATTCCTTACCAGCCCTGTGGAGCAAAGCAAGCGCATGATCGGCGAGTGGACCGCGGAGACCATGGCTGCGCATAACCGGGACGAACATTTCACCGTAGGCATGCGTTCGGTCGAAGTTTCCATGAACATGGTTACCTCGGTCGCCGGCGGCGCAGGCGCCGCACGATCGGCGATCAACGGAACACGCGCTATGGCAGCGGGAACGGCTGACATCGTGGCAACCATGCGTAGCCTGAAGAACATCGATGGGCCAGGAGCGACGCCGTGGTATGGGCGTGATTTGGATATTGATGCCCAACCTCTTCTTGGGAAATACTTTGAGCCCAGTTCGGCTGTTGTAGTAGACACAGTATTGGCAGCAGAAGGCTCGGGAACGCGTGGAGTTGGCAGTTTTTATGCGACCAATGGCGACTTGGTGCAGAGCATCGCAACTCGCGCGGACAACTGGGGAATACGTCAAGGGCTTGGCAATGGCCCAGTGGCCGGCACTCTCAAGCATGGCTACGCAGAAGTGTTACTGCATCGGTATCAGCGCATGTTCGGTGATCGAGGCCTGTCCGCTGAAGTTCGATACGTCAATGGGAACTCTTGGCGTCCTGGAGACCCCATTTTGAGTTCGGTCCGACTTGATGTCGTCGATGGGCCACTCACGAATCCGACTAATATCTGGGACTACAAATTTGGTAACGCCGTCCTTTCGCAATCTCGGATCACCCGCATCCAAAGCAGTATCCCGAACGGCGCAAATGTTCCTGTTACCATGGTAAAGCCATGAGCGACAAGCGTGCTGCCCTGATGAAAAAGTATGCGCCGATATCGAAAGCCCAATTGAAGGCCATTGTCATCGATTACGCGTCGATGTTTCCCGACTGGAGTCTTCTGCCGGAAGGCTCTGGAATCGTTAGAAGTCTTGGCCCCGTGCAGCAAATGATTTGGTTTCAGAAAATGAGTTCTGCGGCGTATCGACCGACACATGTAATGAATACCACGGTCTCGCCGATGCCCAGGATGTTGCATCAGTTGCTCGACGTGAAACATCGCGAGATCGAGGTTGGCTGGCATGAGCGCAAGTTATCCCAGACCATAATCGCGATGGAACAACAGTTCCGGCCCGCTATTCGCAGGCCGTTGAACGTCGCTGAAATATTGGAGCTGTGCGAGATCGAGTCGCGACGGGACTCGCTAAATGACTTGATGATGCTGGCAATTCTTTATGCGTGGTTTGAGCGCAAAACCGAAGCACTCGATTGCTGTTCGCGGATGCAGCTTTGTCCACTACCCACACTGGCTCCGGCCCCCGAATGGGAAGCTATGATGCGCGCTTTTGGCGATCAGCTTGCCAATGCCGTTGAAAACGGTAATGGCAGGTCGTTTTTGGAGGCTGCAATTGAAAGGCAACTGATTGGATAAGTTGCAAACGCGGTATTGGCAACAGAAGGTGCAGGAACGCACGGAGTTGACGGTGTTTATGCGATGGATTTCAAACAGGGGTCAGCGTGGACTTTCTATCCGCTCGCTGTTCCTGATCGAGGCTCAGACGTACACCCAAATTTTTGTCGGCCCGTGCGTCGTTATAACCGCGCTTCGATCATGACCCGGAACCGGGCAATACCGAGTAAAAGTTGCCGCTACAACCTCAGTCCAACAAGCCCCGCTCTTTCGGGTTTAGCGCCTCTGCAACCAACCGGACATGAGCCCGTTGTCGGCTCACGCCATCCGCGCCCTCGACCAGCCAAGCCGAATGCGCCGTAAGTAACGCTTAAGGCCGGCTCACAAAGTCCATTCGCACCATCGCTTAGCGGACGACAATCACAGCGCCGATCTCAGCTACACGCCTGACGCTACGCCAACTCAATCTGCCCGCAAGAGCGCCGGTTAAGTCCAGCTCCCAACCGATTTCATTCGGATTCGCGACGGCGCAGCGCACCCCCGACCGAGCACCTGCGAAATCCCGCCACCGCCCCCACCCGCGCGACCCCGAATGGACCGTGGCCACACCCCATCTGCGACCACCATCGCAACACCTCCCCCATTCGCCGCGCCGCCTGAGAAATCGACCCGGTTTGATCCCGCCGCGATGCTGGAACCGTCCCCGCGCACCCACTAGCGTCGACGGTTAGCTACGCGCCTGGCGCTACGCCACCGCGGTCTGCTCATTGGAGGAGCCCGGCCCATGTCCACCCTGCGTTCGCTTTCCCTCGGCATCGGCGCCGCTCTGTGCGTCGGCACCGTCAGCCTGCTGTCCCCCGCGACCGACGCCACCGCCGCCGGCCGGGTCACGGCCGCCGCCACCGACTTCGAACAGGCGCCGCCCGCGGTCGACGCCATCCACATCACCTCGCTCGGCCAGCAGACCGGCGGCAACGCGCTGCTGGCGCTGACCTACAGCAAGGGCCAGGACCTGCCGACCCAGATCCCGTTCAACGCCGGCGACACGACCGTGCAGTTGCAGCAGGATCCGTCCAATCCCCAGCGCTACACCGCGCTCATTCCGTTCGACTTCGACGGCTTCGTCCGCGAGCAGGAAAACCGCCAGATCCTGGCCCAGTCGCAGGAGCTCGTGCCGGAGTTCTCCGGCCGCGAACTGGTGGGCCAGGCGACCGTGCAGTTCCTCGACCCGAACACCCTGCGCGCGCAGATCCTCGCCGGCACCCCGATCCTGGTACCCGGGCCGGTGCTGCCGTGGCCGGCGGCGCTGGTGCGCCCGGAGCGCTCGCTGATGGTCACCCACCCCGGCGTGGTCGAAGACCCGAGCCGCACCTTCGACGCCTGCACCGGCGCCGGCAATCCCAACGGCGCGTGGACCTTCAACCGGATGATGACCAACATGGCCAATCAGCCGATGACCGGGGTGCTGCCGGCGGATTTCGTCGAAAACTGGATGCGCACCTGGGGCACCTCGACCAGCATCAACACCTTCCCGGTGAACCTGCGCTCGCAGGTCATCACCCAGGTGCTCAACACCTGGCCGCGCATCGCCTCCACCGGCAAGCTCGACCTCAACCGGTCGCCGTTCCGCCTGCTGGCGATCGTCAACCGCATCGACATGCGCGGCAACAGCGCCTACGGCGGCGGCAACGCCGGCGAAACCCGCTTCGTGTTCGGCGTGCTGCGGCGCAGCGGCACGACCTGCGTGGCCGCGCCGTTCACGGTGATCCTGGAGTACGCGCCGAACGTCAACGGCTGCCCGGCGGTGCGCAACCTCGCCAATCAATGGGGCAACCTGGGCACGCTGAGCCTGGGCTCGGCCACCTACAACGCCGCGTTGCAGGCGATCACCGATCCGGTCATCGCCGCCAATGCCTCGCCGCGCAAACCCAACGGCAGCGCGATCAACCAGATCCGCAGCAACGAGTTCCTGCAAAACCCATGGGAACTGCGCGAGTTCAAGATCCTGCAAGGCAGCCCGCAGTTGCGGATCGTGCCGGCCGCGCAGACGCCGCATCACAGCCGCAACAACACCGCGCTGTTGGCCAACTACATCAACACCTTCAACACCCAGATCCTCAACAACACCTACATCGTGCCGCTGAGCTATCTGGGCACGCCGTTCCAGAGCGGATCGGTGATCAATCCCAGCCCGCAACAGGTGTGGAAGGCGCCCGGCATCCTCAACAACAACGGCCGCAACAAGTTCTCGGTCAACACCTGCGACGCCTGCCATGGCGCCGAGACCCAGACCACCAGCTTCCTGCATGTCGCGCCGCGCTCGCCGGGCGTGCAGTCGGTGCTGTCGCGGTTCCTGATCGGCAACGGCAGCCTGGCCGCGCCGACCACCTTCACCATGCCCGATCCGGTCAGCGGAACGCCGCGCACCTACGGCGATCTGCAACGCCGCCAGACCGACCTGGCGACCTTGCAGAGCAGCACCTGCCTGTCCGGCAGCCTGTTCCACGAGGCCACCCGGGCGGTGCTGACCGCAAGCCACTGAGCCACGCGCGGGGCGGCTTCGGCCGCCCTGCCGCGCGCGCCGAAGTCGTTGAAGTCCGACCCGTCTTCGCAGGAGCCTTGCCATGTCCGGTCTTCGTTCGATCACCTTCGGGTTCGTCGCCGCCGTCTGCGCGGCGTCGGCCTATCTGCTCTACCCCGCCCCCGCCGACAGCGCGAACGCTCGCGTCGTCGCCGCCGCCGATGACGGCGGTTTCGATCTGATCCCGCCGACCGTCGCCGACCTGTACATCACCGCGCGCACGCAAGACAGCCAAGGCAACAACGCGCTGCTGGCGGTGACCTACGCCGCCAACCAGGCGCTGCCGGCCAGCCTGCCGCTGCAGGTCGGCGGTCGTCAGGCCACCCTGGCCCGCGACAGCCAGAACCCGCAGCGCTACACCGCGGTCATCGCCTTCGATTTCGATGCTTTCCTGGCCGAACAAACCCGCCGCCAGCAACTCGCCCCGAGCAAGCCGTGGGTGCCGCGCTTCGACGGCCGCGAACACATCGGCGATGCGCCGTGGGCGTTTCTCGATCCGGCTCAGCTACGCAGCGACATCGCGCGCCAGGTCGCGATCCGGATTCCGCGCGACGTCCTGCTCGGCCCGCCGATCGCGATCAGCGCGCCGCGCTCGCTGATGGTGGTCCATCCGCTGGTGGTCGAGGACCCGACCCGCACCTATGACGCCTGCACCAACACCGGCAATCCCAACGGCGCGTGGACTTTCAACAAGCTCATGACCGACATGGCCAACCAGCCGGTCACCGGGGTCGACCCGTCGGACTTCGTCGCCCAGTGGCTGCTGGCGCATGCCGGCGCCTCGACCGTCAACGGCTACACCGTCGACGGCTCGCCCGCGTTCTCGCAAATCCTGAGCGAATGGCCGCGGCTGTCCGGCGGCAAGCTCAACCTGGCCAAGTCGCCGATGCGCTTGCTGGCGATCGTCAACCGGGTCGACCTGCGCACTAATTCGGCCTACGGCGGCGGCAGCGCAGGCGAAGGCCGGTTCGTGTTCGGGGTGATCCGGCCGATGACCGGCGGCGGTTGCCAGGAAGTCCCGCTGACCGTGATCCTCGAATACGGCGTGCCGAAACTCGGATGCCCGGCGGTGCGCAGTTATGCCCAGCAATGGGCCGGCCTGAGCACGCTGGTGCTGGGCTCGTCGGGCTACAACGCCGCACTGCAGGCGCTGACCGATCAGTTCGCCCTGGCCAACGCCTCGCCGGGCAAGCCCAACCGCAGCGCGATCAACCAGGTGCGCACCAACCAAGAACCGTGGCATCCGTTCTGGGACTGGCGCCAGCGCGAGGACCAGCTGACCACCGCCGGCCCGTGGCTGCGGCCCGCGACCACCAAGCAGACCCCGGACCGGTCGTTCAACACCACCGCCTCGGCCAGCCCGCGCCTGCCCCAGTACGTCAATGCCAACGCGCCGGCGATTCTGGCCGGCACTTACCGGGTGCCGCAGATCTACGCGGGGACGCGATTCCTGGGCGGCGATACGGTCACCGAACCGTATTGGCAGCACAACCTGATCGCCAACAACAACGCCCGCCACAAGTTCTCGCTCAACACCTGCGGCGCCTGCCACGGCCCGGAAACCGACACCGACTTCACCCACATCGCCCCGCGCGCCAGCGGCGCGCAGGCCGCGTTGTCGAGCTTCCTGACCGGCGCGCCGGCCGGCGGCACCCTGGACGCCCCGATGACCTACACCCTGCCCGATCCGGCGGTGCCGACGACCTTGCGCAGCTACGGCGACCTCGCGTTCCGCCAAAGCCATCTGTCGACCTTGGCCAGCAGCAGCTGCCCCAGCGGCGGGCTGTTCACCGAACTGCATTTCTTCCCGATCGCGATGTCGGCCACGCACTGACGCGCGCGGCGCGCCGCGGCGCTACTTCGGCGCCGTCGGCGTGGCCGTGATCGGCACCGAGTTCGCCCCGGGCCGGCTCAGAATCACCACCCCGCCGAGCACCACCGCGGTGCCGATCAGCTGGATCGCGGTGATCGGTTCGCCGAGCACCCAGGCGCCGAGAAACACCAGCGACACCGGCCCGATCACCGAGAACTGCGCGGCGGTGCCGGCGCCGAGCCGCGCGACCGCGGCCATGGTGAAGGTCACCGGCAGGAAGGTGCAGAACACCGCGTTGGCCGCGGCCCAGGCATACACCTGCCACGGCAGGCCCAGCAGCGCCGACGGCGGACGCGCGATCAGGTAGTGGATCATCACCGCCGCGGTCGAGACGATCATCGCGTAGGCGACCAGCTGCAACGAACCCAGCCGCTTGACCAGTTGGCCCGACATCGCCAGGTACAGCGCATAACTCACCGCCGCGCCGAGCACCAGCGCGCTGCCGAACAGCACGTGATCGCCCTGCACGCGCAGGTTCTCGACCATCACCAGCACCACGCCGGCGTAACTGACCGCCAGCGCGATCCATTCCTTGGCCGCGACCTTGCGCTTGAACGCGAACAGCCCGATCAGCAGCACGATGGTCGGATTGAGGAACAGGATCAGCCGCTCCAGCGACACCGGCACGTACTCCAGCCCCCAGAAATCCAGCAGGCTGGACAGGTAATAGCCCAGCACGCCGAGGATCACGATCAGGCCCCAGTCGCGTCGCGACGGCAGCGCCTGGCGCGCGCGGGCGCGGCGGGTTTCGCGAATGCCGAGCAACGCGAACAGCGGCAGCGAGAACGCCATGCGCAAGGTCAGCACCTGCAGCGAGTCCACGCCGTAGCGGTACTGCAACTTGGCCAGGATCGCCTTGGCCGAAAACAGGATCGCGCCGCTCGCGGCCAGGGCGATGCCGACGCGGCGGGCGGTGGCGACGGGTGCGGCGGCGGTGGTGGCGGCGGCGTTCATGGCGAGGACAGTCGGGGCAAGGCGCAGCCTAAGGCGGAAACGGGCGACGCGGCAGACTCAGTTGCCGCGTTCGCGCGCCGGTACAGATGCGGGGCAGATTCGATGCAGATGCCGATACAGGCGCTAGCAGATGCCGATACAGGCGCTATACGGGTGCGATCGCGGCCAGTCGCGATCGCGGCTCAGGCCTCGGCGCTCGCCGCATCCAGCGCCGCGATCTCGTCGGCCGCCAGGCTCAGCCGCGTCGCCGCGAGCAACTCCTGCAGCTGCGCCACGCTGGTCGCGCTGGCGATCGGCGCGGTGATCGACGGCCGCGCGATCAGCCACGCCAATGCGACCTGCGCCGGAGTCGCGCCGTGCGCGCCGGCGACTTCGTCGAGCGCGGCCAGGATGCGCAGGCCGCGCGCATCGAGGTACTTCTCGACCGCGCCGCCGCGCGCGCGGCTCTTGCCCAGGTCGGCGCGGCTGCGGTACTTGCCGGTCAGAAATCCGCTGGCCAGCGCGTAGTAATTGATCACCCCGATCCCGCGTTCGCGCACCAGCGGTTCCAGCTGCGCTTCGAACACGTCGCGGTCGTAGAGGTTGTAATGCGGCTGCAAGGTCTCGAAGCGCGGCAGCCCGTGCCGTTCGGCCACGTCCAGCGCCTGCGCCAGGCGCGCGGCGGAATAATTGGACGCGCCGATCGCGCGCACCTTGCCCTGCTCGATCAGCCGCGCGAACGCGCCCAGGGTGTCTTCCAGCGGCACGCTCGGGTCGTCCTCGTGGGCCTGGTACAGATCGATGACCTCGGTCCGCAGCCGGCGCAGCGAATCCTCGGCCGCAGCCTGGATATTGGCCGGCGACAGCCCCGGCCGCTGCGACCATTTGGCGACCTTGGTCGCGATCGCCACCCGCTCGCGGCGACCGCCGCCCTGGGCCAGCCAGCGCCCGATCAGGGTCTCCGACTCGCCGCCGCGGTTGCCCGGCACCCACGAGGAATACATATCCGCGGTGTCGACCAGGGCAAAGCCGGCATCGACGAAGCCGTCGAGCAGGGCGAACGTGGTCGCTTCGTCGGCACTCCAGCCGAACACGTTGCCGCCGAACGCCAGCGGCGCGACACGCAGGGACGAGCGACCGAGCGGACGCAGGCTCATTGGGATTTCCTTAATGGACACGGCTGCATGATGCGCCGCCGCAAAAGCTGCGGACAGGCCGAATTTGCAACGCCGCGTTGCCGACTGCGGCAGCTTGTCGCAGCGGTGTGAACAATTCAGCTTTATGGGTGACCATCCCGCCTTTGCGTGAAGGTTTCTGTTAACTTTCCACACGATTTCCATGCAATTCATGTATGCGAAATCGGCGTGAAATCACGCTTCCCCAGGTGATCCAGGGATCTACAGGACGTATGAGCACACCCGCGACATCCACCGGCCGAATTCTTGTCGTGGACGACCAGGCCGCGAACCTGCGCGTGGTGACCGCGTTATTGTCCCGGCAGGGCTATGAAGTGGTCTCGGCCTCCACCGGCGACGAGGCGCTGCGGCTGTACGCCGAGTCCCCGCCGGACCTGATCCTGCTCGACGTGATGATGCCCGGCATGGACGGCTTCGAAGTCATGTCCGCGCTGCGCGCCGGTTCGCCGCTGCGCGTGCCGGTGGTGTTCGTGACCGCCGCCCACGACCGCGACCTGCTGCTGCGCGCGTTCGACGCCGGCGTGGTCGACTACGTCACCAAACCGTTCCTGCCCGAAGAACTGCTCGCCCGGGTCAACGCCCACGTCGGCCTCAAGCTGACCCGCGACCGCCTCGAACGGGTCGCGCGCGAACGCGAGGAGCTGGTCAACCTGGTCGCGCACGACCTCAAGAACCCGTTGACCAGCGTGCTGTTCGCCAGCGACCTGCTGATCAACCACGGCTGCAAGCCCGAGCGCGTGCCGCGCTATCTGCAGATGATCCACGAGAGCGCCGACGACGCGCTGGGCTACATCCGCCACTACCTGGAAAGCCAGGCCGGCACCCGCGAACGCGCCGAGCAGAACGGCCGCGCCGACCTGAGCGAAACCCTGGACTGGCTGGTGCGCCGCTACGAGATGCAACTCGACGCGCGCGGCATCCGGGTCGAGATCGCGCCGCCGCCCAGCGGCGCGGCGAAGGTCGCGATGGACCCGCGCGTGTTGCGCCAGGTCAGCGAGAACCTGGTCACCAACGCGATGAAATACGCCCCCGGCAGCGACCTGCTGCTGGCCGCGCGCAACAGCGCGCCGGGCTTCTGGCAACTGATCGTCGCCGACCGCGGCCCGGGCATTCCGGCCGCGCGCCAGCGCGAACTGTTCAAGCCATTCGTGCGCCTGCACGACGACGAAATCGACGACGGCCTGTCCAACGGCCTGGGCCTGTCGCTGGCCAAACAGATCGTGGTCAACGCCGGCGGGCAGCTGTGGTACGAATCGCGCAAGAGCGGCGGCTCGCGCTTCATCATCGAGTTGCCGGAAGCCAGCGGCGAATAAAGTTGCCCCACCGCGCCACCCACCCGAATGGGTTCCCCCCCCTTTGCAAAAGGGGGCCGGGGGATTCGCTTTTACGCTCAGATCGCAGCGAACCGCACGAAAAGCGAATCCCCCGCGTTGCGCATCTGCCAGTAACGATTGCGCGCCGGGCGCCGCCCCCTTTTCCAAAGTGGGCAATCATCAACGCGCTCGAGTGATGGAAAGCGGCCCCTCCGACAACCTCCTTCGTATCCACCACGAAGGGTCCCCCCCTTTGCAAAAGGGGGGCCAGGGGGGATTCGCTTTTACGCTCAGATCGCAGCGAGCCGCACGAAAAGCGAATCCCCCGCGCTGCGCATCTGCCAGCAACGATTGCGCGCCGGGCGCCGCCCCCTTTTCCAAAGTGGGCAATCATCAACGCGCTCGAATGATGGAAAGCGGTCCATCCGACAGCCGCCTTCGTATCCACCACGATGGGTTCCCCCCCTTTGCAAAAGGGGGGCCAGGGGGGATTCGCTTTTACGCTCAGATCGCAGCGAACCACACGAAAAGCGAATCCCCCGCGTTGCGCATCGATCAGCAACGATTGCGCGCCGGGCGCCGCCCCCTTTTCCAAAGTGGGCAATCATCAACGCGCTCGAATGATGGAAAGCGGTCCATCCGACAGCCGCCTTCGTATCCACCACGATGGGTTCCCCCCTTTGCAAAAGGGGGGCCAGGGGGGATTCGCTTTTGCGGTCAGATCGCAACGAACCGCACGAAAAGCAAATCCCCCGCGTTGCGCATCGATCAGCAACGATTGCGCGCCGGGCGCCGCCCCCTTTTCCAAAGTGGGCAATCATCAACGCGCTCGAGTGATGGAAAGCGGTCCATCCGACAGCCGCCTTCGTATCCACCACGAAGGGTTCCCCCGTTTGCAAAAGGGGGGCCAGGAGGGATTCGCTTTTACGCTCAGATCGCGGCGAACCACACAAAAAGCGAATCCCCCGCGTTGTGCATTGACCAGCAACGATTGCGCGCCGGGCGCTGCCCCCTTTTCCAAAGTGGGCAATCATCAACGCGCTTGAGTGATGGAAAGCGGTCTATCCGACAGCCTTCTTCGTATACATCACGAACGACTGCATCCAACAACGAAAAGGCCGACGCAATGCGCCGGCCTTTAATGTTTCGCGATGCTATCGGCTCGTGTGCGACGGCGTCTTACCTAACGCCATCGTGCGGTTGGTTCGGCAACGACTCTGATGTCATCCGCACCGACCCAACCGCAACAATCAAGCCAAACCCGAACTCACTCGTTCGGCGATTCTTCGCTCGCCTGTCGCGTGGTGCGACGGCGCGAGTTCTGACCGTTGGCGCGACGCGCTTCGACGCGGCGGGCGCTGCCTTCGATCGGTTCCTCGGATTGCAGGCGCGCCTTGCGGCGGGCCGCGGCGTACCACAGCAGGCCGGCACCGGCGACGGCCGCGACGGCGACCACCGGGTTGCGGCGGATGAAACCGCCGGCGGTGCGGGCGCCGGTCTTGAGCGCGCCGAACTTGGCGCCGGTTTCCAGCCATTGGCCGGCCTTGGGCGCGGCTTCCTTCAGATTGGCGCTGATCGCATGGACCAGTTCCAACGCGCGGTCGGGCAGGGATTCGAACTTGCTCATCGTGTCAGTCCTGGACGAGAAACGATGACCAGTGTCGGCCGATCACCGTTGAAATTTTGTGAGCGCTGCGGCCGGGGACCGGCTGTTGGCTGAATGTCTGGGGGACGGGAATCGGGAATGGGGAGTCGGGAATCGTAAATGCGGCCGCTCGGCGCTCTGGTTCCTGCGATTGCCGACTCCCAATGTCTGGACGGGAATCGGGAATCGGGAATTGGGAGTCGGGAATCGTAAAAGCGGCCGCTCGGTGCTCTGGCTCCTACGATTCCCGATTCCCAATGTCTGGGCGGGAATCGGGAGGGAGAGTCGGGAATCGTAAGAGCGGCCGCTCGGCGCTCTGGCTTCTACGATTCCCGACTCCCGATTCCCCATTCCCGGCCCCACTCAAGTCCCACGCGGCTTGGCCCGATGCGTCGCCGTCGCCGTCCACGGGTCGTCGGGCCAGGGATGACGGGGATAACGGCCTTTCATCTCTTTCCTGACTTCCAGATAGCCGCGTTCCCAGAAACCGCGCAGGTCCTGGGTGACCTGCAGCGGGCGGCCGGCCGGCGACAGCAGGTGCAAGGTCAGCGGCACGCGGCCGTCGGCGATGCGCGGGGTTTCGGCCAGGCCAAACAATTCCTGCAGCTTGACCGCCAGCACCGGCGCGTCGGCGCCGATGTGCGGGTCGTGGTGTTCGGCTTCGAAGCGATAGTGGATCGCGCGCTCCTGCCCCGACGGCACCGCGATGCGCGTGGGCACCAGGGTCTCGAGTTTCTGCCGCCAACTCCAATCAGCGAGCGAGCGCAACGCATCGCCGAACGCGGCTTCGTCGAGCGCATCGAGCCGGGTCTTGCCGCGCAGCGCGGGCTTGAGCCATTCGTCGAGCGTGGCCAGCAAACCTTCGTCGCTCAGATCCGGCAGCGCGTGCTCGCCTTTCGCCAACTCCGGCATCCACTCGCGCAGACAGCGCACGCGCGCGCGCCACTGGCGCAGGCCTTCGGTCCACGGCAACGCGTCCAGGCCGAGTTGGCGGACCGCGTCGACCAACGCGTCGGCGTAGCGCGCCGGATCGGGTTTCGCCAGCGGCCGGCTGTCGAGCACGATGCGGTCGTAGCGGCGTTCGCGCACCGCCGCGATGCCGCGCGCGGCGGCGTCCCAGATCACCCGGTCTTCGCTGACGAAGCGCTGCGGGAATTCGCGCTGCAGGCGGGTTTCGTCGAGCGGCGCGGCGCGCAGGATGCGCGCATCGCGCGGGTCGTCGCGCAGTTCGCTGATCACCAGCCACGGTTCGCCGTACACCGCGCTGTCGTCGAACAGCTTGGCGCTGCGGCCGTTGGCGAGTTGGTAGCGGTACGGATCGCTGGGATGTTGATGGGCGATGCGATCGGGAAACGCGTGCAGCAGCAGGTCGCCGAGCGCATGCGCGGGCAAGCTGGCCGGCGGCGCGATATCGACGCGCAAACGGCGACGCCATTGCTTGGCCGCCTGATCGAGCGTCGCCAATGCCGAACGCGAGGCGTCGGCCGGCGCGCGCCCAGCGCGGAACGCGGCCAGCGCCTGCCAGCGCGCGGCCAGCGCATCGCCGCCGCTGCGCAGCGGGTCGCGCGCTTCGATCAATGCGGCCAGGTCGCAGGCCAGGGCTTTTTCGCGCGCATCGCTCGGCGCCAGCAGCATCGCCGCGAGCCGCGGGTGGGTGCCGAGCGCGAGCATGCGTTTGCCGAACGCGGTGATGGTCGGCGCGGTCTGTTCGCTGCCTTCCAACGCGCCCAGCCGCAACAGCAGTTCGCGCGCCGCGCCCAGTGCGCCGCTCGGCGGCGCGTCGACGAAGCGCAGGCCGGCGTCGCCCCAGGCCGCGAGTTCCAGCATCAGTCCGGCCAGTTCGACCTGGGCGATCTCGGGCCGGCGCTGCGGTTCCAGCCGCTGCGATTCGGGCCACAGCCGGTACGCCCAGCCTTCGGCGACGCGACCGGCGCGGCCGGCGCGCTGATCGGCCGAGGCCTGCGCGATCGCCACCACGTCCAGGCGGGCGAAGCCGCTGTTGGGGTCGTAACGCGGTTCGCGGGCGAGACCCGAATCGATCACCACGCGCACGCCCGGCAAGGTCACGCTGGATTCGGCGACGTTGGTCGCCAGCACCACCCGGCGGCGGCCGTCGGGATCGGGTTGCAGCACCCGGCTTTGTTGTTCGACCGGCAACTCGCCGTGCAGGCTCAGCACATCGATACCGCGCAAGGCCTCGCTGCCGGCCAAGGCGGCGTCAGCGCGCGCGATCTCGCGCTGGCCGGGCAGGAACACCAGCAGATCGCCGGGATGCTGCGCCAGCGCGTGTTCGACCGCGCGCTTGAGCTGATGTTCGAGCTTCTCCTCGCGCCGCGCCGCAAAGTGACTCACGTTGACCGGATAACTGCGGCCGGCGCTGCTCAGCCGCGGCGCGTCGAGAAACTGCGCGAGGCGTTCGCCGTCGAGGGTCGCCGACATCACCACGATGCGCAGGTCCTCGCGCAGCGAGGCCTGCACGTCCAGCGCCAATGCCAGGCCGAGGTCGGCGGCCAGATGGCGTTCGTGGAATTCGTCGAACAGCAACGCGCCCACGCCTTCGAGGGTGGGATCGTCCTGGATCATCCGGGTCAGGATGCCTTCGGTGACCACTTCGATCCGGGTCGCGGCCGACACCTTGTTCTCGAAGCGGATGCGATAGCCGACGCTCTCGCCCGCGCTTTCGCCGCGCTGCCGGGCCATGAAGTTGGCGGCCGCGCGCGCGGCGACGCGGCGCGGTTCCAGCACGATGATCTTGCGGCCCTGCAGCCACGGCGCGTCGAGCAGCGCCGGCGGCACCTGAGTGGTCTTGCCGGCGCCGGGCGGGGCTTCCAGCACCAGGCGCGGATGCGCGGCGAGGCTGTCGCGGATCCGCGGCAACAGGGCATCGATGGGGAATTGAGCGTGGGTCACGCGCGCAAGGATAGCCGCGCGGCGTCGTTACGCGGGCGTCGATGCGTTCGCGCGACCGCGCCGGAACCTTCAATCGGCGCCGAAATCGCCGCAGCCGTACCACGCGCCGGCGCGGCCGCCGTTGGCGATCACCGCGTACGGATGGGTCCGCCCGGCGCTGTCCCTGCATGGCGCGCCGGCCGCGGCGGGCGCGATCATCACGATCAATTCGTCCTGGCGATCGCCGGATGTCAGCGGGCCCTGCAAGGCGTACTGGCCGATCCTGGGCTTAGCAACCACGCTGAGCGCGCCGAACGACACCCCCACGCGCGCCGGCGCGACCAGGTTGTAGCGCAGGGTGCCGGCCTTGTTCGCGCCGATCACCACGCCCCAGCCGGCGTTGCCGCCGCGGAAGGTCTGCCTGGGGAACTCGGCGGCGGCCGCGGGCATCGCCGTCGCAAAGACGCCCCCGCTCAGCATCAGGATCAATCCGACGGGCAACCACGGCGAAGCGCTGCGCATGAGCGGCTCCATGACGGCGGGCGCGCCGTCTTCATGGCTGCAAACGCTGCGGGCTACGCGCCGTGAAGGCCACTACGCAGACTCTCGCGGCCGCGACGCACCGGCGCGCGCTTGGGCGCCCGCGCCGCAGCCACTAGACTGCGCGCTGTTCTCCGCCTCGCCCACCCGCATGCAACTGATCGACATCGGCGCCAACCTCACCCACGACAGCTTCGATCCCGACCGCGACGCGGTGCTGCAACGCGCCCGCGACGCCGGGGTGACGCGCATGGTGATCACCGGCGCCAGCCGCGAGCATTCGCCCAAGGCATTGGAACTGGCGCGGCAACACCCGGGCGAGCTGTTCGCGACCGCCGGCGTCCATCCGCATCACGCGATCGAGTACACCGCCGAATGCGACGCGGAAATGCGCGAGCTGCTGGCGCACGAGCAAGTGGTCGCGGTCGGCGAATGCGGGCTGGACTACTTCCGCGACTTCTCGCCGCGTCCGGCGCAGCGGCGCGCGTTCGAGATGCAGTTGCAGAACGCGGTCGACACCGGCAAGCCGCTGTTCCTGCATCAGCGCGACGCGCACGAGGACTTCATGGCGATGATGAAGAACTTCGACGGCAAGCTCGGCGCGGCGGTGGTGCATTGCTTCACCGGCAGCCGCGAGGAGCTGTTCGACTACCTCGACCAGGACTGGCACATCGGCATCACCGGCTGGCTGTGCGACGAACGCCGCGGCCTGCACCTGCGCGAACTGGTCAAGCACATTCCCGCCGCGCGGCTGATGATCGAGACCGACGCGCCGTACCTGTTGCCGCGCACAGTCAAGCCGGCGCCGTCGCACCGGCGCAACGAACCGAAGTACCTGGCGCATATCGTCGAGGAACTCGCGCGCGATCGCGGCGAGGACGCGGCGGTCACCGCGGCGAACACCACCGTGACCGCCAACGCGTTCTTCCGCCTGCCGCCGGCCTGAGCCTGCGCGGGCCGCGCGCGCCGAATCTGTACGGACTGATCAGTCCAGCTTGATCAGTCCAGGGTGAAGTTGCCGCAGCCGTACCACAGCTTCGGCCAGGGCTTGTGCTTGCTGCCGGTCGCGGGTTTGGCCGACGCCGGCACGACCATGATGGCGTAGGTGTACGGGCCGTAGACGCCGCCGATATTTCCCTTGTTGTCCTTGCAGGTTTCGCCGAGCTTGACCGGCGCGATTTTCACCGTCAGCGCGCTCTTCTCCGCGCCGATCACGCCGAGCAACTGGTACTGACCCGGTTGCGACGCCTTGACGTGCGTCAGCGGGCCGTTGAGCCGTTCGGCGGACTGCGGGACTTTCAACTCGTAGACCACGGTCGTGCTTTGCGTGAGCTTGATCTTCCAATCGATATTGCCGCCGCGGAACGCCGGCGAGGGAAAGGTGATGGCCTGCGCGGACACGCAGGGCGCCGCGAACGCGGCGGCCAGGGCCAGGGCGGCGGCGAAGAGAATGCGCATGGGAGAGTCCTGAGAAGGGCGACATGGGCCGCCGGTACCGCTATCAACGCGCGGTCGCGGTCTCCGTGAAGCCGGACCGATGCGGACTGCCGCGCGCGGCGGCGGAAACTCACGACGCGAAAAAACATCGGCCCCCTCGCGCATGCGGGAGGGGGCCGAAGTCGGATCAGGCGCGTAGGCGGCGATTCACCGCTGCTCGCGCCCCGCGTTCGCGCGCGACTTCATCGTCGGGGCGCGACCGTTCCGCCGATCAGTACTTCCATTCGAACGCCACGTTGTAGCGACGGCCGAGCAGGTCGTAGGTGCCGATGCCGATCGCCGGGAACGGCGGGTCCTTGTCGAACAGGTTGGTCACCGCCACGCGCACCTGCGCGCGGTCGTTGAAGCGATAGCGCATGCCGCCGTTGACCAGCCAGTAGCTGTCGACGCTGAGGATGTCGCGGGTTTCGCGCGTGTTGAGCACGTCGAACTGCGCGCGGCTGAGGTAGTTGGCCGACAGGTTCACGCCGAACCTGCCCTTCTCCCAGGCGCCGCTGAACTGGTACTGGCGCTTGGACGTGCCGATCTCGCCGACCGCCTGGTCCGGGCTGACGCCGGTGTTGTCGACGGTCAGGTCGACCGGGAAGTAGCCGGTCACGCCGAACGCGAAGTTGCCCAGGCGCTCGGTCTTGAAGCGGTACGCCAACTCGGCCGAGTAGGCCTCCATGTTGAAGTACTTGCCATTGACGAAGCCGCTGACGAAGGTCGTCGCCTGGCCGGCCGTGTTCGGCGGGCCGCCCGGCGCGTTGCGGGTGATCTTGCTGCAGAACGCGTTGGCGTTGGGGATGTTGCCGGCGTCGAAGTCGTCCGCGTCGAAGCAGGCGCGGGCGATTTCCGCCGCGGTCAGGTTGCTGATCACGTCGGTGATCTTGATGTTGTAGTAGTCGGCGGCGAAGGTCAGGCCTTCGAGGAACGACGGCGCCCAGGTGAAGCCGTAGGTGTAGGAGTCCGCCGATTCGTTCTTCAGGTTCGGGTTGCCGCCGGACACGCCCTGGATCGAGGCGCCGCTGGCGGTGGAGGTGAACGGCGTGCCCGGACCGTAGCCGTAGTAGTTCAGGAAGGCCTGGCAATTGGCGGTGCGCTGAGCCTGGCGCGCGCCGCCGGCGTTGATGAAGCGCCCATCGCAGGGGTCGTTGGTGACGAACTGGAACGAGGTCGCCTGCGGCAGGAACGCTTCGGTGATCGCTGGCGAGCGCAGCGAACGGGTGAAGTTGCCGCGGATTTCCAGATCCTCGAACGGCTTCCACTGCAGGCCGTAGGTGTAGGTGTCGAACTTGCCGTTGATGCTGTTGTCGACCTGGCGGTACTTGCCGACCACTTCGAGCTTCTTCAGCAGCGGCACGTTCGCCTCGGGATTGACCAGCGGCACGACGAACTCGCCGAACCATTCCCGGGTCGAGTACTCGCCCTGCAGCGGGGTGATCGGCACCGAGCGGCCCAGGCCCTGGGTCAGGAAGGCGCCCGGATCGAACAGGCCGCTTTCCTTGCGGTACTCGAAGCCGACGTTGTACTGGATCGGGCCGCTCCACAGGTCGAACAGCGTGCTCGAGACGTTGGCGTTGAAGATCTTTTGTTCCTGCAGCGCCTGCGACGCGGTGCGGGTGGTGACGTAATTGCGCGCGGCCGCGCTCGGACGGCCTTCGCCGAACAGGTCGAGCGGGACGCAGTTGGGATCGGCGATCGGCCTGCCGCCGCCGGGAATCACCAGGCCGGCGATCGGCGTCGGCGAGCAGACCACCTGGCCTTGCGCGTTGCGGGTCACGTTGAGCGCGTTGATGAAGTTCTGCTGGACCAGCGAGGTGCCGTAGGCGCGCGAATCGCTGCGGCCGTAGTTGGCCGAGGTTTCCCAGTAGAACGTGCGCTCGCCCAGATCGAAGTCGCCTTCCAGGCCGACCACGACGCGACCGATTTCGGTGGTGCCGCTGCCGTTGTTGGTGACCAGATCGCGCGATGCGCGCGACAGGTTGAACGCGGCGACGCCCAGGCCCTGCAGGGTGGTGCGGGCCTGATCGGTCAGCAACGCATAGTTGCTCGGGAAGCGGATCATCGCGCTCAAGCCGCCGAACAAGGGCGCGTTGAACACCCACTGGTCGGCCAGTTCGGTGGACTCGGCCGAATAGAACGAACCCTCCAGGAACACATCGACGCGGTCGGTCAGGCCCCAGCGCGCGGTGGTGTTGAACGACATGCGCTTGAGGTCGGAGGTGATCTGCCCGGCCTCGACCAGGCTCAGGCCGTCGCCGCCGCTGGCGTCGGTCTGCGAGAACGGCGTGCCCTGGTTGTAGGGGACCAGATTGCCGCTGCGGTCGAAGCCGAGCACGGTATTGGCGCCGGGACCGAAGCCGTTGGCGATCAGGTTGCCGCTGCCGGGCTTGAACGCGCCCGTGGTCGGCGAGATCAGGCCGCCGAACGGCGTCGACCAGATGTGCCGGTTCTTGATCAGCACGCCGTTGGGGATGCCGTCGTTGGAGCCGGTGTTGAACGGGATGTTCGGGTTGTAACGCCCGTCGTTGGCCGGCGTGCGGCCCGGGAACAGCGTCGCCATCTGGCTGGCGAGCGGGTTGGTGGTGTTGAAATAACCGTCGGCGAAGAAGTCGCGTTCTTTCTGCAGCACGCCCTTGACGTCGTCGTAGCTCAGCGAGAAGGTCACGTTGCCGCGGCCTTCGTCGAAGCCCGCGCCGACCAGCGCCCATACGTTGTAGCGCTCGTTGTCGCCCTCGCCGGTGACGCCGTAACTGGCGCCGAACTCGACGCCTTCGTAGTTCTTGCGCAGGATCACGTTGACCACGCCGGCGATCGCGTCCGACCCGTAGGTCGGCGCGCCGCCGATGGCGACGTTTTCGATGCGCTCGACCATCGCGGTCGGGATCGCGTTGAGGTCGACCTGCACGCCCGGCGCGGCCGGTCCGAACAAGGTCGTCGGCGAACTCGACACGTAGCGGCGGCCGTTGACCAGCACCAGGGTGCGGTTGCTGCCCAGACCGAACCGGTTGACGAAGTTGACGCCGGTTCCGAACCCGGACTGGTTGCCCTCCGGGGTGATGCCGGCGCCGAAGCCGGGAATTTCGTTGAGCGCATCGGCGACATTGGTCAGGCCGCGGTCGCTGATGTACTGCTTGGTCACCACGGTCGCCGGCTCGAGCGTGTCGAAGCCGGCGCGGCGGATGCGCGAACCGGTCACGACCATGCGGTCCAGGTCGGTCGGGCTCTTGCTGGCCGCGCCGGTTTCGGGTTCGGCGGCGGCGGGCGCCTGTTGCGCGAACGCGGGCGTGGCGATCGCCACCAGAATGCCGAGCATGAGCGGGCGGCGGCGCAAGCAAGCTTGGCGCAAGTGTGTGCGGTTCATGAGTTCTCCCCCGAGAAAGCCCAGCCGATCCGGCCGGGAAACGCATTAATAGAAGCTCGGGCGGACCTTGCGCAACAGGGAATTAAAATTGCATAAATCGATTATATAACGCATTGATTTTACTAAAAATTAATTATCGGTTTTTTGCCGACATGCTCAATACGGATCAGTATCTGCGCTAGTCCGGGCAAAACAAATAACGGAATATGTAAAACCCATTGCACATTAATTGTGATTATTGGCACTTTCTATATTGATACTGTGCGGCCCGGCGAAAACCATCCCGCGCCGCGGCCCCGAGCGGGCCGAACCCGGCGCGACGATTGCGGCACCCGGTCGCGATTGCGCCACGCGATGCTCATTGCGGCTCGCCCGCGAACCGATGCGGCTCTATCCTCGCGGACCTGATCGTCTCGCGCCGCCTCGCCGCGAGCGCGTCGCCCCATCGCCACCTGGATGACCGGATGTCCGACCTCGCCTCTCCCGTTCGCTCGCCCGCCCTGGCTCCGCTCGCGCTCGCCGCGAACCTGTTGGTGTTTTCCGCCGCCTTCGTGCTGATCGGCCTGATAACCGCGGCCAACGTCCAGACCGAGGTTTCCGGACTGGTGCAGGCGGTCGAATGGCTGTGTTCGATCGGCTTGCTGATCGGTTTCGTGCTGGTCGTCAGTTGCATGCTGAGCGATCGCCACGGCGCGCCGCGGCGGCCGTGGGCGACGGTATTGGCCGCGCTGGTGTTGATCTTCGGCCTGGGCGTGGGCTGGGCGATGCTGCAAGGCCAGGTGCTGAACGGCTTGCGTTCGAGCTACAGCGTGCAGCAACTGCTCGCCTGGACCGCCGGCATCGCCGCGCTCAAGGTGGTGGCGATCAACCTGGTCGCCCTGCCGATCGCCTGGCGCCTGGGCGGCCGCGGCACTACGCCGGTGGCGTGGCGCGGTTGGCATCGCCGGGTGATCGGCGCGCTGGCCGGCGGCTTCCTGTGCGCGGGCGTGGCGCTGCTGCTGCAGAACCTCGCCGCGGCCTACACCTCGCTGGGCCACGGCGAACAACGCGTCGGCATGAGCGTGGTCGCGCTGGCGGTCGGGCTGATCCAGGCGTTGATGATCCTGGCGCTGCCGGTGCGGCGCGGCTCCGGCGCCTTGCCGGCGCTGCTTTCGGCGCTGCTGACGCCGCTGCTGATCGTGGCGGCCTCGCTGGCGCTGCTGGCGGTGAACTCCAACAGCTGGGGCATGACCAGTCTGATCGCGGTGGTGTTGCTGATCCTGCTGCTGGCGCCGATCCTGTCGTGGCTGCTGCTGCGCTGGCTGCACGGGCGCAGCTATCGCGCGGAATGATCGCCGGTCATCGGCGGAACCGGCAACGAAAACGGCCCGCGATGCGGGCCGTTTTTTATTCGCTGTCGTTGGATAACGGCCGCATGGCGACACGCGGCTTGGTGCCTGCGATCAATACACCGCCAGGTCGCCGCAACCGCCGGTCAGCGCGTCCATGCCGTCGACATGCACCTGCACGCTGTGCATGTGCTTGTTGTCGCCGTCGTCGATGCACTCGCCGGCCTTGATCTCGATCGTCATCGGCTTGGCGCCCTGCTTGGTGGCCAACTCGCCGCTGAGCACGATCAGGCTGCTCGATGCGTCGGCCGGCTGACCGTTGTAGCGCGCGCTGCCGCTGGCCTTCTCGCCGCCGCTGCCCCAGGTCAGCTCGACCTGGTGGTTCATCTCGCCGGTGGCGTGGATGTCGATGCTCCAGTGCTCGCCGAAGCCCTTGAACGCGGGCACCGGACTGACCTTGCCGACCTGATCGGCGCCGATCTTGCCCATCGGCTGATCGGCCGGCGCGGCCGGAGTGGGATCGGCCGCGGGCGCAGCCGTGGCGGCCGTGGCGGCCTTGTTCGCATCCACGGCCGGCGGATCGGCGACCGGCGGCTTGGAACAGGCGGCGAGAACGGCCACGGTGAGGATCGCGGCGAGGGGCATCAGGCGCATGAGCGTTCCTTGAGGCAGAAATTAGTTCACAGGAGCGAGCAGTGAGTAAGAGCAAGCGTGAAGCGGGCGCGAAGGCGTGAGAAACGAGTGCATGCCTTTACTCATTCCTCGCTCCTGTGAACTCATTCAAGGCAGGAATGAGTGCACAGGAGTGAGCAGTGAGTAAGAGCAAACCGAAGCGGGCGCGAAGGCGTGAGAAACGAGTAGCTGCCTTTACTCACTCCTCACTCCTCACTCCTCACTCCTCTGAACTCATTCCTCAGCTCCTGAGCCCTACGCCGCGCTTGAGCAGCCACAACGCCAGCGACGACAGCGCGACCACGAACGCGATCATCAGGCCGTAGGCCATCGGCAACGGCACGTCGCTGCTGCCGAGCAGGCCGTAGCGGAAGGCGTTGACCATGTAGAAGATCGGGTTGGCGTGGGTCGCCGCTTCGGCCCAGGCCGGCAGCAGCTTGACCGAGTAGAACACGCCGCCCAGGTAGGTCAGCGGGGTCAGGATGAAGGTCGGCACGATCGCCACGTCGTCGAACTTCTTCGCGTACACCGCGTTGATGAAACCGGCCAGCGAGAAGATCGTCGCGCCGAGCAGCACCGTGGTGAGGGTCACCAGCGGATGCGGGATGCGCACGGCGGTGAAGCACATCGCGATCATCAGCACGATCGCGCCGACCATCAGACCGCGCAGCACGGCGCCGGCGACGTAACCCCACAGGATCACCCAGTTGGGCATCGGGCTGACCAGCAACTCCTCGACATGTCGACCGAACTTGGCGCCGAAGAAACTCGAGGAAATATTGCCGTAGCTGTTCTGGATCACGCTCATCATCACCAGCCCGGGGACGATGAACTCCATGTAGGTGTAGCCGCCCATGTCGCCGATCCGCGAGCCGATCAGGCCGCCGAAGATCAGGAAGTACAGGGTCATGGTGATCGCCGGTGGCACCAGGGTCTGGCCCCAAATGCGCAGGATGCGCGCGACTTCGCGGCGCACGATCGTGCCCAGCGCGACCAGGTTGCGGCGCGCGGCGGTGGGCTCGACGGTGTTGGCCGGCTGCACCGGAAGGATCTGGCTCATGCGGCGGTCTCCGTCGATGCGGCGCTGGAATCGATGGGTTGGTTGATCATGCGCACGAACAGTTCCTCCAGCCGGTTCGACTTGGTCCGCATCGAACGCACGCGGATGCCGGCCTGGCCGAGCGCGGCGAAAATGCGGTTGAGGTCCATCGCGCGCGGCATGTCCACGTCCAGCGTGTGATCGTCGCTGGCGAGCATGGTCACGCCCTCGATGCTCGGCAACGCGGCCGGCAGGGTGCCGTCGATGTCGAACAGGAAACCCTCCACGTCGAGCATCGCCAGCAAGGTCTTCATCGGCCCCTGCTGGACGATCCGGCCCTGGTCGATGATCGCCAGGTTGCGGCACAGGTGCTCGGCTTCTTCCAGGTAGTGGGTGGTCAGGATGATGGTGGTGCCGGCGGCATTGATCTCGCGCAGGGTCTTCCACATGCCGCGGCGGATTTCGATGTCGACGCCGGCGGTGGGTTCGTCGAGGATCAGCAGACGCGGCCGGGTCATCATGGCGCGCGCGATCATCAACCGCCGCTTCATGCCGCCCGACAGGGTGCGGCTCATCATGTTGGCCTTTTCCCACAGCTGCGCGCGCTTGAGTTCTTCCTCGGCGCGCACCAGCGCGACCGCGCGCGGCACGCCGTAGAAGCCGGCGTAGTTGACCAGGATGTCGAGCGGCTTCTCGAACATGTTGAAGTTGAGTTCCTGCGGCACCAGCCCGATCAGGCGCATCGCCGCGTCGCGATGGCGGATCAGGTCGGTGCCGAAGATCTCCACCGCGCCTTCGCTCAAGTTCACCAGCGAGCTGACGATGCCGATCAGGGTCGACTTGCCGGCGCCGTTGGGGCCGAGCAAGGCGAAGAAATCGCCTTCGGCCACGTCCAGGGAGACGCCCTTGAGCGCCTGCACCTTGTTGTCGTAGGTCTTGCGCAGGTCGCGCACGCGCAGGGCGGGCACGCTGGCGGAGGGAGCGGCGGCGGGCAAGCCGGCCGTGGCCGAACTGGGGCCCGTGGCGGGGGCCGTTGGCTGGGTCATTGCGGGGTGGTCTCGATCGCTGGCCGCGGGCCTCGCGGCGAATGGCTTAGTATAGGCGGCCCCGTGGCGGCACTCCGGCCACAGACTGTTGCGAAATCCCGCGTTGCGATGCCCGGCACGGGTCGCGCCCGGCCGACGCGGTCGACGGATACGCCCGGGCTTTGCACAGTCGGGTATTGCGCCACCGCCTTGGGTCCGGATCGGCCTGATTGGAGCCGGCTCGGTTGAGGTCTGCCTGGTTGAGACCCACTTGGTTGAGACCACTTGGCTGAAATCGCGCGGTTCGACCGCGGCGGCCCAGCCGGTCGCGACACCCGCCGGTCCGATCGCCGCTTCGGCCGGACCGCCCACCGAGAACGCCCTCCACATGAAGCCGTCCCGCACATGAAGCAATTCCCGCTCAAGCTCGTTTCGCGCCGGATGCTGGCCCCCACGGTCGGCCACTACGTGTTCCTGCGCGACGACGGCGAGCCGCTGGACTACATCCCGGGCCAGTTCATCCAGGTCCACTTCCAGTACGCCGACGGCACCTCGACCAAGCGCAGCTACTCGCTGGCGACCATCCACGACCACGCGCTCGGCGCGGGCGAGACGGTCGAGATCGCGGTCAGCTACGTGCCCGGCGGCGCGGCGACGGCCTTGTTCGAAGGCTTGAACGAAGGCGACCCGATCCTGGCCAGCGGCCCGTTCGGACGCTTCTGCCTGATGCCGGCCGACGCCAATCGCCGCTATCTGTTGATCGGCACCGGCACCGGCGTGACCCCGTACCGGGCGATGCTGCCGCAGCTGGAAACCCTGATCCGCGAGCGCGGCATCGAGGTGGTGCTGCTGTTCGGCGCGCGCACCCCGGACGAGTTGCTGTACGGCGACGAGTTCCGCGCCTTCGCCGAGCGCGAACCGAATTTCCGCTTCATCCCGTGCTTCTCGCGCGAGCTGCCGGCCGATCCGCACCCGGACGTGCGCCAGGGCTATGTGCAGCAGTTCCTGGCCGAATTCAGCCCGAACCCGGACGGCGATATCGCCTACCTGTGCGGCAACCCGAACATGGTCGACTCGTGTTTCGAGGCGCTCAAGGAGTATGGGTTGCCGGTGCCGCACATCCGGCGCGAGAAGTACGTTTCGTCGAAGTGAGCCAGCGACTGGCGAGCGGCGGGTGGGTGCGCCGTCGTCGCCGTCGGATCCGATCGCGGTGGTTTGAAGATTCGCGGTCGCGGCTTGCGCCGCTCCTACAGGGAGCGCTGCGCAAGTCCGGCCTGCCCCTGTAGGAGCGGCGCAAGCCGCGACCGGGTGACATCCCGTGGCGGCGCAAATCCGCCGCAGCAGCCAGCGCCGCGCTAACCACGGCGATTTTCAGCCAACACCAGGAGCGCTGCGCAAGTCCGGCCTGCCCCCTGTAGGAGCGGCGCAAGCCGCGACCGCGTGACATCCCGTGACGGCGCAAGCCTGTCGCCAGCCACGAAGGCCGGACGGGTCGCGGCGGTTTTCGTCGGTGGATAAAGCAACGCATGCGGCCGATGGCGAAAGCGGCCACGGTTGGCCGGGCTTCGGGTTGAAGCACCGGGCTTCAACTTCTTCCTCTTCGAGTGGTCACATCCTCCGCGTAGCTCCCGTCTGTCATCCTTGAAGGCGCACCCGCCTTGGCGATGAGACACCGACCATGCATCGATTCGGAACTGGACACCGGCCGCGTTACGCGGTCGTGGGATTGGCCGCGACGCTCGCGGCGCTGATTCTCGGCGGCTGCGGCCGCGACATCCCGCCCGCCGCCGCGGGCGCGGCGAACAAGGGCGAAAGCACCGCCGCGATCAAGCGCCGTTACGGCCGGATCGTGTTCGACCCGTGCACGCTGTCGTCGCCGCAGGCGGCCGGCACCATCGCCGCGCAGTGCGCGCAGTTCGAGGTGCCGCAAAACCCGGCCGAACCGGGCGGCAAAAAGCTCAAGCTCAACATGGCCTGGCTGCCGGCCACCGACGAAGCCGGGGTCGCGCCCGATCCGGTGTTCTTCCTCGCCGGCGGCCCCGGCCAGGCCGCGACCTCGTCGTGGCCGCTGGTCGACGGCGCGTTCCGCGAAGTGCGCAAGCACCGGCATATCGTGCTGATCGACCAGCGCGGCACCGGCCGCTCGGCGCCGCTGCTGTGCCGCGGCGCCGCGGGCGTATCCGAGGACGCAGCGGCCGCGCCGACCGATCCGCAGGCCGCGAACGACGCGATGCTGCGCGCGGTCGAGCGCTGCGCGAAGGAACTCACCGTCGACGCGCGCCACTTCACCACCACCGACGCGATCGCCGACCTCGACGCGGTGCGCGCGGCGATCGGCGCCGACAAGATCGACCTGGTCGGCGTGTCCTACGGCACCCGCGTGGCCCAGCAGTACGCCGGCCGCTACCCGCAGCACACCCGCGCGGTCGTGCTCGACGGCGTGGTGCCCAACGAACTGGTGCTCGGCAGCGAGCATGCGCAAAACCTCGACAGCGCCCTGGCCCAGCAATTCAAGCTGTGCCAGCAGACCCCGGCCTGCCGCACGCGCTTCGGCAGCGAGCCGCGCGAGCAGCTGCGCCAGCTGATGGCGCGGCTGCAGGCCGAACCGGTCGAAGTCGACTACCGCGATCCGAACACCGGCGAGCAGAAGCGCGAGCGGGTCACCGCCGGCCACGTCGCGATGCTGACCCGGATGTTCTCGTACGCGCCCGAAGCGGCCTCGCTGTTGCCGCTGATGCTCAACGAGGCCGACCAGGGCCGCTACGGCCCGCTGATGTCGCTGTCGACCATGATCGGCGGCCAGCTCGACGAAGACCTCAACTACGGCATGCAGCTGTCGGTGATCTGCGCCGAGGACGCCGACCTGTTCAAGCCCAACCCGGCCGACGCCGGCACCGTGCTCGGCGACGACATGCAGACCACGCTGGCGGCGCAGTGCAAGGTCTGGCCGACCGGCCAGCGGCCGAAGGACTTCCATGCACCGTTCAAGTCCGACGGCCCGGTGCTGCTGCTGTCGGGCGAACTCGATCCGGTCACCCCGCCGCGCTACGGCGAGCAAGTGCTCAAACACCTGCCCAACGGCCGCCACCTGGTGCTGCGCGGCCAGGGCCACGGCGCGCTGCGCATCGGCTGCACGCCGAAGCTGCTGGGCCAGTTCATCGAGACCGCCGACGCCAAGAAACTCCAGGCGCGCTGCCTGGATACGCTGGGCTACGTGCCGCCGTTCGTTTCGTTCAATGGGTGGGAGCCCTAAGAGCCGGGAATCGGGAATGGGGAATCGGGAATCGCAAAGCTCCCACCCCGCTCCGACGCACCGCTTTCACGATTCCCAATTCCCGATTCCCCATTCCCGGATTCCCATGATCACCGCCCACGACCTGCATAAAGCCTTCAAGACCAAGACCGGCACCGTCAACGCCGTGCAAGGCGTCGATTTCCAAGCGCACGACGGCCAGATCACCGGTCTGCTCGGGCCCAACGGCGCCGGCAAGACCACCACCTTGCGCATGCTCTACACGCTGATGCAGCCAGACCGCGGCGAAGTGCGCGTGGACGGCATCGACGCGCGCAAGGACCCGGCCGCGGTGCGACGCGCGCTGGGCGTGCTGCCCGATGCGCGCGGCGTGTACAAGCGCCTGACCGCGCGCGAGAACATCGCCTACTTCGGCGAACTGCACGGCATGAGCCGCGCCCAGATCGAGCAGCGCACCCGCACCCTGGCGCAGGCGCTGGACATGGGCGACATCCTCGACCGCCAGACCGAAGGCTTCTCGCAAGGCCAGCGCACCAAGACCGCGATCGCGCGCGCGCTGGTCCACGACCCGCGCAACGTGATCCTCGACGAACCCACCAACGGCCTGGACGTGATGACCACGCGCGCGATGCGCGGGTTCCTGCGCGGGCTGCGCGAAGAAGGACGCTGCGTGATTTTCTCCAGCCACATCATGCAAGAGGTCGCCGCGCTGTGCGACCGCATCGTGATCATCGCCAAGGGCCAGGTCGTGGCCGCCGGCACCGCCGACGAACTGCGCGCGCAGACCGGCGAAGACAATCTGGAAGACGCCTTCGTCAAGGCGATCGGCAGCGACGAGGGCCTGCACGCATGAAGACCGGTTCGTTTTCCGCCATGTGGGCGGTGATCCGCAAGGAACTGCGCGACATCTCGCGCGATCGCCGCACCCTGGCCATCGCCTTGTTGCTCGGCCCGTTGCTGTATCCGTTGCTGATGCTCGGCATGGGCGCGCTGGCCGAGAACCGCGCGCGCACCCAGCTCGACACCGAACTGCGGGTGCCGGTGCGCGGCGCCGAACACGCGCCGAACCTGATCAAGTTCCTCGCCACCCAGAACATCGTCGCGATCCCCGCGCCGGCCGATCTGGACGCGGCGATCCAGCAGCAGGACTTCGACGTCGGCCTGATCATCGCCGCCGACTACGCCACGCAGTGGAAGGAAGGCCAACCGGCGCTGGTCGAGATCGTCCAGGACAGCACCCGCCGCGACGCCGAGATCCCCAGCCGGCGCGTGCGCGCGGCGCTGGAGGGCTACAGCCGCCAGGTCGGTGTGTTGCGTCTGTTCGCGCGCGGCATCGCCGCCAACGTCGCCCAGCCGGTCAACGTCGGCGACCGCGACGTGGCCACGCCCGAAGCCAAGCGCGGCCTGGTGCTGTCGGCCTTGCTGCCGTACCTGCTGATCATGACCTCGTTCATCGGCGGCGCGTACCTGATCATCGACGCCACCGCCGGCGAGCGCGAACGCCAGTCGCTCGAACCGCTGCTGGCCACGCCGGCGCCGCGCGGCGCGATCGTCAGCGGCAAGATCGCCGCGGCCTGCATCCTCGGCTTGATCTCGCTGCTGCTGACCTTGTTCGCGTTCAAGCTCAGCGCGCAGATGAGCAGCGGCATCGGCCAGATGCTCAACGTCAGCTTCGCGGCGATCGGCAAGATGCTGCTGATCCTGCTGCCGATGTCGTTCATCGGCACCGCGCTGCTGACCTACCTGTCGGCCGCGGCCAAGAGCCTGAAGGAAGCGCAGAGCCACATCACCTGGCTGATGCTGATGCCGCTGATCCCGACCTTCGTGCTGATGGTCAATCCGCTCAAGACCCAGCTGTGGCAGTTCACCGTGCCGTTCCTGTCACAGAATCAGCTGCTGTTGAAGGTGATCCGCGGCGAAGCGATCTCGGGGCAGATCTGGGCGGTGTATCTGGCGACCGCGTTCGCGTTGGCGGCGGTGCTGTGGTTCGCGGCGGTGCGGCGGTATCACAACGAGAAGCTGGCGATTGCGGGGTGATGGAGTGGGGGGATGTGGCTGAGGCTGGAGCTGGAGCGAAAGCAAAAGCGAATCCCCCCTGCCCCCCTTTTGCAAAGGGGGGAAAAGCACTGCGCTGCACAGCACACCTCACGCACGCGCACGCACCACGCACCACGCACCACGCACCACAGCATGCATCACAGCGCGGTGCGGTGGGTGCGGTGGGTGCGGTGGGTGCGGTGGGTGCGGCAGCCATGCTTTCATCCGCGCGCATGAATCGGTGCCCACTTTGGAAAAGGGGGCACGCGCTTGCGAACCATCGAGGTCGAGGCACCGATCGTTGCGCGGGGGATTCGCTTTAGCCGCGCCGCCGCGATCGCGTACCCGCGCACCCACGCATGGATCCGCGATGCCGCACGACGCACTCATTCATCGACAAAGACGAACGCCCGCTGCAGGAATCGCGAAAACGATTCGGCGATGAAGTAAACGTTCTGGTACTTCGCTTCCGCCGGCATCGCCCTGCCGGTCTCCTCGCGGTAGTCGCGCTCGTCCCATTCGTGCTCGTGGTCCCACCAGTAGAACCCCGGGGTTCGGTCGCGCGCATCGATCAGGCAGACCAGATTGCCGGCCCCATCGGTGGCGACCGGCAGACTGCGATCGGGCAGGCGACCTTGGTAATTCCGCAACGCCCAGTCGAAGCCCAGACGATCCGGCAGGCGCTCGTCGGCGCCGAAGAAGGTCGCGACGATCGAACCGGCGAAGCGCGCGTTCGCGATCTCCGTGTCCGCCGCGTGCAGGTACTCGGGACGGTCGCGCAGCGGCTCGCTGGCCACCTCTTCCTTGAAGTTCAGCCCGCCGCCCAGGCGGGCGAGGAAGTCGCGGTAGTCCCCGGGCAGTTCGAAACCGATCCGGCGTTCGAGCTGCCGGATCGCGAAGGGGTCGAGCGGCGCGAAGGCATCGGCCGTGGCCCTGGTCACGCCGCCGAGCCGCTGTAGTTCGTTCTGGTAATTCATCGTCTCTCCATGGCGGAGCGAGGGCCTGGACGCGACGCGCGACCGCGTCGTCTGGTCCAGGCCGGCGACGTGATCGTGCCGACCCGCATCCCCGGCCGAGGCGCGCCGCGCACGATCGCCACCGCCCGTGGCCGGCACGGTACGGTACGGCCGCGTGCGACCGCTTCGGCGAAGTCGCCGGTCCGCTCGCCAAGCAAGCCCAGCCGCGAACGAAAAAGCCCGGCTCGCGCCGGGCTTCTTCGTTTCCTTCGATCACCCAATCAACCCGATCAACCGCCCGGATTGAACCCGATCGTGCGACGCGTGGTGACTGGCGCCGGGACCGGCTGGAAGCGCCACTTGCGCACCGCGTTGACCGCTTCGCGATCGAACACGCGGGCCGGGTTCGAACGCACCACGCGGGCCGCGGTGACCGAACCGTCGGTGCCGACGGTGAACTCCACCTGGACCTCGCCCGAGGTGCCGGCGCGCAGGGCTTCGGGCGGATAGCGCGGGGCCGGCGTCGACACCGCGCGCAGATCGCTCGGCGCGGTCGCGGCGGCGGCCGGCGCGGGCGCCGGGGCGGGCCGTTCCGGCGCGCGCTGCTCGGTGGCGCGCTGTTCGGCGGCCCGTTGCTCGGCCGCGCGCTGTTCGGCCGCGCGCTGGGTCGCGGCCTGACGCTCGGCCGCCTGCTGGGTCGCCAGCTGCTGCGCGGCCTGCTGCTGCTGCGCCTGCTGCTGGGCCAGACGCTGCTTCTCCAGCTCGACCTGCTTCTTGGCCTGTTCCTCGGCGGTGAGCTTCTCCTGCTCGGCGCGCTTGGCCACCGCATCCTGCTGGGCGGCGATCGACGCCTTCAACCGGGCCAGCGCCGGGTGCTGGGCGTCGGCGCGTTCGATCAGCGCGGCCAGGCGCTGGGCTTCGACGAAGTCCTCGCGACCCACGCTCTGCTCGGTCGCGATGACCGTCATCGGCAGCAGGTCGGTCAGCGCGCTGGAGGCCACGGCGTCGGCCGGGGCTTTTTCGCGCAGGGCCAGGTAGTACTCGACGGCGTTGTCCTCGGCCGGCGCGTACAGACGGTTTTCCACATACGCCTTGCGCGCCGCTTCGCGCAGCTGATCGACCGTCAGCGACGAGACCTTGGCCGAAACCGCGGTTTGCGCGGTCGGTGCCGGGGCGCCGGCGGCCGGCGCGGGCGCCGCATCCGTGGGCGCGGCGGCCTGTTCTTTCTTGCCGCAGGCGGCGAGCACGAATCCGAGCGCGAGCACCGCGGACACCTGCTTTACAACGGACAGCCGGCTGCTACGCCGATTATGAATAGCGACGATCATTTGTTTAAAGCTCCCCTGAAATACGCGAGACCCGTCCGATACGGGGCCGGGCGCACGTCCGATAGGACGCGCTAGCGGGCCGCGTTTGTCAAGCGTTCAGGTAGTAGTGGGCTACGGGATAGGCGTCAGACGCCGAGTGTGCCACCCATCGCGGCCGCTACCGATACCGGGTGTGTCGGTTTGCGCGGGCAGTCGCGACTGCGTCCACAGTTTCGGCCGGGCCGGCGACAGGCGGCGCGGGCGATGTCGCAGCGGTGAAACATGGCCGCGAGGCGAGGTCCGCCCACCGGGTTCGGCCGGGGCCGCGGCGCGCGGCGAGGCACTGCGCCGGGCAGCCGCGCGCCAGCCCGGGGCGCGCGGGCGGCGATCGGCCCGCGCGATCGGCCCGCGTGCTTGCCGCCGCCCGTCGTGTTCTAGAATCCCCGCACCACAGGCAGGGAGCGGGACATGAGCATTCTGGGTTTCATCAAGGGCGAGTTGCTGGAAATCATCGAGTGGACCGATGACTCGCGCGACACCCTCTCGTTCCGCTACCCGGACGACGACAAGGAAATCAAGAACGGCGCGCAGCTGATCGTGCGCGAGTCGCAGCAAGTCCAGTTCGTCGCCGCCGGCCAGTACGCCGACCTGTTCAACCCCGGCAAGCACACCCTCAAGACCGAGAACATCCCGATCCTGTCGACGATCCTCGGCTGGAAGTACGGCTTCAATTCGCCGTTCAAGTGCGATGTCTATTTCCTCAACACGCGGCTGTTCACCGGCAACAAGTGGGGCACTTCCAACCCGGTGATGATGCGCGACGCCGATTTCGGCATCGTGCGCCTGCGCGCGTTCGGCACCTACGATTTCCGCATCGTCGACTCGGCCAAGTTCCTCAAGGAAGTGGCCGGCACCGACCAGAATTTCCGCCTCGACGAATTCGCTGACACCATGCGTTCGCGCATCGTCAGCGTGTTCACCGACGCGCTCGCCACCGCCAAGGTGCCGGCGCTCGATGTGGCCTCGCGCTACGGCGAACTCGGCGACGCGTTGCTGCCGATCATCAACCCCGCGATGACCAGCAAGTACGGCATCGAGATCACCGGTTTCGTGCTGGAAAACGTGTCGGTGCCGCCGGAAGTCGAGAAGGCGATCGACGCGCGTTCGAGCATGGGCGCGGTCGGCAACCTCAACGACTACGTCAAGTTCCAGATGGGCACCTCGATGGCCAACGGCAGCGACGGCGGCGCGGCCGGCGGCGCGGCGCAGATGGCGATCGGCTTCGGCATGGCTCAGGAAATGATGCGCAGCATGCAGAACCAGGCCCCGCAGGCCGCGACCGGCGCGGTCCCGCCGCCGCTGCCGGGCGCCGCCGGCGCGCTGGAGGTGCTCACGCCCGAACAGGCCGCCGCCACCCTGGGCGTGTCGGTCGAGGACGTCGAGGCCGCGATCGCCTCGGGTGACCTGAAGGCGCGCAAGATCGGCAACGCCACCCGCATCGCCAAGGCCGCGCTCGAAGAATTCCTGCGCGGCTGATGAACAACGCGACCGTCGGAAAACATCCCTGCCCGGAGTGCGGCGGGGATCTGCAATGGAATGCGGCGAAGCAATCGCTGGCCTGCCCCTACTGCGGCACCGTGGTGCCGCTGGAACAGGCCACGTCCGCGCCCGGCGACGGCAGCCCGGCGATGGTCGAGCACGACCTGCTCGAAGCGCTCAAGCGCATGCAGGAACCGGCCGGCGGCCCGCCGCCGTTGCCCGCGTCCGCCGCCTCGGGATCGCAGGACCCCGACCTCGCCGCCATCCACGCGGCGGTCGAGCAACTGGCGAAGACACCGGGCGCGGGCACGCGCACGGCGAGCCGGTGGAGCGTGCAGGCCGGCGACACCCGCCTGCAGGGCTCGCAGAACGGCGGCGCGCTCGACCTGCTGCAGAGCATGGCCGCCACTCCGCAGGACCAGCGCGGCTACGGCGCGCAGCGGCGTGAAGTGCAATGCCGCAGCTGCCACGCGATCTCGGTGTTCGTCGACGGCAAGGTCGCCGACCGCTGCGAATTCTGCGGCTCGCCGTCGATCATCGAACACGAATCGCTCGGCGACGCGATCACCCCGCAGAGCGTGCTGCCGTTCAAGATCAGCGACGGCCAGGTGCGCGATTCGATCCGCGCCTGGTACGGCACGCGCTGGTTCGCGCCGAACCGGCTCAAGACCGCGGCGCTGACCGACACGCTCAAGGGCATCTACCTGCCGTACTGGACCTTCGACGCGCACGTCTCGGCGAACTGGACGGCCGAAGCGGGTTATCACTACTACGAGACCGAGAGCTACACCGAAAACGGCCAGCGCAAGACCCGCCAGGTGCAGCGCACGCGCTGGGAAGACGCCTCGGGCTCGCTGCGGCATTTCTTCGACGACGAACTGGTGCCGGGCACGGTCGGCGTGCATCAGGACCTGCTGCAGCAGATCGGCTCGTTTCCGACCACCACCGACCTCAAGCCGTACTCGCCCGAGTTCGTGCGCGGCTGGCTGGTCGAGCGTTACCAGGTCGACCTGCGCCGCGCCGCGCAATCGAACGAAACCTTGATGCAGGAGCAGACCCGCGCCCTGTGTTCGGCGCAGGTGCCCGGCGACACCCAGCGCAACCTGCAGGTCGACGCGACCTTCCGCGGCCGCACCTTCAAACACATCCTGGTACCGGTGTGGCTGGTCAGCTACACCTACGGCTCGCGCAGTTTCCAGGTATTGGCCAACGGCTACACCGGACAGATCGCGGGCGAGCGGCCGTACAGCTGGGTGAAGATTTTCTTCGCGGTGATGGCGGCGTTGATCGCGGCGGTGGTGATCTTCGGGGTGTTGGGGCGTTGATCGCGGGATGGTGATTTTCGCGGTGCTGCGGCGCTGATCGCGGAAGCGGTGATTTTCGTAGTGTTGCGGCGCCGATCGCGGAAGCGGTGATTTTCGCGGTGCTGCGACGCGGATCGCGGAGACGGTGATTTTCGCGGTGCGGCGTCGCTGATCGCGGAGACGGTGATTTTCGCAGTGCTGCGGCGCGGATCGGTGCGTTGGGCGGCGGCCGCGCTGTGGATAACGCGCGGCGATGGTGATTCGCTCGGTGGTGGCGTCTGTCGGCTGTGGATATCCGACGTATCGGTCGCGCTCGATGCACATGACGGGTTCGGTCTGCCGAACCGATGCGTTCGGATTGATGCAGCCCGGCATCACGACGTTGCGCCCTTGTTGGTTGGCGGCTGCGGCTTGCCTCGCCCGAACCTTTGGTTCGACCAATAATTTCCATTGCATCGCCCGCTCCCTGTAGGAGCGGCGTAAGCCGCGACCGCGGAAATTCAGCCACGGCGTAAGTTGCGAGGTGGCTGTATTGGCGCGGTCGCGGCTCGCGCCGCTCCTACAGGTAGGCCACGCCGCTTTTGCTTGAGCTTGAAGCCGCGCAGTTCATCCAGCGCTGCGAGGCTTGTAATTCGCAAGAACAACAGCACACCCGAAGGGCGGCGCACATGGATGTGCGCCGTGCGCCACCGGGACAGGATGTCCCGCGTGGCGCATGCCTGCGAAGGCACCGCAGGCGCGGGCAATTGCATCGCCAACTCCCTGTAGGAGCGGCGCAAGCCGCGACCGCGAAAATTCAGCTGCGGCGCAAGTTGCGAGGTGGTTGTATTGGCGCGGTCGCGGCTCGCGCCGCTCCTACAGGTAGGCCATGCAGGTTCGGCTTGGGCCGGAAGCCTCGCAGTTCATCCAGCGCTGCGAAGCCCGGAACTCGCGAGCACAACAGCACACCCGAAGGGCGGCGCACAGGGATGTGCGCCGTGCGCCATCGGGACAGGATGTCCCGTGTAGCGCATGCCTGCGCCGGCACCGCAGGCGCGGGCAATTGCATCGCCTGCTCCCTGTAGGAGCGGCGCAAGCCGCGACCGCGAAAATTCAGCTGCGGCGTAAGTTGCGAGGTGGTTGTATTGGCGCGGTCGCGGCTCACGCCGCTCCTACAGGTAGGCCATGCAGGTTCGGCTTGGGCCTGAAGCAGCGCAGTTCATCCAGCGCTGCGAGGCTTGTAACTCGCGAGAACAAAAGGACACCCGTAGGGCGGCGCACATGGATGTGCGCCGTGCGCCACCGAGACAGGATGTCCCGTGTGGCGCATGCCTGCGAATGCATCGCACGCGCGGGCCCTTGATTCACAAAAAAGCGTTTTTCTTTGGTTACCTTTTGACCGAAGGGAATCCAGGCGGACTTTTGTTGCTTTAGACAAAAGAAAGTGACCCGCCGCTTCAGCGGCGGAACGCTTTTGATCCTGCTTGCAGCTTTAAAGGCTTCAAAGCTTCAAAGCTCTAGAGCTATTGGAGCCGAAGGCAAGATCAACAGCTTTCGTCCGCAAGCGGCCGAGTTACTTTCTTTTGTCAAAAGCGACAAAAGTCCGCCTGGATTCCCTTCGGTCAAAAGGTAACCAAAGAAAAACGCTTTTTTGTGAATCAAGGGCCCGCAAGTTCGGCGCAGACGCGGGCATGCGCCACACGAGACATGCTGTCTCGGTGGCGCACGGCGCACATCCATGTGCGCCGCCCTTCGGGTGTGCCTTCGCTAACGCGAGGCAGTAACCTCGCAGCGCGGGAGGCGGAACTCGACATCAGGCGCATGCCAGAGCGAAGCAGAAGCAAGCGACAGCGACAGCGACAGCGACAGCGACAGCGACAGCGACAATTTCAGATTGCACAAGCAATCCAAACATGTATTTTTGGTACGTCGTCGATGCCGGCCGAAGTTATCCACACCGCGCTCGCCAAACGACAAAACCCGGTCGTGATGCTCGCCAGTCCGCAGCCAACCTCGGGCAAACCCACCAACTATTGATTACCAGTCAATAGTAATTAGCCAAAAACCCCATTTTTCGGCAAAGACCAACGGCCGACACTGCGCATCCCATCCACCGGATGCCCGCCATGCCCCTCGCCCTCCTGGCCCTGACCCTCGGCGCCTTCGCCATCGGCACCACCGAGTTCGTCATCGTCGGCCTGATCCCCACCATCGCCGCCGACCTCGGCGTCGACCTGCCCTCGGCCGGGCTGCTGGTCAGCCTGTACGCGCTCGGCGTCGCCATCGGCGCGCCGCTGCTGACCGCGCTGACCGGGCGGGTGCCGCGCAAGACCCTGCTGGTCGGGCTGATGGCGCTGTTCACCGTCGGCAATCTGGTTGCCTGGCTCGCGCCGGGGTACGCCACGCTGATCGTCGCGCGCATCCTCACCGGCCTCGCCCACGGCGTGTTCTTCTCGGTCGGCTCGATCATCGCCACCAGCTTGGTGCCGAAAGACAAGGCCGCCAGCGCCATCGCGACCATGTTCAGCGGCATGACCGTGGCCTTCGTCACCGGCATTCCGATGGGCACCTTCATCGGCCAACACTTCGGCTGGCGCACGACCTTCCTGGTGGTCGCCGGGTTCGGCCTGATCGCGATGCTCGGCAGCGCGTTGTTCGTGCCGAAGAAGATCGCCCACGCCACGCCGGCGCCGCTGCTCAAGCAGGCCGCGGTGCTGCTGCAATCGCGCTTGCTGCTGGTCTATGCGATGACCGCGGTCGGTTACGGCGGTTCGTTGATCGCCTTCACCTACCTCGCGCCGATCCTGCAGGACATCGCCGGTTTCAGCCCGAACATGGTCAGCCTGGTGTTGCTCGCCTACGGCGTATCGGTCGCGTTCGGCAACGTGTGGGGCGGCAAGCTCGCCGACCGGCATGGCCCGATCAAGGCCTTGAAGACGATCTTCTTGCTGCTGGCCGCGGTGTTGTTCGTGCTGAGCTTCACCGCGCATAGCCAATGGTTGGTGGTAATCACGGCATTGGCCTGGGGCGCGGTCGCGTTCGGCAACGTGCCGGGTCTGCAGGTGTACGTGGTCAAGCAGGCCGAGCATTACTCGCCGCAGGCGGTCGATGTCGCCGCCGGTTTCAACATCGCCGCGTTCAATCTCGGCGTCGCCGGTGGCTCCTGGGCCGGTGGCCTCGTCGTCGCTCACCTCGGCCTGGGCCACACGCCGTGGGTCGGCGCGCTGGTGGTGCTCGGCGCGTTCGGTCTGACCGCGTTGAGCGGCTGGCTGGATCGTCGCGACGGCCTGCCCGATCGCGCCAGCGGCGCCGTCGTGGTCGCGCACTGATTTGTTTTTCCATCACTTGAGGATTTCCCCATGAACCTTCCCGCCTTCGGCCTCGGCACATTCCGTCTCAAGGACCAGGTCGTCATCGACTCGGTCCGCAACGGCCTGGAACTGGGCTATCGCGTCATCGACACCGCGCAGATCTACGGCAACGAAGCGCAAGTCGGCCAGGCCATCGCCGACAGCGGCGTGGCCCGCGACGAACTTTTCATCACCACCAAGGTCTGGGTCGACAACCTGTCCAAGGACAAGCTGATCCCCAGCCTGCGCGAAAGCTTGAGCAAGCTGCGCACCGATCGGGTCGACCTGACCTTGATCCACTGGCCGTCGCCGGGCGACGCGGTGTCGGTGCGCGAATTCATGACCGCGTTGGCCGACGCCAGGACACAAGGGCTGACCCGCGCGATCGGTGTGTCGAATTTCAATATCGATCTGATGCAACGCGCGATCGATGTGGTCGGTGCCGATGCCATCGCCACCAATCAGGTCGAACTGCATCCCTATCTGCAGAACCGCAAGCTCGCTGAATTCGCCAAGCGCCAAGGCATCGCGCTGACTTCGTACATGACCCTGGCCTATGGCAAGGTGCTCAGCGATCCGATCCTCGTCGAGATCGCGCGCAAGCACGACGCCACGCCGGCGCAGGTCGCGCTGGCCTGGGCGATGCAGCTGGGTTACGCGGTGATTCCGTCCTCGACCAAGCGCGAGAACCTGGCGAGCAATCTGTTGGCCACCTCGCTGCGCCTGGGCGACGACGACATGGCGCGCATCGCCACGCTCGATCGCGGCGAGCGCTTGACCGATCCCGGCAGCCTTGCGCCTGTGTGGGATTGAGCGCGGCGGCATAGCCGCATGGCCTACCTGTAGGAGCGACGCAAGTCGCGACCGCGAATCATCGCCAACGACGCCACCGGCCTACCGAACGCGACACCGCAACCGCTCGATTCTTGCCCCCACGGAAAAGATCGTTTGCTCCACACCCTGTTTTTCAACCGCGACCGCATCTCCACACTTCCCCCATCCCGAATCCCCGAGAACCGCCATGCTGTTCACCTCCCACCGCCTGGGTGACTTCGACACCCGTAACCGCATCGTCATGCCGCCGATGACCCGCTCGCGCGCCGGCCGCGGCGATGTCGCCACCGAGCTGATGGCGCAGTACTACGCTCAGCGCGCCGGCGCCGGCCTGATCGTCAGCGAAGGCACCCAGATCAGCCGCCAGGGCCAGGGTTATGCGTGGACGCCGGGCATCTACAGCGCCGAACAGGTCGCCGGCTGGCGCAAGGTCACCGATGCGGTGCATGCGCAGGGCGGCCGCATGTTCGCGCAGCTATGGCATGTCGGCCGCGTCTCGCACGTCGCCTTGCAGGAAGATGGCGCCGCGCCGGTGTCGTCGTCGCCGCTGACCGCGATCGGGGTGAAAGTGTTCGTCGATGTCGAAGGCCGCGGGCCGGAAGCCGGGGTCGGCGAGATGGTCCAGCACTCCACGCCGCGCGCGCTTAACGTCGAGGAAATCGCCGGCATCGTCGCCGACTTCGCCCAGGCCGCGCGCAACGCGCTCGACGCCGGGTTCGACGGGGTCGAACTGCACGGCGCCAACGGCTATCTGATCAACCAGTTCATCGATTCGCAGGCCAACACCCGCGGCGACGAATACGGCGGCTCACTGGCCAATCGCCTGCGCTTCCTGCGCGAAGTCGCGCAAGCGGTGTTCGACGTGGTCGGCCCCGGCCGCCTGGGCGTGCGCCTGGCGCCGTTGACCACCTTGCAAGGCGCGGTCGACGACACCCCGCAGGCGACCTATCTGGCCGCGGCGAAAATCCTCGACGACATCGGCGCGGCCTATATCCACATCGCCGAAGCCGATTGGGACGACGCACCCGGCATGCCCGACGCGTTTCGCGAAGCGCTGCGCATCGTGTTCGGCGGCAGTCTGATTTATTCAGGCCGCTATACGAAACAACGCGCCGAGGAAGCCTTGCGCAAGGGCTGGGCCGACCTGATCGGTTTCGGCCGGCCGTTCATCGCCAATCCGGATCTGCCGTACCGGCTCGAACACGATCTGCCGATGAACGAAGGCGATCGCACGCGTTATTTCGGCGGCGGCGCGCAAGGCTATACCGACTATCCACGCGCGGCGTGACCGCATCGCGCGTGGTTCCACCGGCGGCGCGGCCTGGCCGCGCCCACGGCGCTATGACTTCACGATTTCCATCAGTTTCCCGAACCCGTCCACGACGTCGTACCTGACCTCCTCGCCGGCGTGGCGCCGATTCATCGCCTCGAAGAATTTCCGCGCGCACTGGGTTTTCGTCTTCTCGACCGCGCGCAGTTCCATCGACGCCATCGAGCCCTTGGTCTCGGCGACGAAGTAGATGTGCTTGACGCTGCCTTCCTTGAACGCGATCGCCCAGTCGGGGTTGTAGTCGCCGACCGGCGTGGGAATCGAAAATCCCCGAGGCAGCTTGGCGTAGACCACCACGTCGGTGGCGGTGTCCAGTTCCTTCACGAATTCGCGTTCGACCATCGAATCCGTCAGCGCGTAGTCGTAGACGTGCTTGTTGAGCTTGTCGCCGGCCTTGCTGAAATCCTGCTTGCTTTGTCTGGAGGTAAAGATATCCAGATCGAACCTGTCCTCGACCGGATCGTAAGCCAGGTGCTCGACGATGACCGTGGCTTTTTGTTCGTTGATCATCCGGATCGCTTCGGCGATGAAGCTTTCCGGATTGCTTTTGTATTGGGCGAACACCGCGGCGTTCACGCCCGTCAGGATCGCGGCCACGGTGCGGCGGGTCAGCCGCGTGCCCTCGGCGATCTGGCCGATCAGGTCGTAGGCCACCTGCGAATGCGCCGAGCGCTTGTCGTATTCGACCTCGGTTTCCAGCACCCTGAAGCTGGCGCCGCGCTTGAGCGCGTCCGGTTCGATCCGGCTCAGCTGTTCGCCTGTCTGGATCGTGTATCGCAACGGCGCGACCCGCAGGCCTTCGTCTTTGTCGTTGAGCGCGGCGACGGCCTTGGCGACAAGTTCGTCGGAATCGAAATCGACGCTGTACGCGGCCTTGCGGTTGATGCGCTGCCACAGCGCCTTGAACTCGCGCTTTTCGAAGTTCGCGTTGAGCGGATTGGTCTTGGTCCGGCGGTCATCGCCGATGTCGGGAAGCTGGCCGTCGCTGAAGATCGTATCGATCAACCTGAACACCTGCTGCGCGTGCGGCTGCAACTCCTCCGGCAACGGCGCCAGCGCGCCGTGCTGCCTGGCCTGGCGATAAGCATCGGTGATGCGGTCGGCATCGTCGGTGTAATCGTTCTTGACCAGGTATCGGTAGATCTGCTTCGCCAGCTGCGGTGAAACCTCGAGATCGCCGCCCGCCGTGCGCAACACCTTACCCGCGAAATAGTCTTCGCTCGCCTGCCTGGGCCGCGCCGACAAGGAGCCGCTGATGTCCTTTTGCAAGGCGGCGACGAAGTCCTTGTAGCTTTCGCCGGCCACCACGGTCAGCACGTTGATGTCGTGCACGGTGGCCGGATGGTCCATGCGCTCGCCGTTCTGGTCGACCGACAGGCGCAGCCCGCGTCCGACCTCCTGCCGGCGCGAGATGGTGTGGTCGCTGTGCTTGAGCGCGCAGATCACGAACACGTTCGGATTGTCCCAGCCTTCGCGCAGCGCGGAATGCGAGAAGATGAAACGCACCGGTTCGTCCAGCGACAGCAATCGTTCCTTGCGCTTGAGAATCAGATCGTACGCATCCGCGTCGCTGGACAGGCCGGCGTTCTCGCCGCGCTTTTCCACCTCGGGATCGACCATCCGCCTGGTCTTCTTGTCGATCGAGAAATAGCCGCTGTGGGTATCTTCCGGCGCGATGGCCTTCAGGTAACGCGTGTACGGCGTTTCCTCCAGCGCGAGCATCTCGCCCAGATACTGCCGGTACTCGTCCTCGAACACCCGCGCGTACTCGCCCTTTTCGTCCTCGGCGGAATAGTCGCGGTACTTGGCCACCTCATCGATGAAGAACAGGCTCAGCACTTTTACACCCTGATGGAACAGCGCCTGTTCCTTGTCGAAATGGGCCTTGATGGCTTCGCGGATCTGGATGCGGCGCAGCAGGATTTCGTCGACGTCGCCGATCGCTTCGCCGACCGCCAGTTCCACGCCGTTGGCGAAGCTCACGGTGTCGGCATTGGCGTCGATTTCGTCGACCACGAAGCCGCGGTACTGCTCCAGCGCGTTGGAAAATTTCGCCGACAGCAGATTGTCGCCCTTGCTCAGTTTCCTCACCACGCGCCCGATCGTGCCGTCGGCCCGCCGATGCTCGAGTTCCAGCCGCGCCAGCGGCGGCCGGTCGCTGGAGATCTCGATCGACTGCAGATACAGGTAGGCATTGGTGCCCGCCAATCCCTTCACCGAGATGCCGCGCACCGCGATCTTCTTGACCAGCTTGAGCTGATACGCGTCCAGCGCGTCGAGGCGGTGAATCTTGTTATGCACGGTCTTGTGCGTGGCCGAATAGCGCAGAACCGCCAAGGGCTTGAAGTTGCCCAGCGAATCCAGGGTCTTGCCGCCTTCCATCTTTTGCGGCTCGTCGAGGATCATGATCGGGCGCACCGCGCTGATCACGTCGATGGGACGGCGCGAACCGAAATCGTCCAGCTCTTCGTAGATCCTCCGCGCATCCTTGGCCGTGGCGTTGAACGCTTGCGCGTTGATCACCATCACGTTGATGCCGGCGTCCGAGCTGAAGCTCTCCAGGTGATGAAGCTGCTTGGAGTTGTAGATGAAGAACCGCGCCTTCTTGTGATACGTCTCGAGAAAGTGCTCGGCGGTGATCTTCAAGGATTGGGCGACGCCCTCGCGGATCGCGATGCTGGGCACCACGATGATGAATTTGCTCCAGCCGTACTGACGGTTGAGCTCGAACAAGGTCTTGATGTAGCAGTAGGTCTTGCCGGTGCCGGTTTCCATCTCGACATCGAGATTGACCTGCGCGACCTTGGTCTGGACCAGATGCTCGGAGACGTCCAGATTCTGCCGGCGCTGCACCTGCCGGATGTTGTCGAGCAACTCGTTTTGCGAGAGCACCAGCTCGGCGTTACAACAGTCCACTTGGTAGTCGCCCAGCGGCAGCGCGGCTTGCGGACCCTCGGACCGAAGCGATTGCGCCGCCGGATATTCGCGATGGCGAATTGTTTCCCGCGGCGCGGGCTGTCCCCGGAAGCAATCGACCACCGCCTCCACGGCCTGCGTCTGATAGTCCTGGGTCTTGAACTTGAGCTTCATGGCTTCGCGCGTCGGCTCAGATGCATCTGACTTCGGTCGCCGGCGACAGCAGTTTGAAAAGCTGCTCGACGTTGATCTTGGCCGCGCTGTCCTTGAAGCCGGCGTCGCGGAACACCGCGCGCAACGGCTTATGCGCCGTTAGCTCCTTGACGAAGGCCTCGTCGATGCCGCCCTCGGCGTCGAAGCAGGCGGCCAACGCGGCGCCGTCGACGAAGAACACGGTTTTTTCCCGGACGATCGCGCGGCGAATCGGCAAGGTCAGCTCCAGGCCCCAGTCGACCAGCACCTGAAACAGCAGATCGTCGGCGCCGCGATCGGGCTTGACGTTATCGATGCTGTCGAGCAGATCCTGTTGCGCGGTCTGATCGGGACGATGGTGGACCTGCTTCAGGTTGGAGCTGTCGACCTTCAGCACCCGGAAGCCGACGTCGCGGTTCCAGTCCGGATGGCAATCGCCTTGCAGGACCTTGGAACCCGAACGCCGGATCCGTTCCTTCGACAACTGCGCGATATCGCCGAAGCCCTCCTTGAACGCATCCGAATCGGGAGCCAGGACTTCGGGAAGCTGGACCAGAATCGCCCGGCGATTGCCGCCGTCCTCGGCGTTGCATTCGAACATCGCCTGCGCGGTCGTCGCCGATCCGGCGAAAAAATCCAGCACCAGGCCATCCTTCGGCATGCCCTGGCTCATCAGCGCCTTGATCAACTCGACCGGCTTGGGAAAGGAAAACAATTTCGCGTCGAACAACTCCTTGAGCGCCTTGGTGGCGGAGCTGTTCATCGGCGTCACGAGCGTGCTCTGGCCGGCATTGCCGCCGGGCCGCTCGATCCACGACGACACCGGCAGCGTGGACTTGATCGCTTCGGACGCGAATCGCTTGAGCATCGGCGTGCCGCCGGCGCTCTTGGGAAAGATCACTTTTCCTTCGGCGATCTTGCCGGCCATGGTGTGGCGGCTGTAAGGCCAGTAGCGTCCCTTCGGCGGATAGAACTCGTTGCCGGTGTCCGGATCGGTGATCGGGTAATAGGTGTCGCCGCCGGGCTTGCCCGCGCTGAGGTTGTCGGAGATCCACGGCCCGCGCGGGTCGTTGTCGGGATTGGTGTATTTCTCGAACGTGCGCTCCACGCCCTTGAGCACCGCCTGCGACTTCGAATAGATCAAAACGTATTCGTGGTCTTCGCTGAGGTTGGTCACCGCGTCCATCGCGCCGCTGCGCCGCTTCCAGACGAAACAACCCAGGAAGTTGTCGTGGCCGAAGATCTCCTCGCAGACTTTCTGCAGGTTGGCCCGTTCGTTGTCGTCGATGGAGATGAAGATCAGGCCGCCGTCGCGCAGCAACTGCCGCGCGATGCGCAGGCGCGGATAGATCATCGACAGCCAGTCGGAATGGAAGCGTCCGTTGCTCGGCGCGTTGTGCACCAGCCGTTCGCCGAGTTCGTTAGTGTAGCCGCTCTTGCGCTTGAACTCGGTCGCGGCCGACTTGAAGCTGTCCTTGTAGATAAGATCGCTGCCGGTGTTGTACGGCGGATCGATGTAGATCATGTCGATCTTGCCCAGGTAACCCTCGCGCATCAGCTTCAACGCGTCGAGATTGTCGCCTTCGACGAACAGGTTTGCGGTGCTCGCGAACTCCACGCTTTCGCTTTCGTACGGACGCAGCGCCGCGTCGACCGAGGCGTTGGACAGTGCCAGGGCTTCGCGCTTTCCCGGCCAGTCGAGTTGGTAACGCTCCTGCGGCCCGTCCACGGCGCGATCGCCGAGCAGTTGCCGCAGCTTGTCGAAATCCACGCTGCGACGCAGGCTTCCGTCTTCGCCCCGGGTTTCGGTCATCAGTTCCGGGAAGCCTTCGGCGAGGCGTTCGACCAGATCGCGCGATGCGTCGTCGCGGGGCGTGCTCAACGTTTCGATCGCCATGATTCACCAGCCGCGCGCCGCGGAATTTCAGTTTTCGCCGAGTCGGTAGCCCGCTGCGACCAGGGCCCAGAAGAATGCTTGATTGTTGACACGGTATTTCAGGTGACCTCGATACGGCCTGTGGCCCTGTTCGACATCTATCTTCAGCGCCGCGAACTCATCGAGGAGGTCGTGCTCGCTGTTGAAATAGATGCGGTATTCGCCGCCCCACTTATTCGGTTGATGCTGGTAGTTCGGCCCGGATTCCGGCGTCTGTCCGGTCCTTTCCCCGTACTCGTTCTCGAAGGCCGCGGCGACGTCCGGGTTGATCTCGACTTCCAGCAGCACATCGCTGGCGTTGTTCTTGAAAAAATCCACTTCCATTATTGCATTCCTTGCAGTGATGGTTCGGTTGTATGGCCTGGTTCGGATCGCCGATGCGGGCGGAATTGCCGGCGTAATCCGGGCCTGGAATCCCGCGTCGATCGCACCGGAGCGCCCGGCATCGGCCCAATCTCGACCGACGGCTCGTCGGGCGCGGCTATCGGCAGTATGTGGCCGTCCCCATCATTTGCCGATACAGAAGCTCGAAAAAATATGCCCGAGCAGATCGTCGGCGCGCACGCGGCCGGTGATCTCGCCCAAGGCGTCGTGGGCCTGGCGCAAGGCCTCGGCCGCGAGATCCAGCATCTCGTGATCGAGCTGCGCGCGCGCATCGTCGAGTTCCTCGCGCGCGCGCAACAGTGCATCGACATGACGCGCGCGCGCGGTGAACGCGCCTTCGCTGGCGTCGGCCGCGTCGCCCTGCGCCAATGCGCGCAAACGCGCGTGCAGGCGATCGAGCCCGGCGCCGCTGCGCGCGGAAACGAACACCCGGTCTTCGCCGCCGATGTCGGCCGGCGTGGGCGAGCCGTAATCGGATTCGATCAGGTCGATCTTGTTGTAGACGTACAGGCAGGCCGGCACGCCGGCGATCGCGTCGGCGACGCAGGCCAGGCCGCTGTCGGGATCGCGCGCGTCCAGCACCACGATGGCGAGATCGGCGCGGACCAGTTCGCCGCGCGCGCGCCGCATGCCTTCGCGTTCGATCGCGTCGCCGCCATCGCGCAGGCCGGCGGTGTCGACCAAGGTGAGTTCGACGCCGTCGAGTTTGACCGTCTCGTGCAGCAGGTCGCGGGTGGTGCCGGCGATGTCGGTGACGATGGCGCGGTCGCTGCCGGCGAGCGCGTTCAACAACGAACTCTTGCCGGCGTTGGGCGGGCCGACGATCACTGCATGCAAACCATCGCGCAGGCGGCGGCCGCGTTCGGCGGCGGCGAGCAGATCGTCGAGCGCGCTCGAGGCGGCGGCGAAGCGCGCGCGCAAGGCCGCGCCGCCGAGCGTGTCGAGCGATTCGTCGGCGAAATCGATCGCCGCTTCGACGTGGACGCGGATCGCCAGCACATCGTCGGCGAGCGCTTCGACCCGGCGCGAGAATTCGCCGTCGAGCGCGCGACGCGCGGCGCGCGCGGCGCGCGCATCGCCGGCCGCGATCAGGTCGGCGACCGCTTCGGCCTGGGCGAGATCCAGGCGGCCTTCGAGAAAAGCGCGTTCGCTGAATTCGCCGGGCCGCGCGCGGCGCGCGCCCAAGGCGCACACGCGCGCGAGCAATTCCTCCAGCAGCGCCGGGCCGCCGTGCGCCTGCAGTTCGACCACGTCCTCGCCGGTGTAGCTGGCCGGCGCGGCGAAGTACAGGGCGATGCCGTCGTCGAGGGTCTCGCCCTGGGCGTCGCGGAAATGCACGTAGTGGGCGTGGCGCGGCTGCAGTTCGCGCGCGGCGATGGCCTGGGCGATCTCGAGCGAGCGCGAGCCCGACACGCGGACGATGCCGACGCCGCCGGCGCCCGGAGCGGTGGCGATCGCGGCGATGGTGTCGCGGGCGGGAGCGGTGGTCATGGCGGCGATGATAAATGCCGGGGACGGGGGCGTGCGTGTTTGTCGGGGGTCGCCATCAAACCCCGGCCCGGCGTGCTGTTTGCTCGTCATCCCCGCGAAGGCGGGGATCCAGAGACTTCAGAGCCCTGCCTGGATGAAGCCCTGGATTCCCGCCTTCGCGGGGATGACGGGCACACACAGTGGCCAGATCCCGAAGCTCGAATCGACATCGACATCGACGCCGACTCCGAAGAATCCAACCATCCCTGTCGCCACAAACACGAAGCCCGCCAGACGGCGGGCTTCGTATCAAACCAAATCGACAACGACCTCAGTCCTTGTCTTTATCCTTGCCCGGCGTGGCCGAGGCCTCGGCGTAACGCTTGGTCGTCAGCCACTGCTGCAACAGACCCAGACCGCCGTTGGCCACCTGATACAGCACCAGACCGGCCGGCAGGAACGCCAGGATCACGCCGAAGATCAGCGGCATGAACTGCATCATCTTGGCCTGCGCCGGGTCCATGCCGGTCATCGGCGTGAGCTTCTGCGTGGTCCACATGATCGCGATGTTCATCAGCGGCAGCACGAAGAACGGGTCGCGCGCGGTCAGGTCGTGGATCCACAGCATCCACGGCGCATGCCGCAGCTCGACCGATTCGGCGAGCATCCAGTACAAGGTCATGAAGATGATCATCTGCGGCAGCAGCGGCAGACAGCCGCCGACCGGGTTGATCTTCTCCTTCTTGTACAGCTCCATCAGCGCCATCTGGAACTTCTGCTTGTCCTCGCCGTAGCGCTCCTTGAGCTGGGCCACGCGCGGCTGGAACTTGCGCATCTTCGCCGCCGACTTGTACTGCGCGGCCGACAGCGGATACAGCGCCAGCTTCAGCAGCACCACCAGGCCGATGATCGCCCAGCCCCAGTTGCCGAACAGGTTGTGCAGTTTTTCCAGCAGCCAGAACAGGCCGTTGGCCAGGGTCGCGAAGATGCTGTAGCTGCTGAAGTCGACCGCGCGGTCCAGGCCCTGCACGTTCTGCGCTTCGATCGCCTTGACCAGCTTCGGGCCGATCCACAGGCGCGCCTCGGTCTCGGCCTTGCCGCCGGGGGCGACGGTGACGCCCGGGCCGAGGTCGCGGATCAGGTACTGCGGCAGACCGCCGGCGTTGAGCTGCTCGAGCGAGAACTGGCCCTGGTCCTTCGTGCCCGGAATCCAGGCGGCGAAGAAGTGGTGCTGCAGCATCGCGATCCAGCCGCCGGTGACCTGCTTGTCGAGCTTGCCGTCGTCCTGGAACTTATCGAACTTGCGCTTCTCGTACTTGTCGGTCGGGCTGTACCACGCCGCGCCCTGGAAGCTGTACTGCTCCGGGCTGAAGGGGCCCTTGTGGACCAGTTCGCGCGGCACCCGGCTGAGCTGGCGGTAGACGAAACCCGACCACGGCGCGGCGCTGGCGTTGACGACTTCGTCGCGCACCTTCACCGCGTAGTCGCCGCGGCGGAAACTGTAGGTGCGGGTGATGGTCACGCCGTTCGGGCCGGTCCACACGAACGGCACCGACAGGTCGCGCGCGCCGTCGGCGAGGACGACGTTGCGCTGCGGGCCGGCGAAACGGAAACCCGACTCGTGCGTCGGCGCGGCGTTGCCCTGGCTGACCCAGCCGCTCTGGGCCACGAAGAACAAGGTCGAGTCGCTGGCCAGCAGCCGCATCGGCGGGCTGTTGGGCTCGGAGGTGATCGGATACTTGAGCAGGTCGGCTTCGCTGAGCTCGCCGCCGCGCAGGTTCACCTTGAGCACGTCGGTGGTCACGGTGACGATGCCGTCGCTGGCGTCGGCCGCGGCGGCGGGAGCGCCCGCGGCCGGCGAACCGGGCACGGCCGGCGCGGCGCTCGGCACGCCGGGCACCGCGGCCACCGCGCCATTGGCGGCGCTGGGCACGGTGCTGGCCGGCGCGACGATCGGCGGCGCGGCGGTCGGCGGCGGCGCGGATTTCTCCTTGCCCCACTCCATCCACAACAAGGTCGCCACCATCAGCCAGGCGAGGATCAGAAAAGCACGGGTCTGGTTCATGGGCAGCAGGCAGGCTCAGCCGGGACCGGGGTCCGGCATGGGGTCGGAAGGGGAAGCGGCCGGCATTGTGCCGGGCGCCGCAGTTGCGGGCAATGCGGGCGCCGGCCGGGGCGCGGCGCGCTTGAGCAGACTCAGGAAGGCCGCGCGGAGTTCCTCGCCGCTGCAGCGCGAGGCGCCGGGTCGGGCGACGAGGACGTAATCGCCGCGCGGAAGCTCGTCGCGCACATGGCGAAAGGCGTCGCGCAACACGCGCTTGATGCGGTTGCGGCCGACCGCGTGCGGATCGACCTTGCGCGACACCGCCAGGCCCATGCGCGGCGCGAGGTCCGGATCGGGCTGGAAATGCAAAGCGAGCACGGGCAGCGCCACGCGCCGGCCATGCTTGAAGATTCGGTCGAAATCGGAGCGCGCGCGTACCCGCGCGGTGCGCGGGAAGCGGGTCGAATTCATCGGATGCGATCGGTGACGCGACGCAGGATCGGCACGACAGGCGCGATCAGACGCGGCGCGTTCGCCGGCAACGCTTAGGCGGTGAGACGCTTGCGGCCCTTGGCACGACGACGGGCGAGAATCTTGCGGCCGTCGGCAGTCGCCATGCGGGCACGGAAACCGTGGTCGCGCTTACGCTTGAGGTTGCTGGGCTGGTAGGTGCGCTTGGTGGCCATGATTCGGCTCGAATGTAGACGGCGTAGAGGACCGCGGATTCTATAGAACCGCAACAGTCCGGGTCAAGCCTTTGTTTAGTTTGGGCTTTGCGATCCGTGACCCGCGCCGCCTTACGGCCCGCCCCAGCCTGTGCATGAACCTGTGGATTAGTCCTGTTCCGGACCCGGCCTCGATGGTAGTCTGACCGACCCCCCGGCCTTCTGTGTCGCGATGCGAGCATCGTGCGCGGGGCCGCTTTCGCCCGTCGCCAGCCGCGCCCCTGCAGTTCGCGCGCCGGCCGGTCGACCGAGTCAGCTACACGCACGCACAAGAAGACGCACTACAG